>NZ_LT985324.1:310000-1352076 GCF_900290275.1 Prevotella merdae
CACTAGTACGAGAGGACCGTGATGGACAGACCTCCGGTTTGCCAGTTGTGCCGCCAGGCGCACCGCTGGGTATCCGAGTCTGGTTAGGATAAGCGCTGAAAGCATCTAAGTGCGAAGCCATCCGCAAGATGAGAACTCCATTGAGGGTCGTTGTAGACGACGACGTAGATAGGCTGCAGGTGTAAAGACAGCGATGTCAAAGCCGAGCAGTACTAATTGCCCGAGACTTTCTTCATGAGTAGTCGTGCTTTCAGTTGTTGTACAACTTAACAATAGTTTTGCTTAATCAACGTGTCTAACTTATACGCACGCAACGAATTCCAAATTCAAGACTCAAAATTCAAAATTGTGAGTTAGCGTAGCGAACGAACTTTAGGCGGTTATTGCGGCGGTGTCCCACCTCTTCCCATTCCGAACAGAGAAGTTAAGCCCGCTTGCGCCGATGGTACTGCAATGCAATGCGGGAGAGTAGGTGGCTGCCTTCTTTACTTGAGGTCTTCAAGGTCTAACGACTTTGGAGACCTTTTTTTTATGTACTTATTCTTCCTTTTACACGCGTTACACATTATTATATACGTACCTTATATTATATATAGTATGCTGTGTAATTGTAATACGTAACTTTGTACCACCAAAATATCGTAAAGTTAAACTACCAGGACAATCATTGCAAAGAGGGTACGACAAGCTTGTCATACCCTCCTACGATAAAACATGTTCTCATGTCTTAACAAAAAAACATGTTCTTCTGTTCTTATGTCTTACAAAGAAAATCGCACTCAATCGCACGTATCGTACAGAATCGTATGATTGATGTTTTAGAATGTTGTAACTTTGCTGAAGACAGGCAGCATTTCAAAAGCTTGAGTACGTTTGCCTTGCACTTTCTTTGTAAATGTAATCCAACTGGCACATGTCCAACGTCCATCCACAAGCGGATTGCTCACACGCGACTACACGCTCTGACCAAAGCCATTACTCGAAAGGTGTCTCGAGAATAGTGTAAAATGGCCACGATAATAGTCGCACGAAACGACGACGCTACGACGTGCTACGAATTCTATTTATTGAGGGTAAAGGAGGTTATTCGTGGTAAATTCGTGGATAATTTTGGTAATTCGTGTTCTCATAAGGAGGTACGGTTAAGGGAAAAGGGAAGTTAAGTGAAAAATCCATGTGCTTTTCTTGTCTAACACCACTTGTGTGGTACGGTTCGGTGACCGTACCACCTACACTTTCCCTTAACAATTGGATTCTTCACTCTTAATTCTTAACTTCCTATCTCCTATTCTCCACCGACACCTCGATGCTCAGGTTGTTGTTGACGTTGTAGCGCACTGTGGCGCCAATGCGGTCGCCCATGTTGTAGAGGTCGTAAATGGAGTAGGCGGGCATTCCGAAGAAGTTGCGGCTGAAACCGCCCAAGGCGCCCATGCCCATATTGCCGTATCCGCCGTAGTAGCTGTCGTAGAGGCTGTAGCGCATGCGGTTGGAAAGATTGTTGGTTATCGACTTCTGAGCGTAGATGTAGGCCTCCCAATGGTCGTTGAAGCGATAGCCCACGACAGCCGACAGACCAGCGTCGCGCCAGTTGCCGCCAGCATAGCTTACGTTGTTGAGGTAGCCGCCTACAGCCACCGACAGCTTGTCGGTTACGGGCATGGCGTACATCATGGCTATGTTCTGCTGGAATCCAACTCCGCCACGTGCGCCCTTTCCAAACTGGGTAAAAACTGAGGCTCCGAGCTGTACGTTTAGATCACGGTGTAGGGCCCAATTGCTCCAGCCGCTAAAAGCAATTGGATAGCGGCCTATGGTTTCGGGCTGACCGTATTGGTTAAGTGGGGGAAAGTTGAGCGAGTCTTGGTGCTGCTCCATGTGCTCGGCTTCCTTTGCTAATGCCTCCTCGCGCCATTTGCGCGAGCGTCCGCCGTAGCGTGTGGGCATGATGCTCTGTAGGGCTGAGTCATCGAAGCGAGGCTGCGCCATACTGCCATCGTTGTCGTTGTGATGGCGGTAGGGCTCCTGGGCTGCCGCCAACGTAGGCATGGTAAGCAGGAGCAATATTGCGGAAATATATCTGTTTATAGCTTTCATAATTGCTACAAATATACGTATTCTGCGCGTAATATCGCTATGTTTTTTACGCACTTTAACACTATTTTTTTCTTTTGTGAATGTTGGCTGCTTATAGGCTGTTGAGCCATTTCTTTCCAGATTTGGTGTACGACCAAATGATAAGACCGCCACTAATAAACTAAAATATTTTTACATCTGCAAACTTATATAAAAAGCGAATTATACGCCAGTTTTATAAAAAAGTTGAGACCACAGCCATACATAGCCTTCAGACTATTCATGCTCTATGCAGTAACTTTAGAGCGGAGTTTCCTCCAATGAGTTCATAAACGAGCTCTTAATTCCAATGTTTTACCTAAATTCCAAGTCTATGAGAGATGTCTGTGGTCTCGATGTTCACAAAGATAAATATTGGAAAAAGGTGTCGTGTATAGCGATTATATTGTCTGAAAAAAACGTGTGCCTTTTTTTTATCAAGCAGAAATTGGCTTTCTATAGTATGTTATATTGCTTATGGGCTACTTTTATAGAGGAAATATACTAAATGTTTTCTGATTAACAAGCAAGTATGTTTTGTTTATTGAATAAAATGAAGTGCATCGAGTGCGGAGATTCTTATTAACGTAGCCACCTCGGTGATTGAAAACGGACTTTTGTAGTAAGCCTTGATTTTGGCGATTATCAGATATGCAATTATAGCAACCCATAAATGAGTACGTACTGCATTCTCTGAATATTGGACAGCACTTTTGACAGGATTGTTTTCAATCGTATTGACGATGAAGTGTTCCGCAAGCTTGTATAGGCTCGTTTGGCATATCCAACGAGCAAGGTTGCTACGGTGGAATATCTGAAAAAACCACTTTGACGAAGATGTGGATCTCTCAAAAATCTATCGCTATCTTGACAAACTTAGCGACCATCAGCACGAAGTCGTACAGGACATCAGCGTGCGCCATACAGCAAAACTGTTCGGTGGAAATATCGGTGTGCTATTCTATTATGTCACCACACTTTACTTTGAAGCGGATTATGAGGACGACTTGCGCAAGACCGGCTTTTCTAAAGAGGGACGACACAGTAATCCTCAGATCTTACTCGGCCTGCTTGTAAGTTTGGGCGGCTATCCGCTTGCCTATTGCATCTATGAGGGCAACAAATATGAAGGCCACACGATGCTGCCGACGATAAACGAGTTTGTAAGCAAATACGGATTGGAAAACTTCGTTGTGGTGGCCGACTCCGGCCTGATGAACAATGCAAATATAGCGGAGCTTGAGGCGCACGGCTACAAGTATATAATAGGTGCGAAGATAAAGAATGAAAGTCAGGAAGTCAAGAACTGGATACTGGAACAGCCCAAGCGCGACTGCCAGATGGTAGAATATGACAAAGGAGGCGGACGCCGTCTCCTGGTCGGCTATACAGATGACCGTGCAAAGAAAGATGCCTATAACCGGGAGAAGGGAATATGCAGCCTTGGAAAAGGCTTACAAGCATGGCGCGCTTACGAAAGGTAACTACACGCAAACGCATCGAAGCCCATATATGCATCTGCTTTGTGGCTTTGAAAGTATACAAGGAACTGGAGCGCATGTTGAAAGTCTCAGAGATTAAGATGAGCGTAAACAAGGTACTTGCATTAGCAAAGACCATTACCACCATACAAATTAAGCTACCTCTGAACAAGGATGTATACACTCAGACAATGTTGATGGCAAGGCATCAGAAAATAGCCAAACTCTTTGATGAAGATTTTTGGGTGACGCAATGACGAAGTCAGGAAAGAATAAACGATAATATACTACGAAGCAGAGGGATGGAACGTCCAAATGTGCGAGAAAGCCGATAATTACTGGTGTACCCGAACGTTGCGAAATAAACTTGTTTACGTATGTGTTTACGGTGTAACTCGTTTATTAGCAGCAGCTTACACAAAGCATAATATCGCTAACAGCTTGGTAAAGAAGCTGTTAGCGATACAATCAAATAAAAAGCAATATTGTCTAAAAGTGACCTCGCAGGGATTCAAACCCTGGACCTTCAGAACCGGAATCTGACGCTCTATTCAGCTAAGCTACGAGGCCCCTTAATTTGTACCATTGTTGTGGTTGGCAGTTGCAAAGGTACAAAAATATCTTAAGATAACGGTACGAATGGCCGTTTTTTAATTATTAGTACCATTGCACGGCGTTGCTGTAGCCCGAGCGCTTGTCGTACTTCAGAGCATCGGTCAGGGTAGAGGCGTTGCAGCGGAACGAGAAGTTGTAGCTGGTGTATGGCGCAAGCACTACAGAGCACGACATGTTAAAGCAATGGAGGTCGCGTTGCAGCGAGGCTGTGGTCATCGAGAGGTCGTGCTGATCGAAATCGTAGCCCGATGAGAACGATATGTTCCAGCCGTCGCTCAGGCGTATGTTGCCGCTAACGTTGAGGTTCTGCGAGAACTTGTAGGGGTAGCGCATCGACTTGGTGTTGAACTTGCCCTCCGTGTTCTCTCTCATCGTGATGCCGTAGCCGAATGTGAGTGACCATGGCATGGAGAATCGCATGTATCCGTCTTTGTCGGTTTCGGCCTTTCCGCCGCCGCTCTTCTTCTTGGCTCCACGCTGTGCGTTTATCATTGTGTCGTCTACGTTCGACTCGATGTCTGTGTCGACGCCCTCCTCTTCGTCCTTGTTGCCCTTGTTCTTGCGGTCGTCGTCGTCGCCTCTGCCGAACCATTTTTTAAGCTTGTCGGGTGTGAGCGTGAATGAGAAGTTCTGGGATGTGCCCTGGAAGCGTCCAAACTTGCCCATTCCCCACAGGGTGTGGTTGCCAACGTATGGATGTCCGTTCTTGTCGAGCTCGTAGGCGTATGATGCGAATACGGCAGTCATGTTGAACGTGTAGTTCTTCCACCACTTAAGGCGTATGCGCATGGTGAGGTCGGACAGGGGTTTCTCCTTGGCTGCCATGTTGTAGCTCATGGCAAGTCCCAGCTCGTCGATAAGGCTGATTTTCTTGATTCCTGTAGAGTCCTTGTCGCTCTTAATCTTCATCTCCACGTTGTTTGAAATGTCGAACGAGATGTTACCCGTCTTGCCCTTGCCTGGCACGCCGTAGAGCTGTCCGTTGTAGGGCGAGTATTCCACCAGTTCTACCGATCCGTCGGGATTGGTCTTCTGGTAGGTTTTGTAGTAGCCGTAGCGGCTTGCCGAGAAGTCGGGCGCGTAGCTGTAGCTGATTGTTGGGGTGATGACGTGGCGTATGGTTTGGAACTTGTCGCCGAAGATCTTGCGGTTGGGTACAAAAAATCCGTACAGCTTGGTAGACAGGCCTATGGAGAAGTTGTAGTCGTAGACGTTGTTGAATCCATAGATTGTGTCGTTTTGCACGCGCTGGTTGGCAGCGTCCCACGACTGCATTACCTTGTGTGTGTACATGCGGTCGCGGAAGTTGAATGATGGCGACACGTTGATGTAGTTGAACAGGGTGAAATTGCCCGATATTGGTATGTTGTGGTTCCATCCGTTGCGCCAGTCCTTCACCAAGTTAGAGTGCATCAGCTTGTCTTCCTTGGTGTTGATGCTGTTGGATATTTGTCCGGTGTACGACATGGATATTTTCTCGTACCATCGCTCATCGCCGACTATGTGCTTGCGCTTGAAGGGGTAGAAGCGCGAGAGCGAAATGTTGAGGTCGGGAAGCGTCATGGATATTGTAGAGTCGCGCATGTTCTGCGAGAGGTTGGCCGTGCTTGAGAGCGAGAGGCCGATGCTTGAGAATGTTGTGCTCCACGACACGGATGAAGTTCTGGTAGACTGTGTAAGCGTCTGCGGGTTGTAGAGCGAGTTGAGGTTGTTGCGCTCGTAGCTGGATGTTGCAAAGTTGACGCTTGCCGACAGCGAGCTGTAGGGATTGGCCTTGGAGTCCTGTCGGTGGCTCCATTGCACCTTGAACGATGTTTGCTTGGTGTAGTCGGGCATTCCCTTATCGCCGTTCTTTGTGTCCTGGTAGCTGAAGTAGAAGCTGCCCGAGTAGCGGTAGCGTTTGTTATAGTTGCTTGCCGCCGACACGCCCCATGATCCCTTGGTGTAGATTTCGCCCAGGAGCTTAAGATCCCACTTGTCGTTGATGGCGAAGTAGTAGCCACCGTCGCGTAGATAGAATCCGCGTGCGCTCTCGTCGCCGTAGGTAGGCATGATGAATCCCGACGAATAGCTCTTGGTGAAGGGGAAGAAGCCGTAGGGGATGGCAAGCGGCAAGGGCACGTCGGCCACTACCAGATAGGCCGGTCCGAAGACCACGTCTTTGCCTGGTCGAACCTTGGCTCGCGAGAGTGCAATGTAGAAGTCTGGGTGCTTGGCGTCGCACGTTGTGTAGCGTCCGTGTTGCAGATAGATGTCACCGTTGGCGTTGCGTTTTGACAGCTCGCTCTGAAGGAAACCCTCCTCTTGCTGGGTGTAGACTTTGGAGATAAGTCCCTTCTTGGTTTTGAAGTTGAAGGCCATGGTGTCGCTCTCGTACTTGTCGGAGCCCATGGTGAAGATGGGGTTGCCGGTAAGGGTGTGTCCGGTGGTATCGGTTGGATCCTTGGCGCCTGTTGCGTGCACCAGGGACGAGTCGATGCTCATGTGAATTTTCTCGGCAGCCAGGTCCATGTTCTCGTACTTTACGGTAGACTGTCCGTAAAGTCGTGCGGTCTTAGATGTGGCGTCGTACACCAGCGAGTCGTTGGCTGTGTATTGCACGGGCGAGTTGATACCGTTGGCTCGCTGTCGGTTGAGCGAGTCGAGGTGTATGGAGTCGTCGATAGCCTTGTTGTGTCGGTAGATGGCTAGCTGCATAGAGTCCATCTTGGTGGTGTCGGGCTGGTTGGCTTCGAGCGAGTCGGCCAGATGGGCTGCTATGGTGTCGAGGCGTGTGGAGTCGGCATTGGTGATGGAGTCAGCAAGTGTGGTCTTTCGCGATAATTTTCGTTGTGCGAAGGGCGTGTCGTTAGCTGCCACCACAAAAATGGCAACACACAAAAGGAGTGCTATGACGGATTTAGTTCTCAATTTTAATGAATGTTATTTGTTACAATTCCGGCTCAAACAGCCTTTTCATCTCACGGAACCGTGCCAGGGTGTCGCCTCCAAACTTTGCGAGGCTCTTCTCTGCCTGTTGTATGTTTTTTTCGCGGTCGAGATGAGTTTTAGAGAAGAACTTGTCGGCGTAGCATATAAGCTTCTCCTCAATGGTCTCTGGCTGCAGGTCGTGATGGGGTAGGGGCAGGTTTTGCGACAGAATGTCGTGGAGTGTGAGTCCGGCTCCGGTGTGTCGCTCGCACACGCGTGCATAGCTTTCGGGCAGATGCTCGTTGCGCAGAATCTCGGCTCCGCACACGCCGTGTCGGATGTATGGCTCAGTGCCGTGGCAATGGATGCCGGGAGCGTCGACACGTATGATGCCAATGTCGTGAAGCATGGTAGCCTCAAGTACAAAGTTGGTGTCGATGTGTAGTTGGGGGTGATTTGCAGCAATCCGTAGCGCGCGTTGCACTACGGACTGGCTGTGTGTTAGGAGGATGTGGCGCAGCTCGTCGCATCCTCCGTAGTATTTGTCAATAATCTGTTCGTACATTTTTTATATGTATTCAGAGGTTTACTCGTGCTCGCGCTCGATGTAGGCAATAACGTCGCCCTTTGAAACCTTCGAGCCACGCTTGGCGTTAATCTCAACGAGCTTGCCGCCGAGGGCTGCGGGCACCTCAACAAACTCGCCCCAAGGAGCCTGGATATAGCAAAGGATGTCGCCCTCCTTGTACTCCTTGCCGATGAACGGCTCAACAGTAGGAGCGCATTCGCCCTCGCCTGAGAATTCCCAGTAGATGTCGCCCTTGACAGGAGCAACGATAGCGTCGGCCTTGGCGTGCTTGTAGGCGCTAAGCTGCTCGGGAGAAAGGTTTGCGCCAAGCTTTGCGTCCTTGAGCTTCTGCAGGTCGGCAAGGAAGTTCTTTTTGGCCTGGCCGCTCTTGAAGTTGCGATACTGCTCCGGGTGCATGGCAAGCTCGAAGAGTTCCTCGTCGTCCTGGCCATATTCCCAACCGTTCTCGTCCATCTCCTTGCGGAAGTCGTCGAGAGCGTCGGTGAGCAATGTGTGAGCGTCGACATCAGTAAACTCGCGGCCCTGCTTCTTGGCAAGCTCTACGAGCTCTGGGTCGATAGTGCCAGGAATCTTGCCCGACTTGCCGAGAATCATACCCCACATCGATTCGTCCATCATCACGAAGCGACCCTTGCCCTGCTCGATGGTGAGGAGGTTCATGAGGGCGATGTTCTTGACATACTGCGAGAACGGAGTAACCAATGGAGGATAGCCTACGCGCGGCCATACATACTCCACTTCGTCGAAGAGCTTGATGAGGAGGTCGTCCATAGAGAGCTCGTCCTCGCCCTTCTTCTTGCGTACATTATTAATAGTAGTGCGCATACCGCCAAGGTCGGCCATCATTGATCCCATCATACCGCCTGGCAAACCGCAACCGAGAAGGAGCGACGACATAATCTTGTTGCCGGGGTTGATGAAGTAGCCCAACCAATCGTCGATGAACTCCTGTGTCAGGGCGCGAGCCTTCATGTAGGCCGACATGTTGATTTCTGGCACTTCGAAGCCCTCGTTCTTAAGCATGCTGATGACAGAGATAACGTCGGGATGAACCTTACCCCATGACAATGGCTCGATGGCTGTGTCGATGATGTCGGCACCGTTGTTGCACACCTCAAGGATAGAGGCCATAGAGAGGCCAGGACCTGAGTGGCCGTGATACTGGATGATAATTTCAGGATGCTTGTCCTTGATCATCTTTGTCAGCTTGCCGAGGAATGCTGGCTGGCCGATGCCCGCCATATCCTTCAAGCAGATTTCCTCTGCTCCAGCGGCAATCACCTGGTCGGCGATGTTCATGTAGTATTCCAGAGTGTGAACCGGAGAGTTGGTGATGCAAAGAGCGCATTGTGGAGTCATTCCGCCCTCCTTAGCCCACTTGATGCTGGGGATGATATTGCGCACGTCGTTCAGCCCGTCGAAGATACGTGTGATATTGGTGCCCTGCTTGGCCTTTACCTTATACATAAGGGCGCGCACGTCGTCGGGCACAGGATACATGCGCAACGCGTTAAGACCACGGTCGAGCATGTGGGTCTTGATGCCAGCCTCGTTGAAAGGCTTGCAGAAGGCGCGCACGGCGTCGTTAGGATTCTCGCCAGCGAGAAGGTTGACCTGCTCGAAGGCTCCGCCGTTGGTTTCTACGCGGGCAAAGCAACCCATCTCGATGATAACGGGAGCGATGCGCTCCAACTGGTCTTTGCGTGGCTGGAACTTGCCAGAAGACTGCCACATATCTCGATAAACGAGACTGAACTGGATTTTTCTTTTCATCTCTATTAAAGTTGTTTTTTCTATATTCTGATTTGTATGCTGCACGCGCCTTGCTTGTGGTGTGGCCCGTGCATACTCTTTCAAATGTGCAAAATTAGGCAAAAAAATTCAAATAAGGCACTTATGAAAGTTTTTTTAGTATTTAAATATCGTGCTTTGCAAATCGCTCCTGTGCAAGTTGTTCCCACTTGGTGCCAGGTTTGCCATAGTTGGCGTAGGGCCAGATGCTGATGCCTCCACGTGGTGTGAAGATGCCTGTAACCTCGATGTATTTAGGGGCCATCAGCTTGATGAGGTCCTTCATGATGATGTTGACACAGTCTTCGTGGAAGTCGCCATGGTTGCGGAAGCTGAATAGGTAGAGCTTTAGACTTTTGCTCTCCACCATCTTTACGTCGGGCACGTAGCTGATGCGTATTTCGGCAAAGTCGGGCTGTCCGGTAATGGGGCAGAGGGATGTGAACTCGGGGCAATTGAATCGCACCCAATAGTCGTTGCCCTGGTGCTTGTTGATGAATGACTCGAGCACCTCTGGCGCATAATCGTCACGATATTTGGTTTTGGCGCCAAGAGCCTGTAAGCCCTCGTCACGACGGTTTTCTGAATTTGTTGACATTTCCTTGTGTTTTTTGATTATAATTTTGGTGCAAAGTTACGTATTTTTTTTAAGACAAGAGAACAAGGAGGAGTGTTAAGGGAAAAGTGAAAAGAGAAAAGTGAAAAATCCAATAGTTAAGGGAAGAACAAAGAGTGAAGAACAAAGAGTGAAGAACGAAGAACAAAGAGTGAAGAACGAAGAACAAAGAGTGAAGAACGAAGAATCCATGTGCTAATAGAACTCTTTTACTTTTAAATGACCTGAGAACAAGAACAAAAAAGGAGACAACCACTTGTATGTGGGTTGTCTCCTTAATAATATGGGCTACTGCCGCTTACTGCATGATTACGCCACTGTCGTCAGTAGGATTCTGAGTGAGTGTGCCCGGATAAGCGTTGATAGCATTCTGAGGAATGTAGTATGTAACGCGATAATCTGAAGCCTTAACCACCTCATGCTGGTTGTGAGGACCTGGATAGTCGCGTGTCAGAGCATGACCGTTGCGGAATACGTCGTAGCTGCGCTCTGCCTGGTAAGCCAACTCAAGCTGGCGCTCCTTGTCGATAAGTGTGAATGCGTTGTTGGCGTTGAGAGTTCCGGTAGGATACTCGCCACCTACAATAGCACGTCCACGAATCTTGTTAAGGTCCTTCTCGGCCTCGGCATAGTTGCCAAGCTTGGCAAGAGCTTCTGCACGATTGAGGTAGATCTCGCCCAAACGGCTGATGACCGGAGAGTGGAGCTGTGAGTCTTCGCCCTCGCGCGAGCACTTCACGATGTAGAACTGCGGATACTCGCGGTTTACAGTGATGTAGTTGTCGAGCATACCCTGATAGGTCTTGCCACCATAGTTGATGGTGTAGTACTGGGCAGTAGCGTCAACCACTGTAAGGTCGTATGAATTACCTTCTTTGTCAACACAAGTAACCTTGTCGCCAGTGTGTTTTGTATCGAACTGTGCATAGTGCTTGTTGTTGTCGCTTCCTACATAGATGAAACGGAACACCTCTTTATTGTCGTCGGTGTATGTAGGTTCGATAAAGTTTGCACGAGCGTCAACAATCTTCTTCGAAGCCGGGCGCCAGTCGTTGCGTCCAGTCTCGTTGAGCAGGTCGATGTACTTCTGGCTAGCATACATTTCGCCCCATCCCATACCGCCGATGTTAGAATACATACCGCCGATGCCGTAGTAGTGGTCCCATCCAGAGTACTCAGAAGCTACACGCTTAACAACGAAGATAGATTCCTTGTTGTCTTCAGGACGCAACGTGTTGTAAACCATGAAATCCTCGCGTGGGAGCAATTCGTAGTCGGAATTGCCTATAACCTTATCGGCATATTCCTTGGCAAGCTGAGCATACTCACGGTTAGGATTCTCGTAAGTGCCGCTCATGTAGAGGTAGACACGCGAGAGCATGGCCTGTGCCGCAGCCTTTGATGCGTAGGCAGGTCCGCGGTTTACGGTAAGCAGCTGTTCAGCTTTCTTAAGGTCGTCGATAGCCTGCTTGTAGGTGTTCTCTACTGTGGCGCGGTCGTCGAGCTGCAGGTCAAGAATGTTGTCGGGTGTTCCGTTTACGATAGGCACGCCGAGATTCTTTGTAGGAGCCTGATAGTAAGGACGTCCGTAGGCGCGGCAGAGGTAGAAGTACATCATGCCACGCACGTAATAGCACTCGCCAAGCGAGTTGTCCACCTCTGTACTTTGGCCTTCGGGCACCATTTGGATAACGTTAGAAGCCTGGGCGATGGCCTTGTAGCCAGAGTCCCAGAAGCTCTGCAGACGATAGTTGTTAGGTGTGCGCGAGTAGCTTATGAACTCGAAGAAGGCGTCGGTTGATGATCCACGAATCACCATGTTGTCGCCAGCGTATTCGCCGCAACGGTGCATTGGGTCCGACCATGACTTGAGCTGTGCATAGATGCCGTTGAGCAAGGCGTCGAGATTGCCAGCGGGGTCGTTCTTTATCTGTTCGTCCGACATGTTGTAGGTCGGGAATCGCTCTATGTCGCACGAGCCAAATAATGTGGCGCCAAGCATTAGAGCCAATATACTATTCTTCATTTTCATTGTAGTCTGGGTTTTAGAAAGTTAAGTTAACACCGAACATAAACTTGCGTACGGCAGGATAAACCGAAACACCGCCTGTGCTTGTAACGCTGAGCACGCCCTTGTCGTTGCTGTCGGCAGGAAGCTCAGGGTCAACACCCGAGTAGTCGGTAATGCAGAAGAGGTTTTCGCCTGATACAGAGAGGCGCAGGGTCTGGATGCCATACTTCTTAAGGTCGAAGTTGTAGCCCAGTGTGAGCGAGCGCAGCTTCAGATAGTCTGAGCTTTCGAGATAGCGCGAAGAGGCAAGGTTGCCCTTGTCTTGGTTGTTGTACATGGCGCGTGGATGTGTAGCCTTGTCGCCAGGCTTCTGCCAGCGCGACCAACCCTTTTGTAGTTTCATCTGGTTGCGGTCGCCTGCGTATGCACCGTCTGAGTCGTACTCCTGACGGAAGTAGCTGTAGATTTGTCCGCCAAGCGAGTAGCCAAAGTTGGCTTGAAGGTCGAAGTTCTTGTAGAATACCGATGTGCTGAAGCTACCGTAAACGTCGGGCGACGACTTGCCGCACTTGTAGTAAGAAGCCTTTGAATAGCTGTCGGTAACCACCTTGTTGCCGTTGGCATCGTCCATATACCACTGTGGCTTTCCGTCTTCAGGATTAACGCCTGCCCATTCCTTCATATAATAAGTGTCGACAGGCTTTCCTATCTCAAGAATGCGCTGTGCAGTGCCGGCAATAGAAGTACCGTCGCTGATAATCACAGGCTTTACAACATAGTTGCCGTTGGCATCGCGCTGCTTGTATAGGTCGCGCAGCTCATTGCTGTTGTGCGAGATGTTGGCTGTAACGTTCCATGTAAGGTCCTTGGTGCGTATGATGTCGCCGCCGATGGTAAGCTCGACACCAGTATTGCGCATCTTACCGATGTTCTTCCATATAGAAGTAACACCAACAAGGCCCGTTACTGGCACTTGGTAGAGAATGTTGCTTGTGTTCTTGACGTAGAAGTCGAGAGTAGCAGTAAGGCGGTTATGGAAGAAAGCAGCGTCAATGCCGACACCCGTTGTGAATGTCTTCTCCCATGTGAGGTCTTTGTTGCCAATCTGCGAGATGAGTGCGCCAGACATTTCGTTGTATGTAGCACCTACAGAGTAGAGCGAATACGAAGGATAGAGCGATGTTGGCACGTTGCCTACCGAACCGAAAGAGGCACGCAACTTGAGCATGTCTACCCATTCGGCCTTAAACCAGCTCTCATTGTTTATGTTCCATGCACCACTGAACGAGAAGAAGTTGCCATAGCGGTTGTTCGAACCGAAGTTAGAGCGACCGTCGCGACGCAGAGAAACTTCGCCGAAGTAGCGGTTGTCATAATTATAGCGCCACTGTGTGAAGTACGACTGTTTAGCCCATGCCTGACGGTAGCCGTTGGCTTTCTCAGGCTTGGCAGCTGTATAGAAGTCTTCGAAACCAGATAGGAAACCAGTAGCGTAAACGTCGGTATACTTCATCTCGTAGTCGTTGAACTCGTAGGCCACCAATCCGTTAACGTTGTGCTTGCCCCATGACTTTTGGAAGCGCAGCAACTGGTTGGTGTAGCGACGTGTCGCATTGTAGTTGTATTCGGTAATACGTCCGTCTACACCCTCGCCACCGCTCGACTTAGGGTCGGTGTAGCCGTGAGTCTGGCTGTTGTAGTAGCTGTAATTGTTGACAGACGAGAATGTGAGCCAAGGAGTAATCTTGACGTCAAAGTCGAATCCTCCCGACAAATCGTACGAGCAGCTTGAAGAATAGTTGCCCGCTGCAAGGTCGTTGAGGTAGTTGGTAGCCTTTGAGTTGACCCATCCCGAATAGTAGTTGGGCACAGGATTGCCGTTCTCGTCGTACGGATTATCCCAAGGCAACATAGAGTACATTGCGCCTACACTGTACTGACGGTCTTTATCTGTAGTACGCGATCCGCTGAGGTTAGGCTTGATGCTAAGCCACTCGTAAGGCTTGTAAATAACCTTGATACGTGTGCTATAGCGGCTGAGGTCGTATCCCTTAACGGCACCTTCCTCCTTGAAGTAGCCCATGGTGAACATTGACTGAATCTTGTCGCTGCCGCCATTGAGCGTAATATTATAGTCCTGGGTAGAGCCAGTCTTCTTGGCAAGCTTGAACCAGTCGAAGTTAGAATTGCGCAAGTCTTCGTTCCAACGTGGAAAGTTAACAGCCTCTACATTCAGGAACGACTTGTAGTAGTCGTAGAACTCGGCACCGTCCATCATCTCCATATTGCCGCGGCTAAGCGTGCTGGCACCAGCCTTAGCCGAGAGCGTGATAGACATCTTCTCGTGACGAGCCTGCTTTGTAGTTACAACAACAACACCATTGGCGCCCTCAGAACCGTAGATAGCTGTAGAGGCAGCGTCCTTAAGTACTGTCATCGACTCAATGTCGTCAGGGTTGAGGTCGCCTGCCGAATTGCCCACAATAACACCATCGACAACCCACAATGGAGCCGTAGCGCCATTGATAGAAGTCTGACCACGGATAACGATAGCACCCGTAGAGCCCGGACGACCAGAACCAGGAGCCACATATACGCCCGAAACCTTACCATTGAGCATGTTCTCGACAGTAGCCGATGTAACGTCCTTCAGCTTGTCGGCCTTGATGTTGGCCATGGCGCCAGTAAGGCTCTCCTTCTTCTGTGTGCCGTAACCCACAACCACAATTTCCTCAAGCGATTCAGAGTCTTCGTGGATTTCAATCTTCATGCCGTTGCGAGCCTCGAACTCCTCGTTCTTGTATCCCACATACGACACCAAAAGTGGGGCACCTTCGGGAGCGTTTAGCTCGAAGTTGCCGTCAACGTCGGTGATTGTGGCGTGTTTTGTACCCTTCACTTTGACGCTGGCACCGATGATAGGTTCACCTGTCTTGCTGTCGACAATAGTTCCCTTGATTTTGCTGGTTTGCTGTTCAAAGCGCATACCTTCCTGTGTGGCGGAGTTTTCAGCATAAGCTGCATTTGCCGCTAACAGCGAGGCGCATACAAGCATACCCACTTTAAGATTTTTTGCCATACTTTGATTGTTTTTGATTAGTATTAATAAAAATGTGAATATTTAAATTGTGTTTTATGGTGTGTTCTAAATTGTGTTATCATGAATTAAAGCTACGTTGCAAATGTATACATAATTTTTTATTTACTTCACACAGTTAACAATATTTAATATAAATAACAAATTAAATAAATATCTTGACGAGGTGTAGTGGGGCGCTTGGCAAGGTTATACATAATTATATATAAGGAAGTATTCATATTTATCTTTATATATGAACGGCAATTTTATATATGAACGGCAATCTGTAGGAGGGTATGTAAAGTAATTCTGAACTGTTACTTAAAGTAATATGTATTAAATGGCAAAGTAAATAATATTAAATGGCAAAGTAAATAATATTAAATGGCAAAGTAAATAATATTAAATGGTAAAGTAACATATATTACTTTGAAAAGCTAAAAAATATGTGCTGGCTGTTTATATATAGCAAGAGGTACGGTCTCCGAACCGTACCACTCAAGCAGCACATTATCAATACGATACAGCCACTTGCGCGGTACGGTTCGGAGACCGTACCTCCTGTAAATGTTTTTTTATTAAATGCTGAATATTTTCCAGACGCTGTAGTTCACGCCCTTGTCGTAGGTGTCCTCGCCCTCAAGCTTCTTTGTGGCCCTTACCACGCGGATGGTGATGGGCAGAACAATAATCTCGTAGAGAGTCTTGAGCACCACTTGCGACACGATGAGTACGGGCAACTCTTTCATAGGCACCACGCCACCGAGAGCCAAGGGGAAGAAGATGAGCGAGTCGGCAATCTCGCCGTAAACCGTAGACAAGATGGCACGGGCAGAGAAGTTCTTGCCATTCGACTTAATCTTCATTCGACTCATTACATAAGCGTTGACAAATGAGCCAACGAGGAAAGCTAAAAACGAGGCAAGGGCAATGCGGGGAGCCAAACCAAAGACAGCATGAAAGCCTGCATCGTTGTCCCAATAGGGAGCGGCGGGCAAGGCGTCGCACAAGGCTCCGAAGGTAACAAAGAGGAAGTTCATGGCAAAGCCAAGCCAGATGAGCAGACGGGTCTTGCTGTAGCCCCACACCTCGCACACGCAGTCGTTGATGATGTAGGAGATAGGAAACACAATCAGTCCGCCAGTAATGCTGAGATTGAACAGACCGATAGACACTTGCTTTGTTTCGAGCACGTTTGCCGTAATCAGACAAACGCAGAACAACGTGCTGAAAAGCATAAACAGCACGCTCACTTGTTTTTTGTTTGTTTGCATTTTCTTGTTTTTTAAGAGGTTTACCAAGCACTCTGTAGCTGGGACGGCAAATGATAAGCAATTGCCGCATCACCAAATTCGGGGTGCAAAGGTACGCATTTTTTTTGAAATAGCCGAATTATTAAGTCATATAAAAATAAGGTGGGTATTGTTTGTCGTTTTGACAAAAAATCGGTATTTTTGCAATCAATTAATAAACAAATAGAGGTGATTATAAATAAACAATTTAAAAAACAATTAATTAGAACGTGATATGATTAACAAGAACTTTATTTCAACATTGGCAATGACACTCTTTGCCACAGCTTCATTTGCCCAGCAGAGTGTGGAATATCGCATCAACGGCACATGTCCAGCAAGCGTTAAAACCGTATATGTTATGGATATTGACGGAAGTCGTCCCGAAGTTATTGACAGTGCAAAGGTGGAAGCTGGTAAATTTGCCATTAATGGCAAGTCGGACAAGGACGCCTTGTTAGGCCTTACAACTACCAAGAAGGACTATCGTGTTTTCTTCAACGATGGTAAGCCCATAACAGCCGACCTTACTAACAACGTTCTTAAAGGTTCCGAGCTAAACACCAAGCTCAATGCCTACGACCGTGAGGTGGATGCTTTGAGCGTAGGTTTGGAGCCTCTCTACCAGCAGGTGGCTAAGATGTACAGCGATGAAGGTCTTTCTCAGCAGGAGAGAAAGAATAAGCTGAAAGAACTTCAGCCTAAGATTGAGGCCATTGATACCAAGCTCAACGCTCGCAAGCTTGAGATTATCAAAGCCAATATGGATAATCTGATCCCCGTTGCCTACCTCGGCGACGTTATCTTCGGTCTCGAATATAACGAGATGAAGGATTTGCTCGACGACAGTCGCGTTTATGCCAAGCATCCCGCCCTTAACGAGGTGAAACGCTATTATGCCATTATGGCAAAGAAGGCGGCATTTATGGGCAAGAAGTTTGTGGACATTGTGGAGAACGACGTAAACGGAACGCCACACAAGTTGTCGGAGTATTGCGGCAAGGGCAACTATGTGCTTATCGACTTCTGGGCTTCGTGGTGCGGACCATGCCGTGGCGAAATGCCTAACGTAAAGGCAAACTATGAGAAGTATCATGCTAAGGGCTTCGAGATTGTGGGTCTTTCGTTCGACAGCAAGCTTGAGGCTTGGAAGAAGGCAATAGAGGACATGCAGCTGGGATGGATCAACCTTTCCGACCTTAAGGGATGGCAGACCATCGCCGGACAGACCTACGGCATTACATCTATTCCGGCAAGCTTCCTTGTAGACCCGGAGGGCACTATCGTGGCGCTCGACTTGCGCGGCGACAAGCTGGGAGCTAAGTTGAAGGAGATTTACGGATTCTAA
Source organism: Prevotella merdae (assembly GCF_900290275.1). GTDB lineage: Bacteria > Bacteroidota > Bacteroidia > Bacteroidales > Bacteroidaceae > Prevotella > Prevotella merdae. Next base: position 327,848 of record NZ_LT985324.1, read on the forward strand.
ACAGAAATTCAGACAAAAACACCCCCTCTGACCTCTCCATAATAGGCATGAGAGCAAAATGCTCTTTATATTTAAAACCTTAAAAGTGTCTCTTCTTTCTGTTCGTCAGATAGAGAGAGGCTTTATCTTATATTTAAACCTTACAAGTTCCACTTTCTGCCCTTAACATAATGAGGGTCAGGAGGTGGGGCTTCTCATTTTTTAAATATTATTTATGGATAACAGCAAACAAGCGACCCTCGAACTCGGCACCAAGCCAGTAGGCAAGCTGCTAATGCAGTATGCCTTGCCTGCTATTGCCGCCATGACAGCAGCGTCGCTGTATAACATGACCGACAGCATCTTTATCGGACAAGGTTGCGGCGCATTGGCAATCAGCGGACTTGCCATAACCTTTCCTCTTCAAAATCTTGGCGCAGCCTTCGGTGCTGGTGTTGGTATAGGAGCGTCAACATGCATCTCTGTGCGACTTGGACAGAAGGACTACGATACAGCCCAGCGCATATTTGGCAATGCCGTTACTCTGAACCTTATCATTGGTGTGGCGTTCAGCATCGTCACATTGCTATTCCTTAACCCCATCCTAATGTTTTTCGGAGCAAGCGAGGCAACTTTGCCTTATGCCCGCGAATATATGGTAATAACACTTGCGGGCAACGTAATCTCGCACATGTTCTTTGGCATGAACTCCATACTGCGAGCAGCCTCCAAGCCTCGCTCGGCAATGATGGCCTCGATAATGACCGTTATACTGAACGCCATACTGTCGCCTATCTTTATATGGCCATTGCACATGGGCATTGGCGGAGCGGCATTGGCAACCATCATCGCACAGTTCTGTGTGCTGATGTGGCAGCTGCGCATCTTCAGCAATCCGCAATGTATCGTACACTTCAGGCGTGGCATCTACCGCCCCGTGAGTCGTATCATCAAGAATATATTGGCCATAGGCATGTCGCCGTTTGCCATGAACGTGTGCTCGTGCATAGTAATCATATTCATCAACAATGCCCTTACCTTACACGGTGGCGACCTTGCTGTGGGCGCATATGGTATTTGCAACAAGATAGGCTTCATCTTTATTATGATTAACATGGGTATGAACCAGGGCATGTTCCCAATAGCTGGTTACAACTACGGCGCACGCAACTACGACCGACTGCTTACCGTACTGAAGTACACCATGATTATAGCCACGTGCATTACCACCCTGGGATGGGTTATTGCTCAGACCCTGCCGTACGAGTGCGCGCGTCTGTTCACCACCGACGAAACCTTGATAAAGATAGCCGAACGGTCAATACGCATCACCATGCTGTTGTTCCCGCTTGTGGGCATTCAGATGGTTTGCACCGGATTCTTCCAGAGTATTGGCAAGGCAAAGATTAGTATGCTGCTGTCGTTGTCGCGTCAGCTGCTATTCTTCTTGCCTGTGCTGCTTGTCTTGCCACACTTCTATCAGGTAGACGGCGTGTGGATGGCTCAGCCTATAAGCGACGTAGTATCGTTGGTTGTGGCTGCTGTGATGCTGATGAAATATATCAAGAGGTTCAAGAAAGCATAGATAATACGGCTTCGACCGTAACACACTGTTTTTGAAACTACAATTTGCGTGGTGCGGCTACGCAGGCCGTACCTCCTACATAACTTATATAATAAACCTAATAGATTATGAACAACAATTTGATAATAAGCGTAGGTCGCCAGCTTGGCAGCGGCGGCAGAATAGTGGCAAAGATGCTTGCAGACGAGTTTGGCTGCAAGTTCTACGACCGCGAGGTGCTTAATCTTGCTGCCAAGGAAAGCGGATTTAGTGAGGAGTTCTTTGAGCAGAACGACGAGCGAAAGGGATTCCTTGACCAGATATTCCACATGCATGTTCCGTTTATTAGCGACTCTTCGTTCTACGACAATGGATTGTCGCAAGAGAATTTGTTCCGTCTCCAAAGCGAGGCCATACGCAAGGCTGCCGAGGAATCGCCGTGTGTGTTTGTGGGACGTTGTGCCGACTATGTGTTGCGCGACCATAAGAATATTGTGACGGTATTTATCACAGCCGACCTTGACGACCGCATCGCAAACGTACAGAGGCTTAACAACTGCTCGCCAGAAGAGGCAAGGAAGATTATAAGCAATAAGGAGGAGTCGCGCTCAAGCTATTACAACTACTACACGGGCAAGACATGGGGCAGTAGTGCAAGCTACGACTTGTGTGTAAACTCGTCGCGCCTGGGATTGGAGGGCACCAAGCAGTTTATTGCCGACTTTATACGTAAGGTGCAGAAATGAAGAAGATAGGCATCATTAGTGACACCCACTCTTATTGGGACGAACGCTACCTTAAATACTTTGAACCTTGCGATGAGATTTGGCATTGTGGCGACTTTTGCTCAACAGAGATTGCCGAACGTCTTGCCACTTTTCGTCCTTTGCGTGCCGTGTGTGGCAATGGCGACGGTGGTGACCTTCGCTTGATGTTCAAGGATGTGTTGCGCTTTAAATGTGAGGATGTGGAAGTTTTGATGAAGCACATTGGCGGTTATCCAGGACGTTACGACCGCAGCATCGTAAGAGAGATAATGGCCAATCCGCCTCAACTATTCATTAGTGGACACTCGCACATACTGAAGGTGCAATACGACAAGCAATTAGGATTGTTGCACATAAATCCAGGTGCGGCAGGTCTGCAAGGATGGCACAAGGAACGCACAATTGTACGTCTTACCATAGATGGAGCGCGATTCAGCGATTGCGATGTGATTACGCTTGCCGATCAAAGAAAGAATAAAGTATAAGAGAGTGGCACAATATAATAATAAAAAGGGTCTATGGCTGGTAAGCCGTAGACCCTTATGTTATTTCCTTATTCTGTAAGACACATGTCAAGCTGTTCCTTAATAGTCGTCTTGTCCATGTTCTGTCCGATGAAGACAATCTTCTGCATACGGTCGCCGTATGTATCGTCCCAGTCGTTGCGCAATCCTTCCTCACGCTCGAGCAAAGGCTTAAGCTCGTCCTCGGGCATTGTAGCGTACCATTGACCAGCATTCTTCAATCCTATCTGTCTGCCAGCCTGCTCGAAGAGGTAACACATGTCGGGCTGTTCCTTAAACCAGCAAATGCCCTTGGCGCGTATAACGCTCTTTGGCCACAGCTTGGCAACAAAGTTGTCGAAGAAGTTCATGTCGAACGGCTTGCGGCGATAGTACACAAATGTGCCAATACCATATTCTTCTACCTCGCCTCCCTCATGATCGTGGTGATGATGATGGCAGCAGCAATGCTCATCGTGGTCGTGATGATGGCAATGTTCATCGTTCTCATCGTGGTCGTGATGATGACAATGCTCATGCTCCTCTTCTTCCTCTTCCTCGTCGCCGTGATGGTTTTCAAGTTCATTAATCCAGGCAGCCGATGTAGCCACTTCATTGAAGTCGAACATTCGTGTGTTTATGATGCGGTCGAGGTCGATGTTGCCATAGTCGCACGGCATGATAACGGCCTTAGGCTGTATGGCGTGTATTATCTCTACAAGGTGGCTGTATTCCTCGGCGCTCACTTCAGATGCCTTGTTAAGCAGGATGATGTTACAGAACTCAATCTGCTGGATTACGAGGTTCTCCAAGTCGTCCTCGGCTAAGTCGCTCTTCTGCAAAGCGTCGCCTCCGCCAAACTCGTCCTTCATGCGCAAGGCATCAACCACGGTAACAATGCAGTCGAGACGTGGCACACCTTTAGATACATACTGAGGTCCGAGTGTTGGTATAGAGCAAATAGTCTGGGCGATAGGAGCAGGCTCGCATATTCCGCTTGCCTCAATAACGATGTAGTCGAAACGCTGTTCGGCAACAATATCGCGCAGCTGTTCTACAAGGTCCATCTTCAGGGTGCAGCATATACAGCCGTTCTGCAAAGCCACAAGGCTGTCGTCCTTTTGGTTTACAACACCGCCTTGCTGAATAAGATTGGCGTCGATATTCACCTCGCCAATGTCGTTTACTATTACTGCGAACTTAATGCCTTTCTTGTTTGAAAGGATACGGTTTACCAATGTTGTCTTTCCGCTGCCCAGATAACCAGTGAGCAGCAATACTGGAACGTCCTTCATTATTAATTGCTTATTAGTTGTTATTTTCTACTATAGGGGTGCCTTAGTGTTTTCGCTTGGCAAAAGTAATAAAAACTTCTCTATTATTATATGTGCATAACATTAATATTATATAATGTATAAACATTATTTATATGACAAAATGTATTGCCTACTGACTAATTGGCACAAATTTAAGACAAGTCATTGATTTCTATCAATAAATATAAGACAAAGCCAAAATAACTGCCATAATACTTGTGTGCGTACACAAAAGGTATTACCTTTGCATCAGTTAAAGTGATTAGGATAACAAAAAGAGAAAGGAACAGTATTATGATGGTATTTGGATTTATATTCGCTATTTGCTGTGCAGCACTCGTAGAGGCTGTAGTAGTGAACAAGAAAATCAACTTTTCTAAGTAATAGAAAATGGTCCTAACGGGCCAGTTGGTTGATGAAGAACACAGAAAGATGATAACAAAAGGATAACAAAGATTTATTTAAGAAAGGTAGAAAGATTATGATGATTTTAGGTTTTGTAGTTTTGGTATGTTGTGCAGCTTTGGCTGAGGCCGTAAAAGTTAATAACAACATGTTTCTCACAAAGTAATGTGAGATTTGGTTTGAAACTTTATTAATTGATATTGATATATTTAGAGGCGGTTGCAGGCTTGAAAATAGCTTGCAACCGCCTCGCTTTTTATACAATTGTGTCCAAATAGCTGTTCACTCTTTGTTGTTCAGCAATTCTTTCTTGTTTATTCAGCTGTTCACTATCTATTACTCAGCTGTTCTTTCATGAAATTTCTCCATAAGCCATTGCTTCTGTTCGGCAATTGTAAGATAGCTGTTGTCGAGCACCAAAGCGTCGTCGGCTTGCTTAAGTGGAGATGTTTCGCGATGAGTGTCAATATAGTCGCGCTCTTCAACATTCTTGAGTATAGCGTCAAAGTCGGCAGGCATTCCCTTAGCCTCGAGTTCTTTGAAGCGTCTTTGTGCACGAATCTCAGCCGAAGCAGTAACGAATATCTTCAGTTCAGCATTTGGGAACACCACGGTACCAATGTCGCGACCATCCATAACGATGCCCTTTTCGTTGCCCATAGCTTGCTGTTGCTCAACAAGCTTGGCACGTACAAAAGGCAGGGCAGCTATCGGACTTACGTGTTGCGACACCTCAAGCGAGCGTATTTCTTTCTCTACAACCTCGTTGTTAAGGCATGTCTCAGGCTTTCCGGTCTTTGGATTAAGCTTGAAAGAGATGTTAACTTCAGGCAACAGGCTCTCAAGTTTCTCCACATTGATGTTGCCTTCGGCGTCGAACAAACCATGACGCATGGCAAACAATGTAACTGCACGATACATAGCACCTGTGTCTACGTATATATAGCCCACCTCTTGAGCAAGATCCTTAGCCATAGTGCTTTTTCCGCACGACGAGTATCCGTCGATGGCTATCACAATTTTTTTCATATTGTTATTAGTTTTTATATAGTCTTATTTATATAGTCTTATTGAATTATCAGAGCGAATAGGCTGCGCTCACGATTATTGACGAACTCGATACATGGTACTTGCCGTATGCAAGGTTCACCTTGAAGCGGTTTAGGTTTATGCCAGCACCAAATGACAATCCTGCTCCATGCGAGCTTTTGCCGTCGGTATCTTCAATGCCCATCTCATCGGCACGGCGGAAGTTGTAACCGGCACCTATCCATAACGATTGCGACATGTCTATGTCGACACCCATTACAAGATGGTTGGCAAACTTGTAGTTCAAATGGTTAAGGTCCACAAGAGTAGCCGATACACGGAACGGAGTGTGGGCAAATCGTTTGCTAACGCCAAATTGTAGGTCTATAGGCATAGGGTCATAATCGTCGTTGTAAGCCTTAAGCTGTCCGCCAAGGTTCTTTGCAACAAGCGACACAGAGAGCTCGTCCTCGGAGTTGTAGTAGTTGAGTCCGAGGTCGATGCCCATACCTATGCTGTTGTAGTCGCCTATGTACGATGTTATGAATTTGGCTGCAATACCGCCCGCAATATGTTGGCTAAGCATGTAGCTGAAGTATCCGCTCACGGCAATGTCCTTAGCCGAGAACTCGCCCGTCTGTTGGTTAAACTCATCAGTCTGTCGCATTGAGCCATAGTTGATAAACTGTCCGCTTACTGCCCACGATGCCTTGTCGCCCACATTACGGTTGAACGACGCGCTTGCTGTGGTTGAGCCCTCCATGTATGTCATAAAGTTAAGGCCCAACGACTTATCGCCAACCGACGACAATAATGCAGGGTTGTGAAACATAAGCGAGGCATCGTCCTCAATTATCGTAATGTTGTCGCCACCCAATGCGGCAGCATGCGCACTTACAGGAAGCCTCAGGAAGTTGTAAGCCGTTTGGCTTTCCTGTGCTTGCATGCCTGCAATGCCTAATGTGGCAAGTGATAGTGTGATGAGTTCTTTTTTCATTCAATCTACTTGATTATTTCCTTAGCACGTTCGAGTGCCAGGTTGATGTGGCTGCAGATGTTGTCCTTGCCTATAAGGTCGTAGAACTTAGCCTTCTGCAACTGCGAGTGTACCTTTTCGTTGACACCCGACAACACAATCTGTATGCCCTCGTTCTTGCTCATAATACAGAGGTTGGTAAGGTTGTGTATACCGGTTGAATCGACAAACGGCACCTTTCTCATACGTATGATGCGCACTTTCGGACGGTCGCCGAATGCAGCCATAATTTCCTCGAACTTGTTTCCGGCGCCGAAGAAGTAAGGACCGTTAATCTCGTATACCTCAACTCCTTGCGGAATGGTAAGGTGTTCGAGGTTGCCCTTAACGATGTCCGACTCCTCGTTTATCTCGTCCATTATTACCTTAACGTCTGTAGTCTCCGACATACGTTTCATGAATAGCAGACAGGCGATGATAAGTCCCACCTCAATGGCAACTGTAAGGTCGAAGATGATGGTTAGGAAGAAGGTGATGAGCAACACGGTTACGTCGCTCTTCGGGTTCTTCATCAAGGCAACGAACGAGCGCCATCCGCACATGCCGTAAGATACGATAACAAGCACACCAGCCAAACATGCCATAGGAATGTACTTGGCCAATGGCATGAAAAAGAGGAAGATGAGCAGCAATACAACCGCGTGGATGATGCCAGCCACTGGCGTGCGTCCGCCATTGTTGATGTTGGTCATTGTACGTGCAATAGCTCCAGTTGCTGGAATACCACCAAACAAAGGTGATGCGAGATTGGCAACACCCTGAGCTATAAGCTCTGTGTTAGAGTTGTGATGGTCGCCTATCACACCATCGGCAACAGTAGCCGACAGCAGCGACTCTATGGCTCCGAGTACGGCAATGGTAAGTGCCGGTGGTACAAGACTCTTTATTGTGTCCCAAGTCATGGCAGGAACTTGCATGTTGGGTATCTCATTGCTTACGTTGAAGCGGTCGCCAATGGTCTCGATGGATGTAATGCCGCAGTACTGCTTTAGCAGCAAGGCAGCGATAGTCATGACGATGATGGCCACGAGCGAGCCAGGTATTTTTTTGCTGAATTTAGGTGTGATGGCTATTATAATAACGCTCACAATACCAACGATAGAGCACCAGATGTCGGCTGTAGAGAAGTTGGAGATGTAGCAAATCCACTTGTCTACGAAGTCGGAAGGTACAGAGTCAATGCTCAATCCGAAGAGGTCCTTTATCTGTGTGGTGAAGATGGTAACAGCAATACCGCTTGTAAATCCAACGACAATAGGGTAGGGGATGTACTTGATGATAGTTCCGAGTTTCAGCACACCGAAAAGAATCAGGAACACACCCGCCATAATGGTGGCAATAGTCAGACCCTCAAGTCCGTACTTCTGAATGATACCGTAGATGATGATGATAAAGGCACCGGTAGGACCTCCAATCTGAACCTTGCTACCACCGAGCAGCGAGATTATGAATCCTGCAACGATAGCCGTTATAATTCCCTTCTCAGGTGTTACGCCAGAGGCTATACCGAAAGCGATGGCAAGTGGCAGAGCAACGATGCCCACAATGACACCCGCCATGAGGTCGCTCATGAATGTTTTTTTGTTGTACGACTTCAGCGTCGAAAACAATTGGGGTTTGAAATCGAAAGTTTTCATCTTCGAAATATTAGTGTTGAAAAAATAAAACAATAGTTACCTGTAAACAAGTGCAAAATTAAACATTTTTTACCAAATGACAAAATTTAATCAACTTGAATACAGGCTAATACCATTTTATTTGAACGCTAAGGGGAATATGCGTTTGGTATTGGCGTTAGTTGCAGCCGCTACCTCGCTGTCATCTACACCATATGCCTGGGCAAGACGTTCGAGCACGTACTTTACGTAAGCGCTCTCGTTGCGCTTACCGCGCATTGGTACGGGCGCCATATAAGGCGAGTCGGTCTCTATCACTATTCGGTTGAGAGGCACTACCGAGGGCAATACCTCTGGCAGATGACTCTTCTTGAATGTAAGCACACCTCCTATACCGAGCACGAAATTGGGGAACTGCAATAGTTCCTCGGCTTCTTTCTCGTTTCCGGTAAAGCAATGGAATACACCTCCAGGCAACAGGTCGCGATACTTGCCCAGCATCTTAACCATCTCGTTCTGACCCTTTCTGCAATGAATCATAAGTGGCAGTCGTGTATCGATAGACCATTCCACCTGACGCTCAAAGGCTTGCATCTGCTCTTTCTCAAACTCGCGCGACCAGTAGTAGTCGAGTCCAACCTCGCCAATTGCTATGAATGGGTGACCAGGCTTAAGCATCTGTTGCATCTCGTCGAGCACGTTGCACCAGTCGGCACGCACCTCTTCTGGATGCAAGCCAATCATAGGATAGGCATAGCCAGGATAGTGTTGGCAGGTGTCTATAACCGTCTTGACCGACTTTAGGTCTATGGCTGGTATAAACACCTTGCTGACTCCCGCTTTGCGGGCACGCTCCATTACAAGATCGCGGTCGGTGTCAAATTCCTCGCCGTCAAGATGTGTATGTGTGTCTATAAATTTCATTCCGGTTTCTTTTCTCCTGTACGATAATAGTAAATTAAGCCGTATTTGCGGCACTCGTCAAATCGGGTCTCGGGTGGCAATTCTGCAAAGTGGGCTTCCACCTGATTCCATATGTCTACAATAATCGGGTCGAGTTTTGCTCGTAATGCCTTCAGTTCGGCAAGGGCACGGTCGGCCTTTTCATTCATAATGTGCTGTTGTTCGTATATGTCCTTAAAGATGTCGTAGTGAGTGGCCACCATACCTATTGTGGGATTGTATATGGGGCGTCCTCCTTGTGCAATGCGTTTCTTCTCGCCCTCTATGATGTTGGGCGTTAGTCGGTAGGCATCGTCTGCGTTGTGCAGCAGACGCAGAGTTTCGTTGATGTCGTCCACTGTATAGAAGGTTTGCAACGCCGTAGGTTTAATCTCGCCACGCTCTATAGACATGTCGAGCACGCGCATGAAGTGTTGCACGTACATCATCATGCGCTTTTGAGGCTTGGCTATGCAGCGATAGTTGTCCATCTGTGCATCGTAGCAGAGACGGAAATAGTTGCACAACGACTTCAGCTGTTCTTGATACGCCTTCACCTTATTTATAAGGTCGATGTCGATAAAGCGCTTGTTAGCTGCGTATACATCATTGTTGTCAAGCAGTGTGCGTATCGAGTTGAGTCGTGCTGTGTCGGTTTTTGGAAATCTTCGGTAAGGCACGAGTAATTGTTCTTTAGAGTTTAATTATTCTTTAATATTCGCGCTTCATCATGCGCTGTGCATAGGCTGTAAGCTCAGCCTTGCGATCTTCTTCGATAGATATGGCTTCTAGATATTTGCGACTTTGCTTGAAGTAGAAGTTTATTTTCTCTTGCGCCAGTTTGTCTATGCCAATCTCATTGTACAGACGTGTCACAGCGGCAATCTTCTCTTTGCGGTCGAACTCTGTAGCCGATATCCATTTTTCAAGTTCGGCACGTTGCTCGTCATTAGCACGCGCAAGAGCGTTGATCAGCATGTATGTCTTTTTGTTGGAGGTTATGTCTCCACCGATGGCTTTGCCAAATACGCGTGTGTCGCCATATACGTCTAGATAGTCGTCTTGCAACTGGAACGCCAGTCCAATCTGTTCGCCAAAGCGGTAAAGGTTGTCGGCATCTTCGTTTGTAGCACCAGCAAGTACGGCACCAATCTTCAATGCACATGCCAGCAGAACGCTTGTCTTGAGTCTTATCATTTCAATGTACTCCTCCTCGGTAACGTCGTTGCGATGCTCGAAGTCCATGTCATACTGCTGTCCTTCGCCTATCTCGAGAGCCGTTTCTGTAAAGATGTTCAGCACCTCAGGCATCTTGTCTTTGTCGCATTGAGCCATACGCTGATATGCAAGCACCAGCATAGAGTCGCCTGATAGGATGGCTGTGTTGGCATCCCACTTGCGGTGTACAGTCTCGTGTCCACGACGTAGGTCGGCATTGTCCATAAGGTCGTCGTGCAGCAAAGTGTAGTTGTGGTAGGTCTCAAGTGCACATGCCGGCATCAAGATATCCTCGGGATGCTCGCTGAACATATTGTATGCAAGCAGCATAAGCACAGGGCGGATGCGTTTTCCCCCCATAGACAGCACATAGCGTATAGGTTCGTATAGTGACGACGGTTTACGGTCGTAAGGCATATTGTCAAGATAATCGTTGACAAGCTTCAGTATTTCGTCAGCTTTTAACATATTAGTAGTGTTTACGTTTATAAATTGAATTCTATAGGTATGGCGAAGAGAGTGCGGCATGGCTTGTTGTTGTTTACACCAGGTTTCCACTTCTTCATCTTTCTTAGTACGCGCATGGCTTCACCGTCAAGTAGAGGGTGAGCCGACTTGGCTACCTTCAGGTTGCATGTGGTTCCGTCTTTATTGATGATGAAGCTTATAACCACACGTCCCTGTATATTTTGCCGTTGGGCTGCAGGTGGATAGATAATGTTGTTATTAAGCCACTTCACCAATGCGGCCATACCTCCAGGATATTCGGGTAACTGCTCTACGATGCGGAAATTTAGCGGATTGTCGTTTACGTCGATAGCAACAGTCTCGGGTGCGTCTTTATCACTCTTTCGCTTGTCGTTCTCGTCCTCCATCTCCTTGTCGTCATCAGAGCCAATAGTGCGCATTTGTGTTATGTTGTTCAGTTTTTCGGCTTGTTCCTTCTCCTCAACAATCTTTAGTTTCTGTGTAGAAGGTTTTTTCGGCTTGGGCTGAATAACAGCAATCATGTCGCTGCGCTTAGGTTTAGGCAGAAGGTCTACGTCAGGAGTCTCCTCATCGTCAGGTTCTTTTGCCTTGTTGTCCGAATTCCCCGTGGTGTATTGCAGGGCGGCAAGAAATAACGACAACGTTACAACGAGTCCTATCAAGAAGCCCGTAAGGCGCTTGTCGTCCAAATTGGCACGCTGTGATTTCTTTTGTTCCACCTTTTATAATATTAATGTTATGCAATATTAATGCGCAATGTATATAATAGGTGCGCTTTAGTCGTTAAGCGCACCAATAATCTCGCTCACCGAAGTGCATCCATGCTTGTCGAGCCAGTCGTTGATTCCATCGCGCACCTTTATAGTAACGGTAGGGTCAATGAAGTTGGCTGTACCAATCTCGATGGCTGTAGCACCAGCCATAAGAAATTCGATAGCGTCCTCAGCTGTGCTTATGCCGCCAAGACCTACAACTGGAATCTTTACGGCTTTTGCAACCTGCCATACCATACGCAAGGCAACAGGCTTAACGGCAGGACCACTAAGTCCGCCTGTAGATATGCTGAGCAATGGACGTCGGCGCTCTATGTCGATGGCCATACCCATAAGGGTATTGATTAGCGATACGCTGTCGGCGCCTTCGGCCTCTACAGCCTTGGCTATCTCGGTTACATCTGTTACGTTAGGTGATAGCTTCACAATGATAGGCTTGTGGTAAGTCTGGCGTACGGCACGCATAACACTTGCGGCGCCAGTGGTAGTAACGCCGAAAGCCATACCACCCTGTTTTACGTTAGGACATGAGATGTTAAGCTCAATAGCCGGTATATTGTCGAGCTCGTTGATACGTGCAGCACACTCGGCATAGTCTTCGGGCGATGAACCGCTTACGTTTACAATCATATTGGTGTCAATGTCCTTTATCTGCGGATAGATGTTCTTGCAGAAGTAGTCTACACCCTTGTTCTGCAGGCCAACGCAGTTGAGCATACCCTGTGCTGTTTCTGCCATACGAGGATAGTCGTTACCCTCACGTGGGTTGAGTGTTGTACCCTTGACTATGATGCCACCAATACCGTCGAGAGGTACAAAGTCGGCAAACTCCAAACCATATCCGAATGTTCCCGATGCGGTCATTACGGGATTCTTCAACTTAAGACCGCCTATTTTTACGCTTAAATCTGCCATGACAAATTCTTTATATTCATTACCGGACCTTCCTTGCATACACACTTGTTGCCCTCAACTGTCTTCTCTACACAGCAAAGGCAGGCACCTACACCACAAGCCATCTTGTTTTCGAGCGAAACCTCGCACTCGATGTTGTTCTTGTAAGCATAGCGAGCCACAGCCATCATCATTGGCTTTGGTCCGCAAGTTGATATAAGGTCAAAGTTCTCTTGCGACAATACAGAGTGGTTAGTTACAAACCCCTTCTCGCCTTCCGAACCATCTTCTGTTGTGATAAGCACTCGGCCAACCTCCTCAAACAACGACTTCTCTAATACATCATTGGCTGTGCGTGCGCCAAGCAAGAATGTAGGCTCAATGCCCATTGCCTTGATTTTCTTGCCAAAGTAGAGCAGAGGAGCCACACCAACGCCACCACCAACAAGCAATACCTTCTGCGATGAGTCGTTAGGCATGGTGAACGAGTTACCAAGAGGCAATACACAGTTCAGCTTGTCGCCAGCTTTGAGCTGCTGCAAGCTGCGTGTTCCTTCGCCTACTGCTGCTACAAGGAGCCAGAGTTCGTTGTTGTCATAATCCACATTATTAATAGAAATAGGGCGGCGCAGGAAAGTAGAAGGTGAGTTGTCTACGCGCACCTCTACAAACTGTCCTGGAAGCATCTCGGGAAGAGGCTTGTCGTCGGTAAGCTTGATGAGCACATGCTTGTCGCTCAAAGCTTCAATTGAGCTGACCGTAAGGTCGAGTATGAATTTTTTCATTTATAATTGTTATTGTTTTTGCTAAGTAATGACAAAGGCATTGTGTCAGTCCAAAAGACAGAGGACGGCCTTTCGGACTACAAAAATACTGCTTTTTATTGAGATAAGCCCGAAAGTATGCAATTAATTTTATTATTATGTGGAGTATAGTGTTGTGATATGGGATTTTTTTGTAATTTTGCATACTTATCAATGATAACATATATAATGTTCGTATAATATTATGTCTAAAAACAATTACATTCTTCCTTCCGAATGGCATCGCCAAGCGTGTGTACAGCTTACTTGGCCACATGAGGAAACTGATTGGCTTCCTTATCTTGACGACATAACAGAGACATTTGTACAGATAGCTAAGGCTGTGGCATGCTATGAGCCGCTAATAATTGCGGCCAAGAATCCTAAGTCTGTGCTCGAGCAGCTGGAAGACAGTTTGGATAACAATGAGATTAAGGGCGTGAGCATCATCAAGTGCGACAACAATGACACTTGGGCACGCGACCATGCTTTTATTACGCTTGTTCCTGTGAAGGAATCAGATGCAGAATCTTTAGTTGGTAGTGATGAGGATGAACAAAAGTTGGCAACATGCCGACTGCTCGATTTCCGCTTCAACGGATGGGGCGAGAAGTTTGCTGCCGATAAGGACAACCTTATCAACCGCACTTTATTTGAAAAGGGAATACTGCATGGCGAGCGTGTAGACTATGACGACTTTGTTCTTGAAGGCGGTTCAATAGAGAGCGACGGTCGTGGAACTATTCTCACAACAAGTATGTGTCTTATGGCACCACATCGCAATCAACCAATGACCAGGGAGCAGATTGAGCAAACTCTTAAGGAGCGCCTATGTGCCCGCAAGATTATTTGGCTCGATCATGGTCAGCTTATTGGCGACGATACCGATGGTCATATCGACACTATTGTTCGAATGTGTCCCAACAATACATTATTGTATGTAGGATGCGACGACGAGAACGATCCGCAGTATGCCGACTTTAAGGCTCTTGAGCAGCAACTAAAGGATGTTACCGATGCCGATGGCAATTCCTATCGCTTGCTTAAGCTTCCTATGCCCGATGCCATCTACGATGACGGCGACCGTCTGCCGGCTACATACGCCAACTTCCTTATATTAAACGGGGCTGTAATAGTGCCTACATACAATCAGGAAGCTAAGGATGCACGTGCGCTTGAGGTCGTTGCCGAGGCTTTCCCAGGCTATGACATCATTGCCATCGACTCGCGTACCATCGTGCGCCAGCATGGATCTATACACTGCCTTACAATGCAGTACCCTAAGGAGATGTATTTATAATAGCCAAGGACAATCTGTTAGATAGGAGCGTATATGCCTTTAATTGAGATAACGTCATTGGCTCAGCCTGGTGTTGAGGTGTATGGCAACCTTACCGAGAAGCAACTGCGCCATCAATACGAACATGGCAACGGCATATTTATAGTTGAGAGCCCTAAGGTTATAACACGTGCGCTCGATGCTGGCTACCAGCCTTTGTCGCTGCTTTGCGAGGAAAGGCACGTAGAGGGAGACGCGGCTGATATAATTGCCAGATGTCCTGACATCCCTGTGTATACTGGTAGTCGCAACTTGCTTGCCACGCTTACTGGCTATGTGCTTACGCGTGGCGTACTCTGTGCTATGCGTCGTCCGGCACAACGCAGTGTAGAGGATGTGTGCGGTAATGCACGTAGAGTGGTGGTAATAGACGGGGTGGTCGATTCTACAAATGTAGGTGCTATCTTTCGTTCGGCTTCTGCGCTTGGCATTGATGCCGTGTTGCTTACTCGTACATCGTGCGATCCACTTACACGTAGGGCTGTACGTGTGTCGATGGGAGCTGTATTCTCCATTCCTTGGACTTGGATGGATGCACCATTAAGCAGTCTTAACAACATCGGATTGCGTACTGCTGCCATGGCTCTTACTCACCGTTCGGTGTCGATAGATGATAAGACACTTCTTGCCGAACCGCGGTTGGCTATAGTTATGGGTAACGAAGGCGACGGACTGCCACAAGCTACAATCGATCAAGCCGATTATGTGGTGCGCATTCCTATGTCGCATGGAGTAGATTCGCTTAACGTTGCGGCTGCAGCTGCTGTTGCATTCTGGCAACTGCGAGTGCGATAATATCGTCCATGCTGTCCGCCTTTGCCGTGTACATAGTATAAGTAAAATCAATAAAGACAATAAATTATGAAGCATTTGAAAATAGGATATCTTCAGCAGCACAATATCGCTGACCGTAAGACCAATGTATTGCGACTTGCCGAAGGCATACGCGACTTGGCTATGCGTGGTGCCGAACTTGTGGTTCTGCAAGAACTCCACAACTCGCTTTACTTCTGCCAGGTAGAGGATGTAGACAACTTTGATTTGGCTGAACCAATACCCGGACCTTCTACCGAGTTCTTTGGTCAGGTGGCTAAGGAGTGTGGAGTGGTTATTGTTACTTCGTTGTTCGAGCGTCGTGCGCCTGGACTCTACCACAATACTGCTGTTGTAATAGAACGTGACGGAACCATAGCTGGAAAGTATCGCAAGATGCACATTCCTGACGACCCTGCTTACTACGAGAAGTTCTACTTCACACCGGGCGATCTTGGCTTCCATCCTATTCAGACCAGTGTTGGCAAGCTTGGAGTGCTTGTATGTTGGGATCAATGGTATCCAGAGGCTGCCCGTCTGATGGCTCTACAGGGTGCCGAATTGCTTATTTATCCTACAGCTATTGGTTATGCTGCCAATGATACAGAAGATGAGCAGCAACGCCAACGTGAGGCATGGACAACAGTTCAGCGTGGTCATGCTGTGGCTAATGGTTTGCCAGTTGTATCGGTCAATCGTGTTGGTTTCGAGCCCGACCCAAGTGGTCAGACTGAGGGCATTCAGTTCTGGGGTTCGTCAATGGTTGTTGGTCCCCAGGGCGAGATGCTTTATCGCTCGTCGGCTGATGAGGAAGAAAGTGTAATAGCTGAGATAGACCTTGCACATAGCGAAGATGTGCGTCGCTGGTGGCCATTCTTGCGCGACCGTCGTATCGACGAGTATGGCGAAATAACAAAGCGATTTATCGACTAATCTCATTTCAAGCAATCGCAGACATTATAACAATCGCAGACATTATAATAAAAGCTAAACCCTCGCTTAACATTGTCAAACGAGGGCTTAGCTTTTTATTTTTTTATACACATTTGCGTTGCAGTCTGTTCCTTAAAAAGAATACTGCTTTGCGGTTTAATGCTGTCGACTTTGGTATTCTAAATCCATATCTGCATTTATATGGCATTATGCGATAAACTGTGTAGGCTATGGCTGTACCAATCAATGCTCCAGTCATGAGGTCACCAAGATAATGCACGCCGAGGTATATTCGAGAGTAGCACACCATAAGTGCAAACAGGAACAGGAAAGCTGAAATCTTGCGTCTTCCAACTATTAGTGACACGTACGTTACAGCGCCAAACGAGTTGGCTGCATGACTGGATGCAAATACGTATCTACCTCCACGATAGCCGTTGACATAATGCAACAGATTCTCCACACCCGGCGTGTGCGACGGGCGAAGACGGGCAAAGTAAGGCTTCATAATGGTTGATGTAACCTGGTCGCATAGCGTTATGATAAGTACAAGGGCAAGCACCACAAGCGTTGCTTCCTTCCATTTCTTTGGTTTGTGATAAAGAAAAAATAGGAATGCCAATGCAAGCGGAACCCATGTCAAGCGCGATGAGAAACTATCCCATAGGGTGTCGTTGAACAAACCACCATTGAAGTTGAAGAATACTGTAAGAGTCTTGTCTATTGAAATAAGGTAGTCAAGTATTTGTTCAGTCATATATATACTATTTATTTCGGCTGCAAAATTATAACAAATTTCTGATATACGTATACCTTTATAGACCATTTTTGTGGAAATTTATGCTATTTGTATAAAATGTACATATATTGTGGGCTTGAATGTCATATTTTTAGCTTACCTTTGCATACTGCATACCTATATGTGCACTAATCAGAAGTCATTAAAAATCGAAAATACGAAGAACATGAGAAAAGCGTTCGTACACTTTCTTTGGGGAACTCTTGTCCTTGCATTTATTGTCAGTGTCCTTGCATTCACGGCTATATGGAATGGATGGATAGGCTATATGCCGCCTATTGAGGACTTGCAGAATCCTATAAACCGTTTTGCCACACAGATATATAGTGCTGACGGCAAGGTGATAGGTACATGGAACTTCAATCGCGAGAACCGTGTTTGCATTCCTTACAGCAATCTGTCGCCTCATCTTGTTGATGCTCTTGTAGCTACAGAGGATGCTCGATTCTACGATCATTCGGGTGTCGACTTTATTGCTCTTGGACGTGCTATCGTTAAACGTGGACTATTAGGACAGACATCTGCTGGTGGTGGCTCTACCATAACACAGCAGCTTGCCAAACAGCTCTATTCTGAGACTGCCAAGAGTACGTTGCAGCGTGTGTTGCAAAAGCCTATAGAGTGGGTTATTGCCGTAAAGCTCGAACGCAACTATACCAAGGAGGAGATTATTGCACTATACCTCAACTACTTTGACTTCCTTCATAATGCGGTTGGTATAAAGACCGCATCAAACACCTATTTTAATAAGGAGCCTAAGGATCTTACTGTTGAGGAGGCTGCTACGCTTATCGGACTATGTAAGAATCCGTCGCTGTTCAACCCTGTACGCTATCCTGAACGCTGTCGCGAGCGTCGCAATGTGGTGCTCGACCAGATGAGAAAGGCTGGATATCTTACTGATTCGCAGTACGACGAGTATGCTGCAAAGGACCTTAAACTCGACTTCCACCGTACCGACCATAAGGATGGTACGGCTCCTTATCTGCGTGAGTTCCTTCGCATATATATGACAGCCGAACGTCCTGACATATCTAAGTATCCTTCATGGAACAAGCGTCAGTATGTGCTCGACTCTATTGCTTGGGTTACCGATCCACTTTATGGCTGGTGCAACAAGAATTTCAAGAAGGACGGTACTCCGTACAATCTTAATGCAGATGGACTGAAGGTGTACACCACAATAGATTCGCGTATGCAGCGTTATGCCGAGGAGGCTGTTTATGGTCATGTAGCTCGCTTCTTGCAGCCTGAGTTTACAAAGGAGAATCGTCGCAAGTCTAACGCTCCATTTACTTCGCAACTTACTAAGAAGCAGGTAAATCAGATTATGGAGCGTGCCGTGCTTCAGAGCGAACGCTATCGTGTGATGAAGGCTAACGGCGCAAGCGACGAGGAGATACATCGTGCATTCCATACGCCAACCGATATGTCGGTATTTACCTATCATGGCGACCTCGACACTACAATGACACCGATTGACAGTATACGCTATGTAAAGTCGTTCTTGCGTGCCGGATTTATGAGTATGGATCCCAAGACGGGTGCTGTAAAGGCATATGTTGGTGGTCTCGACTATAGACACTTTATGTACGATATGGTTACGGGTGGACGACGTCAGGTGGGCTCTACTATCAAGCCTTTCCTCTACTCGCTTGCTATGGAAAACGGCTTCTCGCCATGCGATCTTGCGCCTAATGTGCAGCGTACATATATGGTAGCTGGCCAACCATGGACACCGCGTAACGCAAGTCATAAGCGTGCCGGAGAGATGGTAACGCTTAAGTGGGGTCTTGCTCAGTCAAGCAACTGGGTATCGGCTTATCTTATGAGCAAGCTTAGTCCGCAACAGTTTGTGCAGCTTCTACACGATTATGGTATCAACAATCCCGACATACATGCTTCTATGTCGTTGTGTCTTGGTCCGTGCGAGGTATCTGTGGCCGAGATGGTAAGTGCTTATACAACCTTTGCCAATGGCGGTATTCGTGTGGCTCCATTGTTTGTCAGTCGTATTGAGGACAACGATGGCAACGTAGTTGCTACATTCCAGCCACGTATGAACGAGGTTATTAGTGCCGAGAGTGCCAATAAGATGCTTGTAGAGTTGATGGGTGTTGTAGACGGCGGTACTGCCGGACGCCTGCGTTATAAGTACAACTTCACTGGCGATATTGGTGGAAAGACTGGTACAACCAACCGCAATAGCGATGCTTGGTTTATGGGATTCACACCTGAGCTTGTAAGCGGATGCTGGGTAGGAGGTGAGGATCGTGACATACACTTCGACTCTATGCGTATGGGTCAGGGTGCCACTATGGCTCTGCCTATATGGGCATATTTCATGAAGAAGGTATATCGTGACAGCAGTCTGCCTTACGACCCTAACTCTAAGTTTAATCTGCCTGAGGGTTTCGACCCTTGTGCCAAGGATGCCGATGATATGGAATATGGCATAGACGAGGTTTACGAATAATAGGGTAGAGGGATTTTATCGCTTGTATGAGGGTGTGTCAAAATAGGAGTTAACTTCTTCTTAACTTCCTTTAACTCCTATTTTGACACACCCTCTTCGTATTTATTACTTAGCGTATAGCGCTACGATAGTCTCGTATTTCTCTTGCTTGCCACTTGTCTGCTTAGGCTCGCCGTTCTTCTTGGCATAGTCTACAAGCTGCTCGAGTGTAAGTTCGCCATTCTCAAACTTCTTGCCTTCGCCTTCGTCAAAGCTTGCATAGCGAGCCTTGAACATTTCTGGCAATTCGCTTTCGGTAAGTATTGCAGCCGCGTTCTCCAATGCACGTGCCATGGCATCCATACCCGATATGTGTGCAATGAAGATATCTTCAGCATCGGTGCTGTTACGGCGCAGCTTTGCATCGAAATTAGAACCGCCATTACCCAATCCACCGTTGCGTATTATCTGCATCATAGCCTGTGTAAGCTCAAAATTGTCGATAGGGAACTGGTCGGTATCCCAACCATTCTGAGCATCACCTCGGTTGGCGTCAATTGAGCCAAGCATGCCATTATCTACAGCTACGGCAAGCTCGTGCTCAAATGTATGACCGGCAAGAGTTGCGTGGTTTACCTCGATATTTACTTTGAAGTCCTTGTCAAGACCGTGTGCGCGAAGGAATCCAACTACGGTCTCAACGTCAACATCGTACTGATGCTTTGTTGGTTCCATAGGCTTAGGCTCAATAAGGAATGTACCATTGAATCCCTTAGAACGAGCATAGTCGCGGGCAAGTGTAAGCATCTGTGCCAGGTGTTCCTTTTCTCGCTTCTGGTCGGTATTAAGCAGAGACATGTAGCCCTCGCGTCCACCCCAGAACACGTAGTTGCTGCCGCCAAGCTTTATTGTTGCGTCTATTGCGTTCTTAATCTGTACAGCAGCACGAGCCACAACATCAAAGTCGGGGTTGGTAGCTGCACCGTTCATATAGCGCTTATGGCTGAACACATTGGCTGTGCCCCAAAGAAGCTTGATGTTAGTGCCGCTCATCTTTTCCAAAGCATAGTCGGTTATGGCTTTCATATTAGCCTCGTACTCGTCTATATCATCTGCAGGCTCGATAAGGTCTACATCATGGAAGCAGAAATACTCAATACCGAGCTTCTGCATTATCTCGAATCCGGCATCCATCTTGTCCTTCGCACGCTGCACGGCATTGT
Organism: Prevotella merdae; assembly: GCF_900290275.1. Classification (GTDB taxonomy): domain Bacteria; phylum Bacteroidota; class Bacteroidia; order Bacteroidales; family Bacteroidaceae; genus Prevotella; species Prevotella merdae. The sequence continues at coordinate 348,744 of NZ_LT985324.1, forward strand.
CTGCCTTGTCCCATTCATACGAGCGTGTGCTGCCACCAAACTGGTCGCCAGATGCATCGCCAAGTGTATGCCACCAAGCCATTGCGTACTTCAACCAATCCTTCATCTTCTTTCCCATTACCACCTTTTCGGGCTGGTAGTAGTGGAATGCCATTACGTTCTTGCTTTCTGGTCCTTCGAAAGGAATCTTTCCAATTTGTGGAAAATACTCTTTTGCCATAGTTGTTTTAGCTTTTTAGGTTATTACTGATCTTTAATAGTTTATTTCGTTACCATTGTTTTATAATTGCTTTCCGAGTATAGTCTTCCATCGTATGTAAGCCTCTTGATATTGTTGTGCCATATTTGGCTCAGGCTCAATGGTTACGAGTTTCTTAAGCGAAGCGAATGCTTCATTATTGTCCTTGTATATACCGCATCCCATACCGGCACCCTTTGCAGCTCCTACACTGCCGTCGGTTTCGTACAAGTCGATGGTAGCCCCGCTTGTATTTGCAAGTGTTTGTCTGAATAGCTGACTTAGGAACATATTGGCTTTGCCCGCATGTATGTTATGTATAACCATGCCCATGTCTTGCATCACTTCCATGCCGTAGCAGAAAGAGAACACGATGCCTTCTTGTGCCGCACGTATTATGTGTGCGCGGTTGTGCTTGTTGAAGTTTATACCATGTATGCTGCATCCAGTCTCACGGTTTTCCAGCACACGCTCTGCTCCATTGCCAAATGGGATTATGCTTACACCGTCACTACCTATAGGGGCCTTTGCTGCAAGTTCGTTCATCTCGGCATACGACAGTTCGGGCGCAATGTTGCGGTGTATCCATGAGTTTAAGCATCCTGTTCCGTTGATGCACAATAGCACACCAAGACGTGTTTGTATGTCAGTATAGTTGACGTGGGCAAATGTGCCTACACGACTCTTTTTATCGTATCCAACCTCGCCCAATACTCCATACACCACACCTGATGTGCCAGCTGTCGAGGCAATTTCGCCTGGGTTAAACACATTAAGAGATAGCGCATTGTTAGGCTGGTCGCCTGCACGATAGGATATAGGAGTGCCTTCGGCAAGGCCTGTCTCTGCGGCTGCCTCTGCCGATACATTGCTTTGTATGCCAAATGTAGGTACTATGTCGGCTATCATATCCTTGTTTATGCCAAATGTGTTGAGCAATGGCTCAGACACTTTCCGCTCCTTAAAATCCCAGAATATGCCTTCCGACAATCCGCTTATAGTGGTATTAGCCTTTCCGCTAAGTTTCATTGCCAGATAGTCGCCTGGCAGCATTATCTTGTATATCTGTTCAAACAGTTGTGGCTCTTTCTCGCGAACCCAAGCCAATTTAGCTGCGGTAAAGTTGCCAGGCGAGTTGAGCAAGTGACTAAGACAATAGTCGGCACCAAGCTTATTGAATGCCCTCTCGCCGTATGGCACGGCACGAGAGTCACACCAGATAATGCTGTCGCGCAATGGTTTAAGGTCTTTGTCCACACATACCAGGCCGTGCATCTGATATGAAATGCCTATACCTTGTATGTCCTCTCCCTTGCATCCGGTTTCTGCCATTATCTTTTTAAGTGCAAGTTTGGCGTTATGCCACCACATTTCAGGGTCTTGTTCGGCCCAACCAGAGTTTATTGCTTTAATAGGAGCTTCGGTTTCGGGATAGAAGGCAGATGCGGCACATTGTCCGTTGTCGATGTCTACGAGCGAAGCCTTGACGCTACTGCTGCCAACATCAAAGCCTAATAGATATTGTCGATGCATTTAGATAGGTTTTTATATTGTTTTATAAGATAAGGCAAAAGTAAGAAAAAAATTATTTTCTATGAAATAATATGTATCTAAAAAATGTTGCACAAACTACATATTTTATAGGCTGCTTGAGTGGTACGGTTCGGAGACCGTACCTCCTATAGTATAAAAAAAAACGTCCCCTCGTCTGGGATGACCAAACGAGGGGACGTTATAGTTTGTATTTCTTTTAGTCGGCAATTGACTGCTTCTTCTTTGCGTCCTCAATCTTCTTAAGGATGTCCTTAGGAATGGCGTTCTTGTTAACCATATAGTCCATAGTGTTGGCAATGATGAAGTTCTTTGTCATGTACCATGTACCCTTGTAGTCGCCAGTCTCGCCCCAAGAGTTCTTAACCATATAGTATTCCTTACCGTTCTGGTCTTTAGCGATACCGTAGATAAGCATACCGTGGTCGTCTGTTAGCTCCCAATTGTCGAAGCGCTGCTGACGCTGCTCTGCTGTAGGCTCAAGCTCAGGAACAGTGCATCCAAGAGAGTCAACAAGGTTGGTGCGCTTTGCAGGCGACATCTTAAGCCAGCGAGCCATGTCCGAACCAGAAAGGCTCTCCATCTTCTTAGTGTCATAGAAGTAAGCAAGACCCTTGCGTGTGAATCCTGGCTCGCTAACATCGCCACCCCATGCTACAGTATAACCGTTCATGATAGCGTTCTCGATAATGCGTGCCATATCCTCCATAGGAAGGTTCCATGACAATGGGTTGCGCCAGTTGTCCTGCACCTCAACAGCATACTGTGTGTAGTATGGCTTGTGGCTATAGCTTGTAACTGAGACATAGTTGTCCCAGTTTAAGCCAAGGCTTGCTGCAAACGACTTTGGTGTGTATTTCTTGCCCTGGTATGTGAACGACTCTGGGCACTTGCCAAGATATGCATCGAGGATACCCTGAAGTCCAACCTTCCACTGGCTTGAAATCTTATTGGCCTTGCTGCGTGCAATACCAGCTACGTAAGGTTCAAGCTGACCGAAGAATTCGTTGAAGTTGTTCAAAGAATCGCCATAGAGAGAGCCTGGGAACGGCATAGCGTCCTCTGGGCAAATACCATAGTTCTTAAGAACATAGTAAACATCGTAAGCCGAGCCACCCTGAGCAAACTGGCAATCACCATGCAAACGAACCACCTGAACAGCACGGTCCATATAGTCCTTATTGGCAACAAACGACTCGCAAAGGTCGTATGTCTTGCCAGTAGCCTTCAAAATCTCAGCCTCAAAGAATGAGAGTGTTGAGTAAGCCCAGCATGTACCGCTACGGTTCTGGTCCTTAACGCTTGTGATAGGGTTTGCCTTGATGGTAGTGAAGACGGGCTTGTTCTTGTTCTCGTCTTTCTTCTCCTCAGCGTTTGCGTTCAATGCGAATACAGCAAGAAGCGCAAGTGTGAAAAATTTCTTCATTGTTTTTTTATTGTTGTTTGAATTAATTGTTCTTCATAAACTCCTCGATGTCCTTAGGATGATAAGGAATGCGGTCTTTGCCGATGAATCGGCATCCGTCCTTTGTTATAAGCACATCGTCCTCGATACGTATGCCGCCAAAATCCTTGTAGGTCTCAAGCATGTCGAAGTTGAGGAATTCTGCACAATGACCTGATGCTTTCCAGTTGTCTATCAAGGCAGGAATAAAGTAGATGCCTGGCTCGTCGGTTACAACAAAACCCTCTTCAAGTCGACGTCCCATACGTAGGCAATTAGTTCCAAACTGGTCAAGACGTGGACGTGTCTCGGCATCAAAACCAACATTAATTTGATCTAACGACTCCATATCATGAACATCCATACCCATCATATGACCCAAACCGTGAGGCAAGAACATGGCATGTGCACCAGCTGCTACAGCCTCGTCTACATCGCCCTTCATCAGTCCCAGTTCCTTAAGACGTTCTGTCATAAGGCGGCACACGGCAAAGTGTACGTCCATATATTTAACACCAGGCTTGGCTACATCGAGCACGTAGTCGTGGCAAGCCTCAACAATGCTGTATATGTCGAGCTGACGCTGTGTAAACTTGCCGTTGACAGGATAAGTACGTGTGTTGTCCGAGCAATAGTTGTTTATAGTCTCGGCTCCGCAGTCGCACAAAACCAGTCGACCGCTCTCAAGCTCTGCCATTGATGGACATCCGTGCATAATCTCGCCATGCTGGCTGAAAATGTTAGGGAAGCTAACCATTGCACCATACGAGCTGGCAATACCGTCGAGCTGTCCGCTGATATACTTCTCGGTAACGCCCGGTTTGGTAAGACGCATAGCTGTAGTGTGCATCTTGTAACCAATAACGGCAGCACGCTCAAGCTCCTCTATCTCCTGCTGCTCCTTGGTAGAACGCATCTTTACAACAGCATTGATGAGATCCATGCTTGCAGCTTCCTTCTGCTGTACCGGATGAATGCCAAGCAAGTCGAATATCTGAATCTTGATATCGTGGCGATAAGGCGGCAAGAAGTGGATGCGACGCTTCAGACGCATGGCATCGTTGCATATTGTCTTAAGGCTCTTCATAGGTGCCGAGTTCTTTACACCCACGCTTTCTGCCATATCGTGCACGCTGTCTACGCTGCCAAACCATACAATATCCTCTATGTCGATGTCGTTGCCCACAAGTGTCTCAATGTCGTTGTCGATGTCGATAACGCCAACAAGACCGTCGCGGTTCAAACCGAAGTAATATAGAAAGGAAGAGTCCTGACGGAATGGTGAATAGCCATTTGCAGGACAGTTGCAAGGTGATTCGTTGTTTCCGAACAATATAATAATTCCGCTCTTTACAAGCTCCTTGAGTTTGGCGCGGCGGTTTACGTAGGTAGCTTTATCAAACATATTAATAATGTATTAAGTTTAAGTGCAAAGTTAATGAATTTTAAACACACACCAAAGACTTAACTTCTTATTTATGTTTTATTATGATTAGAACAAAGGCTGATGCGCAAAGTGTCATAAGGTTTTGAAATATTTTTGTGTTTGAGTCGGTTGTTTGATGTATTTTGCTTACTTTTGCAATGAGGAAACTATTATTGTAGATAACGGAAAAACATAAGTGAGATGACTATTGACAGTAACACCGGACTTGTACTCGAAGGCGGCGGAATGCGCAGCGTCTTTACCAGTGGCGTGTTGGACGCCTTCATGAAACACGGTTTGTATTTTAATTATGTAGTGGCTGTGTCGGCTGGCGCTTGCAATGGTATGTCGTATATCAGCAGGCAGCCTCGTAGGGCGCGTGTATCCAATATTGATTATCTTGCGCGTTACAATTATATAGGCTTGCGTCATATTGTAACTCAAGGCTGCATATTCGACAGAAAGTTGTTGTACGACAAGTTCCCTAATGAGTATATACCATTCGACTTCGACACCTTTTTTAATAATAAGGCAACGTTCGAGATGGTTACTACCAACTGCTTAACCGGTCGCGCCGAATATTTGCAGGAGCGAAACGACCGTCAGCGTGCTCTTGATGCTGTCAGGGCATCGAGCTCGTTGCCATATGTCAGCAAAATTGTTATGGTAGATGGTGTGCCAATGCTTGATGGAGGAATAGTTGACAGCATTCCGGTGATGCGTGCCGTGGAAATGGGACATAAGAATAATGTGCTTATCCTTACCCGCAACAAGGGTTGGCGCAACACGGGTCACGACCATAAGATACCTAAGTTTATATACAAGAAGTATCCTCGCCTGCGTGTGGTGCTTAGCCGACGACTTGAGGCTTACAACCGACAACTCGATATGATAGACCGAATGGAAGAAGAGGGTAGTGTTGTATGCATTCGTCCGGAGCGTACTATGGAGGTTACGCGTATGGAGAAAGATACCGCAAAGCTGGAGCGTCTGTACGAGGAAGGCTTCAAACTTGGCGAAGAGTTTTGCCTAAAATATAAGGGAGAATAGAGGGTGTGTCAAAATAGGAGTTAAAGGAAGTTTGGACTTCGCCCGAAGTTAACGGATGTTAGCGGACATATGTATAAATTGCTGAAAATAAAGCAATTGTCTGTTCGCTCGGCTTTGCCGCTTGCTTTAGCAAGAACTCCCATCCATCGTAGATGGATTAACTTCTTCTTAACTTCCTCTAACTCCTATTTTGACACACCCTCGTCAATTTAATATATGTTCTTTTGGCATTTAATATATGTTCTTTTGGCATTTAATATATGTTCATTTAATATATATTACTTGTGTCATTTTACGACCATATAACCAAGGGTCTATACGTCACCTGTTCGTCGTGGCATATAGGCCCTTGTCGTTTGTTTATCCCAATACAACATTGGCAGGAACGCCAAGGTTGTGGTATATGTTTCTTGCAACATCAAAATTAATTGCACGACGTCCATGGAGAATATCACTTAATGCGGTTGTTGATACGCCTATAGCTTTTGCAGCCTCCTTTTGCTTGTATCCTTTTTGGCGAAAAGCAACTTTGATGGCAGCTATAAGTGAAGGCTTAACTCGCCATGGATGGGGATCAACTTCGCATTCCCAATCGTAAGCAGCTTCGCTGAGGACCTTTAATTCTTCTTTTTCTACTTCGCTGAGAAAGTCCATACCGCCCAATTGGGTACCCTTTGCAAGCAGAGCCTCCATTCGCTCTTCAATTTCATTATATGTCTTTTCGTCTTTGATAGTCATAGTTATATATTTTTAATGTCCTTAATTTTATCATATTCGGCATGAGTTCCAACAAATCTAATATGTAGAAATCCTTGAAAGAACACAACGATAGTTACAAGCCTAAATTTATTGCCTGATATATTGAAGACATATCTGTCATTCCCTACATAATCTGCCGAAGGAAATGCTTGCTTTAATTCTGCATGACTTTTCCATTCTGTCTTTTCAACAAACTCTGCCCAGCGCATGAGCGGATCTGCTGCATCAGGATGTTTCCTTGCAAAATCTTTTAGCAATTTGAACTTTAATATCTTCATAATCGTTTATTTTTGCTGCAAAAATAAATAAAAGTTCTCTATATTGAGAACTTTCCGTAAGAAAATAAATAAATGTTTGCAATATTTAACTCATACATTCAGGGTGTGCGTGGCGACATTCTTCGGCAGAGGAGATAAAGCTGCTGATAGCGGAAATGTAGATTACGAATATCACCATATAATCAAGGGTCTATACGCCTCCTTTTTTCAACTAAGGTTGAGTATTGCATATCAAGCACTTAGTGATTGAAAACAGTAAAAAGTGGGTACAATAAATTGGACAGCCTACTTTATAAGTCGCAATTTAATTCCAAAAAACTTTTAATAGAGTTACCTATAGAAAATAGTAACTCATTATTTATTGGTCCGCTTAATTGTCTTGTATGGATGACTAACTTATTTGATTTGTCGTAATCAAGACCATCATAATGAATCCAATAATTTTGAGTCGAATCAGGTAAACCAACTTTGTGAAAAGACACTCCAAAAGTATTGTCAATTTGTCTATTGCTTCCTTGATTGACAATATAGCTTCCACAAGCAAGCACCACTACAGGAAAAGATTGTATGAACTTAGATTCTTTGAACAACTCAAGTTTTGTCCCTATCGTGTCTTTTTTTGCATAGGCAGAATGGCGAGCACAAACATTATTGAGCTCCGTACAAAATGCCATTTCTTCAAAATCTAATTTTCCTGCTATATGTTTTCTTTTAGGATAAACAGTATCTATTATCTTTTGATACTTGCTCCATGTACATCCCTCGCCTTTTTTCGAGCGGATTTGCCAAAGGTCTTTATAACTCTTGCCATTTAGTTCATTCAAGCACTCAAAGGTGTGTCTGTTGTTTATCACCTTCAGCTCATTTGTATTGTTGGGCTCACAGCCGACAAACAAAATCATTGAGTTAGGATTTCCTTGTCCTATATAGAAGTCGCTGTTGCTGCATTCTTGCGCAAATTCTTTAAATAGTAAATATCTGTCTGTCATATTTTTTTTGATATAGGGTTAGCTTTGCTCTAATTGTAAAAGCGCATGTAGTTTTTCCAACAACTGCCTTTCTTTTTCAATATTCTCTTCTACTTTTTCAAATCTAATGCCAGCAAGCTGAGCTATACTAAAATTTGCAATTTGTCTTGAAACAATCTGCGAAATTTTATATTCGGTTTCCAACATTTGCGCATACTCGTTAATGTTACGTGAGTTTCTGAGCATTAGCAATGTTTTTTCTATATTACTATCTGAGCAACATATTAGTAGGGCTTTACCAACTGCTATTTCATTCTCTGTCGCCTTTATCCAATCTTTCGTATGACCATACATATAGAAGAATATAGAATGATTCCCTAACACCCCATTAGTGGTAGGCTTAGGTGAGTGTTTTATTTCTTCAGCAAATAATTCTTGTGAGAGTAAAAGGTAATCTTTGTGTTTCCCATTATCAACAAAGATAATATCGTCTGTAATTTTTCTATAATTCGGTTTGTACCGAAGCAATTTGGAATAATTTGATATTTCCTCAATTTTGTAGGTATATATTTTACCATCTTTTATTTCATATCTTATTTCCTTATGCATAAAATCCATTTCAGTAAATGCCAACGGCTACTATATTGGCATGATTAATAAATGGTTGGTATATATACATGAAAACGTGGAGCCAATCCTGTCACTCGTTCTACGCAGTAAATGCTCTGGCATCGCCCAAGTTGTCGAAACGAGCAACGCCGAAAGCCCCACGCCTGTGTACGTATATAGAAAGCACTCTTGACAACTTTGCTCGAACTGCCAGATTATTACTGCGTCAAAACCAAAGCGTACAGTTACGCCTTATATGTATATATGTCTGCCCAACCTCTGCCCATTGGGGCTTCTGGTATGGGTTAGACGTTACAAAGATAACACTTTTACCTTGAAAACCACTTTGTTTGACTGGCAAAGTATGATTCCATGGTCTGATTTAACATCATCAAATATAAATATGTCAAAGAAATCCACTTTGCGATATTTTTCTTGCTAAAAAGTTTGTATTATCAATAATTATTCGTATATTTACAGCGTCAGTCCTCGCCAAGCCTCTTAACAATGCTCAAATCGTGCGAGGCGTTTTTTGTTTATACCCTTTTGAATATGGCGAATCTTATTTCCTTTACAAAACGGTTTGAATCCTCGGAAAATCTCGTTAATTTGCTTGAATCACGAGGTTTACAGATTAGCAAAGACCATCACCACCATACAAATTAAGCTACCTCTGAACAAGGATGTATACACTCAGACAATGTTGATGGCAAGGCATCAGAAAATCTCCAAACTCTTTGATGAAGATTTTTGGGTGACGCAATGACGAAGTCAGGACGAATGGATAACCTTCACTTTCTTCCATACTAATTTCAAATTAACTGTTTATAGACAGGAATGCGGATTTTGTCTAATTGTTCTGTTGTCAAAGCCTTGATATCATCGTTAACCGTAAAATACACAGTAGGATATCGGTACTTACCATTAGGCATAAGTACCTTCGTTACCTGCTTGATAATCTCAACACCATCAAGCGTAACTATCTTAGTCTCTGTTTTATCTACTATCTTTCCCATAAACAGAATTTTTGTTATTTGATTCATTGGCTATGCAAACAAACACAATGAAAGCTTGTTTTCAAATTGCCAAGTGCAGCATTCTGCCGTAAAGATACACTGCTTTTTTGTAACTACCAAATTATTCGTGAAGAAAACAACATAAAAATATAATAGCCAAGATGTAGATTACGACTATCACCAAATAATCAAGGGTCTATACGCCACCTGTTCATCGTGGCATATAGACCCTTGTCGTTTCCCGTGAGGTGCAATGTGTACCCAACCTGTTAATTATAAGTAATAAAAACAAAAATCTATCGTTTTTGTTACTTATGTGAAACAAAAAGAGTATCTTTGCGAAAAGTTTTACTCGTATGAAACAAAAAATATTAGAAAGACTAGGGTATTCCAACCGTATCGAACGCATGTTTGGACGTGGAATGATGATTGCATTGACGGGCCAAAGGCGTGTCGGCAAGAGTTGTGTGATGCGGCGAATTTATAATCACATCGCTGAGAATGAAGAAAATCACGTTATCTATATAGATAAGGAGAAAACCTCATTTGATATGATAGCCAACTATCAGGATCTGGAGGCTTATGTAGCAGCCAACATCGTTGAGGGTAAGGAAAACTATCTGTTTATTGATGAGGTGCAGGAGATTTCTGATTTCGAGAAAGCACTCCTCAGTATCCAATCGGATGATACCTGCCAGATTATGATTACCGGCAGCAACGCCAAGATGCTTTCGGGCGAACTGGCAACTCGCCTGAGAGGCAGATATATAGCTTATCGTATTCGAGGACTCTGCTATGAAGAGTTTCTGACGTTCCATGAACTGAAGGATGATGATGCTTCCTTGAACCTGTATCTGCAGTATGGCGGGCTCCCTCAGTTGCGCAGTTTAGGATTGGAAAATACGGATTTGGTAGAAGATTATCTTGACAATGTGTATAATACGATAGTACTTCGTGATATCATAGAGCGAGAAAACATCAGAAACATACCATTGTTGCGAACGCTGCTGAAGTTTGTGAGCGATAATATCGGTAAACAATTCTCAGCAACGAGTATTGTAAAATTTCTGAAAAGCCAGAACACCGAAACGTCTGCCAAGATGATTCTCACGTATTTGGAGTATTTAAGCAATGCTTTTATTATCGATCGAGTTAACAGATACGACATTCATGGCAAGCGACTTTTCGAGTTAGGCGACAAGTTCTATTTCGAAGACCTGGGAATCAGGAATCATATTATAGGTGGCAACAGGCGTTTTGATATCGAAAAGGTGATGGAGAACGCTGTATATATCCATTTGTGCAGGATGGGTTATAAAGTATATGTTGGTCAGATGTATAAGGCTGAGATTGATTTTGTTGCCGAGAAAGCGGATAGTGTGGCGTATGTGCAAGTTACCTATCTGCTGGCTTCTGAGGAAACGGTAGAGCGTGAATTCGGCAATTTGAAATTGATAAAAGACAGTCATCCCAAATACGTGATTTCTATGGATAGGCTTTACAGTCAAACCAATATTGATGGCATTAAGCACATTCATCTGCGAGATTTTCTGAAAATGACTACTTTGGTTTGATGCCAGGTAGATTATGAATATCACCATATAATCAAGGGTCTATACGCCACCTATTCATCGTGGCATATAGCCCCTTGAATGTTGTTTAGCAGCAAACGCCAGCATATAACTTATCTATTGGGAATATCAAATCCCAATTCTTTCCCCAAACGATATTGCCAAACTCTATCTTGAACTTTTTGAATTTGTTTTCATTCAAGTAAGAGTTGTATTGCGGATGTGGATGCTTTCTGATAAAAGCGCCAACATCTATCGTCTTAACGGTGTCATCATTAAAGTGCAATTCCACTTTTAATGGCGCCACATATTTTGCAGAAACAATACTTAAGTTCATAATTTCTTTGGCATTGCAACCTCCTTTTTTAATCAGTCTCACTTACAAAGCTAAGCTTTTATTTTGAAAGCGCAAAGAAAACAGAAGAAAAGTTTTGGTAAATATTGTGATAGCTTTTGAAGAGAAGGGTCTATACGCCCACCTTTCATCGTGGCATATAGACCATTGTCGTTTAGAATCTCAAAATATATTCGTCACCATCTTTGAAGGCATTGGTTCCCTCAAGGTAACGACGTGTCTCCTCGAAATCCTCACCTATGATGTTGGCACTAAACTGCCGAACTCTTGATACAGCCTTGATGATAACGCTTGGGTCGCCTTTTCTAGTCAAGCGTCTCAATCCATTTAGGTAATCCTCACGAAAGACTGTAGGAATGATAATCTTTGATTGGTCTGCATGGACAAGTTCAGCGTTCATCATGATTCTTGAGATACGACCGTTACCATCATTGAAAGGATGAACCTCGCTAATCATGAATAGGATAAAGAGAGCCTTGGCGAAAGGCGACTCCAGGGCTTTGTAGAAGTCGAATCCCTTTATCAAAGTTCCCCTTACAAGTGTGCAGTCTACGAAATGCGAATCACCAGCATGGTTGTTTTGACCCACGAACATACCTGGATTCCTGTCGGGTCTCGCTGCCATCATAATTCTATGACGGTCTTGAAGGATCTCTATCAGTTCATCGGCAGTATTTGGCGTTCGTATCATCTCTCGTCTGCTTGCTACAATTTGGAACGTTCCAAGAACATCATGTGAGTCTGCATTTCTTGCTGGCATTGGCTGACCTGTCTCTATGATGCGATAAGCATCTTCTATCTCAAACTCTGTTCCTTCGATATAGTTAGAGAAGTAGCTCTCGAAAAATGCAAAGTTTCTAAATGATGCGGTAGAAACATTCTGCTCGTCCATATTAGGAAAAGGTTCATTATGAAGCGCCTTGAACAACGTTTCAAACAATTTGACACGTTCTTGATCAAACGGCACACCTTGAGCTCTGGCTAAAGCACTGCCAGAGGAAAGTATTCCTGAGGGTTTGGTAGAAAGCAAGGCTCCAATAATAGAATTGAGAGTTTCAAACTCTTCTGTCATATTCAGCTGTTTGGCAATTTCCTTAGCTTTGTCACGGAAGCCGTTGATGCCTTCTTCTCCATTAACTACTAACATTTTTTCCAGGTTCTCCTCGATATACGTCCTTGGCAAACATTTGGAAACATTGCCACGAGTCCTACCTTTTTGGAGATTTTCAAGCATGCGTCTTTCTGTGCTTGATATATACAAGTTCTCAATGAAAGGCATATCATGGGCTGTACCCATTGGACCTTTCATTAAGTGAACTTTAATACCTGGCAATTCTATGTTTTTGGTATATTTGTATGTCAAGAAGATATCGCCATCAGATGTTGGTTTAAGTTCAAATGCAGAGCGATGGCTGATAACAGCATGAGGATAAAGTTGTCCTAAAATATAGAATACATTTCTTCTGATGATGTCCTCAGGTGCATCATCCATGTTACTTGTATAGATTCTTGTAGCTATCTTTCTCAGTTTTCCACTTTTCACTTGATTGCTACTGCGAATGTCAGCAGTACCTACCACTACTTCCATAATATTATGGATAGTATTATTATGTGCCATATTTTTCAATTAAACGTTTGTTTTTCTGCAAAGATAGCCATTTCTTTCTATTAAGAAACGCTTTTGTGCCATATTTTTCGATTAAGAAGACGTTTTTAAGTAATATCATCCACCCAACAGGCACCAGGACACGATGAAGGGTCTATACGCCACCTGTTCATCGTGGCATATAGACCCTTTGTCGTTTCCCCGAAGTGCGGGGGGATATTATCTTCTTGTTTTGCCAAACACATCGGAATGGGTACCCGTTGTTAGCATTAAGAGAGTCAATTCGTCATCATTCTGTTCCCAAATTAACAGCCAGTCTGGTTTTATATGCGCCTCCCATTCACCTTCATGGTTACCATGAAGAACATGTGGTTTGTATTCTGATGGTAGACTACCATTTTCTACCAATATTGCTATGGCTTTTCTTAGTTCTTCTATCGGATAGCCACGCTTTTTGCAAAGCTTTAAAGCCTTGTCAAATCTTTTGGTTGTACCAAACTTATACATTATTCTCCTAAAACAGTGTCAAACATTTCGTCAACAGAATTCCATTGGGTAACCCTACCTTTCGCCTTGTCCTCTTCGGCAAGTTCCAGACCAGTCTTCTTAGGTCTCATAATAGAAATAGAACTAACACCATTCATCATTTTGATGGCGTTTTTCAGCTTTGTCAACATAGTAGGGTCAGATACCGTTACCAAAAGCTGTGGCTCATTTATGATTGAGGTATTCATACTTACTCCTTATTTAATGTATATATGGTTATTCATCAACAAAAGTACGTTTTATTCTTGAAACTACCAAGCAAAACCTATAAAACTTCTAAGGTCAAGGTTTTAACTATATATAAGTTTTAATGAGCTGCAACACTACAGATGCTGATTTACATTCAAGGGTCTATACGCCACCTGTTCATCGTGGCATATAGACCCTTGTCGTTTCCCGTGAGGTGCGGGGGGATATGTTTGCTGGGCAACTTATACTCCTGCCCAGCTTAGGAGTTAAATAATCTGTATTTATTATGGAACTTGATAATCACATGTAATAGACTGGAAGTCATAATTGAGGAATACTCTTCCATTATGTTCGTCGCTACCACTATAATCTTTAGTAATATCAGCAGTCCAACAATATCCACCTTCGGTTTTGCCACCATTCATGACTTTCTGGTCTTTTGACAAAATCAAGTCGATGTCTTTGGTTCTGCAACCCTCAAAGATACCTTTCTCTCCTGCTTTACCATATACTTTAGTAAGATTGCCTAAAACTACTTTTTGAAGCCTTGTACAATCTAAAAAAGCTTTTTCCGCGATTTCTGTAACATCTGGGAGGGCTATGGATTTCAGCATTTTCCAGTACATAAATCCTCCTGAAGGAATCTTCTTACATCCTATCAAAGTAAGGTTTATAGTCCCATAACTTGCTCCTGCAAGTCCGATATGTATTGCATCCAATGTTTCTTCATCCGCATCGGGAGCAAGCATGAGATTGATGTAAGTCTTGCCCGCATCCAATTCCTTCTTGACGTTTCCCACAATTTGATCGTAAGTGATACCTTCGTCAGCCAGCGAAACAACAGTAGCATCCAGAGCATAACTCTTAGCATTTTCTGTTGCTTGCGAGAATGTGTAAGTTGTCAATGCTGCTTCTCTATATTTCACTGTAACTTCGGAATTATTTTCAAAAGTACCATATAAATAGGCATTGCCCTTTTCATCCGAAGTAAGTGTATAATTTCCTTTCTGTTCCATATCGCTGCTGCCCGCAGGAGTGAAATCTTCGGTATCAACTGTTATTTGCTCATTGGGTAGAGTTGCAATACGCAAACGTGAATATTTGCGTGTTGCCTCGGCAAAAGAAACGGTTATAGTCTCACCATTACCAGTGATTATAGCATTTCCCTCGATAAGTTCATCCGTTCCTGCCGCCTTACCTTTTTTCAACATTAATGAGGTGTTGGCCCATTTATAATTAGGGGCGTAATATACATGAGGTATATATGCAGGGTCTCCTTCCCGATAAACCAATTCACCACTTGTCAACTCCCAACTCTTGCCATTATATGTAAAGGTTGCACTGTGACTTCCATAAGAAGTGTTGTCTATCACCAAAAGTAGTTCATCTCCTTCTGCCCATGAAGTCTTGCCTTCATCAGGTGTACCAATAGCACGAGTCTGTGAATCTCCGAATGCAGGAAATTCACCTACAACCAACTGTACGTTGCTCTTGCCTGTTGTTGCGGTTGTTTCTTCTATATCACTTGTGCATGACGCCATTACTATAGTAACGACTGCCAGCATGATGTATTGAAATATCTTTTTCATATTCTTTCCTCCAATTATTTGAGTTCTTCTTCGTTGTTACTGTCCCAACCTTTCAAATCATCTACGCTGATTCGGGTCAGTTCCACTTTGTCTTTTCCTATATCGAGTTTGTAGGTGTAGCGTTTACCCTCTTCAAAGTCAGTAGGCATCTTCATTTTAGCATTAAAAATATTGTCGCCTATCATGAATCTCAAGAAGACTTCATCTTTAATGTATGAACCAGGGATAACAATTGCAGAAAACATACCATCGTCATGCTTATAGGCTTTTACCCAAGCAGGATTACCTTTAGGTGTACTCATGACAAATTGCCCTCGGGCTTGGTCTCTACTAAAATCAACACTATTGTGCTTAGAATACACTTGTGGTTCACTAATATCCATATTAGGATAATCTGCAGTTCCAACATGATATACTATTGTAACCAGCGACATGCGATGCTTCATAGGAATGGTTATTAAATCGGACCAAGGAACATCGTACCAATATCCAGTTATGAGATCAGCGTTTTTCAATTTATCTTCGCTGCTTTGGTCTGTCTGTAAATCATACTGTAGATTATTTTTCCCAAAATCCATGTCAGATGGATATACAGCCAAAATAGTATGTTGTTCGTATCCATTTAACCAACGGAAACTACCACTGCGGGACCAGGTTTCGCCATTAAAAGAAAGAACAGTCGTACTACCAGGATCATAATCAGTAAATATACTTACTTTCAGTTTATCTTTGTCCTCCCAATTTTTACCATTTCCCAATGTATTGACACGAGTCTGCATACCTCCAACAGAGAAAGTGGCATTGATTTCCTGCCCTTTCAGCGTTGGAGCCATATCTTCATTTTGCGTACATGCTGTAAAGCCCATAGCCATAAGAGCCATTACCGCATAGGAAATTCTTTGTTTTATCGTCTTCATAATCTTCAGTTTTTTATTGTTAGTGAGTTAGTGAGCGGCCAAGCTCACTAACCCTGTATTTCCTATTTTCAGTACCTTATTATTCCATTTCTGCATCGAGAGATCCATTGTCTATGCCAATACCCCAACCCGTTATGCTTGCATTTCCTATTACTATACTATTATTTCTAACAGTGATAGTATAAGTATATTTTTTACCACCTTCGAATCCATTTGGTAGGGGTATCTTTGTTGTATAATTGTTAATAGTATTTTCGTTATACAACACACTACAACTGATGGTCAATTCTTTGTTTTCGAACTGTTGCGGGAAGAGTATGAACTTGCAGACCCTGCGATCGGTCAAAAGACCTGTTACTGGTAAGGTTTTTAGGGAAGAAGTCCCTGTGACTTCTGTCGCACCTGTTTTTACATTTATCTTACCCTGTGTCTTTAT
This sequence comes from Prevotella merdae, assembly GCF_900290275.1. Lineage (GTDB taxonomy): Bacteria > Bacteroidota > Bacteroidia > Bacteroidales > Bacteroidaceae > Prevotella > Prevotella merdae. The sequence continues at coordinate 365,292 of NZ_LT985324.1, forward strand.
CTTGTCCAATGTTATACTTTGAAGATTATTCTTCCTGCTCTCAATACCTTCTCCTGCACTGACCGTAAATTCTATCATACTCATCTTGTGCTTAAAGCGATGATCTTTCTCTGGCAAGGATTCACCCACATTATTCAAGTCAGTGAAATTAACCATTGGCGATGCTTTGCTGGCTGTTGCTCCCGAGGCAAAGAGAAAATCGTTTGCTAATAAGGTATTACTTGGATTGCTGTAATCAATAGCCCAATCATTTTTTAACCAACCATCCTCATCGAATTTGTCATTATTGGGGTCATCAATGTATGGATAATACGCACTGAATGTCTGTTCCGCGTTATCTCTAAAATAAATAGGATTTGCCGAAACGAATTCACCATATCTGTCATATTCATACTTAACATTTGTTCCTTTTGTGTTTCCTGCGGAAGTGACATACACACCGATAGCGTCGCCAGTTGTCCATCTGTCGTTGTCTGCAGTTCCACGGGTTTTGATATTGTTGGAAATATCCGCCTTTACTGTGGCTGCAACAGGACCATTGTTGCCGATACCGTCTTCTTCGTTAGCGCAAGCTGCAAACAGCAATGCTGCGGCAGCAATGTATAAGAATCTAAATTTCTTCATATCTCTTGTTATTTAAGAGTTGTTATTGTGCTATATGTTCATTATTGTCTCCTGCCATTATCCAAGGCTCAATGGTTCCAGAAATATCTACGGCAGAACGACTCAATTTTACTACTGTATAGTGGTATCTTTTGCCACCCTCAAGTTTTACAGGCATTGTCCATACGAAAGGAGCGTCGTAACCATTGTTGAGGTCAAACTCTATCACTCGGCTTGCTTCTTCTGTAGGGAGCAGGATTGCCTCATACAGCTTGCCAGCTTCGGTAGTTTTCATCGTGATGTCCGCAGGAGTTTCTTCACCAGAGATAGTCCCATCCGCAAGATTGAAAGTGGCTTTGGTATTCTGACCTTTCACTGTCACAGTCATTTTCTTAAGGTCTTCTTGCGTGAGACCGTTACCTGGTTGAACTTCCAAAACAAGATTGCTTAACTTATGGTAGAACTTCAAGAATACCTGTGGCGTAGCTTTGTTGCAGCCTTCAGTCTTGGCATACATGAAGTCGATAGCTTCTTGTTTCCCTTGGTCTGTTACATCAAGTGCTACCTTGTAGTCATTGACAGTGGTCTGTGGATAGTAAGAATAGAAGTCCACATCTCCATCTATCGGGAAGAAAATAGTCTTACCTCCAGAAACAGGTGAAAAGCCTATACTTCCATTTGACTGATAGCAAACATTGTCAACACCCTCTTTGATTGCATCTGCCGAGAGAGGCTGTTTGGTACCTGTCATGAAGATACCGATCTTGTCACCATCAGCCCAGGCTACACCCGCAGCACGGGTGTTTACGTTGATACCACCAGTAAACTGCACGGCTACCTTTTCGTTCTGGGTAGAAGGTGCGGTGTCTTCTGTACTGCATGAAACCATTGCACCAGCCAAGAGTGCAAGGGCGAAAAACTTAGTCATCTTTTTCATATTATCAATATTTTAAAAGTTATTATTATTTTATTTCTACTTCATTGTTGAGGTTCGTCCAACCGTTGATGGTAGCTTCCAGATTCATCTTTGGCTGCATCTGGTTGTAGTTGAGTCGCAACTCATACTTTCCTCCAACCTTCATCGCCGGAGTGGTGATGTCATACTCTTGCAAGATCCCGTTAGGCAGCAAGAGGCGGAGATAAACATGAGAGGCGGGGCTTCCCTGTATGGTCGGCATCAGCCGGATGACTTCTGATTTCAGGGTTGATTCCGTAGCCAGGATAGTAGGCATTTCCACTTCCGTTGGATCTATGCTCGGCAACCCATAGTCGCCATCACTATTCTTCTGTGTAGGGAACAGACACCAGGCACAGTCTAAAGCCTTGCCACTCATCTCTGTGCCTTTAGGTACATTCTCTATGATGATGGTCAGTTCGGCAAGCACGCTTTTGACAGGATTCCGCACCACATAGTTGCCTTCCTTGTTGTCTATCTTCACATCGGCAACTCCGAAATAAGCATTGTCCTTCACATCCTTAGGATTGGTCAAGCCTATCTGGATATTGTTCCAATTAGTCAAAGCCCTGGTCTGGTCAGTGATGAAGAATGGCTCTATAAGATTGGTAATAGCCAATATCTGATAATGCCCTTCAGGAAGAGCGAAGCGTTGGCTTGCCACCTCCTGCGCACTGCCATAATGTTTTTCCTCAACTAAGGAACCGTCATCGGCATTGAATATCCAGAGTTTCACGTCCTTCACTTCCGTACCTTGGTCGGTTTCATCTGCCCAAGTGAGCGATACTGACAAACCACCTTCTTCCTCACCATCATGAACATTATGGTCGCAACTTGCCAATAGGCATGGGACGCATAACAGCACCCATAACCAAATATTAAATCTTCTTTTTGCTTTCATTTTCTATCTTGTTTTATGGGTTACTGATGATTGTCTTTAGTCTCTACTCGGCGAGCCTTATCCGCATCTTGGGTGTCATCGCTACCATTTCCTATTGCAGTAATGCGATTAGCCTCTATGCCATTCTTCGCAAGCCAAGTTTTTACAGCTTCTGCACGCTGGCGAGATATGCGCTTGTTGACAGCCACGCTGCCTTTCGTGTCGCACCAGCCGGTCACCGTCACCTTCATGTCCGGATTCTCTTTCAATGTACGTAGGATATCATTCAGCTTTGACAGCTCGCTCTGCTTGATGGCGATACTGTTGAAAGCGAAGTAGACGACGGGGAATGTCACCTTGTGCTGTTCTGCCACGTCTTGCTCAGCAACCTTTGTCTCAGCCTTATCCACAGTTTCTTTCTGATTGACATTCTCCGAAGAAGTTGGTTCCTGTTGTAGAACCTCCTTTTGTGGAACTGATGGAGTTTCTACTACCTTGTTCTTCTTTTTTGAGAGGTTAATTCCTAATCTTACTCCACTTTCCCAAACAAAGTTGTTCTTATGCAGATGCTCAGGCATTCCGTCCATACGTTCGCCAGTAAGACGAGTCAAACCGGAATAGATGCCCAATTTCAGGCATGAGGTCAGTTGGTAGCCCACCTGCAAGTCTGCACCATACCCCAAATGCCAGTTGGTTGAACTTTTCATCACCTTGGCATCATCGGCTATAGTATGGATATCAGCCTTGGTACTTACTGCATATATATGAGGTGAAACAGCCAAATCCCATCGGCTGTTAGCTGTTTGATGGAACAGTCCAAGGAGATGAACGTTCACTCTTGCCCCATATTGTCCCATTCTGACATGGCTTTTCAGATTGGCATATTCCCAACTGTCCATGCCTAAGACACCTGCCTTGTAAAGCACGCCGTCGCTACCCAACCAATAGTTACGTTCTACGCAACAGTCTTGTGCAGACAAGTTCATTTCTCCGTACTTGGCAGATAACTCTGCCGAGAAAATGGAGTTGAAACGATAGCCACCATATAAGCCAGCAGCCCAACCGAGGTACGTCTTGTCATGTCCGAAACTTGAGAAAGTAGAGAAACCGAAAGGCATTCCACCCTCAATACCGATGTACCAGCCTTGCGAAATAGTCTTTCCATCTTCTTTTACTTCTGCTTTCGCAAAAGAAAATGGAAGAATAAATGCAAGTATTGCTACCAGCAACCGATTTTTTGTTGTCAAATAATTTACCATATCATTCATTTGTTTTTTATCGTAAAGGTAAGGATCTGTCTCCAATTACAAGACAGGTATCCACCATAAAGCTAATTCATCCATTCTAACCGAAACTCACTCCAGGAAATACAAGAGGTTTGTCAGGAAGATAAATATGGATGCCAACAGCAAATAGATATAAAAGCGTTCTCTCTTGATGAAGTCACGAAAGCTATAGCGAGCCTTCCAATGATTCTCAAGATACATCCTGTACTCATGTATCATGGCATATCCCAAGATAATACCTAATATGAGTACAAACACCCCGATGATGATCAGGGCTAATTCTATCCTTGGCATAGTTTCTATTATTTCCTTCATGTTGCAAATATAGTGAATTTTTCCGAAAGAAGGTGCAGTTTTTCACTGTACAAGTGTCGCATTCCTACCAAAAAGGTGTCGCATTCGTAGGAATGCGACACCTTTTTGACTATTTTTCGATAAAAATTTTGCTTTTTCTTTGGTATTTTACGAAAAAATGATTAGGCTCAATTTGAATCATTTTGTGCTGTATATGTAGATTGGAAGTCTCTCCATTCGGTAGGAGAACAGCCTTCTTTTGTCTTGAAGATTCGGTAAAGATGAGTGCGACAAGAGAATCCACACTCGGCTGAAATGATGTCGTTGCTATAATCTGGATATTCCAACATCATCTTCTTGGCTGCGTTGAAACGTATCTCGCTGAGCCATATTCGGAAGTTAGAGTGCAGGCATTGGTCGAAGAACTGGCTCAGTTCGTTCTTTGAGATACAAAGCGTACGGGAAAGCGTCAGTATGTTTACATTACAGTCCTTATATCCTAAATTCGCACACCAGTCATCAAGACTCTTCTGGATGAAATCTCTGCGCTCGTCGGAAATTAGCTGTAAAGATTCTATACCACCTGTGGAATTATACTGCTTGGCAGAATGTGCCCCCCCCATACCTATATTTAGTTCTCGCTAAGGCATAGCTTTCTTCTTCTTTGTCCAGGAGTTCTTCGGTAGGGATATAACTGCTGCCGAGAGCAATAAACGTAAGATTGAAGAACAACAAGGCAAGCAATACGGCAGGACCTACTATATATAATAAGGTGGTAGAACAGATGGCAACTGGCATAGCGAGAACTGCGAGCCATAGAATGATTACACTTGCTCGGGAATATCTTACGTAAGGCAACAAATCCGTTGCCGCCATTGTCTCCAACATATTTTTACGCCTAATCATCTCCTGAATAATCATGTATATGCAATAGAAAACACTTACGCAAAACAGAGTCAGCATCAGATAAAGCCCCTCTCTGATATACAGGCTATGATGAAGACTGATACCCACGCAAAAGACCACAATGATGGCAGCATAAATGCCACTACACATCAGTATCATCTTTCTGAGGTTGGAACGTGTGGCCTCTATATTGTAGATTCCCATGGAGATAAGCGAAAAACAGGGCGTATAGACGAGAATGTTAACGACAGCCCCAAGACTGTCGTCAGCAGCACGGAAGCCGAAAACCATCTGTATGACATATTGTATCGCCAATCCTATTAAGGCGACAACAATCATCCATCGTGAATGCTCATATCGCTTGTTCTCCCATCTTACATGCAGATGAGAGAGTGCCACGAAGAAGGCATTGACAATCATGAATATGAAACATGCAAACTGAAGAAGATACAATGAGTCCATAGGTTTCTTGTTTTCACACTTGCTGAAGTGGAATATATAATGTGTTCAAAATCCATAATAAGATAATGTGGATTTTGAACACATAAGTCTTGTGTGGTTTTATTTCTCAAGCAGGTCGGGTCGCAAGCGCTGCGTACGCTCCATGGCTTGTTCCATTTCCCAATTCTTTATCTTTGCCTCGTTGCCGCTAAGCAATATATCGGGTACTTTCCATCCCTTGTAGTCGGCAGGGCGTGTGTAGATAGGAGCAGATAGCATGTCGTCCTGGAAACAATCGCTTAGGGCGCTCTGCTCGTCGCCTATAACACCCGGCACAATACGTACAATGGCATCTGCCATAACGGCAGCAGCAAGCTCGCCACCAGTGAGCACATAGTCGCCAATTGAAATCTCTCGTGTGATAAGATGGTCGCGCACACGCTGGTCTATACCTTTATAATGTCCGCATAGTATGATGATGTTGCCCTTCATCGAAAGATCGTTGGCAACATGCTGGTCAAACTTCTCGCCATCAGGCGATGTGAATATCACCTCGTCGTAATCGCGTTCGGCCTTTAAAGCAGAAATACAGCGGTCGATAGGTTCGCATTGCATCACCATACCCGCAAATCCTCCATAAGGATAGTCGTCAACACGGCGCCACTTATCTGCCGAATAGTCGCGCAAGTTGTGTAGATGAATCTCGGCGAGACCCTTCTTTTGAGCGCGTGCAAGTATCGATTCGTTTATAAAGCCCTCAAGCATTTCGGGCAATACGGTTATAATATCTATTCTCATAGGTGCAAAATTACATAATTTCGGTCATTCAGCAAAGAAAACATGAAAATAACCACGTTTATTTTTGCCTAGTCTTTTTATTTAGTTATCTTTGCACCAACTTTGATAAAAAAACTAATTTGTTATGGTTAAAATCACATTTCCTGATGGCTCAGTTCGTGAATACGAGCAGGGCGTGACGGGGTTACAAATCGCCGAGAGTATTTCACCGGCTCTCGCTCGCAACGTTGTATCTTGCGGTGTTAATGGTGAAACAGTGGAGCTTAATCGTCCTATCAACGAGGACGCTACAATCGCCCTTTACAGATTTGAGGACGAAGAGGGTAAGCACACATTCTGGCACACATCTGCCCACCTTCTTGCCGAGGCTCTTAAGGAGCTTTATCCTGGCATACAGTTTGGATTTGGTCCGGCTGTGGAAAACGGTTTCTTCTACGACGTAATGCCTAAGGAAGGCGACGTCATCTCCGAGAACGACTTCCCGAAGATAGAGGCAAAGATGAAGGAACTCGCCAAGAAGAACGAGCCAGTTGTTCGTCGTGAGGTTCCTAAGGCTGAGGCTTTGGCCGAATTCAAGGCTGATGGTCAGGCTTACAAGTGTGAGCACATTGAGCAGGATCTTGAGGATGGCTCAATTTCTACATACACTCAGGGCAACTTCACCGACCTTTGTCGTGGCCCGCACCTTATGAGTACTGGTGCTATCAAGGCTGTTAAGATTACAAGTGTTGCTGGTGCTTTCTGGCGCGGAGACGCTAAGCGCGACCAGATGACACGTATCTATGGCATCTCTTTCCCTAAGAAGAGCATGCTGGATGAGTATCTGCAGATGCTTGAGGAGGCTAAGAAGCGCGACCATCGTAAGATTGGCAAGGAGATGGAACTATTTATGTTCTCTGAGCGTGTAGGTAAGGGTTTGCCTATATGGTTGCCTAAGGGTACCGATCTTCGCCTTCGTCTTCAGGACTTGCTGCGCAAGCTCCTTAAGCCTTACAACTATCAGGAGGTTATCACTCCGGGTATTGGTGGCAAGAGCCTTTATGTAACATCAGGCCACTACGCTCATTATGGCAAGGATGCTTTCCAGCCTATCCACACACCAGAGGAGGACGAGGAGTATATGCTCAAGCCTATGAACTGTCCTCACCACTGCGAGGTCTTCGCACGCAAGCCACGTTCGTACAAGGATCTGCCTTTGCGTATCGCCGAGTTTGGTACTGTGTTCCGCTATGAGAAGAGTGGCGAGTTGCACGGACTTACACGTGTGCGCACCTTTACTCAGGACGATGCTCACCTCTTTGTACGTCCAGAGCAGGTAAGACAGGAGTTTGAGAACATCATCGACATCATTCTCAAGGTGTTCAGCATCTTTGGTTTCAACAACTACGAGGCACAGATCTCGCTCCACGATCCTAAGGATACCGAGAAGTATATTGGTAGCGAGGAGATTTGGGCTGAATCAGAGAATGCTATCCGCGAGGCTTGTCGCGAGAAGGGCCTTGAGGTACACGAGGAAGTAGGCGAGGCTGCTTTCTATGGTCCTAAGCTCGACTTCATGGTTAAGGATGCTATTGGTCGTCGTTGGCAGCTTGGTACAATCCAGGTTGACTACAACTTGCCACAGCGCTTTAAGCTGGAGTATACAGCTGAGGATAACTCTAAGCAGACACCTGTAATGATTCACCGTGCACCGTTTGGTTCACTGGAGCGTTTCACAGCTGTGCTTATTGAGCATACAGCAGGTCATTTCCCATTGTGGCTTACACCAGACCAGGTGGCTATCCTGCCTATCTCGGAGAAGTACAACGAGTATGCTAAGGAGGTACAGAAGTTCTTCGACAAGCAGGGTGTACGTGCACTTGTAGACGACCGCAACGAGAAGATTGGCCGCAAGATTCGCGACAACGAGCTCAAGCGTGTGCCTTACATGGTAGTAGTAGGTGAGAAGGAAGCAGCCGAGGGTCTTGTTTCTATGCGTAAGCAAGGTGGCGGCGAGCAGGCTACTATGACTAAGGAGGAGTTTGCTAAGCGCATCAACGACGAGGTTGCCGAGCAGCTCAAAGCAGCTGAGGAGTAATACTTAAAGTATACCTACATAAAATTGACGGGGATTAACAACTTGATGATTTGTCAAGTTGTTAATCCCCGTTGATTGTATAGATGTATTACTTTGCTTTGCACTCTGCGCATACTCCCTTAATAACAAACGACATGGCATGTGCCTCAAACCCTTCCGGCAATTGTACATCTGGCATTTGCGCATCTTCCAAGCAAAACGAACGTTGGCATATCTCGCAATAGAAGTGTATATGATTTTCGTCGTGCTTGCATGGACCATGATGTCCGCATAGCTCGTAATTTAGCAAACCACGTCCGTCCTCGAACGAGTGTACAACCTCATGTTCAAGAAACAATGTCAGCACACGGAATATGCTCGACTTGTCCATAGACAGTAGTTTCATTTCTAATGCCTTCAAGCTCATAGGTCGATTGGCCTCGTGCAGAGCTTTTAGCACTAATATTCTGTTGGCAGTAGGTTTTACTCCTTTGCTTGCCAAATGCTCAACTATTTCGTTTCTGTTCATATCTTTTATTTTCTATACCTTATTATATATAATGTATTGAACGATCTTCTTTAAATATGCAACTTGCAAAAGTAGGATAAATAAATCCACTTGTAAAAGTAACAATAATAAATCTAAATCTCATCTATTTTGGTGTCTTTAACCTTATGCTATGTCTATTTATGCATAACAAGATGGATAAGGCAGAGTTTTCCCAATTCTTCTATTCAGAATTTCCACTTCACTTGTATGTCCATATCAGTTTTCCATGAGCTGTTGATTTGTTGATACGAACTTGATATCACGTCGCGGTCGAAGTATTTGGTGGTTCCCACCTTACCTATTATAATAAGGCTATTGCCAATACTACCCCTTACGAACAAGGCTCCGCGCATGCCCTCGCCGTAATACATCGGGAAGTTGAAACTGTATAATGTGCTGCGCTCGTAGGCATAAATGCGCGAGTTGTAGTCTTGCGTATTGAAATATCCAACGTTTACGGCTACGGTTATAGCATCATGGTTATATCCAATAGTTTGCATAATCATACCACCGCAACTGTTCTCCAAGCCTTGCATACCAGATGGAAATACCGCGTATGCTCCGTCTATTTGAGTTTTGGCATTGAAATGTTTGCCATTGTATGCCAATGACAGGCGCGCACGATGCTCGGTTTTGTTTATAAGTATCTTCTTTTTTGTTGTCTCGGCATTGTTATAGTCTTGTTGTCTTATTCGCAGACGATATCGTGTAGACAATGTAAGGCGCCTTGACATGGTATAGGTGGTTTGTAGCATGTTGTCCCATGAGTGTGATGTTTTGGATGCAGTGTATCGTGCCCAAGGAAAGTAGGCATAGTCAGAGTAGGCAAGTATAGATAGTCGGCTTAGTGGCGACCATTTAGCTCCGAGGTATATTCCACTCTCGTTTTGCACCTTGCCTCCGTCGCTGAACGATGAACTAAAGAGCGAATAGTATCGGTATGAATAGAAACGTTGTATGGCTGTGAGAGTAAGCGAAGAACAAGCTTTAAGCGAAATGCTGTTAATTGTAGCTATCGCTCCCTCGTTGTTAAGAGCCGTTTCGCCGTTGATGTTAAGCCAGCTGTTTATGAATCCGTAGTCGATGCTGCCGTTGTAGAAACTCTTTCCTTTAGGGTCGTATAGGCGGAACAGTTGCGATGTGTTGGGATGCAATTCGCGGTTGTATGTTGTGTATATGGTGTTGGCACCAAGATGCAGTCCATAGTTTTGCCAGCGTATAGCAGCGCCGGTTGTCCATTGTGCCGAGTTGTGCTTGCGTCGTATTTCGCTTATGGTACGGTGGTAACCAGTATGCAGCAGCGTGCGTATTGAGCCGTCTTCGTTAAGAGTGGCATCTATCTTGCGGTAGGATGCAAATGCCGTGATGTCCGTATGCTTGCCAAGTGCAATTGTTGCCGCAGTGCCTTGCAGATAGTAGGCATCAGAGCGTGAGGCGTTTGGTGATATGTTGTTGGTGGAAGATGAGAACACAAGCGATGTAGTTTTGCCAAGTGCAAAACCTGTATTCATAATAAGCCCCATACCAAGTCGAACCTTGTATTGTCCGAGTGCGAGTGTCTTCAGACATCCAAGTTTTCGAGCAATGGCATAATAAGCATAATGGTCGTAACCCATATTGTTGCCGTTGGCGAAGAAAGGCTCTCCGGCATCTTGCGCCCCCGTTATACCCGCTTGTACATACCTTCCAAACTTGAATGTGTAGCGCATCCAATGTTTGTATTGATATCCCAGGTAGCCGCTGCGGTCGCCCTTTCTCTCGTAGAACGGAATGCTTGCTGTGGCAACAAGTTCGTGTTTGCCATATTTGAGTATGTCTTTTACATCGGGAAATTGCTTGTCTTTCTTCTCGTTGCCAATAAATACAAAGCATTGCAGCATATTAAGGCGCACAGGGTCGAGCGTTTGAAGCATGGACAATTCGCCCATTGATTGCAGCGGACGATAGCGGTCGAGATATTCGGTAAGCTCCTCTATCTGTGTAGAGTTAAGAAAGGAGAGTTGCTTAAGATCATCGGCTGTGGCTGTGTTTAGGTTGATAGGCGAGGCCTCGAGCTCGCACAGGCGTTCGTACATATCCTCCATGTTGTTGTCCTCTATATCATCGTAGTCGGCAATTTGCTCAAAGTATTGTTGCCATTGGTTTTTTGGTTGGTCGGCATATTGGGCAAATGCTGGCGCGTGTAAGGAGAGGAGGAGTAGGAGAGTGACATTGAGTTTTTTCATAGTGTATGTAGTTTTATTTATAGCTAAAGATAGGATAGAGGGGGTGTTATGGAAGTACGGTTTTAAGCCGTACTTCCTATTTTTTTGTTTTCTCCTTCTTTCTCCAGAAGAAGAGGTCGGATATTCTGGTGAAGTCCTTCTTCATTATAACACCCAAGCCTTGCGTGTTAAGACTGTTGCGTGTAAAGTAGCGGTCGTTGGTCTTGTTGTACACGTTTATGGCAAGGTTGCCGTTAGGGAATAGCAGATACTTAATGTCGAAGTCGCCAATAAAGCTTGTTGTAGCATTGGCATTGTCACGATAGCCAAACTGTCCGTTAAAGAGCAGTCGGTTGTTAAGTAAGCTACCCGACAGCATACCCTCGTATTCGGCATTGTTGAATCCCTCGGTACCTGTAGATATGTTGGCGCCAAAGTTCCAATTGCTGCTGTTTATAACGTTGCTAAGCACGCTGTTGAGTTGCTGACTGATTGTGCCGCTCAAGAAACTCTGCATTGCCAGTGATGTTTGGCTGTATTGAGGAGTCTCGCCTGTGGCATTGTTGTTATTGTTCTGTGCCATGAATCTTCCCACGGCAAGTAGGTAGAGCACCTGCTGGTTCTTTTCCTCCTCTGCATTGAGAAGGCTATATACCATCTGCTTTATGTCGTTCGACATGTTAGGCATATCCAAGTCGAAATCTACTTTTGGCGAGTTTGGGTTGCCCGTGATGTTCATCAGACAGTTTACACGCACATTGTTGTTAGAGAACGAGCGTCCGATGTTAAGGTCGGCAAGGCTAACGCTGTTGAGAACGTATAAGGCCTTAAGGTTGAGTGCTGCGTTGTATGGGTCGCCACCAAACGATATAGAGCCTCCCTTCTGGAATGTAAAGTCCTTCTTTATGATGTTCTGAATGGTAAGTTTGTACACTCCATGGTCAACAATATAGTTGCCATATATGTCGAACGAGCCTTTATTGAAATAGGATGCGCGCAACACACCGTCGCCATTAAGGGTGATATAGTCGCCTGTCTTCTCGTCCATAATCAACTTAAGCGTGGCGTTGGGGTTGCAGTTGATAAGGAAGTTGAGCCTTATGTTAGTCGATATGTCCACCTTATTATTATGTTCGGTGTCGGTAGAGTCGGTTTCCTCCACATTGTTGTCCTTCCATGTAATAAAGTCGGTAGAGCCAATCGACGATTGGTCTGCAGCATTGTATACCAGTATACTGTTCTTTTCGGGCACAGCATCAATGTCGATAACCACTTCACCGCTCTTGCCCTTTATATCGCAATCGCCAGTGACATATGCAGTACCATAGAATGTATTGTCGCCAAACGAATGTGTGTCGTAGGCAAGAAGGTTCTTTGCCTTAACCTTAAGCGCGTACGACAGATTGGTTAAGTGTTTATGGTATATGCTGCCAGTCATAATGCCAATATTGCCGTTGCGGTCGTATAAGGTGTCGCCTTTGAACTTAATCTCATCCGGAACGAATGTTACCGAGTCGCCTCGCATCCAATAGGTGGTGTTAAGTGCCGACAAACGAACCGAACCGTCTACAACAGCTTTGCCTACAAGATTGATGTTGTTAAGCGGACCAACAACATTGACGTTGCCGTTGATATCAGCATTGACGTTGTCCATAAACGAGCCGCAGAAGCTCTCCATAAATTCGGCTCTTGTGCGGTGTGCGTCAATAGCCAAGTCTATATAGTTGTGCTTGGGCGATACATATCCGTTTATGTCGGTCCAACGGTTGTCTTCGTCTTTAGCCACAGCATTAATCTCTATGTTTCCCTCTTCGTGATTGTAGCCAACATTGGCATATAGCGTGCCCATGCGACCCGTCTCAAACTTGAAGTCCTTAACTATTACATCGGCAGAAAGCAATGGTTTCTCACTGAAGGCACCTGCTATGCGTGCCTCGCCCGACGCCATGCCTAAGAAATCTACCGAATGGAAGTTGACAAGATTAAGCACGTAGCTAACATCTATATCGTTAAGTGTAACGAGCAGCGAGTCATTCTCGCTCTTCGTGGCAGTGCCGTTGATGGCAAGCATTTGGTTGTCGTGACTAACAGAGAAGCTATTTACCTGAAGTTTGTTCTTGCTGTATATTATCGAAGATGGTGCTACGTGCCATGTAGTATCGCCAATTGTAGCGCGTGATGGCAGCACATCGATGTATGCCGTAGATACACCCTCCTCGTCCTTGGCAAATACTGTACTGGAATTGATAATGCCTTTAAGCGGATGACGCTCGTTGTTGCTGAAGCTAAGCGACGTATTTAGATGGTTGTCGGATGCGCCCGCGTTAAGGTGCAAAGCCATATACTTGCCTCTGTCGGCAAGTTTCTTGATGCGGATATCTGCCTTTAATGTGTCGCTTGGTGACTCTACATTGACAAAGGCATCGCTGAATCGATTGCCGTTGAATGTGAATGACGGCACATCGCACCATAGGTTTATCTTCTCGTTTTTGTCGTCAATCTCGCCACTTATGTTTAGCGGGCGGTGTATCTCAAGAGGAATTCCAAGTAGGCGGTTCATCCATTCGGTGCTGTTGAGCGACGCGTTAATGGTGAAGTCATTAAACTCTCGTTGCGGCTTATGTGTAAGTCCGGGTATGGTAGGCAGTTTTGCTGCCACCATATTGAGCACACTTCTAACGATAGTGTTATAGCTAAAGTGTCCGTTGATGTTGATAGTTCCAAAGTCGCTGTCAACATCAAGGAAGTGGTTGCCGTTGTTGTATCCGGTCTTAACCGATACATTATTAATATTGTATTCGGTTTCGGGACCACGCATGGCGAAGTCGTGTAGCTCTATAGATCCGTCAGCATTATTGATGTCACTGCCCTTTATGTCGCATGCAATATTGGCAGCGAAAGCTGTTTGTTGCCATTTGTCTGTAAGGCGCAATGTATTCGGCTCAAAGTGTGCAATGTTGGCTTTAAGCTGCAAGTTTGGTTTTGCCCCGTTGTTTACAAATGTTCCAATAGCGGTAAGTTGCACATTTGGATCGTCAATGTTGGCCTTGCCTTCAAGTCGCTTGTTGCGATAGGTAGCGTTAAGGTTAAGGCTGCGATATTTGTAACCATTGTAATCGAAATCGTATACACGGCCTTGTGCTGCGAAATTGTCTTTAGATGAACCATGCACATTGAGATTGGCAGATATGTGTCCAAGCTTGTTGTCGTTGACAAGCGATCCGATGTTGAATCTAACCGTCTCCATATGGGCTGTAATTTTGTCGCCTCGCTTGTCGAAAGCCAATGTCAGATTGCCGGGTGATGTATTCAGTTTGCCTTCAGAGGCAATATTCTTCTTGTCGCCACCAACATAACCGGTAATTTGCACGTTGCCCAAGCGTTCGATTATATTGGGTACATTCTTTCCGGTAGCTACAGCATAGATATTGGATATTGCTTGCTGACCGGCCTTGAGTTGGTCGATATTGGTATACCATGATGGGTTGGCAGGATAGTTCTTTACGCCACCATTGGCTACAAGTTGCAGACTGCCGTCTGTTGTATTGATACTAATCTTGTTTACGGTGAGCGAAGAGCCAGTGCCATTAAATTGTATGTCCAATGCAGGACGCATATTTAGACGGGTAAGTGTAGGTACAAATACGGCTAAGTCGGATGGAGAAATATAGGGTGCTTTTATGCTTCCATCAAACTGTAGTGTAGGCATTTCTATCTGTCCATTCTTCATTCTGTACGAAGCCTGAAGGCTTGGAATTTGAATTAAAGTGGCTGGGAGCTCAAGCTTGAAGTTCTCTATTTTAGTTTTAGTGCGACATGCTATAGCACTGAGGGATAATGACTTTAGTTTGAATCCGCAACGTTCGTCAAATGCAATACGCTTAACCTTAACGTTAAGTGAATCGTCGGTAATGCGGTTGATTATGATGTGCGCGCTTATGTTGCGTGCATTGATGTCGTCGGCAGAGAATTTGCCAGGCCTACTTGGACGTGACAGCACACGATAACTAATCTCACCATTGCGTATGATGAGCGAGTTGATTTGTAGGTCGAGTGGTGTCTTTTGCTTTGTAGAGTCCTTTGACGCAAGTGCGTCAATAACAAACTGGAAGTTTGGCTTTGCCTCTGGAGTAGCCTTATATAGATTGGCATGAAGGCCAAAGAACTGAGCCGATGTTATTTCAATTTGTCCGTTGGCAAGTGCCAACAGGTTAATTTTTACCGAAATTCGTGATACACGCAGCATTTGCTCGCCATTCTTGTCCTGCATATACGAATCGTCGAGTATAAGGCGATTAATAAAGCCGAGGTCCACTCTGCCTACTTTTACCTTAGTGCCGAATTTGTCGCATAGAGCATCTGCTACACATCCCCCAATATAAGTCTGAATGGACGGGATGTGCAACAGAATGATAATGGCTGTGTATAGACCTATAAGGGTCCATATGGTGATGTTTATTATACGTTTGAACACGTGGGCTTCTTATGATTCGTTTTTATCCTGCTGTTTGTATCATGTCGAAAAGACGTACAAAGTTACGGAAAAACATTGAGAATGACAAATCTTTATGATGAAACCTCTTTCTTGTTCAACAATTCTGTTTTGATTATCTCTTCGAAATCGGCCATTTGCATGGCTCCCATCTGTATTGTGGGCTGCCCTAACAAAGGAATGAACAAAAATGTAGGAATGCTTTGTATGCCAAATAGTTGTGCGAGCTCGCGTTCTTGGTCGATATCAACTTTATAGAAATCAATTTTGCCTTTATATTGTCTTGCCAATCTCTCTATTATCGGAGCCGTCATCTTGCATGGTCCACACCATGTGGCATAGAAGTCGATAACAGCAGGTCGACTTCCCTCAAACACCCATTCCTGCGGATGCTTTTCGTAGTTCATTACCTTCTGCTTGAAGTCTTCGGTAGATAGATATACAGTGGCAAGCTCGCCATAATCGGCTACTTTTTTCTTTGTCTTGTGAGTAGAGGTTGTGACTTTGTTTTCCATGTTGTCCTTCTTGTTGTTGGAGCAACTGCCTAGGACAACTATTGCCACTATCAATGCCATGATTATATTTCCCATGTTGTGATGTTAATTTAAGATGTGTATAGATTCAAGATTCATTCAACTGCAAACTTATAATATTATATTCAAAGTTCCAAATGATTCTTGATGAAATGTTGTTTTATTAGTTGTTTTTTTGCAAAGTCGGTATGACATTATTGCAACATTAGGATGATACTTGTGCCAAACTTTATGGTAAAGACGGTTTTGTCGCTAATAATTGATGATTTTTCTTCTGTTAGCTCACAAATTTTTGTTAATTTTGTAGGCGGTTTTCATTACCGTGGAAGCTACTGTTTATTTCAATATCTGAGTAAAGAGAAATTTCTTATTTTTTTAATATATTTATGGCAAATGTAATTAAGTTACGTAAGGGTTTGGACATTAACCTCAAGGGAAAGGCTGCTGAGCAGAAGTTCTCTGTTAAGGCTGCTGCCCAATATGCCCTTGTACCTGACGACTTTGTAGGCATGATCCCTAAGGTTGTTGTTCGCGAGGGCGACAAGGTGAAGGCTGGTGAAGCTCTGTTTGTCAACAAGAAACAGACAGATGTTAAGTTCGCCTCACCTGTAAGTGGAGTGGTGCAAGCTGTTGTCAGAGGCGACCGCCGCAAGGTGTTGCGCGTTGTCGTAGAGGCTGATAAAGATCAGCAGTATGTTGACTTTGGTCAGAAACAGGTGGCTTCGCTTGATGGCGATGCTGTAATTAAGGCTCTGCTTGAGGCCGGCTTGTTCGGTTATATCAACCAGTTGCCATACGCTGTTTCTACAACTCCCGACCAAAAGCCACGTGCTATCTTCGTTAGTGCTTTGCGCGACATGCCATTGGCTGGCAACTTTGAGTTTGAATTGCAAGGTAATGAGAAAGACTTCCAGGCTGGTCTTACCGCCTTGTCAAAGATTGCCAAGACCTATCTTGGTATTGGTGCAAAGCAGACAAGCTCGGCATTGACATCTGCAAAGGATGTTGAGGTGAACGTGTTCGATGGTCCGTGTCCAGCTGGTAATGTAGGTGTTCAGGTTAACAACATTGCTCCAGTAAACAAAGGCGAGGTGGTTTGGACTGTAGAACCTACAGCGGTTATCTTCTTCGGTCGCCTATTCAACACAGGCAAGGTAGACCTTCGTCGTCTTGTAGCTGTTGCAGGTAGCGAAATCAACAATCCTGCTTATGCTGAGGTTCTTGTTGGTCAGCCTATAGCAAGCATTCTTGATGGCAAGCTCGCTGCAAAGGATCACGTGCGCATTATCAACGGCAATCCGTTGACAGGACGTAAATGTACAGCCGAGGATTTTGTTGGTGGTCACACATCAGAGATTACCGTAATACCTGAAGGCGACAATGTAGACGAGATGCTTGGTTGGATACTTCCACGTACCAATGATTTCTCTGTTAACCGCAGCTATCTTTCATGGCTCTTGGGTAAGAATAAGGAGTACAACCTTGATGCACGTATCAAGGGTGGTGAGCGCCATATGATTATGAGTGGCGAGTACGACAAGGTTCTGCCTATGGACATCTATGGCGAATATCTTATCAAGGCAATCATCGCTGGCGATATCGACCGTATGGAGCAACTTGGTATATATGAGGTGGCTCCTGAGGACTTCGCCGTAGCTGAGTTTGTAGACTCGTCAAAACTAGAACTCCAGCACATTGTGCGTCAGGGTCTCGACATGCTTCGCAAGGAGAATGCATAACATTTAATTTAATTACAAAGAGAAAGTATGAATTTTCTAAGAAAATATCTTAATGACATCAAGCCGAATTTCGAGCCTGAAGGAAAGCTTCACGCCTTCCGCAGCTTGTTCGACGGCTTTGAGACTTTCCTGTTTGTACCTAACCAAACATCCAAGACCGGTGTTAATATTCACGACGCCATCGACTCGAAGCGCATTATGAGTTTCGTAGTTATAGCGTTGCTTCCGGCATTGTTGTTCGGTATGTACAACGTGGGATTCCAGAACTATAAGGCAGCAGGCGCATTGGCCGACGCTTCGTTCTTCTCAATGTTTATCTATGGAGCATTGCAGGTGCTTCCTAAAATCATCGTTAGCTACGTGGTAGGTCTCGGTATCGAATTTGCCTGGGCACAGTGGAAAGGCGAGGAAATTCAGGAAGGCTTCCTTGTTTCGGGTATCATCATTCCGTTGATTATCCCAGTAGGTTGTCCGTTGTGGGCACTTGCCATTGCTGTTGCCTTTGCTGTAGTAATAGGCAAGGAGATATTCGGTGGTACAGGTATGAACATCTTCAACGTGGCTCTTATTACACGTGCGTTCCTATTCTTCTCTTATCCTACAAAGATGAGTGGCGACGCAGTATGGGTGGCTAATGACACAATCTTCGGACTTGGCAATACTCTGCCTGATACATTCACTTGCGCTACACCACTTGGTGAGATTGCTCAGGGAGCTGCTGTAAACAACAGTCTTTGCGACATGATTACAGGTCTTATCCCAGGTTCAATAGGCGAAACAAGTGTTATAGCAATTGCTATCGGTGCTGTTATCTTGCTTTGGACAGGTATTGCCTCATGGCGTACAATGCTCAGCGTGTTTGTTGGTGGTGCTGTAGCCGCCTACATCTTCGAGGCTCTTGGCATGACTCCTATCGCATGGTATGAGCATATCGTATTGGGTGGCTTCTGTTTTGGTGCTGTATTTATGGCTACCGACCCTGTGACATCAGCTCGCACACAATGCGGTCAGTACTGGTATGGCGCCATCATTGGTATCATGGCTGTTATCATACGTGTTATGAACCCTGGATATCCAGAGGGCATGATGCTTGCCATCCTCTTCATGAACATGTTCGCTCCGCTCATCGACTACTGTGTAGTACAGAAGAACATCTCTAAGCGAATGAAACGTTTAACCAACAAATAACATTATCGGAATATGGAAGAAACAAAGAAGAAGGGGCTGAACACCAGTTCAAACTCCTACACAATCATATATTCTGTCGTTATAGTAGTTATCGTTGCGTTCCTGCTTGCATTCGTGTCTTCTACACTTAAGCCGCAGCAGGACGAGAACGTGGCTCTCGATAAGAAAAAGCAAATTCTTGCAGCTCTCAACATTCGCGATATAGACGGTGCTGAGGCTACAGAACAATATAATAAGGTGATAACTGCCGACAAGATTATCGACCGTAACGGCGAGACTGTAGCTGAAGGCGAGCAAGGTGGCACAAAGGCTGGATTCCTCTGCAACAGTGCTTCTACCAAGGAAGGCAAGCTTGCCCTCTATGTTTGCAACGTGGAAGGCGAGACTAAGTATGTCATCCCAGTTTATGGTATGGGACTTTGGGGCGGTATCAGCGGTTATATTGCCCTCAACGCCGACAAGCAGACCGTATATGGAGCTTACTTCAATCACGAGGGCGAGACAGCTGGTCTTGGTGCCGAAATCAAGGATTCTCGTGCTTGGCAAGATCAGTTCAAGGGCAAGCATATCTTTGCTGCAGGCAAGGAAGGCGTAGCTCTCTCGGTAGTGAAGAAGAATGAGGTTAGTGATCCTACAACACAGTGTGATGCCGTAACTGGTGCTACACTTACTTGTAATGGTGTGAGCGATATGCTCAAGAATGGCCTCGGTGAGTACACAAAATTCTTAACATCTAAATAAGGAGGAGGAACAAGATTATGAGTTTGTTTTCAAAAGAGAATAAGGCTGCATTCACCAATCCTCTTAACCTCGACAACCCTATCCTTGTACAGGTACTTGGTATCTGTTCGGCTCTTGCTGTAACATCACAGCTTAAGCCTGCTATCGTGATGGGTCTTGCCGTGACGGTGATTACAGCATTTGCTAACGTGATTATCTCAATCATTCGCAACACCATACCAAACCGTATCCGTATCATCGTGCAGTTGGTAGTTGTTGCTGCTCTTGTTACTATCGTGAGCCAGATACTCAAGGCCTATGTCTACGATGTTAGCGTAGAGCTTTCGGTATATGTGGGTCTTATCATTACCAACTGTATCCTCATGGGTCGTCTTGAGGCATTTGCCATGCAGAACAAGCCTTGGCCTTCATTCCTTGATGGTGTAGGCAACGGTCTTGGTTATGCTTATATCCTCGTTGCTGTAGGTGGTGTGCGCGAGCTTCTTGGTCGTGGCTCATTGCTCGGTTTCCAGATTATCCCTCAGGGAGTTTACGATGCTGGCTATATCAACAACGGTATGATGACAATGCCTGCCATGGCGCTCATCCTCTTGGGATGCGTAATATGGATTCATAGAGCTTACTTTTATAAAGAAAAATAATGTTGAATGTTGAATTTTGAATTTTGAATTGTTGCGGCATAGCCGCAATGTTGAATTAAGGAATTGAGAATTGGTGGCAACCAAAATTCATAACTGAACAATTCAAAATCGGCTCAGCCGATAATTCAAAGCTCAAAACTCAAAACTCACAATTAAACAATGGAACATTTAATAAGCCTTTTCTTCAGGTCCATTTTCGTGGACAACATGATATTTGCCTTCTTCCTCGGCATGTGTTCGTTCCTTGCCGTATCGAAGAATGTGAAGACATCATTGGGACTTGGTCTTGCCGTTACATTCGTATTGCTCGTCACCGTACCTGTAGACTATCTGTTGCAGACTAAGGTGTTGGGCCCCGATTGTTTGGTTGAAGGCGTAGACCTTTCTTACCTGAGTTTCATCCTCTTTATTGCTGTTATCGCTGGTATCGTACAGTTGGTAGAGATGGTAGTCGAGAAGTATTCACCATCGCTATATGCTGCTCTTGGTATCTTCTTGCCACTTATCGCCGTTAACTGTGCTATCATGGGTGCTTCGCTCTTTATGCAGCAGCGCATCAATCTCGACCCTTCCAACTCGCAGTACATTGGCAGCGTGGTAGACGCTATCGTTTATGCTCTTGGTAGCGGTATTGGCTGGACCTTGGCTATTGTGGCCATGGGTGCTATCCGCGAGAAGATGCAGTACAGCGATGTGCCTAAGCCTTTGCAGGGTCTTGGTATTACCTTCATCACAGTAGGACTCATGGCTATGGCTATGATGTGCTTCTCTGGTCTTAAAATATAATAAGGAGGACTCAACGTTATGAATACATCATTTATATTTGCAAGTATCGGAGTTTTCCTTGTTGTGATACTCCTCTTGGTTGTCATCCTGCTCGTAGCTAAGAAGTTCCTTAGTCCGAGTGGCAATGTCAATATCGAAATTAATGGCGACAAGACCATCAACGTGCCTCAGGGTTCTTCGTTGATGGCTACACTCAACGAGAACGGTATCTTCTTGCCTTCTGCATGTGGCGGTAAGGCAAGTTGCGGACAGTGTAAGGTTCAGGTGCTTGAGGGTGGTGGCGAGATTCTTGATTCAGAGAAGCCTCACTTCACACGCAAGCAGATCAAGGACAACTGGCGCCTTGGTTGCCAGTGCAAGGTTAAGTCGGACATGAAGATTAAGGTGCCCGATTCGGTTATGGGCGTTAAGGAATGGGAATGCGAGGTTATCTCTAACAAGAACGTTTCTTCATTCATCAAGGAGTTCAAGGTTGCCTTGCCTCCAGGCGAGCACATGGACTTCGTTCCTGGCTCTTATGCTCAGATTAAGATTCCTGCATACGATTGCATTGACTACGACAAGGACTTCGACAAGGATCTTATTGGCGATGAGTATATCGGCACATGGAAGAAGTTTAATATCTT
Organism: Prevotella merdae; assembly: GCF_900290275.1. Lineage (GTDB taxonomy): Bacteria > Bacteroidota > Bacteroidia > Bacteroidales > Bacteroidaceae > Prevotella > Prevotella merdae. The sequence continues at coordinate 387,011 of NZ_LT985324.1, forward strand.
CTCTCTTAAGGCTCACAACCCAGAGCCAACTGTACGTGCTTACTCTATGGCCAACTATCCTGACGAGGGTGATATTATCACACTTACCGTGCGTATCGCCACAACACCGTTCTTGCCACGTCCACAGGTAGGTTTCCAGAACGTACCTACAGGTATCGCTTCTTCATACATCTTCTCTTTAAAGCCGGGTGACAAGGTAATGATGTCAGGTCCTTATGGCGACTTCCATCCTAACTTCACTTCAGGCAAGGAAATGATTTGGATTGGTGGTGGTGCTGGTATGGCTCCTCTCCGTGCTCAGATTATGCACATGACTAAGACACTGCACACAACAGACCGTGAGCTCCACTTCTTCTATGGCGCTCGTGCTCTTGGTGAGGCATTCTTCCTTGAGGACTTCTGGGAGCTTGAGAAGGAATATCCTAACTTCCATTTCCATCTCTCTCTCGACCGCAAGGATCCTGTTGCAGATGCTCAGGGTGTGAAGTATTACGAGGGATTTGCAGTAAACTGTATCCGCGACACCTATTTGAAGAACCACGAGGCTCCAGAAGATTGCGAGTACTATCTCTGTGGACCTCCAATGCTTATCAAGACAGTTACCGATTACCTCGATTCACTCGGTGTGGATCCAGAAAGTATCATGTACGACAACTTCGGATAATCTGAACGATTATATTCAAAAGTTACATAAAGACAAAGCCGCTGGGATTTCTCAGCGGCTTTGTTGCGTTTATAGGGGTGTTTATATTGTTGTTTCTACCTACGTTTAATATAAAAGTGCTACCTTTGCAACGAACTAAAATATAAACTAATGAAACGATTATACACTTTCTTCATGGCTGCCGCACTTTGTCTTTCGTCAAATGCAGCCACACCTATTAATGTTGTGAATGGCATCAGTCAAGAACTTGCCGTATCGCGAGCCGCCATTGTCGGCAACATTACCTACGACTTGACCTTTAATATTCCGGCATCCAAGACCGAAGCTGTTAAAGGTAATGCTACAATTACCTTTATATATAAAGGTGGTAAGACCGACCTTCAGCTTGATTTCCAAGGTGCTCCGTCTCAGTTTGATGGTTTATGCGTTGTCAATGGCAAGCAGATTGCTGTAGCTTGGCAAGACGAACACATCCTTATTCCACGTAAGTCGTTAAGACGTGGCAAGAATATCATATCCATGAGTTTCATAAGTGGCGACAAGTCGCTTAACCGTAATGCCGACTATCTCTATACACTCTTTGTGCCTGAGCATGCCCGTTCGGTATTCCCATGTTTCGATCAGCCAGACCTTAAGGCTCTGTTCCGCACCCGTCTTAATGTGCCTGAAGGGTGGGAGACTATAACATCCGTTTCTACCGAACGTATACCTACATACCTCTTCTCTTTTGTTGCAGGCAAGTTCAGCAAGCAGACACAAGAGCGCAATGGTAGAACATTTACAGCCTTATATCGTGAGACCGACGCCAAGAAGGTGACCCAACTTGATACCGTATTCGATATAGCCGACCATAGCATCCGCTGGTTTGAGGATTATACAGGCATCAAATACCCGTTCAGCTCATATGGCTTTGTTGTTTTGCCAGGCTATCAGTTTGGTGGTATGGAACATCCCGGAGCAATACAGTTTACTGATCATGAGATATTCCTTGGCGAGCATCCCACTCCCGAGGAACTTCAGACGCGTGTAGAGCTTATTGCTCACGAGACAGCACATTGCTGGTTTGGCGATGATGTCACGATGCGCTGGTTTAATGACGTATGGACAAAAGAGGTGTTTGCCAATTTCCTTGCCTCCAAGATAGCTAAGCAATTGTTCCCAGATGTCAACCACGACCTCAACTTCCTGCGTATGTATCAGACACGTGCCTTAAGTACCGACCGCACCCAAGGCACTCATCCTATACAGCAGCAACTCGACAACCTTAATTCTGCCGGACTTTTATATGGCAACATCATATATCAAAAGTCTCCAGTAATGATGCGCAAGCTTGAGGAACAAATGGGTGCATCGCGTTTCCGCCAAGGACTTCAGGAGTACTTGAATACCTACTCTTACTCTAATGCCACATGGGATGAACTTATCAACATACTTGACCGCTATGCTCCAGAGGCTCATCTCAAAGAGTTTAGCGAGGCATGGGTTAAGCAGAAGGGTATGCCTACCGTTACTACCCAATGGAACGACGGCAAGCTTATCATTACACAGTCCGATCCCTTCAAACGTGGTCTTACATGGCAGCAATCTTTCTTGGTTGATGCTATATATATAAATAAGGTGGAAAATGATGGTGCCGAGCAAACTCGCATCACCACTACTACCATCCCAGTTGATATGCAGGGCGTTAAGAAGGAGATTGCCCTTGCCAAGCGTCCCGACTATATTGTACCCAATGCCGATGGTTCTGGCTATGGACTTTTTGTGTTTGACAATTTCGATAATATCCCATTGCCTACAGACGACTTACGTCGCTTTGCCCTTGCTATGAATATGTACGAGAACTATCTTGCTCATGGCATCGATGCCAAGTCATTGTCTGATACTATGCACTCATGGCTCAAGGCAGAGAATAATGCTCTTATTGCCTCACAACTTGTAAGCTATTGGGGTGGGGCAGTGTCTGCAATGCCTGATACCGACCGTCATTTTCAGGAGCAGCAGATGTGGCAAGAGTATCGCAATGCAACTATTGCATCTGTAAAACAACGTCTTATCCGACAGTTGTACAATACTGTTTCCGATGAGTCTGTAACTGACTCTATATATAATGTATGGGCAGACAAGTCAGACCCGCTGCTCTCCAAGACCGACTACACGCAGATAGCCTATCGCTTGGCAATTCTCAAACCGCAACAGTGGCAAAAAATATTGCAGAAACAGCGCACCCGACTCTCTGATGCTGATGAGATAAGACAGTTCGACTTCATATCACGTGCTTGCACTCCTGATGTAGACGAGCAGCAACGTCTGTTCAATTCTCTACTAAAAGCCGAGAACCGTCGTATTGAGCCATGGACAGCTTCGCTTCTTCGTTTGCTTAACGACCGTACACGCGAGCCTCTCAACAATCGTTACTTGCAACCTGCACTCGATGCTCTTCTGGATGTACAACGTACAGGCGATATCTTTTTCCCTGGCAAATGGCTTTCGGCTCTTCTCTCTGGTCATCACAGCAAGGAGGCTCGCCAGATTGTGGAAACATTTATTAGCCAACATCCCGATTATCCCGACAAGTTGATGAATAAGATAAAGGAGAATGCGTATACGCTGACAAGATAATGGAATAAAGCTGTAATTAATATAAAAAAGTTTAGCCGACTAAGCACTATTTTTGACAATATAAGCCACGTCGGATGCAGAATAAACCATATATGGAAAAACGGGGGTTGCCTGACAATATTATTTTATGTAACTTTGCAGTGCAAACTTCAATATATAAGGCAACAATGTTGTCAACACAAAACAATCAATGATAAGGACAAAAAACGCAGACCAAGAGTCAACCACTCTTAAGTCTGCGTTTTTTTTACATGCTTTCCTTTGCTTGCGCTTTCTTACTTGCGCTCCTTAAGCAAGTCGCGTATCTCTGTAAGGAGTTTCTCTTCAGCGGTAGGCTTAGGCTCTGGCTTAGGCTCCTCTTCCTTCTTCTTGGCAAATTTGTTGACCAGCTTTATCAGCAGGAAGATACAGAAAGCTACGATGAAGAAGTCGAGGCAGGTCTGAAGAAAGTTACCATAGTTGATAGTGGCAGCAGGCAACTTCTCGCCAGCAACCTCTACTGTGGGAAGTGAAACCTTCAGGTCGGAGAAGTTTACGCCACCAATGAGCCATCCTATAGGAGGCATGATGATATCATCAACTACCGAACTGACAATCTTTCCAAAGGCACCACCGATGATGACACCGACAGCCATGTCGAGCACATTGCCACGCATGGCGAATTGCTTAAATTCATTTAGAAATTTACTCATCTTTTCTTTTAATTATTTGATGTAATAGGAATACACCTTAATTATAAATAGCGAGTACTTCCTTTGTGCGCACACATTATGACTTTTTATTTTGCAATATAGAGTTGTCACTCTTGCATGTTAAGGTAAGAAAACCTTTCAATATTTCGCTACATGTGGACTTTTTTATATAATTTAATACTCAATCCGCATGCAAAGTTAGAAAAAATTTAGTAACTTTGCGCTCGATAAAGAAAAAATGCTCAAAAGTATTGCTTTATGAATGTTTCAGCTCATTGGCAAGTACTGTGGAGCTTGAAAGTAAGATTCATTTTCAACCATTAATTAAAATATTAAACAAAATGACAAAAGTTGCTATTAACGGCTTCGGCCGTATCGGTCGTCTGGCTTTCCGTCAGATGTTTGAGGCAGAGGGTTATGAGGTAGTTGCTATCAACGACCTTACATCTCCAAAAATGTTGGCTCACCTTCTTAAGTATGATACAGCACAGGGTGGCTTCGCTGGCAAGTATGGTGAGGGCAAGCACACTGTAGAGGCAACAGACAACTCTATCATCGTTGATGGTAAGGAAATCACTATCTACGCTAAGCCAAACGCAGCTGAGCTTCCTTGGGGTGAGCTTGGTGTTGACGTAGTACTTGAGTGCACAGGTTTCTATACATCTAAGGAGAAGGCTTCTGCACACCTCACAGCAGGTGCTAAGAAGGTAGTTATCTCTGCTCCTGCAGGTAACGATCTCCCAACTATCGTTTACAATACAAACCACAAGACTTTGACTCCAGAAGATAAAGTTATCTCTGCAGCTTCTTGTACAACAAACTGCTTGGCTCCTATGGCTTACGCTTTGAACAAGTACGCAGCTATCCAGTCTGGTATCATGTCTACAATCCACGCTTACACAGGCGACCAGATGATTCTTGATGGTCCTCAGCGTAAGGGCGACCTCCGTCGTTCACGTGCAGGTGCTCAGAACATCGTTCCTAACTCAACAGGTGCTGCTAAGGCTATCGGTCTCGTAATTCCTGAGTTGAACGGTAAGTTGATCGGTTCTGCACAGCGCGTTCCAACTCCTACAGGTTCTACAACTATCCTCGTAGCTGTTGTTAAGGGTAAGGACGTAACTGTTGAGGGTATCAACGCTGCAATGAAGGCTGCTTCTAACGAGAGCTTCGGTTACAACGATGAGTTGATCGTTTCTTCAGATATCATCGGTATGCGTTTCGGTTCACTCTTCGATGCTACTCAGACAATGGTTAGCAAGATCGACGACGACACATATCAGGTACAGGTAGTTTCTTGGTACGACAATGAGAACTCTTATACTTCTCAGATGGTTCGTACTATCAAGTACCTCGCAGAGTTGAAGTAATACCGCTAAAGCGATTACACAACAATAATATAGCCTGGCATTGTAAAATGCCAGGCTTTTTTGGTATCAATACCCCTCCTGAAACCTCATTTATGGGTTTCTAACTCCATTTTTTCTATTTCTTTTTTTAGCGGTATCAGAAACTTTTTTGTAACTTTGCCAGCATGAAACAAACGATGATAACGATATTGGGTCCTACGGCAAGCGGCAAGACTCCTATTGCCGCCGCATTAGCATTGCGAACCGGAGGCGAGATAATCAGTGCCGACTCTCGACAGGTTTACCGACGTATGGATATTGGTACTGGTAAGGATTTTGCCGACTATATGGTCGACGGCCACCATATTCCCTATCATCTTATTGATATTGCCGAGCCCGGCACCAAATATAATCTCTTCCAGTATCAGCAGGATTTTCATAATGCTTATGATGATATTTGCTCGCGCGGCAAGTTGCCTATACTTTGTGGCGGAACTGGACTATATATAGAGGCTGTGCTTAAAGGCTATCAACTGTCACCTGTTCCACAAAATCCCGCATTACGCGAGAGTCTTGCCTCTAAGTCGCTCGACGAGTTGACACAAATGCTTCTTGGTCTCAAGCGTAAGACAGGCTCAAATATGCACAATCATACCGATGTGGATACAGCCCAGCGTGCCATACGTGCTATAGAAATAGAGACATATAACCTCGAACACCCCACTCCCGAGCGCGAGCTTCCGCCCGTCAACTCACTTATAATAGGTGTTGATATCGACCGCAACCTTCGTCGTGAAAAGATAACACGCCGCCTAAAGGCACGTCTCGATGAGGGTATGGTCGACGAGATTCGATCGCTCATCAACGAGGGCATCAATCCTGACGACCTTATATATTATGGTCTCGAATATAAGTTTGTTACCGAATATATTGTTGGTAACCTCACTTACAATGAGATGTTTAGCCAACTTGAGATAGCCATTCACCAGTTTGCCAAACGACAGATGACATGGTTCCGTGGCATGGAGCGCCGCGGATTCAAAATCAATTGGATAGATGCCACAATGCCTATGGATGCCAAGGTGAATGCCATACTACAACTTTTAAAACAATAACGATATGATAAACGACAACCGTTGGGGTATACTTTATTGCCCTAAGCATGATATGTTGAGCCCTAAGCGCCGATGGGAGAAGGTAGAAAAGTGCCTTAAGGCTAATGGGGTGGAATACGATTTTGTGCAGAGCGAGAGCACGTCAGGTGTAGATCGTCTTGTTAAGATGATGATAAACAATGGCTATAAGACTATTGTTATTGTAGGTGGCGACTCGGCCCTCAACGATGCTGTCAATTGTCTTATGCAGACCGACAGCAAGGTACGCGAGAGTGTTGCTCTTGGTGTTATACCAAATGGTTTGATGAACGACTTTGCCCATTTTTGGGGATTGACCGAGGGCGATTACGATCAAACTATCAAGTGGCTCAAGCAGCGTCGCATTCGTAAAATCGATCTTGGATGCATACGCTATACCAACAAACACGGCGAGCATTGCCGTCGCTATTTCCTCAATTGCATCAATATCGGACTTATTGCTGCCATCATGAACCTACGTCGTCAGACACGTCATTATTTTGGTTCGCGCACATTGTCCTTCTTCTTCTCGTTCTTGCTCATGATATTCCAACGTCTCGAGTATCGCATGCACCTGAAGATAAACTCAGACACCATTAAACGCAACGTTATGACTGTGTGCATAGGCAATTCAACTGGCTACGGTCAAACTCCCAATGCCGTACCCTATAACGGGCAACTTGATGTCAGTGTGGTTTATCATCCAGAGATGACACAATTACTCGAAGGTTTCTACCTATTTGTAAGAGGCAAGTTCCTTAATCATAAGAGTGTTCACCCTTACCGCACACGCAAGGTGGAAGTGCTTGAGGCACGCAAGGCTCTTGTCGGTATCGACGGCCGATTGATGAAGACACCGGTTGGTCCGTTCACTATAACTGTAGAACAGGAAGTCATCAACTTCCTAATCCCCGAATAATCACAGGAGGTACGGTCTCCGAACCGTACTACTCAAGCAACTGTAAGACAGAAGAACATGTTTTTAAGACAGAAGAACAGAAGAACATGGTTTAAAGACAAGAGAACATAAGAACATGTTTTTATATAATAAGGTGTACGAAACTCATGGATTGGAGTTTCGTACACCTTACTTATATATAGAACTTTACATTCTCTAACTTCTTTAAATTCCACACTTGCGAAACTTAAATATAGAATTTTACATTCTCCCTTTATCCTTTTTCCGATATATCCTCCAGCTTCTCTCCATCCAGCACCTTAATCCTTTTTCCCACAATCTCTACCAGTCCTTCTTGAGCAAAAGCCGAAAGCGTACGTATAGCATTACTAGTACTCATGTTTGACATAGATGCAAGGTCGTCCCTGCTCATCGAGATGTTAATGGTCTTCTCGTCGGCCATAGTACCATAGTTGTCTTTAAGAATAAGGATAGTGTCGGCAAGTCTGCCGCGTATATGTTTCTGTGTAAGCGAAACAATTCTATCGCCCGAGTTGCCGAGCAATTGCGCAAGTTGTTTTGCAAAAAAATTAGTTATATTGTTATTATTAGCTATCAGTAGTGCGGCTGTTGCAATTGGAACAGATGCCACGGTGCAGTCTTCAAAAGCCATTGCCGAAGTGGCGTAGCAGTCATCTGCAAAAAATGCACGGAAACCAAAGAAATGTTTCTCCTTAATTGCATTTACAATAGGCGTGCGCCCAACTCCACCCTCTTTCACAATCTTTATCTTCCCGCTTACAAGATACAGCATCCTTGTCGGCTTCTGCCTCTCGTGATATATAATCTCGTTCTTCTTGAACTTCCTTATAGACAAGTTCTCGGCTATGGCCTTTATCTCAGCTTGGTCGTTGCTGTTCCAAAAGCTTACAATGTCGCGTGCGACATCCTCTTTGTAAAGAATATGTGATGGCATAGTGATTATTCTTGTTGTTATCGTGAAAATTCTTTTTACAATCATTACCAAAGTCTTCGCTGGCGTAAGCACAAAGTTAGGCATTTTTCGTGAATTATGAAATCGTTTACCGTGTTTTTAGGTGTTAAAACCCTTAAAAAACATGCAAAATAGCATTTTTAAAAAAATATAGTCACATTTATTTTGCTGATAATCTAATTTTTACTACCTTTGATTTCGTAAGGCAGCGACGCCTTCTTGTAAGACTACTGCCGAACATTAAATAGACAACTATTAACGAACCTTAATTTAAACCTATGAGTTATCTTCGATTCGAAAAAGCTCTAATGACAAACTTGGAAGAGTCTCTCCCTCGTGAGTTGTTGCGTACAAACCGTTCTGGAGCCTATTCGTGTTCTACTATCGTAGACTGCAATACACGTAAGTATCATGGGCTACTTGTAGTACCCGTACCAGAACTTGACGATGAGAATCATGTTCTCTTATCGTCGCTCGACGCTACAGTTATACAGCATGGTGCAGAGTTCAATCTTGGTTTGCATAAATATCAGGGCAACAACTACAGTCCTAAGGGGCACAAGTATATCAGAGAATTTGATTGTGACAAGGTGCCCACTACGCTCTATCGCGTAGGTGGTGTTGTTCTAAAGAAAGAGGTGGTATTCCAGCATTACGAAGACCGCATCTTGATACGTTACACATTGGTTGATGCCCATTCGGCAACAACATTGCGTTTCCGTCCGTTCCTTGCATTCCGCAGCGTGCGCCAGTTTACACATGAGAACTCTACTGCATCGCGCGAATACACCGAGGTTGAGAATGGTATTAAGACTTGCATGTATGCTGGCTATCCCGATCTCTACATGCAGTTCAGCAAGGACAACAACTTTGTCTTCCAGCCCGATTGGTATCGTGGCGTTGAGTATCCTAAGGAGCAGGAGCGTGGCTATGCTTCTAACGAGGACCTTTATGTGCCTGGCTATTTCGAGATGGGCATCAAGAAGGGCGAGAGTATCGTATTCTCCGCATCTACATCTGCCTGCAAGACTGGTGGTTTGAAGCGTCTCTTCGATAAGGAAGTAGACGAGCGTTCGCCTCGCGACAACTTCTTCCATTGTCTTGTTAATGCAGCTCATCAGTTCCACAACCGTACAAGTAAGGACGAACGCTATCTTCTTGCCGGCTATCCTTGGTTCAAGTGCCGTGCACGCGATACATTCATCGCATTACCTGGTCTTACACTCTCTATTGAGGAGGAAGACTATTTCGAGCTTGTTATGCAGACTGCTTCGCGCGGTCTCTACGAGTTTATGGAGGGCAAGCCTCTTACAACAAAGATTTACGAAATCGAGCAGCCCGATGTATTGCTTTGGGCAGTATGGGCTGTACAGCAGTATGCCAAGCATGTAGGACGCGATAAGTGCAACCGTAAGTATGGCAAACTTGTACAGGACATCGTTGCTTATATCGTAGCCGACAAGCATCCTAACCTCCATCTTATGGATAACGGATTGCTCTATAGCGAAGGCAAGGACAAGGCCGTAACTTGGATGAACTCTACAGCCAACGGACGTCCCGTTGTTCCGCGCACCGGATATATCGTCGAGTTTAATGCCTTGTGGTACAACGCTCTTAAGTTCTGCGCTTCTATGGCTACCGAGTACGAGGCCGAGAACGAGGCTGCCGATTACGAGAAGCGTGCCGACTTGTGCCGCAATTCGTTCCTTGATACATTCGTCAACCAGTATGGTTATCTGTTCGACTATGTAGAGCCGTTGGATAGCCCCGATTGGAGTGTGCGTCCTAACATGATATTCGCTGTAGCACTCGACTATTCTCCACTTACACCAGCACAGCAAAAGAGTGTGCTCGACGTATGTACACGCGAGCTTCTTACACCTAAGGGTTTGCGCTCATTGTCGCCAAAGAGTGGTGGATATAATCCTATGTATGTAGGTCCGCAAACACAACGCGACTATGCTTATCATCAGGGTACAGCATGGCCTTGGCTTGGTGGCTTCTATATGGAAGCTTGCTTGAAGATTTACAAGCGCACACGTCTATCGTTCATCGAGCGTCAGATGGTAGGCTATGAGGATGAGATGACGCAGCATTGTCTTGGTACAATACCCGAATTGTTCGATGGCAACCCACCGTTCCATGGTCGTGGAGCCATCTCATTTGCAATGAACGTGGCTGAGATATTGCGTACACTTGAACTACTTGAAAAATATAAATACTAAAAACAAGGAGGATTCAGAAATATGAAAGTATTAATGTTCGGTTGGGAGTATCCTCCTCACGTATATGGTGGACTTGCTACCGCTAACTTTGGTATATCACAGGGTCTGCATGCCCAAGGCGATGTAGAGACCGTATTGTGTTTGCCTCATCCTTTTGGCGACGAGGACCGCAGCGCTTGTCGCATTGTTGCCATGAACTGTGTGCCTATTGCTTGGCGTAATGTCGATTACGACTACGTTAAGAGCCGCATATCAAATGTGATGGACCCCGACTATTATTATCGTTTGCGCGATCATATATACGCCGACTTCAATAATATGCATGTCAACGACCTTGGCTGTATGGATTTTGCTGGTGGCTATCCGTCTAATCTGCACGAGGAAATAAACAACTACTCTATAATTGCAGGTGTTGTAGCCCGCACCGAGGAGTTTGATATCATCCATGCCCACGACTGGCTTACCTATCCGGCTGGTATCCACGCCAAGAATGTCAGTGGCAAACCATTGTGTATACACGTACATGCTACCGACTTCGACCGCTCACGTGGTAAGGTCAATCCTACTGTCTATTCAATAGAGAAGGACGGTATGGACAATGCCGACTGCATCATGTGCGTGTCTGAGCTTACACGTCAAACCGTTATCAACCAGTATCATCAGGATCCACGCAAGTGCTTTACCATGCACAATGCCGTATATCCATTGCGTCAGGAGCTCCAGGACATTCCACGTCCCGACCACACCGGCAAGGATAAGATTGTCACATTCCTTGGTCGTATCACCATGCAAAAGGGACCTGAGTATTTCGTTGAGGCTGCCAATATGGTGTTGCAGCGTACACGCAATGTGCGTTTCTGTATGGCTGGTAGTGGCGATATGATGGATGCTATGATATACCTTGCTGCCGAGCGAGGCATAGCCGACCGTTTCCACTTCCCAGGCTTTATGCGTGGCAAGCAGGTATACGAGTGCTTAAAAGACTCGGATGTGTATGTCATGCCTTCTGTTTCAGAGCCTTTCGGCATCTCGCCTCTTGAGGCAATGCAGTGTGGCACGCCTACTATTATCTCTAAGCAGTCGGGTTGTGCCGAGATTCTCGACAACTGTATCAAGGTTGACTATTGGGACATCCACGCTCTTGCCGATGCTATCTACTCAATTTGCCACAACGACTCGCTCTTCCATTATCTCCAGGAAGAGGGAAAGAACGAGGTCGACCAGATTACATGGGAGAAAGTGGGCGCACGCATCAAGAATCTCTATGAGCGTGTACTCGCCGGCAAGCTCTAAGCATAACAAAATACACAACAATCCATTAAACGACAAACAACAATGAAGACGATTTGTTTATATTTCGAAATACATCAGAACATCCAGTTGAAGCGCTACCGTTTCTTCGATATCGGTACCGACCACTACTATTATGACGACTATGAGAACGAGCGTCTCATAGCCGACATCGCCGAGCGCTCGTATATGCCGGCACTCAACACTTTGCTTGAGATGATCAAGTCTAACAATGGTGCCTTCAAGGTAGCATTCTCACTCTCGGGTGTAGGTATCGAGCAGTTGGAGATACACGCTCCTCAGGTTCTCGAGAAGTTGCAAGAACTCAACCAAACAGGTTGCGTAGAGTTCCTTGCCGAGCCTTATTCTCACGGTCTTGCATCGCTTGCCAACGAGGAGTGCTTTGCCAAGGAGGTTAAGCGTCAGGCACAAAAGATGAAGGAATACTTTGGTCAGGAGCCTAAGGTTCTGCGCAACTCTTCGCTTATCTATAGCGACGACATCGGTTTGCAGGCATCACAGATGGGCTTCAAGGGTATGCTCACCGAAGGAGCACGCCATGTCCTTGGTTGGAAGTCGCCTAACTATGTATACAATTGCGCCCTTGCTCCTACCCTTAAGCTTCTTCTGCGCAACGTCAACTTTAGCGACGATATCTCTCTTCGCTTTAGCAACACCGATTGGGAAGGCTATCCACTCTTCGCCGACAATTATATGGACCGCATTGCCAACTTGCCAGAAGGCGAAAAGGTGGTTAACATCTTCATGGAGCTTTCGGCTCTCGGCATCGCACAGCCATTGTCAAGCAACATCCTCGACTTCTTCAAGGCTCTCCCTACATGTGCTAAGGAGCGTGGCATCACATTCTCTACACCTTCAGAAATCTGCGATTCGTTTGATAGCGTAAGTGCTGTCGACGTACCTGATACACTATCTTGGAATGACGAGGAACGCGATTGCAGCTGCTGGTTGGGCAATCCAATGCAGCGAGAGGCATTCAATAAGCTTTATAGCGTTGCCGATCGTGTACGCATTGCTGATGATCCACGCATCAATCAGGATTGGGATTACCTCCAGGCTTCTAACAACTTCCGTCAGATGACTACAAAGCCTTCGCAGGTGGGTCTTAATCGTGGTATCTACTCAAGTCCGTTCGATGCATTCACCAACTATATGAACATCCTTGGCGATTTCATCTCACGTGTCAACTCACTCTATCCAGACTCAATCGACAACGACGAGCTCAGCTCACTCCTCACCACTATCAAGAATCAGGACGAGGAAATCGAGATGAAGTCAAAGGAGATTGTACGTCTGCAGACCAAGATAGAGAAGATAGAGGCTGCTGAAGAGAAGCTCCGTGCAAAGCTGGAGAAGACAAAGGCTCCTGCAGCTAAGAAGCCCGCAGCAAAGCGTACTGCTAAGAAAGCCGATGAAGCTGTCGAAGAAGAATCAAAGTAAGAATTAAGGTTCTTGTATAAATACAAATATTGGTTAATAAAGTTGGGTGCTCTACCACGTGATGTGGTGGGGCACTTTTTTTTATATCCATACGCGCTACCAATCCTCTCTCCAAAGTAATATATATTACTTGCCCATTTAATATATATTAAAACCCCATTTAATATATGTTCTCCGACCATTTAATATATAATACTTTAGATGGCGCTTAATTTCCGACACAAGCATATAGTGTTTTCATTTGTAAAATGATGTAATCCTAAGCAATAAACTTTATCAATCTTCGTTCTTTTATTATAACCGCAAAATAAGAACGAGACCTTCTACACCTACGACCCACAGCGTCGCAGATTGCAGAACCTCACGGTAAACAGTGGTGGCAACACCATTATGGACAATGCCTATACATACGATGCGGTGAGCAATGTGCTCAGCGTGGTAAATAGTGCGTCAGTTCCAACTCGACATAGACCGTCATAATGCTCAATATGCACCGATTGATGTTGAAACATTCCGTTTATCACATGACCGCTTCCTTTGTATAGACGATGATGTATATCACATAGGAGCATCCATTAAGGACTTGGGCAAAAAGTGGTTCGGCTTCTCCAAGATGGAGATACTTGCACCAGACGAATTGGTGGAAAGGATCAATAGAGGATAATACATACAAATTTCAAGAAAAAGAACTTAATACATAAATATAAAGTAAGCAATGAAAAAGATATCAATGGTCATTGTGGCTATTTCAGCCATGATTAGTTTAAGCGGATGCCATAAGGATCCTACTTATGTGGATTCTTACTTCCAGCGTCAAAGTGTAATTGAGGAGCTGAGTAATGAGCTTAAAGGACAATACAGCAGTATATTCATTCCTGTAATCTATAATGCATCGCAAGAACAGATGGATTATAAAAGTTTATGGAAAGGTGAGGTCACAGAAAATGGTCAACCTATCATCCACTACACTTTTGGAGGATACGAAAATCGGACTGTCACCTTACAGCAAGTCCCAATCAGCTGGATAAGTTTTGTCATAAAAGATACTAAATTGGCAGAAGCAGTCAAGCTGTTGCCCGATTATGATATTTCGATACCTTATTCTTTTGCAAGCTCAGACGAAGAAACAGGAGGAGCGAGCAAAATGGGGAAAATCATATATAGCGATAGCAAAGTACCAGTGACATTGAACTATGGCGGACAGCAGCATCTTGTGCTTTTCAACTTTAAATGTCCTTCGCAATTTGTTTTTGATGCAGACAAGCGTCCTATCTCTCCAGGAAGGATCCAACTGGAACTCAAATCTATTATTGTTGACAATGTGATTGTTCAAGATATTGATGGCTATTCTGGAGAAGAGTTCTTTCTTAGTATTCTGGGCAAAACAGATCCAATCTCGAAATGAATGAGACGAACGTTGTCTGTTACGTTATATTCATGCAAAAGTTTTGGTAATAGTAGTTAAAGAGTTAAAGGTATTGTCTTTTAAGTACAGAAGAAGGCATATTGATTATAAGTATAAAAACAATAAAAAATCAATAGATGAAAGCATTGTTAGTCATCATAATGAGTTTGTGCATACACGTAACTTATGCCCAGAAACCAGATACAACTAAAACTTTTATTCAAGGCAAAGAACTTGGTGAAGTTGTTGTAAAGTCATCTTATCTTACAAGAGAAGGTGATCATATCCTTGCTATTCCTACAAAAGAGCAACGTAAACATGCTGTAACTGGTTATGATCTGTTGAGCAATCTCATGATTCTGGGAGTGTCTGTCGAGCGTTCGACTGGAAGTGTGACAACTCCCAATGGGGCTGCGACTCTCTATATAGATGGACGTGAAGTTGATTTTCGAGAGGTACAGTCTTTAAGACCGAAGGACGTTTCTCGAGTGGAATATTTTGATGTGCCGACTGGCAAATATGCAAAAGATGCATATGCTATAAACATAATAATGAAACCACTCAACAATGGTGGCTACACGCAACTTGATGCGTCTCAGAATGTAGGCTATCTCTATGGTGATTACAATCTTATTTCGAAATTTGTCACAGGAACCAAAAGTTTGAACCTTTGGGCTGGATATTCTTTGGAAAATCCAAAATCGTCTATGGACGAGAATGAGACTTTTATTTTTCCTGATTATCAACTGAATAGACTGCAGCATTACAATAATGCTGACAATAGGCAAACGGAAGAATATGTACAGGCATCAATCAGCAACCGAGGAAGAAAATATATTTGGATGCTTAGAGGTGGTATGGCATGGAATGCCTCAAAAAACGGTGTCAATAATGGAATGACGGAGTATTGGAAAACTGCTGCTGCAATCAAGAACGGTAGCATTTTGGACATTAACACTCGAAACAAATCTTATCGTCCAAGTGTCTATTTTTACGGATTGCACACATTTTCTAACACAAAATCGTTGGATTATGTTTTTGATGGATATTATTCTCGAAACGATTATGACCGTCTCTATAACGATGATAATGTGTCTTTTCGTTCACTTGTCAAGGAAGATTATTATTACATCAAAGCGAATGCAAACTATTCTATGGCGTTCAGTCATAGAAATAGATTGGCTTTCAGTTTATACGAGTTCATGAGAATTAGTGATTCCGAATACATTGGGACTTCTGCATATAATCAAAATTTGCATTCGTCCGAAACCATCCTTTTTGCAGACTATTCCCAACGTTTAGGGAGTTTTTTCTTTGATATTAATCCTGGACTGTCATTTCTAACATATCGTTTGGAGGGGATGAGGTCAATCAATCATCTTACTCCGAGACTTCAAGCAAGGGCTACTTATAAGATAGATAAAGTACAGCAACTTCAATTTATGTTCGCTTTGGGAAACACCTATCCGAGAATAAATACGATTAACAATGTAGAACAGCAGATTGATCCTATCATCATTCTCAAAGGTAATTCTAACATGGATAATTCCATTCTTTTGAATCCACGATTAAGCCACACATTGAATTTTAACAAATTCGCTTTGCAAACGGGAGTGTCATACTTTTATCAAAATCATTCGATTATTTCGGATTACTATATTCGAGATGGGCATCTTATTAGCACTTTTAGAGATGACTGTATCTATCATCGTCCTAGTGCAGATATGTCTATAACCTATAAACCTTCTGGTACACTTAATATGAAGTTATCCGGTCAATGGGTTGAACATTTAGTTCGAGGAGGAGCTGAGCATCGTAATTTGTCTGCATTCTCTGGGACTGCTATGATAAACTACTATGTTCGGGATTTTTCTTTTGGTGCATCCATAGCGTCACCGTCAAGAGATTTGATAGACAGCCAGATTAGTAGAAAGACATTTTGGCGGTATCAACTATCGGCTATGTGGAATCATGGGAATTGGGCTATCGAAGCTAATGCAAACAATTTATTCATGATGAAGAATAACATTGTAGATGAATTATCTGCATCATATTATTCTTTCAAACAAATAGATCAAAATCGTAGTTATAATCAGTATGCAAATCTGAAAATTGTTTATAGTTTTGACTATGGCAAGAAGACATCAAAGTCACCAGATTACAAACATCAAAATAGTGAAAGTGCAATCTTAAAATAAGAAGGCAAAGACATAATCAAGTCATTGGTAACATGTTCATGCGAAATGACCGCTTCCTTTGTATAGACGATGATGTGTATCACATAGGAGCATCCATAAAGGACTTGGGCAAAAAGTGGTTTGGTTTCTCTAAGATGGAGATGCTTACACCAGATGAATTGGTGGAAAGAATCAACAGGGAATAAGAAAAAATCAGAGCTCTCTATTGAGTATGGAAGAACTTTTCAGATATTATTTGGAGAATATTATTATTCTTCGTATCGGTACAGGCTTACGCTATCTATGGTTACGCTTTGTAAGGCATCGCAAGATTTCTTACCGAACCCTTTATGAAGGTAGTAAATCGAAAAAAGCAACAGAATTATCTAATTTTGATAATGAAATGTCAAATCGGGCATGGGGATGTGGCTTTATTCTTTTTGTGATATTCTTAATTATGTTTTTACGCAGATTTTTATAATAGACATACAGAAAAGAATGATTATGCAACAGACATTGTTTATCGTAATACTTGCCGTTGTCATTGCTTTCGTTTTGGCGTACAGGTGGAAGAAAAAGGCAGAAAACAAAATGGGCAATATGAGCCTTAATTATAAAAGCAAGCAGCAAATATTCTTTCTGACGAAAGCTGATATAGTCAAGATGATGACTGTTGTTGAAAGAAAAATTCCTATAAAATATACCCTAATTGGAGCATTTAAACAGGAGGCGATAAGAAGTGAAAACACCATGTCAAATTTTTCTATATGAATTCCCTATGTTTATGTGTAAAAGAATAAAATTTTGGCTTTGCAAACTTCTCTATTCCCATAGAAAAAAGTCTTGTTGCATTTCCTTTTCATCAAAAGGTTTCAAGGTGATAACTCTCTATCTGATTTTTGAGGGATGCCAAGTAGAAGATAAACCAATTATCTTTCTTCCTGCTACAGCATCCGAGGAAGAATTGGCCAATGCGATATTTTTCTGTTTGGGTAAAAGTAGTATGGTCATACGAACTTCAATAAATTCCACATCCGCTTATCTGAAGTTTATTAAAGAACGTTCGTTGAAAAGTTACTATCAACAATCCGTGGCTTGCATAGTAAAGTTGAATGTTCAAACAGGCATAATTCATTTAGAACTTTGGCAACAAGCTGATGATGGTAGAGGAATGACTCCTTGTCATGAACAGAGCCTTATGGCATTTGATGTAAAAGGCAATAGTCAACTTCTCGCCAAGTATGTCATGGAAATCTTAAGAGAAAGATTAGCTTTGAAAAAGGATAAGGTAACTATGGAATAAATAATAAGAATTGGAGCATGAGAATAAACAAATGAAACAGATTAAATTAGCTTTTGTACTTTTAACAATAATGATAGTTCTTGGTAATTGTACCTTTGAAAACCGTACAACTACCACTAAGATGTGTCTCGAAGATTTGGACATGAATGTTCAAGACACACTAAGAAATCTGCCTGTTGATTCTTTTGGCTGTCATCCTGATTTGATAGACTTAACAGGACATTATAAATTGACAATAAAAGAAATTGGTCCGTGGTGCTATGCGCAAAAATTGGAAAATTTAGAAACAGGAAAGTTTTATTGGTTCGATTATAGTACTCCACGACCTATTATTGTTACAGCCGAAGAAATCATATTCCCTATGGAATATAATATAGTAAATAGAGGGGTAGAATCAACAGACACGTTTAACATCATAGATAATCAATTAGAGCCATAACCGTAATGCACCTGCTTGGAAGAGTGTGAGTACGGTGCAACGAGTTAAGCAATTACTAACAGTACAATCATCGCAATAATACTATTGATTTTACGTTCTTTTCAAAGAAAGGGGTTGTGCAATAGTGGCTTAAAGGCTAAAAGCACTACCTTTGAATGCTGTTAAATATGGTAATGTTCAAAGTCACAATTTGTGATTTTGGAAAAATGAATATAAATATGACAGATAAAATAGAAAAAAGGAGAGCAGCGAACTGTGTATATTACATAGGTGCATCCATTAAGGACTTAGGCAAAAAGTGTTTTGGTTTCTCCAAGATGGCAACAAAATAGTTCAAAGAGCGAATCGCCCCACTTGGGGGCTATATTTAGGCTACAGGAGGCATTTTCACGTTGCATAAACAACTCGTTCTCCAACTGGTTGTCAGAGTTAGTTAACGCCGAGGATTGCATAAAGGCTTTCCAAGGCATATGTTTAATTCAAATTTAATCCACTTTTAAAGTGGAGTCATGGATAAAATCATATAGAATAAAGATGAAGGAATTAGTGGGTATTATATTATTGGCAGTTTTGGTAGTATTTGGTTCATGCAACTCCAATACTAATATGTCTCTTGTGGGAACATCTCCGCAACTATTTGATGTATGCCAAGTAAGCACAGGTAATCCTGACTATAGAAATAAAGAGTTGTTTATAAACGAATTGAAAAGAAAATGTAAATATCCTATTGAGTTTCAAAAAAATAATTTGGAGGCATACGTTGCTATTGAGTACAAGACAGACCAACGAGGATATATTGTAAAAAAAAGAGTAACCGTCTATTTCTCCATATCGTTTACTAAGAAGTAGATATTAACTTTGCTGCTGAACAAAAAATCAGTAGCAAATGGAAAATAAAGTAAAGAAGGTAAAGGTTGATTATGCAGCCATCATTCGTGAGTTCGAGATGTATGGCCGAGGCCGCTCCCTTAAGCAATTTTGTGATGAAAGTAATTATACATATGCTAATGTGCTACATTACTATCGAAAGTGTTTTTGGGACAGCAAGGCAAAGAGCGGTGATTTATCCAAAGGAGACAAAGCTCTTGTTCCCTTGGAAATTGAATCTGTTGAGAGAAAAGCTCCAACCTCTTCATCGGTGGAAACAGACAATACGGAAGATCCTATATCTCCGGCCAAACCTCCCGTTTCCACTTATAGCATCATATCGATGCACGTGTCTTTCAGTAACGGAATGGAGTTGTCTCTTTGTGAAACAGATGTGAATGAGATAACCGCATTGTTGCACAAAATCGTAGGCTAAATGATATCCTTTACAAGTAAACAGAGGTACTATTTCTGTTCATCCCCTATGGATATGCGTAAGGATATCGATCCCCTTTCAGAAGTAGTCCGCTCCCAAATGGGCTTGGATCCATTTCTTGATGAATCTGTTTTTATCTTTATGTCAAAGACTCTTCGTACGATGAAGATACTCTATCGTGGTCGCCGTAGATTTGAATTGATAAAAATTCGTTTGGATGATGAAAAATTCTTTTTGCCCATATTCGACGAAAAGCGTTCTTGTTACAAAATATGCTGGAGCGATTTTGTTGCACTTACAGAAGGCGTACAAGTAACTAAAATGATGATAAAAGAAGACGCTGCTTGATTGTGTAAGCTCTTGTTTATCAGTAATTTGCATATAAAATATCTAATAAAAGTCTTGCATATGTCAGAAAAAAGCAGTACCTTTATGGATATGAATGACGAAATGAAGTTACGTTTGGCTTATGCTGAGATAGCCCGTCTTAATGAAGAGAAGGCTACAGCGAATCGTGGGCAGATAGATCTTGTAGCCCACGATCAAGCCATGCGTGCCGACTTTGAACGTCAACGTGAAGAGGACCGTCAGTTCTTCAAAGCCCAGCAGGACAATATGAAGGAGTTCTACATGCAACAGATGAAGGATCAGGCAGAACGTCATAAGGCAGAACTCAAACAGTTGCGTATTGATAATATGGAAAATGTCAAGCGTGTAATGGAGGAGAGTGCTTGTCATCAGAAAGCATCCGATAATTTGATAGCTTCCTTGAACGAGAAGATATCAAAACTTACTGCTATGCTTGAGAAATCTGCAATCTCGGAAACAGAGGCAAAATGGTTGGCTTCCTATCGTCAACGTCAGAAATTCAAGCGCAATGCCGAGCAGGCAAAGCTATTGAAGTCGGGCAATGAGGTGACGAGAGAAGAGGAAAAGGATGATTGGCCAGATAAGAAGAACAACAATAAGTCTGATTCATCCACTTCTTCAGGAGGACATGTTTCTCCCCAAAAGAAGGACTCACATGACAAGCGTTCAGTCCGTACAGACTATCAGAAGAACAAGCCCTATACACTCACTCCTGTATATCATAAGTTACATGAATATTTCTCTCTTCCTGAAAACGGACATTTCGTGAAGCGTAATGGAGAAATCGAAACATGGTGGTATCGTGAGTTGGTCCGCATCCCGGAGCATTATGAAGAGCATTTCTATGAAGTAGCAGGTTATTATGTGAAAGGTAAAGGCCAAGGGATAACACGCCCAAACACTCGCTTAATAAAGGGAGTGCCTTTTGATTTGGAGCTGATAACCTATGTTCTAACCGAGCATTTCGCTTACAACACTCCGTTTACAAGAATCGTAGACAAACTGTCTCATATGGGATTGAACATGAACACCAAAACTCTTGGTGTCATAGTCCATAAGATTATCACTTATATCCGTAAAGCGATGAAGGAGGTTTGGGAGTCAACTATCAAGAAGACCCACAACTGGATGATAGATGAAACCTCCGGACTAGTAGGAGTTAAAACAGATGAGGGTATCCGTAAATACCTGAAACGTTACTTTTGGGGAATCAAGGCTAATGTCCAAAAACTCGTGTGGTTTATATACGAGCACGGAAGCCGTGGCCTCAAGGCAATCCGTCAGTTCTTGGACAACTTCATCGGCTTCTTCACTACAGATGGTTATGTAGTATATAAGGTATATGATGACGAGGAACATCCAAACCAACATCGCTCAGCCTGCCTTACTCATATAAGGAGAAAATTTGTAGAATCCCTGGAGGAGAACCATTCCTTGTCAATGTGGTTTATAGATGAGATAGGAAGGCTTTTTGCAATAGAGCATGATTGCAAAAAGGCAAATCTAGATTCCGAGCAAGTCCGTTTGGAAAGACTCAAAAGGAGTCGTCCTATAATGGAACGGATTAAAGAAAAATTTGAGCAGTTTGCCAGATCAGGCTACAAAGGCTTAGGGACCTTGACAAAGAAAGCACTAAAGTATATCAAAGCAGAGTGGTCTGCAATGCAGACAATTTTGCAGGATGGCAATCTCGAGTTATCCAACAACTTGGCAGAACAAATGATGAGACACATCAAGCTGAATCTTAAAAACTGTCTGAATATCGGCAGTGAAGATTCTGCGCTTGACTATGCCTTTATGTTTTCTGTTATAGAGAGCTGTAGTATGAACAAGTTGTCTCCTGTAAGGTACATCAAGGAGTTGGTCTCTCGTCTTACAGATAAACCTTGCAGCCATGCTGAAAAGGAGGCAATCTTGCCATGCTTTATACAGAAATAAACGTTAAATTCAATCGTTTTTTATTTTAACATCTTATGAACTGCCTTTGTTTAAAGGTGGTTCAGATGGTGTATGGAAATATAGATGGTTACCTCAGGAATTTGAACTCAACTATAGTGCCAACAACAATGGTAAAGGTACCGA
This sequence comes from Prevotella merdae, assembly GCF_900290275.1. Classification (GTDB taxonomy): domain Bacteria; phylum Bacteroidota; class Bacteroidia; order Bacteroidales; family Bacteroidaceae; genus Prevotella; species Prevotella merdae. The sequence goes on from NZ_LT985324.1 coordinate 409,414, forward strand.
GGTGATGTTCTTTTCTGATAATTGTAGGTTGACCGAGGAAATGTTTAATAATTTACACATTAAATGATAGTAAGCACTCAAATTAGGGCTTAAATTAGAAAGAATTAACTTCGCTGCTGAATTTAGTGTCTGTCCATACTGCCAGCTTCAAGGATTTCTTTGACATGGTCGTAAGTGGAAAACAGACAATGATCAGATGGCACTGGCTTCATTAGGTGTTAACAAAAAAAATAACAAATTTATTCAACTCGATGGAAATCTCTCAACCCCAGTAAACACTGGGGCTGAGCAGTATTGACATAGGGGTGGATGCTTACAGATAACTATTTAAACGATAAGAATTATGGCAACAACAACAGATTTTTTAGCATGGCTTTCATGCATAGATTTAAGCGATTATAATGATGTATGGTCATTATATCATACAGTTTCAGACTTATCAGATTATTCTTCTTTTGAAATTGATGTAAAAGAAGAAACAAATGGAATGAAGTATTTTCTAAAGAGTGTAGAGTGTGATGATACCTTGATGCTTGCTTCAGAGAAGGCTCGCCAGACCTTTTTGTCAATTATTGAAACTGAATATTGTGAAGGTATGGATATTGATGGATATTATGCATATCATCATGCAATGGAAAAAGACGATTAATACCTATGAAAAAAATTAAGGCTTCATAATTGATATATTCTATCTCAACAGAGATAGATACAGAAATATAGATTACAGCTGTTAGAGTGAATCGTTTATGCTCTAATATGCGCCTTAAGGATATTTATTGCGAGTTGCGACAAATTGATTTTGAAGATCTCATGATGGAGTTCCCAAATGTAATTTCTATGGATGAATTAGAGGTAAGAGTTGAACCAACTCCAGAATTTAAATCTGCAATACAGAGTTATTTTCGTTTTGATTCTAATTTACTTAGTAATAAAGAACTTTTTAGATAAACATATAGTTATGATAGCATCAGTACAATATAATGATTTGAGAGGAACGGCAGCTGCCGATGTCTCTGATATTTACATGAATTCACTTCAAAAATATCTAATGGAAACATATAAAACCTATGATTCAGAAAGGTATGTATGTCGTGGATGTGTTATGTGGATAAGTGGTCAAAGAGAAGTACCTTCTTTGAGTATAAGTTACCTATGTTGGGATAAGACGGCAGAGAAGTTTGTCCGTTTCTATCCTAAAAAGGATATGGATTTGAATGAAGCATTCTCTCTTTTCAAAAGGTTTGAGGTTGTCATGGGAACAGATGTCAATGATATTGATGTTAATGATGAAGACTGTTTAGACTTAATCTGATATGAACAAACATGTTATATTTCCTCCATTGGCTATTGTAAGCACTCAAATTAGGGCTTAAATAAGAAAGAAGTATCTTCGCTGCTGAATTTAAAACATTGAATTATGTACAGCAGTGAAGATTTGGAACTTTTTCGATAAGTCATGAGCAATGCAAGCTTGCTTGAACTTTGCCATGGCGAGAAAAAAGTATAAAATATTGTAGGGCATCTTACTAAGGAAGATGAAGCAAAAGTAATACCATTGTTTGCATCCTGTGGCTTTATAAGATGCTCATATGAAAAAGGTTTTAGTATTGGTCTTTTAATACTAATATTAGTTTATGAATATACGGAATTTCGTTTCTAAATTATTAAGCATGCAGAAAATAAAGCTTAGCAAACAATATTCTGTCCCTAAGAAATCTTCTTTGGGGCAGGGAGGAAATGGAGTTGTATGTAAGGTGATTAGAAATAGTGACAAGCAGGCTTTTGCCTTGAAAAGATTAAGTGACTATGCAAGAACGATCAACGAGAAGATACTGCGTTTTCAAGATGAAATAGATACGCTGATTGCTTGTCAAAGATTTGACGGGGTGATACCTATTGTAGATTATTCAAAGAAAGAGTTATGGTACACTATGCCTTTGGCAGATAAAATAGACAGCCATATAACAACAATTGACGCAAAGGTTAATTGTGTCTTGCAAATAGCGGAAATCCTAAAAGAGTTGCATCAAGCAGGATATGCTCATCGTGATATCAAACCGGAGAACATACTTTATTATGATGGTAGGTTTGTTTTATGTGACTTTGGTTTAGTAGAGATACCGGATAATTCTCATCATTTGACAAAAAATAGCAGTCGCATAGGACCAATGAATACAATAGCTCCAGAAATGCAACGAAATGCCCGAGATGCTGATGGTAAGAAGGCTGATGTTTATTCTTTGGCAAAAACACTTTGGATATTGCTTTCAGGAAAAAGAAAAGGATTCAATGGAGTATATAGGTATGATGATTCTTCTATTGCCCTAAATGCTATGTCCCAGTTTAGGGGAACTCATCTTGTGGAAATCGAAGAATTGTTAATGCAAGCAACAAGTAATGACCCTGATGATAGACCGTCAATGGATTCTTTTCATCAATCTCTTTTAAATTGGCAAGATGTTTCAAAAGATGAAATAAAAAAGAGCCAAAGTAACTGGCACTTTTTGTTAAAAAGATTATTTGGAAATAGTTATGTGCCTTCTGAATGTAGTTGGGATTCAATTGATTCGATAGTCAAAGTTTTGGAAGAAGTAAACCGATTGCCAATTTCACGATATATGTTTTTCCCTGATGGAGGAGATCTAGACTTTGTCAATGTAAAGAAGGCCTCAGAAGAAGGTTGCATCGATATCATTTCCAACTTGGGGTATTTCAGAGTTAAACCTAGAAAACTTATCTTTGAAAAGTTCGACGTGTCTGTATGGAATTATTTCTTGTTAGAATTAAACGAACAGAATGTAACAGTAGGAGATTGTAATAATGAATATGTTGAAGAAGTTGTAGAAGATACCCCTGCTCACTATGTTTCAGCTAAATCTTTTAATTATGGGGTCTATGATTATGATTCAGGGAAGCCATTACCAAGAGGTTCTAGAATAATAATACGTTATTTAAAAGGAAAATTCTTGTTCGTATTGAAATTAGGACCATACAATTTTATACAAAAAGTGACAGATGGAAGACATAACAATTGCACATCTGAAAATTTCAAAAATTATGTAAATAGTTTACAGAATTTATACAGGTTCAAAGAGTATATATCCGAAGAAAAAAGGAAACAGTTAATCGAAGCTTTGGATCAAATTTATGGTTTTAATAATCCAATACAATGGCCGTTTGATACCAAAGATTCGCATGTTTATGAGAAAGACTATGCTAAAAAAAACTATATGAAGTTTGATTTCTCTGATGAAATTATGAGATTGGGTATTTCTGTAGATTCACCTTTGGCTGAGTATCTTTTTCAATTAGAGAATATCGATAGATATATATTTATGGAATTGCTTTATCCTGATTGTAAGTTTTATTATTTGAGAAAAGATGGCAAAGTCGAAAAAATGAAACCTGCCGACAGTTCTGTTTTTACATTGGGATGTAGACAAGAACCAGTTGCTCTCTTAAAAGCTTTAAATGAAAAAATCAAGCAATATGTAATAGATAAAGTTGATCCTTTAGAGCAACCTTATTTTATAGCAAAAATCAACCTTGTAGCAAAGCCTTCTCATTTGTTTACTAGAGAAGAGATCAAGGCTGAAATGCGAGCAGCAGATGACCGAATAGATAATATACTTGTAATTTCCATAGATGGCTCTGCTCATATTATTCCTTACTCACAGAATACATCCTTGTATCCTGTGATACATGAAACATGGTGTGCTGGAAATAATTATGTGGGCAGATACTCTACGCTCAGTTGCTTGGATAGTGCTTATCATTATTGCTTGGCAAAATGGTATGATTATTTGAAATATGGTTATGGACAGCCAATGGAAGATTGGGATAGTTGTTCGTTGAGTGTGGAGGAGTTGGTTGAGAAAATTAAGAAAATATAAAATTTATGACGCAAGTAAGAAAAAACTTACTGACTAATGTGTTTTGCCTGGTGGCAAATGTAATAGTAGGGTTAATGTACACGCCATTTTTAGTGAAAAAACTAGGTGTAGCTACTTATGGTATACTTCTCTTAGCCCTTATAACTTATCAATATATAATTATACCAAATATGTTCAATGTTATTATATAAGTGAGTTTTACTAAATATATGGGCATTTGCAAAAGTGCCTATACAAAGGGCTATGCCCTAAATTGAGTACTAACTAACGTACTTAAAGTGACCGCTTACGCTTATATGGTAATTATAAAAGATAAAAATTCATAAGCAATGAAATTCAAGTATCAAAACGAATTGGACTTTTGTTTGCAACATGGCTCAAAAATGCCGCAATTAAATGTGCCTAATGATAAGGAATCTTTCAGATTTGTTTTTGCAGAAGAAAAGCAGAAAAATCATATACCGCCCCATAAGCTACATCCAAACAGATTGAAACAGCAAATCGAATGTGGTAATATAGATATTAGTGGTTTTGCTCTTTCTAATTTAGAAACGTCAGGGCAAGCTATAACTTTTTATCACTATTTGCAAAATGTTTGTAAAAACGCTTCTAAAGTGATAGGTGATTCCTTATCGTTAGGAGTATTGAAAAATGAAGATGGAATGATTACTCCAACTGACTCGCATGGACATTTTGATTTATATGAGTCTGATTGCTGTGATTTGAATGCAACTTTTAAAATAATACAGCCATTATGATACAGCTACGTGGTATTGAAAGCAAATTTCCAACAAATGATTTAAGAAAGGTTGCGGATTTAATCTACTTTGATGGACCCTTTTTATCTCATTATGTAAGTAAATCTGGAGACAATTATCTTTCTTATTGGGTTGATTGTGATGAGAGTAATCAGCGATGGTTAGTGTTTAGGGTAGGAATCAATTCTTTGCAAAACTATGTCAATAAGAAAAAGTCTCTTTATGAGTTGATTAATGGAGTTGATGATGGTTTTGTTTATGCAGTTGATATATCTGAAGATGGAACTCAATCTGTTCCTCTGATGATCTTTTTGGCAGATGTTCCTAATGGGTATTTACCGACAGCTGATTCATATTTTGATTTTTCGTATGAAAAAGAATCTGATGTGGCAGCTTTGTCTATGACTGGGCAGTGTGGATTGTTTGAAATTCATTTTACAGGTTCAGACGTGAAGTATGGAACTATGCCATTTGAAAAATATACAAAATGTCTTTTAAAAGTAGAAGAACTTCGACAGTCTTGTGCAAAAAGCTTTATCAAGAAAATTAAGGCATCGGAAAACTTCAAAAAACTCGATTCAAAGAAACAAAATCAAAAGTTGAATGAGTTGTTTTTAGATACCAATTTTGAATATGTTTATTCTCTTGCAGGTTCTGTACGAGTCTTACTTCGTCCTCAAAATTTGCAGGTGTCATTTACGGAAACAAGTGCAGATGATTTTGCTCGTGAATTGATACGTCTTTTTAAGTCTGGATATTCAGAAACTGAACTTCGTAAATATGCAGAGGAATATGGTCAAGAAGCTTTGGTTAAGTTTAATGAACTCTTGCAATTATTGAAAAAAAACAAGGTAAATATTGCTGTAAGTTGGACAAATGCAAATCAACACATTCAAGAAGGTCAGAAAATTGAAGAAAAAGACAAGCAACATATCATAGATAATCTTGCTAAAAGTATAGAGCAAACTGAGGATATGATCATAAAAGGAAAATTCTATTTGCTGAATACAAGAACAGGAAGCTTTGCTTTTGAATCGATTGATGATGATAAATTATCAATAAGTGGAAAATTTGATGACACTATCTTAGATAGAATTCAATCTTTGACTTTTGAACAGGTTTATGAGATAACTGTAGAAAGAAGGATCTATATAGGTTTTACAAAATCTCATAATCCAAAATATATAATCTATGATATTAAAGAACTATAGGGTATGGATGTTTTAGTTGGTGATTTCTTGGTTTATAGTTCTGGAGTTCTCGTTTTATCTTCGGAAAAGACGATAACAATGAAAATAGAGGATACGGATTTTATCTTTGATTTCAAGGATGATGAAGATACGTCTCCTTTAATAAAAATAGTAGAGTCAACTGAAAATCGCTGTCATTTGACATTCTCTAATTTTAGTAGTCCGCTTGGTACAAGTATAAAGGAACCGATTTTGATTGCATCTTTGGATAATGGTGACAGTCTTTATTTGCAATTTGCAATAACGACAATAAATAAAGTCATAAAAGTTTTTCAATATACTTTATATAAATCTACTAAAAATGGCAAATAAGATAAGCCCAGATGATTTACCTCAAAGTCAGATTTATGAAAATGGTGAACTCTACAGCATTTCTATAGAAGACTTAAAAGGAAATAAGGTTGCAATAATGCAATTGATAAACGATTATAATACGAAGGTGAAGACCATTGAAAGGTTGCAGAAATCAGAGTCTCATTTATCTTCTGAATTACAATATCAGAATGCAAGTCCGTTTTTTGCTATCATTGCAGCGGTCGTAAATGTTATAGGATCTGTGATATCTTGTTTTGGAATTAATTATATTACAAGTGATTCAAATTCAAGAGTAGGATATGTATTCGTTTTTGCAGGTAGTGTTTTGCTTATTGCAGGTAACGCAATGACTATTTGTTATAAGTATGTATATAAGTGGATGAATAAAAGTAAGTATTAGCTATGCAAAATACTCAAGATTACATAACAGCTTTTATCGAAGGCTATATCTGTGCCATTATAGGTGAGCGGATGACAATCGCTAAGGTATCAGAGGTAGGACTTAATAATGCAAAGCATTCTGCTGAAAAGTATGTAGAGTTTCAAATCGAGCATTCTGATTTCTCTGAAGAGGAGAAGGAAGCGATGAAGAAAGACTATAAGCTTTGGGCAGAATCTGCATTGCAAGGAATGAAGAAACGATTACGTGATAGTGGTAGATTACTATGATGCGCCAGCCGACAAGCAATCGCAATTCTATTACGTTAACACTAATCGGTGCAAGCTATACAGAATTTAGGTGAGGAAATGCAGAGAAGCCTTCGTAAAAATCGGAGATTGTATCGTGGTAGCATTAGCAAGAGTTCTCTTATAAGCGGATTCTTAAATGGACAAGTAGTTAAGGTTGGTGACCATCTTTATGACAAGAAAAATAATAAAGAATGTGGTTCTGTAATTGAAATAACATATGATTCTATTATTGTTAAAGATGAACAAGGATTAATAAATATTATTGTACCCAATAGTTTGGAGACAGGTAAATATTGTGTGACGCCTTTTTAAATGACAACGTATGCTTAATGTCCTTTTGACAGGGACTAAGTTTGCCATTCATCGCCATACAGACACATATAAAATTGTTGTGTGTATTTATGGCTCTGCCATTGAGAGTTTCAATGATGAGCAAGTCAATGAGACGGAAGTGGGGAAATGATATTCCTGAAGTATGGATTGAGCAAGGACGGTATCATTCATTAGAAGCAGCGGATGAAATGGAAGTAATATTTGAGACAAAGGCACATCGATATGAGCAAGGAAAGACAGAGAAAAATATAAATGTATAAAAATATAGGGATATTCCTATTATTAGTATAAATATTATTATGTCACAAACATCAAATAATAAACGAATAGCAAAGAATACTTTAATGCTTTACATCAGGATGCTTTTCTTGATGGCTGTAAGCTTATATACATCTCGAGTTATACTTCAGGCACTTGGAGTCGAGGATTATGGTGTTTATAATGCCGTTGCAGGTTTTATAGCTATGTTCTCGATGATATCATCTTCTATAGCAGGTGCAATCAGCCGTTTTATAACTTTTGTTCTTGGGCAAGGCGATAAGGATAAATTAAAAAAAGTATTTAGTACAGCAATTATAATACAGCTATCACTGGCTGCTATTATTGTAATTCTTGTTGAAGCAGTAGGTGTATGGTTTCTTAATACTCATATGACAATACCAGCAGGACGAGAAATTGCAGCTAATTGGGTACTACAGTTTGCTTTGATTACTTTTGTTCTCAATCTGTGGAGTACACCATATAATGCAGCTCTTATAGCCCATGAACGAATGGGGGCATTTGCATATATAGGAATATTTGAGGGTTTAGCAAATTTGCTCATAGCTTTTATGGTATTGTATTCTTCTTTTGATGGACTTATTGTATATGGAGCTTTTATGTGTATTGTTGCTTTCATTACACGTATGATATACAATATCTATTGCAAGAAACATTTTGATGAATGCTCATTCAAATGGTCATTTGACAAGGAACTTTTTAAGGAGATGTTCGGTTTTGCTGGATGGAATTTTATTGGTAGCATTTCAGGACTTCTTCGCGATCAAGGAATCAATATATTATTCAACGTGTTTTGTGGCCCTATTATAAATGCTGCAAGAGGTCTTGCAACACAAGTTCAGGCTGCGGTTACAAAGTTCTCAGGTAACTTTTATGTTGCGGTACAACCTCAAATAACAAAATCCTATGCAAGTAACAATGTCGATGAGTCGCATGATTTAGTATTGAGGAGTAGTCGTCTTGCCTTCTTCCTATTAACAGCTATGATAGTACCTTTGGTTACTGAAACAGAGTTTATATTGAATTTGTGGCTTAAAGATGTTCCTGAACATACTGCATCTTTTGTACGTATAATACTTATATGTTCACTAATTGATTCCTTTTCATCTCCTCTTGTTCACCTTATGCTGGCAACAGGTAAAATCAAACGTTACCAAATTGTTGTTGGCTTATTTAATTTGCTAAACTTTCCTGTAGCATGGATAATTCTATATAGTGGTGGAAGTCCTGAATTTGCCCAGTTTTCTATAATATTCTTTGCTATAGGAGCACTTATTCTTAGAGTATCAATGCTTCGTCCAATGACCCATTTCCCCGTTCGCAACTTTATGCTTAGTACGGTGGCAAGATGTCTGTTTATTATGGCTATTTGCTTATTTATTTCTATCTTCATTTCAAAATATTTGGACATAGGCTTTATGAGATTTGTGCTCAATTTAAGTATAACAGAATTAATCTTGTGTGTATTGGTTTTCTCAATAGGTTTAAATCCTGAAGAGAAAAAATTTATACTCGAAAAAATAAAAAAACAACACTGCTGTCCAAAGAAAAAATCTTGGACATGATTTAAATTGATTATATTCAATGAGTTATACGAATTTGATTTTTTCGAGATTTGATTTTGTACTTTTGCAAATTGTATTGCAAGAGACTGAAATCATGAATCAAGNCACTGCTGTCCAAAGAAAAAATCTTGGACATGATTTAAATTGATTATATTCAATGAGTTATACGAATTTGATTTTTTCGAGATTTGATTTTGTACTTTTGCAAATTGTATTGCAAGAGACTGAAATCATGAATCAAGGAAAGACCGTATTCGCTCAAATCATGTCGCTCATACCAAGATATGAATTCGACAAGTGCGTAAAGAGATACAATGGCAATAGACATGCCATCGAGTTCAAATGCAGAGACCAGTTTATGGTGATGAGCTTTGCGCAGTTCACTGACCAAGTTAGTCTCCGCAGCATTGATGCAACGCTGGTTGCACTCTCTTCCAAACTCTATTCGAGCGGAATAAAGTATATCCAACGTTCCACTTTGGCCCATATCAATGAGACCAAGGATTGGCGTATATACCATGATTTCGGTCAGATACTGATTGCTTGGGCAAGAGAGCTGTACCAAGATGAACCTTCCCGTCTTGACGTGAATGGTATCGTGTACGCCTTTGATAGCAGCACTATCAAGTTGTGCCTTCAGCTTTGTCCATGGGCTCGTCTGCATCATGACAAAGGCGGTGTGAAGATGCATACGTTGTTGGATCTGCGTGGTTCCATACCGACATTCATTTATCTTACAGAAGCTGTAGTTCATGACTCTAAGACAATGAGTTTGATTCCTGTAGAGCCTGGAAGCTATTATCTCATGGACAAAGGCTACGTCGACTTCAAGCAGCTGTTTAATCACTTTCATCGTCAGCAAGCGTTCTTTGTAACAAGAGCCAAGGATAACATGAAATATGAAGTGCTGGAGGAACGTCCCGTAGACAAGCGGACTGGTGTTGTGAGTGATGCCATTATTAGGCTTACTGGACAGAAAACCTCACAATGGTATCCAGACGCACTCCGCATGGTTATTTATGAGGATTATGCTACCGGCAACATTTATAGATTTCTGAGCAACGATTTCACTCATTCCTACCTGACTATAGCGGAACTCTATAGAGAGCGCTGGCAAGTGGAATGTTTCTTTAAATGGATCAAACAACGACTGCATATCAAGTCGTTCTATGGAACGAGCCAGAATGCTGTATTCTCGCAGATTTGGATTGCCATATGCGATTATCTGCTGCTTGCCATAGCTAAGAAGGTATATCATATTGATCAAAATCTTTATATATTATCTGCTGCCATTGGTAAAGTCCTCTTTGAAAGGAAACCTTTAGGTGAGCTATTTGTTAAGCCCAAACGTCCTCAGAATGACTCCGATGATGGTCAGTTGACCTTATGGGAAAATTTCTTTGGACAGTAGTGAAAAAACAAATAAATATACATTTATGAAAAGATTTGTAAGGCTATTCATATCATTTTATAAGTATTCTATGCTGTCAAGTATATTGTTCAATTTCAGACACCTTCCTATAAAACAAGCTTACAAACTACCTATATGGTTGAGAAAACCGCACCTATATAGCGTAAAGGGTGTTATACGTATTGATGCTCCAATACGTCCTGGTATGATTCGTTTGGGTGGATTTGGAGGTCATATGTATCTTGACAACGGAATACACATAACTCAAATGGGGGGGGGTAATTGTCTTTAAAGGTTCTTGTATGATAGGCAATAACTCGTTCATTTGTCAAGGAAAAGAATCTACAATAATATTTGGTGATGGTTTTATGGCGACTACGAGTCTTAAACTGATTTCTTTTAAGTCTGTAGAATTTGGGAAAAAGAACATCTTTGGATGGGACTGTGTTGTTATGGATACAAACTTTCATCCTTTGTATGATGTTAAGAAAAAAGAATTTAGGAAAGGTTATGGACCAATAAAAATAGGCAATGACAACTGGTTTGCTGCTCAATGTAAAGTTATGCATTCTGTTAGTACGCCAGAACGTTGTATTTTTGCTTTTGGTTCAATAATTACAAAATCAAATAGTTTCGAACCATATTGTGTACATGGAGGAAATCCTATAAGGATACTATCACACGATGTGATGTTAGACTATAATCATTATATGATAGACGATTATTCTGAATAAATGGTTAATATAGAAGATAAATATAATTGTTGTGGCTGTACAGCTTGTGCAAGTATTTGTGCACATGACGCTATAACAATGGCTCCAGATAGTCTTGGATTCTTATATCCAAAAGCAAATTCTGAATTATGCGTTAATTGTGGTCTTTGTGATAAGGTATGTCAGTTTCACAACAACTATAATAGATACGACAATTATGATTCTCCATTGGCATATCAGTTCAGACTTTCACAAGACGAACAATTAAAGAAAAGTCAAAGTGGAGGTGCTTTTTTTGCTATAGCTGATAAGTTTATAGCAGATGGTGGTGTTGTGTATGGAGCGGCCTTTACCGATACTTGGAGGGTTACTCATCAAAAGGCAAACGATAACATAACATTATCTGCTCTTCGTATGTCTAAGTATGTTCAGAGCGATCTTAGAGGTGTATTTAGACAGATTAAAAATGAGCTGAAAAATGGAGTTAGAGTTCTTTTCTCTGGAACAGCATGTCAGGTTGCAGGATTGAAGGCTTATATTCCCAAATTACTACGTAAGAATCTTTTCTGCATAGATATAGTTTGTCATGGAGTTCCATCACCTAAGATATGGGAAGATTATCTTGCATACCTACAAAAAACGAGAGGCTCACAAATAGTAAAGGCATGTTTTAGAGATAAGCGTTTCGGATGGCATGGCGCTCGAGAAAGTTTCATTTTCGAAAACGGAAAAGAAGAATTCCGTAGTACAAGCAATTACTTGTACTTCTCTGGACTCTCAATGCGTGAGAGTTGTTCTAATTGTCATTATACTAATTTGAAACGAGTTGGTGATATTACGGTAGGTGACCAATGGGGAATACCTAAAGATTCTCCATATGAAGATGACAAAGGAGTATCATTGATACTAATAAACTCTGATAAGGGTAAACAATTATTTGAAAACATAGAAAAGAAAGCAGAAGGAATATCTATAAAAGATTGCATGCAACCACAACTAAAACAGCCGTCCAAACTACATCCAGATCATCAACGTTTCATCTATGATTATGAAAGTAAAGGTTTTCTATATGTAGCAAAGAAATATGGTGATTTGGGGTGGAGATATAAAAGAAAGTGTTTAATTGAGAGTATTAAAGATCTTATAAGACCATTAATAAGAAGATGATATATGAAAGTAGCATTACTAACAATATGGCATGAGAAAAATTATGGAGCGGAACTTCAGGCATATGCCACTATAAAAGCACTGAAATCATTAGGGCATAATCCTTATATGATAAATATTCATATTAAGGATACTGTAAAATCCACTTTTGTGGGCAAAATAGCTAATATAATAGAATATTTTACACCTGCCACTTATAAATTTAATAGATTTTGGAGAAAGTATATTCCTGTAACAAAAAAATATGATAATATTGATGAATTATATAGTCATCCACCTGTAGCGGATTGTTATATAGTAGGAAGCGATCAAGTTTGGAATCCAGATATAACTAAAAAATACTGGAAGATATTTTTTTTAGATTTTGGTTCTAATGATATAAAGAGAATTTCTTATGCATCAAGTATTGGTGTGAATAAATGGATGTATGATCGATATACCGAGTCTATTCATAAACTTTTACACAACTTTAGTCATGTCACATGTCGTGAAGAAACAGGTGTTGAGATATTAAGGGAGGTGTTTGGTATTGGCGCAAATTGTGTCTTAGATCCTACTCTATTATTTGATTCATATGATGAATTTGTACCAAAGAGAAAGGAAAACAAAACATTGGTTTATTATCCTCTTAGTGAAGATGAGGAATTAGAAAGTTATTGTAAAGAACTTGCATATAAATTAGGATTAAAGCCTGTAAATACAAATAAGAAAACAACGATCCTTGGTAAAGTGCTTTTTAATAGAGTAGCTGTGGAGGACTGGGTAAATAACATAGCAAATGCAAATTTTGTTGTTACTAGATCTTTTCATGGTCTTGCTTTCTGTCTAATTTTTCAAAGACAGTTTGCCATACTTCAAAGCAGAAATGGTAGAGGGACAAGGTTGGAAAATTTATTGTCAAAACTCAATTTGAGCAATAGAATTTATTGTTCTACAGCTCAAATAGATTTATGTAAACCATGGGAGGAAACTATTGATTATTCTAAAATAACTCCTCTATTGGAATCTTTAAGACAACAATCATGGAATATTTTAAAAAAAGAGCTTGAAGAATAATGAAAAAAAGAGTGTTGTTAGTATCGTGTGAAGGTTTAGGCAATGGGGGCGTTCAGGCGATTATGATGGGAATAGTAAGAAAGCTATCTGATGATTTTTATTTCGATATGCTACTATTTACTTCAGAAAAAAGATATTATGATGATGAATTTTTAACGTTTGGCGGTAAAATCTTTAGGATTCCTAATTATGAAGGTAATTGTTCTTTTTTAAAAAGGATAGACTATTATGTTCGTGATATACGTGTATTCATGCAATTAAAGTCTATCTTTAATAAAGAGGAACCGTATGATGTCATTCATTGTAACAGGGAATATGAAAATGCAATAATTCTAAAATTGGCTGCTAAATATCAAATTCCAATAAGAATAGCACAAGCACATATTATTCATGGAAAAAGAAATGCAGTTTGTACTTTATTGGACAAATTCCGTCAAAAAATAGCAAATAAGTATGCTACAGAAAGAATCGGTTGCTCAGAATCAGCATGTGTTTCTTTGTTTTCCAAAGATGTAAAATATCAGATTGTTAATAATTTCTATAACGATGATATTTTTTATCCAAGAAATAAAGAGGTAGAGACAAACAAAGTTCTTACACTTGTGCAAGTTGGAGCTATATCCAATATAAAAAATCAAAAATTCTCCGTGGAAGTTCTTGAAAATATTAGAAATTTAGGAATTGATGCAAAATTGAGAATTATAGGATTTGATATGGATGGCGATTATAAGCAACAGGTTTTAAATAAAATTATAGAGCTGTCGCTTAAAGAGTATGTTGAGTTTTATCCTGGTGATATTGAAATTTCTCATGTTTTATCTACTTCAGATTGTTTTATTATGCCTTCATATCACGAAGGATTTGGTATAGCTTTAATTGAGGCACAAGCAGTAGGTTTACATAGTTTTGCTTCAGATACTATCCCACCTTCAACAAATTGTGGTGGTGTTGATTATCTTTCACTTAGTTTAGGTCCTTTATATTGGGCAACAAAGATAGCAGATTGGTTTAAATGTTATAAACCAGATGCTATTGATACAAGTAAATATAAAATGAGTTTAGTTATTAATCAGTATAAACATTTGTATAATAAATGATGAAAGTAATAATAGCTGGTGACTTTGCACCAACAGCAAGGCTTGCCAAACTGGTAGAAGAAAGAAATTTTGGAGATATATTTTCAGAAAATCTCCGAAAAATTATTAAGTCGGCAGATTTTTCGTTTGTCAACTTTGAGAGTCCTATTGTGGAAAATGGTTATAATCCAATCCAAAAATGTGGACCTAACCTTCGTTGTACAAAGGAAGCAGCAGAAGCTGTGAAATACGCAGGCTTTACCGGAGTGACAATGGCAAATAACCATATACTTGATTATGGAGCAGAAGGATTAAGAAAAACTGTAGAATGCTGCGAATCTCAAGGATTAGATATTGTTGGTGTTGGTAATAATCTTAAAGAAGCAGAGAGAGTTCTGTATCTGTCAAAGGGTAATAAGGTGCTTGCGGTAATAAACTGTTGTGAGCATGAATTCTCTATAGCTACAGATAAAGATGCTGGTGCGAATCCTCTGAATCCAATACGTCAGTTCTATTTAATACAGGAAGCAAAGAAACAAGCGGACTATGTACTTGTAATTGTGCATGGTGGACATGAATACTATCAATTACCTTCTTCTCGAATGCAAGAAACATATCGTTTCTTCATTGATACAGGAGCTGATGCAGTTGTTAATCATCATCAACATTGCTATTCTGGGTATGAAATATACAATGGTAAACCAATCTTTTATGGTCTTGGCAATTTCTGTTTTGATAATAATGAAATAATAAATACATCTTGGAATGAGGGATTTTTTGTGCAATTATCATTTGGAAATGATATTGAATACGAACTTTATCCTTATTGCCAATTTGGAACGAATCCTACTATTTCGCTTACTCAAAATGATGTATTTGAATCAGAAATAAAAAGGTTGAATGATGTTATAGCTGATGAACATAAAATATTATCAGAGGAAACAGATTATTATTTGACTAATTATAAACGACAAATATTTATGTTTGAGCCATATCAAAATAAAATTTTAGATAAATTATTTGATATGAGAATCCTTCCAAGTACTATTACTAAAAAGAAATTGTTGCGTATACTTAATTATATAATGTGTGAATCACATAGGGATAAGTTAATTAATGCAATAAAAAAAATAATAAAAGAAGAATATGAATAGAATACTTTATAGATTAACACGTCTTTTTAAAGAGCCCTGGCATTATGTTTTTATTATAGTATACCATACTCGTGCCTTGTGGCCAGACAAACTCTATTTGTCATTAATATATAGGAGCAAAATGGGACATTGGATTGATTGGAAGAATCCAAAGTCATTTACTGAAAAATTGCAATGGTTGAAAGTATATGATTACAAGCCAGAGTATACAAAAATGGTAGATAAGCTGGCAGCTAAAGATTATGTAGCTTCACGTATCGGTGAAGAATATATAATTCCTACTTTAGGTGTTTGGGATAGAGTTGAAGATATAGATTGGGATTCTTTACCAGACCAGTTCGTGTTAAAGACAACTCATGGTGGAGGAGGATGTGGTGTAGCCGTTTGCTCAGATAAAACACATTTTGACAAGTCTAAGGCAATAAAGAAGTTGCAGATTTCTATGCACTCAAATGCAGGAAAAACTTATCGTGAAAAGCCCTATCTAAATGTTCCTCGAAAAATAATTGCTGAGAAATATATAGTTGAACACAATGTGAGAGAATCTGATGAATCTTCGGATTTGCGTGACTATAAGTTCTTCTGTTTTAATGGTAAAGTTAAATTCTTCAAGATTGATTTCGGACGTTTTGTAGATCATCATGCCAACTATTATTCTCCCGAAGGCAAGTTGTTGCCATTTGGTGAAAAAGGGTTAGAACCAGATCCATCACATATAGAAGTGATGCCTAATAATTTATCTCGAATGATAGATATTGCGCAAAAACTATCAAATGGCTTTAAATTTTTGAGAGTGGATTTATATAACGTTAACGAAAATATTTATTTTGGAGAACTGACTTTTTATCCTGCTGCTGGTATTGGTTCATTTGCACCAGAGAAATGGGATAAAACAATAGGTTCTTGGTTAAATATTTAATTTATGGGTAAATACATAAATATTTGCAATGTATATGTATTCTTATGGTGTATATTCCGCCTTAAGGGATGGTTATATCAAGGAGATCAGATCTCAACCATATCATACATTATCATTATGTTGATTTCCTTATATTATGCAATTATTTGTTATAAGGATTACAGATATCAACCAGTAATAAAATCTTATAATATCTTAATTGTCTTTTTTTCAATATATGGTATTATCAATATTCTTTTTTTTGAAGATTTAAATAAGATAGGTCATGTAATACCAACGGATTTCTTTTTACAGAATATACTCCGTTCCATGCTCCCTTTTTATGCATTTTATGCTTTTACTAAAAAAGGATATATAACACAAAAATGGCTATGTTATGTAGCTATTATTGTTTTATTTATTAGTGTTCCAAGATATTTCATAGAACAACGTAAGATGATGCAGCTGATGTTAGCTAAAGGCTTATTGAATGTGGATGAAGTTACTAATAACGCAGGTTATTTATTTTCAGCCTTATTACCTTTGTTCTGTTTTTGGAATAAAAAACCATTAGTCCAGTATGCAGGATTCTTGATTTGTATATTCTTTATGTTGTCAGGAATGAAAAGAGGTGCAATATTGGTCGGTGGTCTCAGTTTGTTTTTTATTTTCTTTTCTGTTTTTAGAACTAGCAATACCAAGAGTAAAATAGTTTTTCTAATATTGACAATAATTTGTATCTTTTTGAGTTATAAATATTTTTCATATATGGAAGATAGCTCTGCGTATTTTATGCAAAGATTGGAAGACACGAAAGAGGGTAATACAAGTAGCCGTTCCGTATTATATGAAGATTTTTGGAATATGTTTTGGAATAATAGTAATCCTTTTTCTTTGTTGTTTGGATTAGGAGCTGATGCAACTATAAGATATGGTAAAAATTATGCTCATAATGATTGGCTAGAAATTGCTGTAGACCATGGAATGATAGGCATAACTGTCTTTTTTGTATTTTGGAAGAGAATGTTGCATTTTTGGAGAACAACAAGAAAGTATCCTGTAATATATGTTGCTTTAGGTGCATGTGTAATTCAATTGTTTGCAAAGACATTTTTTTCTATGTCAATTAATGATATGGAGTTCTATACAGTGTTAGTTTTAGGTTATTGTGTTGCAATTGTGACAAAACCTCAATTGATAGTCAAACAAGAAATTAAACAAAAATATTGATGCAGATGAAAATACTATTTTTAATAAATCAATTTGCAGATGGAGGCCGAGAACGTCGAATGGTTGAACTTGTTAAAGGACTGGATAAAATAGACGGAATACATATGCATACCATAGTGTTTCATAACAATGTTGATTATCCTGATGTTTTATCCACAAAAATGACATATGAATGTATTGATAGTATTAATCGTAAGGAGCGTTGTCGTAAGATAGAAACTACGATAGCGTCATATGTCCCAGATATTGTTCATTCATGGGTCGATACGCCTACAGAATTGGGATTGTTAGCACTTTTAAAGAGTAAGTATAATTATAAATATGTAGCAGGCTTTGTAGCGGATGGCAATAAAGACCCTTGGTTCTCACCTCGTCATATGATGATGATGTATACTTTTTGGAAAGCAGATGCAATTGTAAGTAATTCAAAAGCAGGCCTTGTCGCTAAGGGTGCTCCCAAGAGTAAAAGTTGTGTTATTTATAATGGATTTGATTTTAATAGGATACCAGCCAACATAGATAGAAGTTTAAAACGCCAAGAACTTGGAATTAAGACTCGTTATTTAGTTGTGATGTGTGCAAGAATCAATGCTGCAAAGGATTGGAATTCTTATATTCAAATGGCTTTATATGCAAAAAATGCGAAATTGGATGCTACTTTTTTGGCTATAGGATATGGAGATAGGTTGTCTTATTATCAAGATTTAACAAAAGGACAAGACAGCAATATTCATTTTATAGGAAGAAGGACTGATGTGGAAGAAATACTTAGTGTTGCAGACTATGGCGTTTTGTTTACAAATAGCAAGAAACATGCAGAAGGAGTTTCAAATTCTATTTTAGAAACTATGGCTTCTGGTATTCCGGTAATTGCCACAGAAGGAGGTGGTACTCCAGAAATAGTCGAAGACGAATATAATGGTTTTCTCATCAAGGAGTTTGATAGCAGAAAGGCATTTTATTGTTTATGCAAAGCTATAGAGGATGAAAAACTTTACAAATTCTTATCTGTTAATGCCCTTGAGACGATTCGTAGTAAATTTTCTATAAAGAAAATGGTAGAAAATTATTTAGAACTTTATAAACAATTATAAAATCTTACAACAATGATAAATATAATTGATAGAGTACGGACAATACTGAGTCAGTATAAATGGAATTTGGCCTATGGTGAGTATTGTGACGACATTATAACTGATGGAATAGATTGGGGTAATTTACACATCTTAAAAAATAATTATAAAACAAAGTGGTTTGCAGATCCATTCATTCTTGAATCGACAGATGATACCATTACACTTTTGGTAGAGGAATTTGACTCAAATGTAAAAAGGGGCAGAATCGCAAGAATTGTAGCAAATAGAAAGACACAAACAATAGAAGATTGTAGTATAATATTGGATTTGCCTACTCATCTTTCTTTTCCTGCTATTTATAATGAGAGTGGTATTATTTATGTACATCCAGAAAACTCTGCTTCTGGTAAGAGTACAATGTATAGATATGATAGAAAAAGTGATAAACTTGTTGAACCAATAGTTGTTGCAGATTTACCTCTAGTTGATGCTGTAATAAGAAAGAAAAATGGTAAATATACAATGTATGCAACGAGTATACCAGATGCAGGAGGAAAACATTTGATTGTATTGGAATCAGATAAGTTGACGGGACCTTATAAAGAAATTGGAATAAAAATGTTTGAAAGGCGTGAAGCGCGTATGGCTGGTGCATTTATAGAGTCAAAAAAAGGATTAATTCGACCTGCACAGGACTGTAATCGTGACTATGGAGAAGCTGTGCTTTTTTATAAAGGTGATGCGGTTATATACAGACAAAAGCCAGGGTCGTGGATGTATGAGGGGCTGCATACGTTTAATTCTAATGGAAGTTTCTATATTGTTGATTTAAAAAAATATAACCATCCTTTTGTTCATCAAGCATTGAAGGCAATAAAAGGAATATACAAGAAATTAATATATGATTAAGGTTTTATCTATAGGGCAACTTCCTCAAGAAGTAGGAGGTAGTTATACGACAGGTGTAACACGTGTTGTACATGAACTTAGTAAGCAGCATGTTCATGGGGTTGAGCAGTTCCTTTATGCAACTAATATGAAAAGTGTTGATGCTGAAAAGATTTGTTCATATCCACATCAATATATGGGATATAAATTATTGCCTTTAAAAGTTCTTTATAATATATTGCGACAACCTTTACAAACCATTAAAGAATGGTTGCATTATATAAAAGTGTGTCATGTAAATCCATTACGATTTGAGATTTACAAAGCAAATTTTGAAAAGGCTATAAAAGAGGTTAAGCCTGATATTGTTCATATTCATGGATTGGGAATTTCTCCTTTATATTTTTTAAATAAGAAATATGGTTTACCGATTGTTAGAACATCACATGCTGTACCTTTAATACGTGAATATGGTGAAAAATATCGAAAAGCAGTAGATGCTGCTTTAGGTACAAGATATTTTGCTGATTATGACACTGCATTGAATGTAGATAATAAAAATAAACTGCTTGAATTGGGTGTTGACTCCTCAAAGATTACTATTATTTCGAATGGTATAGATACTAAACGTTTTCGTTTTTTGAAAGACGAAAGATCGCGTGTCCGTAATGAAAATGGAGCAACTGATGATACAATTGTTTTTATAACTTCAGGTCTCTTAATTGATAGAAAAGGTCAATTGTCATTCTTAAAAATTTTGCATAAAAGCGGTATCAATTTTCAGTATTGGCTATTAGGAAAAGGTCCTGATTGGGATATTATAAAACAATATATTGATGTAAATTCACTTCAGAAAAGGGTGAAAATGTTTGGCCAAGTTAGAGCTGAGAATATTGCCAAATACTTATCTGGAGCAGATTTTTATTCTCATGCAAGTACAACAGAAGCTCAATCTCTAGCAGAAATAGAAGCATATTCTACAGGTCTTCGTATTATTGTTAATAGCAAGATATCAGATACCGTCATTGGTGATGCTTATAACGATATACATAATTATTATATTATGGATTTTGAGCATCCAAATATGAAGGATTTCAGAGATTGGACAGCAGAGAAAACGTCTATAAGGGTTTCTCGAAACCACTTTGATTGGTCAAAAGTTGCTGCTAAGTATGGAGATTTGTATAGATCAATTATCGAACAATGGAAGAAATGAAGAAACTATTGTTTTTAATTTTGAGTTTCTACAGACGATTATCTGGTAAGATGTATTCATTTATTTTTAAGCGAATGCTACATTCTTATGGAAGTGTAGGAGTTAATAACTTTTGTATGGTTTCAAGAACCGCCAAAGTCGACGTTGGATACCATTTTAATTCAAATGGAATTGTTATAAGTGGAATGGGGGGGGGTAAAAATAGGTAATTATTTTCATACAGGAGAAAATTGTAAGATAATGTTAGGAAGTCATGATTATAATAATGGCGAGTCCATCCCTTATGGAACCTCTTACGATAAGAAATATGTAGAAATAGACGATTTTGTATGGCTTGGTTCTAATGTCATAATCTCTGGTAATGTTAAGATTGGCGAAGGAGCTATTGTTGCCATTGGTTCTGTTGTTGTAAAGGATGTGCCACCATATGCTGTTGTTGGAGGAAATCCTGCAAAAGTAATAAAATATCGTGACATTGATCACTTTAACAAATTAAAAAGAGAAAAGAAATTTCATTGATATGACATATTTAGAAGCAGTAGATCTAATAAGAGATATAGAGTCAAGGTATGATTTGATGAAGGTGAAATATAAGGGTATTAGTGTTTGGCCTTTATTAAGAATCAATATTATTGATGCCATTTCGGGTAATAATAAGACTATGAAAAGTACTGGAAGTTCTGCTATAAAGCAAGTTTTAAGTACATTATTTTATTATAATCCTCTAAATTATTTCAAGAGAAAGCCAATATGGCTTTTTGCAGGTTTTGAAAGAAGAAAAATGGTTGGAGGCTTAAAACAACTGCGTATTTCAGGTTGTGTTGTTAAAGCTTTTCCTGATACATTGGTGATAGAAAAGCCTGGTAAAGAACAGACAGCTTGCCCTCGTTCCATTATACCTGAAAAGACTATTGTTTCAGAATCATGGCTTTTGCTTTTTGTACATGTGTTAGCAATATTCATGAGGTGTGGTAAAATAAAACTTCATAATGAGGCTATTTTGACGCAAGCTTTAAATGAAAATAAAATACAATTTGATTACAATAATGCTCTACGAATTTTTGCGTCTCAGAAGAAAGTTTTTGATTTGCTACTTGAAATTACTCATAATCCCCAAAAAGTTATAATAGAATGTCCATACACTATTATGGGTTACGTTTGGGCTTTACATCAAAAAGGCATTCCAGTTATTGAACTTCAACATGGTGTATTAAATGATAAGCATTATGCATATAATTCACTTTATTCTTCTCAAATTTTGTATCCAGATGAAATATGTGTGTTTGGTGAAGATGAGTATCAATATTTAATTAATGATAATTGTCACTATTGTAAGAAAGTTTATAAAACTGGATTGTATTTTATGGATCTTGCAAAACATAATTTTATTGATGATGCCTTTAAGGAGTATAGAAATAAATATGGATATATAATACTTGTGGCAGGTCAGCGAGGTTATGAGGATGCAATGGCCGATTATGTAAACGAGGTAGCAAAAAGAACTCCAAATTGTCTTTATGTATATGTACCAAGAAATAATGATGCAGGCTTAGACTTTAATCAAAATAACATCATTTATCGTCCTGGGGCTAATATTTATGAATATATGATATGGTGCGACGTGCATCTTACCATTTCTTCAACTACATGTTTGGAGTGTCAATACTATAAGAAACCAACAATATTCTATAACTATTCAGACATGTCTGTGAATTATTATAGTAAGGTGTTGAAACCGGAAAATGGAGTTGTATATACTGATTCTGCAGATGAATATGAGAACGCTCTTGAAACAGTATTAACCAAAGTATTCGCTTATAAAGAAGTATTTGCAATGAATACTGTAGAAAAAATCAAAAAAGTTATAATGAAATAATTATTAACAATGAACATTGGTATTATTATTCAGGCAAGAATGGGTTCAACCCGTCTACCTGGTAAAATCTTAAAACAGTTTTATGGAGGTAAAACTCTCCTAGAAACACTTCTTGAGAATCTACACAAAGTAGCAGATGCAAAAGTGATTGTAGCTACATCTGTAAATGACAACAATGACCAATTGGAGAGCTTTCTTTTGGATAAGGGAGAACTTGTTTTCCGTGGTTCAGAGAATGATGTACTTGATCGCTTCATTAAAGCAGCGGAAACATATAATGTTGATGGTATAATCCGCATCTGTTCAGATAATCCTTTTATGGATTGGCATGGCGTCGCTCAACTTGTGGAGAAGTCGAAGACAAGTGATGCTGATTATATAGGTTTCCGTATCAATGACAAACCGTCTATTCTTACTCACTTTGGTTTTTGGGGGGAGTTTGTACGTCTTTCTGCCCTCAAACGAGTGGCAGATATCACAGATGAGGGAACTCCCGCTCATGAACACGTTACCTATTATATATACAACCATCCAGAAGATTTTAAATGTGAGTGGATAGTAGGCCCTGCATTTCTTCAAGGACGTAATGACATCCGCTTAACTATTGATACTCCCGAGGATCTTATAAATGCATTAAAGGTCTATTCTGACCTTAAGAAAGAAGATGAGAACTTTACTTTGCAGGATGTAGTATCATATCTCGATTCTCATGAAGAAATAAAGCAATCAATGATTTCAAATATATCTCAAAATAAAAAATAATCTATAAAAATACATACAATTATGATCAAAAAAGGTGAAACGTACATTATTGGAGAAATCGGTCAGAACCATAATGGCTCAGTAGATATTGCTAAACTTATTGTCGAATTAATTGCACGTCCTGTACATGAGGACACTTTTAATATAGACCTTAAGCCTATGAATGCTGTGAAGATGACCCGTCGCGATTTGAACGAGGAGTTGACTACAACACAAATGAATAGACCATACAATACTCCTAATTCATTTGGTAAAACTTATGGAGAGCATCGTGCATTCCTTGAATTGGATGATCAAGCTCATTTTGAGGTGTATAAATACGCTAAGGAAAAGGGGCTTGATTTTATAGAAACCCTTTGTGCAAAGGGATGTCTGTCTATGTTGAAACTATTTACACCAGATTATTTGAAGGTAGCCAGTCGAGATCTTACCAATCTACCACTTCTTGCTGCAATGGCAGAGACCAAGATTCCAATAATTCTATCTACGGGTATGGCAGGCAAGAAAGAGTTAGATGATGCTCTTGAAACAATTACCCATTATCATAATGATATTTCAATTTTGCATTGTGTTTCTCAATACCCGACACATCCAGATAATCTGAATCTTAGAACGATTACTTATCTTAAGAAACATTATGGTCAATATCATATTGGTTTTTCAGACCATACCATAGGTATTTCTGCGCCAGCAATTGCTGTAGGTATGGGAGCTGAGATTATAGAAAAGCATATTACAATAGACCGTCATATGAAGGGTACTGATCAACCTGGTTCTCTTGGACCAGATGGTGTAAATCGTATGGTTCGTGATATACGTATGGTAGAGCATTGGTTAGGCACAGAAGATTTGTATATTGATAAAAGTGTAGCAGCTTCCAAAGAAAAGCTTGAGCGCTCCATTGCTTCATTAAGAGAGATTAAGGCTGGAGATGTTATTACAGAGAATGATATTCATATGTTAAGTCCTGGAGATGGCTTTAAGTGGGCTCAAAAAGATAGTGTTGTTGGTCATAAAGCTCTTCGTGATATTCCAGCAAATGAAATAATATATAATAATATGATTGACAATAATGAATAGATTTAATCATTTGATACAAAAGCAGTCTATTTTGTATCGGGGGGGGTAATTTCTAAGATTCTTTGTAAGATTCTCAATCGTTGCATTCGTTGGTATTATCATTGTGATATTCCTTATTCATTAAATATAAGGAATGTTTATTTTTGTCATAAGGGATTTGGAGTTGTTATAAATCCAAATGCTTATATAGGTGAAGGTACATATATACAGCATGGGGTTACAATAGGATCTCGTGATGATACAAATAATATCAAAGCTCCCAATATTGGCAAAAAATGCTATATAGGAGCTAAGGCAACGATTATAGGAGATGTAAGAATAGGAAATAATGTGAAAATAGGAGCAGGAGCTGTAGTTATTTCAGATATACCAGATGGAGCAACTGCAGTTGGAGTGCCTGCCAAAATTATATCAAAATAAATGAATAGGAAATTTCCCAAACTAATCCTAACCGACATTGATGGTGTTTGGACGGATGGAGGAATGTATTATGATGGTACTAACGTAGAGTTGAAGAAATTTCACACATACGATAGTGCAGGTGTGTTGTTTGCACATAATCTCGGTATTCCCGTCGGTATTCTTACTGGCGAGAATACCGAAATAGTGCAAAGGCGTGCAACCAAACTAGAAGTGGATTATTGCTATCTTGGTTGTAAGGATAAGGTTGCTATTACAAGTCAACTTTGTGAGGATTTAGGTATTACTTTTGAAGATGTTGCATATATAGGTGATGACTTAAATGATCTTAAGCTTCTCAAACTTGTTGGATGGGCGGGTGTTCCTTCGTCTGCACCAAAGTATATACAAGATTTGGCTAATGTGCATGTTGAGAAAAAAGGAGGAGAGGGTGCCTTTCGTGAATTTGTAGAAACAATACTTGGTGATTCAATAATATGTAAGATCATCAATGATATACATTTAAGTAATCAATAGTATTTGATGGATTGCAGTAGGCATTTCAATTATTGCTTAATTTAGGTAGAATCTTCTCGGTCAAACTATAGAATTTATATTATGTATAGTAACGAGGATTAGTAGCTAAAAATAAAGTTCCATATAATAGATTCTACTTGCACAAAATCTGAAACTAGAGAAATAAATAATGGCATATCCGTCCGCACAAGTGGTCGCTTGGAGCGATATGGTGCGATACCATCGGGCGGAACCAATAAGTGAAATGTAAATATAATGTCAATATATTCTATTAAATATAATATCGATGCAAAACCATTAGGCATAGGAGGTGCTGCCAAAGTTTATGGTTGCACAAGAATTGTAGGACAAAAGAATTATGATAGAAATGATTATAGATTCGAAATTATTAGCATCTATGGCACCCAAAATAACAAATGGTGTCATAAATATACTACAGGATGTTTCTGCCGGTATCAAGCAAGCTTTAAGAGAAGACATTAATACGTATATAGGTAATTTTGTCGATAAATATTCTAAAATAAAGACATTTCTTTTTAGCGAAGAACGTCATAATTTTTATGATGTCTACTTTCCTCTTTCTTTAAAGGGAAGAAATAAAGAGATGCAAGTCCCCGATAATCCAGATAAGTTATTTGCAGAGCATAACTTCATAACCCTTCTTGGGCATGCTGGATGTGGTAAAACGATGATTCTTCGACATTTGTTTCTATCAGCGTGCAGCAAGTCAAGTAAGATACCATTGGTTATTGAATTAAGAAAACTAAAAGGTTTTAATGGAAGCTTTATAGACTTTGTTGCAAATAAGGTTTTTAATTTCAAATTGTCTCAAAACGAGAACATATTCAATAGAATGTTGAAGACAGGAAATTTCCTTTTTTTACTAGATGGTTATGATGAGATAGCTATTGATCAAAAAGACAAGCTTACTCATGATTTGGAAAATTTCTTTGATAGTTATCATAACAACTACTTTTTGTTGACTTCACGCCCTGGAGCAGGTGCTGAAACGTTTGAGAGATTTGATAATTATCATGTATGTATACTTTCCGATTCTCAGGTTCTTGATTTCATAGATAAACAATTAGTAAATGGTTGTGAGGAAGATTTAGAATTAGCATCAAAGATAAAGGCTTTGTTGTCTGAATCTAAAAACAATCCATTTATGAAGTATATGAGTAGTCCGTTGCTTTTATCCATGTTCATATTAACTTATAATGAGCATCCTGAATTACCAAAGCATATAAGTAGTTTTTACTATAATGTTTTCGATACATTGCACTCAAAACATGATGCAAAAAGTAAAGCTGGTGGTTATCAGCATGAGAAAAAGTCAAAATTAAGTCAAGACGAAATCAGACTATTATTAGAAGCATTTTGTTTTGTATCATATATGCAATCTACTTATGAATTTTCTCCTGAATATCTTCATGCAATTTTGCCGAAAATCATAGAACGATTGAAAGTAGCCAGTAAAGTTAATGATGTAATATATGATCTTAGTGTTGCCATTTCTATATTGGTTCAAGATGGAACTTCTTATGTATTTCCTCATCGTTCTCTTCAAGAATATTTTGCAGCATCATACATAGCTCATTCAAGAGAAGAAATAAAAAAAACAATATATACAAAAAAGTTGATAAAAACAGGAAGGTATGAACGCATTACATTTTGGAGATTATGTGAAGAATTAGATTCAAGTTGTTTTCTTCAATATTTCATAATTCCAAGTTTAGAGATTTTTCTTGAAGAGTTAACAAAGATGAATGATAGGAGTTTATCTTTATCTGCTAATATATTTTTTAATTATTTGGAACAGACAACTACGCATGTTGCAAAAAGTGACGAAAAATATTTTCTTTTTAGAACGGGAAATTTTTATGAGACTATAACTCGATATGTACATATACCGAATTTTATAAATAAAAAGTTGTCTGTTGTTATTCATAACGAAGTGGAAAAAGTAGCACCTTTATTTATTAATAATAAAAGGACTTGTTTTGATAGTAAAGATAAATCTAAAGATATTTTGGTATTTTATGAAGATATCGGGATTTATAATGTAGCAGAAGAATACAAAAATTCTTTGGAGAAAAAAATAAAAGAAATAAATGATCTTTTAGCTTCTATGCGAGATGATTCAGACGCTTTAATCGATTTAATTTGAACGTATATAATTTATTATGCAAGACTACGGATTAGTATCTATAATCACTCCCACTTGGGCGTGTGCTGCTTTTATAGCAGAAACAATCAAAAGTATACAGGCTCAGACTTACCAAAACTGGGAACTTCTTATTCAAGACGACTGTTCTAAGGACAATACGTTGGAGGTTGTAAAGCCGTTTATGGAGGCTGACAAGCGTATTAATTATGAATGCAATCCTAAGAACTCTGGGGCTGCCATTACCAGAAACAATGCCTTGCGTAGGGCAAAGGGCAGATGGATTGCTTTTCTTGACTCGGATGACTTGTGGTTGCCTGAGAAATTGGAGCATCAACTGAAGTTTATGGTGGAGAATGGTTATGCCTTCTCTTATCATGAATATACAGAGATGAGTGAGGATGGCAAAGACTTGGGCGTGTATGTGTCGGGAATAAAGAAAGTGAGTAAGTTGGCTATGTTTATGTGCTGTTGGCCAGGATGCCTGGCTGTGATGTACGACAGAGAGCGGATAGGACTGGTGCAGATAAAGGATGTACGTAAAAATAACGATACGGCTCTATGGCTTAAGGTTGTTAGAAAGGCTCCTTGCTATTTGCTGAAGGAGAACCTGGCAAGGTATCGCCGACGTAAAGTAAGCATAACTCCTAAGCCTTTGTGGAAACGCATTTGGGCACATTATCCACTGTTTCATGTGGCAGAAGAAATGAATCCATTGATGGCTACATTCTGGACATTGATGAATGTTGTGGGTAATGGATGGAAGAAAATGTGGTATGTGAAGAAACAATGAGAGAAAACACTATGGACAAGTCTTCCAAAACATTATTGCGATTGCTTGACATTGCTATAAACGGAAATGTGAAGGAGATTGATGATAACGTGGACTGGCGGAATGTCTTGCTTCTTGCACAGAAGCAAGGCGTGCGTGGGTTGGTGTATGAGGCTTTGGAATTGTTGAAGCAGGAGGATGCTGATTGTACTTGCTTTCCTGATCGCACGACTTTGATGCAATGGTATGCACAGACTGCTTTTGTGGAAAAGATGTTTGCGCAACATGTGGCTTTGGCTAAGGATGTTGTAGAACTTTGGAAACATCATGGCATAAAGACTGTTGTCTTCAAGGGACTGGCTCACAGCCGTTATTATCCAAGGGCTGAGCATAGGGAGTTTGGCGACTTCGACTGCTACTTGATTGACGCTTATGGCGAGTGTGCTTATAGGCAAGGCAATGAGGTGGCAAGGAAGAAGGGCTTGATGGTGGATGATGGTTGGTATAAGCATTCGCATATCGCTTATAAGAAACTGACCATCGAGAACCATCAGTATTTTACTTCAGCTCGTCGTGGCGGAACGGATTTGGCTTTGCATAAATATATTGTTGAGGCTATAGGCAACGGAAGTAAACTGGAAAGACTTGACGGAACGGAGATTTATGTGTTGCCAGTTGAGGCAGAGGGATTGTTTATGCTCTATCATTCGCTGACGCATTTCTTGGTGGAAGGTATCAATTTAAGGCATTTTGTTGATTGGGCTTGCTGGATTAAGACTAATCAAGACAAAGTGGAATGGAAGGAGTTTTATTCTCTATGCAAGCGGTTTAGACTGGACGGTTTTGCTGATGTATTGAATACTATTGCAGTGAAATACCTTGGTGTGGAACTGAATGACAAGAGAATATTTGCTGACAGCGAGTTTGCAGAAAGGACCATCGAGAGTGCTTTGTATGACGATACCTCCATTTACAATCGTGGCAAAGGACAATGGTATCAGCGGTTGCATGTTATTGGCAACGCTTTCAGATATTCATGGAAATACAGGGACGTGGCACACTATAGCATGATTGGTTATGTGTGGCAGTTTGTGTATGGATTCTTAAGAAGAAAAGAGAGATAAAGTTGAATCACATGGATTTTGTGCTGAATGTTAATAAAGCAGCACAAAATCCGTGTGGGATAATTTACTGAGGTTCGGATGTTGTGGATCTTATTATCTGTGAAACGGCATAGAGAGGAAAAACGTTGACGTGACGAACGGCATCGGCATCTTCTTTGTCGGTGTAACTAAACTCTCCGAATTTCTCTAATGAGCAACGTACGGCTTCGGTGATATGCTTCTCACGCATAAAAGACCACAAACTCTTCATTCCACCTTGGTTTCCTGCTTTGACCTCTATGGGAAGAATATTAAGATGTGATGGCAGGAGATAGTCGATTTCTGCTAATGAATTCTTTGACAAGCGTACCCAATAATACAACTCATGTCGCAAGTTGGGTGTCATATAGTGAAGCATCTCCAAACCGGCAACAAGCTCTGCCATGGCACCTTTGTTGACAAGGTCGGCTGCTGTGGCTGTAAGTATTTGGGTGGTAAGCATGGTTGTATCTCCTATAGTGATGCCCAAAAGTCGCAGCATAAGTCCACAGTCAAAGAATAGAATCTTGCGATAGGAATTGTCAGCTTCACTACCTAAAGGGAGTCCATTGGCACTGGTGTGAGTTACGGGAATTAGTAATCCTGCAAGAATGAGTAGGTCGAGCGCACTCTTGACTTCTGCTGTCTTATAGTCGCCTACTTTGGTATAGACAAACTTTTTCGTGGCTTGTACTGCTGCACTACGCAATATGTTGCGAAGTAAATTGACATCAGCCTTTTTCTTGTATTTAGGAAAGTCGTCCTCATAGCTTACAAGTATATCATTTTGTACTTCCTGACAAAGCAAGTAATCGTGAGTCTCAACCCATTTGCCAACACATTCGGGCATTCCTCCTACAAGCATATATGTGCGAAGAAGACTGACTAACTTTTCGTGCAATGGCTCAGGAAGAGGTGATTGTGAAGATGCTGCGTTACGAACTTCGAGTAATAGATCTTCGTTGTTGGCAAGAAGAAATTCATCGAAGGTCATTGGGTACATGAACATTGAATGGATTCGACCTACGCCAAATGTTGGTAATTCAGCAAGAGCGAACTCTAATAGGGAGCCTGCTGCAATAACATGAAGTTTGGGCATGTTCTCTTTGAAGAAACGTAATGACATGATAGCTTCTGGACACTCTTGTATCTCATCCATAAAAAGAAGTGTCTCGCCTTCTTCTATCCTTGAGCCTGATATTGCAGAAATCTGCATAACGATACGATTGACATTTAGGTCGGGCTGGAAGATAGCTTTGTATTGAGGCTCCATCTCAAAATTTATTTCTAAAAAGTTTTTGAATTGCTTGCCTAAATGACGCACAGCAGAAGACTTGCCTACCTGGCGTGCTCCTCGAAGTAGAATAGGTTTACGTGTATCGCGTGAAGCCCATTCTGATAGATATTTATCTATAATTCTCT
The DNA here is from genome assembly GCF_900290275.1 of Prevotella merdae. GTDB lineage: Bacteria > Bacteroidota > Bacteroidia > Bacteroidales > Bacteroidaceae > Prevotella > Prevotella merdae. The sequence continues at coordinate 440,536 of NZ_LT985324.1, forward strand.
TGTAGTACATAGTGATTCGTAAATTGTTGTATTTCAGTGACAAAGATAACGAAATAAAATTATCCAAACAAATAAATCGCCGAAAAATGACATTTTCCAAACAAATAAATTGGCGAAAAACGAAATTTTCCAAACAAATAAATCGCGGGAAATAGACTTTTTCCAAACAAATAATTTAATCATTTAAACATTTTATAATCATATTATGACAATGAAATTGCGTAATGTGCCTTTCTCTCCGCCTGATATGACGGAGGCAGAGGCTGCAGAAGTGCGTGATGCTATTTTGTCTGGTTGGATTACAACTGGACCACGCACAAAGAAGTTAGAGAAAGAAGTAGCTGAGTTTATTGGTGTGCAGAAGGCTGTATGCCTTAACTCGCAAACTGCTTGTGGTGAAATGGCTCTTAGACTGTTGGGCGTTGGTGAGGGCGACGAGGTGATTGTGCCTGCTTATACCTATACAGCAAGTGCTTCTATTGTGGAGCATGTGGGTGCCAAGCTCGTGTTTGTGGATGTGCAGAAGGACTGCCTTGAGATGGACTATGAGGCAGTAGAGAAGGCTATCACTCCTAATACTAAGGCTATCATTCCAGTTGACTTGGCTGGTATTCCTTGCGACTATGACAGACTGTATAGTATCGTGGAAGGCAAGAAGGCTATGTTTACTCCTAAGACAGACTTGCAGAAGATGCTTGGTCGTGTTGCTGTCTGCTGCGATGCTGCCCATGCCTTTGGTGCTTCACGTAAGGGAAAGATGGTGGGAGCAATTGCCGACTTCTCGTCTTTCTCGTTCCATGCTGTGAAGAACTTTACTACTGCTGAGGGTGGTGCCTTGTCATGGAATCTGCCTTTTGGTAATGAGAAGGTGGTGAAGGACTTGGACAAGAACGTGGATAATGCGTTCAGCGGTGTGCCTGAGATTGAGGGGGAGACTTGGAATGAGAATCTTTATCGTAAGGCACAGCTGTTGAGTCTGCATGGACAGAACAAGGATGCTTTGGCTAAGACTAAGCTCGGTGCATGGGAATATGACATCATTGGCACTTGGTATAAGTGTAACATGACGGATGTGGTGGCTGCTATCGGACTTGTGCAGATGCAGCGCTATAAGGGTATGCTGGAGCGCAGACGCAAGATGATTGAGCGTTATGACGAGGCTTTGAAACCTTTGAACGTGGCTGTGCTGAACCATTATGACGAGGAGCATACTTCATCGGGTCACTTGTACTTGGTGCGTCTGTTGGGCAGAACTCGTGAGGAGACAAACAAGGTGATTGAAAAGATGGCGGAGCGTGGCATTGCTACTAACGTTCACTATAAGCCGCTACCTATGATGACTGCCTACAAGAAGTTGGGATTTGACATCAAGGATTTCCCAAATGCTTATCACATGTTTGAGAATGAAATCACTCTGCCGTTGAATACTAAGATGACGGACGAGGATTTGGAGTATGTGATTGAGAATTTTGTAGAGATTGTAAATAATTTGTAAAATTCGATTATAAAAGAATGTCAAAGGATATTTAGGAGGGTATGGCATCCTTGCCATACCCACTAAATAGGTTGTACAATCATAGCAGAGTGGGTATGGCAGGGATGCCATACCCTCCTACAGATTGCCGCTCATATATAAAGATAAAAATGAACACATACTTATATTAAAAATGTATGAAAAGATTATTTGACATAGTTGCTTCTGGTTGTGGATTAATTGTTTTAAGTCCATTGTTTCTGATATTGGCTATTTGGATTAAGTTGGACTCTAAAGGTCCGGTGTTTTATCGTCAGGTGCGTGTGGGACGTGGAAACAAGGATTTCCGTATTTTTAAGTTCCGCTCAATGCGTGTAGGAGCAGACAAGGGTTCATTAGTGACCATTGGTGGTCGTGATCCTCGTGTGACACGTTCGGGTTATTATATCCGTAAATATAAATTTGATGAACTCCCCCAACTTATAAACGTGTTTATTGGAGATATGAGTTTGGTTGGTCCTCGTCCGGAGGTGCGTCACTATGTGAATTACTGGACACCCGAACAGATGCACGTGCTGGATGTAAGACCAGGCATTACTGACCCGGCAAGCATCAAGTTTCGCAATGAGAACGAACTGATGGAGAAGGCTGAGGATCCAGAGGATTACTATATCCATGTGATTATGCAGGAGAAGATAAAGCTGTATCTGGAGTATGTGAAGAACAGCTCGTTCTGGTATGACGTGAAGCTTATCTTCGAGACATTCAAGGTTATTGTCACTGAACGATGAGTACCTTGCTGAATTAGGAGTTTTGAATTAGGAGTTGGTTGCCAGAAGCAATTAGGAATTTTGAGTTTTGATTTTTGTAATCGGCTGTGCCGCTTGCCAGAGCAAGAATTGTTCGCTGCTACGCATGCGATGAAGAATTAGGAGTTTTGAATTACATTATGATTTAACTGAACTTTCGCAAGTTCGGAGATTTCAGAAGTTAAAGGAGTTTTTCGCAAAGCTCAAGGAAGCTTCACTCCCTTCGGTCGTTAGAAATTCTTGCTAAGGCAAGCGGCAAAGCCGAGCGATAGCCATTACTCTTTTTGCTGATTATTCAGCTGTAAGGCATACGGCTTTAAATTCTATAACTTCTTTAAATTCTATAACTTCTGAATTTGCAAAAGTTCAATGATTTAATATTAATTGGATATGGAAATAAATAAAGAATTACTCGATAATTTGTTTGAACAGGCAAAAGAGAATCCTCGTTTACGTCAGAATTTGGATTTGCGTACATCTGCCAATGATAATTCGCAACGCATGCTGAATGCTCTGTTGCCAGAAACTGTTGTGCCTATACACAGGCATGAGGACACGACAGAAACAGTTGTCTGCTTGTGCGGAAAATTGGACGAAGTGATATATGAGGAGGTAGTGACATACGAGAAGAATGCATCTGAAGCATTGCCTATGGCTATAGATGCGCAAGATGTAACACGGAAAGTAGAGTATCGCGAGGTACAACGCATTCATCTTTGTCCAGCGGAAGCGAAGTATGGATGTCAGATACCAAAAGGTGCATGGCACACGGTGGAAGTAATAGAGCCGAGCGTGATATTCGAGGCCAAGGATGGGGCATATGGGAAGGATGGCAGCGAAACTGCTAGGGCTTAAAGGCATTCTTTAAGAATTTGAGGAAGACACGATTGATGGTAAAAAAACATAGCCATTTTTTTGAGCAACTTTTGGGGGATGGGGCTTAGTAGCCAGTTTTTATAAACTACACAACGTCAATATTATGGAGATAAGTTATACCAAAGAATTCAAAAATTATGTGAATGCATTTTGCAAGCACATAAAAGAACAGGTGAACTTGATAATAAAGAGACACGAAGATACTGAAGGTAAAGTATATTTTTGTGCAATATCAAGGAAAACTCCGAAACTCATGGACTTATTGCATGAACAATTGGGGAGTATATGGAATAGCCTTGAAATTATTACAGAGTTTACGATACCATTTATTGATTGGACTAAAGTAAAAGTGCTTCTGTTGGCAGATGACGCAATCTATTATGGTTCAACATTTTTGTCTGTGTATCAATTCATACAGAAATATGCTCCAGACACAAAAATAATTCCACTTTGTTGTATCAAAGCATCTGAACTGCCCTTGCCTTTCAACGAAGAACTCTTGACGACCGTTGTAGAAAGAACAGCGGGGCACTATTTTGTAAACTGTCTAAGCATGAAGTTTGCTACACAATGTACTCCTTTTGAGATAGAGTTTCCGGTTTTTGAGGTTCGTATGGCTACTTGTAGTAGAGAATTGTTGAAAGATTTTGTGCGAATAAGAGATGGTAGGTCATATAAGGTGTACCAAATATCGTCTATGTTTGACGAGAAAGACAAAAGGAAGAATTACACTTTTGGAATAAACGTATCGGAAACCAATAATATATGCAGAAAGATTAGAGGCTATTATAAAAATGGTTCTTTATTACTATCTTGTATCTGTGCCAATTCACTTCAAGAAGAAGAAATAAAAAGCTTCCAGCTGTTTGATGATACGATATACAAAGAACTTTGGAATAAAATTTTAGAAGTCTTTAATAATCGTCAATTGGGATTCTATGAATTGAGAATATTGACAACCGCTGCAAACTTTCTATATTCCCTTGATATGTTCTCTTACTATTGGACATATATACAGGACGAATTGAAAGAACTTACAGACGATGTTGTTAGATGTAAGTTGAGAACGAGAGAATTACGCTTGCTTTTTGGATCAAAAATAGCAGGTGAAATAATCAAATGGTGGGAGGAAATTGGCGAAAGTCTAGCAGGTAATGTTGAGCATGTGTTTGATGTTAAAGAGAATATTACAAATTTGCATAATGAAATCTTTCCGCAGAATTTGGAGTATAAGGATTATTATCTTCAACAACAAGCTAAATTAATGGAACGTTTTGTTACAGAGGATGACACATTGATGTCCTTGTTCTATATACAAAATGCTATGCTTGATAAGATGAACAGAACTTACTATACCAATAGATATGAGAGATTGCATTATGGACATACAATAGGGTCTCTGTTATATTTGTTAAGAAAAAAATATTCATTGACAAACAACTTAGAAATCAAATTGCATAAATGGTTAGATTCACAAATTGATAAGGCTTCCATTGTACCACAATATATACGCATCCAAAATAATTCAGGAATGTCATGGATAAGGACTTTTCGTTCAGGTGAAAATGAGATGTATTTTGTTTCACATTGGGCAAGACTGTGTGTCATGATAGCCTGGTTGGAAATGGATGTTCTAGGATTTGTTTCTTTAGACAAGAGATTATTCAATGATATTCTTTCCTGGATTTACAAAGAATGCGAATTAAATAAGTATTCTTACCAAGAGGTAAATATCATTTATGAGAATCATTGCTACCAATTGGTAGAGGTAATGAGTGGCAATAAAAATCCTGTACTTGATACTTTAATAAAACTAGATATTTTCCGAGAGACAGGAAATAATCAACTCGTCGTAAACAATGAGTTGATAATGGATGAAATTAATTCTGGAACAATTTTGCCACAAGAAGTTACAGACTTGATTCATGAGAAAATAAAAGATCTGCACGCCCTTATACCAGATATTTTTACACCATTTTGCTATGTGCTATATTTTAGTACATATTTTGCTCAGAAGCCGCTTGAAGTAAAGCTTGAAGAAGGCATAAAAGTTTTATCTGCATTTTTTTCAGATATTCAGAATAATAAAGGTGAAGATGATTCTAATTGGCTTATAGCTTTTCAACAAATGAAAAGCTCAATAGATGCGATTCTTGCTGAATCTGTGAATTCTACTAATTCAGGATTAGACTCCAGTAGGCATCATAAAGATTTATCTCTATTTAAGGATTACTATTTTACAATGATATATAATCAATCCAACAACAAGAAAAACCTAATTTTAAAAATAATAGGTTATCTAATCGTTGGAGGAAGTGATTGCAAGACCAACATCATAAAAGCCCTTAGAAACATTGAACAGCAATCTTCGTTTGCTATTGTAAAAAACAAGTTGTCAACAATGAAGAATGATCACCAATTTCGCACTAATGCCCTAGAATTACTAAGGCTTAACATGGAAGATTTATGGAAGGATTAATAAAAAGATTTTTTAAACGTTTGCCTGAGAATCTTTTGAAGTCCCAAGAAGCTTACGTCTTATGGAATACCTTACAGCAAGGTAAGGATATATCATATCGTGAGTTTGCATATGGTTTGGAAGAATGGGAAACTGATGGTGAAAGTCTACATAACTGGGCTGAGTTGTTGGATACGGAAAGAGACAATGTAAAACGTGATTTTCGTGTAAGAAAGTATTTGATAAAGCATTTCCGCAAATTCAACGAAAAGAACGGAAAGCCATTCGCCTTGAATATGATTGATAATAGAAATAGGGTTTGTTCTCTATTCCTAGCAGGAAAAAACGGAACAGGTAAAACCAGTCTTTTTACAGGCTTGGAATATATGCTTTCAAATACTCATATAAGTACAATAGAGTATAGAAACATAACTGATAGAGAACGTTATTTTCCATACGGAAATTATAATAAAAAAGATATTAGTATCATCTTGGAAATAAATGAAGAAGAGGTTGTTAAAGGTGAAAAGAAATTCAAACGTTTATTGGAACCAATATATTCAAATTTTAGTTTCCGCCCTTTCTTTTGTTGTGATGTTGAATTGGCAAAAATCCAGAAGGAAGAAGACCTATCAGAAGTGTTTGTTCGGGATTTGAACTTGACAAAGATAAGAGATTTAATAGCACAACTGGAGGGAACCATTAAATACTTCAGCGATAAAATGGATCCCAATATTGAAAAGCCTACTTACAATACTGAACTTTCAGAGATTTTGCAAGATGACATTTTGCAAATTGCAGGATTGGTAAAAAGGAAATACGAAAACCTACTGAAAAAAATGAAAGACCTGAAAGACAACTTAGAACGTGATAAGTATAAGGAGACAGTAAAGGGGAAGACTGAAGATTTGGTTGCAAACATAAATTATAATGTGGGACATTTTGTTGGTATATGGAGTGTTATCCCTTTTACGACTCTCCGTTTCTTTGATAATAACAAAGTTTTAGTACAGAACTATGCAAAAGTAGGCAAAATGATGGCGACCTCTCCGATAGAAGCCTTATCACTATATCAATCTCTGAAGCCCGTAGAATTATTTGCCAAAGAATGTATTGAATATATAACAATTATTCTAGATACTTTTAAGAGTCATGATAAAACCGAGAGAAGAAAAAGTGCTATATCAACTTTGGAAAGATTGATAAAAACAGAGAGAGAGGCAAAAATCAATATGTTGAGATTTCATGAGATAGAAAGCATCAGTATTAATTCTACTCATATAAATAACTTAGATGATATTTGCAGTAAATTCAAGATTATCTACAACGAAGAATTGAATGATGTATATGAGACTTGTAAGCAAATAATTGTTCCTATACTTAACGAGTTTACGAATTTGGACGGGATGTATGAAGCTTTTGGAGAAGAAAATTTCAATAAAAAGGAAGAAATCTATATAGAAAAAGAAAATGGTAAGATTGAAGTAAAGATAAGAAATGCTGAGATTTTTGGCGAAAGAACAGTAAGTCCAAAGATGTTTTATAATAGTTTCAGATATAAGCTGTATGCTATTAGCATCAAAGTAGCCATGGCATTTATGACAATGAAAATATGGAATATAAATGCTCCTTTGGTTTTTGATGATGTTTTTACCGCAAGCGATTTTGACAATAGTGTCAATATTGACCGCTTTTTCAGAAGAGTATATGAAACTTATGAAAAACTAAAGCTTGGGAATAAGAATGAGTTGCAGATTATTTTGTTCTCACATGATGAAGTTGTACTCAACTGCGTATCTTCGGTCATAAAAGATTTGGGAAACAGTGACGACATAGGGTTCATCAAAGGTGTTATCCTCAAAGAGGATATGATAAATGAACAGGATGGAATTTACGTTGGGCAAGAATTGGAGTCATATTCGTTGTTTGAAAAATGTTATTAGTATATGAAAAGAGTCTATCGTGATTGGGAATATTCCAGTCGTAAAATATTCGCGCTTGTTGCCTCTATTGCCGCTATATCATTATTAATGCTTATCGGCTCAATTATAGAAACCAGAAATGAATCAAGGCTTGTTTATGAAAGACCTGTCGTTACTGTAGATAGTTTATGTAAATCACTTAAAAAAGAATTGAGTCAACCATCAAAAGGTACGCTAAAAAAAGATAGCGCAATGGTTGAAAAAGTAAAAGATATAGAACTATCTTTGAGAATCCTTCAGTGTTGTGTTTCGGAAATAGAGGAACAGACTTCGAGCAGGCAAGATGACATCCGACAAGAAACAAACAATATCATCAATAAGTTTAATGGAGTTATAAGTTGGTGGTTGTTGCTACTTGGAATAGTTTGTGGCTTTGCTCCACTTGTATTGGCCTACCTCAATCATAAAAATGACAGCGAATATATCAAACAGTTAAATTCCAACTATTTAGAGGCTTTGCAAAAGCTAAAAGACCATGAAGAAAAAATAAATGGGAAACTGACGGAATTGGAAGATAAGAAGAAAGAATTTGAAAGTTCGGAAAAGAAGAGAAACGAAGAACTAACTTCTACACGAAAGAAATTGGAGCTACTTCACACATTTGTATATGTTGCTTCTTTCACCACCAAATCTCAATTCCAAACCTCTCCAGAACGTAATAGAATTGTAGATAAATTGCTTTTTGAATTGATCAATAATTCATTAAAATGCATCAAATTAGATGGTGAAAAGTCATACATCTCAGACGATGTAGATTTATTGTACTGGGTTATGACCTCAATCGAAGGTATAACTCTGTTGGCACCTTACCAGACAGATGTACTCAAATTGAGAAGGATGAATGATATAGTTCTTATCCTGAAAAAGATTCAAACCGATTTCTTTAATGGAAGAATAAACTTAGAAAACTCAGATGATGTAAAGAAAGTACATGTTAAGATGGAAGAATTCAAAACAGCTTTTGGTTTTAGACTAAAAAGAAATTATTAAAGTAGAACAAAATTCATTATAGTTTATCAAGCAGTATGACATTCAAAATATTAAGCGCAACTTTTTTGCAAGATGGCAAGCATTCGTTCACGTTGGATTTCACTCAGCCTGAAAGTAATTCGCAAGATTGCAAGTTCACACTGTTAATTGGAAAAAACGGTGTGGGCAAAAGTCTTATACTGGAAGCTATCATAGATTTCCTCCTTTATGTTTGGGTAAGCTATACCATGTATTCGATGGTGAGACGTTCTAAATATATTTTTTGCACTACACTTATTTACTATATGAATGGGGCTGTGTGCAAATTAGATTGGCAAGAAGGAAGCTTGCATTTTTATATAGACGGAGAGGAATGTTCGGTTTTGCTCGATTATTTACCAAGGATTGTGGCTACAAGTTTTAGCATCTGCGATAAGTTTAAGGTTCCAGGAAGTAAAGAAAGAGAGCAGTTTCATTTCTATAAGTATATAGGTGCAAAAGTCAATGGAAACATGATTTCACCGACTTCCATCTTATTTACTCTTCTCAGTAATATAGCTTCTGCCTCGCAAGAACAACTGAATCGAATCAATAATGCTAACAACGCCATTGGTTACGAGTTATATATATCATTCAGATTTAAGTTACAAGCAGTAAATGAAAAATTTACCTTTAACGAAACGTTGAATGACTTTGAAATGAAAGCAAAGGAAACTACTTATGCAGGCAAGAAATTCCGGCAACTGAATTTTGATGAAAAGCAAGTCTTGTTTGACTTTTATGAGAAGATCAAAGGAAACAAGGATACCATAAGTATGAATATTGATCTTACAGATGGAAATGATTTAGAAGCTAAGAAACATGATGTTTATGCTCTCTACAAATTGAGACAGATGCATGTTATCAACCTGAGTCAAATATCATTTCGTAAAGTTTCCAAGGAGTTTGTCTCTTGCATTGACATGAGTTCTGGAGAATTTAATATGTTGGCAACCATCATCAGTGTTGCTTCTGTAGCAGAGAAAAATGTTTTGGTCCTGATGGACGAACCAGAAATAAGTCAACATCCATCTTGGCAAATGTCGATTATAGACTACTTGGACAAATGTCTGAAAGGGCAAGCCTGTCATCTGTTAATAGCTACACATAGTAACTTCTTGGTATCAAGCTTGCCGATGAAACGATCTGAAGTGTTTCATCTATATAAAGACGAACATAATCTGATAAAGTCGAAAGAAATCGAAAACAACACTTATGGATGGTCGGCTGAAGAAGTGTTATTGAAGGTCTTTAATATGCCGACAACTCGTAATCGGTATCTAGCTAATATTGTTGGAGAACTGATGAATGGTATATCCTATGATACTATGAAAGAGGAGGAAGTTCTGAGTAAAATCAGTTTCTTGAAAGAGATTGTCGGCAATCTGAATGACATCGACCCAATGAAGAAAATCATAGAGACAATTATTGAAACGTTTGAGGAATGATTCTTTTATGAACTCAAAAGAGAATTTTATAATAGACAAGCCCTATTCATTGCAGCCAGAAGATGAACATGCGATTTCTAATGTTCAGAACAAAGGTCTTACTGTTCGTTCGTGGACAGACAAAGAACTTGACTCATTTAAGGAAAACATGCGTAATTATCTTCATAAAAAACAAAATGGACTTTGTGCATTCTGTAGAATGAAGATACATGAAGAGAACGCTACTGCTGAGTTGGAACATTTTGTCAACAAGAATAGTAGATTAGACTGGATGTTTCTTCCGCATAACTTGGTTCTTTCCTGCAAATTATGCAATTCATCAAAAAGTACCAAGAAGTCTCTTAAAGACATGACTGTAACAGATTATCCTACTGATGGTGATGATTTTCTTTTTGTCAATCCTTATTTTGATAGATATAGTGAACACATTGAAATAAAGAATGACATTCTGTATATGGGTATCACAGATAAGGGAAAATATACTGTAAAAGAATGCAAATTGAATAGATGGAAGCGAACCATTGCGCGTGCAGAGAACCTTATCCAAAATAGAAAGGATGGTTTTATCAGTGTTTTTTTAATGATGTATAATCCCGAATATGCAGAGGTAGTTGAGGATAAAGACAAAATTATTAATAGGTTGCATTTAAAAGAAAGAATGCAACAGTATAAAGCAAAACACCGCAATGAAAAATAACAAGAGCCAATTAGATATATTTCTTCTCAAACGCATAGAAGAGAATCGAGAAGAGTTAAGACACGTTTTGGATTCAACCTTGCAAGTGGAGCAAGCGTGTCTTGAAGAAATTCTGAAAGGTATCAGACATTGCAAAACTAATATTACGCATTGTAATCTACCCTATAATGAGTTTGTTTTAGGGAATGGGGATTAGTTGTACGAATATCTTTAATAATCAACACGTAGAAATGAAGTTTTTGAATCTATCTGCCATAAAGAAATCTTATAATGTTTGTAAGAAAAGATTTTTTAAGTTTCTTAAACAAGCAGAAAACATACTGCCATATTATTATAGTTTAATAGCTTGTGTGATATTCTTGTGGCTTGCGGAATCATATATAACAAGTGCCCTGGGTACATTGAATGCTTGGTGTGTTTGTGATTTGAATAAAACGGCATTTGGATGGATTGTCTTCTTCTCTGTAAGTTTGTATATTGGAGTATCCATATGGAAATATGTAAGGAGAGGACTTTATGTATCACATCGGTATCTGTGTTGGTGGAGTATAGGACTAGCATATTGCTATTGAAAATAATAAAAAGCAAGAACAGATAGCCAATAATACAGAGCAAGTGTTTGCCTTTATTGCCAAACATAATGAAGTAACATCTGCAAATATATCAGAATCCTTAGATATGTCGAAAAAACATGTGTCACGCATTGTAAAAACATTAATAGAAGATAATCGAATAGAAGCTTTTGGTGCACTAAGACTTCGAAAAAATAAACTGACAAAGGCATGAGAATAATACATTTTTCTGATTTCCATCTACAAGGAGGAAAAATCTTAAGACTACATAAGATCAATGCTAATAAGCTAATGGATGCTTTGGTGAAAATCAATCAAAAGCATAAGATAGACATCATCGCCTTTGGCGGTGATTTGATAGATTGTGGAGGTAAAAGCTTTACTTCCATTCAAGAAGGTTTTAAGGCATTTGAAGATGTTGTTCTTAAACCTTTGATGCAAAATATCTTTGTGTGGTTGCTTGACAATTTCGCAGATGATAAAACTGTATTGGAAGGAATACATACAAATCTTCATTCTTTTTCTTGGTCTGGCTCCATCATCCCATATCATGAGCGTAATATTTTCTGCTTCGGACAGTTGCTTAATCATTCAACCTCAATAGTGAGAGATTGGGCAAAGGAGTGTTTGGAAAGTGAAAAGAAAGAGTTGAATAGAGAGCTAGGAAATGAGGAATTTGATTCCATGCATTATAATCTTTAGTTTTTGGAGAATGGATATGAAAGATGACTTTTTATACAAATACAGAGGGGTTGACAATGAGGTATTCGATAGAGATATAGAAGCTTTGAAAAACAATTATTTCTGGTCTTCTGATGTGGAGCATTTGAATGATGACCAAGAATTTCAGTTCAACTCAAAGGCTCTTGTCAATACGTTGGATGTTTTAAGACTGAAGCATCCAAGATGTTATCAATCTATTGATAATGTCAAGGTACAGTTGAAAGGGATTATAGAGAAAGTGAAAACGGCTGGCATCTTTTCTTTGAGCCGTAATCCCCATGTGTCTTCCATGTGGGGACTGTATGCTTCTGAAAGAAAAGGATACTGTATCATCTATCGCAGAGACAAACTATTGGAATATACAGGTGGTATCTGCAAGAACGATAAAATTCTTCTGAATGTGAAATATACCAAGTCTGTTCCTACTTTGTCGCCTGATGACTTGAAAGGCAATAAACTGCTTGTAAAGTTGGTGGCGACAAAGGAACAAAGTTGGAGTTACGAGGAAGAAACAAGAATCGTAACTGATTGTTTTGGTCGCCACGAAATTCCAGCTTCCGCTTTGTGTGGTATCATATTTGGTTCGCAGATGTCAGAAAAGGACAAAATAAAGATTAAGGATGCTCTTGTTGGAAGAAACGTCAAGTTCTATCAATTAAGTCGTAAGGTTGATGCTTATGGATATGAGCATTGCTTAGTTGATGAGAACAAGGTCTGTTCATCTTTGGATGATAGCCTTTATGACTATAAATGCAAAGGCATGCCAGTGGTTGACAACTTCTTTGTTAAGCTGAAGTTCATGCCATCATCAGAAGCTGAAGTAAAAAGCTTCATTTCTGAATTCAAAAAGAAACACGCAGATAGGCAGTGCAATATCTATGTGCATGATATGGATGTTGATATGGAGAAATTCAAAGAAGACTATGAGAATTATGATTATCTCCAAAAGCATTTAATCGCAGAAGTCTATTTCGATACTGATGATGTTTTGTTCAATAGTGAATACCGAAAAATATAGTAAAAAATTGGAGAGCCTTTACTCAGACTCTCCAATACACCTAATGAGCAATATTTATCAAGTTACATCCCAATGCGATTTGAATGCGAGCAATGGTTTGTGTGGTGAAGTTGTGGCGACCAGTGAGCCATTTGGAAATCTCAGAGTCTCGCTTATGGAGCATTCTGGCAAAGTCTTTTTGGCTGAGCCCCTTTTCTTTCAGAATCTCACTCAGTCGCTCTGCTATTCCAAACGACAAGTCAAACTCAGCTTTCTGTTCGGCTGGAATTGCTGCAAGGCAATCATGGAAAAGTTTATTCTGTACCATAATTACTAAATTTCAAAGGTTGCACTTGTTTTGAGTGATACTTTTGTCATAGCTATAAACATTAGTTGTTTGATAGTGCAAAAATACATAAAGAAATTGAATACTGTTCACTTTTAAGTGAATATTTTGAATGGTTTAACAATGGGAACATTGTATGAACACAAATACAGATTTTGATAAGATAGATAAGGTACTCTCGAAGAATGGTGGAGGCTTGCTTTGCACATGTTGGTGTGTTGGGCTAGCGATTCGGAGAGCCAGACTTGGACTGGAGGAAGATAGAGAAGGACTTACTGGCTGTTAGGGGAAATGAGGCTTGTGATGGGTCATTCTCATATTGCGGATGAGGTGATCAAGGACGGCATCAAGAAAATGATTGCTGAGTATCTTGACAAATACTATGTGAAAAACTACTGAGGTTGTAACCTCCACTGGTCTTAGCTGGTGGAGGGCTAAAACTCATATGCGTATCGGAAATATGAGGGGATACCGAATACTTACGTTGTAGACAAGAAAATACAGAAAGTCGTAGAAGAGCTGAAGGCATTGACTCATGACGTACTAATCCGCTACCTGACATATTGGTCAGAAGCCATTGATAGGCGTAAATATGTAGTGGAGAGTGACATCCTGCAGCCATGCGCACGGTGAAGTCATGGAAGAACTACAGTTTTATAGGGTTCACACCTACCATGCGTGAGGAAATAGACAAGGTTTGGATAGAACCAAACACGTGGAATGATGGTAAAAAAGGCTGCTATGGCATATGTTTTTATTGCTTGAAGTCTTTATGAAGCAATATGAAGAAGGCAAGAATGAGGAGGCGGCAGGGAACGCTTTTTATCTTCTTGAACGACTTGCAAGGCTACACTGTAAGGATGTGGATTACTTTGAGCCAGATAGAGAGAGTCATTGCTCGTATTCTGAGTTTCTATTGGAGGCTATATGCCATATCCTGACACTTGTGATGAAAGACAAGCTTGAATTGTCGAATTTTGAATTATTATGGCTTGAATCATATTTATCTCGCAAATAATGTATATCTTTGCAATATGTATAAAACATTTACCAGGAGGGCATATTATGAATACAGTAATTTTATCAGACGGAACAAGCTATTATATTCCTAATTCAGATTTAAGTTTTTTCAAGGAATTGGCTTTGAGGATGAAATGGCAGGTTGTTGACAAGAAAAAGCCGACAGCATCAACTGCTACTGCAAGCAAGTCGTGGGTTGATGAATTTGCTGGTAAATGGCAGGACCAGCGCACTACTGCCCAAATAGTTGAAGACATACATAAAGCAAGAACTAATAATTCAGAAATAATATTATGAATGGATATTTGCTTGACACAGATATTGTTGTTTTTTTCTTGCGCAATAAGAAAAACATAGCAGAACATTTGGCATTGTTAAGTCCAAATGATATTTTTGTATCAGAAGTGACTGTGGCTGAATTGGAATATGGCAATAGATGTAGTGGAAGATATGAAGATAACAAATGGATGGTTGACAGGTTTTGTGTTAACAGTTAACACTATGCGCGAAGCGCAATGTTGGTTTACTACCATGATATGATGAAAGATGGTAAAATATAAAAGAGCCTGAGAGATAAACTTTTGCACCGTCAGTCGTAGATTTGACTGATGTTCTCCAGTTTTGGAGAATAAACAATGTTTAGACGTTCACGCCATCGCTTTCGCCTGGCGCGTATGAAATAAAGAAGAGAAATCTCGAAGGCTCTCTTTTCTAATTAAAGGAATAATTATGGATGATAGGATAATTAGAAAAAGGATAAGTACCATGACTACGTCAAGGGATTTGCACTATGTTCTTAATATCATTAAACAAAATATGGCAAAAGAATTTGGGGTGGAATACTATCCGATTTCTTGGGAGGACTATTGCTATTTCTCCTCACCGAAAAGGTCAGTCCGTAATTATATCTCTTTCGAAATTCCGAAGAAATCTGGAGGCTATAGACATATATCAGCTCCAGTAAGAGGGTTGAAAGAAATACAAAAATGTCTTAACTATCTATTAGAATTAATGTATTATCCAAAAGACAATGTAACAGGTTTTGTTCGAGGTAAGTCTATAGTTGATAATGCATCACCTCATATAGGAAAGAATTACATTTTTAATGTAGATCTACAAGATTTTTTTCCAAGCATAGATCAAGCAAGAGTATGGAAAAAACTACAATTACGACCTTTGTGTCTGACTAAAGAGGTTGCAAGTGCTATTGCTGGTCTTTGTTCTATGGAGATAGAAGACGAGAAAGGAAATAAACGATATGTCTTGCCACAAGGAGCCCCTACGTCTCCTATGTTATCGAATATTGTATGTGAACGTTTGGATTGGAAACTCTCAGGTGTAGCACGACGGTTTGGATTGACTTATACACGTTATGCTGATGATATAACATTCAGCAGTATGCACAATGTATATCAACACGATGGAGATTTCTGTAAAGAACTACGCCATATCATCGAAGATGAACATTTTACTTTAAACACATCAAAAGTGAAGTTACAAAAGCGTGGAGGGCATCAAGAGGTTACGGGACTTGTAATTAGTGATAAGGTGAATGTTCCTAAAGCGTATGTAAGGGAGATTCGATCACTGTTATTTATGTGGGAATGCTATAGTTATGCGGTTGCAAGTCAAAAATATGCATTGTATCATAATGCATATGTAAAACATAGGACGTATGGTGAGTTCGTTTCATTGGAAAATGTTCTTGATGGAAAAATTGAATATCTGAAAATGATAAAGGGATGTAAGAACCCTTTGTATTTAACTCTGCGTTCTCGATTAGATAAACTAATAGGAAAAAGCACTAAGAAGAACAAGGATTGTGAGGTTATTGAGGTTGTAAACAACAAGAAAGAGGTCAAGAAACATGATATTGAGGCTACATATGAAGTCTTGCATTTATTTGAAGAACCAAATGGATTAAAATTTTTGACTCATGATTTTCCTGATGCAAGTTGGTCAATAGATAAACTTCTCAAGCAATGTAGGACCGTTTTTAACGAAGAAGCAAAGGGACATCCCAATATTCCACAGTCACTATACAGCTTAGTGCATACTTTTATGTCTGGTGTCAGTAACAATATAAAAGGATGGCTTGGTTATGACGAGAAGCTACATACGGAGACATGGAATGATTGGGAAAAAAAGAAAGAACATCCTATAAAACGATATGGAGACATTATAGATATATTCAGAAATACAATAAGAATAAGATCGCCTAAACTGTTTGATTTGATAAAAGCCCTTGAAGGGCAGAATACACAGTTTGTATTTGACTATGATTCAAAGGAATTAAAAAAAGCAGACTTTTACACCAATGTATATATGTTGCGTTGGTGTCTGGTGCATGTGTTGTTAATGTTTGGTCAATATCCAGAACATAAAGAACTAAACATTTCATGTACAAGATCTTCTATGAATGGCTGGATAGTGTACACAATCCAGTTTACACAGGTTGGGTCGTTTCCATCGGCAGATATAAACGATGCTATTAAAAGGGTGAATGAAGGTGCCGGTGATTTGGGAGTTATAAAGGAAAAGATGAGAAGTTATTGTAACTGGAGCATCATATCCAAATGGAACGACAAAAACTTACGTTGGAATATATTAAGAAGTGAAGGTGTGAAAGAGATAGAAGAAATAGCAGAACAGACAATTGGGTTTACTCATGAATTTGTTTTCTATAAAATAAAATCAAACTGATATACTATGAATGGTAATAAAATGATATATATAATTGACGATAACCAGTATGGGGAGTTGTCTAAAGCCTGTGGCTACATAGAGGCTGGCATATACAACGATGTTGTTAGATGGGTGAAACCGAGTAAAGAAACAAAGGTGGAGGATTTTCATGATGCGGCTTGTATCTGCTATCATTCATCCTTGGCTATAGAAGAAAATGGTGTTTGGAAACAAGCTTCGATGTTGTTGACGGACATAGAAGATTTAATGGATGAAATACCATTGGTGAAATATTCTAAAGGTTGTACTGCCATCGATTATGATGAAGGATCTCAAATAATATATGGGATGCCCAAAGAGACGTTTTATAAACGACTGAAGCATTTTGTTCTGCTTTATAAGAATGTTGGCAAAGTAGACTTGGAAATATTTTCAAATGACTATTTGGAAACGAGTAGTCCAAACAACATTGTTGTATTTGGCAATGAAGAAAATTTAAGTAGCTGCCAATTGTTGAAACAGGCTAACAAATGCGAATTCTATGCTATAGATGATGATAAGGATATTGATGATATAATAATATCAACTATAGATTCAAATACAGACACTATCATTCTCGATTTGGATGAGTATGCCAAACATGGCATTCAATTGGCATTCACAACACGACTGATGTGTGAACAATTGCGCAAGGCTGTTTTGGCGCGTATTATTGGGGTAACCGAGCAATCAATAGATAGTTTTTATCGCTATTTCCCATATTCACAAATTCTACAAACAGAGGGTTTTGCCATCTGTAGCGTTGAAGATTTGGATTATTGTTTAGCTAATACTCCACTATTGACTTGTGACACTTTTGAGTCGGGATTCTTGAATAGAATCAATATTAAAGAATATGCGACATACGGTCATCATTCGTTGGCAAACGAATGGGGATTGATGGCTCTTAATCGCTTTGTATCGAAGGACACAAATTGTATTTCTGAGATATTGCGAAAAGCAGAAAAGAATATGTTTTTCAGATATTCTGTAATAAAGAATATGGATATACGTGATGTTTTGGAAGATACGTCTGACAATGAGAAAAAGGATGCCAATCTTATACCTAAGCAAGACAAACAAAAAGGAGGAAAGTATCTGCTGATTGACGACAAAGGAAATGAAGGTTGGAAAGAAGTATTGATGTGTTGTGTCAGAGAAGTAGAAGCATTTGATGTTCACGACAAAGAAACAGCATCGTATAACGCCCTTCCACAGGACCTAAGGGATAAGCTGAAAGAAGGTTTTTATGATGTAATATTCTTGGATTTGCGTTTGATGGCTTGTGAGGAGAATAAGGATTTAAATGTTATGGATTTCTCTGGAATGAAAGTTTTGCAAGGTATCAAACAGGCCAATCCAGGAAATCAGGTGATAATATTCACTGCTTCCAGTAAATCATGGAATCTTAAAGCTCTAATCGACAATGGAGCTGACGACTATTACCTAAAAGAGTCACCGCTATTTCATTTTTCTAAAGAAGAATCAAGAGAAAACGCAAAGCATCTCGTAAAAACTATAGGATATTGCTATCGCCGAAATTACTTGCGTAAGAGTTACAAGTTGATGGAGGGAATAGAGGAAAATATTAATGCTTCACCTCGATTAAATGAGAATAATAAAAAGGAAACTATCGCCCAATTAGATATGGCATTTCATCAGTTGCTGAAAATAACGGGAACTAATAATAAAAACAGCTTTGCTTATACGTTTGTGGCTTTTGAGTTCGTTATTCCGTTGTTGTGCAAACATTTGTCAGCAGTAGGAAGTAATACTCCTGAAAAATTTGAGGACCTAATAAATACACAATTAGCTACAAGCAACACGGAGTTAATCTATGATGGAAAACAAATGATTCTGGCGAGAAATGCGTATATGCATGGAAATAAAACTGCATTAAAGAGTAACTTTTCATTTGTTTTTCATGCGGAAGGAATATTGAAAATATTGGAAGTATTGGATAAAGTATCTCAATTATTGTAAATATCCCCACATTCAACACTCAACATTTAATTTTTAGCCTCATCCGAGTGGCGGCATAGTGCAGAGCGATACTGCAATGGGGAACTAATCTTTTATTTTTTTTTATTCATTATATAGGCACTTGCAAAGGTGTCTATAAAAATTGTATTCCCTAAATTGAACACTGACTATTCTTGGCGGATGATTTTGTGGTTGTTGTATAAAGCATTAATCCCAACCTTCAAAGACTTGAAGGTTGGGATTAATTATGTTTGTTTGGAATAGTTTTTTTTGTTTTAATTAAGCCTCAGCTTCGGGTATTACGGAAACAGTGCTCTTGTCGTTGCGACCCTTGCGGAAGTTAACGGTACCGTCAACCAATGCATAGAGAGTGTCGTCCTTACCAATACCTACATTCAAACCTGGGTTGTGCTTTGTACCACGCTGGCGAACGATGATGTTACCTGCGATACACTTCTGACCACCCCAGATCTTAACGCCTAATCTTTGAGAAGCTGATTCACGTCCGTTCTTAGAACTACCTACACCTTTTTTATGTGCCATTTCTTGTTCCTCCTAAAATTTAAGCGATTACTTCCTTGATTGTGATCTCTGTGAACTGCTCACGGTGACCGTTCTTCTTGCGATAGTCCTTGCGGCGCTTCATCTTGAAGACGATTACCTTGTCACCCTTAACGAGAGGGTTAACAACCTCACATACAACTTTTGCACCTTCTACGGCAGGTGCACCTACCTGTACTGAACCTTCATTGTCAACAAGCAGTACCTTGTTGAATTCAACAGTCTGGCCTTCCTGAGCGTCCTTGATGTGGTGAACGAAGAGCTTCTTGCCCTGCTCTGCCTTAAACTGCTGACCGTTAATCTCTACGATTGCGTACATTTAATTAATTAATATAAACGGGTTTTTCCGTGAGGCGAACAACACTATGTTGTTACTTTTTCTGGCCTATGCGGATTAAATCGGCTGCAAAGGTACTAATTATTTGTGTAGCAAGGAAATACATGTAGATGTTTTTTGTAAAGTTTAACAATATTAACCTGCTATAGCTTCTTGAACACGTTTTTAAGCTGCTCGCCTAGGCCGATTGTATAGCCTTGGGATGAGAAGACTACACGGTTGAAGGTGTCGGCGAGGATAAACATTGGTAGCTGGGTCTTGTTTTGCAACTTCATTTCGCGTGCTACTTGCTCACGGATGGAACCGTCCTTGTCTATAGCATATTGTACGGTTGAGGGTAGGGAAGCGAACTCGTCCTTTTGGAACTTATTGGCATCTGCCTCGCTCTCGAATAGCAACACAACAGGTCTGCCCCAAGCCTCAAATGCGGCACGCTCTTTCTCGATGTCGTGTAAGGCATGATTGGTTGGTTCTTGTCCAACTCCTAACACGGCGAGTATATAATAACCGCGACCAGTTTGGGAGAGGATGCTGACGTCCTTGCCGTCTTTATTGATTATAGATTCGGAATTGAACTGTCCGATAACGCTTACCTCGTTGGCATCGTAGCGTATGTCGAGGGGCAGGGTTGTGGTTTTGCCTTCGGTGATATTAAACATGCGTGTGGTTGCAAGTACGCCTCCATTGGCAAGTCGGGTGCCTGTGGTGAGCATGTATGTGCCTACATCGAATGTTGCACCGTCTTTGAAGGTGTTGCTCCAGCATGTTCCGTTGCCCATATCAGCCTGGCCTTCCTCAAAGTTCATGAGTTGGGTGGTGCCATTAACTATGCGACTGATGGTGAAATGGTTGTAATACTTGGGGTCGTCGAGTATTGGACTTGCCTTGTATGTGAGCTTGAGTGTGCCTGTTGGTGCGGTTGCCTGTTGTTTTGCCTCGAATTTAACGTCTTGCCATTTTCCGTCTTTCTTGTACTGCACCTTGCCTGTAACTGCGTCTTTGCGGGCTTCGATGCCAAGGCTGCGTGCAACATCTACGAAGAAGATATCGCGTGAACGCTCGTCTGTAAGCTTTGATTGCATGACACCTACTGGTGTTTGGGCTATCTGCAATGCCTTTTTGTCTGGGTTGAGGCGTATGTTCTTGTTTATCCAAGTAACGAGGGCGGTTGGATTCTTACGGAAAGCATTGGCTGTTGAGGCTGGGAAGGCTTTGGCAAGATAGTTTTTGAAAGGTTGTGATATCATCTCGCTCTCCACACGTGGTGACAGTTGATTGGTGGCAGCTGTGAAGTTGTCTTCGAGTATCTCTGTAGGAATATCGCGCAGGTCTTTATCGGTTAATGTGGCAAGGATGCCGAGTGCACGCTGTTCGTTGTCCTTATGTCGAGCAAGGAAGTCGATGATGGTTTGCTTGTTTCCACGTGATTTAACGAGGTATTCGGCAGCTTGCGGATTGATTTGTTCGGCCTGTTGCTTAGTGAGGAACGTGGCTGTGTATGCTTTGCGCACAGAATCCTCGTAGGCAAAACGGCGGTTGTTCTCCTTGCGCATCTCGTCGCTTACGTAAGGCATCTTGGCACTTTCGACTGGTGGCACTACATCAATTGTTTCTTCAGGGAATATCAGTTGCTTGCTGTCGGTTTGTGCATCGCGGTTGAGTTGGATGGTTATTGTCTTGTCCTTGCCGAATGATGCTTTCTGGTATCCGTATTTGCCATCTTTGGATGCCCATACCAATAAGTCGCCTATGCCAGCAGACAATGACACATGTCCTTGCTGGTCGGTGTATTTGGTTACGGCTGTATAGAATTCGGCATAATTGTATATCTTGAAGTCGACACGTGCTCCTGGTACAGGAGAGCCATTAGCATCCTTTATGGTGAAGCTGACTTGTGCTGTTGGAGCATAGTTGGATGTGAGATTAATCTCGGTGAAGTTGCTTGTGCGAAGCATAACCTCCTCGGGTCCTTGATAATTGCCAAAGGCACGGGTATGCATAAGCATGGCGCGTGAGGCTGGCGCATTGAACCAACCAAGATTGAGTACGGGTTCGGGTTCACATGCTCCGAGGAACCACCATTTGCCATCTGTCCATGCCTCTACCCAAGCATGATTGTCGTCGGTATGTGCCCAGCGTGGGGTGTATACTTGTCTTGCAGGTATGCCCATAGCACGTAAGGCTGCAACGGCAAATGTGCTCTCCTCGCCACAACGTCCGGTTGCGGTGCGCAGTGTCTGCAATGGCGATGATGTGCGAGCGTCTGAAGGTTGGTAAGTAACTTTTTCGTGGCACCAGTGATTAATCTCAAGAATGGCATCGTGCATAGAAAGATGCTTGACACGATTCTTTAGTTCGTTGTAGAATACACTACGTGATGAATCGAGCGCTTCGTTGTTGACGCGGATAGGCACTACAAAGTGGCGGAAGAGTAATTCGGGCACGTCCTTGCCCCAAGGCATCTCCTTGCGGGCTTGGAATGACAGGCGCACGTTGTCGGCAAAGAATGAGGTGGGGTAGTCGGTAATGTCGGCAAGGGGCATATATGCATAAAGAAACTCAAGAGCCTGGTTCTCGTCGGCTGTGAGATTGAGGTTTCTGGTGTTGTAGAAAGTCTTGCCAACTGTTTTTATACGCTCGTTAAACTGCTGTTGCATAGTAGTGCGGTAGGCTGCGTTGGATATAAACGTGCCCTGTGCACTGGCTATGAGGCATAGAGCAAACAAGGAGGCTGAGATGAAAAGGCGTTTCATAGGGTTTGGGTTTAGTAGATAATTTTAAGGAGGATACAGCAAAAGAGCCGTACCCTCCTATGAAATGAGTTGGGATAAAAAGGATATTACAAGTCGATCTTCTGTACGCGGCGCTCGTGACGTCCGCCCTCAAACTGAGTCTTGAAGAATTCGTCAAGTGCTTTCTCGGCTGTCTTATTGTCGATGAAGCGACCTGGAAGCACAATAACGTTGGCATCGTTGTGCTGACGTGTAAGCTGAGCAATCTCAGGGCTCCATACTAAAGCGGCACGTACACCCTTATGCTTGTTAAGAGTGATGGCCATACCCTCGCCACTACCACATATGCCGATGCCTGGGTAAACATCACCGTTGGCGATGCCATTGCCGAGAGCGTGAGCAAAGTCGGGATAGTCGCAGCTCATGTCGCTATATGTACCATAATCTTTGAATGGAATCTGATGACTCTCAAGATATTCGATAACGAACTTCTTCAATGCGTAACCAGCGTGGTCGCATGCAATACCTACTGTCTTGATTTCCATAGCTGTTGGGTTTTTAATGGGTTAAGGTATCGCACACCACTATATATAATAAGGTGGTGTGCGAGACAATTAATTAGTTTTATTTAGATAAAAAGTTTTTCACCTGATTGTAAACGTTCTGGGCATTGAAGCCAAGTTTTTCGTCGAGCACCTTGTAAGGAGCTGAGAAACCAAACGACTCGAGTCCGTAAACCATACCGTTGGCACCTACAAGTCCCTGAAGATTGACTGGCAGACCGGCTGTGAGACCGAAGATCTTAGAACCAGCAGGGAGGATGCTCTCCTGATATTCCTTGCTCTGATTGCGGAAAAGACCCTCAGAAGGTACGCTTACCACGCGAACCTTTATGCCATCTTTGCGGAGAAGCTCGGTTCCGGCAACAAGTGTAGATACCTCTGAGCCAGAAGCAACAAGGATAACATCGAAGTCGGTATCGGAACCCTCTACAATGTAAGCACCCTTGCGTGCCTCCTCGTAGTTATTGCCCTCGGGCAGTGATGTTATGTTCTGACGAGAGAAGATAAGGGCTGTAGGAGTAGACATATTCTCCATAGCCATTTTCCAACATACGGTAGCCTCGTCGACATCGGCAGGGCGGAACACGCGAACAGAATCCTCGCCCTTGTGGTTCTTGAGTTTCTCCATAAGGCGAATCTGTGCTTCCTGCTCAACAGGCTCGTGTGTAGGACCGTCCTCGCCAACGCGGAATGCATCGTGTGTCCATATGAACTTAATAGGTACGCGCATAAGAGCAGCCATACGAACAGCGGGTTTCATGTAGTCGGAGAACACGAAGAATGTGCCGCAAGCCGGGATAACACCACCGTGCAGATACATACCGATGCAGATACATGCCATAGACAGCTCGGCAACACCAGCCTGGAAGAAGGCTCCAGAGAAATCGTCGGCCTGAAGGTTGTGGGTATGCTTTAGGAAGCCATCGGTCTTGTCGCTGTTGCAGAGGTCGGCTGATGAAACAACCATATTCTCTACCTGCTCAGACAATACGCCGAGACAAGCAGCAGATGCAGCACGTGTAGCACCGTCGCGCTTCTGTACAAGAGCGCTCCAGTCTACCTTAGGAGCATTGCCAGAGAACCAATCGTCCATCTTGGCTGCCAATTCAGGGTTCTGCTTACGCCAAGCTTCTTCCTCGGCATGACGAGCCTTAACAATCTCGCGAAGCTCTGTGTTGCGCTTAGCATATAATTCTTTAACGTCGTCGAAGATAACAAATGGGTCGTTGATGTCGCCACCAAGGTGCTTTACAGTATTAGTGTAAGCGTCGCCACCGAGAGGAGCTCCATGAGTCTTAACGTTGTGCTCGTAGCTTGAGCCGTCGTCTTTAAGGGCACCCTTAGCCATTGTAGTGTGGCCAATAATGAGTGTAGGACGCTCTGTTTCCTTTTGTGCGAGAACAAGAGCGGCACGTATAGCGTCGGGATCGTTGCCAGGAATCTCCATAACATTCCATCCCCATGACTGGTATTTCTTGGCTGTGTCTTCCTTCATTACGACATCGCACTCGGTAGAGAGCTGTATCTCGTTAGAGTCGTAGAACATGATGAGGTTGTTGAGTTTCAGCAGACCGGCAATACGACCAGCACCCTGTGAGATCTCTTCCTGAACACCACCATCGGAAATGTAGGCATAAATCTTGTGCTGCATCATAGTAGAGCCAAGACGAGCCTCGAGGAACTTTTCGGCAATAGCAGCACCTACAGCAAATGTGTGGCCCTGGCCGAGAGGACCAGAAGTATTCTCTATGCCACGCTCAATATCGCGCTCTGGATGTCCTGGACATACCGAATCCCACTGACGGAAGGACTTGAGTTCGTTAATGCTAAATTTTCCCTGCAAAGCCAAAGCAGAGTAAAGCATAGGCGACATGTGTCCTGGGTCGAGATAGAAGCGGTCGCGTCCTGCCCATGTAGGCTGGTCGGGATCGTATACCAAAAACTCGGAGAAGAGGACATTGATAAAGTCGGCTCCGCCCATTGCACCTCCAGGGTGTCCTGATTTGGCTTTTTCTACCATAGAAACGGCAAGCAGACGGATGTTGTCTGCAGCGTGGTTCATAAGTTGCTTGCTATTCATTTTATTTATTGTAGGTTTAAATTTTGTTGCTATATATGTATTTTTGCGATTTCCGCCCGTTGGCGGCATTTCCTAATTGCAAAGATAATCATATTAATTGTAACTATCAATTTATTGTATGATTATTTTTCTTGATATTTATTTAAAAGTGCCTGATGTTGATTTAAAAAAAAGAGCTTGATGTCGTTTCAAGCGGGGTTTTAGGTCCTTATAAAAACAAAAAACATAGATTGTTTCACAACAACCTATGCTTTCTTAACCTTAATAATCTAATACCATGAAAAACACATTGCAAAGATAGTTTGATTTTACAAATAAGCAAGTGCTTTCGTCGTTATTTATTGCGTATATAGCATAATTTAACTGAAATCACACGAAATTTACTTTTGTTTACAGTTAAATGGAAGGCTTGTTTCCATTTATGCTTTATTATCTGTGTGTCGTTGTTACATCAGCAAACTGCCTATTTGATAGACAATAGCCGATACTATCCATGCAAGCACAGTGGTATAGCAAGCTGCAAAAGTAGCCCATTTCCATGAGCCAGTCTCGCCCTTAATGGCTGCAATAGTGGCTATACACGGGAAGTAGAGCAATACAAACAGTAGGAAGCAATAGGATGCAAGCGGTGTGATGCCATCGGCAACCATCTGTTTCTGCAAATGTGAGTAGGATTCCTCGGAACCTTCCTCGGCAGCCTCGTCGCTATGGTATAGAATACCCATTGTGGAAGCAACGATTTCCTTGGCACCTACACCAGAGATGAGACCTACATCAAGTTTCCAATCGAAGCCTTGAGGACGGAATACAGGTTCGATAGCATGGCCAATGCGACCAATGTAGCTCTGTTCCTGCTGTTGTTCGCGCGATAGGCTTTCGTCGTGTGGAAAGTAACCAAGAGCCCAGACAATGAGGCTTGCTACAAGGATGATGCCTCCCATCTTCTTGAGATATTCCTTACCCTTCTGCCATGTATGTCGACCAATGGCCTTGGCTGTAGGGAATCGGTAGGGTGGAAGTTCCATAACAAACGGAGTGTCCTCGCCTTTGAACAGAGTCTTGCTGAACAGTCGGCTCATTATGACAGCCATGACGATGCCCACAAGATATAGCGACATCATGATGGCAGAGCGATATTGCTGAGCAAACATGGTTCCTATAATCATAATGTATATAGGGAAGCGTGCCGAGCAACTCATGAGTGGCAGGATGAGCATTGTAATAAGGCGTGAGCGTCGGCTCTCGATAGTGCGTGTTGCCATTACGGCTGGCACGTTGCATCCAAAGCCCATGATGAGCGGGATGAACGACTTGCCGTGCAGTCCCATCTTGTGCATTAGCTTGTCCATGATAAAGGCAGCTCGGGCCATATAGCCGGAATCTTCCATAAAGGAGATGAAGAAATAGAGGATGAGGATTTGCGGCAGGAAGACAATGACAGAACCTACTCCTCCAATCACTCCATCTATAAGCATGTCCTTAAGAGGGCCTGCTGTCATATGCTCGGAAATCATAGAGCCAATCCATTCGACACCAGCTTCTATCCAGTTCATAGGATATTGGCCAAGCGAGAACGTTGTCTCGAACATCACCCATATCATAAGAATGAATATAGGGAAGCCAACATACTTGTTGGTGATGACGTTGTCGATGAGATGAGTAACCTGATAGGTGTCCTTTTTATTGCCTGTCTGGTAGCCGGCTTCTTGAAGAGCGCCGTGAATGAAACCGTATTTGGCATCCATGATAGCCGTTTCCGAATCCTCGTGAGTATAGGTTTGCACGTCGGCTGTTGCCTTATCGCGAACGGCCAATATACGGTCGGGATGGGAAGTAGAGCTTTTGATAAGCTGCTCGGTATCGGAGTCGCGCTCAAGCAATTTGATGGCAAGATAACGTGTGGAGAACTTGTGACGTAGGTCGTTTTCCTTCTTCAGTTCGGCCTGTATTGCCGTGATGCCCTCCTCGATGTAGGTGCCATGGTTGATGTGTATATGTCGGAACACATTATGTTTAGGCTTGACACCCGAAGCAAAATCCTCGTCGTGGTCGGGTTGTTCTTTTTCCGACTTGCTGTATTGTTCGTGCCACTGCTTGATGCCTTCGGCTACTTCGGGGTCGAGATTGCCGTTGGCGTCGAGGAAGTCGAGACCCTCATACATATTAATAATGATATGGAACAGCAGTTCGACACCACGTCCAGTGGTGAAAGTAGTAGGAATCATAGGCACGCCGAACAGCTCGCCCAATTTTGCATAGTCGACATTATCTCCACGTTTCTCAGTCTCGTCGAACATATTTAACGCGCACACCATACGCAAGTGCATGTCGATGAGCTGGGTGGTAAGGTACAGGTTGCGCTCAAGATTGCTTGTATCTATAACGTTGATGATAACGTCGGGCGTGTTCTCGATGATTTGCTTGCGCACATAAAGTTCTTCTGGCGAGTAGGCAGAAAGCGAATATGTGCCAGGAAGGTCAACAATATTGAACTCATAGCCTTCGAATTCGGCATGACCAACCTTGGCATCGACAGTAACACCAGAGTAGTTGCCTACACGCTCGTGAGCTCCAGAGGCAAAGTTGAAGAGAGAAGTCTTGCCACAATTAGGATTGCCTACAAGCGCAACATTAATGGTGCGGCGTTTCTTCATAGCTGCATCGCGTAGCTGACCCTCGGTAAGTGGGGTAGGGTTAGGGGCAGACTTGTCTTCTACAGATGCGTTGTTGGCAGCCTCGTCGTATATGTCGGACGGGTTGTTTGACTTGTTCTGTTTGTTTTCCTTTTCAATTCTCTCGGCTTCCTCTACGCTTATGACCTCAATCATATCAGCCTCAGAGTGGCGTAGCGATACTTCGTAGCCCATGAGCTTGTATTTTACAGGGTCGTGTAGAGGAGCATTTTGCAAGACATCAACCACCTTGCCTTTGATAAATCCCATCTCGACGATACGCTTGCGGAATCCTCCATGTCCCATCACCTTAACGATGACACCGCGTTCGCCAGTTTTCAAATCTGATAACTTCATATTATCTATATATGTTATTCTGTATACAGTTTTTTATATTTCTTTTGCTATCTAAAATGACAAAGTTACACAGAATAATTGAAAAGTGGTTTTATAATTCGAATTAATTGTGCTAAAATACCTAAAAATAGGTACTGGCTTGGGTGTGCAGGTTTAAATGGGGTGTGGTAAAGTATGTATTTAAGGCTCAATCGCTTTGCTGTTCGGAAAATAATGCTTATATTTGCAGACACAAATAACGTTATATGGGAATTTTTGGATTTTTTAATAAGAACAAGAAAGAAGTTCTTGACAATGGACTCGAGAAGACCAAGCATAGTGTATTCGATAAGATTCAGCGTGCCGTAATGGGCAAATCGACTGTTGACGATGAAGTGCTTGACAATCTGGAAGAGGCCCTTATCACATCAGACATAGGCGTGGAGACAACGCTTAAGATAATAAAGCGCATTGAAGAACGTGTGGCTCGCGACAAGTATGTGTCGACATCCGAGCTGAACGGAATAATGCGTGACGAGATTGCCGCGCTGCTAACCGAGAACAATACAGCCGACAACGACGACTGGGATTTGCCTACGGACCATCGTCCATACGTAATCCTTGTTGTTGGAGTGAACGGTGTGGGCAAGACCACAACTATTGGCAAGCTTGCATATCAGTTTAAGAAGTCGGGCAAGAAGGTGTATCTTGGTGCTGCTGATACATTCCGTGCTGCTGCTGTAGAGCAGATAAGCATTTGGGGTGAGCGTGTAGGTGTGCCTGTTATTAAGCAACAAATGGGTTCGGACCCTGCATCTGTGGCTTTTGATACATTGTCTTCGGCTAAAGCTAACGGTGCGGATGTTGTGATTATTGATACAGCCGGACGTTTGCACAACAAGGTAGGACTGATGAATGAGCTTAAGAAGATAAAGGATGTGATGAAGAAAGTGCTGCCCGAAGCACCTGATGAAGTGCTGCTCGTGCTTGACGGAAGTACCGGACAGAATGCCTTTGAACAGGCTAAGCAGTTTGCACAGGTTACGCAGATAACATCACTAGCCATAACCAAACTCGATGGAACGGCTAAGGGAGGTGTGGTTATAGGCATATCTGACCAGCTTAAGGTGCCGGTAAAGTATATCGGACTGGGTGAGTCGATGGAGTCGTTGCAGCTTTTCAATAGACGTCAGTTTGTTGACTCGCTTTTTAATGCTAACAAGTAGGCATATCACAGAACATGATGAAGAAAGGACAAGTAGATATTATTACAATGGGTTGCTCGAAGAACCTTGTTGACAGCGAGGCCCTGTTGACAAAATTTGAGCAAGCCGGCTATCATTGCACACACGACGCAAAACGCATTGAAGGCGAGATTGTTGTGGTGAATACATGTGGATTTATTGAGGATGCCAAGCAGGAGAGTATAGACACTATACTGGAGCTGGTACAGGCAAAGGAGGAGGGACGCATAAGCAAACTCTTTGTTATGGGATGTCTGTCGCAGCGTTATCAGGAGGAACTGGAGAAAGAGATTCCGCAAGTGGACAAGTATTATGGCAAGTTCAACTTTATGCAGCTTCTCTCTGATCTTGGAAAGCCTGAGGTTTCGACATGCTCGGGCGAGCGTCATATCACAACGCCTAATCATTATGCATACGTAAAGATAAGCGAGGGATGCGACCGTCGTTGTGCATATTGCGCCATTCCGCTTATTACGGGCAAGCATGTGAGTCGTCCTAAGGAGGAAATACTGGATGAGGTGCGCGCTCTTGTGGAACGTGGTGTTAAGGAGTTTCAGATTATTGCACAGGAATTGACATATTATGGTGTGGATATTGACGGCAAGCGTCATATTGCCGACCTTATATCGGATATTGCCGACATAAAGGGGGTTAAGTGGATTCGTTTGCATTATGCTTATCCAAATCAGTTTCCGATGGACTTGCTCGATGTTATTCGCGAGCGTCCTAATGTTTGCAAGTATCTAGACATTGCCTTGCAGCATATCTCGGACAACATGCTCACACGTATGCACCGACATGTGTCGAAGCAGGAGACGATGGAGCTGATAGAGAAAATACGCGAGGCAGTGCCTGGAATACATTTACGTACAACCCTTATGGTGGGCTTCCCAGGAGAGACGGAGGAAGACTTTAAGGAACTTGTCGATTTTGTGAAATGGGCTAAGTTTGAGCGTATGGGTGCCTTTGCCTATAGTGAGGAAGAAGGCACATACAGTGCCGAGCATTATGAGGATGATGTTCCTGCAGAAGTGAAACAACGTCGCCTTGACAAGCTTATGGCTGTACAGCAGCGTATATCTGCAGAAGTGGAGGCAAGCAAGGTGGGCAGTGTTATGAAGACAATCATCGACAGAAAGGAAGGCGACTATTATATAGGACGTACTGAGTTCTGCTCGCCAGAGGTAGACCCTGAGGTACTTATTAAGGACACACGTCGTCTGCGTAGGGGTTGCTTCTATAATGTACACATTACAGACAGCGACGATTTCGACCTTTATGGCGAAGTGACAGACTGAAACATCTCCTAATGAAATGAACAACAAGGAATACATAGCCGAATTGTCCCGTCGTACGGGATTCTCACAAGATAACACACAGCGTATGGTACGCTGTGTGATAGAGTCGATGGCACAACAGTTTGATGGCGGAGAGAATGTAATGGTTCCCGACTTTGGAACTTTCGAACTGAAGAACAGGATGGAACGCATTGTCGTTAACCCGTCGACTGGTCAGCGTATGATGGTTCCTCCAAAGATTGTGCTCAGCTTTAAGCCTGTGGCTTCGGTCAAGAACAAAATGAAGAAAGGAGAACAGAATGGCTAAGGTCTCTGATTTCGCTTCGGAACTTGTAGGGCGTTATGGCTTGAAGGAAGAAGAGGCAACCGAATTTATATCCGCAATGTTCGACATTATATGCGAACAACTTGACGGTGCTGATAAACAGGTAAAGGTAAAGGGACTCGGAACTTTTAAGGTTACGAGTGTTGGCGCACGTGCAAGTGTGGATGTAAATACGGGCGAACGCATCATTATTGAAGGGCGTAATAAGATATCGTTTACGCCTGAGGTTATGCTGCGCGATAGGGTTAACCGCCCCTTCGTGCAGTTTGAGACTGTTGTGCTTAATGATGGTGTTGACTTCTCAGAGATTGACAACGAGTTTAATGGCAGTAAGCAAGAGGTTGCTGCAAGTGACTCTACTGTGGAAACAGCAAATGAGACTGTTGCGAATGATGCCGAAGAGGTAGCTGAAAAGGCTGTTGTTGAGACTATTGATGCATCTGTTGATGAATCGGTAGTTGGAGCTGAAGAGGATAAGAGTGATGTGGCAATTGAGGAGAAGGCTTCTGATGTTGTGCCTGAGAATGAAATGGATCAGGGACAAAAGGAAGAGGCAAAGCCGGAGCTTGAAATTGAATCTGTGCCTGAATATGGGCATGAACCAATGTCTGAGGTTGAAGCAGATAAAGATTCGGATGAATCTCAGCAATCGACAGTTGGATTAAGCTCGGATGAATCAGTTGAAAAAAGCTCGGATGAATCAGTTGAAAAAAGCTCGGATGACTCTCAGCAATCATCAGTTGAAAGTTCGGCGACTACTCCTCAACCAAAAGAGGTTGTTGTGGCTGAAGGTTGCAAGCAACGCAATCCGCGTTTGATGTATTGGTTCTCCATAGCCTCGTTTGTGCTGCTCATCTTTATAGGTGTTGGTATGTATTTCCTTTACGAGCAAGTTAAGGCAAAGAATGTGGCAATAGAACAGCTGCAGACCAAGCTTGCAATGCATTCGATGGCACTTAAGTCGGCTGCTGTAGAACCTAAGCAGGGTGTAGCTTCTAAAAAGAATATTGTAGCAGATACAACAGATGCTGCTAAACAAGTAGCTATAACAGATGCAGCGGAAACTGTAGCTAAGGAAGAGGTGTCCAAGCCTATAGAGAAAACTCATGAGCCACCTGTTGCAGAGAAAAAGAAATCAAATGTGCCAAAGCCAGCTGCTGATTATAATTTTGATGTACGTGTGCGCACAGGCGCATACATTATTGTTGGTGAAGAGATCTCGGTGACAGTACGTAGCGGTCAGACCCTTGCATCTATTAGCAGAGCCTATCTCGGTCCTGGCATGGAATGTTACGTTGAAGTGTTTAACAACCGAAAGGAAGTGAAGCCTGGCGATAAACTAAGAATACCGAAACTAAAGATAAAGCCAAGACATTAAAACGGTCTTGGCTTTTTTTTGTTATTTTTGTTTTTTCAGGCTCATACATTTTTTATTTGTCATAATGATATAGTTATACATTTTTACTATATAATAATGTGTAAGCAGATTAACGATGTACAAATGTAAAGAAAAGGGGGTGTATTTATGCCGTTTATTTTCAAAGTAAATTAATTATTGCATTTTATTTGGACTATTCGAAAATAAATCGTAACTTCGCTATCGAAAGAATAATTATTAACTTAATAACAAGACAAGCATATGAAGAAATACAACTTTAATGCCGGTCCGTCGATACTTCCGCGCGAAGTGATTGAGAACACAGCAAAACAGATTTTAGATTTCAATGGTTCTGGACTTTCTTTGGCTGAGATTAGCCATAGAGCAAAAGACTTTCAGCCTGTGGTTGACGAGGCAGTTGCCTTGATTAAAGAATTGTTGAATGTTCCTGAAGGTTATTCGGTATTGTTCCTTGGTGGCGGTGCTTCCTTGGAATTCTGCATGATTCCTTACAACTTCCTTATCAATAAGGCTGGTTATCTCAACACCGGTACGTGGGCAAAGAAGGCCATGAAGGAAGCCAAGCTATTTGGCTCTGTTGTAGAGGTAGCTTCGTCAGCGGACGATAATTATACTTTCTATCCAAAGGATTATGAGTGCCCTGCAGATCTCGACTATCTGCACATCACTACAAACAATACTATTTATGGAACTGAGATTCGTCAGGATCCAGATGTGCCTGTTCGCTTGATTGGTGATATGTCTTCGGATATCTTCAGCCGCCCAGTAGACGTTGCCAAGTATGATTGCATCTATGCAGGCGCTCAGAAGAACCTTGCTATGGCAGGTGTAACACTTGTTATTGTTAAGGACGATGTTCTTGGCAAGGCTCCTCGTCAGATTCCTACAATGCTCGACTATCGCACACATGTAGATAAGGGCTCAATGTTCAACACGCCACCTGTTGTGCCTATTTATTGCGCTCTCGAGACATTGCGTTGGATTAAGAAGAATGGTGGATTGGAGGAGATGGATCGTCGCGCTAAGGAGCGTGCAGAGATTCTCTATAACGAAATCGACCGCAACAAGTTGTTCCGTGGTACTGTAGAGCCTGGTTCTCGCTCATTGATGAACATCTGCTTCGTTATGAACGACGAGTACAAGGATCTTGAGAAACCATTCCTCGACTATGCTGTTTCACAGGGTATGGTAGGCATTAAGGGCCATCGTTCGGTAGGTGGCTTCCGTGCGAGCTGCTACAATGCACAGACTATAGAGGGTGTTCAGGCTCTCGTTAAGTGCATGCAGGACTTCGAGGCTCAGCACTAAGAATATAAGTCCTATTTATAGTCTTACTGTAACAGATGTATAACTAATAAAAATATCTTACTATGAAAATATTGGTGGCAACCGAGAAACCTTTTGCGGCAGCTGCTGTGAATGGTATTAAGGCAGAAATAGAAGGAGCCGGCAACGAACTCGCTCTACTTGAGAAATATACAGATAAGCAGCAGTTGCTTGATGCTGTGGCCGATGCTGACGCATTGATTATTCGTTCGGACAAGGTTACTCCTGAGGTACTTGATGCAGCAAAGCAGTTGAAGATAGTTGTGCGTGCCGGTGCTGGTTACGACAACGTTGACTGTGTTTATGCTAAGGAGAAGGGTGTTGTAGTAGAAAACACTCCTGGTCAGAACTCTAATGCTGTGGCTGAACTTGTGTTTGGTCTGCTTGTATATGGAGTGCGCAATTTCTATAATGGCAAGTCTGGCTCTGAGTTGATGGGTAAGAAGCTTGGTATTCTTGCTTTTGGAAACGTTGGTCGTAACGTTGCTCGTATAGCAAAGGGCTTTGGCATGGAGGTTTATGCATACGATGCTTTCTGCCCTAAGGAGGCTATTGAGGCTGCTGGTGTTACTGCTGTCGATTCACAGGATGCTCTTTTTGAGAATTGTGATGTTGTTTCATTGCATATTCCTGCAACTCCTGAGACCAAGCAGAGTATTAATGCCGCTCTCGTTGGTAAGATGAAGAAGAATGCTATCCTCATCAATACAGCACGCAAGGAGGTTATCAATGAGCCCGAATTGCTTAAGTTGATGGAGGAGCGCACCGACATTAAGTACATTACCGACATTATGCCTGATGCTGATGCCGACTTCCGCAAGTTTGAGGGTCGCTACTTCTCAACACCTAAGAAGATGGGTGCTCAGACTGCTGAGGCTAACATCAATGCTGGTATTGCTGCTGCCAAGCAGATTAATGCGTTCTTCAAGGACGGATGCACAAAATTCCAGGTGAATAAATAAAAATTTAAAAGCCCCACCCCCAAGCCCATATTCTATATGAAGAGAGTAGAATGTTTTGCTTTTATATGTATATATATTCTTGCAATTGTAGCGTACTACTCTCGTCCATATTGTGAAGGAGTTGGGGGTGAGGCTTATATTAAACTATAAATCCTTAAATCTAAACAAAAATATGGCAACAGTTAAACCATTCAAAGGCGTACGCCCACCACAAGATCTTGTTGAACAGATAGCATCACGCCCTTACGATGTGCTTGACAGTGAGGAAGCAAGAGCTGAGGCTGGTGATAACGAGAAGAGTCTTTATCATATTATCAAGCCTGAAATTGACTTTGAACCAGGTACAAGCGAGTATGATCCTCGTGTTTACGAGAAAGCTGCCGCTAACTTCAAGATGTTCCAAGAGAAAGGCTGGTTGCGTCAGGATCAGAAGGAGTCTTATTATATATATGCGCAGACAATGAACGGCAAGACTCAGTATGGTCTTGTTGTGGGTGCTTATGTGGACGACTATCTTAATGGTGTGATAAAGAAGCATGAGCTGACACGCCGTGACAAGGAGGAAGACCGTATGAAGCATGTTCGCGTGAACGATGCCAATATTGAGCCTGTATTCTTTGCTTATCCCGACAACTCGGTGCTCAACGAGATTATCATGCGTCATGCAGCCACAAAGCCCGAATACGACTTTGTTGCTCCTGATGATGGATTTGGTCATAAGCTTTGGGTTATCGACAACGATGACGATATTGCTGCTATAACAAAAGAGTTTGAAAAGATGCCCGCTCTGTATATTGCTGACGGACATCATCGCAGTGCCGCTGCTGCTCTTGTTGGAGCTGAAAAGGCAAAGAACAACCCCAACCATAAGGGCGACGAGGAATACAACTATTTCATGGCAGTATGCTTCCAGGCTTCGCAGCTAACAGTGCTTGATTATAACCGAGTTGTTAAGGATCTTAACGGATTAACGTCAGAGCAGTTCCTTGAGGCTCTTGCCAAGAATTTTACAGTAGAGGATAAGGGTGAGGCTGTATACAAGCCACAGCATCTGCACGAGTTCTCATTGTATCTTGATGGTCACTGGTTCGCTCTTAATGCAAAGGAAGGTACATACGACAATAACGACCCTATCGGAGTGCTTGATGTGGACATCTCAAGTCGACTTATTCTTGACGAGATTCTTGGTATTAAGGACTTGCGTTCTGATAAGCGTATCGACTTTGTTGGTGGATTACGTGGTTTAGAAGAGTTGAAGCGCCGTGTAGACAGTGGCGAGATGCGTATGGCTCTTGCTCTGTATCCGGTATCAATGAAGCAGATTATTGATATTGCCGACAGCGGAAAGATTATGCCGCCTAAGGCTACTTGGTTTGAGCCTAAATTGCGCTCTGGACTGATAATTCATAAACTTTCATAAGATTAATGGAGCTGACAGACGAATATTTAACTATTACAGATAAAACGTCGGAAGGTTTTTATAGCGAGAAACGAAGTAAGTTTCTCGCTTTTGCCTTTCATGTAACTTCCGAGGAAGAGGTAAAGCAGATTGTTTCAGATTTTCGCAAGAAGTATTACGATGCCCGACATGTGTGTTGGGCATATACAATAGGACCCGACTATGCCTTGTTCCGCGCTAATGACGACGGCGAACCAAGCAGTACAGCTGGCAAACCTATCTTAGGACAGATTACAAAGAACAATCTTACAGATATACTTATCATTGTCGTAAGATACTATGGAGGTGTAAATCTTGGTACAAGCGGACTTATTGTTGCTTACCGCACTGCAGCGGCAGAGGCTATTGCCAATGCGGAGATTATCAAGCTTTATCAAGAGGAAGAGATTGTTTATGATTTCCCTTACATCATGATGAATGATGTTATGAAGATTATAAAGGAGATGTCGCCTCGTATTGTAGGACAGACTTATGATAATACATGTGAGATTCGTCTGTCAATAAGGAAATCGGAGGCTCCACGATTGAAAGAAAAATTGGAGAAACTATCCTTTAAGGATGATTAAAAAAACACCTCACTCCCATCTGATATATCTTATATAAGGATGGGGGTGAGGTTTATTTGTTATTTTTTCTTCTTAAACAGTCCTTTAACTTTATTTACGGCACCTTTGGCCACATCCATTACCTTTTCGGT
Organism: Prevotella merdae; assembly: GCF_900290275.1. Lineage (GTDB taxonomy): Bacteria > Bacteroidota > Bacteroidia > Bacteroidales > Bacteroidaceae > Prevotella > Prevotella merdae. The sequence continues at coordinate 477,644 of NZ_LT985324.1, forward strand.
GGCATTTGCAGCACCAGCTTCTTTAGCGTTGTTTACGGCCGATTTAGGGTCTGATGCTACCTCGCTTGCATCAACAGTTGCAGGGTAGCCAGCAAGTCCTTTAAAGTATTTTATAACACGTGCGTCTTCTCTTGCATCTCCAGATGATGTCTCAACGGGGCTACTTCTTTTGCCATACTGTTTGCTTGTCAGTGTGATATCCTTTGGGTCACCATTGGGTAAGAGGTTTATCACGACACTATAAGTATCTGATGGCTCCTCTTTTGAGCGTAGGTTAAATGTTTCCTTGCTGCCAACCTTCTTATAGTTCAAAATGTCATAACATGGATCGTCGTCACCATTCATCCAATATAGTTTTTTGTTACGGTCGATTACATCGCGTCCGTATAGATCCATATAGAGCAACTGAATCTGTGCTGAAGCCGACATGGCGAAGCTGAAGAGGACTGATGTGAGAAAAAGTTTGGTCTTCATAAATGTAGTGTTTTTAGTTGTGGTTTATGTTATAATGTTTAGTTTCTGCAAATTTAGTGTTTTCAAATCAATAAAACAAAGATAATTTGAAAAATATTTATTTCTAATAACATTTAAATCTTTTTTCTCAATCAAAAAACGGGAAATAAATCAACAGATATGTATATATATATAATAAGGTGTATAAGTAAGTGATCTNTGCAGGATTTCCATTCCGATACATTATGCATATAATTGTTGCAGAATATCAATGAGTTATGACGTTTATTGGGTCAAAAATCGTGCAGAAAAAATTGCGGATTTTGAACACCCTACCTTACAGGGCGACAGGTTACCGCCCCAAACAACCCAGGGCGATGCCCTGGGCTATGAGCTTCTGCCCTTTCAGGGCGTGTAGGGAACAGGGTTTCTCTTACCGCATACCATAAACGAATAGCTTCTGTCCTTTCAGGGTGTGTAGGGGATAGGGTTACCATAAACGTAGGAATTAACAATCGCATAACTAACATAGATATTCATCACTAACTAAAAATTAATAACCAGTCAATCTTATGAAAAGATTTACTACAAGGCTATGGGCAGTCCTTATGCTCATGTTGGTCTCCTTGCAGACGATGGCTACCGATGTGTTTACATCGAATCGTACTGACTTCCGAGACGAAAGTATCTATTTCATGATCACCACCCGTTTTTACGATGGAGATCCTAAAAACAATGTGCTCTGCTGGGATAACCAGGAAGCACAGAAGAGTACCAAGGACCCTTGTTGGCGAGGTGACTTCCAGGGTGTCATCGACAAGCTCGACTACATCAAGGCGTTAGGTTTCACTGCCATCTGGATTACTCCTGTCGTACAGAATGCATCCGGTTATGACTACCACGGCTATCATGCTTCGGATTTCTCCAAGGTAGATTGCCGTTATCAGAGCGGTGACGGCAAAAAGAGCGGTGACGTGATGTTCCAGGAACTCATCGACAAGGCTCACGCCAAGGGTATCAAGATTATCCTCGATATCGTGCTCAACCACTCCGGTAACTTCGGTGAGGAGCATTTTTGCAAGGAGTTCGACCGCGATACACGTCTTCGTAACCAGGCAGACATCAATGCTTGTATGATTCCTAATTTGGAAACACTGGGTAGTGACTATCCAAGTCTTTTGCCTGCTGGTCAGTATCAGCGTCGTCTTGCCCTGATGAAGAATACCGATGGCAATAACCACGATATACATAACTATTGGCATCATTTCGGTAGCTTCAACTGGGACTTACCTAATCGTTGGTGGGCTCAGATTGCAGGTGACTGTGTGGACCTCAATACTGAAAATAATACTGTGGCTGAATATCTTGTCAACTGCTATGGCAATTTTATCAAGATGGGTGTCGATGGTTTCCGTATTGATACATCCGGTCACATCTCACGTCTTACCTTCTGCAAGCAGTTCATTCCTCAGTTTGCTGCCCTCGGTAAGAAGTACGAGGACAAGCGATTGAACAAGGCTCCATTCTTTATGTATGGTGAGGTTTGTTCCCGTTACAGTGGTGTGCAGTACCGTGGTCAGGACAACCTTTCACCTTTTTATTATACATGGCAGGCTCCACAGAACTTGATGGATCAGTTTGATGGCAACCAGTCATACTGGGACACTCAAGAGATCTATGACAGAGGTACAGGTTATGATGATAAGCTGATGCCTCTCTGCGAGAAGGATAATGCGAATTCTCCAGAAAGCAACAATACCTTTATGCTGAATGGCGCATGGCATGAGCCAGACTATTCTCAGTCAAGCGGTTTCAATGTGATCGACTTCCCATTGCACTACAACTTCGGTAATGCTGCCACCGCATACCGCTTGGCTAAGACTGGTGATATGAAATATAATGACGCTACCTATAATGTGGTATATGTAGACAGTCACGACTATGGTCCTGGGTCTGGGTCTCGTTTTGGCGGCTCAGACGCTCAGTGGGCAGAGAATCTCTCTCTGATGTTCACCTTCCGTGGAATCCCATGTCTCTATTATGGTTCTGAGGTAGGTTTCCGTCGCGATGTTGTGATTGACAGAGGTCCTAATGGTCCTCTTTCTGAAACCGGTCGTGCTTACTTCGGTGGTTATATCACAGGTGATGTAGAAGCATCAGACTTCGGTGAATACAAGGCTTCTGGTAATGTGGCTGCCTCATTGAATCATGATGTGGCTCAGCACCTCATCCGTCTGAACAAGATTCGTCAGGCTGTTCCTGCTCTCCGTAAGGGTCAGTGGACTGACGATGGCTGTACTCCTGCCAAGGGCGGTATCGCCTTCAAGCGTGCTTATAAGGACAGTTATGCACTCGTAGCCCTCAATGGTGGTGCTACTTTCACAGATTGCCCAGCTGGTACTTATACAGACTTGGTAACAGGCAAGACTTACACAGGTTCTACTATCACCGTTGATGCTCCTGCTACTCAGGGTCAGGTTCGCGTTCTCGTGAAGGATTGGAAGGGTGGCAAGATAGGTGAGGATGGTCCTTTCATCTATGATGAAACTCCTAAGTCTCTGGACGGTCAGACCTATGATGGTAATGAAGAGGCTGGTACAACTTGGGTTGACGAGGCTCCTCTTATGCCTGTAAGCGTTTCTCTTTCTCCAGCTGGCGGAAGTTTCCGCACCAATACGGTAACTGTTACCGCTGAGGTCTCAGAAGATGCTTTGTCTGGTTGGTATCAGATAGAGGGACAGGCCAAGGTAGATTTGACCCCTGGTAAGCCTGCTACCTTCACTATCGGTGAAGACATGAACTTCAAGGATACCAAGACAGTGACTTGGGGCGCTACAAGCTCTGAAGGCAAGGAGAAGACAGGTAAGGTCACTTATACCAAGGTAGATCCTAACGCAGCTATCACCGTATATGTAAAGGCAGACAAGGCTCCTTACATCCACGCTTGGACAACAGGTGTTGACGGTAAGAATTTGACAGGTGCATGGCCTGGTAAGGTAATGAAAGGTCCTGAGGAGATTGATGGTGCTAAATACTGGACTTATGATTTCGATGACGTAGAGAGTTTCAATGTCATCTTGAATAATGGTAGCGGTGCACAGTCTGGTGATATCACTGGTATCACAGGCGATATCTACTTGGAGTATGATGGTGGTAAAAGTGCCAAGAAAATTGACGCTCCTGTCAATGCTGCAGCCAAGGTTACTTTGAGTCCTAATGGTGGTGACTTCGAGAAGACTATCTCCGTAACAGCAACCCTCAGCAGCAATGCTAAGAGCGGTTGGTATAAGATTGGTAATGGCGAGCAGGTAGCTCTTACTCCTGGTAAGGCTTCTACATTCACTCTCGGTGCTGATATGATGGAAGGCGAGAGCAAGACTGTAACTTGGAGCGCAACTAATGCTGACAATGAAACCAAGACTGGTTCTGCAACCTTCAACAAGATTAAAGAGGTAGTTATTCCTACTCCAACAGGTATCTTCGCTTACTTCCTTGCTCCTTCAGACTGGAGTCAGGTAGACTGCTGGGCTTGGAATGATTCAGAAAACTTTACTGGTGGTAACTGGCCAGGTGTAGCATGTACCAAGACCGGCATGAAGAAGAAAGGTTTGGATGTCTGGATGTGGAAGTATGATGGCGATTTGACAACTGCTCCTACCATGATTATCTTCAGCAACGGCAGTGGTCAGCAGACAAAGGATTTGAAATTCGAAAACGGTGCAGTTTATAACCTTGCCGGTAAGACCAATGAGAGTGTCTCAACAGGTATCAACCAGACTGTAGCAGCTCAGAAGGCAGGCGCAGTGAAGATTTACACCCTCTCAGGTGTGAAGGTGGCAGAGGTAAGCAACGCTCAGGATGCTGAGTACATCTTGGCTCCAGGTGCTTATATCTGCAACGGTAAGAAGTTTGTGATTAAGTAACTTTTGATGATTGCAAATTGTCAATATAAATGTAAGTTTAGTTAATTAGGTTTTATTAAGTGCTATTATTAAAAAGGGGATTGCTGTGATGCGAGGGCACTGAAAAACCTCTCAAATTCTTTTATGTCTAAAAATAATGCTCATATGTAGGTCGTTTTACTTGCATATGTGCATTATTTTTTGTACCTTTATAGCATATTTAGAGAGATATGCTAGCACAACAAGAAACATTCCAGTTTACCGATTATTCCGGTCTATATGACAAGGTCGTTCCCAAGAAGCACTTGCTTCGCCAAATTAATGACCTTGTAGACTTTTCTTTTGTTTACAAAGAACTTGTTTCAAAATACTGCAAGGATAATGGCAGAAAAGCCGAAAGCCCAATCAGACTTTTTAAGTATCTATTTCTGAAAGTTATCTACGACTCTTCTGACGTAGATGTTGTTGAACGTTCCATGTACGACATGTCCTTCAAGTACTTTTTAGGCATGTCTCCAGAAGAGGGCGTAATCAATCCTAGCACGCTCACTAAGTTCAGAAAACTTCGACTTAAGGATATCGACTTGCTTGATATGCTTATTTCAAAGACCGTTTCCATTGCTATAGAGAAAGGGATAATCAAGTCCAATACTATCATTGTTGACGCTACTCACTCAGGCTCTCGTTCGAATCCCTATACTCCTATACAGATATTGAAACTTCGCTCAAAACAATTACGTAAGTCCTTGTATGAAAATGACGAATCCATAAAGGATATTCTTCCTGCAAAGAACGAAGATGACAGTTTGGAGCATGAGTTGGCATATACGAAGGCGCTTGTTGATAAAGTATCAGAGGATAAACTCTTGGTAAATATCCCCATGATTCAAGAACGTCTCAACATGCTGATGGAGACCCTTGAGGACATACAAGATCGCTATACCACGTCTAAGGATAAGGATGCCAGAATTGGCCATAAATCAGCCGAAAATCAGTTCTTCGGCTACAAGAGCCATATTGCCATCACTCCAGAGCGGCTGATTGTAGCAGCCACGGTCACTTCTGGAGAAAAAGGCGATGGCAAACAACTACCCGACCTGATAGACAAAGCCAAAGAAAATGGCATAGAGGTAGATGCCGTTGTTGGAGATGCAGCCTATTCAGGAGATAGCAATCTGAAAAAAGCAAAGAATGAAGATATAAAGATCGTAGCCAGGCTTAGTCCCTGCATAAGCCAGGGATTTAGATCAGAATCAGATAAATGGGATTACAACAAGGACGCAGGCATGTTTGTATGCTCAGCAGGTCACATGGCTACAAGAAAAGCAAGGAAAGAAGAATGTACAAGGCAACCAAGTATATACCTATTATTTTGATGTAGAGAAATGCAAGGCATGTGCCTTAAGAGAAGGATGCTACAAGGCTGGTGCGAAATCTAAAACATATAGCGTAACTATTAAGACAGCCACCCAGCAAGCTCAACTGGCATTCCAACAAACAGAGGAGTTTAAGAAAGCTTACAGAGAACGCTACAAGATAGAGGCAAAGAATGCTGAGTTAAAGAACGTCTTTGGATATGACAGGGCAGAATCCTACGGAATAGATGCCATGCGTATGCAAGGAGCAGTAACTATGTTTGCAGCTAACGTAAAACGTATCATTAAAATCATGAATGGAGGCAAATAAGGCGGAAATGCCTTAAAAAAACTCGGAATGCGGTCAAATGGGGTCATATATAGGTCTGTGAGGCATTATTGGGCGAGTTCTTCAAGTATTTCTGAAAATTCCTAATAAAAGCGGGGTCGCAACACAATGGTGTCGCGGCCCCGCTATTCTTGTTGTTAGGCTTGGATTTTGAGAGGTTTTTCAGTGCTCTCCTGTGATGCAGTCCTCTTTTTTGTTGTACGCTCGGCATGAGCATTGTCTAACGGGTGGAAGTCCCGAGCAAGCCCTAATAGCGGGAATTGCATAGTCAAAGGGAAGGGTGTTCATCGCAAGGTGAAATCTGAAGGAAGCTGGCGGCAAACATCTGACCTAACGAACAGGAACTTCATATAAGGCATTTAACCATGGATAAGATTGCAAAGCAAATAAAAGTCCCATAGCTATTCGGAACGGTCGGTGGAGTTTCCTTGAGCTTGCGAAAAAATGAAGTGGGTATAAGATGGAAAGACAATGCCCTTATCCGAGGAGGTCTCACGGACGCTTCAAATAGTTTTTTTTACGAAAGAAGCGGAGTAAAGCTTGCCGTGAGAAGTCAGCAGACGCCATAGTAGTGCAATACTCGATAACGCTGCACGAAGGGCAGAACCTAACAATTAAACGATACTAATTGAAACATACCTCATGAAGGAAAGAATGCAGAAAACGTTATCCCAAGTTAATGGCTGCCCCCAAAGAGATAGGTCGGAAACCGAATGGTATGGGGGAGTGCAGACCTTTATGTGGATGTGTGAAGACAACATCGTGGAAGTACCATTCGACAAGGAACACCTTTTCGAGCAAATCCTTAGTCCTGCAAATCTCAACCGAGCCTACAAGGCGGTTATGAGAAATAGAGGCTGTGGTGGTATAGACAAGATGTCATGCGAGCAGTTACTCCCATGGCTATTGACCAACAAGGATGAACTCATTCGTTCCTTGATGGACGGTTCTTACCGTCCGAACCCAGTGAAAAGGGTAGAAATACCCAAAGACAATGGCAAGATGCGCCTGTTGGGAATACCTACAGTAGTAGACCGTTTGGTGCAACAAGCCATAAACCAAGTATTGACTCCCATCTATGAGACCCAATTCTCCAAGACGAGCTACGGCTTCCGTCCGAGAAGAGGATGCCATGACGCACTACGGGGAGCGCAAAGGATAATCAACGAAGGCTACAAATATGTAGTAGACCTTGACCTTGAACGCTTCTTCGATACAGTGAACCATAGCAAACTCATAGAAATCCTCAGCCGTACCATTAAAGACGGCAGAGTGGTCAGTCTTATACACAAATATCTCCGAAGTGGTGTAATGAACAAAGGCTTGTTCGAAGCGAGCGAAGAGGGAACTCCCCAAGGAGGACCGCTAAGTCCGATGTTGAGTAACATCATGCTCAATGAATTGGACAAGGAACTCGAACGCAGAGGGCTTCCCTTTGTGCGCTATGCCGACGACTCGATGATATTCTGTAAGTCCAAAATGGCTGCAATGCGAGTAAAGGCGAGTATAACCCGATTTATAGAGAATACTCTATAGCTCAAAGTCTACAAGGAGAAGACTATAGTGTCGTATGTGCGAGGAGTAAAATACCTCGGCTACTCCTTTTATGTGATGAAAGGCAAATGCCAACTCACGGTACATCCAAAGTCCAAAGCCAAGATGAAATCAAGGTTGAAAGAACTGACAAGTCGCAATAATGGATGGGGATATGCCAAGAGAAAGCAAAAGCTGAAAGAATACATAAGAGGGTGGGTAGGTTATTATCATCTTGCCAATATGAAACGTCTTTTACTTGAAACAGACGAATGGTTAAGACGTAGAATACGCATGTGTATATGGAAATCTTGGAAGAGAGTCAAGACAAAAGTGGCAAACCTCATTAGATGCGGTATCAATAAATACCAAGCATACGAATGGGGTAACACTCGCAAGGGCTATTGGCGAATAGCTGACGGCCCTGTTCTAAAAAGGGCGATAGATAACAATAAACTACGCTCCGCAGGGTATGCTACTTTAATGGAGGCGTATCTCGAATGGTATCCAAAATAGGAACCGCCGTATGCGGAACCGCACGTACGGTGGTGTGAGAGGTCGGAAAACGAAAGTAGGAAGAAAACTGCTTCGTTTTCCTCCTACTCGATTATCATTGTACGCTAACTATAGTTAGCTGTCTTTATTTTACTCAAGTCCCTTTCCGTGGCAGTTCTTAAACTTCTTGCCGCTACCACATGGACAAGGATCATTACGTCCTGGCATCTTGTCCTTTACAAGTGGAGTGTGGTTCTCTTCAATCTCGCGAGTATCCTGATTAGCAGCTTCCTGCTGTGCGATATCGTCGAGGTCAACCTTCTCCTCTGTATAGTTCTGACGCTGTGTTGGCTGTTCAGGAGCAGCTTCCTGAACTTCCTCCTGACGCTGCATTTCTGGTATCTGACCACGTGTAAGAATGCTTGAGATACGGTTGTTCATATCATTAACCATTGAGTCAAACAGTTTTGCACTCTCAAGCTTGAAGATAAGCAATGGGTCCTTCTGCTCGTATGATGCATTCTGTACGCTATGACGAAGTTCGTCAAGCTGTCGCAGATTCTCCTTCCAGCAGTCGTCAATGATATGAAGCATGATAACACGCTCAAATTGCTTAACAACGTCCTTGCCTTCTGTGCGGTAAGCCTCCTTAAGGTTGCAAGGAATATTGTATACACGCTTGCCGTCTGTGATAGGAACCATAATGCGCTCGTAGATAGCGCCCTGATTTTCCTCCACCTCTTTTATTATAGGCCATGCAACACTCTCTATGCGGTCTGTCTTGCGCTTGAATGTAGCCATTGCGCTTTGGAACGAACGCTCCTCAAGGTCTTCTCTCTTAATGTTGTCAAAGTCCTCTTCTGAGAATGGGCATTCCATAGCAAGAACCTTCAAGAACTGCTCGCGGCAACCTTCGTAGTCGTTAGACTCGATGATGTTTACAACGCGGTCCCAGATAACGTTAGTGATATCCATACCGATACGCTCGCCCATAAGAGCATGGCGACGCTTCTCGTAGATAACGGTACGCTGTTTGTTCATTACGTCGTCATACTCGAGCAAGTGCTTACGTATACCGAAGTTGTTCTCCTCAACCTTCTTCTGAGCGCGTTCAATGCTCTTAGAGATCATTGGGTTTTCAATACGGTCACCCTCCTGGAAGCCAAGACGGTCCATAAGGCTTGCTATACGCTCTGAAGCGAACAGACGCATAAGCTTGTCCTCAAGCGATACATAGAATACAGAGCTACCTGGGTCGCCTTGACGTCCTGCACGTCCACGAAGCTGACGGTCTACACGGCGGCTCTCATGACGTTCTGTACCGATAATGGCAAGTCCGCCTGCAGCCTTAACCTCAGGTGTAAGCTTGATATCGGTACCACGACCAGCCATGTTGGTAGCGATAGTAACAGCACCGAGCAGACGTTCTTCTTTGTGCTTGTTGCCATCCTCGTCAACGATTTCTACAACACCCATTGTGCTGCGACCTGCCTCAGCCACGATGTCAGCCTCCTTCTTGTGCAACTTGGCGTTAAGAACCTGATGAGGAATCTTGCGCATGTTGAGCATCTTAGAGATAAGCTCAGATATTTCTACCGATGTAGTACCAACAAGAACAGGGCGTCCGTTGTTACGCATCTCTACAATTTCGTCGATAACTGCAGCATACTTCTCACGTGCTGTCTTGTATACACGGTCGTCAAGGTCCTTACGAAGGATAGGACGGTTTGTAGGAATCTCAACAACGTCGAGCTTGTAGATATCCCAGAACTCACCTGCCTCTGTAGATGCAGTACCAGTCATACCCGAGAGTTTATGGTACATACGGAAGTAGTTCTGCAAGGTAATGGTTGCGAATGTCTGTGTGGCAGCCTCTACTTTAACATGCTCCTTGGCTTCAACAGCCTGGTGCAAGCCGTCGCTCCAACGACGTCCTTCCATGATACGTCCAGTCTGCTCGTCCACAATCTTAACCTCACCATCCATAACAACATACTCGTCGTCCTTATTGAACATGGTGTAAGCCTTTAGCAACTGCTGTAGGGTGTGAACACGCTCCGACTGTACTGCATAATGGTTTAGCAAGTCGTCCTTCTTGTCAAGACGCTGCTGTTCGTCAAGTCCCTTTTCGTTCTCAAGAGCCGACAATTCAGATGTGATGTCAGGCAATACGAATAGTTCCTTGTCATTTACCTGATTTGCAAGCCATTCTGTACCCTTGTCTGTAAGGTCACAGCTGTTAAGCTTCTCGTCAACAACAAAGTAAAGAGGTTCTACAGCCTCCGGCATACGGCGGTTGTTGTTCTCCATATAATACTCCTCTGTCTTGAGCATACCAGCCTTGATACCCTCCTCAGAGAGATATTTGATAAGTGGCTTGTTCTTAGGCAGAGCTTTGTGCGAGCGGTATAGTGCGAGGAAGCCTTCCTCGAGTTTCTTCTGGTCGTTTGCTTTCTGTCCCTCAGATATAAGCTGCTTAGCCTCTGCAAGATACTGTGTTGCAAGCTTGCGCTGTACGTCAACAAGACGCTCTACCAATGGCTGATACTCCTCAAACATCTGATCATCGCCCTTAGCGATAGGACCTGATATGATAAGCGGTGTACGTGCGTCGTCAATGAGTACCGAGTCAACCTCATCGACAATGGCATAGTTGTGCTTGCGCTGTACAAGGTCGGCTGGTGATAGAGCCATATTGTCACGCAGATAATCGAAACCAAACTCGTTGTTTGTACCGAAGGTGATGTCTGCCATATATGCCTTGCGGCGCTCTGGAGAGTTTGGACGATGCTTGTCGATACAGTCTACCGAAAGACCGTTGAACATATAAAGCGGGCCCATCCATTCAGAGTCACGTTTAGCAAGGTAGTCGTTCACAGTTACCACGTGTACACCATTGCCGGTAAGTGCGTTAAGGAATACAGGCAAGGTAGATACAAGCGTCTTACCCTCACCAGTTGCCATCTCTGCAATCTTACCCTGGTGCAAAACGATACCGCCAAACAACTGTACATCGTAGTGAACCATTTCCCACTTCAGGTCGTTGCCGCCTGCTGTCCAGTGGTTATGGTAGATAGCCTTGTCGCCATCAATAGTGATAAAGTCGTTCTTTGGATTAGCTGCAAGCTCGCGGTCAAATTCGGTAGCAGTTACAACAGTCTCCTCGTTCTCGGCAAAGCGGCGTGCTGTATCCTTTACGATAGAGAAGGCAACAGGCATAACCTCGTCAAGAGCCTTCTCGTAGATGTCGAGCACCTCTTTCTCGAGCTTGTCGATAGCGTTGAAGATGCTTTCGCGCTCGTCGATAGGAGTTTCTTCAATCTTTGCCTTCAGCTCGGCAATCTTTTCCTTTTGCTCTTTAGCCGAGTCCTGTACATACTGTTGCAGTTGCTTTGTGCGTGCACGCAATTCGTCGTTGCTCAGCTTCTGAATCTCAGGATAAGCCTCCTTAACCTTGTTTACGAGGGGTTGTATGAGCTTCATGTCCTTTGATGACTTGTTGCCAAACAATGACTGTAATAATTTGTTGAAATTCATTGTATATTTTGTTTTATTATATGCTTGTTATTAAATATGGGTGTAAAATTACTAAAAAAAATCCAAATAGCACCATTCTGGAGCCTGTAAACGGTATATTAAGTGTGTTTACCGTTGTTACAGGACCAAAATACTATTGCAGAGGTGCTGAAGAACAAGCATTTGGTGCACGTATACGTATGGCTTTAGCAATAGTCGGAGCAATGCGGTCGACTGTTGCCGGGGTTGTTATACGTTCAGCCTTTACTCCTGCTCCATACAATACGATAGGGAAGGGAATAAATGCTGCACGTGAAAAGTAATTTTCGTGACTGTCTTCGTTTATTATTTGCCAACCTGGAGCGGTTTCTATGATAAGGTCGCCGCTAACAGCTGGGTTGTATGGACTTGTTGTTACGTTGCGCACGCCTGCTGTTAGTCCGAGTAGCTCTTTCGAGCGTGTTATTACATCCGTAAAACTGATATGGCGTTGCTCTATAAGCTTGCGGTCAAGATAAATTTGGTTGTGGAAACAGGTTTCCACATATTTAGCTTGTCCGTATATAGCACCGAGGTACATGTTAAGCAGATTGGCGGTGCGGTTGATGTAGAATGTGCCCGACGGTATGCGGAATCGCTGATAGTCAACCTGTTGTTCGTCTGTATAGCCTGTACTTGTAAGTACAAACATCACCTTATCGCTGCCTACATTCTCCTCAATACGCTTTATTAGAGATGCAAGTGTGCGGTCAAGCTTTACATATATAATCTCCATTTCCGACTGCCATACGGTGGCATCGGTACCTTTGGCCGATAATGTTACCGACAACATATCCGTAATGTTGTCGCGTCCCATACCCATTTGTTTAACGCAGGCTATAGACATATCGGCAACAGCATCATTGTCGCCCGTAGTTCCCCTGGTGCTTGCGTTGTTGTATGTTCTTACAAGAGCCTGTGCTCCCTTTGAGTAGTAATTGGATGTTGTCCAAAGATTGGTCTTGTCGTTAACCCAAAATGCTCCATCAGCAGCATGACCTGCCGACAGTACCGCAGCATCCTTCTCTTGCGCCACAGAGTATACAATAGCTGCTCCTTTGGTAGATATCTTTAGCTCGTCACCTACAGTTGAGGTGGCAATCTTCTGTGGAGACACACCATATGTATTGTCGTCTGTACAGAATACAGGGCGCAATGTAGTGCGGTCGAGCCATTGTGTGGCTACAATATTATTATAATGTGGGGTGGTGCCAGTAGCTATCGAGGCTATGGCAGATGCACGGTCAACAGGCGCAAACGGATAGCTTGCGGCCTCGTACACTCTGCCTTTTTGCAAAAGACGCTTGAAACCTTCTTCGCCGTACAGAGGAGCAAAATGCTCAATATAGTCGGTGCGCAATTGGTCTACAGCTATATTCACGACAAGTCGTGGAGCTGGTTGTAGGCTTTGCGCCGACATCTCGGTCATATTGCCGAGCAGTGTCAGCAGGATTATGGTTGATAAGTATCTGTTCATTCTTTATTGTTGTATTTCGTAAATATGTATACTACTTGCCATATCTTAATAGCAAAGATAATGCCACAAACATCAAACCCTCGGCATAGTCTTGGAAAAATCCGCCTATGAAGAAGATTAACAGGCATGTGCACCATGTCTTAATCCACCAATTTCGCTTGCCTTTTCGTATAGACTTTATTGTGGGAACAATCGCGAATAGCGATAGTGGATTAAGCATAAGTATCTGCAAATTGAGGCTCACTGTAGGGTGTTGCGAGAAAACCATTGCCAAGAGAATGAGTCCGCATAAGCCAGTGGATAGTAGCAGTATGAGGTCTAACCACCAGTAATTAGACTTGCGCAAGGTTTCTATTACCGTAAGAATCACCACAGTCAATGCTATTGTCAGCATACATGCAAATGGAGACAATGGAAACGAGTCGTTGCCCACATCACTTGTTCGTGGCAATACCCATGTGTCTGATGTCACCAAGGGTCGGTTTGTATTATTGTTTCCCTTTATCTCGGCTTTGGCAAAGTCGTTTGCCAGATGTTCGGGCAAGAACTGTTGTTCTTCGCGAGTGGTAGGCTGGTCTGCCTTAATGCCAAGAAGAAGGTCGTTGCCGAATCGTGCCCAACGATGAGTCTCGTTATATTCGTGAATCATCTGTCTGAACGTGCGGCTACTGTCTATCTTGTTGTGGTATGTCACTTTGCCTTTGATGTGACTTAGTATTATGTCGCGGGCACGTGTTGTGCAGTTGTCGTAGAAGTAGTTGTATCTGTATACGCGGTTCAGCGGCTCATAATTGGTGTATATGGCATCAGCGATAGCCTTCTTCTCCTCATTGGTTAGGTTTAGCACTTGCTGGCGTATGCCACAGCCCGAGGCTGCATAGGTTGACACAAAGTCGCTGAAGTATTCCATACCCATCTCGTAGTCGGTCAGTCCGAATACAAAGCGCAATACAAAGAAAGGTTTACCAAACGAGAACATGCCATAGTTTACAGCAAGGTCGGTTCCGTGTGCACGGTCGTTGTATCTTATTGCAGTATGTCCATATAGGCTGTACACGTATGGTCGAGGACCGCACGTGAGCAAACTAACCTCGACAGAATCGAGATATGAGTCGGCCTTTTGTGTCTGGCTAAGTGCTGGCAAATTATTTGTTAATAACAAAAAAAATACCAGTATAGTATGTATTATTTCCCTTTTAAATCGTTTCATGATGCAAAAATAACTTTAATTTCTCAGTTAGCGTGCCTTTATTTCGTTTTTTTTCAATAATTTTGCAACCAATTGTTCCGATAGGAGTAAATATGGAGCATAATGCCACCTATTATATATAATGTGTATGTAGATTGGCATAGAAAGACATACATCAAAAAAACAAGATTTAGAGAACATGAAGAAAATACTCATTACCGCTTCCATGATTGCCACATCACTTGCTGTTCTGGCTCAAAGTGGAACAAACTCTCCTTACAGCCAGTATGGCTTAGGCACTCTTGGCGAACAGGCAGGAGGTTTTAATCGTGGAATGAATGGTTTGGGATTGGGCTTCCATGAGCACAACCAAATTAATAGTCTTAACCCTGCATCGTATGCCTCTATCGACTCGCTGTCGTTTATTTTTGACGCTGGAATCTCTGGACAGATAACCAACTATAAGGAGGGTGATGTTAAGGTTAACGCTCAAAACGGCAATTTCGAATATGTGGTTGCCGGATTCCGTTTGGCAAAGCACCTTGGTGTAAGCTTTGGTATCTTGCCATACACCAATGTGGGTTATAATTACTCTAACACACAAAAGATAGGAAGCTCTATAGGTTCAAGTTCTTCAACAACCTATTCTAACACATATACTGGAACAGGAGGTTTGCATCAAGTATACTTGGGCTTTGGCTGGATGCCAATAAATGGTTTGGCTATTGGTGTCAATGGCTCTTATCTGTGGGGCAACTACACACGTTCTATCGTAAACTCGTACAGCGACAATTATGTCAATACGCTTTCGCGATATTACACAGCGTCTGTCAATAACTACAAACTCGACTTCGGTGTGCAGTACACCCACAAGCTTACAAAGAAAGACGAACTTACACTTGGCCTTACATACAGCTTGGGTCACAAACTTGGTTCTACGCCACAGTGCAAGGAGATATCAAACAACTCGCAGACAGGCGTTGCCGATACCACCATACATAAGGGTACATCCGATTTGGCAATACCTACTGTTTATGGTGTAGGTCTTATGTGGAATCACTCTGGATCGCTGAAGGTAGGCTTAGACTATACTTTACAAAAGTGGTCGTCGGTAGATAGTCCTCAATATCAGGGCATGTCCGAGCATGGTCTTGCATATAAGGACCGTCACAAGTTTACCTTGGGTGGCGAGATTTGTCCACAAGAGAACAGCCGTAAGTTCTTTAGCCGTGTGCATTACCGCATAGGCGCGTCGTACGCTACCGACTATCTTAAGATAAACGGACAGAACGGACCAAAGGAGTATAGCGTTAGTGCAGGCTTTGGCATTCCTATCGTTAATGGTTACAACAACCGCTCGCTTCTTAACATCTCCGCTCAATGGGTGCGTCAGGATTGCAAGACATTCGTTACCGAGAATTCGTTCCGCATCAATATTGGCTTGACCTTCAACGAGCGTTGGTTTGCCAAGTGGAAGATGGAGTAAATAAACAAGTAGATAATGGCTTTGAAATACAGCAAGTACATATTGTTATGGATTGTAGGCATTGTGCTTATGGCCTCGTGCGAGGAACAGAAAGAGCATACTGCCCCGGCTGTGCACGACCGCGACTCTGCTTCTATGATGATTAGTTACGGAGTAAATACCTTGATTTCTGATTCGGGAGTGATAAAATATCGCATCGTTTCTGAAAGATGGGAGGTCAATACTGTGCGCAATCCGTCGCGTTGGATATTCGAGAAAGGACTGTTCTTTGAGCAGTTCGACGAGAAGTTTCATGTGCAGTCGTATATACAATGTGATACTGCCTACTATTACGACCAGAAGAGATTGTGGGAGTTGCGAAGCCGTGTAAGCATACTTACCAAGGACGGTTTACGTTTTACAAGTCAGCAGTTGTTTTGGGACGAGTCCAACCATGAGCTCTATTCTTTTGTACCTTCCAAGCTTGTAACACCCGACCGAACGCTTGAGGGAACTTACTTCCGCAGCGATGAGCGTATGACAAAATACACGGTATCCAATAGTAAAGGCTCGTTTGAAAAAGCCGATATCGCAGGTAGTGGCGACACTATAGCCAGCGCACCAGATACGGTTAAGGCTGCTGTACGTCCGCAGGTTCGTCCTACAAGAAAGATTCAACGATAAATAATAAATATTAAGACAATAGCACAGGGCAGAACGTAAGAATTCGGCCGTGTGCTTTGTTTGGTTATTAATCAATCAAATATAAAGTGGAAACAGAGATACCTCTATTAATCTGTATAGCCATAACAATGGTTCTGTCGGGATTCTTTTCGGGCATGGAGATAGCATTCGTGTCAAGCAACCGTATGCTTGCCGAGATGGATCGTGAGGACAGTGGACTGTCAGGCAAAATAATATCGGTGTTTTACAGCCATCCTAATGGCTTTGTCAGTACAATGCTTGTTGGCAACAACATAGTGCTTGTAGTGTACGGTATATTGTTTGCCCAGTTGTTCGACAATACACTCTTCAGTTCTTTGGACGAAGGTGCCAGGGTTACAGCCGACACATTGTTGTCTACGCTTGTGATACTGTTCACAGGGGAGTTCTTGCCTAAGATTCTGTTCAAGAACAATGCCAACCGACTACTTTCTGTATTTGCGGTTCCTGCATACATTTTCTATATATTATTGTGGCCAATAAGCCGTTTCTCAACATTCCTCTCCAAGTGTCTGCTTTATGTCGTAGGCATAAAGATGACGGCAGAGAATGATGATGAGGGATTCTCAAAGGTCGATCTCGACTATCTTGTGCAGTCGAGCATAGACAATGCGCAGAGCGAAGATGACATCAACGACGAGGTAAAGATATTCCAGAATGCGCTCGATTTCTCCGATTGTAAAGTGCGCGACTGTATGGTGCCTCGTACAGAGATTAATGCAGTCGACCTAAACGAATGTAACATACAGGAGTTGATGCAGAAGTTTATAGAGAGTGGCAACTCAAAGATTATAGTCTACGAGGACGATATCGACCATATTGTTGGCTATATACACAGTTCGGAGATGTTCCGCAATAAGGACAAGTGGCGCGAGCATGTATGCAAGATGCCGTTTGTGCCAGAGACAATGGCAGCACAGAAACTTATGCACATCTTCCTTCAGCAGAAGAAGAGCCTGGGTGTTGTGGTCGACGAGTTTGGCGGTACAAGTGGTATTGTTTCGCTCGAGGATATAGTAGAGGAGATATTTGGAGATATTGAGGACGAGCACGATAGCGACAAATATATTGCCAAGCAAGTGGGCGATCACGAGTACTTGCTTTCAGCCCGTCTTGAGATAGACAAGGTGAATGATCTCTTTGCTATCGGACTGCCCGAGAGCGACGAATACATGACTGTAGGAGGATACATCTTGCATGAATATCAGAACTTCCCGAAACTTAACGAAGTTATCACAATAGGTCATTTCGAGTTCCGTATAATGAAGAGCACAATGACAAAAATAGAGTTGGTAAGACTAAAAGTTAATCCGTAAAGGCAGATTTTCGATTAAATGTGCTAAAGTTTAGTAATAAATTAGTATTTTTGTACGCATTTTGTGTAACATGGCACAATCTATAGCTATTGATAATAAAAATAACAAATAAAAACAATTAAAAAATAATGGCAGCATTAGGAAAAATCAGAAGCAAAGGCGTCTTGCTGATATGCATCATCAGCTTGGGTCTTTTTGCGTTCATCGCCGAAGAGGCGTTCCGTTCATGCGAGTCGTCAAGCAATGATGCGCGACAGCAGGTCGGAGAAGTTTTAGGTGAGAAAATCAACGTTACAGAGTTCCAGAAGCTCGTTGACGAGTACACCGAGGTAATTAAGATGCAGCAGGGTCAGGACAACCTTAATGAAGACCAGCTCAATCAGGTTAAGGACATGGTTTGGAACACATATGTTCAGACCAAGCTTATCGAGAACGAGACCAAGAAGCTAGGTCTTACCGTTACAGATGCCGAGTTGCAGAATGTTCTGACAGAGGGTACCAACCCTATGCTTATGCAGACTCCGTTCGTCAACCAGCAGACTGGTCGCTTTGACGTTAATGCTCTTAAGAAGTTCCTTGCCGAGTATAAGGCTCAGGGACAGGCTAATCCGCAGCTCGCAAAGCAGTATGACACTATCTACAAGTATTGGACATTCATCGAGAAGACTCTTCGTCAGCAGCTTCTCGCACAGAAGTATCAGGGCTTGTTCGCTCATTGCTTCTTGAGCAACAAGGTAGAGGCTCAGATGGCTTTCAACGATCAGAACCAGGAGAGCCAGATACAGCTTGCCGCTCTTTCTTACTCAAGCATCGACGACAACAAGGTTCAGATTTCTGACGCCGACCTTAAGGCTAAGTATGACGAGGTTAAGGGTCGCTTCAAGCAGTATGTAGAGAGCCGCGACATCAAGTATGTTGATGTTCAGGTTAAGGCTTCGGCTGCCGACCGTGCAGCTTTGCAGAAGGAGTTTGCTGGCTATAGCCAGGCTCTTGCTTCGGCTACAGATGCCTCGGACGTTGTACGCAAGAGCACCTCATTGGTTAACTATCTTGGTGTTCCTGTTTCAAAGGATGCTTATCCTTACGATATTGCACAGCGCCTCGACTCAATGGCAGTTGGCTCTACAAGCAAGGTATTTGAGAACAACTCTGACAATACTCTTAACGTTATCAAGCTTGTGTCTAAGCAGTTGCTCCCTGATTCGGTACAGTATCGTCAGATTCAGGTTGCTGGTGCTACAGCAGAGGAGAGCGCTAAGCGTGCCGATTCTATCTACAATGCACTTAAGGCTGGTGCCGATTTCGAGGTAATTGCCAAGAAGTATGGTCAGACTGGCGAGAAGACATGGCTTACAACACGTCAGTATCAGAGCGCCCCGTCGCTCGACCATAATACTAAGGATTATATCATGTCACTCAACACAATGTCGGTTAACGAGCTTAAGAACGTGGCTCTCTCGCAGGGCAACCTCATCGTTCAGGTTGTAGACCGCAAGGGCATGATCAACAAGTATGTTGCAGCCGTTGTAAAGAAGAATGTAACCTTCAGCAAGGACACTTACTCGGCTGCTTACAACAAGTTCAGCTCGTTTGTAAGCGCTAACCTTACTGCCGACGCTATAGTTAAGAACGCTGCCAAGGCAGGTTTCAACGTACAGGAGCGTAAGGATGTTACTACAGCCGAGCACAATCTTGCTGGTATCCGCAGCACACGCGACGCTATGCGTTGGTTGTTTGATGCTAAGAAGGGTGATGTTTCTCCTCTCTACGAGTGTGGCGACAACGACCATCTCTTGGTTGTAGTTCTCGATAATATTAATAATGTAGGCTATCGCTCACTTGATGATGCTCAGGTTAAGGAGTATGTTAAGGGCGAGGTATTGAAGGATAAGAAGGCAGAGATGCTTATGGCTAAGCTCAATGGCGTTAAGTCAGTTGCAGCTGCCAAGGCTAAGGGTGCTAATGTTTCAACTGTTAATCAGGTAACATTCGCTGCTCCTGTATTTGTTCCTGCTACTGGCGCAAGCGAGCCTGCATTGAGTGGTGCTGTTGCAGCTACTGCTAAGGGTAAGTTCTGCAAGCTTCCAGTTAAGGGTAACGCAGGTGTTTATGTGTTTGAGGTTACAAACAAGACACAGCGTCCTGGCAAGTTTGATGCAGCTACCGAGATGCAGAAGCTTCGCCAGAAAGAGATGCAGATGGCTAGCAACTTCATGAACGAGCTTTACATCAAGGCTAAGGTTGTTGACAACCGCTACCTCTTCTTCTAAGATTATTAAATTAACAACATAAAAAAGAGTCTGAAAACGCAATTGTTTTCAGACTCTTTTTTTGTTTATACGGAATTTGGAGTGATGGCAGATATTGTCTTGTTATAGTTCCCACAGAACGCACGGAATGCACAGAAGCCTACGGGGTTATTTTTTTCGAATCCACAGAGCGTATAGACGCGACGCGTCATACGACAGACGGCACAGAAATGAAAACTTGTGTCGGATGAGCCTTTTTTATCGCTCACACAGAACATAGGGTGATGTATGATCAATTGCTGTTTACTGTGGATGGTTTGGGGGCGATGGTGCATATTTGACAGTAAGCAAAAACTCGTTTGATAGCAAGCAAATGTACATTTGATAGCAAGCATAGAAGCATTTGATAGCATGCAAAGAACGAATTTGTATGTTATCTGCGTTGTGTTATGTCGTTTGCTAAGTGGCAGTAATATAAGTCCTGGCAATATCAGCCTTAGTTTAAACCTGTATCTTGTATACATTGGTTTCCCGTTTCTCGAATCCAACAGATTGGTATAGCTTGTTTGCAGCCACACGCATAGGGCGTGATGTCAGCATAAGCGAGCATGGACTGTATTTCTTAGTATATTCTACCACATGGTTGACAAGCTTCTTGCCAATGTGCTTGCCTCTGAAGTTGTTGTCCACGACAACATCTTCCACCCAGGCTTTTGTTCCCGTAGGTATTACATACGCGGCAAGAGTGGCCATGCCCACCATCTGGTTGCCAATGTAGGCAAGGAACAGGTGGGTGCGGTCCGACTCAACTATGGCCTGCAACAGCGCTTCGTTCATCTCTTTAGGCAACGATGTCAGTTGACCAAGCAGGTTGTTGATACCGTCGATATATTCGGTTCTAACCTCTTTAGCCTCTATAAAAATCAAATCTTCCATATTTTTTATTAATTGATAATTGCAAAGATACCAAATTTAGTATACCTTTGCAAGTATAATAAGGCAAATAAAGAAGAAATGATAATAGAGTTGTATAAGGCGGGTATGGAAGACTGTCGGACAAAAATGTTTGACAACTTGTCGTTTGTGTCTGCTCCCGGCGACGTTGTTGCTATAACAGGAGGTACTTTACGTGGCAAGTCGGCGCTTCTGCTATCCATTCTTGGTATGAAGCGATTAGCGTCTGGGTGGGCGAGTGTAGACGGCGAACCTGTGCATCCAGCTACATCTGCCTATTACCGACATTTTATGTCGTGGGTTCCGCAGTCGTTCAGCTTTGGCGCCAGTACTGTAAGGGATATTGCCAATTCAATGTTTCGGCTCAAGATAAACAAAGGCGAGGCATATTCGGACAATGATGTGATAGCAGAGTTTAACAGCCTTGGGCTTTCGGGTGAGCTGATGAGCCAGCGCTTTTCCAGTCTCGACAATTCGCAAGCCCAGCGTGTGCTTTTGGCACTTGCAGGTGTAAGCAGCCGTCCGGTATTGTTGCTCGACCAGCCAACTTTCTTTCAAGGTGAGACCGAGCGTGGTATGATAGCAGCTTATCTAAGGCAACCCCAATTTGCCGACACCTCAATAGTGGTAACCACCGACGATCCCTTGTTGTTACAGGTAGCCAATAAGGTGGTGCCTTTGAATGAGTAATTAATACAGAAATAGTTTATGATATCAATGTTAGGAATAGGCCTTATGGCCATATTTATTATACTTCCCTTGCTCGTTGCAAGCATGTTTCGCATAGACGCAGTTAAGACCGTTTTTGCGGCATTAGTCAAGATGCTTTTGCGTGTGGGTGTGTTAGGCGCGGCTGTCTACTATCTTGTAGCAACCGACAGCGTATGGTTCGATGTGGCTTTTGGCTTAGCCTTTGTAGTCTATTCAATTATAACGGTTGTTGTGCAAGCCAAGTTGTCTGTGCGTATGTACCTGCTTCCGGTATGTGCCGGAATGCTTGTGGCCCTGTTGGTTACGGGCAGTTTGCTGCTGCTTCTTAACAATTCGGTAGACAAAGGCTTCGGTTCTCATTTCCTTCTGCCTGTTATAGCCTTGCTTGCAGGCAGCATTGTAGAGCCAATGTCGCGTTCGCTTTCAGTGTATTATATGGGTTTGCGCCATCACAATCATCTCTACTACTATCTTATAGGCAATGGAGCAACGCGTACAGAGGCGCTCAACTATCTCATGAAGCGAGCCATAGAGAAGTCTTTAGTGCCAGGTATGCGCCAGATGTCGAGCCTTGTTGTGGGATGTTCGCCAGTAGTAATGTGGACAATGATAATGTGTGGCGTTGAGGTATTGGATGCCGCCTTCTTCCAGTTGCTCATTGTGCTTGCCGTGTTTGCGGCCTCAGTACTGTCGGTATTTGTGGCTGTATGGACAGCACGCCGCTATGTTGTGGATGGATATGCAAGAATAAAATCAGAGGCAGTTGAAATAGATAAAGTTTCTGAGCAAAATATAGTAAACAATGAACAGAATATTTAAGTTATTAGTAGTGTGCTGTCTTGGCAGCCTGTTGGGTTCGTGCGATGTTGTAGTAAAGCGCATGGACGCCAAGGTTGCTGAAACCAAGCAAGAAGTAACCCAATCGGCACCTGAGACATACGAGAGTATTGAATTGCCAGCCCCGCTAACGTCTGTGCCCGAACAGATACTTGTACGCAAAGGCTATACCGTGTCTTACAACAAGGATAGACGTGTGCCCAATTGGGTGGCATGGCATCTTACGGCAGCACATCTAAAGGGTAGTGTAAAGCGCAGCGATGCCTCGTTCCACGAAGACGAGGAAGTGCCTATGCCACGTGCCATTGACTCTGATTATGTACGCTCTGGATACGACCGTGGACATATGTGTCCAGCTGGTGACAACAAATGGAGCGCAAAGGCTATGGACGAATCATTCCTCTTTACAAATGTTTGTCCTCAAGCTCCACAACTTAATCGTGGCGACTGGAACGAGATGGAACAGGCTTGCCGCAAATGGGCAAAGGAGAATGGCGACATATATATAGTGTGCGGTCCAATATTCTATAAGAAGCGTGCCAAGACAATAGGCAAGAACAAGGTGGCTGTGCCAGACGCATTCTTCAAGGTGGTGCTAACGATGAAAGGCAATCCTAAAGCCATAGGTTTTATATACAAGAATGGGGATGGCAACCGTCCTAAGGGCGACTATGCCAACTCTGTTGACGAGGTGGAGCGCATAACAGGCATCGACTTCTTCCCGTCGCTTCTAGATAAGATAGAAAAGCAGGTAGAGGCTCAATGCAATCCTGATGACTGGAATATTTAAAGGAATATAGGAGGAAGCAAGGTATATAATGAGATATTAGGGATATATAAAGATAGGATAGGGATGGCGTGCCAATTCATTTGTTAAATAAGATTAATAATATATTGGCTTAGCCGTTATCTATAAATAGAAATTGTATCTTTGTATAATACTAAAAACGAATACAAATATTAACGTTAACATATATTTAAATTATTATGGATAATAATAAAGAACTGATTGCTCAGTGTGAGGAAAGAGCAAAGCTGTGGCTCACACCGGCATTTGATGAAGAAACACGTAAGGAAGTTCAGGCTATGCTTGACAACGAAGATAAGTCGGCACTTATCGACGCTTTCTATCAGAACTTGGAATTCGGTACAGGTGGTCTGCGTGGTATTATGGGCGCAGGTACAAACCGTATGAATAAATATATCGTTGGTATGGCTACTCAGGGCTTTGCCAACTACATCCTTAAGGCTTTCCCAGGCGAGGAGAATCTGTCGGTAGTTGTAGGTCACGACTGCCGCAACAACTCACGTCTTTTTGCTGAGACTGTAGCTGCTATCTTCTCGGCTAATGGCATCAAGGCTTATCTCTTCGAGAGCTTGCGTCCTACACCAGAGATTTCTTTTGCTATCCGTCAGCTTGGCGCAAAGGCTGGTGTAAACGTTACCGCTTCGCACAACCCTAAGGAATATAACGGTTACAAGGCTTACTGGAGCGATGGTGCACAGGTTCTTGCTCCGCACGATACTGGTATCATCGAGGAGGTGAATAAGGTTACTATAGACCAGGTTAAGTTTGAGGCCAACTGGGATAAGATTCAGATTATCGGTGGCGAAATGGACTACGACTATATGACAGCTGTTCACTCTGCTATGATTGACCAGGACGTTATCAACCGTCAGAAGGATCTTAACATCGTTTACTCTGCTATGCATGGTACAGGTCGTGTTATCGTTCCTCTATGCTTGCGTTCTTGGGGCTTCCAGAACATCAATGTAGTTCCTGAGCAGATGGTAGTAGATGGCAACTTCCCAACAGTTGTTTCGCCTAACCCAGAGAATGCAGAGGCTATGACTCTTGGTATGAAGCTTGGTACTAAGCTTAATGCCGACCTCGTTGTAGCAACCGACCCTGATGCAGACCGTCTTGCTATTGTTTGCCGCGACGATAAGGGCGAGTGGATGATTATCAATGGTAACCAGACTTGTATGATGTTCTGCTACTACATCATCGAGAACAAGAAGAAGCTTGGCTTGTTGAAGCCAACCGACTTCCTTGTTAAGACTATTGTTACCACAGAGGTTATAGCCAAGATTGCAGAGAAGAACAATGTAGAGCTTCGCGACTGCTATACTGGTTTCAAGTGGATTGCTCGCGAGATTGCTATTTCTGAGGGCAAGCAGCAGTATATCGGCGGTGGCGAGGAGAGCTTCGGGTTTTTGCCCTACGATAAGGTACGCGATAAGGACGCTCCTGCTTCTATCTGCTTGATTTGCGAGATTGCAGCTTGGGCTAAGGACCAGGGCAAGACTCTCTACGATCTCTTGATGCAGATTTATGCTGAGTATGGCTTCAGCAAGGAGTTTACTGTAAACGTTGTTCGCCCAGGTAAGACTGGTGCTGATGAAATCAAGCAGATGATGGCCAACTTCCGCTCTAATCCTCCTAAGGAGCTTGGTGGCAGCCAGATTTGCTTGTGGAAGGACTATCAGGCACTTACAGCTACTAAGGAAGACGGCAACGTTGAGAAGCTTGACATGCCTGCTACAAGCAACGTGCTACAGTGGTTCTGCACAGACGGAACTAAGGTTAGCGTTCGTCCTTCAGGTACAGAGCCTAAGATTAAGTTCTATATCGAGGTTAAGGATTCTTCGTTCAAGTGTGCTGGCTGCTACGAGCGTTGCAACAAGGCTGCTGAGGAGAAGATCGAGGCAATCAAGAAGAGTCTTGGACTCAACTAAATAATGTGTTGATATTTTTTAATTAAAATTATATAGTAGGAAAGTCCGCTTAAAAGTTTGGTTTAACATTCATTCTTTTAAGTGGATTTTCTTATGTTTATCATCGTCTAACAGCGCCGTCGTTTGTATGGGCGCCATTAAACTGTTGTATAAATAATGGAATCTATAGGTTATTATATCTTTTGCATCATTGCAGCCGTTGTTTGCTTCTTGCTTATAAAGAAGCTAACTGGTTGTATGATAAAAATGTTGGTTGCGTTTATAGCCGCCGCTATTATCGCTGCAATTTACTTTTTGTATTTCAAATAGAATGGTAAGACTGATTGTTGACAGTGGTAGCACAAAAACAGACTGGTGCTTTGCTACGCCCGACGGAAAATTTGTACGTATAAATACAAGTGGTATAAATCCAGCAGTTCAAGCTCCAGATATTATCGAAGGTATTTTGAACAACGAGTTGTTGCCTTCGCTCACAACACAAGCTATAAATCGTAATGATGTAGGCGAGATATATTATTATGGCGCAGGGTGCACACCCGACCGACAGCCCATAATGCGCAATATGCTTATTCGTACCTTCTCCTCGTCAAAGACAATAGAGGTTAACAGCGACTTGCTGGCTGCCGCACGTGCATTGTGCTTGCGCAAGGAAGGCATAGCATGTATACTTGGCACAGGAGCTAACTCTTGTTTGTATGATGGAACCAATATCATTGCACAAACTCCAGCACTTGGCTATATTTTAGGCGATGAGGGTAGTGGGGCTGTGCTTGGACGAAACTTTCTTAATGGCATACTTAAAGGGTGGTTGCCAATCGAACTGCGCAACCTCTTTATGTCTGAATGGCAGCTTAATGTTTCTGATATAATAGAAAAGGTGTATCGTGAGCCTTCGCCTAACCGTTTCATGGCGTCTATCACACGCTTTATAGCAAGCAACATGGATAATTATCCTCAGCTTGCCGATATGGTGGTGCGCAATTTCGAGACGTTTATTGATGTAAACATCCAACCTTACCTTAAGGAAAGAACAAGAGAAAACGTAGATGAAAACGCTAAAAAAATAGCAATAAATGCTGTTGGAAGCATCGCGTTTTATTTCAAACATCAGTTGGAATGTGCCGCAAATAACCGTGGACTTGTTGTTGGCAGAATTGTCAAAAGTCCAATGCAAGGACTTGTAGAGTACCATCTGAGCATGTAAAAAACTTGCATTTTGTCGTGTTTATATTGCTTTGTTTGCGTAAACAGTAAAAAATGCTATATAGAGATAGCAAATTTCCCCTAAAAAATTTGGCTCTTAACAAAATAGAGATTATCTTTGCATGTATATTAAAAACCAATATTTAATCACAGGAATAAATTAACAAATATAATAAATAGACCTATTAGCTATGAATGAAAAAAGAGTTTATACCTTCGGTAATGGACAGGCTGAAGGTAACGCCTCAATGCGTGAGGTACTCGGTGGCAAGGGTGCTAACCTTGCCGAGATGAACCATATTGGTGTTCCTGTACCTCCAGGATTCACTATCACAACCGATACTTGTAATGAGTATTATAGAGTAGGTCAGGAGAAGATCGTTGAGCTTCTTACTGATGAGGTTAATGCAGCTGTTGCTCATACTGAGAAACTGATGAACTGCAAGTTCGGTGACCCAAAGAATCCTCTTTTGGTTTCTGTACGTTCTGGTGCACGCGCTTCTATGCCAGGTATGATGGATACCATCCTCAACCTCGGTTTGAACGACGAAGTAGCCGAAGGTATGGTAGAAAAAACTGGCAACCCTCACTTTGTTTACGATAGCTATCGTCGTTTCGTTCAGATGTACGGCGACGTTGTTCTTGGCATGAAGCCAGAGAACAAGGAAGATATTGACCCATTTGAGGCTATCATCGAGAAGGTTAAGCAGGAGCAGGGTGTTGTTCTTGACAAGGACCTCTCTGTAGAGTCACTCAAGAAACTTGTTGAACTCTTTAAGAAGGCAATCAAGGAGCAGACCGGTAGCGACTTCCCAACCGATCCTAAGGAGCAACTTTGGGGTGCTATATGCGCTGTGTTCCGTAGCTGGATGAACGAACGCGCTATCCTGTATCGTAAGATGGAGGGTATTCCTGACGAGTGGGGTACAGCCGTTTCGGTTATGGCTATGGTATTTGGTAACATGGGCGAGACATCTGCAACAGGTGTTTGCTTCAGCCGTGACGCTGGTAACGGCGAGAACCTTTTCAACGGTGAGTATTTGATTAATGCTCAGGGTGAGGACGTTGTTGCTGGTATCCGTACTCCTCAGCAGATTACTAAGATTGGTTCGCAGCGTTGGGCTGAACGTGCCGGTATATCTGAGGAAGAGCGTGCTGCCAACTATCCTTCTATGGAGGAGGCTATGCCTGAACTATATAAGGAGCTTGACGCACTTCAGGACAAGCTCGAGAAGCACTATCGCGATATGCAGGATATGGAGTTCACCGTTCAGGAGGGCAAGCTTTGGTTCCTTCAGACACGTAACGGTAAGCGTACTGGTACTGCTATGGTTAAGATTGCTATGGACCTTCTGCACGAGGGTATGATTGACGAGAAGACAGCTATCCTTCGCTGCGAACCACAGAAGCTCGACGAGCTCTTGCACCCTGTATTCGACAAGTTGGCTCTCTCTAAGGCTAAGGTTATCACACAGGGTCTTCCTGCTTCTCCAGGTGCTGCTTGCGGTCAGATTGTATTCCATGCTGATGACGCAGAGGCATGGCACGAGGACGGCAAGAAGGTAATTATGGTTCGTATCGAGACATCTCCTGAGGACCTCGCTGGTATGTCTGCTGCTGAGGGTATCCTCACAGCTCGTGGCGGTATGACTTCTCATGCAGCTGTAGTTGCACGTGGTATGGGTAAGTGCTGCGTATCAGGTGCAGGCTCTATCAATGTAGACTATAAGACTAAGACTGTAGAGATTGAAGGCGTTGTTTACAAGGAAGGCGACTTTATCTCATTGAACGGCACAACAGGTCAGGTCTACGCAGGACAGATTGAGACTAAGGCAGCTGAGCTTTCAGGCGACTTCAAGGAGCTTATGGACCTCTGCGACAAGTATACAAAGATGGAGATTCGCACAAATGCAGATACTCCACACGATGCTGAGGTAGCCCGTGCATTCGGTGCTAAGGGTATTGGTTTGACACGTACAGAGCATATGTTCTTCGATGACCAGAAGATTGTTGCAATGCGTGAGATGATCTTGGCTGACTCGGTAGAGGGTCGCGAGAAGGCTCTTGCAAAGCTTCTTCCATATCAGAAGGCCGACTTCTATGGTATCCTTAAGGCTATGGATGGTTGCCACGTTAATATTCGTTTGCTCGATCCACCTCTCCACGAGTTCGTACCTCACGATAAGGCTGGTCAGGAGACAATGGCTAAGGAGATGGGCGTAAGCGTTGAGGAAATCAAGAAGCGTGTTAACTCTTTGGCCGAGAACAACCCAATGCTCGGTCATCGTGGTTGCCGTCTTGGTATCACATTCCCAGAGATTACTGCTATGCAGACACGTGCTATCCTTGGTGCTGCTTGCCAGCTTAAGAAGGAAGGCTTCAACCCTTGTCCTGAGATTATGGTTCCTCTTATCGGTACTGTTCAGGAGCTCAAGCAGCAGAAGTCTATCATCCTTGCTACTGCCAAGGAGGTATTTGTAGAGTATGGCGTAGAGGTTGAGTTTGAGATTGGTACAATGATCGAGATTCCACGTGCTGCCCTTACCGCAGGTAAGATTGCTGAGGAGGCTCAGTACTTCTCATTCGGTACAAACGACTTGACACAGATGACCTTCGGTTATTCTCGTGACGACATCGCTTCGTTCCTCCCTGCATATATGGAGAAGAAGATTTTGAAGGTAGACCCATTCCAGGTTCTCGACCAGGAAGGTGTTGGTCAACTTATCAAGATGGCTGTAGAGAATGGTCGTGCTACTCGTCCAAACCTCCGCACTGGTATTTGTGGCGAGCATGGTGGCGAGCCTTCATCAGTTAAGTTCTGTGCTAAGGTAGGCATGAATTATGCATCATGCTCACCGTTTAGAGTACCTATAGCAAGACTTGCGGCGGCTCAGGCTGCTGTAGAGGAATAATAGCAAATATTTGACTCTCAATAGATTAAGTGGAAAGTCCTTGTAACAGAGGACTTTCCACTTAATTCGTTTTTAGCGGAAGTACCACTGAAATGCTACAAATGATGATGGATGTTTTACATATGTTTTACAATTTCCAAGGACATGTTTTACACATGTTTTACAACTTTCGAAATGATTCTAAGAACAATTTAAACATAAAAGATATGGCAACATTTAAAACAGTGGCACTGAGACAGAGAGCAGATGGATTCTGGAATGTATCTATCCGGGTTACTCACAACAGAAAGTCAAGGTATCTAAAAACAGACAAAATCGTAGAAACAAAATCTGTGAACAAAAAGAACCATGAAGTCAAGGATCCTTTTGTTCTTGAAGCATGTACTGTCAAGATAGCCCATTTTGCGGAAATGCTCAACAAACAGCCTATTCGCACATGGAGTGTGGATGATGTCGTAGCATATTTGGAAAGCGGTACAGCTGATGTATGCTTTTCTGATTATGCAAGGCAATACCATGACAATCTATACAACAATGGTCATGAACGGAACGCCAGAAACTACGAACTTGCCTATAGACATTTGGAACTCTATGCAGGTTCCAATAAAGTAATGTGTTCGCAACTCACATCCAAGTTTATCAATGGATGGATAAAGTCTCTTGCCAAAACAGCAAGAGCCAAGGAAATGTACCCTATATGTATAAGACAAATATTCAGGCAAGCGTTGCTTGAATTTAACGACTATGATTGCGGTATCATCCGTATAACAACAAATCCATGGCTAAAAATAAAAATACCAAAGGCAGACACTCCAGAGAAGCGAGCTATTACTATGGAAGAATGCCGTGCTTTCTTTGCCGCTCCTCTCCCACCTTCCGACCGTATATTGCCTTTGGCAGAGCTTGGACATGATGTTGCCATGATGGTGCTTTGCCTTGCAGGAATGAATACGGTTGATATATATAATTTGAAGAAAGAAGATTACCATGATGGCATCATTAGCTATGAGCGAGCAAAAACTCGCAAGTTCAGAAACGATCATGCTTATATGGAAATGAAGATACCTGGTATCTTGCAACCTGTATTCGACAAGTATCTTGATAAAACAACCTCGCCTTATCTTTTCGATTTCCACAAACGTATGACCAACAGCGACAGTTTTGGTGCCAACATTAATTGCGGAATCCGTCAGATATGCGAGAAAAGTCTCCATATTCCACATGAGAAGGCGTATTGTGTATATACATTTCGTCATACATGGGCAACTGTTGCCCAAAACGAATGTGGAGCATCCATTGATGAGGTTGGCTTTGCTATGAACCATTCAGACCGTCATCGTGTAACAAGGTCTTATGTTAAGATAGACTTCTCACCTGCATGGGCATTGAATGAGAAAGTCTTGGAGAAGATATTCTTCACTGAGGATAAATCAAGAGATTATTCGAAGGCTGATAGCACGGTATTTGAACGTTTCTCATTCCGTCAGATGATGAAAGGCTCTATTTTTTATCGAGGAAGGAAAATCAGTGAGATCACTGATGTTGGCTTTAACAACGTGGAGGAAATAATAGGTAAACTGATGAAAGAACTTCCAAGCACGATTCCATCAAGAGCAATGGTTCTTATCAAGATAGAGAATGTCGATAAAGGACAAACTCAAACCTATAGTCGTATGGTTGAATGACCATTATCTATAATTACACGGTACAGTATAGAAAGAATACATATATAGTAATAGAAATCTTTATACGGAAACAATATTATTCTATATAAATGTTATATGGAATATATCTATGTGTGTATTATCCCCTTTCGCCAGTTATCTCCATGCACGGCGTTGCTGTGTATTCCGCAAACATGGCGAAACTGCCCAGGAGCAAAGCTTCTCTTCCCTCCAGAGCAGCAAGGGAGATAGGTCGAACATTCTTCAGGGGTGTTGCGAACAACACCCCATACTACGGATGCTGCACACTTTCCGGGCTGCCATCAGAAAGTAAGGCTCGTTCTTTTTCTCAGAAGCTGAATGTTGTCCATGCTTCACTGAGAGAATGAGACTTACTTTCTGCCTCTGCCACATGGTCTATAAGACCACTCGGAAAGAGTACGGCATCCTTCAAACCCGGCATACCGATGTCTGCCTTGACAAGGCGGACGGTGTATGCCGGAGAGAGGTAGGCACGGCAAGGCTCCCTGCGGTCACTTTGCCATGCCTTGATTGTTTGATTATCCATATACATTCATATCTATATTGCTATCCGTATTACTTTATATCTATATTGCTACATTACCATATTGATGTATTGTTGTATTGCTATATTGTTCCATTTCTACATTATCGTATATCTGCATAGCCTTATTTATGTCTATATGGATATACAGGAATATCAACATATCTATATTGGTATTGTTCCCTTTCGCCAGTTTTCTCCATGCACGACGTTGCTGTGTATTCCGCAAACATGGCGAAACTGCCCAGGAGCAAAGCTTCTCTTCCCTCCAGAGCAGCAAGGGAGATAGGTCGAACATTCTTCAGGGGCGTTGCAAACAACACCCCATACTACGGATGCTGCACACTTTCCGGGCTGTCATCAGAAAGTAAGGCTCGTTCTTTTTCTCAGAAGCTGAACGTTGCACGAGCTTCACTGAGAGAATGAGGCTTACTTTCTGCCTCTGCCACATGGTCTATAAGACCACTCGGAAAGAGTACGGCATCCTATATCTTTGTTTACATCTATATTGCCGTATTGGCATATTACTGTATTGTTGTATATCAGTATTGTCATATTACTCTCTATATCTATTGTTTGCAATAAGGCTATATATGTTTTTCTATATCTATATTTCTGTTTCCGTTTCTTATGTTCAACCTCAATTTTTTTAGCATAGGTTGTGCCGTTAACCATCACCATAGCTTTTTAACGTGCAAATGTATGGCAGCCCAGGCAGACACCAAACACCAGTCGATGCTCTCCCTATCGGCGAAGATTTTTTGCAGCAGACTTCCGCAATCAGAGATTGGGTATTCTACAAAAATTCTCTACCGATTGTTTGGCTTACTGCCTTATTGGGTTGCCATCTTCTAAAGCACGTAAAAAGGCTTAGGTGATGACGGTTATGCCGGAATGATTCTAAAAAAAAATCTCGGATTGAACGAAACGGAAAGTCTTTAAAAAGGCAGATGAATCAGGAAATCCAGAATAATTATATTGTTAAACCCTTTAAAGCAGATTTGATTATGGCAGATTATTCAATTATCAGTGAGAATGACAAGCAGTTTGCAGACGAGTTTTCTCGTTTCGTTAATGGTAAGATGAGCAGTGCTAAGAAGACAGGCATTGAGCTTGCCAATGACCACCGTTTCTTGGTACAAGAGAAATTCAAGGTCGCAATGTATTTCATCGAGCAGTTGGCAGCCAACTACCAAAAGGGCTATTATGACCCACGTGATGAATTGGCTTGCAAGTTGGCGGATGAAACTATCAAGCATCTTAGTGAGAAAGAACTTTATTATCCAACCATTTAAAGTAATGAATTATGGCAAATTGGGCAAGAACAGACTATCGTATTGAGGGTAATCAAAAAGACCTTCAGGAAATATATTACCTCTGCAAGGCGTTCGACAATAGCGAACGCCCTGTAATGGAGGATGGTGCGTCAAAGGATTGGGAAGGCAATATTATATTGGCTCTTGGCATAGAAAAGGGTGAAAGTTACCTTCGTGGATTTATCCAGTCCTGCGAATTATCGGATGGTCTCCTTTGCATCGAGGCAGAGGAAGCTTGGGGTGCAACAGATTTCAGACATCTTCTTGAAAAACACTATAATGGTATGAAAGTGTACTACATTGTTGAGGAAGATGGATGTGAAGTTTATGCCACAAATGACATTGATGGCAAATACTTTGCCTACCATTTCATCGTGGCTTCTTGTGTAGAAGGAGAGGATGAATACGAGGAGTTCAAGTCGGAAGAGGAAGCTTTGGCATACGCCGCTGTTCGTATTAAACGTGATTCTGTTACTATTGCTGATATTGACAAGTGGAACGAAGAACACGAATATGATGATGATTACATAAGCATACACGAGTTTAAATTTGTGGCATAGTAAATGATGCTCTTGCTTCTATTTAAAAGCAAGAGCATTTTTTCGGACTGCTCCCTCATCGGTCGCAGCCATCAGGCGAACCATTCAGCTTCACCTGTAAAGCGGTATCTCCGATGGTTGTCCGATTTTCATTATGATATTCTTATCTAATCAAACGTGATCTTATTATCAATACCTTTTTGGATAGAAGGTGATTTCCATCTTCCACCAGAGCGTGGCTGATATATTCCTTACTATATCCTATTTCTTCTTCGCTGAACTTCTTGAAGATGGCAGCAACACTGCCAAAGTAGAAGTTCTTATGAGTGGTTAGGAAATGTACATGTATAATCTTACAACTTTTTCTTTCCATCTATATATCTATTCATTAATTAATAATACTATATATTCTATATAACGTGTATATGGAATATTTATTATGCTTTTCTTATTTTTATATCTATATTCTTATTTCCGTTTCTTGTGTTCAACCTCAATTTTTTAGCATAGGTTGTGCCGTTAACCATCACCATAGCTTTTTAACGTGCAAAGGTATGGCAGCCCAGGCAGACACCAAACACCAGTCGATGCTCTCCTTATCGGCGAAGATTTTTTGCAGCAGACTTCCGCAATCAGAGATTGGGTATTCTACAAAAATTCTCTACCGATTGTTTGGCTTACTGCCTTATTGGGCTGCCATCTTCTAAAGCACGTAAAAAGGCTTAGGTGATGACGGTTATGCCGGAATGATTCTAAAAAAAATCTCGGATTGAACGAAACGGAAAGTCCTTAAAAGGCAGATGAATCAGGAAATCCAGAATAATTTTATTGTTGAACCCTTTAAAGCAAGTTTGATTATGGGAAAGATTTTGAATTTTTACAAGAAAATGAGTGTAGAGGATGCTATTTGCGTTTTCTGTCTATTAGGTTTTGCATTGATGATATTTGCCATAGCTGGTATCTTCGGTCGTTTCTTAGCAGAGTGGATTTCGGTATGGCTCTTCTTCTCAGGTGTGGTTGTGTCTGCTGTAGCTGTTATTATTTTGTTCGGCAAAAATGACTGCTTTATACATGATATAGCAACAGACAACAACTAAAAGGTAACGGAACGGCTAACCACCGTTCTATAACTAACATATTATGGAACATACAGATTTTTACATGATGTACAAGGCAATAAGAGACAAGGAAGTTGTTGAGCTTAAAAATGCCTTGCAGAAATTTCCTAATCATCAATATGATTGGGATGAAAACGACGAACCACGTCCACGAATTGTGGCGAGTCCGAAACATAGTGATTATACAAGTGATTATGAGGTGTGTAGAATTACAGAAAATCTTGGCTATGATTGTGGCATTTTTATTAAAGATTTGGAAAGCGGAGAAGTTGTAGAAACAGGCTATGCTTTTCTTGAATTTGGCTCAATAGACAGCCTTCTTGATGAATTGCCAGAGATTACAGAGTAATAAGGAAAAAGAAAGAAGCAGAATATATGGCAGTGTCCTTTATCCTACTTCTTTCTTTTTATTTTAATATTCCGAGAGGGCTTCTTCTCTTGGTACATTTCTCGCAACAAAACAGAAAGAACATTTAGTCGTTTCTTTGGAACATTTATCACCAACTTTTTCTGCTGCAACACAAAACTCCAATAAGGTTATACTCTTGTTTGGATATTCAGCAACTAAAGCCTGTAGCTGCTCATAATACCAAAATGCCTTCTTTCCATTGTACACGACAACAAGATTGGCGTTACACTCTAAAGCTGCTCTGCAAACATCCTGTTTGAATATCTCCATTCCATCCATAATGCCGTTTTTAGAGATTGAATACTTTTCCCACATCACCTTTCTTTGGCTTCTTTACCTGTATTGTTCCGTGAAGTTCCTCGTACTTCTTTATGACAATATCCAAACCAAGGTCAATGATAGAATTGATTGTAAGTCCTTCCGTTTTTGCAATAGCACGTATCTTGTTCAAGCTATCAGCATTAACTGTTGCGCAGATATGTTGCTTGACTGGCTTATTTCTGTTGCCTTTGCTTTTTTGTGATTGCTTTGGAGGCTCAGAAGTATGGCTTTCCTCATTGGCTTGCTCATGTTCGATGGATATATTCTCTTCATTTCCTGAAAGACCAGAGATGAGTTTATCCATGGCATCCATATTTATTCCCTTTCCCATTTTTTTGTTACTGATTTGTATTGTTGTCGCTTATTGCTGAATTTACAAGCCCTTCAACTTCTTCTACATTCCAGTAGCCATCATTGTCGATGTCGGTGTATTCGCTCTTGAAGTCGGCAAGTAATTCACTTAGCGTATTTAATTGTTCTTGTGTCATAACTTAACATTTTAAGGAGAGAACTATTTCATTCTCTCCAAAATCTCGTCTGTAAATGCCTGATAGTCGATAGCTCCATTGCTCTTTGGGTCATACTCAACTATGTTGGTAGCTTCCAATGGTGCTTGGGCGATAGTCACGTTCTTGCGAATTTTGGTCGTGAATATTTTTTCTCCCAAATTATTGCGAAGACGCTCCTCGATACCCTTGCTAAGATTGGTTGATTCCCATCGTGTGATGAGAATACCCAATATCTCTATTTTAGGGTTCAGATACTTCTTCAACTGACCTATAAAGTCTGAAATCATCTTCAATCCGTTGAATGGTAGTATTTCTGCAACCAATGGGATAATCACATAATCAGATGCCGTAATGGCATTGAATGTCATAAGACCAAGGGAAGGTGGACAATCCATAATGATATAATCGTACTTGTCCTTGTAATCTTCTAAAAGATTGGCAAGGATTCTTTCTCTGGCTATTTTTGAAGCCATTTCAAAATCTGCCTGAGCAAGTTCAAGGGATGCAGGAACTAAATCCAACTCTGTCTTCTCATTAACTCTATATATAGGAAGTGCAGTGGATTTTTTCATTGCATCATATATTGATGCAGAAACCTCTCCCTTAATGAGTGAACTTGTCAAGTTTGCCTGTGCATCGAGGTCGATGACAAGAACCTTGTAACCCTTAGTGGCAAGAATTGAACCCACACTTGCCGTTGTGGTTGTTTTACCGACACCACCCTTGTGGTTAGCGATAGAAATAATCTTTGCTTGTTTCATATTACCTTATTTATATATTGTTATATTGTTATATTGCCGTATTGACATATTGCTATATTGTCGTATTTCCTTAAATACGACTGCAAAGATATAAATATTTTCTTAAATAGAGAAATATTTCTATAAAAACTTGCGTATTTCATTAATTTTTTGTATCTTTGCAGTGTAATTAATTAATAAAACCTTATATTAAGGTATGAAACATTTGATATTGACATCAGCATTGTTCTTGACTGCAACATTAGGATTTGCTCAGAACATTACAGAACCAGAGTATAAAGGACAGGTAGCTGTCATTAACGCAGACAGCACCACAACGCTTCTCCAGAAGGAAACAGGAGAACACAAGGCAAAGTCTTCGGCTTTCGCCCTGGTTCCAATTCCAGGAGCTTCCCTTCTTGACAGAACTAAAGCTTACCTCACAGTGAAGGGAGCGGAAAGCCCTAACAAGATTTCCTCCAAGAAGTTCTCCCTCATCATCCGTGTGAAGGACAACAGCGAGGAGCCAAAGAACGCCTTCGGCATCTTCAAGTTCGAAACCAAGAAGAAGGAACGCAGATTCAAGATGGCAGACATCGGCTTCGGCAGCGCATCGGCTACCACCAATTTCACCACCGTGGATTACGAGGCGAAGAAGTATGGATTTTCATCTTACCTCGTCACTCTCCATGACCTGCCAGCAGGAGAATATGGAGTGGTGGCTAACGGTTTTGACAGTATCGCCACATTCTCAGTGAAGTAGAAATCATTTTGTAGAACCAGTTAAAGTTTACAGATATGGGAACAGTATTTTTATGGTTATTCATGGCATGGCTCTTCAAGGGCTTCGGTAAGGCAATGACACATTCAGGCGGCAAGAAACGCAAGGAAAGCTGGGATGGACTCAGCTACGAACAGAAGGCATGGCTGCATGACAAACATAATGGGCGATAAGCCATTGTGTAACTGCGTCAAGGATAAATAGTGAAATTGACATATTGAAAGAAACATCAATCATTAAGCATTTCAGTAGTGCTATTATCCCTCTGTGCGTGAGTATCGAGGGGTTCTTTTCGGGGTGTTCAAAAGGCTGCTTGGTGATATAATTAAGTGGTTGGTTGAAATGGGGTTCGATACCCTGCACTCCACACAACTATAATCAAATTAAGAAGTTTTAAAGGTGGATTGTCATAAGTTCATCCAAGGAGGGCGGTTGTTGTTCGTGAGAATGATGACCGTTTTTCTTTTGTATTAATCCACCTCGAAGCAGAGCTTCTTCTTGATGTTGTAGATTTCTTCATCTGTAAATTTTCCACATAGTCGCTCCAGTAGGGGCACAAGTGTTTGGGAACGAGGAATATACTCTGTATATATCTCTACTGCTATATCACACTTAGCTAAATAGTAAGACATAAGCCCTAAAACATCCTTTTCTGTTGTACCAATGGGATTGAACAAAGGAAAGGCAACCGATGTGATTCCTTTCTCCTGATATGTGGCAAGAAATTTAGCCAAGCCTAACTCCATATATCTATATATTTCTTCGCCATGTTGCAGAACAGGAAATATTAATATCTTGCGCTTCGATGGGGAATTGTATATCCAGAGTTTGCCGGGGGCAAGAAGACCTTGTTCACATATCCATTTGTAACGCTCAAACATATAAGGATAGCGTCTTCTGAATATTGACGCTATCCCTTCATCCATCGTTCCTTCACAATTGACAGGAACCACAATAGTTTGGCATGTACTAAACTGAATATCTCCAGTCTCGTAAAAGATATTTGTATCAGTCATTCCAAGGGTCTTTATCGTAATAAGGAAAATTATTATAAGACCAACGTTCTAAGCAAAAGACGAGAACGAATGAAAATACATATAAAGCACACCATTTCAAACTAAAAACAGGTATAAAGATGAAAGCATAAATTGCAAAACAAATCATGCCTATCATGGTAACCTTTGCTAAAATGTTTAATGCCTGCACTATTAAAATTACATAATCTCTCATATTTACTTGAATTTAATGATAAAATATTCTTTGTTTAAAAACTCTTTCGGGCAAAGTCCTTTCTTGGGCTTGCCAATTGTTATATCCACAATCTTCTTCTCAACGGACGGCTCATTACCTTTCGGATAGCCTTTTACGAAGAGAACGTGGGTATAAGGACGATACAGCACCTCTCCATAATGTGTTTCTGCTGCCACATCATAGGGAACTTCGCAGTTGGTGGTTAAACGCTTTATCCAATGCGGCTTAATTTCCCGGTATTCTTCCATCTTCTCAGCGGATACAATCATCGAATACCAAGGTTCTGCAAGATGCAAAGTCAAAACTTCCTTTTCCATTACTTGATAAAATTAAATACTACATTACATCTATCAAGAAGATCTTTTTTGTTCTTGTAGTAGATGCCGTTGCAAACATATCTAACAACTTGACTACGCCACACCTTCTTGCCGTTCCTAACCTTGTATTTTATAATCATTGTTAGCTTTGGAATGCAGTTAGTCGTGTCACTGAATGAAACTTCAAACTGATCAGTTTCCAGACTGTAGGATGTTCCCCACCATCTTGTTTTGTCTAAATCCTCTTGTGTCATAATTTATCTTTTAAAAAGGCAACTGTTCCGTGTTCTTCCAATGAGGTATAGAACATGGAAACAATTTGCGTTTAATTCTTCCTATCTTTTGAAGATAATGATTACGTCTTTTGTATTTCCACATTGCATTCGTAAATTCACAAAAGTTATTGTCACATCTAAAACATACACTCTTTTGGTATTCATCCTCTGTGGCAAAATTACTTTCGTAGTAACACCAAGTACATGGATTGAAAGCCTGTGTAGGAATGAACGATTTACTATATCTCATGCTTAAATCTCTTTAAAGTTAGTTCACTCCAGGCTTCAAGTCCTTGCTCTTGATATACTATATCTTCTTCAAGGCTATTCAAAAAAGCTTCCAAGCTACCATGAAATCCATGGTAGCGGAACTTTGAAAAGCACACCTGGCACTCACATACCTTCATAAGACCTTTTGGTGTGTCACACCAACCGATAACTTTAGATTTTCCCTCCATAAAAGAGCCATCATCGCCATTTGGACATTGAAGTCCTACACTATATGGAATAGACTCCCAATTACTAATCTTCATTGCAAGGAGTCTTTTTCTTATTGATCCATTCATTTATCATCCAATTGTTTGGCAACGATTCTTACCAATTTGTTAAACATTTGTCCTTTAATTTCTGGATGTAATTTCTTCACCGCTTGTTTTGCCGTTGCCAGGTTATCCTGCTTGGCAACGGCTTTCAGATATTTCTTGCGAAAGGAAACTATTCCCTCAATAGCCTCGGATGCCTCTTTTACATAGTTTTCATCCGAGGCTCCTTCTATTGCTCCAGTGACCTGTTCTCTGCAAAACATGATTGCCTCATATTCCGCTTTAGTAACACTTACCATCATAGTTCAGTCCTCCAATAAGTGTCCTTTGCGTTTTAGAAACGCCTTGACCTCATTCATAAATGTACATGAATCCTTTTCCAGTTCAAGAATCTTCTTCTTACCAAAACCAGCTTCTCTACAAAGCTCCATAGCGGTTTGGTCATCCTTCATAAAGGTTATGACGTTCTGAATGACCGACCATTGCCCTTTTTCAAATTCTGTAATCATATCTTTAATGTTTACTTTCCAGTTTCATTCTTGTTTTATTTAATTCTCTTATTGCCGCTAAGTTCCAAGCTACCAAAACTAATGTAATAATCATATAAGACAGTCCGATGGAAATCAGCAACGCTAAAATAAGACTTCTTATCAGCGTGAAGTGTATTGCAAGCCATAAAGTCACAAGTAAGAATCCGAATATGACAAAAATAACTGTTTTGCATTTTTTGTCGTGTTCGAAATTATACAAGTTTATGCCTTCCACGGAAGCGTTATTCTTGGCTATGTCATAGACCTTCTTTGTTCTGTCAAACACTCTCTTGAAGTTCTCGTCTGACGCAATAATTTCCGCATTACAAGCAAGCAGCAATAGAACATAGACAACGAAAAGCAAGGTCGGCGTAATGCCCCTTCCTCCTTCATTTATTGACTCATCGCACCAAGCGAAAATTCCTACGATACCTATACCTGAAAGTATAGCGATGCCGTGCAGCAAACTGATACCATTAATCTTTTTCATTGATATATCTTTTTATTTAGTCAAACAATTCGAGTTGTCGTATATCATATAAGTTGATGCCTTTTCTGATTTCAGACAACATTTCTTTTTGGAACTTGCTTTTTTTCTTTTCTAAAGCAAGTCTCTCTAAACGTTTAAGAGAATTGTAAATTGCTTCCTTCTGGGAGTCATACAACTCACGACTCTTTCTGTTGCAACCGCAGCTTGCACAGGAATCTCCCATATTGCAATCAAGCCCACATACCCATCCTTTAGGAGTTAATGCGGTAAAGACATCAAAAGACCATCCCATAGAAGGCTTTCCTTCACTAATCCATGAAACTGGAGTATTGGGATTGGTACAGATATTATTCTTGTTAAAAACAAACGTCTTATCCATAATTTCCTATTTTAATTGTCCTTTACACATGGCTTCTGCATAGTGCAGGACATCACGCATAAAAGGAAGATTAATCTTATCTATTTCCCCATGTTCCAAGGCTGCCAATTGCTTCTGGAATATCTCATGATCATGTTCGAACGAATAAGCCAGGAAATATCTTAGCCACATTTGCACACTCTTAGGTCGAGGCAAGTTTAATTCATTAAGAATCATTACAGATATTCTTATCTCGTTGAGCCAGTTGAAGTATATACTTGAACCGTTCTCATCAATGAAACCGAATAGCATGTGAGCCATGCTGTCAGTTCTGTCTATAGCAATTTGGAAACAATCGATATTGAACTTGTCTCTCAACTTGTCAGACAAGGCGAGAAGTTGCTCAATCGTAGTGGATGCCTTAATCAAAAAGGACATCTTTCTGATTATCTTCATTCTGGCAGTAGGGGTAAAATGCTTATGTTGTATAACCCTATCTGTAAGCTCCTTAAACTTCTCCTCGAAATCAGCTTTCTGCCAATACTCAGGAGTCTTTTCCAATCCATTTTTACAATGGATAATAGTGAAAACATTGTCTATCATATATATAACTTTTTAGTAGCCGCATAAATGCGGACGATTCATTCATTTTTTCCAAAGGTCACCATCACGATACGTATGCTTTATCTCATATATAAAAGCTATTGCGATTGCAATGATGACCACACCAAGTGCTATGCAAAGTATCTTCATGCTGTTATACCCTTTATTTGTTGACTTCTTCCAAATAGGCATGGGCAAAATCATGCAATGTTTCATTGGCTGCATACAGAAGGCTACAGTCATGCACATGCTTGAAATTGCGGTTCTGTATGGTTTTGGCTATAGTATAGCCAGTGTCATTATTTGGGAAGAACATATAAATATTCTCGTAATCGTCTGTATCAACTACCATAGGTATGAAGTTTCTTACATCAGACATAATGAAACAGTCGCAGTCTTTAGGAAGATTCAGAAAATGTTTCTTCTGGATGGAGAGATAAGCAAGATAATCCGTAAACTCCCAAAATAGACAGCAATGCTTATTGCTGTCGTCTTTAGAGTGGGCAACAAAAACATATCCTTTGTTATCCAATGTTATAGGATTTTTCATATAAAGTGGATTAATGAACTCTATCCCACCATTGACATTTCTGATGCCATACCCTCTATAGTTTCTGTTGAACGAGGAAAATTCAACAAAATAGAGGTTGGGAGAGATTGCCCATTTTTCTGTATTGTGCTGCTTTGCCAACTCTTTTCGTTCTTCGTCTGTCATAGATACAAGGCGAAGATTACCTCCTAAATGACTGTATTCTACTCTTCTTTTTGAAATTTTCATGTTCTTTGTTCATTAATGAGTTTGATAAAATCTTCCGTTGTATTGCCTATGGCGAAATAGTCACTGATGTCTTTCTCTTTCTTGCTACCTTCCAATGGTAATTGAAGACGAGAAACATTGTATCTATTTTTGAAGTCTTCGACTCGTTCTTTCGACTCCTTGATGCCTGTTTCATCTGAATCATACAGAAAGATTATTTCCTTGAAACGCTCAGAAAGTTCTTTCAACTTATCTTCCGGCACCTTTGCAGTCTCGCTGTTGAAGGCTATTCCATAAAAACCATGAGCTGCAAGCGAAAGCACGTCTTTCTCACCGCCTGTTATGAATACACGTTCTCCAGATGTAGGCAATTTGTTCCATCCGAAAATATATGGCTTGGGTAAGTCACCTGCATACATGAAACGATATTCAGACTTTGGACGATAAAATTTGATGCCAAGCCCTCCATTGAAGTAATATCCATATATAGGAACAAGTTCACTGCTTACGATAGTAAATTTCTTTCCGTCTGTTTTGACAAACGAACAGCTTTTGATACTTTTCACGTCGTATCTCAGCAGCGTTTTCTCATCTATCCCATAACGTTGCCAATATTCCAACTCTTTGTCCGAAAAATGCTTTGTTATAGGTTTGAACTCAGAAATGGAACATTGCTTTTCCTTGCTACCACAGGCTATGACCTTTTTCAGCTTCACCTGTTTGCTATGAAAACCATCATCATAAGATGAAAACACATTGAGTTTCATATCTCGGTCAATCTGTTCAAGAAGTCGCTTGAAATCTGTGTTTAA
Organism: Prevotella merdae; assembly: GCF_900290275.1. Classification (GTDB taxonomy): domain Bacteria; phylum Bacteroidota; class Bacteroidia; order Bacteroidales; family Bacteroidaceae; genus Prevotella; species Prevotella merdae. Next base: position 520,958 of record NZ_LT985324.1, read on the forward strand.
GTTATAGTCAAGCAATTTGGCAACAATAACAAAACAATTACCACAGAATTTGCTATCACCGAAGTCTTGAAGGAAATAGTAGTAACTATCTCCTCCAGACTCGTTCTTATACAGACGGCAAGATGCCCTTTTGTCCTTACGATAAGGATTGCGGAAAAACTGGGCAGTACAATCTTCGCCAAGGTAGTGCTTGAAAACGTCAAGTCCTCCATGGGTCTTTTGCAATATTTTCTTAGCTTCTTCCATCCCAATTATAATTTATTTAAAAACGTATATTCATTAACCTTAACTCTAAAATCTATGTCTGGCATAACGATGATGTCGAACATTTCATTCATTCTTGCAGCTATTCTGTCTCCATACTTAGGGCGAATTTCTACGTTTGCAATGTTTGTTGTCATTATAGTTGGCAAACGAGCCTCGTATCTATAAGCCAGAATATCGGAAACAGGAGTGTATTCATTGCCGTATGAAGAGACAACCGTAGGCTCCAAGCCAAACTCATCTATACCAAGTATAGTGGAGTTCTTGTATTGCTTGAATGCTGTTTTGTCTTTGATGGCAACTTCACATAGCTCTTTAGCCGTTTGGCATCTAAAGCCTAACACCTTGTTCTCTGAAATCGGGTTAGGATCTTCAAGTTCCAAAGCATTGATAACTTTTCTTATTGCCATAAGGGTTGTTGTCTTTCCATTGCCAGGAATGCCATTCAGCAGCAGACCCCATTTCTTTTCAGGTGAGACAAGCCAATTGGCAACTGCTTCCAACTGTTTGCTCTGCTGCTCATTTTTGATGTAATGATGAAAACCGCTTTCCACGACTTTTTCAAACGCACATTGCAAGCCTCGCTTGCAAAGGTCTTCATCAATAGGCAGCTTAGAAAGATTGGGTATAGACTGCTCCTTCAGACGACTTAGGAACAAATCTACTTCCATTTTGCTTGCCTTGTTTAGAAACTCCATATTGATTATTACTTTTTGATGTTGCACTATTATTTTTATAAAGCCAATCTACAAAATGGCTCTTGTAATCTTGAATGTCCGTATGAGTTGTCTTTCCTCGACATATCATGTCTAAATCGAAATCCTCCAACCTACACTTTACAAGTTCAACTCTGGCAAGAGAGAACTTTCTTGCGATAGCTCCAAGCCAAAGCTCATCCTGCTCCAAAAGCTCCAGGAAACTTTCTTTCCTTGCTTTCTTTTGTTGGTTTTCTTTCTCTTCTTTCCCATCCAAAACTTCCAAATTCTCAACTTCTCTCGCATGCGCGGATGTTGATGATATATTTTTCTTTATTTCTTTATTTCTTATATTCTTATATGTTGTTACTTGTATGTTATCTGTGTGTTGGTCGTGTGTTGGCTGCATGTTAGCAGTATGTTGGTTGTATGTTAGCTGTGTGTTAGTTTGAGAATCATTATCAATGTAACCCATTACACCACAGGTGTTTACATCCAAATTTGGTTGGTCGCTTTTCGAGGCGAAAACCAAAGCTTGCTGCACACTTTCACACTGAATGTTAGTTGTATGTTGGTTGTATGTTAGCTGTATGTTAGAAGGTGCAAATCCAGACTGGTAACTATCATAATTACAGATAGTTATGATGTGTGGTCGGTTGGTCGCTTTTTGAGAAATTAATATTTCTTTAGATTTCTGCAACTTCTCTATACACGTTCTGATACTCCTGTCCGATATGTTGGTCGATTCTGTCAGAGACCTTCTTGTCACCATTATTTGACCTCTTCCAAGAATATTCTCACCATTCGCAGAAGGACAGTAGTTAACATTCAACAACAGGTGTATGAACAGATGAAAGGTTATGGCATCCTTGTACCAACGCCAATCTTCTATCTTACGATACAACTTTACCCAATTTGGGTTGAGTTCGTCCTTACCCTCTGGCTGAAAACTATCATACGCCACGACAGATATTGTTGTGTGATGTTTGCAAGACAAAACTTTTATCTGTTTGGTCTTCAATAACTTCTTTATGCAGGTTCGCACTGTCTGCAATGACAAACCAGTATTGTTGCACAATTGTGCATAGCTTGTGAGCATCTGTCCTCTCTTGATAACCACTTCCCCTATTTCCTTGTCGGAAAATGAGGCGTGAAGAAGAATATGCAGGTACAGAAGCACCATGTGCGAATCTTTATACCAACGCCAATCACAAAATGTTCTTGGCAATTTTATCCAACTATAATCCAAACCTATCATTCTAATTCACATTAAGTTCATCGTCTTCACATCGTTCAATAACGAAAGACAACATTAGATTACCTTTCTTTGACATTATCTTTATGTAATCTTCACAGATAACCAGTTTGCAGAATTTACCTATCATGGAATGGTGCTGGTGCCAATAATATTTCTGACCATTTATGGCACTCGATATTGCCTTCAGATTCTTCTGACATTCTTCCTTTTTCGGATGAGGATCATACAAATTAGGCATAATGTTGAACAGAAGACATTGCATCCACAAAGGTTTCTTAGCCTTATATATGTTTTTTTGTATTCTGTACATGGACATAACTGGAGAAGTAATCTTGTTGTTGATTGAAGAGAGTCTTCAAATCCGACATTTTATACTCTATCTTTCCTGGTCGCTTGGCAAATGGTTTAAGTCTGCCTTCCTTCACCCATCTACGCACATTACCAGTTCCATAACGTCTGTATGCCTCTCTTTGAGAACAGACGGTCTGTGGAGTTTTCTTCATCATTGCCACAAGTTTCGGGGCAAGGGCATCCGTTAGCTTGGCAATAAAAGCCTCATAAGCTCCACGGTCTTCATCCAATATTATCTGTACCATAATAATTATTATTAGGATTATTCATATCAAAGAAGTAAGTTGGTTTGGCAGCTCGTTCTTCGGCAGTAGGATAATAAAGCGGCTCTTGGCTGCTTTTGTACACACCTGCCTTTGTGAGCATAACTCTTATACCAGCTCTTGTAAGCTCATACTTCTTTGCCAACGCTTCGAAAGCGCAATTTGGAGAAATAACCTTTTTCTTAATCATTTCACCGAAGGTATTAAGATATTCATCAACCACCTTCATTCTTCTCAGTTGGCTTTTTGGAAAAACCTCCTGATAAATTTCAAGATTTTCTTTTGTCATATTACTTTTTTTATTAATTTTGCAAAGATAATGGATAAACTTTCGAAAGAATATCCTTAAACTTTCGTGTGCAAAGATAATAAAATTATTAATTACATATAATAAAACACTTAAATATATAAGAAATATTAACATAAATAAGGGTATGGATGGACTTGAATTAAAGAAAATCTTAATCGGCAAGGGCTATATGTTGAAAGACATTGCCGCCAAATTAGGAATGACACAACCTAATTTCAGCCAAATAATAAAGGCACAGGATATAAAAACTGGCACATTGGAGAGTATCTGTGATGTACTTGGCGTAAAGATGGATTTCTTCTATGGCGAGACAAAGTATGCTCCTGTTACCAAACAGGAGCCAACCGAAGATGACCAAATGGCAACCGAAGACCTTAGCCAAAAGGTTCAGTATTTGCAAGGTCAGTTGACAGCAATGAAGGAAGCCTACCGTTTCCTTCTCGACAGCCTTTCAACAAACGGCTCGTCTAATACTTTGCGTCAAGCAGCGAACGAGTAAAACATGAGTGTAAAATCATCTATCATGATTTCACTAAAGGTAATAAGAAAAAGTAATATACTATAAATATATATGGAAATGTTTTACATATGTTTCCGATAACTTCACGCATCTCCCATTTACAAAGGATTTTTTGCTGCGGCTCAGGGCGCAATTGAAGGATAATACTTGAATAGTGAGAATTAGTTAAATATGAGGCAAGGGTCTTGGAAACAGACCCTTGCCTCTGCTTTTATTACGTACGTTCAGCACATTACGAAAGCATATACCAAATCACAAAAGGAAATGCTATTCTAAGAAGTCGCTTTTTGTAAAAATCCTTCATGGAGATTTTGACGGGGAGAAGAAGTATTCCCGTAATCATCACAAATAAAGGTACACATGGTCTGAGAAATGAGCCATATATACTACCCCAGAAGCTCTAGTCTGGGTTTGACCGGGCTTCGGGTGACACGTTGAAGGGTCTGAGCAATGGACACATATAACCATAAAAATAGCATTCAGCTTTAATACGTCAAGCCATACATTCTTTTCATTCTTTTTGATTTAATATTTTAAAGTATACTTTGTCTAATTAAATAAACAATTCATCCATCGTAATCTGTTTCTGTACGATGTCGCTATGTTTGTTCTGCTTCAATCCGAAAGACGTAATCAATGTGAGGAGAAGCGATTTGGAAGTCTTCGTCTCTTCTGTAAAGATACGAAGTTTCTCCTGCAATTTCTCCTCATATTCCTTGCTGATTTCGAATTCGCTCTTGTAGAATTTCATCTCACAGATGTTGATGGTTTCATCTTTACGGTCTATCAGCAAGTCTATTTGAGTTCCCTTTTCTGTGTTGCTGCTTCGCCATGAGCAAACCAAGGTCTGTACTCCCGAAATTCCCAGGGCATGCTTTATTTTTTCTATATGGTTTAGACAAAGCATCTCAAACGACAGTCCTGCCCAAGTATGGTATAGCTGACTGTTCTGGGAGGACGACCAGAAACTGGAATCCTGATACTTGTTGTGCTTGATGAACCGGAAGTAGAAGAGCGTATAGAAATCTACCAATTGGAATAAGGTGTTTCGCTTTTGGCGAATGTCGGAAGATATCTTGTTGGCTGTGCTGAATGGTTCATATAGACGGATGAATCCGCATTGTTCTAATTCTTCCAGTACAGTAGAGAAGGCACCGTTATCTTTTCCTCCCGATGCCTTGACCAGTTCCTGTCGGGTCATACCCATTCCTTTGGTAGCAAGGGCAGTAACCACGGCGATATGGTCGGCTGATTTCTTAAACAAAGCTCTGTATAAGTCGTTGAATTCATCTTTCAGTTCTGCATTGTCTGCGAAAAACAGTTGGTCGATGTTCTGTACCAGACTTTTCGACTTATCCATCATAGACAGATAATAAGGTATTCCTCCCATAACCATATAGCATTCTGCTATCTGTTTTCGGCTGTAGCCGAAGTGGTAAGCCTTGAAGTATTCTTCGCATTCGTGCAGGGTGAATGGTTTTACAATCAGATGATGGGTCAGTCGGTTGTGCAAGCCACCACGGTTGCGAATCAGGTTGTTGATCATCCAGGAGGTGGCGGATCCGCAAACTATGAGTTTGATGTTGTTGCGCAGTACTGCCCAACTGTTCCAGAAGTTTTCCAGTGCAGGTATGAATCCCGATTTGGCGGTATCCATCCATGGCAATTCATCGATAAATATAACTTTCTTGCCTTCCGGAAGTGTTTCTATGTATTGTGACAGGGCATAGAATGCCAGCAGCCAGCTCTTGAATGTCTGCAGAGTGGTGGAGTGGGTATATTTTTGCAAGGCAATGCTGAAGTTGACAAGCTGTTCGCCTTTGGCAACTCCGTTCATTCCAGTCATGAAGAAGGCAAAATGATCCTCTACGGCTTTTCTGATGAGAAAAGTCTTGCCTACACGTCGTCTTCCATAGACGGCGATAAACTCTGATCTATCGGAGTTTATATATTCATTGAGAAGTTTGAGTTCTGCTTCTCTTCCTATCAGTTTCTGTTCCATCTCTTTCGTTATTTTCTGCGCAAAGATATAAGAAAATACACATTAGCGCAAATTATTTGCTGATAATTTGCGCTAACGGTGCGGAAAAGGCATATTAGCGCATATTATCTGCGTGTTTTTGTCTTTTCATTTAATACAGAACCATCGGCAAGAGGGAGGATAAACAGGGGCTACTGTTTCTTCGATTTGCCCCATTGATTTGTTTGATGGTTGATATAAAATACACTTTTAAGGACGACTTTTTGTGTTCTTTGAAATAAAAAATGTATCTTTGTATTCGGAAATATCAAATAATCAGATAGTTATGAAGAGAAATCTGCATATTAATAGTCGTGGTATGCATTCTCGTGAGAACGTAAATCTGCAGAATTGGTAAAGGTTGCGCCACACGACCTGCATACATATTGACCATTACCACCTCCTGTTGCTATTCCAAGACCAAATCCGGTCATGGCATCTAATTGCTCTTTGGTAAAATGTTGGTTGTACCATTCCAGTTCCTGTTTGGTAAATACTTTGGAACGAATGAAGTCGAACAGCAAACTTCTCAAGCTTATGTTTGAGCTATTACTGCGATTTACCGGTGTGGCAGTAAAGATATCCAGATTGCCATTATTTTTGTTTATTTGGAAAAGTCTCCATTTAGATGATGGATTTCCAACAGTATTGACTCCGTATGCGATAAGTTTAGAACAGATATAATCTTCTTTCAGCTTTCTTGGATAGTTACCAGAAATGGAATAATTTATTTCATCCATTTCTTCTTTGGAAATCTCTCTGTAATAATACTGGTTTGCATAATTTCTGTTAGTCTGTACTATAATGCCACAATCGCCCCTCTTTTGTACGTTGTACGCCATTTCTAAATGGGTTATTCCGGCAGCTTGCGGTAGTAGATCTGTTAGAACATTCTCAAAGCCCGAGGGTCTTCCGAAATATTTATCCTTAGTATCTTCTCGTGTTATGACTTTATCAAATCCAGAAGGATATATATAATGCTTGTCGTCAAAGTCAAATACAACTGCGTCATGCCATCTCTGTCCGTTGAACATCAAATAGCCGTATTTGTTTTGTGTACAACCTAACGACAGAAAGTAGTTTTTCATAATTGTTTTCTTCTGAGCTATACTTCCTCTTCCCCAGATTCTTGAAAGAAGATCGTCGACCTCGAAATTCATTAGACGAATGAATTCTGTTTCTTCACGAGCATTATCTTTCTTTGCAATTAGTGTATGAAACCCATTTGGGTATGGTTTTTCCAAAGTCAACTTGATTATGCCTTTGGGGGCAACAGCAATCAAGTTAATCTTATCAGGAATTTGCATTCCTTTCTTGTAGTCAGATCTAATTTGAGCTAGGGTTACTATCGATAAAGATAGTAATAATACAGCAAAGAGAAATCTTTTCTTCATAATTTTTGTTTGATAATATTTGTTGTTTTTATATATTGTACTTGTTTGTCTATATTGTCGAAAGAGACGTGCTCACGAGTAGTGCTTTTCAATCCAAGCCATAAGTACAGCAACAGCATATTGCTGTTCTTCCCTTGTAAGCAGCCTTCCTGCTGGTATATGATGCCATTTGGAGAAACAGCCACGGCAACAGCAGCCTGTGGCATGTTGTGCAATAAATACAGGATGTCCTCTCATAGGAGTCTGCTTGCCGTCGTTGGGAATAATAGCAGGCGCAAGACGTTTGGTCACGAAATCCTCTGCATGTTTGCGGATTGTGGCTAAACCTTTCTCGGCTATGTATTCCCTGTCCTTTTGTGAGAGGTGGAATCGGCTGCGGAATGCAGACTTTGAAAGCCTTTCAAACAAATTGGTAAAGTCATACTTATTGCTTTCGTCTGAGCTATACTCATTGCCTTTGTCTGAATTATACTCTTTGCGTTTGTCCGAGTTGTATTTCTTGTTCCATTTCGAATCGGAACTCTTTTGAGTTTCCTCCTCTTCCTCTGGGAATAAATTCAGTTCAACGTATTTCATAGTTTTTTTTAATTGTGACTAATTATATAGTATCAAGGTTTTCTATTCATTAGCGCCTTCTCTATACCCTCAACGCTGTCGTTGAAGCGAATGCCGAAATTGTTTATTAGCGAACAGTCCATTGTAAGGTTTCTTGTTTGTTCGCTAAATCTTTCCTCATCGGGTAGGATAAACGTTGAAGGCTCTTTAGCGCCCATAATATTTGCAACTTTCAGAAACAGTGTATAGCTGTCAATATGGTTGCCACTTCCATAGTTGTATATGCCTCCAGGCAGCTCAAGTGTTTGTTCCATATTTCTTACCACCTCCCAGATATTGGTTACGCCACGATATTCGTGTGTGGCTGCTTTGATGGTAGTGCCCTCGTCTAATGCCTTCTGAATATTTACCAATATGTTGCTGTTTAACTTCATAGGGCTACTGGGCACGTCGTACATCCATGTTAGTCTTAGAGCTACAGACATAGGATTGTTTCGCAATGCTCTTTGCTCAGCCTCAAGCTTGTGCCGACCATATACGTTGACAGGCTGAAATACATCCTGTTCCTTAAGAGGTTCTGAGACAGGAGTTCCATTATATACTTGGTCGCTGGACATAAAAACCAGTTTGGCTCCAATATGCTTGCAAGCCTTTGCTATCTTAACGGTACCTTGCACGTTAACCCTATGCGACTCGTCAGAATGTTGCTCGCAATACCAAGTGTTGCTTAGGGCAGCGCAATGCAGTACAATATCCGGTTGAAATTGTTCCATATATGCCATAACAGCCTCTTCGCGACTGACGTTCAGTTCGCTGTGTGTTGGCAACAGCAACTCGTATTTGTCTTTATAGTATAAGGCCAACCTGCTTCCTAAGAATCCAGAGCTGCCAGTAATAAGTAATTTCTTCATCTTTTGAGATATTGTTTTGTGGTTTATGACTCAAAGGTACTTAAAACGAAGTGAAAAACTGCCTATTGTTTAAAGAAAAATCGTTAAATTTGTAAATCCCTTTCATCTGCAATGCCAGGTATGGTGTTGTGGATGCACATAAATCAACAATTAATAAAAATATATAATGTCAGAGAAACTAACAAAGGACGCGATAGACCTTAGTACGCTCAGTATTCCGCGCCTCTTCGGGCGTTATTTCCTTCCGACACTGTTAGGTATGCTCAGCATATCGGCAATGACAGCCATTGACGGCATCTTTGTAGGTCATGCTGTAGGAGCCGACGGTATAGCAGCTATAAATATATGTGTGCCAATATTTATGGTGGTTACCGGGCTGGGTTTGATGATGGGAGCTGGCTGTTCGGTAGTTGCGTCTATACATATGTCGCAACTCAAGCTAAAGGCTGCCCGCATCAATGTAACGCAGGCATGGATATTTGCTACCATGGTTATTATTGCAATGATAATTCCAGTTATGTTCTTCCCATCGGCAATAGGACGTATGCTTGGATCGTCGGATGCTCTGTTGCCATTGGTACGAGAGTATATGCTTGGTTTTATGCCAGGCGAGTTGTTTGGTGTGTGGGCAGCATTGCTATTATTTGTCATTAGACTTGATGGCAGTCCGCGACTGGCAATGTGGTGCAATGTGGTGTCGGCAATAGCCAATATCTTTTTTGATTGGTATATGATAGTATACATGGGGTGGGGACTGTTTGGTGCAGCTATTGCCTCTTCGTTGAGTATGGCTATTGGTGGCATTATTGCTGTATGGTATATGTGCTTTGCGGCTCGTCAGTTGAGGCCAATACGTTTGAAGTGGAGTTGTCGTTCGTTGCTGTATTCCATACGCAATATTGGTTATCAATGTACAATAGGCATGTCGGCACTTATGGGCGAGTGTACAATGGCTGTGCTTGCGCTTATTGGCAATTATGTATTTGGCGCTTATCTAGGCGATCCGGGAATAGGCGCCTTTGGTATAGCTTGTTACTATACCCCCTTTGTATATATGATAGGCAACGCCGTTGCACAGTCGGCACAACCCATAATAAGCTATAATTATGGCAGTGGCGATAGCTGTCGTGTACGTTCCACATTGCGTGTGGCTCTGCTTGCTGCAGTAGTGTGTGGTGGTTCGGTGAGTACGGCATTTGTGTTCTTTCCTTATCAGCTTGTAGAATTGTTTATCAATACCAACGAGGCAGCCTTTCCACTTGCTGTTAAGGGATTTCCGCTAATGGCAACAGCGTTTGTGTTCTTCATAGTAAATCTCACGCTCATTGGCTATTATCAAAGTGTGGAGCGTGTGCGTCCGGCAATGGTATTTGCCTTGTTGCGAGGCATCTTTTTTCTTGTGCCATGCTTTCTTGTGCTGCCATTGTGGTTTGACGAAACAGGTATTTGGATTGCTCTTGGCATGTCGGAGATGCTAACAACGCTATGTATAATAGGGTATATGTGGCATGGTAATAGGTAGAACATGGCATACCGACTTAAGAAGAAGCAATATTTTGGAGAGTAAATACAAAAATAAAAAGAGGAGGGAAGCAGTGTTGCTTTCCTCCTCTTTATAATAATGTGTGTATTGATCGCTAATTGTCAATCGTTATTAAAGCGTTCGCGAGCTCTTTTTAATATAGCCGCCACGCTGGTAGCTGGCTTTTTGGTTTGTTGCTGCTTGCGCTCTTCGTAGTCGCGTCTTTGGCGTTCGAGAAAATTATCTGCCATGACTACTCTTACTTAAACTTACTGTAAATAACACTAATCTTGATTTCGCCATACTTACTGTTGCTGCCACCTACAAGACGTGTGCTCGACATGGACATGTCGTGAGTAACGCTGATAAGCTCGGGAACATTGTTTGTGGTGTTGTAGGTAACCGATACCGGAATGATAACCACCTTGTTCCAATCGGCCTTGGTACGGTCGCCCGACTGGTAGAGATGCTTTACAAGGCTGCCTATATTGTTGAATGTATAGGTGTTGCTTGAGCTGTTGTAAGCGGCAAGGAACGACGTCTTATAGTCGGCAATACGGTTGTTTTCGAAGAACGAGTACATATCGGCCTTAGGCAATATGAGCAAAGTTTTTGGTATACCGAAGGCGTACTTGCCAGACACGGTGTTGTTGATGCGCTTAAGCACCACCTTAGCCGTGTTGATAGTGTCGTTCTTGTGGCTGTATGTCTTGCCATCGGCACCAATGTATGTCTTCTCAACAATCTCGTCAACAGGCAATGTCATCTCGGTGAAGATGCCAGCCGGACTCTTGATATAGGTACAGGTGTTGTCGTCGACCAACTTCTTGATAACCGCCTTGTCATTAGAGATATTGGTAGTTTGAAGCACCTCTTGTGTACCAGGGAACGATGCCATAGATGTTACGATAGTATCGCTCTTGGTTCCGTCGGTCTTGGTGTAGGTAGTCTTATGACGGAAGTACACATTAAGCTGACTAAGCGAGATATATGCCATAGAGCCTATACCGCCCATGGTCTTGAAGTAGAATCCCGGTACAAGATTGTGAATAAACGTGTACGAGTTCTTGAAGGTTTCAGGATTTTTGTAATACTTCTGAATAATCTTCGAGCCATAGTCCTTGTTGAGCGAAATGCGAATGTTAGGCATATAGTCGCTTCCCTTGCGTGTGCTCTCGTCGACATTAAGGTCGGTAAGAGTGTAAACCTTGTCGGCCTTGAGTGTGCTGCCAGGAGTGATATAGTCCTTCTCTGGATTGAAGTTAGAGTAGAACTTCTGTCCTTCCTCAACAGGCTTTGACAGTTCGTATGCCGAAAGCTTCATGGTAGCGAGTGAGTCGCCATAGTAGCTTGTGTAGTAGAGACGTATGTCGCAAGAGTCTGCCACAACGTTGCCCTCTGCATCAAGGCTTATGATGTTCTGCTTTTCAGGGAATTCAAAGTTCTCTGGTGTATAGAACTGTGTCATGAAGTTGCTCGTAGTGTAGGCACCTGTCTCAGGGTCGCGCACCATACCAAGGTATCCTGTAATGCTGCGCGAAAGAACCGAGTCGGCCACGATAGATCGTGTAGTAACCTTAAAGGTGTCGGTCATAACGTTCAGCTTGTCCACATTGTCGGTAAGCGACGAGCCAATATTGTCGGTTGTGTCGTCGCACGACACAACGAAAAGAGCGGCAAGCATCAAGCCTGCCAAGTATTTTATGCTCATAGTATTTGCAAAAATGGTGTTACTGATAAAACCTTTTTAATCTGTTTGTCACAGCATGTATGGCTTACAGCTCCTCGTAGAACTTCTTGTATGCCACGGTGTAGTCTTCGCCGGGGTAGGCAAGAACAGGTATGCCTTTGCTCTTGGCATATGCAATTAGTTCGGGGTTTGCACCTTCTTCTGCCTCAACTACAGCGTCGCTGTTGTCGATAGCAAGCTTGCCAAGTTCCATAAAGTCGAAGTCGTCCTTGTATGCTGAAAGGCTGTCTACAGTTACGTCCTTGAATTCGAGACAGTTCTTGAAGTTGTCGCCAATATTCTTCTTAAGTCCGTCGGCAAAGACAGATGTCACAACCTTAGTGTCGGCAAAAGCTGGTTCGGAGTTGTATGCAGCCTTGATAAATAGTGGCACTATATAGCCCATCCATCCTTGACAGTGGATGACATCAGGCGACCAGCGCAACTTCTTGACAGTTTCGAGCACACCACGAGCAAAAAATATGGCACGCTCGCCATTGTCATCGTATTCCTCGCCATTTTCGTCTGTAGCCATCTTGCGCTTCATGAAGAAGTCATCGTTGTCGATGAAGTATACCTGCAAGCGTGTCTGTGGTATTGATGCTACCTTAATAATGAGTGGATGGTCGGTGTCGTCGATAACGAGGTTCATGCCCGAAAGACGTATAACCTCATGCAGTTGCCCCCTACGCTCATTGATGTTGCCCCACTTGGGCATGAATGTGCGAATCTCTAAACCTTCCTCCTGCATTTTGCTTGGCAGGTCTCTGCCCATTACAGAAAGTGTAGTGTCTGGAACATACGGGGATATTTCCTGATTGATGAATAAAATTTTATTTGCCATGCTTTTTTGTTTTATAGGTGTGCACACTATAACGACAGACAACGACGGTGTAGCCTCATGTGTACACTTTTGTCTGCAAAGTTACGAAAAAAAACTAAGATAATTGCCAAAAAAGCCGAATAACACCTTTTAAATAGTGTTTTTGCCATATTTTTAAATTAATTCTTTCTTATTTAAGAAAAAAGTTGTTATTTTGCATCGAATTTAGAAAACAGACAAGCCCCGTGAGGGTTTTTAAAAACTTATTGTAAAGATGAAACTGTTCAGAAGTATTGTTGAACTTCAGAATGAGTTGTTCGAAGTTCGGAAGGAAGGAAAGAATGTTGGTATTGTTCCTACAATGGGAGCATTGCATGAAGGTCATGCCTCACTTGTAAAGCGTAGTGTAAAGGAGAATGATGTAACCGTTGTATCTGTTTTCCTCAATCCGACCCAGTTCAATGACAAAAAAGACTTGGAGCGCTATCCGCGCACACTTGATGCCGATTGTGCCTTGCTCGAATCATGTGGTGCAACTTATGTGTTTGCCCCATCAGTGGAGGAGATGTATCCAACACCAGACAAGCGTCAGTTTGATTTTCCGCCCGTAACCACAGTTATGGAGGGAGCTCATCGTCCTGGTCATTTCAATGGTGTGTGCCAGGTAGTATCGCGCCTGTTCTATATAGTACGTCCAGACCGTGCCTACTTTGGCGAGAAAGACTGGCAACAGATAGCAGTAGTAAAGGCTCTTGTGCGTTTCTTGGGATTAGGCGTGCAGATTGTTGAGTGCGATACAGTGCGCGAGGCTGATGGTCTTGCAAAGAGTTCGCGCAACACATTGTTGTCTGCCGACGAGCGTGCCATAGCACCTAAGATATACGAGGCCTTGAAAGCAAGTAAGGAGTTTGCAAAGAACCACACTCTTAAGGAGACACACGACAAGGTAGTGGCAGACATCAATGCCGTTGATGGACTAGAGGTGGAATACTACTCAATTGTTGACGGCAACACTCTGCTTGACGTGGAAAACTGGGACGACAGCGACTATATTGCAGGTTGCATAACCGTGTATTGCGGCAAGACCCCGATACGCCTTATTGACCACATCACATACAAAAACAAGTAAGCAACGATAAAATAATGATGATAGAAGTACTGAAGTCGAAACTTCATTGTGTACACGTGACACAGGCCAACCTCAACTATATGGGCAGCATAACCATTGACGAAGACTTGATGGATGCAGCCAATATGATTGAGGGCGAGAAAGTACAGATAGTGAACAACAACAACGGCGAGCGTTTTGAAACATACATTATCAAGGGTGAGCGCGGTTCGGGATGTATATGTCTTAACGGTGCTGCGGCACGCAAGGTGGCTATCGGCGATACGGTGATTATCATTTCTTATGCACTGATGGATTTTGAGGAAGCCAAGTCTTTCCGCCCGACAGTGGTGTTCCCTGAGGACAACAAGATAGTGAAGTAAATCCGGTAAATCGCTTTTGACATATTTATGCCTACTACAAATACAGACAGAAAAACGTCGCGCCAACAACAGAAGGCGTTCGACAAGAACTATGGACACTTGCAGCCACAGGCTGTAGATATGGAGAAAGTGGTCCTTGGTGCGCTCATGATAGACAAGGATGCCTTCTCCATGGTATCGGAGACGCTGCGTCCTGAGACTTTCTATGAGCCGCGACACCAGAAGATATACAATGCCATACAGACTCTATCGGTGAACGAGAACCCTGTGGACATTATGACTGTTGTCGACGAGCTAAAGCGTGAGGGCACTTTGGAGGATGTTGGCGGTGCTCCTTACATTGTGGAGCTTAGCTCGCATGTGGCTTCGTCGGCACATATAGAATATCATGCCAAGATTCTTGCACAGAAGTTTCTTGCTCGACAGCTGATATCCTACGCCAGCGTGGTTGAGACAAAGGCCTTTGACGAGACACAGGATATTGACGAACTGATGCAAGAGGCAGAGGGCTCGCTCTTTGAACTGTCGCAGCGCAATATGAAGAAGGACTACACACAAGTAGACCCTGTCATAACACGAGCTATAGAGATATTGCAGAAGGCTTCGGAGAATGCTGGTGGTCTAACTGGTGTGCCTACAGGATATGAGGAATTGGACAAGAAAACTAGTGGATGGCAGAGTTCGGACCTTGTGATTCTGGCTGGTCGTCCTGCGATGGGTAAGACATCATTTGCGCTATCATTGGCCAAGAACATTGCAGTGGACTACAACACACCTATAGCTTTCTTCTCTCTTGAGATGAACAACGTGCAGCTTGTAAACCGTCTTATATCTAACGTGTGCGAGATTCCTGGCAGCAAGATGCTTAACGGTCAGTTGTCACCAGACGAGTGGGAACGTCTTGACAAGAACATACGCTTGCTGCAAGGTGCGCCATTGTATATAGACGATACACCAGGTTTGTCAATTTTTGAATTGCGTACCAAGGCACGTCGTCTGGTGCGTGAGAAAGGTGTAAAGATTATAATGATTGACTACCTTCAGCTTATGAATGCCAACGGTATGCGCTTTGGTAGCCGTCAGGAGGAGGTTTCGAAGATATCGCAGTCGCTTAAGGGTCTTGCCAAAGAGCTTGATATACCTATTATAGCACTTTCGCAGTTGAACCGTACTGTAGAGAACCGTGAGGGACTTGAAGGAAAACGTCCACAGCTTAGCGACCTTCGTGAGTCGGGAGCTATCGAGCAGGATGCGGATATGGTGCTCTTTGTGCATCGTCCAGAGTATTATCACATCCTGACAGACGAAAAGGGTAATGACCTTAGAGGTATGGCACAGATTATCATTGCCAAGCACCGTAAGGGTGCAACGGGCGATGTGTTGCTTACCTTCCGTGGTGAATTCACACGATTCCAAGATCCGGAGAAACAGTCGGCACCGCTTAATGACGCTCCTTTTGGATCGGAAATTATTGGCAGCAAGATGAATGGAGGTGATGCACCAATGCCGCCTGACTTTGCAGCTATGCCAGACAATGCGCCATTTGGCGATTCGTCGGAACCGGCACCATTCTAATATGCGACTTGAGTTGCACTATGTTGCGGCTTGAATAAGGCTAATGTATAGACGTTTTGAATAGAAATGAAATATTAGACACCGAAGCCTGCCTCATTGGTATATGAAGCAGACCTCGGTGTTTTGTGTGGTTATTATATCCCGCAAATCATTCTGAACGCACACATTTCGCATGTGCGCTTGTCATTTGTGGGCACAAATGGTTTTTGCTTGCTGAATATTTCGCCCAGTTTCTCTTTCAGCAGTTTAAGATACTCGGTTTGGTATATACCGATGTCCGTCACTTTGTGCTCATCGATACAGAGAACCGGGTCGTAGTTGTCGGCAGAGGCTTGTTTGATGAACAACAAGGCAGGGCTGACATTGTATTTAGACGGATTAAGCTTGCTCGAATTGTTGATGATGAGCGAATAGAGAAATGTCTGTAGGTAATAGTCGGAATGTTTGTAACTGTTGCCTTCGAAGACTTCGTCTATCGACCTAATAACCGACTTGATAGGGCTGCCCGTCTTATAGTCGACAACTCTTATAGTAGGTTTTCCGGTTGTAGGGTCGGTAACCATATCCAGGCGGTCGATGATACCTCCTATTTTGATTTTGCGTTGCGCTCCATCCTCGGTGTTGAATACAATGTCGTTGTAGACCTGTTTTTCTAAGCCGAGTACTGTGAACGGAGCAAGTCGTTGGTCGGTCTTAAGCAGTTGTTGCAGATATTCAATTATCACCTTGCGGTTGATAATCTGCAGACCATTGTATTCGGTTGCGCGTTTCTTGTTGGCTGCCTCAGATGCTGACAGCTTGAACAGTTCCTCATTGAATGCACGGTCTACCACGGTCTCCAGCATTTTCTCGTCCTTTAGATATTTCTGCAGTTGAGTTTTCTCAACAGTAGCATGTCGACTAGTTACATCTTCATAGATGAATTGTGCCGCCTTATGGAAAATATTTCCAAACATGCGGTTGTCCACAGTATCGTCCTCGCAGTCGGGCTCTTTAATTCTTGCCACATATTCATAGAAGAACGCCAGTGGACATCTGATGTACACATTAATGGCAGATGGCGAGATGTTCTTCATTTGGTCGAGTTCCTGCTGTATCTTCTCGTCTTTGACTATAGCCTTAGAGCACATAGTAGTAGGTACGTTTTGTGCCAAAAGGTTGAGGTGTTTAATATTGTGAGTGCCGTCTACCATCAGTTGCAGCATGAATCTACTCATCTCGCCCGTGTGTCCATTGTCGGTGGTATTGTTGTAGACGATGGTTACATCTTGGGCGCGTTGCAGAAGCCTGTGGAAGTAGTAGGAGTAGATGGCCACCTTGTTGTCGATAGTAGTAAGTCCGTGTGCCTTGCGTATGGAGTAGGGAATGAACGACGAGTCGTTAACGCTCTTAGGCATGTTGCCCTCGTTGCACGACAGCAGCAGCACATGGTTAAAGTCGAGGTTGCGCGTTTCCAGTACACCCATTATCTGTATGCCCACAACAGGTTCGCCATGGAATGGTATAGTGGTGGTGGTGATGAGTTGCTTGGTAAGGCGACGTAGCGTTGTTACGTCCACGTCCATATCGCCAGATGCGGCAAGCTGTTCAAGGCGGTTGATGATGGTATACATACGGAAAATAGATTCCTGAAATAGAGCGTCGCTCTCGTCTTTAGCCTTAACACCAACATGTTTAATCAATGTGCCTATCTGTTGCAGCAGTGTGATGTTGTCTATCTTGCCCATAGGCGATAGTGGAATGCAGTCGGCTATATATTGGGCATAAGGATGGGCGAGTACCTTATCTACATATTGGGTGCGGTAGCGTCTGCTATGCTGCATTGCGCCTGTTGTGTATAGATCGAACAGTAGGCTAATGAGCGATGCAACGGGAGTCATACCCAAAGGAAATCCGCTTGTGATATTCACCTTATCGGCCTCGTTGGGCAAGCTATGCATAACTGGCAGCAGAATATTCTCATCGCACATCACCACAGCCGTATGTCGTCCGTCCTTGTATCTATTATCGTTGCGTAGCCATTGGCTTACGTATCTGGCTTGTATGTTTTCTGTGGCGGCGCTGATGTAACTGATGTGTTTGGGTTGTCGCATGTTGGCGTATATCTCCTTAGAGCGAGTGTCGAGTTCGTTAGGGAAATGTTCCAGATACATAGATATATAGTGTCCAGCATCGGTGGCGCTTGTGGTCTTGTGGCGTGGCATGTAATACTCGTCAAAGTCCCAATAGAAATTGGCCTTGCCCATTTTCTTCAGACGTGCGAAGAGTTTTTGCTCCACCTGCTGCAGAAGGTTGAATCCAACGAATATGTAGCGGTCGTATTTAAACTCGATGTTGTCCTTGGTTGCCACTTCGCGGTAGATAGCGCCTTCATATCCCAGGCCTTGCTCTTGTAGACGCTTGTTGTAGTCGTGGTAGATGTCGCTAAAATGACTCCACAGGCTAAGGAAGCGTCGTTTAAGCTCCGACTCATGGTCGTCACTGAAGTTGGCAAAGAAGCGTTTGAGCATCTTGCGTTGTTCGTCGTCGAGATAAGAAATGTCGTCGAGCTCGTGTATATCCTTGAGGTTGCAGAATATGCGGTCGGCATCGGCCATATTCTTGTCAATATCGTCGAAGTCGGTCAGCAATAGTTGGCCCCACCCATAGAAGTGGTCGAGCGACTCGTTTAGTCCAGTGCATTTGACAAATGACTTGTGCAGGTCGCATATCAGCTTTATTGAATCGCCCACTTGCATATCGGAGTGGCGACGGAAGAGGTCGCTGATAGTTATATAAGCCGGGCTCCACATAGGCTTTCGGGCATATCGTGCAAGATGCTCGTTCATGAAGAGAGCCGCACGCTTGTTAGGGAACACTACTGCCACGCGTGACAGATCAGTGCCCCATTTATGTATTATGTCCTCGGAGACAAACTCCAGGAAGGTTTTTGTTTGGTTCATTCAATTGTATTTTATACGTTGTCAATGTATTACTGTTAAACTTCCTCTATCCTGTTGGAATAAACAAACCACAGGTAGCCTTTCACGTTGGGGTAGCCCATGTTTTGGGTGAGGGCTTTATAGCGGTTTACTTGTTCCACGTATTCAGGTCGTGGAGATCCGAACTTGAAGTCGACTATAACTACTTCTCCAGTTTTCTCGTCCTTCATTACACGGTCGGGACGATGTTCGCGAACAGTATCTGTTGCTGCATCATAGTCGAGTATGGTGCATTCGTTGAAGAGGGTCCATCGTGATGAGAACCAGTCGGCTACCTGTCTGTTGGAAAATCGTTTGTGCAGCATGTCGCGTAATCGTTTGATATTAGTGCCGCTTTCTTCGATAAGTCCGTCCATCTCGAGTTGTGCAAGACTCGTGTCAATGTCGTCGGTGGTGTTGATGGTAGAGAATAGGTAGTGCAGTATTTTGCCTGTCTTGATATAGCTCAGCTGTTTGCGGTCGTCATCATCTGTATTCTCATCATCATCGGCAACGAAGTCACGACTCTTGTTGCTCTGTTTAAATTCAACCTTGTTGCTGAAGGTTGCCATATCGACATTCATGTTTTCTACCTCTGGTGTGAAGATATTGTCCGACTTCTTCTTGGCCTTTGTCTCAACAATCTCCAGTTCGCCGTAGCTAAATAGCAATTCCGCCTTCTTGTCGGACGGGTCGCCATCAAGCGAGCTACCTTCAAGTTTAATGTCGGTAATAGCTTGTTCCACAATGTAAGAACGTGAGGATGGGGTGCCACGTTGGGCAATGACAAACAGGCTTGATGCTGCGCGTGTGAATGCAACGTATAGCAGATTGAGGTTGTCCACGCAGTTTTGTAGATGTTCCTCGTTGTAATCGAACTCGTAGATGGTGCCCTTCATCTGACTGGCACTGAAGTCTACGGGTATTAGAGGCAGTTCGTTGTATGGTTCCACTTGAGGGGTACACCATATAGTGTTGCCTTTCTCCAATGTCCAGTCGCAGAATGGTATGACAACATGCTCAAATTCCAATCCCTTACTCTGGTGAATGGTGATGATTCTGATACCGTCTATGGCACTTGCCTGTATTGTTTTTTCCGCTATACTGTCGTTCCATTCTTCTACAAACGAGTCGATGTCGGCTGTGTTGTTGGCAATGAAGTCGGTAAGAGCATCGTAGAATGCATATAGGTATGCGTCCTCGCCTTTTATGTTGCCTATATTAAATAAGGTGTAAATTTGTTCGGCAAGTTCGAAGATCGGCATAGTCAGAAGGTCGTCGCGCTTGTCGATAAGAGCACAAGGCAGTGCACTGTCAATGCCTTCAGCAGTTGCAAGCAGCTTGTTGGTTTCTTGCTCACTTTTTTCTAGCACGTATGTCTGGTAGGCCTTGGCTATGTAAGCCTTTGCAAGGATGTTGTCGGGGTGGGTGAGCCATAGCATTGCATTGACAATGATGTTTACCGATACAGAACTGTCGAGTCGGAAAGCCTCGTCGCTGACAATCTTAACGTCGGGCAGCTCGTTGGCGAAGAACTCAGCTATGAGTTGTATAATGTCGTTGGAGCGTACAAGTATGGCAATGTCCGAATAATTGGCTCCCGAGTCGAGCAAGAGACTAACAGCTTCGGCTGTCTTTTGCAGAGCTTGTTGGCGATAATCCTCGTTTGGCAGAAGGTTTATGCTTACGTAGCCGTGATTATCGCGGAATGACGGCACTTTTTGTGCCACATCCGAATAAGCCTTTTTTAGTTGCTCGGGTGATGAAGTGTTTGGGGTTGAGCTCTTTTGGTCGGCATATTCCAGTTCGGAGGCACGCTTAAAGAAGGCATTGTTGAATGTTATAACGCGTCGTGACGAGCGATAGTTTGTGTCGAGCGAGCACACATTGAGCATAGAATTAAGGTATGGAAACTCACGCTCAATATTGTTGAGCATACGCCAGTCGCCCGAGCGCCAACGGTAGATGCTCTGCTTAACATCGCCAACTATCAGATTGCCTTGTTGTTCGCCGTGGCTCATACATTCCTCCAAAAGCACCTTGAAGTTTTGCCACTGCACGGTACTTGTGTCCTGAAACTCGTCAATCATGATGTTTTCCAGGTAGTTGCCAATCTTTTCGAAAATAAATGGCGAGTCAGTATCGCGTATGAGCGAGTGGAGTAGGGTGTGTGTGTCGCTCAGAAGAAATCTGTTCTGCTCCACGTTCATCATTCTGACCTTATTCTCTATGCTGTTGAGCAAGCGCAGTTGATTGAGGTGTCGCAATGTGAGCACAGCAGAGCCATATATATACCAGTTTTTCTGTCTAACGTCTTCGGCATGATGTACCAGGGGGGTTAGTGTGGAATTGGCAAGTTCTCTTACAATATCCTGGGTCTCCTTAGATGATTTCTGTTTAACCCAAGAACTTTCGCTGCCCTCGTCGAGCACTTTTTGTAATCGTTTGGTTACAATAGTGTTGTTGTATATGCCTTTCTTAATCTTGATGAAGTAACCAGCAGGACCATTCTTGCCATTGTTGAGGTCGTCTATCTCTATTCCGTTGTGGTTAAGCGCATCGAAGAATTGAGCGGCCTCATTCTGCATTTCCACCTCAGCCTCATTGCGCATTTGACGTAACTTGGTGGTGTATTGCTTGAAGAATCCTTCCTCGAGCAATCGTTCGTTGAGCTTCTTGCTATTGGTTTTGTAGTACTCGCGGAATATGTTTTCACCGAACCTCTTTATGTTTCCAATTACATTCCAGTCTTTGTCGTCGTCCATATTCTCGCGTATATATTCCATAATCCATGTTAGCAGTTCGCTGTTCTCGTCAAGCGAATTGATGAGTTCGTCCACAGCGTTGCGCTCTATCTGATAGTCGTTGAGCTCGATACGCAGATTGGCAGTAAGGTCGAGTTCTCGTGCGAGATTGCGCAACACGCTTTGGAAGAACGAGTCGATGGTCTCAATGCGGAAGTAGCTATAGTTGTGCACAATGTTGTGAAGAGCTATACCAGCACGTTCGGACATATATTCCTCGGTAACGTCGAGATCTTCCTTAATCTTGTCGATATAACTTTTAGAGTCGGGCAATAGTTTCCAAATGCCGTACAGCTGGCTAAGTATACGTAGTTTCATCTCTTCTGTAGCTTTGTTGGTAAAGGTAACAGCGAGGGTAGAGCGATAACTTTGCGGGTCCTTGATAAGGAGTTTGATGTATTCTACGGAAAGGGTAAATGTTTTTCCGCTGCCGGCACTTGCCTTATAGATTGTAAGGGCGTAAGAGTTGGTCATAGTATTTTATTGATTAACATTCAGAAATTTTTCTAACCTTTCCTCCGCCTCCTGCATATCTTTTGCAAAAGTACGGTGGTCGGTCAAGAAGTCTTGTTTGCCATTAGCGATTTCGGTGTATAGTTGGCGGTCCATGCCCTCCACGTACTGGGCGATGGCATACTCGATATCGTCTTTTTGCCAGTCAATAGTGGAGAACTTGTAGACGCGCCACTTTTGGTGAATAAAGCAGTAGGCAGATTCAATGGAGTCCTTGCTTATCATATATGTTATTCCTCAACTACGCTAACCTTCATCGTCAAATCGTCAGTAGGACGGTCAGCATTGTCGGTGTCTACATCATTAATAGCGCTGACAACGTCAAGTCCATGTTCTACCTCGCCGAATACAGTGTATTCGCCATCAAGGAATGGAGTGCCGCCAATAGTGGTGTATGCTTCAGTCTGCTCGTTGCTGAATCCAACAGGATTTGCCTTGCAGATATCCTGTGCTTCCTTCATTAGGCGTTCTTGCATATCCTGAAGTCCGGTACGGTCGCGGTTGCGACGCATATCCATAATCTCGTTCTTGTGGTAGGTAACAAGGTCGTTGAAAGTGATGGTTATCTGGTTCTGCTTCATCTGCTTCTCCATCTGCTTGAGTTGTGCAGGCTTGTATACCTCACCACATACGATGTAGAACTGGCTGCCACTTGACTCTTTGTTAGGGTTTACTTCGTCGCCAAGACGTGCTGCACACAAGGCGCCACGCTTATGGAATAGCTGAGGGTTTATTTCTGCTTCTATAGTGTATTCTGGACCGCCTGCACCTAGATGTTTGCCTTTGGGTGCACCCTTGCTGTCGGGATCGCCACCCTGGATCATAAAGTCCTTAATGACACGGTGAAAGAGTGTGCCGTCATAATATCCCTCCTTTGCGAGTTTAAGGATGTTGTCGCGATGTTTCGGAGTTTCGTCGTAAAGGCGCACTATGATGTCGCCCTTTGGAGTTTCGATTTTAATCTTTGCCATTGTTGTGTGTATTGATTACTGCAAAGTTAGCATTTTAATATTACAAAAAATAGGATTTTACCTTTTTTAAAAAGATAAAACCCTATTGGAATATGTGTCTAACGAGGCTCAGTGAAGCCTAATTAGCCTATTTGTTGCATGCTTTAATTAAGCCTCGATAGCAGCTACGCCAGGAAGAACCTTACCCTCGATAGCCTCAAGAAGAGCACCACCACCAGTAGAGATGTAAGAAACCTGATCGGCCAAACCAAACTTGTTGATGCAAGCTACAGAGTCGCCACCACCGATGAGTGAGAATGCGCCCTCCTTAGTAGCCTCAGCGATAGCGTCGGCAATAGCTTTTGAGCCACCAGCGAAGTTATCGAACTCGAATACACCTGCAGGACCATTCCAAAGGATAGTCTTAGCACCCTTGATGGCAGCAGCGAAAGCCTTGCGAGTCTCAGGACCTGCGTCCATACCTTCCCAGCCGTCAGGGATATTGTTAGATGGGCAAACCTGTGTATTGCAGTCATTCTTGAAGTCGTCACCGCAGATAGAATCGGTACCGAGAACGAGGTTAACACCATTCTCCTTAGCCTTCTTGATAACGTCGAGAGCAACGTCGAGCTTATCGTCCTCGCAGATAGACATACCGATCTTTCCACCAAGAGCCTTAGAGAATGTATATGTCATACCACCGCAGAGGATGAGGTTGTCAACCTTTGTGAGAAGGTTCTCAATGATACCGATCTTTGTAGATACCTTAGAGCCACCCATGATAGCTGTGAAAGGACGCTTGATATTACCGAGGACAGCATCAACTGCCTTTACCTCTTTCTCCATAAGGTAGCCGAGCATCTTGTGATCCTTGTCGAAGTACTCGTCGATAACAGCTGTAGAAGCGTGCTTACGGTGAGCTGTGCCAAAGGCATCCATTACGTAGCAGTCTGCATAAGAAGCAAGCTTCTTTGCGAATTCTTGCTGACGTGTCTTCATTTCCTTCTTTGCAGCGTCATATTCAGGTGTGCCCTTTTCTACGCCAACAGGCTTGCCTTCCTCTTCAGGATAGAAGCGGAGGTTCTCAAGAAGCAAAGCCTCGCCTGGCTTCAAAGCAGCAGCCTCCTCAGAAGCATTGCCACAATCCTTAGCGAACTTAACCTCAACACCGAGAGCTGCAGAAACGTTAGGAACAATCTGGCTCAAAGAAAGCTTCATGTTAACCTTGCCCTTTGGCTTGCCCATGTGAGACATCATAATGAGGGCACCACCGTCAGCAAGTACCTTCTTCAATGTAGGAAGGGCACCGCGGATACGGGTATCGTCAGTTACATTTCCGTTCTCGTCCAATGGTACGTTGAAGTCAACGCGTACAATTGCCTTTTTACCGGCAAAGTTGAAATCTTCGATTTTCATTATTGTAAATGTTATTTAAAAGTTAGGAATATAAATTCTACTATAACAATATTATATGGGATGTCCTTTATAGAGCGCAAATTTACTAAAAATATATATATTGTACGAAGAAAAGGCCGTTAAATTTCATTTATATTATTCTTCGTATATCGTATAATCTTCAATTCCAGCTTCAAAAAGCGCTTCTTTTCGCTCCACACATGTGCCGCATTTGCCGCAATGTTTTTCGCCGCCTTTATAGCAACTCCATGTTTCGGTGTAGTCGATACCAAGTTTTTTACCTATTCTTGCTATATCGCTTTTGGTTATTTTTGTGTATGGGGCTATAACCTTTACGTTGTTGTAGGTTCCGGCATTGGCTGCGCTGTCTATTGCATTGATGAATTCAGGACGGCAGTCGGGGTATATAGTATGGTCGCCACCGTGATTGGCAATAAACACTTGGTCGAGATCGTTGCTTTCGGCTATGCCTATTGCTATAGACAGCATGATGCCATTGCGGAAAGGTACAACGGTAGACTTCATATTGTCATCGGCATAATGTCCCTCGGGAATTGCATCGGCACCATCAAGTAAACTTGACTTGAAGTATTGGTGCATAAAGTCGAGGTTGATAGTAATGTGCTTTATGCCCAATCGCTCGCAATGCATCTTGGCAAAGGGTATCTCCCGTGCATTGTGGTTGCTTCCATAGTCGAACGATATGCCAAGGGCTATCTCATCCTTGTGGTCATAAAGTAGGGTGATGCTGTCCATGCCTCCACTTACTATGATTACTGAGTTTTTCTTCATTGCTATTATATTAATGTGATTTGTTAATATATGTTGGTTTTATGTTTCTCTTTTTACTTGAGCCTAAATCAGCCGAACAGGGCACGAAGCGCCTCTTCTACCTTGCGGACAGGATGTATGTTAATCTTGTATTTGCTTGTATTTAAATTTTGAACGTTAGACTTCGGAAGTATGATGTCGGTAAATCCAAGTTTTTCGGCTTCGGCAATTCTCTGTTCTATTCGGTTTATGGGGCGTACCTCTCCGCTTAGTCCTACCTCGCCTGCCATGCACCAACCTGGCTCAATAGCAGTATCAACATTGCTTGACAATACGGCTGCTATGACACTTAGGTCCATTGCAAGGTCGGTGACACGCAATCCGCCTGCAATGTTCACAAAGACATCTTTTTGTATCAACTTAAATCCTACACGTTTTTCAAGCACAGCAAGCAACATGTTTAGTCGGCGTTGGTCAAACCCTGTAGCAGAGCGCTGTGGTGTGCCGTATGCAGCAGAAGACACAAGAGCCTGTGTTTCTACAAGGAAAGGACGCACGCCTTCAATAGCAGAACTGATAGCAACACCAGAAAGACCTTCGTGGTCTTGTGATAGGAGCAATTCGGAAGGGTTGCTAACTTGACGCAGTCCGGTTTGCTGCATCTCGTATATACCGAGTTCGGATGTACTTCCAAAACGGTTCTTTATCGATCGTAATATGCGGTACATATAATGTTGATCGCCTTCAAACTGTATTACGGTATCAACGATATGCTCTAATATCTTAGGACCGGCAAGTGTGCCTTCTTTGTTGATGTGTCCAATCAGTATGACAGGTGTTCCGCTTGTCTTTGCAAATCGCAAGAGAGATGCTGCGCACTCGCGGACCTGTGTTATGCTTCCAGGGCTACTGTCAACATCCTCAGTGGCTATAGTTTGTATAGAGTCGATAATAAGTATCTCTGGAGACAAGTCGTCGGTATATTCAAATATTCTTTGCAGGGAAGTCTCGCAAAGGATGTTGATATTATCAAGGCTGTCGTTGCTGTTTGAGCCTTGTCGGTTAAGCAAGCGTTCGGCACGCATTTTAAGCTGGTGTGCACTCTCCTCACCGCTGACGTACAGTATATTCTTGTCGTGTATGTTTAGGATGGTTTGCAGTGTAAGGGTACTCTTGCCTATACCTGGCTCGCCACCCAACAACACTATACTTCCGGCAACAAGTCCTCCTCCAAGAACTCGGTTAAGTTCGGCATCGTGCATGTCGATACGTGGGTCGTCCTGGGTTGGAATGTCACGCAACTTAACAGGACGGTTCTTGTCAGGTGTGGATTTGTCGTTATGAAATAGTCCGTTGGTGTTGCTGTTGGTGTTTGCTGTTAGGTGTATCTCCTTAAAAGTGTTCCATTCACCACAGCTTGGACATTTGCCAATCCATTTTGTCGATTCCTGTCCACAGTTGCTGCATACATATGCTGTCTTAATCTTTGCCATAACGCTCAAATGTGTTTTGTATAGATACAAAAGTACTAATATTTTTCGGCGTTACAAAATTTATTGTTACTTTTGCCTTATGAAAAAGTTTCTATTATATATAATAGCATTATTTTTTGCCATATCTTGTGGTAATTCTTACGAGGAGCAAAAAAGATTGTCAAGAGCAGAGCGTGCGCGTTTGCATCGTGAAGACTCTCTTGCATTGAAGATTGCAGTTATGCCAACGCTTGACTGCTTGCCCCTTTATTTAGTTAAGGAGCATGTGTTGTATGATACAGCTAAACTTGACTTGCGTCTTAAGTATTTTACGGCGCAGATGGATTGCGACACGGCTGTGATAGGACGTAGTGTAGAAGGGGCTGTGAGCGACCTTGTGCGTACTGAACGTATGAAGCATGAGGGTGTGAAGTTGGACTATATCACATCAACAAATGCTTATTGGCAACTTATCACAAACCATAAAGCGCGCATTAAAAAGGTTGATCAACTTGGTGACAAGATGGTTGCAATGACACGATATTCGGCTAGCGACTTCCTTACAGACCGTGTGCTTGACGGTGTAAAGACGCAGTCGATGGTGTTTCGTATACAGGTGAATGATGTCAACATAAGGCTTTCGATGCTTCTTAATAACGAAATGGATGCTATGTGGCTTACAGAACCACAGGCTACTACAGCACGTCGCAATGGCAATGTTGTAATTGCTGATAGTAGAGACCTTAAACAAAAACTTGGTGTGTTGGCTGTAAGGTCTGAAGTTATGAAAGACAAGCGTAGAAAAGTACAAATGGCAGAGCTTATAAAAACATACAATCAGGCTTGTGACTCTATCAACCAAAATGGAATAAAGCACTATGCCGAGATAATAAAGAAATATATGAAGACGGATGAGAAGACCATATCGCAACTTCCTAAGATAAAGTTTGCTCATGTGGCAAGTCCTAAGCAAGATGATATAAATACTATTAACCGCAAAAAATAAAAACCAATGAAACCAACTATAAAAGATACTATAGTTATTGACCGCAATGTGGGCGAAGCGTTGCGTATGCTTGAAAAACGAATGGCAGAATTGCACCTTTCTGCCGGTAAGGATATGCTCGAAGTTGTAAAGGCTGACTATCAGCTTATGCTTGATTGTTTCGAGCGTGGAATACAGGACCCTAATGGTGATGAAGTGTATATGGATTTGTTGCGTAGAACATATAACTTGTACAACACTGTGCGACTTGATTCTATCCTAAACCGTCGTGTGTCTTTTTCGCAAGCCAAAGCGATTGCTGATAGCTTTTCTAAAGATAAGGACTCAATTGTGAGTACACTTGAGGGGTACGTTCAAGATTGTGCCATGGCTTCGCTGCTTGATGAGACTGAGCAAAAGGAGGCCATAAAAAAGGCTAATGCTGTGCATCAGCAATACGTGGAGCGTCTTTTCAACTATATTATGGTTTCTGGGCAATGGAGTGATGAAACAACTTCGTTCTACTTGTCATTGATACAGTCGCCTACGATAGATCTGAATGATGCGCAGGTTATTATAAGTGCTATAACAATATCCTTGCTTACAGTGTTTGATGTAAACAAGTGGTTGGTGCTTGCAGCTATATATGAAAATAATAATCCTATGCGCTTACGTCATCGTGCATTGGTAGGTATTATGTTGTCTCTTCCAGAAGGGGAACATGTATTGTTTCCTGAGGTGAAATCTGTCTTGCAGCGTGTGTTTACAAATGAAGAGGCTAGGAGAGAACTTGTTGAATTGCAGATGAATTTGTATTATTGTTCGCATGCCGAGGCTGATAGTGCCGAGATTGAGCGCGATATTATGCCAACTTTTGTGAAAAATAATAATTTAAAGATAACTCCTATAAGCATAGAGGAAAAAGAAGAATCTATTGACGACATACTTGATTATGGGGCTACAGACCGGAATTTGGATGAAATGGAAGCCAAGATGAAAAAGATGAGAGATATGCAGATGTCGGGTAGTGATATCTTTTTTGGTGGATTCTCAAAGACGAAGCAATGTTCATTCTTCTATCAGATAAGCAACTGGTTTGTTCCTTTCTATCCAGATCATCCTTATGTGGCCAATCTCATAGATGCATCTTTATATGATGTTGTGCGAAGCCTTTCTTTATATGGTACCTTTTGTGATTCGGATGTTTATTCGTTTGTTTTCTCATTGTCAGCCATATCAAATCAATTGCCGGACAATGTGAAGGAAATGATGGCTAATGGACCTTCTGGAGGGATGCCGTGTGATGTCGACAGAAATTCGCCTGCTTATATAAAACTGTTCTATTTGCAAAATCTTTACAGGTTCTTTATGCTGTATCAAGGACACAAGGATTTTACCAATCCGTTTGCTGATGTTGACGGTGTGGCAGGAAGCGGGCGCTTCTTGTTCTTTGGCAATGAGTTGATGCATGATGTAATTGTTTCTGATTATGTAGAAATCGAGCGTTTTTTCTTTAAAAATAAGAAGTATGAGTATGTGGTAAAGCTTGCCAATATGAGTTTGGGTGATGAAACTAATGTGGAAGAAGTTTCATTGCTTGGACATTCTTACATGAAGCTCGGACTGTATTCGGATGCTTACAAAACGTTTATGGGACTGGTAGACAAAGGTTGCAATGAAGCTTCGGTATTAAGGGGCTTGGCAGATGCTTTATTCATGCTTTGCAAGTATGATGAAGCGGCAGAAGCCTATAATCGACTCATTCTTGAGAATGGTGAAACAAAGAATTTGGTAGTATGTCAAAGTATAGCCCTTGTCAATAGTGGCAAGGTGAAAGATGGATTTTCTGGTCTGTTTAAAATTGATTATGAGGAAAACGGAAAAAACTTAGTTGTTAAACGTGCCATTGCATGGGGATATCTTATGGATGTCAAGCCATTGGAAGCCGAAAAAATATACGACCAGCTTGTAGAAGGCAATAATGCAGCTGGAGTAGATTTTTTGAATATTGGATATACAAAATGGATACTGCATAAGACAAAGGAGGCTGTTAGCTACCTTAAATCTTATGCAGAATCGGTTGATGCTGCCGATCGCAATATTCTTAACGACTTTAATATGGACAAGAATATGCTTGAAATAAACGGAATCAAAAGCTATGAATTAAAGCTAATGGTTGATGCACTTGGGGTGTCTTGAAGAGATTAAGTGCTAAAGGCCTCTTGCTTTGTATATTGTTTCCTTTGCTGCGTTTATCTCTTGGAGTTTCTTTTCGGCTGCTTTGCGTACATCATCACCAAGTGTTGCTACGCGGTCTGGATGATGCTTTAAGGCCATTCGTCGATAAGCGGCCTTCACCTCGTCGTCGTTTGC
The DNA here is from genome assembly GCF_900290275.1 of Prevotella merdae. Lineage (GTDB taxonomy): Bacteria > Bacteroidota > Bacteroidia > Bacteroidales > Bacteroidaceae > Prevotella > Prevotella merdae. The sequence goes on from NZ_LT985324.1 coordinate 550,883, forward strand.
ATCGGCTGTGATACCAAGTACCTTATAGGCAGCGTCAAGGTTGGAGCCGCCAGTTGACAGGTTAAGCATTGAGTTTAGGTCTTCTGGTGATATACCAAGATTGGTTGCTATAAACTGTAGTGCATCAATTTCACTCTGAGGAACGCTGCCATCTGCCTGTGCTATTAGTACAAGGAAGTTGATAAGTTGGAGTCGCTGTGAATAGTCCATGTTCTGTGCTATTTCAGCGCAGGCCTCACGTATTGTGTTCTTAAATGCTTCGCTACCCATTTGTTTCTGACTTTCAAACAGGCGTAGAAGTATCTGCTCGCCTTGGTGCATTGCTATATCGCCAAAGTTGCGACGAAGAAAAGAGCGTACATACTCCATCTCTGAGTGCATTACTCGTCCGTCTGCCTTAATTATATAAGACGCAAGAGCAAGTAATGAGAACAGAAACGAATTACGTTGTCCTTCGTGTCTTTGTTGGGCAGAATAGGCATTGTTGTTGTATCTGCCTTCTTCCCACGTGTTGCTGTATGTGCCGTTTGGATTCGTATATTCTATGCTAAATCCTTCGGCACCCTTTTCAAATAGCCACCCAACGGCATAGCCGGCAAGTGCTCCAAGCGGTCCTCCAGACATAAAGCCAAGGAATCCGCCAATCCATCTTCCTACTCCCATAGTTTTATTGTTTTCTTTTATTTATTGTTGAATAAAGTATCAGTTCTTAATTTATAAGTGTTTTTTTACTATAGCGGGATTGCCAGCGGCCAGTGAGTCGGCTGGTATATCGCGTATTACTACGCTTCCTGCAGCTATGATGCAGCGTGGTCCTATAGTGACACCAGGACATACAGTAACGCCACCGCCCAACCAACAGTTGTCGCCTATGTTTATTGGCAGACATGTTTCAACAGGCTTTATGCGCTCTTGATAGTCAATAGGATGCTGTGGTGTAAAGAAATGACAGCGTGGTCCTATTTTACAGTGTGCACCTATCTTTATGTATCCTCCATCAAGCATAATGCAGTCGTAATTGATAAACGTGTGTTCGCCAATTGTTATGCCGTTTCCGTGGTCGCAATGGAATGGTGGGTTTATGGCTGATGATTTCGGGATACCTGGAATCAGTGTTTCTATTGTATGTCTGTATTCAGGTGAGGCGAGAGTCATTGTTGACAGTTGGGCGCACAATTCGTTTGCTCTTGTGGTGCTGGCAAGCAAATCAGGGTCTTCAAAGCAATATAGCTGCTGATTGCGCATTTTTTCGAATTCTGTCATATATATAATAATGTATAGTTGATGAAATATTTCTATCTAATGATTCTGTTATGGTTATATAAAGAAACTAATTTTATTTTCTTATGGCCGTGTAATATCATTATAGTCGGGTATGTCTTTTAGAAATTCGTATCTACGGTTCTCGTAGTCCATACGACAGCAATAATGCTGTAAGCCATTACTCATAACAAGATAGTCGACGTGTAGCAACAGATTGTATGCTGCAACCTGTTCAAGTACCTTTTGCGTGATTTTTATTGTTGGCGCCTTATATTCTATAATCATACGTGGTTGTAACCTTCGGTCATAGAGTACGCTGTCGGCGCGTAGTTTCTTGTTGCCTATATTAAGGCTTATTTCATTTGCCATTAGTGCAGCAGGGTAACCCTTGTGTTCTGTAAGATAGTGTACAAAGTGTTGGCGTACCCATTCTTCTGGTGTCAAGGCTACATAACGGTGACGTAGAATATCGAATATTCGTGGATGTTGCTGTGTTCCTGACAACTTTATTGCGAAAGAAGGTAGGTTTAATCGAATCATTTTCGTAATTTTGCTTCTAAATGTCGCATAGGCGACAACCAATGTACAAAAGTACGTAATTTTAACGAGAAAAACGAGCATAAAAGCGGCTCGTTAATGTATTTTTACACCTTATATAATATAATTATGGCTGATAAAAAAACTCAGGCAACATTCGATTCTATAATGCGCGACCTTAAAGCCAAGAAATATGCGCCAGTATATGTGCTTATGGGCGACGAGTCTTATTATATAGATAAGATTTCTGATTATATAGCCGAGAACGTGCTTGATTCTGATGATCGTGACTTTAACCAAACCATTGTGTTTGGTGCGGACTCTACTGCTGCACAGATTGCCGATCTTGCCAGAGGATATCCTGTAATGCCTTCACAATATCGGGTCGTTATAGTGAAAGAGGCACAAGGGTTAAGGTCGCTTGATGCTCTTGAGCGATACTTTGAAAAGCCTTTGATGTCGACAATACTTGTAATATGCTACAAAAACGGCACTATTGACAAGCGTAAGAAGGTTGTTGGTAAGGCGGAGGCTGTTGGGCTTGTGTTTGAGAGCAAGAAGAAAAGGGATTATGAGCTTCCTTCTTTCATCGAATCGTATCTTAAGAGTAAGCATGTGGCTATTGATCCTAAGTCGTGTTCTATGATAGCCGAGCATATAGGTGCGGATCTTAGTCGACTGATATCCGAACTTGATAAGGTTATGATTTCGTTGCCTGATGACAATAGGAGAGTGACGCCAGAGATAGTAGAGCGGGAGATTGGAGTAAGCAAGGACTTTAATGTGTTTGAGTTGAAGACTGCTATCATTGAGAAGGATGTTTATAAGGCTAATCAAATAGTAAAATATTTTGACAATAATCCAAAAGCGGGTTCATTGTTCTCTTGTTTGCCCTTATTATACTCTTTCTTTCAGAATCTGTTAGTTGCTTATTATGCACCTGATCGTAACAATGATAATTCTCTTGCGGCTTATATGGAGCTTAAGTCTGTGTGGGGTATAAAGGACTACCGTGCGGGTATGCGCAACTACACAGCGATGAAGACTCTTATGATTTTGTCTAAAATAAGAGAAATTGATGCCAAAAGTAAGGGTCTGGACAACCAAAATACCTCTAATGGAGATCTTATGAAGGAGCTTGTCTTCTTTATTTTGCACTAAAAACAATCCAATTGGCGTCTGTTTTTATCTAGAATAGAAAATCTCACGAAGGTTATTTTTTAGCCTAATTCCCTATATTTCAAGGGAGTTAGGCTTTTTGTTGTCTTTAATACTTGTTATTCTTTGAAGCATTCAATTGGTGGTTCGGATTTTTTTAGTATTGCAAAAAATCGTGTTTTTAGACTGTTTCAAAATATGAAATTACATATGTTAACATTTATAATCTTGAATATACTTTTGTGAAACCAATGATAATATAATTTTTATAAATACACAAATGTAAAAAAATTCTTTAAGCGAATTTATATTCTGAGATGTAAATTACAGCGAAATAAATCAATGTTTGTAAATACACAAACCTATATGTATATATATACATGTAGGTTAAATAGTTTGTAACCTATTGATAATAAGTGGTATTAACATATTTGTTAAAGTATAAACGATGTGGTTTTTGTAACATGTACTTATCTATTGCGAATATTGTTGATAATATTAAATATATACAAATGTAAATGTATTGAAAATCAATAACTAACACAAATGAGTTAAATATATACATATAATAATATTGTACAGTTAATATGTATATATGTATATTTTATCGTAATACACTACTTTATCTTGTTTGTTTTTGTAAAATAACTATTTGTCTATTTGAAATTTTAAATTTGAAAATATAAATATATAAAGTTTGCATATCTCAATTAAATAGTTTAACTTTGTAAATTGAAATGTAAAGCTAAGATTTAGGCATTATATATAAATATGACTTTAATGAAGGATAGAATAAGAAAAATTTTGGAGTCTCAACACATGACTCAACAAGAGTTTGCAGAGACTATAAAGGTGGCGCCTGCAACATTGAGTAGTATCTTTACTGGACGCACTGCTCCATCGCTTAAGATAGTTGAATCGATAAAGAGTCGTTTTCCAGATATATCTACCGATTGGCTTTTGTTTGGTCGAGGTGCTATGACCGATTATAGTTCTGTAGAAGCTGGTGAAACATTCAACTCCCCCTCTACTGCTGATCATGCCGTGCTTGACTTTGGCGCTGCTTCTGGTAATGTTGAAGATAATAATGTAAAGCAGGCTAAGTCTAACGTTGATGCTTCTTGCTCTAATAATGTTTCCCAGGGTTCAGGAGATGCGGTGCATAATAATGCAGGGCAGCACCATAAAGCTAATGATGGCAAGTTTAATAAAGGTGTGCAATTAGTAAAAAATAATGACATATCTAATCGTGATATAGTAGAGATACGTATATTCTATAGTGATCAAACTTGGGAAACTTTTGTCCCTAAGAAATAGTATATAGTCTTTGGTAAAGTGTAAGGATACTTAGTTGTACGTTTTGTCTAAGTATGAAATCTTACTTTTTATGTTTTATTTTGGATATTGTAGTTGTGTTATCGCTCGATATGTCGTAACTTTGTATTCTAATTTAAGCATATACCTTATTATATATTAGACAATGAATGTATTTACAAAAATCATAGCCGATGCCCTGTCTTTGCCGGAGCGTGGCGTTGAGAACACCCTTGAACTTTTGGACGAGAATTGTACTATACCGTTCATAAGTCGTTATCGCAAGGAGCGTACTGGTAATTTAGATGAGGTTCAAGTGTCTGACATTGCCCTTATGCGTGAAAGGTTGATAGATGTTGCCAAGCGTAAGGAGACTATCGTCTCTACCATTGAGGATGCGGGCAAGATGACTGATGAGTTGAGGAAACGTATAGAGCAATGCTGGAACATGTCAGAACTTGAAGACATCTATCTTCCTTACAAGCCCAAGCGTCGTACTAAGGCAGATATCGCACGTCAACAGGGGCTTGAACCTCTGGCTCAGTTGCTTCTTATTCAGCGTGACCCTAATCCTATTGCTACTGCGTCAAAGTATGTTAAGGGTGATGTCAAGACTGCGGAGGATGCTATACAGGGTGCTAAGTATATTATTGCCGAAACTATAAACGAGAACGAGAAGGTTCGCAAGAATATACGTGGTGTATTTCGTCGTGGGGCAGTTATCTCTTCTAAGGTTGTAAAGGCAAAGTCAGAAGAAGATGATGCTCAGAAGTATAGCGACTATTTCGATTTCTCCGAGCCTCTTCGTCGTTGTTCGTCGCATCGTTTGCTCGCTATGCGTCGTGGCGAAAAAGAGGGATTCTTGCGTGTAAGCATATCTGCAGACGATGAAGAATGCAAGGAAAGGATACGACGTCAGTATGTTATAGGACGTAGTGAGTGTAGTAAACTGGTTGGCGAGGCTGCCGACGATGCTTTCAAGCGATTGCTTAAACCTTCCATCGAGACTGAGTTTGCATTGTCAAGCAAGCAAGATGCCGATAAGGAAGCTATAGGTGTTTTTACCGAGAATCTGCGTCAGTTGCTTCTTGCAGCCCCGTTGGGGCAGAAGCGTGTAATGGGTGTAGATCCTGGCTTCCGTACAGGTTGCAAGGTTGTGTGTCTTGATGCACAGGGATCCTTGCTTCATTTTGAGGCTATCTATCCTCATGCGCCAAAGAACGACCGTACAGGAGCGTCTCGTCAAGTATTGGCAATGGCTAATAAGTATGGTATAGAGGCGATAGCCGTAGGCAATGGTACGGCAAGTCGTGAGACATCTGCTTTCTTGAAGGATATAGGTTTAAGTTCGGATATTAATGTTTTTGTGGTTAGCGAGGATGGTGCATCTGTATATTCGGCATCCGAGGCTGCACGCGAGGAGTTTCCTGATAAGGATGTTACTGTTCGTGGTGCTGTTTCGATAGGTAGACGACTTATGGATCCACTTGCCGAGCTTGTGAAGATAGATCCCAAGAGTATAGGTGTCGGCCAATATCAGCATGATGTTGATCAGACAGAGCTGAAGAAGAGTCTGGATATGGTTGTAGAGTCGTGTGTTAATACTGTTGGTGTTAATCTTAACACGGCAAGTCGTCACTTGTTGATGTATGTCAGCGGACTGAATGCCTCTACAGCCAAGAATATCGTAGAGTATAGAGACAAGAACGGTGCCTTTAAGTCGCGTGCTGAATTGAAGAAGGTTCCTCGTCTTGGTCCGGTAGCATATGTACAATGTGCGGGTTTCTTGCGTATACCAGGTGCTAAAAACCCTCTTGACAATAGTGCGGCGCATCCCGAGAGTTACGACATAGTGAAAGCAATGGCTAAGGACAAAGGCTGTACAGTGGCTGAGCTTATTGATAACAAAGAGCTTCAAAAGACAATACGTCTGAAGGATTATGTAACAGAATCTGTAGGAATGCCTACGCTTAATGATATTATGGCCGAGCTTCAGCGTCCAGGTCGCGATCCTCGTGCCGCAGTTGAGGCTTTTGAGTTCGACCCTCGTGTACATGAGGTTGCTGATTTGCAGGTAGGAATGTTATTGCCTGGTATTGTTACAAACATAACAAACTTTGGTGCCTTTGTTGACGTTGGTGTTCATCAAGACGGACTTGTGCATATCTCTCAATTGGCCGATCGATACGTTAAGGACCCCAATGAAGTGGTAAAACTTCATCAGCATGTGGTGGTGAGAGTGACAGAAGTGGATAATAAACGACAGAGAATATCGTTGTCGATGAGAGAGTGAGAATAAAGACAGGAGTTAAGAAGTGAGACATTACTTCTTAACTCCTGTTTTTTTTATTTCTAATTTATTATATTTTCTCCAATGCTTGTTTGATGTCGTCCAGGATATCCTCAACATCCTCAATTCCTACAGACAGGCGAATAAGGTCTGGTGCAACACCAGCCTCACGCAATTGTTCGTCGGACATCTGACGGTGTGTATGGCTTGCTGGATGTAGGACACAGGTGCGTGCGTCTGCCACGTGTGTCACGATGTTAATCATGTTAAGCGAGTCCATGAATTTTATGGCAGTTTCACGGTCGCCCTTCAGTCCGAAGGCAATTACACCGCAAGAGCCATTTGGAAGATATTTCTTGGCAAGTTCATGATACTCGTCTCCTGGCAGTCCGCTAAAGTGAACCCACGCTACACGTTCGTCAGATTTCAAGAATTCGGCCACACGCTGTGCATTGGTACAATGCTGTTTCATGCGCAAGTGAAGCGACTGTAGTCCAAGGTTCAGTATGAATGAGTTCATAGGGGCTGGTATAGATCCAAGGTCGCGCATCAGTTGTGCCACGAGCTTTGTTATATATCCCATTTTGCCAAATTTCTCTGCATAAGTCAGTCCATGATAGCTTTCGTCTGGTGTGCAAAGTCCTGGGAATTTGTCGGCATGTTCCATCCAGTTGAAGTTGCCGCTATCAACCACGCAACCGCCTACCTGACTTGCCGTACCGTCCATATATTTTGTAGTGCTGTGTGTTACGATATCGGCTCCCCATTCAAATGGTCGACAGTTAATAGGGGTGGCAAAGGTATTGTCTACGATAAGAGGTACGCCATTCTTGTGTGCTATGCGTGCAAACTTCTCTATATCAAGCACTGCGCATCCGGGGTTGCTGATAGTCTCTCCGAACACCACCTTAGTGTTAGGTCTGAAAGCCTTCTGTATTTCTTCTTCTGAATCATTAGGATTAACGAATGTGCACTCTATGCCCAATTTCTTCAGCGTAACACCAAACAGGTTGAATGTTCCTCCATAAATCTCGTTGCTTGTAACGATGTGGTCGCCAGCCTCGCAGATATTGAATACGGCATAGAAGTTGGCAGCCTGTCCGCTGCTTGTAAGTACAGCGCCCACACCTCCTTCGAGTTGTGCTATCTTCTGTGCCACTGCATCGTTTGTAGGATTTTGTAATCGGGTATAGAAATAGCCCTCTTTCTTAAGGTCGAAGAGCATAGCCATCTCTTCCGAGTTGTCATACTTAAACGTGGTGCTCTGAATGATGGGCACCTCGATAGGTTCTCCGTTTTTTGCCTCATAGCCTCCCTGTACGCAGATGGAAGCTGTTCTAAGATTTTTCTTCATCAAATTCCTTTTATTGTGGTTTTATGTTGTTTTATTAGGATTTCTAAAAGCGAAGGTACAAATAATATCACGACTTTGCTAACTTTTTGTTGCATTTTTTTTGGAATTAATCTAAAGCAGACTACCTTTGCAACGAATTTGAATATTAATAGATATTTATAAAGAATGAAAAAGATACTATTTGTTTTGCTGGCTATGATATTGGCCACTATGATAGGTATGACGACAGTCAGTTGTTTTGCCCCATCGTATAAAGATGGCGACACGGTTGCAGCTTCCGAGTTTGAGCCTACCGACACCTCGTTGTTGTCAAAGAAGAAGCTTGCCGACTCTATAAAGCTTGGTGGTAAGTCTGCAGTGGTTGACAGTGTAGGTATATATTATGTAGGAACAGGGTCCACAAAGCAGTTTCTTCAACTTGTCTCTTATCCTTCAAGGCGTGACACGCTTGTCTATGGCAAGACACGTCATGTAAAGGTTAAGGGTAGTGCCGACTTTAATAGTGTTGTGCGCGTAAAGTTCTATCTCCTTAATGGCAAGGACTCGCTTGTAAGCGCTGTAGAGCAGGTCGTGGTAGAGTAGGGATGTACCTGTAAAAACAATTAGTCAAATCCATAGGATAATGGTGTCAAAGCGTAAAATTGACATCAACAGGATTATAATGATAAAATAATAAGTAACTGTTCAAAATTAATTTTACAAATATGAATAATTCACGAATAAGTTCGTACCCACAGAGGCCAAGGCCCTGTTCGTACAATAGAAAAGCGAGTCCGTAGTCTCGTAATCTATCGGTCTTATCCATTTGCCNGCCCTGTTCTAAAAAGGGCGATAGATAACAATAAACTACGCTCCGCAGGGTATGCTACTTTAATGGAGGCGTATCTCGAATGGTATCCAAAATAGGAACCGCCGTATGCGGAACCGCACGTACGGTGGTGTGAGAGGTCGGAAAACGAAAGTAGGAAGAAAACTGCTTCGTTTTCCTCCTACTCGATTATGTGTTACACAATCAAATATGTATAGGATTATGTATTGATGTCTTGTTATACAAGATACTGTGAGCTGATACTCTTGTTGCTGATTACGCGGCGGATAGTCTCGGCGAACATGTCGGCAACCGACAACTGCTTAACCTTAGCGCAACGGTTAGAGTAAGGAATAGAGTCAGTGAATACAATCTCCTCAAGAGCAGAGTTCTGAACGCGCTCAGAAGCAGGACCAGACATAACGCAGTGAGAAGCGCAAGCACGAACGCTCAATGCACCAGCTGCCTTCATAACGTCGGCCGCCTTGGTGATTGTGCCAGCTGTGTCAACCATATCGTCAACAATTACAACATGCTTGTCCTTTACATCACCGATAATCTGGATGCTCTCAACCACATTGGCACGTGCACGTGTCTTGTTGCAGAGAACGAGTGGGCATCCAAGATACTTGGCGTATGTGCTTGCACGCTTTGAGCCGCCAACGTCAGGCGATGCAATTACAAGCTCGTCTGTGTTGAGGTTGAGGCTCTGTAGATAAGGCAGGATAACACCAGATGCATAAAGGTGATCAACAGGTACATCGAAGAAACCCTGAATCTGGTCAGCGTGAAGGTCCATAGTGATAAGACGATCGATGCCTGCTGCCGAGAGAAGATCAGCAACAAGTTTAGCGCCGATGCTTACACGTGGCTTGTCCTTACGGTCTTGGCGTGCCCATCCGAAGTAAGGAATTACTGCGATGATATGACGTGCAGAAGCGCGCTTTGCTGCGTCAATCATCAGGAGAAGCTCCATGAGGTTGTCTGAGTTAGGGAATGTGCTCTGAACGAGAAATACGTCGCGGCCACGGATTGATTCCTCATAAGACACGGCAAACTCGCCGTCAGAGAACCTGGTTACAACCAAATTGCCTAACGGACAGCCCAGGCTTTGGCAGATTTTCTCTGCAAGGTATCTCGTGTTAGTACCAGAGAATACCAAAAAAGAGTTTTGTTCACTCATTTTTATTGTTGTTATATGTTACGTAATAAAGTGCTTACTATATTAGTATACCAATTTCTTTAGTCTTTCAAAGTGTGCGATAAGCTCCTTGAAGTCGCTTTGGTTGTGTATGTCAAAGCGGTTCCATAGGTCATCGCCTATCACAACGCCTCCGAATCCTAATTCGCGTGCAAGTCGGATATTGTCGGCATTCATGCCTCCAATGGCAAATACCTTCTTGTCGATAAGTCCTTTGTCCGATGCGTTCTCAAGTTCGTTCATATTGAGGCATGGAAGCTCCGAGTCGCTTGATTCGCCGAAAACGTTTCCAAGAAATACGTACGCCGACTGCTTCTTAGTATCTTTTAATGTATATATGTCGTTGCAGGTGCGACTTATGCGTCCTTTGTAGCCTAAAGGAGGTTGTTCGGATGCTGTGTCAAGGTGTATTCCTGCAAGTCGATACTCGTCTTTCAAGTAGAAATTGTTGTGTACTGTAATCTTGTCGTATGTAGTGTCTGGAAGCAGCGATAACAGGCGCTCTGAGTAAATCGGAGATGATCCAGGCTTATAAAGATGCAAGTTGTCCAACCCTGCCTCAAACAGGGTAGCAAGTATCTTGTCTTCTTCCACGAAGAACGTGGATTTAGTCATGATTGCTAACTTCATAGTCTGTTGTATTCTTGTTTTTAACTGCAAATGTACACATCTTTTCTCAAACTTACAATTTTAAAGCCTATAAATCGCTCATAAAATGTAACACAATCTTAATTTTAGGTTGTATAATAGCAGTAAATGGCTTATTTTGCTTTTTTTGACGGCTTTTAATATTGCCGAACCAGCATTTTTTTGTACCTTTACAACTTGAAATTGAAGGCAAGAATCGCTTAGAAGCAAAATAAACGGCATTTTGAGCGATTGCGCACCTTTTTTAGAGAGATTATATCAATAATGTTTTAAATAAGAAATGGACGAAAATCAGACAATCGACCAGGATAGAATCCTGAAGATTAACATTGAGGAGGAAATGAAGAAGTCTTATATCGACTACAGTATGTCGGTTATAGTTTCTCGTGCTCTTCCTGATGTGCGTGACGGATTCAAGCCTGTTCACCGCCGAATACTATATGGTATGCTCGGCATCGGAAACACAAGCTCAAACCCTTATAAGAAATGTGCACGCGTAGTTGGTGAGGTGCTTGGTAAGTATCACCCGCACGGCGACTCTTCTGTTTATGGCGCATTGGTGCGTATGGGACAGGACTGGAACATGCGTTATATGCTTGTTGACGGTCAGGGTAACTTTGGTTCTGTAGACGGCGACTCTCCTGCCGCTATGCGTTACACCGAGTGCCGACTATCAAAGATGGGTGAGCACATTATGGACGACCTTGATAAGGATACTGTCGATATGGACCCCAACTTCGACGATACTCTTTTTGAGCCGTCGGTTATGCCTACAAAGATTCCTAACCTATTGGTTAATGGCGGTAATGGTATTGCCGTAGGTATGGCTACCAACATTCCTACACACAACCTTGGTGAGGTAATAGACGGATGCTGCGCCTATATCGACAATCCAGACATCGATACCGATGAACTTATGGAGCACATCAAGGCTCCTGATTTCCCTACCGGTGCATATATATATGGTCTAGCTGGAGTTAAACAGGCTTACGAGACTGGTCGCGGACGCATTATGATGCGTGCCAAGAGCGAAATCGAGAGCGGCGATTCTCACGACAAGATTGTAGTAACCGAGATACCTTATGGTGTAAACAAGGCCGACCTTGTTGCTGGCATTGCCGACCTTGTTAAGGAAGGCAAGATTACCGGCATATCTAATGTAAACGACGAGTCGGGACGTCAGGGTATGCGCATTGTTGTAGATGTAAAGCGCGATGCCAACGCCAATGTTATCCTTAACAAGCTCTACAAGATGACAGCCATGCAGTCGTCGTTCTCTGTCAACTGCATTGCATTGGTCAATGGCCGTCCACGCCTGCTTACTCTTAAGGAATGTGTTAAGTACTTTGTAGAGCATCGTCATGACGTTACAATACGTCGTACCAAGTTCGACCTTAAGAAGGCACAGGAACGTGCACATATCCTTGAAGGACTCATCATTGCATGCGACAATATCGACGAGGTGGTTCATATTATCCGTGCCTCGAAGACACCAAGCGACGCACAGCGCAACTTGGAGAAACGATTCGAGCTCGACGAAATACAGTCGAAGGCTATTGTAGACATGCGCCTGGCTCAGCTTACTGGTCTGCGTATGGATCAGTTGCATGCCGAGTACGAGGAACTTGAGCGTCAGATAGCTTACTTGCAGTCTATCCTCGACGACCCAGAGCTTTGCAAGAAGGTGATGAAGGACGAGCTTAACGAGGTTAAGGATAAGTATGGCGACGAACGTCGTACAGAAATCAAGCCTTTCGAGCATGAGTTCAATGCAGAAGACTTCTATCCTAACGACCCTGTTGTGATAACCGTAAGCCACATGGGATATATCAAGCGTACACCGCTTAGTGAGTTCCGCGAGCAGGCACGTGGTGGAGTAGGTTCAAAGGGAGCACGCACACGCGAGCAAGACTTTACCGAGTACATCTATCCTGCAACAATGCACCAGACCATGCTCTTCTTTACACGCAAGGGACGTTGTTATTGGCTTAAGTGTTACGAAATACCCGAGGGCGACAAGAATTTCAAGGGACGTGCTATACAGAATATGCTCAACATCGAGTCGGATGATTCTGTAAACGCTCTTCTGCGCTTGCGCGGACTTAACGACGAAGAGTTTGTCAAGTCTCACTATGTAGTATTTGCTACCAAGAATGGTACAGTTAAGAAGACATGCCTTGAGGCTTATTCGCGTCCACGTGCCAACGGTGTCAATGCTATCAATATCCTTGATGGCGACGAGGTTGTAGACGTACGTCTTACAAATGGCAAGAATGAGATAATCCTTGCCAACCGCAATGGACGTGCAGTACGTTTTGACGAGGATGCAGTACGTTCAATGGGTAGAGTGTCTACCGGTGTGCGTGGCATGCAGCTTGATGGTGACGACGACCAGGTAGTGGGCATGATAATTGTCAACAATGCCGATACCGAGACCGTTATGGTAGTATCCGAGAATGGTTATGGCAAGCGCTCGCAGGTTGAGGATTATCGCAAAACCAACCGTGGTGGCAAGGGTGTCAAGACATTCTCTATCACAGAGAAGACGGGTAGACTTGTGGCTATCAAGAATGTTACCGACGACAACGACCTTATGATTATCAACAAGAGTGGCATAGCCATTCGTCTTGCCGTGAGCGACTGTCGTGTTATGGGACGTGCCACACAGGGTGTGCGCCTTATCAATCTCTCTAAGAAGAACGATGTTATAGCAAGTGTATGCAAGGTAATGAGTTCGGAACTTGAGGCTAAACTTGCCGACGATCAGAATACAACTGACGAACAAGATTCAGACGCTGTACAGCCTGTTGCAGATAATGCACAGAATACAGACAGCACCGAGCAGGCAAATACTACAGAACAGGAATAATACTTATTAATAACAAATTTTTAAAGTACTTATGAAAAAGTTATTTATTATGGCGTTGATGGCAGTAGCTGCCTCATCGTCTTTCGCACAGGATGTAAAGAGCATCCTTAAGGCAAAGGATTATGCCGAAGCTAAGAGCATGCTTCAGTCGTGCGAGTCTACCTTGAGCAACGAGGACAAGGCCAAGGCTTACAACAAGCTTGTTCAGCTCTCTTTGGAGAAGGTAAACAAGGAGGCTACAACCATGGGCGAGAACCAAGTTATGAAGCAGATGGGTCAGAAGGAAAAGCCAGTTGATACAGAGGGTATGTATGCTGCTCTTACTAAGGCTTTGAACGATGCTCTTGAGTGCGACAAGTACGACCAGATGCCTAACGCCAAGGGCAAGGTTGCTCCTAAGTTCCACAAGAAGAATCAGGCAGCTCTTTGGCCATTGCGTCTGCACCTTATTAATGCCGGTCAGGATTGCTTGCAGAAGGAGGACAACAAGGGCGCTCTCAACTTCTACGGCACATATGTAGAGAGTGGCACAGCTCAGCTCTTTGCCGATTTCGACAAGACTAAGTCGCCTGATACATATCTTGGCGAGGTTGCACGTGTTGCTGGTGTTCTCGCTTATCAGGACAAGAACCTTGATCTTGCCAATAAGTATTGCGACGTAGCTCTTAAGGACACAGCTTCTTACAAGGACGCTCTCAGCCTCAAGATGCTTATGATGCAGCAGCAGATGAAGACAAAGGAAGACTCTATCAAGTGTCTTAAGGACTTCGAGAATCTTTATGCCAACGACAAGAGCGAGACTATCTTCACCAACCTTGCTACTCTCTACGGCAACCTTGGTATGAAGGAAAAGCAGGCTCAGTTTATTAGCGAGCGTCTTGCACAGGATCCTAATTGCTTCACAGCATGGGCTGTTAAGGGTCAGGCAGAGATGAACGACAGCAAGTGGGACGAGGCTATCGCTGACCTTAAAAAGGCTAACGAGATCAAGCCAAATGCACTCGTGCTCACATGGTTGGGATATTGCAACAATAATAAGGCTGCAAACACTCAGGATGCAAACCAGCAGAAGGCTCTCTTGACAGAAACTCAGGCTTACCTCGAGAAGGCTAAAGAGCTTGATCCAGACCAGAAGGAAGCTAACTGGCGCTACCTTCTCTACAACACCTATTATAACCTCTATGGTGCCGACGACAGCCGTACAAAGGCTATGGATCCAAACAACAAATAAGAATAGCATACTTTAATAGGTATAAGTGTGTGTCAAGACAGGAGCCGCTAATGGCTCCTGTTGACACACACTCTTTTTTAAAAACACTATCAATACAGGATATCATGCTCAAGAAATTGTGTTTCATCGCTGTGCTCCTTATTGCCCCTCTGACGATGATAAATGCTCAAAAGAAAGAAATAGCACAAGCCAAAGACAATGTCAAGGCTGGCAAGGCGCTTGCTGAGGCCGAGACATCTATGCGCAAATTACTGAACGATTCGTCGAACAAGACGAACGAGAAGATTTGGCTTGTGCTTTTCGATGCCGTTAGAAAGCAATATGAGAAGATAAACGAACAGATGTATCTCAAGCAAAAGGTAGATACAGCCAATCTATTCGACATTACCAACCGAATGTTTGGAGTGTTGGAGGGACTCGATTCTCTTGATGCAATGCCCGACCGTAAGGGGCGTATTAAGCTTAACTATCGCAAGCGCAACGCCGAATACCTTAATGCCTTTCGCCCTAATCTTTACAATGGTGGAATGTTCTATGTTGCAAAGAAGGAGTATCGCAAGGCTTTCAACATCTTTGCCACATACATCGACTGTGCCAAGCAACCGTTGTTCGAGTCGTACAAGTATGCGTCTACCGACAAGCGTCTACCTAATGCTGCATTCTATGCTGTCTATTCAGGCTTCAAGCTTAACGATGCCAACCTTACCTTGCGCTATGCCGACATAGCACAGCAGGATACGGCCTGGCTGTCTACCACATATCAGTATATGGCCGAGACCTATCGTGCCGAGAAGGACTCGCTTAAGTTCTTTGAAGTTCTGCAGAGTGGTTTTGCGCGTTATCCACGCTCTAAATACTTCTTCACCCATTTGTTCGACTATTATTTCAAACGTGGTGAGATTGAGCAGTCGAAAGCTCTGTGCGATGATGCTATAGAGGTCGACTCGGTTAATGTTATTGCCCTGTTTGCTAAGTCTACAGTATTGTTGGCGCAGAAAGATTACGACAACTGCATTTCTCTGTGCGACAAAATCATCTCGCTCGACAATAATCATGCTGAGGCTTACCTCAATGCAGCCCTCGCTTACTTCAACCAGGCTGTAAAGATTGACAATTCAAAGAACCGCTCACGCGAGAAGCGCTCGCAGATGATAGCTCTATACCGCAAGGCTTTGCCTTACATGCAGACTTATCGCAAGCTTGCGCCCAACGCCAAGGAGCAGTGGGCAATGCCTCTCTACACCATTTACCTCAACCTTAATATGGGTAAGGAGTTTGACGAAGTGGATGCTATTGTTAAGGGTATGTAATAGGGCTATTTCCCTCTAAGAGGGACAATTCTTACGAATATTTCCCTCAATGAGGTACGTTTCCCGCTTGAAACGTCCCTCATTGAGGGATTTTTAGTATTTAATTGGTGACGTAATAAAGGTAAACAGAAGATTGAAGGATTGGAGAATGCCTATATAGTGAAGGATGATATAGAGGTTGGCTTCGGTTGACTATATCAAACTCTGTACAAAAGTCAAGACTTGAATATTGAGTTTTCTTTCCAAAGACTTTATCTACAGAAACTTTCAAAACGAGGAAATATTGGTTGTAATATCTCTTTCCCAAATTCAATTCCATTAGCAATGGAGTAACCGTTATTTCTCTAACGACAGTATCAACCCTATTGTAACAAGAACGAAAAAAGAACACATTAGAAGTGACAGGATATATATCGGCACCACCCTCAATTACCCAACAACGACATGACGCATTAGGATAAAGCACAAATGGAGTATCCAATGCTGTTACTCTATCATCATTTTTGTCCTCTTTGGTCTGCAGACAAACATACTTTGCCTTTACGTCTGCGAAGTGGAACAAGAAAGGCCATTACTATATATAGTACAATAAAATATCTATCTTAATATTGATATTGAATCCATATAGACTACCTAATATAAATTTCGCCTTTCTTTTTTTTCTTATCACAAACTTCAATGTTTTTTTTATATCCTTGTATTATCGGTGTAAGAAACTTCTTCGATTTGGTTGTTATGCACATTATACCGCCAACACGAGGATAAAAATACTTTATGATATTTTTATCCTTTATGATTTTAACATCCATAATATCTTCTTTACATACGCTATCCAAACTTTGGACTTCTACTCCATCGACCAAGATTACAGGAATGTTCAGAGAATCCTGTAAAATTATTTTTTCTTGTGCACTAATTGACGAGAAAAAAAACAAAAAGGACGCTACAATAATACTCTTCTTCATATGCTTTCTATTTTGCAATTGATAATTCATTTTAGAGAGGTAGTAACAAATTAGCATACTGAGATACACTTCATGTTATTTATCATGTAAATTTACAAAGTTTTTTCTTAATAATACTATTTATCAAAAAATATTATGTTAATAAACCTACCTACATGATATGTTTAGTGTAATTTTGGAATATAATCTTTATCCCTTTATAATAAGGACATTGGGAGGATTGTCCGATTTTGAGGTAACGAATTGCCAACCGTTCTTGTTGCTGCATTCTGCTTTGATATGCTTTCTTGGCATCTCGTCTATGCTACAAAACGTTCTAAATTTGCTGTGCTTTCACTAACGAGTGCGATTGTAACTGAATCAATATAGCAGAAATACGGTCTATTCTATTCATTTTGCATCTTTAATTTGAATATTTGAATCTTCAATAATAATAGCTTGTTTATTACTTATAGGAATAAGCTGCAACTTCTCATTATATAGTTGAACTATCTTTTCACCTTTTTTCTTGAATGGAAAATTTCCATAATGGGGAATCGTATAAAAATCGACCAAATCTAAAGAAGTACAGTCTTTCAATTCAGGAGCCTTTTCTATTGGATCAAAATTCACACTTCTCATATATTCTGCATCGGGAGAGGCTATTATTGCTCCGGCAGATTCCCCAATATACAGTTTACCCAATTTCACTTGTTTAGATATAATTTTATCAACACCTTTTCTTTTTAACTCTTGCAAAAGGAAAAATGTATTTCCACCTGTTATGTAGATATAATCGCATTTATGTAATATAGAAGATATTTCCTCTTTGGGCAGTTGGGTAATCTCGACTTCTTCAACAATCATTCCTGCTTCTTCTAAAGCCTTTTTCCCCTTTTTTACATAGAATCGTATTGGTTCTGTAAGGCTTGCAGTTGGTATAAAAGCTATAATTTTCCCTTGCAAATCTTCTTTGGCACAATCGACAAATAGATTAGCAACATCAGCAAATGATGAGCATAAAAATAATCTTTTCATATTCTATAATATTAAGTTTAATACTTTTTGATACAAAGATAGCGTCTTCTATGACAGCCCTATGTCAGTAAGTCTAAATATTGAAGAGTTTTTTCATCGAAAGTACTTATTTTTTATAAGTAATTGAGAATGAGATAAGTTTTTATCTCATAAAAAGAAGAGGTTACGAATTAGAAATATACAGAATGTAGCATCCTGCTGTGATTTGCATAACCATTCAAAGAACTCTTTCGATTGCAAAGGTACGATATTTAATCGGGGATAAAGAATGTTTTAAGATTTTTTTGAGTATTTGCATCTTTTCGATGAGCCAAGGACAGCTCATGTTTCTTTCGAGGGCAACGACAATGCATCTTATAACTGCAACATCATAAGCCATAATGCCAAACTCATACATAGTGAAGATGGCAACTATTTTATGGCTACAGCCACTGTGAGCACACAGGGACAAAATACCCCAATATTGCAACAGTACATGAAAGCCGATGTCAGAATCATCGTCAGCAATAAAACGTTATGGCAGCAGGTTTTCGGATAAGCTATGTCCGAATAC
This sequence comes from Prevotella merdae, assembly GCF_900290275.1. GTDB lineage: Bacteria > Bacteroidota > Bacteroidia > Bacteroidales > Bacteroidaceae > Prevotella > Prevotella merdae. The sequence goes on from NZ_LT985324.1 coordinate 569,401, forward strand.
AGCTGTTTGTTTTTGGATGCATATTGTGTTGCTAAGCATCAGATTTTACAAAAAAAGTTCTAAATTCCATAAATTTCTCCTAGCGAATTATGGGATATTTAGAAAATTGTCGTATCTTTGTCCCCGAATTAAGGCGTTCTTTGCATATTGCAAAATACAGAAACGAGCAGAAGGTCGCTCGTTTCCATATTGTTACCTATATAATATAGGCAAACGCCCAACTTCTTGATTTTCAATCAAAGTCCAATTTAGAGCGAGTTAGATTGTTAAACCTAAATCAATCATTAGATTCAGATAAACTATGCTAATGCTAATTATTAGAAATCCATAGTAAAACATAGTTTTATATGTATTCTAATGACTAATTTAGGATTATATTACATATCATTACCTTAATTTATTCCTTAACTCCATTAACAGACCATCCTTGGATATAATCTCCTACAGCGCCATTGCCACTTTCACCCGTTTCAGGATCCCAATAATAGACTGTTCCGTGGTCTTCGTCATAACCAGTAATGATTACAGCATGTCCATCTAAATATAAAGGTGTCAAAGGTATCCCCTTTTTATATGATTTTCCTTGCGGAAAAGTTTGTATTATCAATGATTATTCGTATCTTTACGGCAACAGAATCCGCCACGCTTCCCATTTGAACAGCGAACCAGGGCGGGTCTTTTGCTTTTTATGGGTACATTAAGATTATACGCTAAACAGGCTCTTTCTATTTTTGAACAAATAGAAGGCGATAGGCGAGTGTAAGTAATATATATTAAATGGCAAAGTAATATATATTAAATGACCAAGTAATATAATATTACTGACTTTGACTTTTAAGTTGACAAGTGTATTTATGAATAAAAAAATGAGGTTCGGAATTAATCCGAACCTCATATATGTGTATTGTCTGTTTATAAGTCGTCAAAGTTGACTACCTGCTCCTTAGGCTTCTTGTTTTCCTTCTTTTGAGTAGGTTCGTTGCCTTCCTTAGATGTCTCGTCAGCTGGCTGTTTTTCTATCTGCATGCCATCTTCGTCGAGCATGATTTCCTCGTCAACGTTAATGCTGTCTCTTACTATTGTGTCTGCCTTGGCCCGTGGAGTATACGAGCAATTGTACATACCTGAGGTGATATCAGCATCCTTAGGCTTGCCAAACTTTACGCGATACTTGGCAAAGGCAGGGTCGTTCAATACTGACTCAAGGAAGTAGCCGCAGATAGGCAATGCTGTACGCGAGCCTTGACCAAGAGCTCCAGTGCGGAAGTGTATGCAGCGATATTCGCCACCTACCCAAGCTCCTACAACGAGGTTAGGACTAACCCCCATAAACCAAGCGTCGGAGTGGTTGTTTGATGTACCTGTCTTTCCGCCCCAATCTGTATCACGGAATTGTCCGACATATCCGTTAAGGCTCATTGATGTACCACCTGCCTCGTGTGTACCACCTAATAGAAGCTGCTGCATCAGGTATGCACTCTTGTAAGGAATTACTTGCTCTTCGTTTGTAGCAGCAGTATAAACCTCCTTGCCATTGCGGTCGACAATGCGTGTAACAAGCTGTCGTCTTACGTACTTGCCGTCGTTTGCCACGGTGGAGTAGGCATTGGCAAGCTCTAGCAAATTGACATCGCTTGAACCTAAAGCAAGTGCAGGAGTCTCGTCAAGCGGACTCTCTATACCCATCTTATGTGCTGTCTCGGCTATACGTGCAATTCCCATCTCCTGACCTAAGCGTACAGCAACCGAGTTGATGCTTCGTGCAAAGGCACCCTTTAAAGGTATCGAGTCGCCAGTAAAGTATCCATTGGCGTTTGTTGGTGCCCATGTCACCTCTTTATTCTGTGTCTTGTCGAACACTTGCATAGAGATATACTCGTCGCGTCGCTTGTCGCATGGTGTAAGACCTTGGTTCATAGCCTCTGTGTATACAAAGAGCTTGAATGTAGAACCTGGTTGGCGCATGGCTGTAACCTTGTCGTATTTCCACGACTTAAAGTTAATGTCGCCCACCCATGCCTTAACGGCACCCGTCTGAGGCTCCATTGCCACAAATGCACAGTGCATAAAGTGTACCATATAGCGTATGGAGTCCATTGTGGATATTTCCTTCTCTATGGTGCCATGCTCATAGTCGAACAGTTTAACCTTGTGAGGCTTATTGAGATAGTACTCTATAGAGTCGGGGTTGTTTGGGAAACGTGCCGACAGATTCTTGTATATCGGCAGTTTTTGCGCTATACCTTCAATAAAGTTAGGTATAACGTTGTGGTGTTCGTCTTGCCAAGGCTCCTGGTTGCCCCAATGATTGTTGAAGTTGCGTTGTACCTGCTTCATCTGTTTGATGGCGGCATCCTCAGCATACTTCTGCATTCGCGAGTCGATAGTGGTATAAATCTTCAATCCCGAAGAGTATAGATCGTATCCATTCTCGCGGCACCAGTTCTTAAGCTCGGCAGATACAGCTTCGCGGAAGTAAAGAGCCTTGCCGTCGTAGTTGCTTTCAACGCTATAGTTCAGCTTTATTGGTATAGCCGATATAGAGTCGAACTGCTGTCGGTTAAGGTTGCCGTGTGTCACCATATTATGAAGTACCACGTTGCGTCGGCGTATTGAGTTGTTGGGGTTGGCTATAGGATTGTAGTAGGTAGTGGCCTTAAGCATACCTACAAGCACGGCAGCCTGTTCGGTTGTAAGCTCCTTAGGAGTGCAGTTGAAGTAGGTTTTTGCAGCTGTCTTTATGCCGAAAGCGTTGGATCCGAAGTCAACGGTGTTGGCATACATTGTAATAATCTCCTTCTTGCTGTGTGTAATCTCAAGCTTTGTGGCAATAATCCACTCCTTGCTTTTCATTATCAGCATGCGCACACCAGGAATCTTGCCAAGCAATCCGGTAGAGTAGTCGGTACGCACACGGAACATATTCTTGGCGAGCTGTTGTGTTATGGTAGATGCTCCACGTGCGTCATGGTGCATTACAGCATCCTTTACGGCACCTACAAGGCCAGTATAGTCGATACCATGATGGCTGTAGAAACGCTCGTCCTCTGTATCTATAAGAGCCTTCCAGAATACAGGGTTTACATCCTCGTATGCTACAGGAGTGCGGTTCTCGTTAAAGTACTTGCCAATGAGCACGCCATCTGCACTGTAAATCTCGGAAGCCTCGTGTGTCTCAGGGTTCATAATGGTATAGAAACCCGGCGACTTGCCGAATAGCCACAGAAAGTTGATGTCTACCATTCCGAGGTAGATGATAAATGCAGCAATGCAAGATGCGAATCCGATGAGTGTCTTGGTATACCAGGCTCTTCCTTTGTACAGATTTTTGTACCAAGGGAAGAATGCCTTTACCTTATTAAGGCACCAGATGAGAATTGTTTTAATTTTTTTCATCTTCTAATGTATTGATTTGCTAATAAATATACAGATACTTAACATTGTAGGACAATACATCCTATAATGTTGCAAAAGTACAAAAATTGTGTCAATCTATGAGCTTCTTGTCTATATATTTTATAATTTCTTCGTAGTTATCGGGGTTGAACCACTCAATGCTTTGGTCGCGTTTAAACCATGTTAGTTGTTTGCGGCAATAGCGTCGTGTGTTGCTTTGTATTTTGTAGATAGCCTGGTCGAGTGTGGTAAGGCCGTCGAGATATTCAAACATCTCCTTGAATCCTACTGTGTTTAGGGCATTAAGATGTCTTTTGTCGTATACCGACATAGCCTCTTGCTCTAAGCCTTGATCTATCATCTGTAGCACACGCGCGTTGATACGCTCGTACAGAATGTCGCGGTCGCGGTTTAGGGCTATCTTTATAATGTTGAACGGACGTTGCTTCTTCTCGTTCTGTCTGAATGAAGTGTAGGTCTTGCCCGTCATATGGCATATCTCCAAAGCATGTACCACACGGCGTGGGTTCTTTTTGTCCACAATGTTCCAATGCTCTGGGTCGAGCAGTTTAAGTTCCTCAACAAGGCGTTCAAGGCCTTCGTCTTCAAGACGTTGTTTCATCCATTGGCGTGTATTGTCGTCTATGGTAGGTATATCGTCTATTCCATTGCACACAGCATCAATATACATCATCGAGCCTCCAGTAAGTAATGCCACGTTGGATGTTTGGAAGAGGTTATCGCACAGAAGGTGCATAACATCCTCCTCGTACATAGAGGCGCTGTAATAGTCGTCTATGTGGTGATTGCCCACAAAGAAGTGTTTTACGCGCTCTTGCTGTATTGCTGTTGGGGCGGCAGTGCCAATGGGTATTTCTGCAAATATCTGTCGCGAGTCGGCATTTACAATAGGCACACCAAGATGTTCGGCAACTTGCAGGCACAGTTCGGTTTTTCCCACACCAGTTGGTCCTACAATAACAATGAGTGTTTTCGACATTTTTTGTCTTGTTAAATGAAAAAAGGAGCTAAGGGGTCAAGTCGGCTACACGGCGCTTGCATGGCAACCGGCGACTTGATACCTTAACTCCCTTGATATTAGCTTTTAATAATATTATCGAATAATACCTCGTTTTGACGATTCAACAAAGTCGATGATGTACTGAATATCCTTTGTAACCTCAAGATTATTCTTGATTTCCTGGATGCCTTCCGACATGATACCCTTAGAGTAGAGCAGACGGTAGGCTGTGTGAATCTTGTCAATGAGCTCGTTGGAGAAGCCACGACGACGCAATCCTATAAGGTTCAAACCGCAATACTTTGTAGGTTCCTTGCCGGCGATGATGAATGGAGGGATGTCCTGACTGAATCGGCATCCGCCTTGAATCATAACATATCCACCGATGCGACAGAACTGATGGCACAGAACATTGGCAGATATAATAGCGCAATCGTCAACAACAACCTCGCCTGCAAGCTTGGTAGAGTTGCCAATAATAATGCCGCTGCCAACCACACAGTCGTGAGCGATATGCACACACTCCATAAGGAGGTTGTTAGAGCCAACAACTGTTTCGCCTTTTGATGCGGTGCCGCGTGATATTGTTACATTCTCGCGTATGCTGTTATTGTCGCCAATTCTACAAATAGTTTCCTCACCACGGAACTTCAAATCCTGAGGCTTTGTCGAGATGCTTGCACCAGGCATAAACTCGTTGCCATTGCCTATGCGTGCTCCAACGTGAATAGTCACGCTGTTCTGCATAACGTTATTGTCGCCTATCTCTACATTCTTGTCGATGTAGCAGAACGGTCCGATGATGTTGTTATCACCAAGTTTTGCTTCTGGATGAACGTATGCTAAAGGGCTTATCTGATTCATTATAAGATTTGAATTTTGTTTTTACTTGTTTTTTACGATCTGTGCTGTGAATGTTGCTTCTGACACTACGTGGTCGCCTACAAACACATATCCCTTCATTGATGAGATTCCGTGACGCAACGGAGCAAGCAAGTCGACCTTGAAGAGAAGTGTGTCGCCAGGAACTACCTTCTGACGGAACTTAACATCGTCTATCTTCATGAAGTATGTAGACCAACGCTCTGGTTCCTCAAGAGTGTTGAGCACAAGCAAACCACCACACTGTGCCATTGCCTCAATCTGTAATACACCCGGCATTACAGGTTCCTGAGGGAAGTGGCCAGTAAAGAAAGGCTCGTTGGCTGTAACGTTCTTTACGCCTACGATGCTTGTTGCACCAAGCGAAACTACCTTGTCTACCAACTGCATAGGGTAGCGGTGGGGCAAAAGCTCGCGTATACGGATGTTGTCCATTATTGGCGCCTCGTTGGGATCGTATATAGGAGCCTGTATCTCGTGCTTGCGAATCTCGCGACGCATCTGACGGGCAAACTTGTTGTTGATGGTATGTCCAGGACGTGTAGCGATGATGCGACCCTTGATAGGCTTGCCTATGAGAGCCATATCGCCAATGATGTCGAGCAGCTTGTGGCGTGTGCACTCGTTCTCCCATTCAAGAGGCTTGTGCTGGATATATCCAAGCTCTGTAGCATCACGGCGTTCTACTTTAAGCATGTCGGCAAGAGTGTCGAGACGCTCTTGTGTTGTCTGCTGCTCGTATATAACAATAGCGTTGTCCAAGTCGCCACCCTTGATAAGGTTGGCCTTAAGAAGAGGCTCTATATCGCGTACGAAAACGAATGTACGTGCACGTGCAATCTCGTTGGCAAATTTGTCCATACTATCGAGTGTGGCAAATTGTGAGTTGATGAACTTAGAGTTGAACGAGCACATTGCTGTAAGCGAGAACTCCTCATCGGGGAGGATAGTGATGCAAGAGCCAGTTTCCTCGTCCTTCACCTCAATCTTGTGGCGAATAACATACCAGTCCTTAGGTGCATTCTGCTCCTCGCAACCAATTTCCTCAATCTTCTGCACATACATAGATGCGCTGCCATCAAGGATAGGGAACTCGGGTCCGTTGACCTGGATAAGACAGTTGTCTATACCCATGGCATATAATGCAGCCATACCATGTTCGATGGTAGATACGCGTAGGTCGCCTTTGCCCAATACTGTACCACGCTGTGTATCTATTACATTTTCGGCAATGGCTTGTATAGTAGGCATGCCTTCGAGGTCAATGCGCTGTATTTTATAACCAGTATTCTCTGGGGCAGGGTTGAAAGTAACTGTAAGACTTAATCCTGTGTGTAGACCTTTGCCGCACAAAGAGAAACTGCCTTTAAGAGTCTTCTGTTTTGACATATTATATATGTTTATTTTATTTTTTCGTTCAATTCTTCAATCTTCTTCTTAGCGTCGTTCAAGTCCTTGTACATATCAGGCAAGCGACGGAATATAGCTTGCGACTTGAAGTAGGCGCGTGGATTCATAGGAGGAGTACCTATAAGTTCCTCGCCTCCCTTAAGGCTTCCTGGCACACCAGACTGTGCTCCCAAGAATGTTTTGTCGCCAATTGTGATGTGTCCGGCAAGACCTACCTGACCACCGAACATACACCATGAGCCAACCTTTGTACTACCTGCAATGCCTACTTGAGCAGACATAACGGTGTTTTCACCTATTTCAACATTGTGTGCAACCTGTACAAGGTTGTCAAGTTTAACGCCCTTGTGGATAACAGTTGCACCCATTGTAGAGCGGTCGACACATGTATTGGCACCAATTTCAACGTTGTCCTCTATTACAACAATACCTATTTGTGGTATCTTGTCGTAGCCATCAGCACCCGGTGCAAACCCAAATCCGTCGGCACCTATAACGCTGCCGGCATGGATTGTGACATTATTACCAATCTTACAACCTTGATATATAGTGGTGTTGGGATAGAATATGCAGTTTGTACCTACTTTGACATTGTCACCAATAACAGCATGTGGGTATATCTGGCATCCGTCGCCTATCTCGGCACCTTCGCCTACGTAGGCAAAAGGTCCTACATAACAATTGTTTCCAAGTTTAGCACTTGGAGCGATATATGCTTGTGGGGCAACGCCTGTCTTCTTTGGCTTGTTTGCTTCGTAAATCTGCAGAAGCTTGGCTATACTCTCGTAGGCATTTTTTACACGGATAAGTGTGGCGTCTACGTCTTTTTCCAATTCTAAATCTTCGTTGACAATGACGATAGATGACTTGGTGTTGTATAGATAATGTGTGTATTTGGGATTAGAGAGAAAAGAGATGGCTCCCTCAGTGCCTTCCTCTATCTTGGCAAAAGTGTGTATCTTAGCGTCTTTGTTGCCTTCCACTCTTCCGCCAATGACGTTGGCTATTTGTTCTGCTGTAAATTCCATATTTTTTGCAATTTAGATTTTAAATTTTGCAAAAGGCTTTTATCATATTCAGCGGGTGCTAAAAATAGCAACCCGCTGAGTTGATTACCTTTTAATTTTGCAAAAATAAGCAATTTTATTGATATAACGCTTGTTGCTTGTGTGAATTTGTCTATTTTGCAAAAAAAACAGTGCTTTTTCCTTAGATACCGAACTTTTCAAGCTCTTTATCCATCTGTTGCTGCAGTTCTTTGGCGTTCTTGGCAGCCTGCTCTGCAAAGTCCTCGCCCTTGGATGCATAGATGATACCGCGTGAGCTGTTGACAAGCAGTCCACAGTCTTTGTTCATACCATACTTGCATACCTCTTCAAGCGAGCCACCCTGGGCACCTACACCAGGTACAAGCAAGAAGTGGTTTGGCACAATCTTGCGTATGTCTTCAAACATACGGCCCTGAGTAGCACCTACAACATACATCATATTGTCGGCATTACCCCAGTTTTGTGATGTGCGCAATACCTTCTCGAATAGACGCTCACCGTTGTTGTCTTCGGTAAGCTGGAAGTCGTGGCTGCCCTTGTTGCTGGTTAGAGCAAGCAAGATAACCCATTTGCCTTCGTAGCCAAGGAACGGTGTAACGCTGTCCTCGCCCATGTAAGGAGCCACTGTCAGCGAGTCGACATCATACTCATCAAAGAAAGTGCGTGCATACATGGCACTTGTGTTGCCTATGTCGCCACGTTTGGCATCGGCCACAATAAAGTGGTTGGGATAGTTATCCTTGAGATACTTTATAGTCTTTTCGAACGAGATGAGACCCTTAACGCCAAATGCCTCGTAGAAAGCGAGGTTTGGCTTGTACGATACGCAATAATCTGCAGTAGCGTCAATAATAGCCTTGTTGAAGGCAAAGATTGGGTCTTCCTCCTTCAATAGATGTTCAGGCATCTTCTTGAGGTCGGTGTCGAGACCTACGCAAAGGAATGAGCGCTTGGTCTTTATCTGATTTACTAATTCCGATCTGTTCATAATGATTAGTATTTATAAATTAGAATACAATTAGTATTTGCGATTGATGTAATGATTGACGAATTACAATTCGTTCTCCTTCATCTTCTCGGCATTCTCGGCTACAGTCAGAGCGTCGATCATTGGTTGGATGTTACCACCCATAAAGCCAGGAAGGTCGTATACGGTCATGCCAATGCGATGATCGGTTACACGGCCTTGAGGGAAGTTGTAGGTACGAATCTTTGCCGAACGGTCACCAGTAGACACAAGAGTCTTACGGCGGTTGGGAAAATCGTCAAAATACTTCTGATGCTCCTTTTCATATATATATGTACGCAAGCGTGCAAGAGCTCTTTCCTTGTTCTTTGGCTGGTCGCGAGTTTCGGTACACTCAATAAGGATTTCTTCTACCTCTCCAGTGTTAGGGTTTTTCCACATATAGCGGGCACGAACACCAGATTCCACCTTGTTTACGTTCTGACCACCGGCACCAGAAGAGCGGAAAGTATCCCATTTTATTTCGCCTTCGTTGATGTTAACCTCAAAAGGATCGGCCTCAGGAAGAACGGCTACTGTAGCTGCGGATGTCTGCATACGACCATTCGACTCGGTTACAGGCACACGTTGTACGCGGTGAACGCCCGACTCATACTTTAATGTGCCATATACGTTGTCGCCACTTACAGCAAAGCATATTTCCTTAAAGCCGCCTACGGCTCCCTCGCTCTCGCTTGTTACTGATACTGCCCAACCTTTCGACTCGCAATACTTCTTGTACATCATGAATATTTCGCCAGCAAAGAGACAAGCCTCGTCGCCACCAGTACCGGCACGAACCTCCATCTGTACGTTCTTAGCGTCTTCTGGATCCTTAGGTACAAGCGCAATCTTTATCTCTTCCTCGAGTTTAGGCTGAAGTTCCTCGTTGGTAGCAAGTTCCTCTCGTGCCATCTCCTTCATATCTGCATCTTGCTCGTTCATAAGGATATCCTTTGCCTCAGCAATGCCGTTAAGACAATTGATATACTTCTGGCGAAGCTTCATGATGTCCTCCAGATCCTTGTACTCCTTTGTAAGTTTCACATAACGCTGCTGGTCAGCAATTACAGAAGGGTCTGTTATGAGAGTAGATACTTCCTCATAACGAGCCTCTAGTCCGTCGAGTTTTTCTAATATATTATTGTTTTCTGCCATTTGTAGTATTTTGTAGTAGACAAGTAATAATTACTGCTCAACTATTTATTATATAATTAATATTCGAATTCACCATATTCAGACTTGATGAGCAGCGAGCGCTTGCCTTCCTCGATATGTCCAACAATCTGTGCATCGATATTGAAGTTCTTGCTTATCTCTATCACTTTTTCGGCAACCTCAGGACGTACATATATCTCCATACGGTGACCCATATTGAATACCTTGTACATTTCCTTCCAGTCGGTCTGGCTCTGCTCCTGGATAGCACGGAAGAGTGGGGGAACAGGGAACATATTGTCCTTGATAACACGGCAGTTTTCGCCTACGAAGTGAAGCACCTTAGTCTGTGCGCCACCAGTACAGTGAACCATACCATGAATTTCTGGACGCAACTCGTCAAGCAATCGCTTGATAACAGGAGCGTATGTACGTGTAGGCGATAATACAAGTTTGCCTGCATTTATAGGTGAACCCTCAACCGAATCGTCAAGACGATAGCCTCCGCTGTATACCAGCTCGTTAGGTACAGCATGGTCGTAGCTCTCAGGATATTTCTCGGCAAGATACTTAGAGAATACATCGTGGCGGGCACTTGTAAGTCCGTTTGAACCCATACCACCATTGTATTCCTTCTCGTATGTAGCCTGTCCAAATGATGCAAGACCAACAATAACATCGCCCGGACGTATGTTTGCATTGTCGATAACGTCCTTACGCTTCATACGGCATGTAACGGTAGAGTCGACAATAATGGTGCGAACAAGGTCGCCAACATCAGCAGTCTCGCCACCAGTAGCGTATACACCAACACCCATCTTGCGCAAGTCGGCAAGCAGTTCGTCGGTTCCGTTGATAACAGCAGATATAACCTCGCCCGGAATAAGCATCTTGTTACGGCCTATAGTGCTTGATACTAGGATGTTGTCTACGGCACCTACGCAAAGAAGGTCGTCGGTATTCATAACGATGGCATCTTGTGCCACACCCTTCCAAACACTAAGGTCGCCAGTTTCTTTCCAATAAAGGTATGCAAGAGACGACTTTGTGCCAGCACCATCGGCATGCATGATGTTGCAGTATTCGGGGTCGCCTCCAAGAATATCAGGAATAATCTTACAGAAAGCCTGTGGATAAAGACCCTTATCAATATTCTTAATGGCGTTGTGCACATCTTCTTTAGCTGCGCTTACACCGCGCATCATGTATCTGTTCGATTTGTCCATTGTCGTATTTTTGTTTTGTTTATTGTCAATGTTATTGTTATGTGTGTAATTGGTTTAAAGTTGTTCCTCGCCGTTCCAGAAATCCCAACTGGCAAAGGCTTGTAATAGAAGCATCTCCAAACCATTCTTTGTTGTGGCGCCATACTTGGCACCTTTCTTCATAAAAAGAGTTTCGTCGGGGTTGTAGATGAGGTCGTACAGAATGGTGTGTGTGTCCATAGCCTCATATGGAAGGTCGGGGCAGGTGTCGGCCTTGGGATACATGCCGAGTGGGGTACAGTTTACTATAACATTATACTCTTTTATGAGCTCGGGTGTAACTTCTTCGTATGTTATGCAACCGCTTTTCTTGGCTCTGCTAACAAACAATGTTTCAAGTCCAAGCGACTTCAGGCCATATTCTATAGCGCGTGAAGCACCACCAGTACCCAGGATAAGTGCCTTCTTGTGGAAATTCTCAAGCATAGGCTCAATGCTGCGTGTAAAGCCAATGACATCGCTGTTGAAACCTTTAAGCGTGACATTCTTGCCCTTGCGTGTTATGCGTATAACATTAACAGCGCCAATAGCGCGTGCTTCAGGACTAAGCTCGTCGATGTAGCTTATCACCTTTTGCTTGTATGGAATTGTTACGTTAAGTCCTTTAAGCTCTGGGGTTGAAGCGAGAATCTCAGGTAAATCCTCTATATTAGGAATCTCAAAATTGATGTATCGCGCATTGATGCCTTCGTTGGCAAACTTCTCGTTGAAGAAGCTAACGGAGAAAGAGTGTCCTAAAGGGAATCCTATTAATCCATACTTATCCATAATAATTATTGTTTGTTAGTCGGAGTTTTATTTTGTAGCAAAGTACATAGTGCAGATTCCGAAGGTGAATCTTCTGAAAGAAGCCTCTTTAAAACCTGCCTTCTTGAGAATTTCTGTCATACGCTCGCCTTGCGGGAAAGCCTCTATTGTGGCTGTAAGGTAGGTGTATGCAGTAGCGTCGCCAGAGATAAACTTACCGTATACTGGAAGAATAGTATGCGAGTAGACCTTAAACAGCTGTTTCATTGGAAATTGTACTGGTGTGGTAAGTTCCACTATGCATAGATGTCCTTCTGGTTTTAGGACACGGCACATCTCCTTAAGTCCGCGGTCAAGGTCTTGAAAGTTTCTTATTCCGAATGCTGCTGTTACAGCGTCGAATGAATTGTCAGGAAAAGACAATGCCATACAGTCTTCCTTGCTGAATGATATGGTGTTGTCGAGCCCAAGTTTCTTGGTCTTTATTCGACCTACATTCATCATACCTTCGCTTATGTCTACTCCGACCAACTTGTTTGGCTGGAGCATCTTGGCAGCTTGAATGGCAAAATCGCCAGTGCCCGTTGCTATGTCGAGCATCGTTTGTGGCTTAAATGGTTTCAAGCGCTTCAATGCTTTATGACGCCATATTTTGTCGATGTTCCAAGACAACCGGTGGTTAAGCTTGTCGTATGTTTGAGCAATGTTGTCAAACATCTGCTCCACTTGAGCCCCTTTTTCCTCGTTGTCGTTGTATGGCTTTATTTGTTCTTGTTTGTATGTCATTGTCTTGTTCTTAAAACCAAATAAGAGGGTGTGTCAAAATATCTTTTTTGACACACCTTCTATAAAAACCGTTTACTTGCGTGTGGCAAGGTATGCAGCTACGTTCTTTTCGATACGTGCAGCGATATCGCCTTCCTCTACAGTCTTGTCGAATGTTTCGCCTGTGATATGCTCGTAAAGTTCGATGTAGCGGTTGCTTACGCTTTCTGCATATTCGTCTGTAATTTCAGGCATAGTCTGTCCTGGCTCGTTCATAAAGTTATGCTCGATGAGCCACTGACGTACAAACTCTTTAGAGAGCTGCTTCTGAGGCAATCCCTTCTCAAACTTCTCCTCGTAGCCGTCTGCATAGAAGTAGCGGCTTGAGTCAGGTGTATGAATCTCGTCGATAAGATAAACCTTGCCGTCGCGCTTGCCAAACTCGTACTTTGTATCAACGAGTATAAGACCACGCTTGGCTGCCATCTCCTGACCACGCTGGAATATACGGCGTGTGTAGTCTTCCATTACAGCATAGTCTTCGGCACTTACTATACCTTGGGCTATAATTTCCTCCTTAGATATGTTCATATCATGACCTTCGTCGGCCTTAGTTGTAGGAGTGATGATAGGCTCTGGGAAACGCTGGTTCTCCTTCATTCCTTCAGGAAGTTTCACGCCACAAAGTTCACGGCAGCCTTCTTTATAGGCACGCCAAGCCGAACCAGTGAGGATAGAACGGATAATCATTTCTACACGGAACCCTTCGCATTTAAGACCAACTGTAACCATTGGGTCTGGAGTTGCGAGTTTCCAGTTAGGACAGATGTCGGTAGTTGCGTCAAGGAACTTGGCGGCAATCTGATTCAATACTTGTCCTTTGAAGGGTATGCCTTTAGGCAATACAACGTCGAATGCAGAGATTCGGTCGGTTGCAACCATTACGATAACATCGTCGTTGATGTCGTACACATCGCGTACCTTGCCATGATACACGCTTTTCTGTCCTTCAAAATGAAAATCAGTTTTTGTAAGTGCTTTCATATTCTTTTTTTATTTGTTTATGAATTCTCTCTTGTTGTTTCCTGACTTTTTGCAAGAGCCTTGTCGTGCGATTCGTAAGCGTTTACGATTCGTGTTACAAGCTTGTGTCTTACAATGTCTTTCTGTCCAAGTGATACAAAGCCTATTCCTTCCACATTCTTAAGAATGTCTAGAGATTCGGCAAGTCCGCTTCTCTGTCCGCGTGGAAGGTCAATCTGTGTCATATCTCCGGTAATAACCATCTTTGTGTTCCATCCCATTCGGGTAAGGAACATTCTGAGCTGTGCTGTAGTTGTGTTTTGTGCTTCGTCAAGAATCACTACAGCGTCGCTAAGTGTTCGGCCTCGCATAAATGCAAGTGGAGCAATCTGTATGATGTTCTTCTCCATCATGTCTTGCAACTTAACTGCCGGCAGCATATCCTCAAGAGCATCGTATAGAGGTTGCAGATATGGGTCTATCTTGTCTTTCATATCTCCTGGCAGAAATCCAAGTTTCTCGCCAGCTTCTACGGCTGGACGCGAAAGTATAATCTTACGGATGGCCTTTTCTTTCAAGGCTCTTACAGCAAGCGCTATGCTTAGATATGTCTTGCCGGTACCAGCGGGGCCAGTGGCAAATATCATGTCGTTGTTCTCAAAAGCGTCAACCAGCTTCTGTTGGTTCTCGCTCTTGCATTTTATTGGCTTACCTGAGATGTTGTAAACAATTACACCTTTAACACCTTCTTCTTTGGTCTGTCGGCCTTTGATTATGTCAAGGATGTCTTCGTCGTTGATGTTATTGTATTTAAGGACATGACGGCGCATCTTTTCTACGTTCTCCTCAAATGATGCCATTTCCTCTTCGTCACCAAGAACGCGAATGATATTGTCGCGTGCGACAATTCGCAATTTTGGATACAAAGACTTAATCATTTGTAGATGCGCGTTGCCAACCCCGTAGAAAACTACCGGGTCTATATCTTCTAATATGATATGTTTCTCTATCAAAATGTATAAAGTATCTTTTTGCGTGCAAAGTTAGTGAAAAAATCCGATTAAGCGAAAAGAATGAAAATTTTTAATAGTCATTGTTTTGTATTGTCTTTGAATTGCGCTAACTTTGCATATATTATGACGAAAGTAAGTAAAAAAAGATATTTGCAGTGTTTCGGACTGGTAGTTATTGCTTTGGCAATAGTTCGTGTATCATTTCCTCAGGTTACAGGCAAGAATGTAGGCAAAAGTGATACTGTTGCTATACAGAATAAAGATGAGATTGCAGAAAACCGCGATTCCATCGAACTTGTTAGTGATGTGGATGCGGGAGTGAAGGACACTATTGTGAAACCTTTGGGCAAGCCTTCCATATTCTTTAATGCTGACGGTACGTTGGTTAAGAACCGTATTTATAGTGTGCCGCACTTTGGTAATGCTTTTCCTGACCAGAATGATGTTCAGCTTGTAGCAGCAACCAAGCATGGTGTAAGTGCTGTTATTGACAGGGCGGATGCAGAAAAGCGCAAGTCGGAACTTGTGTATGTTGGCAGCAGTCCATTCTATCATGTAGACAAGCTTAAAAGTAGTATACCATACTTGGTGCCGCGAGCTGCTGTATTGTTGCAAGACATCGGACGCAACTTCTTTGACAGTTTGCAGACCAAACAGATTCCTCTTCATAAGGTTATTGTTACATCTGTATTGCGCAGCAAGTCGGATGTGGCAAAGTTGCGCTCGCATAACGGTAATGCAACAGAAAACTCATGCCATCTTTATGGTACAACATTCGACATCTGTTATAACCGTTATTTGACCGTTGAAGACCCCGAGGGTGTTGCACGCCGTAAGGTTCGCAACGACACATTGAAGTGGGTATTAAGCGAGGTTCTTAACGATATGCGCAAGAACCAACGCTGTTATGTCAAGTATGAGGTGAAACAGGGATGCTTCCACATCACTGTAAATTAATGTTTACAGGTCTTTTAGCATCACTTGTCTTTGCTCTGTAAGATATTCGTTTCGGCTTGCTATTATTTTTCTCCATGCAGGAGAGGCAAGCCGTTTCATATCAATGTTTAAGGTCCACTTGCCATATGCCTCTATTCGGTCGATAACAGTTCCCACAGAAAGACGTGTTATACATTCGGCAGGTTGGTAGTGTGTAGTCTCACCTTTATCGCCACTTGTTATTTCAGTCAAGATGTGTGTTTGCGACAATTCGTACAACAACTCATTTACTATGCGTATAGGTATGCCCGTTTGTAGCTTAAGGTCGAGAGCCGAGAAAGGTTTACCTCCATTGGCAAAGCGTTTGCATATCTGGCTTGTGAGCACAATGCACAATAGCATCTTGTATCTATGGCTTAGGTCTTCGGTCTTAGTTCTGAAGGCAAAGTCTTCCATGTTTTGACTTGCATAGCACAATTCTGCTCCGAAGAGACATATCAGCCATGATATCTGCACCCATAACATGAACATAGGCAAAGCGGCAAACGATCCATAGATGGCATTGTAGCTGCTTACCCATATCTGTGAGTGGATATAGAACAACTGTAGTCCTTGCATTGCTACACCGGCAAGAATACCAGGCACAACTGCACATCCTATCTTTACTTTGGTATTTGGCATGAACACATACAATGCTACAAACACGCCCGACATTATGACATATGGCATGAGTTGCAGGAAGAATTGCATTATTGGACCTAACAGCATTGTGTCTTCTATCTGCTGGAATATGGTGGCGAAGAAGATGCTTATACCAGAGGTTATAACTATGACCAACGGAACGAGCAAGAACATTGATGTATAGTCGGTTATGGTACGGAAGACGCTTCGAGGCTTCTTTACCTGCCAGATATAGTTGAAAGTCTGCTCGATGTTGCTTACAAGCATTATCACTGTGAAGAGCATAAATATAAGACCAATACCAAGGAACAGGCCACTTTTGGTATGTACAAGGTATGAGTTGACAAAGCCGATAATTGTCTCGGCTGCTTGTGGCTGACTTGACAACGACTCGCGAAACCATGCTTCTATATACTTGTTGTAGCCAAAGCCTCGTGCAATGGCAAACACCACAGCAAGTATTGGCACAATAGCAAGAAGGGTAGAGTAGGTAAGGGCTGCCGCTGAGCTTGTTATACGTTTGGTGGTTGTGAATTCTACTGCAAGTATCAGCTTTTTCAGAACAGTGTACATAAAGAAGCGTATAGGTGACACTTCGTTATGGCGTATGCTCCAAATGTCTGTAGTTAGAAATCTGTACAGTTTTATATATGTTGACTTGATGTTCATTGTCTGTATATGGATTAGTATTCTATATATTATATAATGTATATGGTTCTATATATTTACTTTGTTTTTTATATATTGATTTAGTATTCTATATATGGTTCAATCCGGTTGATGTCGAATTCGGTGAATTCTTTCAGCAGTTTAAGTTCCTTAATGTCTTTTATCTCGCCGTGCAATCTACGGTAGTCGGTTATGGCACGTGCTTGATAGTAGTTGATGTATGGATGTCGTTTTAGCCGTGCCAGTGACATCTTGTTAACATTAAGTTTTTGGATATTGTCTTTATCAATATGTATATATTGTATAGCCTCTTCCGGAAAGTTTTCTATTTCCTGCAGTTGCTGTTTCGACACAAAGCCTCCCAATTGTTCACGGTATCTCATAGTTTGCCGTGCATAGTATGAGCCTATTCCAGGAATAGTCTTTAGTTGGGTTGTATCTGATGCGTTTATATTAAGTTGCTCTCCTTTTCTAAGTTTAGGAGTGTAGGCGGTTGGCTTTTCTGATTTTATTTCAGTTGTTTCTTTCTCGGAGTATTCCTTTTTGTCATAATTGTTATATCTTTTATGATTTCTAACTTCTGCAAGAGTTGACGCCGGCAGGTATTCGTCAGATATCCTTATATATGGAGCAAGTCGGCGATACTGACCAACAGTCAGTCCGTATACATAAGCAAAATCTTCCTTGCTTCTGTATATGCCGCCTTTAGCGCGATACTTGCAGATATTGCGTACTTGCCATTCTTGCAGACCCAATCGTAGAAGTTGATCTCTGTCTGCTGTATTAGGATCGAAGTAGAATAATTCTTTGCGTAATTTGGCAGGTTCGTCGTTCTTGTTGTCAGTCTCCTTGCTTGCTATATTTGTTTCGCTTTGTTTAGTGGCGGTTTGAGCCGGAATAGGATTGCTCTCCATCCCTTCATTTTGCAATGTATAAATAGCAATGCATGCGATAGCAACTAATACCAACAACGTCAATATCGCTCTACGGTCAGACTTGCATAAATAGCTAATTCTTTTCCAAAACATAGATTCTTTGATTTAAAGTTGTTAAGTTATATTGCTGATTATTTCAAACTTATGCAAAAATACGACTTCTTTCTTGAACTTACAAGAACTTTGATAAAATAAAAGAAGAGGCAACCGCAATTAAGCAGTTGCCTCTTCTTCAATTGTATTAAAACAAAATAGTTTTGTTATATTTATTTAATAATGTCTACAGAACGCTTAAGGAAAGCGTCAAGGGCAGCACCCTTCAACATGCCATTCTGCAACAGTGCAAGATCGATGAGCTGATGTACGATATTGTTGCCTTTTGCATATGTGGTTATTACGTCTTTCTTCTTGTTGCGCTGTTCCTCAATAGCCTTCTCGGTGTTCTTTACATCATCCTTTTCCTCCTGAGTTAGCTCCTCAGGTTTCTTGTTGCTCTGTGTCTGATGCAAAGCAGCAAGACGTGCTTCAAGTCCCTTTAGCTCGCTTTCTATAGGCTTAAGTTCCTCAGCACAGGCAGTCTTCTCGCCTTCAAGCACATTCTTGATAAGGGCATGGTCGCTGTTTAGGACAAGGTTGTAAGCGTCAGGCATCTGTGCATAGAAAGCCATGCCAGCCTGGAACTTGCTTGCCTCTTTCATACGGCGCATATACTCGCTCTGTGTTATTATTACAGGCAAGTTCTGTTCGCCAAGAGCCTGTACGTCTACATAGAACTCAGTCTTGTCGAGTTTAGGCATCTGTGAGCGGAATGTCTGTGATAGATTGTCTTGCTCATCCTTAGGCAGTTCGCTTTCTTTCTTATCATCTTTTACAATAAGGCGGTCTACGATGTCGGCATCTACACGAGTGAAACGAGTCTTTTCAAGCTTTGTCTCAAGCATCTGCACCATAGGAGTGTCAAGTTGTCCGTCAAGCAACAGTACGCTATAACCCTTAGCCTTTGCAGCCTCAATATAGCTGTATTCACCTTCCTTATCGTTGGCGTAGAGGTATACAAGGTTGCCATCCTTGTCAGTCTGATTGTCCTTGATAAGAGTCTTGTACTCGTCGTATGTAAAGTACTTACCTTCAACATCCTTCAGTAGGGCAAAGTCCTTGGCGCGATCGTAAAAGTCTTCCTGCGACAACATGCCATAGTTGATGAATATCTTAAGGTCGTCCCACTTCTCCTCGTATTCCTTACGGTTCTCCTTAAAGATGCCAGATAGACGGTCGGCAACCTTCTTTGTGATGTACTTTGAAATCTTCTTAACGTTGGCATCGCTCTGAAGATAAGAACGGCTAACATTAAGCGGAATGTCTGGAGAGTCGATAACACCATGAAGCAGCGTGAGGAACTCAGGTACAATGCCTTCTACCTGGTCGGTAACGAACACTTGGTTGCAGTACAACTGTATCTTGTTGCGTTGAAGCTCGATGTTCGACTTGATGCGTGGGAAGTACAGTATACCTGTAAGGTTGAATGGATAGTCAACATTAAGGTGAATCCAGAACAAAGGCTCGTCCTGCATAGGATACAGTGTGCGATAGAACTCTTTGTAGTCTTCGTCCTTCAGTGTGCTTGGTGCCTTGGTCCAAAGAGGCTCTACATTATTAATAATGTTGTCTTCTTCGGTTTCCACCTGCTTGCCGTCTTTCCAATCGGTCTTCTTGCCAAAGGCAACAGGTACGGGCATAAACTTGCAGTACTTGTTAAGCAATTCCTGAATCTTAATCTTGTCGAGGAATTCCTTGCAGTCGTCATCTATATATAGGATGATATCAGAACCGCGGTCTGCCTTTTCGGCATCGCTAATCTCAAACTCAGGACTGCCGTCACAGCTCCACTTAATAGCCTTAGATCCTTCCTTGTAGCTGCGTGTGATAATCTCCACCTTCTTGCTCACCATAAATGATGAATAGAAGCCGAGACCGAAATGACCGATAATGGCATTTGCGTTGTCCTTATATTTGTCGAGGAAGTCGGTAACGCCAGAGAAAGCAATCTGATTGATGTACTTGTTGATTTCTTCCTCTGTCATACCTATACCGCGGTCGCTGATAGTAAGTGTTCCCTTATCAGTATCAAGATTTACGTGAACTGTGAGGTCGCCAAGTTCGCCTTTAAAGTCGCCACGTTCGGCAAGTGTCTTAACCTTCTGTGTTGCGTCAACAGCGTTGGATACCATTTCGCGAAGGAAAATTTCATGATCTGAATAAAGAAACTTCTTAATCACCGGGAATATATTCTCGGTAGTTACTCCAATATTACCTTTTTGTGCCATAATATGATGTATATATTATTTTACGTTATGTTTACATCATATTATACAAATTGCGTGCCAATTTATTATCAGCAAACAATTTCGTGCAAAACTTCAGATAGAGTAGGGTGAGTGTGAATGATGTTAGCAAGTGCGTCAGTTGTTACACCTGTATTCATCAAAGCGGCAACCTCTTGTATTATATCCGAAGAATGGGCACCAAAGGCATGGCATCCGACAATCTTGTTGTCAGATGTGTCAATCATAAGTTTTATCAATCCCTCTGTCTCGTCCATGGCAACAGCTTTGCCGTTAGCCCTATAGTATCCCTTCTTGCATACATACTCCTTGTTTTCTGCCTTCAATATATCCTCGCTTGCTCCTACGCTTGCAGCTTCGGGATAGGTGAATATGGCCGATGGCATAATGTCAAACTTGATGTTGTCCTCGCGTCCAAGTATATGGTTTACCACATGCATTCCTTGGAATGTTGCGGCATGCGCAAGCATGCAACGTCCGTTTACGTCGCCTATAGCGTATACATTATTTATATTAGTACGGAAGTTGTCGTCAACGGCTATACCCTTAGTCGAGTGTTCGATGCCAGCCAATTCAAGACCAAGCCCATCTGTGTTAGGTTTGCGTCCGGTTGCTATAAGTACGGTGTCGGCATTAACCTGCTGTGGCTTGCCTTTCTTCTCGTAGTTTACAACGAGTTGCTGCTTGCCGTCTTCGGTTGTAGACGTGGTTATGCTCTTTACTGCCGATTGCATAGTAAACTCAACACCTCGCTTGCCTATAGTTTGGCGCAGACGCTTGGCAATATCACTATCGAGAACAGGAAGACATTCCTTCATAAACTCAATGACAGTAACCTTGCTGCCGAAACTGTTGAAGATAGACGCAAATTCCATTCCGATAACGCCAGCACCTATGATGCAAAGATTTTCAGGAATGTGGTCGATGTCAAGCAATTGGGTTGAGTCTACAACACCAGGTAGTGTAAGGCCCTCGATAGGAGGACATTTAGAGCTTGAGCCAGTAGCTATGATAATGTTGTCGGCAGTATAAGTCTCGTCGCCAACAGCAATAGTCTTTGCATCTGTAAAATGTGCGAATCCGCGTACAAATGTAATGCCTGGCATTTGCATTAAGGTCTCGATGCCGCTGCGCAGCTTTTCTACCACTTCGCGCTTGCGTTCGATAACCTTATTGAAGTTCAGCTGAAAACCATTGACGCTTATACCGAAAGTCTCGGCATTGGCTAATGTCTCGATAGCCTCGGCATTTCTGCAAAGTGTTTTGGTTGGTATACAACCACAGTTAAGGCATGTGCCGCCTGCCTCGTGTGCCTCAATTACAGTAACTGTAAGTCCATTCTTTGCAGCATACTCAGCGGCACGGTATCCGCCAGGTCCAGAACCTATAATGATTAAGTTGGATTTGTTCATCTTAGTAGAGTAATAGGGTTAGGTGTATTAGGGGGCCATGAGGAGGGTGTGTCAAAATGGGAGTTAAAGGAAGTTTGGGCTTCGCCCGAAGTTAACAGAAGTTAGCGGACATATGTATAAATTACTGAAAATAAAGCATTTGTCTGTTAACTTCCATCCATCGCAGATGGATTAACTTCTTCTTTAATTCTGATAACTCACATTTTGACACACCCTCCTCTTTAAAGATTTAAATAGATTTCATTTGTTTCCAAGTCAATATCGGTTGTTTGGCGGCAAGCACATCATCAACACGTCCTGTAGGTGTGTTATGTGGTGCTGTCTTTACAACGTCCGGATTGCTTGCTGCCTCTTCGGCAATCTTGCGCAAGGTGTCGATAAAGCAGTCTATGGTCTCCTTGCTTTCGTTCTCTGTTGGCTCTATCATCATAGCTTCATGGAAGAGCAACGGGAAGTATATTGTCGGAGCATGATAGCCATAGTCGAGTAGACGCTTGGCAACATCCATAGTTGTTACCCCCGTCGACTTGTCCTTTAGTCCGTTGAATACAAACTCATGTTTGCATACACTACCTATAGGCAATTCGTAGCAGTCCTTAAGCGACTCTTTGATATAGTTAGCATTTAGAGTGGCAAGCGGACCAACAAGCTTGATGTGCTCGTTGCCGAGGGTCAAGATATAGGTGTAAGCTCTAAGCATAACGGTAAAGTTGCCAAAGAACTCGCCCACATGTATGTCGCCATCGCCCTTGTTTACTATATGGTATTTGTCGCCAACCTTTTCTACCTTTGGTACAGGAAGGAATTGTTCCAAGCCCTTGCGAACACCAACTGGACCCGAACCTGGTCCACCTCCGCCATGAGGTGTAGAGAATGTCTTATGCAGGTTGATGTGCATAACGTCGAAGCCCATATCTCCAGGGCGGCATACACCAAGCATAGGGTTGAGGTTGGCTCCATCATAATACATAAGACCACCACATTCGTGTACAAGTCGTTGTATCTCAGGAATCTCACGCTCAAAAAGACCAAGCGTATTAGGATTGGTCATCATCATGGCTGCAACAGTATCGTCAAGCAGTCCACGCAAATCGTTTACATCGACAACACCTTCTGCTGTAGATTTCACCTCAATTATTTCCAGTCCGCATACAGCTGCAGATGCAGGGTTAGTGCCATGTGCCGAGTCGGGTACAATAACCTTAGTACGTTTCATGTCGCCACGACTTTGGTGATAGGCGCGTATAATCATAAGTCCGGTAAGCTCTCCGTGTGCACCTGCAAATGGGTTGAGTGTAAATTCTTCCAAACCCGTTATGGCAGAAAGAGCCTTTTGCATGTCGTAGTATACCTGCAAAGCTCCCTGGCAAGTTTCTTCTGGCTGTAATGGGTGAATAGCTGCAAACTGTGGCAAAGCTGCTATTTCCTCGTTGATTATAGGGTTGTACTTCATCGTGCAACTGCCTAAAGGATAGAAGCCATTGTTTACGCCAAAGTTGTTGTTGCTAAGATTGGTGTAATGGCGTACTACGGTAAGCTCGTCACATTCAGGTAATTCAGCATCAGTATTGCGACGCATCTCGGCAGGAACTTCGTGGTGTCCAAACTTATTCAGGGGAAGAGAATAACCACGTCTGCCAGGACGTGACAACTCAAAAATCAAGTTTCCATAAAGATGATTGTTCATAGCGTCTCCTCCTTTACAATGTTTACTAGTTTGTCAACCTCTTCCTTTGTGCGTTTCTCTGTAACAGCAAACATAATGGTATTTGCGTCTACTTTAATGCCGCCCATTATGCCGTTGGCAATGAATTGCTTTTGCAATGCATCTGTATCGCCCTTGTATTTGAGGCAGAACTCGTTGAAGAAAGGCTTGTTGTACTTTTCCTCGAATTTGCCAGTGGCTATCAGTTCGTCGTGCAGATAGTGTGCGCCGTCGTACGACATCTGTGCTGCCTCCTTCAATCCCTCCTTGCCCATAACAGACATGTATATTGTTACAAAGAGAGCCATGAGCGACTCGTTAGAGCAAATATTTGATGTTGCCTTTTGGCGACGAATATGTTGCTCGCGCGCTTGAAGGGTAAGCACAAATACACGTTGACCTCTATTGTCAACAGTCTTGCCTACAATACGACCCGGCATCTTGCGCATTAGCTTTTCCTTACAGCACATATAGCCAACAGAAGGACCTCCGAACGACATAGGAATGCCGAGCGATTGTCCGTCGCCTACAGCTATATCTGCATCCCATTCGCCTGGAGTCTTCAACATGGCAAGGTCGGCAGCCACACTATTAATGACAAACAGAGCCTTATTTGTATGACAAGAGTCGGCAAAACCCGAGTAGTCTTCTACAATGCCATAATAGTTAGGTTGTTGTACAATAACTCCAGCTATGCCGCCACGCTCAAGACGCTCGTCCATACTTGCCTTGTCGGTTGTGCCTTCATTGGCTTTAATCAGTTCGATGTTGAATCCATGGAAGTGGGCGTATGTCTTTACAACGTTCAGCACCTTAGGGTCTACCGTCTCGGATACAAGCACAGTATCTGTCTTCTTGGTAGCTGCCATAGTCATAATGGCAGCCTCGGCTGTTGCTGTAGAGCCGTCGTACATAGAAGCGTTAGATACATCCATGCCGGTAAGCTCGGCCATCATGCTCTGGTATTCAAAGATATAGTGTAGAGTACCTTGTGATATCTCTGCCTGATACGGAGTGTAGCTTGTAAGAAATTCGGAGCGTGACAGAATGTTAGGTACTGCAGCCGGTGTGTAATGGTCGTAGCAACCAGCACCGGCAAATACAGTAAGTCGAAGATTCTTATTGCCGAGTTGTTCGAAGAAAGCTCTTATTTCCGACTCGCTTTTAGGGTCAGGCAAGTCGTATTTGCCTCGAAAACGGATGCACTCAGGCACATCAGAATAGAGATCGTCAAGCGACTCCATTCCTGCCTGAGCTAACATCTGTTTTATTTCATCCTCGGTATGAGGGAAATATTTAAAGTTCATAGTAAAGGTTTTAAAGTTTATGATATTGGATATCTGCTTATTCCTTGCAGATACCCTCATAAGCGGCAGCGTCCATAAGGTTGTCAAGTTCGCCCTTGTCAGACATCTCCACCTTCATAATCCAGTTTTCGAATGCGTCCTCGTTGATAAGCTCAGGCTTATCCTCAAGAGCCTCGTTTATCTCAACAACAGTACCAGATACAGGAGAGATAAGGTCGCTTGCAGCCTTAACGCTTTCAACAGCACCGAAATCCTCGCCAGCCTCTACTTCGTCGTCAACCTCAGGCATGTCAACATATACAACATTGCCAAGTGCGTGCTGAGCATAGTCTGTAATACCAACGTAAGCGAAATCGCCTTCAACCTTTACATATTCGTGTGACTCAGAGTAGTAGAGTCCTTCAATTACTTTTGCCATAGTGTTTAATTTAGTAGTGATTAATTATTTAGTTGTTAATTATTTAATTCTTTGTTTTTGTTATTTCTTGTAGTGTTTGTCGTAGAAACGTTTCTTTACAACAATGCCAGGGAATGTCTTCTTTCTGATTTGTACCTCAAGTTCTGTACCCAGTTTTCCGTATTTTGCGTCGATAAGAGCCATACAAACCGACTTGTCTGTAGATATTGTATGATATCCAGTTGTAACTTCGCCAATCTCCTTGCCTTCGGCTAAAATCTTGTAGCCATGACGAGGAATGGCACGGTCTTGTAGCTCAATGCCCACAAGCTTCTTTTCTGGACCGTTGGCTTTCTGCTCTGCAAGTGCCTCCTTGCCTATAAACTCAGGCTTGTCGAGTTTGCAGAACATGCTCAATCCTGCCATAACTGGTGTGATGTCCTTAGACAATTCATCGCCATACAAAGGCAAACCTACCTCGAAGCGCAATGTGTCGCGGCATCCAAGACCGCATGGTTTGCAACGACCTGACTCCATCAGCTTGTCCCAGTTGGCATTGATAAACTTATGAGAAGCATAAATCTCGAATCCGTCCTCGCCAGTATAGCCGGTGCGGCTTATAATGATGGTCTCGCCTTCAACGTCAGCAAACTTGGCTGTATAGAAAGTAAGTTCTTTGCATCCAATTCCCAAAACCTCCTCAACAACCTGCTCGGCCTCAGGACCTTGTACAGCAAGCTGTCCATAGTCTTCAGAACGGTTGGCAAACTCAACGTCGAAACCTTCGAGATGGCTCTTCATCCACTCAACATCCTTGTCTATGTTGGCGGCATTGATAACGAGGAAGAAGTCGTTATCGTCCATTTTGTATACCAGCAAGTCGTCTACGGTGCCACCATCTTCGTAGCACATCATGCCGTAGAATATCTTTCCAATAGGAGCATCCTTGATGTCGTTGGTAAAGATATGGTTTACATAGCGCTCGGCATCAGGACCTTTAACCGTTACTTCGCCCATGTGCGACACGTCAAACACACCACAGTGCTGTCGTACAGCGTTGTGCTCGTCGGTGATGTTGGTGTACTGGATTGGCATGATAAATCCGCCGAAAGGTTGCATTAAGGCTCCAAGAGCCACATGCTTTTCGTAAAGACATGTTTTTTTCTCCATATCAGTAGTAATATTTAGATTGAGTTTATAGATTTATTTTGTCAGCAGCTCAACAAAGTCGTTCTTTTTCAGATTTAGAATAACATCGTCAAGTTGGTTGGGTAAGGCTTGGGCCACTTCTTGTTCAGTTAGCTTCACACCTCTTAGGGGCGTTATTATCTGTTGTCCTATGTCTCCCACGAGGAAGAAGTCGCCCTTGATGTCAATATCGTGTATCACATCGTTCTTCATCTCCATGTTTACAACAATATCTCCAACACCTTCGATGCGTCCGCTTCGTGTTATGTTGTAGCGTGGATTGTTGCCATAAATGAATTTGGGTGTCAGATATTCTTTTTCAATCTCGGATATCTTCTTTATGTCGTCTTCGCCAAGTATTACCTCTCCATTGCATAAGTTGTCTTTGGTAAACTGCTTAAACTGCTCAATGTCGAGGCTAATATGGTCTTTCAGTAGTGTGATGTGCTGGCGAACGCTCTTAATGCCCTTAGATATAAGTTTCTCGTCCGAAGGAGTTATAGCGCCCACCATGTTCTGCATATCTGTGTCGTACAGCATGGTGCCGTGTACAATACTGTGTCCAGGTACATGATAGAAGGCATTGCCCGATACTTTCTTGTCGCCAATCATTATATCGTTGCGTCCGCTTGCGGTAGCGTCTACACCGAGTTTGCGCAGCATTGTAGCCACCATATCTATATATTTGCCAAATGTCAGGCTAACGTTTTCGTCAATTGTTATATACGAGAACATGATATTGTTCATGTCGGCATACACACATCCGCCTCCGCTCTTGCGTCTGTACGTGTTGATGTTGTGCTGTCGGCAGTATTCCAGATTCACCTCGTTTTGTATCAGTTGGTTTCGCCCGAATATAACGGTGGGGGTTACTTGCCACATGAAGAAGTATTCGTCGCCTTTCATGTGGCGCGCTATATACTCTTCCATAGCAAGGTAGAAGGTTAGTCTTCTTTCACGGTTGTTGGGCAAGGTTACATATATCATAGATTTTTGTTTTTAAAGTATCGTATGCAAACTTACACAATTTTATTCATTCGCAAGAGTTTTTATTCGTGTTTTTTCGAGGGTTAAGGATTTTTGACATGATAAGAGCCAAGAGTGGGGTGTTGCAGTAGTGCATCCCGCGCTCTTGGCTCGTATTATTGCGTCGTTTCGATTGTCTTTATAAGATGTAGACAACATATTTGTTCGATCTTTGATTGCTATCAAATGTATCTATGCTTGCTGTCAAATGTATCTATGCTTGCTGTCAAATGTATCTTTGATTGCTATCAAATGTATCTATGCTTGCTATCAAACGAAGTTTTGCTTGCTGTCAAACGAAGTTTTTTCATCATATATAATGACACTTCAGTTTGCGTGCTGTTGCGCATTACAATGGTTTAGCATCTCTCCAAATGCCGGATATTTTATCCGTCAATTTCTGACAGTTCGAGCCATCTCATTTCCTTCTCTTCGAGAGCATCCTTTATTTCGGGCAGTCGTTTGCTCTTTTCTGTAAGCTCGTCTATAGAGAGAGTTCCGCTGCACAAAGCCTCTTCTATCTCTTTTTGTTCTTGTTCGAGTTTGGCGATGTCTTTCTCCAATTGCTCAAACTCGCACTTCTCCTTGTACGTCTTCTTTCTGCGTTGTTCGCCAACAAACTCGCGTTTCTCCTTCTTTTCTGTGTCTACCAGCTTCTTGTCGTTCTGTGTTTCCTTTGGCTTAAGCGATTCCCACTCTCTATATTGTGTATAGTTGCCAGGGAAGTCTTTTATCACGCCCTCGCCATTGAACACAAGCAGATGGTCTACAATCTTGTCCATAAAGAAACGGTCGTGCGACACGATAATAACGCATCCAGGATAGTCTTGCAGATACTCTTCCAGCACCTCAAGTGTCTGTATGTCGAGGTCGTTGGTAGGCTCGTCAAGCACAAGGAAGTTAGGGTTGCGCATCAAAACTGTGCAAAGGTATAGCTTTCGCTGTTCGCCTCCCGACAGTTTGTACACATAGTCGTACTGTTGTTCGGGTGTAAACAGGAAGTGCTGTAACAATTGACCAGCTGTGATATGCTGTCCTCCTCCGTAGTCGATGTATTCGGCAATGTCGGATATCACGTCTATCACGCGCTGTTGCTCGTTAAACTTCATTCCGTCTTGTGAGAAATAGCCAAAGCGTACGGTTTCTCCGATGTCGAATCGTCCGCTGTCTGGTTGCACTTCACCAAGCAACATCTTGATGAAGGTAGACTTTCCCGTGCCGTTGTTGCCTACAATTCCCATCTTCTCAAAGCGTTGGAAGTTGTAGTAGAAGTCCTTTAGGATAACTTTCTCGTCGAAGGCTTTAGACACATATTGGCATTCGAATATCTTGGAGCCTATGTACACGTTCTTCGACTTCAGTCGCATCTGTCTTTCCTCTATGCGCTGTCTTGCCTTGTTCTCAAGGTCGTAGAAAGCCTCTTCTCTGTAACGAGCCTTGTGTCCGCGTGCTTGCGGTTGGCGGCGCATCCATTCAAGCTCTCGTCTATACAGATTGTTGGCACGCGCAATCTCGGCACGTGTAGCGTCAATACGCTCTTGGCGTTTCTCCATATAATAGCGGAAGTTGCCGTGATAGGTATATATGGAGTGGTTGTCAAGTTCGAGAATAATATTGCATACGCGGTCAAGGAAGTAACGGTCGTGCGTTACCATAAGCAATGTCTTGTTGCCACGAGACAGATAACCCTCAAGCCATTCAATCATCTGTAAGTCAAGATGGTTGGTTGGCTCGTCAAGGATAAGCAAGTCTGGTTCGGTAATCAGTACATTAGCCAATGCTACACGCTTCTGTTGTCCGCCACTAAGTTGTCCTATAGGCTGACTTAAGTCGGTTATGCGCAACTGTGTCAGCACTTGTTTGGCCTTAAGCACTTTATCCGGATCGCCGTTGTGATTGAAACAAGCGTCAAGTACCGATTCCTCAGGATCGAACTTAGGCTGTTGCTCAAGGAATCCAACCTTAATATCACGTCGGAAGATAATGCTGCCACTATCTACACTCTCTTTGCCAGAGAGCAGCGATAGTAGGGTAGACTTGCCCGTTCCGTTCTTTGCTATAAGTCCGACGTGTTGGCCTTCGCCTATAGAGAAAGAGATGTCCTCAAACAAGACATGCGCGCCGAAACGTTTAGAGACGTTTTGTACGTCGAGTAATGGAGTCATATTTTATTCCTGTTCTATGTCCTTCAGAATGTTTTCAATATAGTCGAGCACCTCGTCTCGGCCAGTCTTTTTCTCCGAGCTTGTGATGAAGTAGGGTGGCAGTTCCTCCCATTGTTCCTTAAGCGAATTCATCCATTTGGCGGCATTCTGCTTTGCGCGTACGGGGCCAAGTTTGTCGGCTTTAGTGAATATTATAGAGAAAGGAACTTGGCTTTCGCCTAACCAGTTGATGAAGTCGGTGTCTATCTTCATCGGGTCGTGTCGTATGTCTATCAGCACAAATGTGTTGACAAGCTGCTTGCGTTGCAATATATACGACGTAATCATCTGGTCGAGCTTCTTCTGCACAGT
The DNA here is from genome assembly GCF_900290275.1 of Prevotella merdae. Taxonomy (GTDB): domain Bacteria; phylum Bacteroidota; class Bacteroidia; order Bacteroidales; family Bacteroidaceae; genus Prevotella; species Prevotella merdae. The sequence continues at coordinate 599,250 of NZ_LT985324.1, forward strand.
CTTCGAGCGCTTGGCAAATCCGTAACCAGGAAGGTCTACAAGATACCAGTCATTATTAATGATGAAATGGTTTATAAGCAAAGTCTTGCCAGGTGTCGCAGAGGTTTTTGCCAGACCTTTGTGGTTGCACAGCATATTGATGAGGCTCGACTTGCCAACATTTGAGCGGCCGATGAATGCAAACTCGGGCTTGGTGTCCTTAGGGCATTGGCTCACCGTAGCTGATGATATTGTAAATTCTGATTTTGTTATGTTCATATATATTGTACTATTCTAAATAAAATATGTTTATAAATACGCATAATTAAATAATGTGTACAAAATTACAAAAAAATAATTAGAAAACGGCTTCTACGCACTTAACCACTACAAACAAATGATGATTTTTATGCTTAAGTGTTAGGTTTTCTTGCGTAAGTAGAGAAATAAGAGTATCTTTGCAAATGATTACACACTAATATTAATATATTTAAAACCACAAATTTTATGATTCTTCAAAATTTGCAAAACGATTTCAAAGGTTCTAATTGGAAACGCGAAATCGATGTGCGTGATTTCATTCAGGCTAACTATGAGGCATACGATGGCGACGAGAGCTTTCTCGTAGGTCCTACCGAGCGTACTCTTCATCTCTGGGATGTTCTATCGAAGATGTTTGAGGTGGAGCGCGAGAAGGGTGTATATGATGCCGAGACTAAGATGCCTCAGAGCATCGATACTTATGGAGCTGGATATATAGACAAGGATAGTGAGGTTATTGTAGGTTTGCAGACCGATGAGCCATTGAAGCGTGGCATATTCCCGAAGGGTGGTATACGTATGGTAGAGAAGGCTTTGAAGTCGTATGGCTACGAGCTTGACCCTGCTACAAAGACTATCTTTACTAAGTATCGCAAGACCCACAACGAGGGTGTGTTCTCTGCTTATAACGACGACATAAAGGCTGCACGTCATGCCCATATCATTACAGGTCTGCCCGACGCATACGGACGTGGCCGTATTATCGGCGACTATCGTCGTATTGCTCTTTATGGTACAGCCAACCTTATAGAGGAGAAGAAGCGTTACTTCAAGCGTATCGATATTCAGGAATTTACCGAGGAGATTGTACGTCATCGCGAGGAGATATCAGAGCAGATACAGGCTCTTAAGCAATTTGAGCGCATGTGTGCTGCTTACGGATTTGATGTAACACGTCCGGCTACAAATGCTCGCGAGGCTGTACAGTGGACATACTTTGGCTATCTTGGAGCTGTAAAGGATCAGGATGGTGCAGCTATGTCACTTGGCCGTGTTTGTGCATTCCTTGATGTCTATATTCAGCGTGATTTGAAGAATGGCACTCTTACAGAACAGGAGGCACAGGAACTTATCGACCAGATGATTATGAAGCTGCGTATTGTACGCTTCCTTCGCACTCCTGAGTACAACGACCTCTTCTCTGGCGACCCAATATGGGCTACTGCATCTATTGGTGGTATGGGTATCGATGGCCGTTCAATGGTAACAAAGACCGATTATCGTTTCCTCCATACTCTATACAATATGGGTCCTTCGCCTGAGCCAAACCTTACTGTGCTTTGGAGCGAGCGTTTGCCTGAGTCGTGGAAGAAGTATTGTGCAAAGGTGAGCATCGATACCAGCGCTATTCAGTACGAGAACGATGACCTTATGCGTGCCGACCTTGGCGACGACTATGGTATTGCATGCTGTGTTTCACCAATGAAGATTGGCAAGCAGATGCAGTTCTTTGGTGCCCGTGCCAACCTTGCAAAGTGTATGCTTTATGCTATCAACGGCGGACGTGACGAGATGTCGGGCGAGCAGATTGGTCCTCGCTTTGCTCCTATCACAGGCGACTATCTCAGCTACGAGGAGTTTATGCCTAAGTTTGAGCAGATGATGCGCTGGCTTGCCAAGACTTATGTCAACGCTCTGAAGATTATCCACTACATGCACGACAAGTATGACTACGAGGCATTCGAGATGTCATTGCATGATGGTGATGTGGAACGTACACGTGCAACTGGTATTGCAGGATTGTCTATCGTAGCCGACTCTATTGCAGCTATGCAGCATTGCAAGATTCGCATCATTCGTGATGAATCGGGATTGGCAGTTGATTATAAGATAGAGGAGGGCGAATATACTCCGTTTGGCAACAACTGCGACGAGACAGATGCTATTGCTGTAGATATTACAGAGAAGTTTATGGAGTATCTGCGTCAGCATCGTACCTATCGTGATGCTGTTCCTACACAGAGCTTGCTTACCATCACTTCTAACGTAGTGTATGGTCGTAATACAGGTGCTACACCTGACGGTCGTGAGAAAGGTGTTCCGTTTGCTCCAGGTGCTAATCCTATGAACGCACGCGACGTTAAGGGTGCTGTTGCTGCACTTGCTTCGGTTGCCAAGCTTCCGTTCCAGCACTCACGCGATGGTATATCTTACACATTCGCTGTTGCTCCTTCGGCTCTTGGTAAGACTAAGGATATGCAGTCGGCTAACCTCGTGTCGTTGCTCGATGGTTACTTTACACCTACTGGTGGACAGCATATCAATGTTAACGTGTTCGACCGTAATCTGCTTCTTGATGCTATGGAGCATCCAGAGAAGTATCCGCAGCTCACTATCCGTGTCAGCGGTTATGCCGTGAACTTCGTTAAGCTTACACGCGAACAACAGCTTGACGTATTGTCACGTACAATCAATCAGGGTATGTAAATATATATTCTGTTGAATAAAACATAACAAAGCACGCAAGTCGCAGGGCTTGTGTGCTGTAAATAATCGAGTAGGAGGAAAACGAAGCAGTTTTCTTCCTACTTTCGTTTTCCGACCTCTCACACCACCGTACGTGCGGTTCCGCATACGGCGGTTCCTATTTTGGATACCATTCGAGATACGCCTCCATTAAAGTAGCATACCCTGCGGAGCGTAGTTTATTGTTATCTATCGCCCTTTTTAGAACAGGGCTGTCAGCTATTCGCCAATAGCCCTTGCGAGTGTTACCCCATTCGTATGCTTGGTATTTATTGATACCGCATCTAATGAGGTTTGCCACTTTTGTCTTGACTTTCTTCCAAGCTTTCCATATACACATGCGTATTCTACGTCTTAACCATTCGTCTGTTACAAGCAAGAGACGCTTCATATTGGCAAAGTGATAATAGCCGACCCAACCTCGTATGTATTCTTTCAGCTTCTGCTTTCTCTTGGCATATCCCCATCCATTGCTGCGGTTTGTCAGTTCTTTCAACCTTGACTTCATCTTGGCTTTGGACTTTGGGTGCACCGTGAGTTGGCATTCGCCTTTCATCACATAAAAGGAGTAGCCGAGGTATTTCACTCCGCGCACATACGACACTACGGTCTTTTCCTTGTTGACTTTGAGATATAGAGTATTCTCTATAAATCGGGTTATAGACTCCTTCACTCGCATTGCAGCCCTTTTGGACTTGCAGAATATCATCGAGTCATCGGCATAGCGCACAAAGGGGAGTTCTCTGCGTTCAAGTTCCTTGTCCAATTCGTTGAGCATTATGTTACTCAACAATGGACTTAGCGGACCGCCTTGGGGAGTTCCTTCCTCGCTCGCTTCAAACAAACCTTTGTTCATTACACCACTTCGGAGATATTTGTGTATAAGACTGACCACTCTGCCGTCTTTTATCGTACGGCTGAGGATTTCTATGAGTTTGCTATGGCTCACCGTGTCGAAGAAGCGTTCAAGGTCAAGGTCGACTACATATATGTAGCCTTCGTTGACTATCCTTCGCGCTCCTCGTAGTGCGTCATGGCATCCTCTTCTCGGACGGAAGCCGTAGCTCGTCTTGGAGAATTGGTTCTCATAGATGGGAGTCAATACTTGGTTGATGGCTTGTTGCACCAGACGGTCTACTACTGTAGGTATTCCCAACAGGCGCATCTTGCCATTGTCCTTGGGTATTTCTACCCTTTTTACTGGGTTCGGACGGTAAGAACCGTCCATCAAGGAACGGGTGAGTTCATCCTTATTGGTCAGGAGCCATGGGAACAATTGCTCGCACGACATCTTGTCGATACCACCACAGCCCTTGTTTCTCATAACTGCTTTGTATGCTCGATTGAGATTTGTGGGACTAAGAATTTGCTCGAAAAGGTGTTCCTTGTCGAATGGTACTTCCACGATGTTGTCTTCACACATCCACATGAAGGTCTGCACTCCCCCATACCATTCGGTTTCCGACCTATTTCTTTGGGGGCAGCCATTAACTTGGGATAATGTTTTCTGCATTCTTTCCTTCATAAGGTATGTTTCAATTACTATCGTTTAATTGTTAGGTTCAGCCCTTCGTGCAACGTTATCGATTGTTGCACTACTATGACGTCTGCTGACTTCTCACGGCAAGCTTTACTCCACTTCTTTCGTAAAAACAACTATTTGAAGCGTCCGTGAGACCTCCTCGGATAAGGGCGTTGTCTTTCCATCTTATACCTACTTCATTTACACCGACCGTTCCGAATAGCTATTGGGCTTTGGTTTGAATAGCAACCTCACCCACGGTCACATGCCTTATATGAAGTTTCTGTCCGTTAGGTCAGATGTTTGTCTTGGGCTTCCTTCAGATTTCATCTCGCGATGAACACCCTTGCCTTTGACTATGCAATTCCCGCTATTAGGGCTTGCTCGGGACTTTCACCCGTTAGACAATGCTCATGCCGAGCGTACTACAAAAAAAGAGGGTGTGTCTTGACACACCCTCTTTTTGTTTTTAATATACCAGACGGTCTTTTAGTCGTCCATCAGTTTGCGATAGCGTCCCTTCTTTATCTCCTCATTGCCAAGGCGGCGTGCCTTGTTTATTTCGTAGTCGGAATAGCTGCCCTCAAAGAAGAATACTTCGCCATTGCCCTCGAATGCGAGGATATGGGTACAGATACGGTCGAGGAACCAACGGTCGTGGCTGATAACTACAGCACAACCTGCAAATCCTTCAAGACCTTCCTCTAATGCTCGCAATGTGTTTACATCGATGTCGTTAGTAGGCTCGTCGAGCAACAAAACATTGCCTTCTTGCTTAAGGGCAAGAGCCAATTGCAAACGGTTGCGCTCACCACCAGAAAGAGTCTCGCATAGTTTTGACTGGTCGGTACCGGCAAAGTTGAAACGAGAGATGTAAGCACGTGCATTTACATCGCGTCCGCCCATACGTATTGTCTCATTACCCTGAGATATTGTCTCGTAAACCGACTTCTTTGGGTCGATATCCTTATGCTGCTGGTCTACGTATGCAAGCTTCACAGTCTCGCCAACCTCGAATGTTCCACCGTCAGCTTGTTCAAGACCCATAATCATGCGGAATAGGGTAGTCTTGCCTGCACCGTTAGGACCTATAACACCTACAATGCCGTTAGGAGGAAGCATGAAGTTGAGGTCGTTGAAGAGCACTTTGTCGCCAAATGCCTTCTTTACATGCTGTGCCTCAATAACCTTATTACCAAGACGCGGACCGTTAGGGATGAATATCTCAAGCTTCTCCTCACGTTCCTTCTGTTCCTGACCAAGCATCTGCTCATATGCGTTAAGACGTGCCTTACCCTTTGCCTGGCGTGCCTTAGGAGCCATGTGTGCCCATTCAAGCTCGCGCTCAAGAGCCTTGCGGCGCTTAGATGCCTGCTTCTCTTCCTGCATCATACGTGTGGTCTTCTGCTCAAGCCAAGAAGAATAGTTGCCATGCCAAGGAATTCCCTCGCCACGGTCAAGCTCCAATATCCATTCGCTTACATCGTCAAGGAAGTAGCGGTCGTGTGTTACAGCTATAACTGTGCCTTCGTATTGCTGAAGGTGCTGCTCCAACCAGTCTATACTCTCGGCATCAAGGTGGTTGGTAGGCTCATCAAGAAGCAATACATCAGGCTTTTGAAGCAATAGACGACACAAAGCTACACGGCGACGCTCGCCACCAGATAGATGTGTAACAGGCAGATCGCCATTAGGACAACGCAATGCTGCCATAGCACGGTCGAGCTTAGAATCCATATTCCAAGCATCGGTTGCATCTATGATATCCTGCACTTCCGATTGACGCTGCATTAGTTTGTCCATCTTGTCGGGGTCGCCATAATACTCCTCAAGACCGAACTTCTCATTAATCTCTTCGTATTCCTTCAGTGCGTCGTATGCCTGTTGAACGCCTTCCATTACATTCTCCTTAACTGTATTTGACTCGTCAAGAGGAGGGTCCTGAGGCAGATAGCCTACACTGTAGCCAGGACTCCAAACAACCTCGCCTTGAGTTGGTTGTTCTATTCCGGCTATTATTTTCATCAATGTCGACTTACCGGCACCATTCAATCCGATGATACCAATCTTTGCGCCATAGAAGAAGGACAGATAAATATCCTTTAATATCTGTTTACGGTTTTGTGGGATTATTTTCGACACACCCACCATCGAGAAGATAATCTTCTTATCGTCTACTGTTGCCATTTGTGAAATTTTAGGTTGGTATTTTGTTTATAACTTAATTTTCTAATAGTTTATTTAGCATTCTTCTATATAGCCTTTCGTAAACATGTCGTACGACAATGCCTCAAGCTCCTTAAGAGTCATGCGTTCTACAGCATATTCTATCTTGCGTATTAGTTCTTCACGCCTATAGTCGTTGTCGTCATTTAGACGGTTGGAATGAAAGTTGCTCATATATCTATTATTGTTTATGCAAATTTACAAAATAAAAATCAAGAAAGCGTGCAAACACTTGCATATTGTTGTTTTTGTAGCTAACTTTGTGCAAAAACAGATGATTGGACGTATACATTCTTTTGAGTCGTTCGGTACAGTTGACGGTCCAGGTGTCCGTTTTGTGGTGTTTATGCAAGGTTGTCCTTTGCGATGCCAATTTTGTCATAACCCAGATACATGGGACGCCAATGCCAAATGCCAGTACGAATTTACGCCGCAACAATTGCGTGACGAGGTAGTGCGTTATCGTTCGTTTATAAAGAGCGGTGGGGTTACTGTTTCGGGTGGCGAACCTTTGATGCAAGCCGATTTTGTGGCAGAATTCTTTCGCCTTTGTCACGAAGAGGGATTGCACACGGCTCTTGATACAAGTGGCGCATATATATCAGAGCGCATACAAAAGGTGCTTGACAACACCGACCTGGTGCTTCTTGATATAAAGACTATGGACCCAGAGTTATATCCTCGACTTACTGGTGTTAGTCAAACCAACAACCTTAAGTTTCTTGATATTCTTGAGCAACGCCATATTCCAACATGGATACGCCACGTTGTTGTACCTGGTGTTACCGATAATGATGAGTGGCTTGACCGATTGGGCAAGCATGCAGCACAGTATGATTGTGTAGAGAGAATGGAGATTCTGCCTTATCACACACTTGGAGAATACAAGTACGAGAAGCTTGGACTGCAATACCAACTTGATGGTGTACCGCCGCTTTCTGCCGATAGGGCAGCCAAAATAAGAGAACGCCTCTCGGTATATAAGCCTTGTCAATAAAAATAATAAAAAAAGGATGCAAATATCAAAAGATACTTGCATCCTTTTTTTATTATATGTTATGAATTAGTGCGATTTAATTACTCGCCCTTCTCCATCTTAGCCTTCAATGCTGCGAGAGTATCAAGGTCGCCAAGAGTTGTTGTAGCAGCTACATTGTTGATAGCAGGAGCGGCCTCCTTCTTAACAGGGTGCTTGCGAACTGGCTTCTCTTCCTTGCCAGCCTCGAATGTGCGGCTGTGAGAAAGGATGATACGCTTTGTCTCCTTAACAAACTCGATTACCTTGAACTCGAGCTCCTCACCAAGCTGTGCCTGTGTGCCATCCTCCTTAACGAGGTGCTTAGGAGTAGCGAAGCCCTCACCACCCTCGTTCAGAGTGATAACAGCGCCCTTGTCCATCATTTCAGTAATCTTGCCTGTGTGAATTGAACCAGGAGTATAGATCTCCTCGTACTTGTCCCAAGGATTCTCCTCAAGCTGCTTGTGTCCAAGGCTGAGACGACGGTTCTCCTTGTCTATCTCGAGAACAACAACATCGATGTTTGCACCAACCTGTGTGAACTCTGAAGGATGCTTTACCTTCTTTGTCCAAGAAAGGTCTGAGATGTGGATGAGGCCGTCAACACCCTCTTCGAGCTCTACGAAGATACCGAAGTTAGTGAAGTTGCGTACCTTAGCTGTGTGCTTGCTGCCTACAGGATACTTAACCTCGATTTCCTCCCAAGGATCTTCCTTAAGCTGCTTGATACCGAGAGACATCTTACGCTCTGCACGGTCGAGTGTAAGGATAACTGCCTCAACCTCGTCACCTACGTGCAAGAAGTCCTGTGCTGAACGGAGGTGCTGGCTCCAGCTCATCTCTGAAACGTGGATAAGACCCTCAACACCAGGAGCAATCTCTACGAATGCACCGTAATCAGCGATAACAACAACCTTACCCTTAACGTGGTCGCCTACCTTGAGGTTCTCGTCAAGAGCATCCCATGGGTGTGGAGTAAGCTGCTTGAGACCAAGAGCGATACGCTTCTTCTCGTCATCGAAGTCGAGGATAACAACGTTGATCTTCTGGTCGAGAGCAACAACCTCGTGTGGATCGCTTACGCGGCCCCAAGAGAGGTCTGTGATGTGGATGAGTCCGTCAACACCACCGAGGTCAACGAATACACCGTAAGAAGTGATGTTCTTAACAGTACCCTCGAGGATCTGACCCTTCTCAAGCTTAGAGATGATTTCCTTCTTCTGAGCCTCGAGCTCGGCCTCGATAAGAGCCTTGTGAGAAACAACCACATTGCGGAACTCCTGGTTGATCTTAACAACCTTGAACTCCATTGTCTTGCCTACGAATACGTCGTAGTCGCGTATAGGATGAACGTCGATCTGGCTTCCTGGGAGGAATGCCTCAATACCGAATACATCAACAATCATACCACCCTTAGTGCGGCACTTGATGTAGCCCTGGATAACCTCCTCATTCTCGAGAGCTGCGTTAACGAGATCCCAGCTCTTGCTGAGGCGAGCCTTCTTGTGAGAAAGAACAAGCTGACCCTTCTTGTCCTCCTGGTTCTCAACGTAAACCTCTACCTTGTCGCCAATCTTGAGGTCTGGGTTGTAACGGAACTCAGAAGCAGGGATGATGCCGTCGCTCTTGTAGCCGATGTTTACGATTACCTCTTTCTTGTCGATAGAGATTACGGTACCCTCAACAACCTGATGCTCTGATACCTTGTTAAGAGTCTCGTCATAAGCCTTCTCAAGCTCCTGCTTGCTTACTTCCAAGCTGCTACCATTCTCAAACTCGTCCCAGTTGAAGTCTGCCAATGGCTGTACGTTCTTTAAATCTGACATAAAATTTATAAAAGTTAAAAATTTAAATTAATAAAGTTAGACTTTATGTTAATTGAATAATTCGAGGTGCAAAGGTACTCATATTTTCTTGTATTATGTGTCTTCGGACCTCTTGCGTTGCTGTGTTATTGTTGTTTTTATTATTTTTTAACTAAAGTATGCGCCGTTTATAGCTTAAATCGATGCTTTTTGTGCGCTTTGTGTGGCTCGTCTCCGCCAGGAGTAAAGCCCAATCCTATGCCGGGTGCGCCTATGCTGCCACGTGCTACGCCTCGATATTGGGCCCATCTATCGCGTATGCGGCTTACATATGTGTATGTTTCTTGTCCACGCATATATCCATACTTTACAACTGGGTCATTGTAATATTGTGGTGTACTGAGCTTTAGCACATACTCTGCAACGTCATCCCATCGGTATTGGTTCTTGCCGTTTTTCTTGGCAAGTGCCATAGCATCGCGTATATGAAAGAATCCTCCGTTGTAGCTTCCAAGTACAAACAGCTGGCGCTCACGTGGATCGCGTATATCCTGAAAGTGTGATGTTAACTTTATAATATATCGCACAGCGGCATATATGTTTTCTTCTGGGTCGTACATCTTCGATTCGGGCAATCCTATTTGTGCCGCAGTTGCTGGCATAATCTGCATTAGTCCGCGTGCACCAGCCCATGAGTAGGCCTTAGGGTCGAAGCACGACTCTTGATAACATTGTGCTGCAAGCAGTCTCCAGTCCCAACGTGCCATAGGTGCATATCGCATAAACAGCATGTCATATTTGGATATCACACCGGCTTTTGCGTTAAGCATAGGTGCATAGGTGCGTCGGTGTATGCTTTGTATCGAATAGCGCAGTTGCTCCTCTCGACGTATCGAAGCCACTATTTTAGGATCGTACCACGAGTTGATAGAGTCGGCAAGCTCGGCCGATTGGGTGTTGACTGCCCATGCTGTGTTTAAAGAGTCTACCGCATATCCACATGGCAGTGTACCTTTCTCGTTCTTCGGCATTTGGTATACAATGATGTCGGCGTCGCCATTATCCAGTCGTTTCAGCATTTCTGCTTTTGTCTTGCATGTCTCTACACGCAGCGACACGCCGAGGTGTTGGGCATACTTCTCGCAGATAAGATATTGAGTGCCCATGCCCATGCCGTGATAGTCGAAGTAGGTGTCGGGTCCACTCATGGTAAGCATAATAAGCTCGCCGCTTTCTTGTATGTCGCTCAGACTGAAATTCTTGTTTATCGGAGTCTGTTCCTGATCTAATGGAGTGCCCCATGGAGTAAACTCTTGGCTCTTTTTCTCGGTGCATCCCATTATGCATAAAATGTAAAATAAGACGTATAAATATCTAAATCGCATATATTCTTTATTGAATGGCTTACAAAAGTACAACAATTCTTGCACAATACATAAAAAAAAGTTACTTTTGCGTGAATTATTAATCATAATAATATCTAAAAGGCATGTTAAGAATAGCAGTACAGTCAAAAGGACGTCTTTACGACGACACAATGAATTTGCTTTCAGAAGCAGATATCAAAGTTAGTTCAAGCAAACGCACCCTTATTGCACAATCGCCTAATTTTCCACTCGAGGTACTTTTCTTGCGCGATGACGATATCCCGCAATGTGTAGCTTCTGGTGTAGCCGACATTGGTGTTGTCGGTCAGAACGAGTATATGGAGCGTGGCGAGAATGTGCAGATTCTGTCGCATCTTGGTTTTAGCAAGTGTCGTCTTTCGCTTGCCATTCCTAAAGAAGTGAAATACACAGGTCCTCATTGGTTTGACGACAAGCGCATCGCTACGTCTTACCCCAATATTTTGGGCAAGTATCTTAGAGAGCATGATATAAAGGCCGACATACATGTCATTACTGGTAGTGTGGAGATTAGTCCGGGTATCGGCATGGCAGATGGAATATTTGATATTGTAAGCTCGGGCAGCACACTTGTAAGCAACAACTTGCGTGAGGTGGAGATAGTAACACAGAGTGAGGCATTGCTCGTTGGCAACTGGAATCTTGATGATGACAAGCATCAGATTCTCAACGAGATGTTATTCCGATTCGAGGCTGTACGTTCGGCAGTAGACAAGAAGTATGTCATGATGAATGTTCCGAAAGCCAATTTGAATGAGATTGTTGAGGTATTGCCAGGTATAAAGAGCCCTACAATCATTCCTCTTGCCGACGACCAATGGTGTTCTATACATACTGTTCTTGACGAGAAACGTTTCTGGGGCATCATAGGAAAGCTTAAGGAACTCGGTGCGCAAGGCATTCTTGTCACACCTATAGAGAAGATGATATTATAATTATAATAAGGTATATATAAAGCGCTTTATATATGAAGATATACGAGTATCCATCCGTCGACCAGTGGGGCGATATTGTGGTACGTCCACATATAGATACGGCCAAGCTTAATGATGTGGTTAAGTCGGTGCTTGATGACATCAAGGCTTATGGCGATGAAGCCGTAAAGCGATACGAGCAGAAGTTTGACGGCGTGGCTCTTTCTTCGCTTGCTGTTACACAACTGGAGATAGACGAAGCGTGTGCTTCGATAGACCCTGAGCTTATGTCGGCTATAGAGCTTGCTCATGACAATATCTTTAAGTTTCATGCCTCGCAAAGGTTTGAAGGTGTAAAGGTTGAGACGGCACCTGGTGTGGATTGCTGGCAGAAGTGTGTGGCTATTGAGAAGGTGGGTTTGTATATCCCAGGCGGCACAGCTCCTTTGTTCTCTACTGTTCTTATGCTTGCAACACCTGCCAAGATTGCCGGATGCAAAGATATAGTGCTCTGCACACCTCCCGACAAACAAGGTAATGTAAATCCTGCTATATTGGCGGCTGCCAAGGTAGCTGGTGTCAATGCTATATATAAGATAGGTGGTGTACAGGCTATCGGAGCTATGGCTTATGGCACCGAGTCAGTGCCTAAGGTCTACAAGATATTTGGCCCAGGCAATCAGTATGTTATGGCTGCCAAGCAGCAAGTCTCTCTTCATGATGTGGCTATAGATATGCCTGCTGGTCCATCGGAGGTATGTGTTATAGCCGATGCTGGTAGCAATCCTGTATATGTGGCTGCAGATTTGTTGTCGCAAGCCGAGCATGGCATAGACTCACAAGTATTGTTGATAAGCACGTCTGCCGATATGGTGGAGAAGGTGAGAGTTGAGATAGACAAGCAACTTGCTGTATTGCCGCGACGCGATATAGCCGCAAAAACACTCGACAACAGTAAGATTGTACTTGTGCACAATACCGACGATGCTATGCAAATTAGCAACGCATATGCACCCGAACACCTCATCATTGCAACTGACGATTATATGCAGCTTGCCGACAAGGTGATTAATGCCGGTAGCGTATTCCTTGGTAAATATGCTTGCGAGAGTGCTGGCGATTATGCCAGTGGTACAAACCATACTCTTCCTACACATGGATATGCAATGGCATACAACGGTGTTAATCTTGACAGTTTTAATCGTAAGGTTACATTCCAGCATCTAACAAGCGAGGGTGTGCGCTCCATCGGAAGGGCAGTGGAGGTAATGGCTTCAAGCGAATGTCTTGACGCACATAAGAATGCTATGACCGTGCGCTTGCGGGATGTTATAAAAGAATAAAAGAAATGAAAACTCTGAACCAATTAGTTCGTCCTAACATATTAAACTTGGCACCATACAGTTGTGCCCGCGATGAGTTTAAGGGTAGGGAGGCTCGAGTGTTTCTTGATGCCAACGAGAGTCCATACAACTCTCCATACAATCGCTATCCAGACCCCTTGCAGCTTGCTCTCAAGGAGAAATTGTCGCATATAAAGGGTGTTCCAGTTGAGAATATGTGCCTTGGTAATGGTAGTGACGAAACGATAGATTTGGCTTATCGCTGTTTCTGTCGACCGGGTATTGACAATGTTGTGGCGATAGAGCCTACTTACGGTATGTACAAGGTATGTGCCGACATCAACAATGTGGAATATCGTAAGGTGTTGCTCGATGATAACTATCAGCTTTCGGCAGATGCAATACTTGCAGCTTGCAATGGTAATACTAAGTTGATATGGATTTGTTCGCCAAACAATCCTACTGGCAACTTGATGAATGCGGAAGAGGTGGAGAAGGTGTTGCGCCAGTTTGAAGGCATTGTCGTTGTAGACGAGGCTTATTCTGACTTTACTAAGGCACGTTCATGGCGTTCGCGCATTTCCGAGTTTCCTAATATCATTGTGCTCAATACCATGAGCAAGGCATGGGGATGTGCAGCTATTCGTTTAGGTATGGCGTTTGCAAGTAAGGATATCATCGATATATATAATAAGGTGAAATATCCGTACAATGTCAACGACCTTACGCAAAATTTGGCCATGAAGCGCTTGTCCGACTCGTTTGAGGTGGAGAAGTGGATTCGCACCATTATTGGTGAGCGCGACCGCATGGTGATGGCATTCAAGCAATTGCCTATATGCGAGAAAGTGTATCCTACTGATGCAAACTTCTTCCTTGCCAAGGTATCGGATGCCACAAAGATATACAATTATCTGATAGACAGAGCCATAGTGGTGAGAAACCGCACCAATGTTATGTTGTGCGACAACTGTCTGAGAATAACCATAGGCTCAAAGACCGAAAACAACGAACTGCTGTCGGCTTTGAGGCAGTATTTCGATTAAAGTTTAAAGTGAAGACTTAGGCTTTTCTTATATTATATCGGTCAAGCAAAGTGCAATCATTATTTAGATTGCCTTTGCTTGTCCGATATTTTCATTCTTAAAATAAAGACCAAGTGTTTTGCGGTTGTTACAAATCCATACTCCATTTTGCAAGCACTTCTCTTGGACGAAGTCGGGTTATGCTATACGACTCTATGGTATTACCAAGAGTTCTTCGTTCAAACTCAGAAGTACCAATAAGGTTGTTTGCTGTTACAGAGAACTCCCAACGCTTAGCCTTGTAGGCAATGGCAAGGTCAAGAAAGTGATTTATGCCGATGCTCTTGTCGTTGGTATGGAAGAGTTCGTTCTTCACGCTCAGCATCCATCCTTTGGCAGGGAAAACATATAGTTTAAGGAAATGTTCCCAGTCGGTCGTGGGGTCGGAAGAGAGTTTGGAAGACGTGAGGTTCTTTTGCTTGTAAATGTTCACATTTGACTTTCCTTCAATAGAAAGAAATCTCGCTGGACGCAATGAGTAGTCGAACGAAACGGCGGTTGTGTTCATACGTGCATCATTCACAATGCCCGACACAAGCATACTATAATCTGTGATGTTGTGTGAGGCACCAATACCGACAAGTGTCTTTGCCCATCCAAACGATTTACTTACACGACCAGAAATGCCTATTGTCTGCATGGCATATTCCTTGTCTGTAGCAGTTGTGGTGTAGATATTACCATTCATCGCACTCTCATAAAGGATGTTTCCCGACATTCTATTATATGTAGGACGAATATTAAAGAACAGTCCCGACACAGGATTGGTGTATTTATATGCTGCCGTTGCATGAAGAGAGTGAGTGGCATCCGTCTTACCTCTATTCACTTTCTGAGTGCGATAACTTGTGAAGATAGGAGTGTCACAGATTGATCTTCCCATCAATGGAGCATTAGCATAACCAACATTAGCCGAAAATTCAGAAACAACAGTTGCCTTCCAATTCCAGTTGGCCGAAGGGTCTATCCACAGATGATTGCTTCTTGACTCACGGTAAGACTGACGGGCATAACTTACCTTCGACTTTATTCCAATCCTGTGCTTTCCGAAAAGGAACGACATTGAAGGAGACCAATATGTGCGAAGCAACTGATACACATTAGTCTTCTCCGCTTCCTCGTCCATTGCCACACCAATGCTCTGATAGTCGTAGTTCACTCCCAATTCATTGTTGAGATAGTGTCTGCCGACTTTCAGTTTATATTGCATTTCATTCTGCGTGGAGAAGAAACCGAGATTCAGCCGTTCTGTCATTCCTCCAATGGTGAGCAACTGTCCTGGCAGATAGCTGTAGGTCCAATAACTGTCAATGTTGTATATGTTGCCCTTTGCCGTGGTGTGCGACATCTGAAAATCCTCAGTAATAGTGCGCTTATGCGGCTTCACCATCATGTCGGTGCGTTGTCCGTTGTACATCATCGTGCCGACACTCTTGTTGAAGTCAATATAACCTTTAAGGTTGTTCTTGATGAAACTCTTGCTGCCGTTGTACTGATAATTAGCCTCACCCTTCCATTCGCTTCGGGTGTTGCTGACATTCTGCTCCTCAACTATGACTGGCATGTCGGCAAGGGTGAGATAGGTGGATGAACTATAGTCCTGCATGTCGGTCTTGTCAATAAATCCATTGCCTTGCACACGCAGTTCCGAATCCTTGCCAGTCTTCCAAAGCCAGTTGCCGGCAACAAGATGACTATTGTTGAAAGTATAGCGGTTGTCTGCAAGGTCGGGAGCTGCAACCGACATCATTGAGAGAAAGCCCGATTCAGAGCCAGTTCTTCCCTTCAACAATGCAGCAAGATCGAGCACCTCATTATCGAGTTGCTTGCCGATGTTGTTGTTCTTGTACATCATAAGCGTCTGATATTTCTTGTTGAAACGCATACCCATTAGTCGGCAGTCGTATAGAAAATCATCGCCACAACCAAGACCAATGTCAGCCGTTCCCGTCCAAACAGCTTTGGCATCATCCTTCAATACAAGGTTGAGAGCAGCTTGCTCGCTAAACGCTACGCCACGCAATGACTTTACCGACTGATGATTCTCCAACACCTGCACACTCTTTATTTTATCAGCTGAGATGTTTTGGTTGGCAACGCCATATTGTGCCCCCATTAAGTCAAGTCCTTCTATATAGAACTTATTGATAGGTGTTCCTTGGTATTCCACCTTGCCGTCAGCTTTTACTTCAAGACCTGGCATCTTTGCTATTACATCAGCTATGCTTCGGTCCTGTCCTTGGCGGAAACCCGCAACCGAATATGTGAGCGTGTCTCCCGTACTCTTTATACGCTCCGCTTTTATCTTTACTTCCTTTAGCTTGAAGCCACCTTCTGTCAACGTGATAGTCATGCCATCCTTCAAATCAGCAAACGGCATTGTCTTCTTCTGATAACCAATATAACTTACCGTTATGCTTGCAGGATTTTTCCCTTTAGGAATAGTCAGTTTATATTCACCCTTATCGCTTGTGAGACAATACGCCACGGTTGACTTGCTCTCAGTTGATGCCACAACCGAGGCACCTACCAAGAGTTCTCCTTTCTTACCCTTCACCTTTCCTGTGAAGGTTTGTGCAGAGAGAGAAAGGTTTGTTAGCAGAAGTAAAATAAAAACGGCAATTCTCATTCTTTATCCAAATGGTTATATTTAGGCACTTCAACCTCGTTATCGACTTTTGCATCAGTGCCAGAAACAGTATAAACAATCACTTTTTCACCCGATGTCGTTTGACTAAGAATTCTATCTACAAGTTGGTCTTTATTGATTCCTTCTGACTCTGAGCGCAGTTGCAAGAAACGTTTTCGGGTACACTTTTGGTGGCTGTCTTCTTTGTAAACCGAAACCAAGGCATTCTCAGGAGCATTCTCTACACCAACAGCTTTGAAATCAAACAAGCCCTCCGAATCCCTTGCCGCCATAATCAATCCTGGCAAACCATTAAGAATGTAAGGACCGTAATTGAGAGGCAACTCTATAGAATACCATACAGTCCATGTCCGGCCATACACGGAGCCAACCGCCTGCTTGCATTCATATTCACAGATGGTCTTTGTGCTGTCTGTCAACTGCCATTCGATAACGGGAAGCGCATCCACATATTTCAATCCAGAGTTGAGAACCTGCTTGTAATAAATGTATTCCCCTTTCTCTGGAGAGCCAACAACAATCTGGAGATCATTCTTTGGGAAATACTTTCCGCCAATTACTGGCAGTTGGTCAATCATCGCATTGTCGCCTCCTTGTGCCTTCACTTTAGCCAGTTCACTACTGTACAACCTGTAGTTGTTATTATAAAATACGGCGGTAGTCTCGCCTATATCAAGAGTCCATCTGTAAGTATTGGTCTTGCCTGTTACTACCTGCGCATCACAATCGTATGTGACGCGATATTTTGCTTGCTCTTGAGCATAAGCCATTGAGCAGAAAATAAGAAAAAGAAAGGTTATATATATATTTCTCATATCACTTATTCATATTTGTCCATTAAACATGCATTGAAAGTCCGTTGTGCCTTAGGCGGTTCACTATATCCACTGCCTTGCAAGCGGTTTGTAGTATTCCATTGGTCTTTCCAGTAATCTTCAAGCAGACGTTGCAACTTGGCAGGAGTTGAACGCAAGTAACGCTTGGGGTGAAAGCTGATGGTTGCTGTTTGCCGCATCTGCTCTATGCCTGTGGCAACAAACGAGAATTCATGTCGGCTTTCAGAAGCAGCCAGTATTAGTCCTGGCAAACCACCTAACTTCCATGGACCATTATCAAAAGGCAAGTCCAACGAATACCATGCTGTCCAAGTGCGTCCACGGAACTGACAAACGGCTTTATGGCAGGGATAACCTATAATAATAGTATCACCCTCGGCAAGTTCCCAAGAAAACGTCGGAATAGATTCTTCATAACAGAAGAAAAACTCATTGTGCAGGACATCCGTATAAGTGAGAGTGCCCCTCTGCGGAATATGCTTATAAACTTCATACTCGCGTCCTTTCTTAGATCCAAACGTATTTGCCAAGAATTGCAAATAGCTCATAGGGTCGGTATTCACACTCTTTACAGAGTCGCGTTGATGCAGAAAATGCTCAAAACGTTGGCTATAAAACCGAGACGAATGACTGCCTATATCCAACAGATTTATATCATCATACGCTTCCTTTTGCTCCAGTGTGTGTTTATATAATGCACGATACTGCACACGCACACTTACCGTGTCCACCACCTCTTGGGAATGGACGCATGCGGCAAACAAACAAAAAGCCAATAGACTGAAAAGCTTTTTCATAAGCAATATTTTATTCATAAGCATTATTTTATTATTCACTCCAACTCAAATGTTGTCATAAGCAGCACATTATTGCCATCTATGTTATCTTCGTAGAAGAATCGATAGACGCCAGGCTTGTTTGGCAGAATATCGGGAAAAAGATGAGCAGTTATGGTGCCGCTTTGACCGTCGCTTAATATATGCCCAACAGCCTTGAATAGGCAGTCAGTTGGTAAAATAAACCAATTACCATCCGCACCTTGGGCTGTGATGCAATATGCTTCGCCATACATGAATTCTTTGCCACTATGGTTGGTAATAGTGATTTTGATTTCTGTACTACCCAAAGGATAGGAGGGAGTCTCTGCCTTAATGGAAATACCATTATAAGAGCTTACTCCTGTTTTGTTATTTATAATAGGGTCGAGTTTGTCTCCAAACTTAATGACAGACGAGTTGTATATCTGATTACGAAACTCCTGTTGCTTCTCCTTAGTGTTCCAACGGAGTGTAACATCTATGGAGTTGTCTCCTATTCCAAATCCAACGACATTTCGAAAGGCTGAAGAATTGTCTGCAGACAAATACTTCCTTTCAAGTGTTCGCATAATTTGATTTAGTTCTTTTGGGGAAAATTTCCGCATCGAAGCCTTGCGATAGATTTTCTTCTTACCACCAGCGACTTTCTTTTTGCTAATTGTCGCTACCTTCTTTTGTTGAGCGGCAAATGACAGTTTGCAAGCTGCAAAAGCTGTTTGCATTGAAAGGAACATTGTCAATCCAATTATTATTACATTGAGGAGTTTTGGCTTCAGTCTCATAGTTATCAGCAATTAATAATTTAACATGTAGAGAGATATGAACTCTTATAGTATATTTCTTTTCTTATGAGAAAAGTTCAATTTATTTTGCAAATATACTGTATTTTAGTTTATCCACAAAATGATGCTGCGACAATAAATGAAGCATAATCACTTTAACCTGCTATTCTGACGGTTCACACAGCATTTTTTTCGCATAAGGAATCATTGTATTTATAAAAAAATAGTACCTTTGTACCGAAATAAAGATATGTTCTTGGACCAGCGTCCTTGCATAGAATTAAAAACGTAATAATCAAATAGAATGAATTTATCAGAAACAAAACACTTATTGTGCGTACTGGTTGCAGCAATTACCATTATCTTATCTTCATGTAATTCAGAAAATGAGACACCTGTAAATTACAATAGTTTGCCAGAGGTAATAGCCAAGGATTTCAACAATCGCTACGGAACAAACAACATAGAGCAAGTATATACAGGAACTGAATTCTATCGTCACACGGGGCAACAGGAAACTTTTGTCCATTGCAAGGACAAGGCTGGGAATGAATTGCTTGTGGTGTATGTAGATAATGTATGGAACCGTAGTTTGCTTACTTTATCAGACATTAATAATTTACCAGACAATGTGCGACAGAGATTTTACAAAGAACTTCCTAAATCTGTCAAATACGAATTCTGGAAGATAAAGGAAATATCACAAGCATGTATAAGTGGAAAAAACTATGAGTTGTGTTATATTGTTCAAGATTCTTCAATGAATAAGAACTGGATCCACACACTTGTTATCGACAGCAATGGCACGGTGCTCAAGTCTTGCGAATATGAACTTAACGATAACGCTTACGTAAGACCGCTCCCTACAGATATAGACTGGATATCAGAACATTATAGAGATGCTACAGTACTTGGATATATAAACGATCTGGGCTATGACAACTATCTAATTATGCACAACGGAGTGTTAAAGTCGGTATTGTTCGATTCACACAATATTGATTCAAAATGGAAGGAGACAAGATATGCCTTGCCAGAAGGCACTACTGTACCGAGTCGTGTGCTTGACACATTACATACAAAACATCCAGATTTCACTTATACAGAAGTCTTTGTCATAGAAAATCAATGTGGCATCTTTTATCTTTTTACTGATGGAACAAGAGCCGACCGATTAGGACATTATATTGAGGCAAACTAAAGGTATATATGGCGTCTCAATATATGAGCAGATGACAGACAAATAACTATCGAAAAAATCATCCCAACCTATTTGTTTTTCTGATAAATTTACATAACTTTGCATAAGTGAATACCTTTCAATAACTAACAATTTAAAACGGCAAAATATGGATAGACACATTAAGAATGGGATGATATCCATGGGAGTATGGATACTTTTTCTTGTTGTTTTGTTTGGTTCGTTCATGACCTTTACAGATTCCCCTTTCAGTGATCTCTTGGATGAGGAAACAGGAGGCTTAATATCTGGTGCTTTCTTCCTGGCATGGGCACTTATTTGGTTTGCCATAGGCAAGCACTATAGTCGTGACTATGAGCTTAAGAAACAAGCCTTCATCGAGAAGTATAAAGGATTTGACGAGAATGTTACACGTACAATGTTCAAGAAGGCTTATTTCTCAGATATAGCACGTATGTTGTCTCGGGTGTTTTTCATTGCCGTGCCTTTCTATGTTGCGGCAAACGTTAAAGACACAGTGACCTTAAGGAACTGCATCTATATCGGGATTCTTATGATAATTTCCATTGCCTTGTATGGATACTATAAGAAGAATGGCACAAAGGAAATTACGCTATAGTTCGAAACAATAAAAATATCGGTCAAGCAAAGAAAAACCAATGAATGATTGGCATTTGCTTGACCGATGTATTCAAGACGACTTTTATCTCTAATTCGTTCTCTCATATACCAAGAATTTATCTCGTTCAGCAGACTCTTTAGCGAAAGGCAGCAATGTTCCCTCTGATACCAAATCAACCATTTATTGTTTTTCTTACAAATTATTTACCTTTGCACCCAGCGAAATAAAAAAAAGAAACTATGAATTAAAATGCTTATATTGTTTTACAAAGACAATAGGGACTTGCAGACCTAACAACAGATATGCATAAAGAAACCTGTGTTGAAAAGCTATATGAGTAAGCAAACTTCCAATAATTAATCATTATGAACCATATAAACAATAGAGTTGTCATACTTTTCTTCATGCTGGTAAACGTAGCATTTTCACATGCCCAAAATGTATTTCATGGAGAAATTGTGTCGAAGAACGGCAAGGTTGGTATAGCGAATGGATATATTCTGCTTATACAAAATGGAAATATTTTCAAAACTACTTCTTCTTACAAGGATGGCAGTTTTACCATAAAGGATATTCCTGCCGGTGATTATATCGTAGAGGTTACGTGCTTAGGCTACCAAGCAATATGCGATTCTCTTAGTATAAAAGATACAACAAAACGTACCTATAGACTAAAAGAAGAAACAAAAGAAATTGACGAGGTGACGATTGTAGCCGACCGTAGTCAGATTGTAAAAAGGACTGCCAATGGTGAAATATTCTATCTGTCGTCAGATGCAAAGAAAATGAGCAATCCATTCAGGGCTTTGCAAGAGATACCTGCCATCATATCTGATGCCAACACTTCATCTGTAAAAATGTTAAACGGAAAAGCGCCTTTGATTCTTATCAACGGCAACATGATTAACTCTGGTATTGGACCGATTTCTCCAGCTGACATTGAGTCTGTTGAGGTTGTAAACTCTGTATCTGCACGTTATCTGCAAGAAGGTGTTACGAGCATTCTGAATATTAGATTGAAAAAGCATACCAAACCATACTTATGGCTTGAAGGAGCAACACGTCATGAAATTCCTCTTGATAATGGTTTTGGTGTGGGGTATTTTGAAATAGGAAACCATAAGATTAGTCTTTACGGCAGAGCAGCCTATCACTATAAATACCATGAAGATGTAGAATCATTCGTTAACCGCACGAATACTGGTTATAAACAGACTTATGACCAGTCAACTCGTAGTGATGCCAATAAATGGATAGGTGAGTTGTTGCTGAAGTATCAGATTACTCCTAATGATTATTTTGCAGCTCAACTATATGACTCATATAATACTACTAAAGGAAATACCTCGGCTCATGGAAATTATACTACTGATATTTCACAGTGGTATAGTTTCCAATCCTTCGACACGAACAAAAGCAATATTCTCACCACGAGTCTGTATTACAAACATTCATTTTCAAAAAGTAGTGATTTAGAATTGCGTTTAGCGTACAATTTCAATAAGAATGATTATAATGCCAATCGCACAGACTCTTATGAAAAGCAACAAATCGATGCAAATACACTATATAACAACAAACGTCATTCCGGAAGTTTCAATATTGACTATTCAAAAGAATATGCCAACAACAGTTCGCTGATAGCAGGAAGCCACAACACGCTCATCATGGATGACATCAATAACGCCATTGGTGAAAATCCAATATTCAAACATTATAGCTATAACCAATATGTATATGTGGGTTATGGTGGCTCTCTCAAGCATCTACACTATAATGCTTCAATTGGAATGGAAGGTATATGGGCAAAGGCAGGTGACGCCAACTATAACTATTTTCGTCCAAGGTGCAATACAAGTATTACATGGGTAGCTAACAAACACAACTCCGTCCGCTTAAGTTATCAACTTTCAAATACAGCTCCAAATGTTGCATATCTGAACCCTTACAATACATCAACCGACTCTTTGTTTGTAAGCATAGGCAACCCGAATCTAAAGCCACAAATGACACATAGCGCCTCCATGTCATATACATTGAATGTCGGCAAGCTGTACTTCACACCTGTTGCTGACTATAAATACATAAGTGATGTGATAGAAAACTATGGCCATTCAGATGGGGGCGTTTATTATAGCACTTATGCAAATACTGGACATTTTGCCCAAATATCTGCAGGAGCTGATTTGAGTTATCGTTTTAAGTGGGGACGAGTGTATGCAGGTGGCGGTTGGAAAGCCTATTATTTCATGGGGCACAAAGCTAAAAGCTCAACCTATGTTTCATTTGGCTTTAACGCACAAGTGAAAGACTTTTCATTCTATGGCGATATAGATTACAATTCAAGAGATTACACGGCATTGGCATGCACCACATATTCGCATCCGTCAGTTGCCAATCTACAAGTGAACTACAATTTCACACCTGACTTCTATATTGGTGTCTGCTTACAGCATGTCACTGGCGAATATAAAAGTAAGACAACGACTGTTGACGGGTCTTTCCACTCTGTAGTAGAGAATCATTACAAGGACCAAAAAATCCGTCCATGGGTAATTCTAAGATATACTTTCCGTAAGAATGCTGACAAGAAGCATAAACTTGGCAAAGTGTTGAATAGCACCGAAGAGGGTATATCCATTATAAAGTAATAAAAATCGGTCAAGCAAAGACAAACCAATGAATGATTGGCATTTGCTTGACCGATATTTTTTACTCCCTTAACAAGAATATCGCTCTATTTCATCTTTAGAAATTCCTGTAGCTTTAGAGATGTCTTCAACAGACATTCCCATGTTCAGCAGATTCCTTGCTACTTCAGCTCGTCCCTTGGCAACGCCTTCTGCCAAACCTTCTTTACGTCCCTCGGCTCTGCCTTCCTCCATGCTTCGCTTATTAGAATCGACAAACAACAAGCGTTCTGCACCGAGTTTATCCCAAAAGTCCTCATAGGCGAGCAATTCGTCTTTCGACATAGCCGATTCCTCTACTGTCTTTAGAGCTTTGGAGGTTTCGGGATTATCCAACAGTTCTTGCGGCACTACCTTTGTCTGCTCGTCTATCTCTGTAAGGAATCTAAGCCACAGCACAGCCATTTTCTTTTCTCTGATGGAATGTGCCTGGAACTTAGGAAGCTCCACGAATGTGAAATGCAGTCCGTCAATAATCTCATCGCTATGCAACTCATGCACAACATTATAGTTATGGATAAACTCATCGGGATATTCCTTCATGAAAATCTCATTGACAAGATTGAGCGAGTAGACTGGTTGCAAAAACTCATACTTACGCTTCTTGTCAAGCTGACGCACAAAAGCCTTGGAAGCATTGAACAGCACACGTTGCTTGAACGCTTCAGTCCACAACATTTGCATCTCCACAATAAACTGCCTGTTCTTTACATCACGACATCTTACATCCACAATGCTGTTCTTGCCTACGTAAGTATCAGGCACAAGCTCAGGCGAGAGATACTCCACGCTCTCTATCTGCTCGTCATCTGCCAATGGCAACAGAGCATTGAGAAGACTGATGAGCAAATCCTTATGCTCACCGAATATCTTCTTGAATGTAAGATCAGCTTTTGGGTCAAGATATCTCATTAGCGAAAATGTATTTATTGGTTTACTACTGTGTATATATAATAATGTGGCAAATATACAAATAATTATCGATAACTTTACAACTATACATTTATTTAGATTTAAATTACAAAAAAAAAACAAATATTTATTGTTCTTCTTACAAATTATTTACCTTTGCACCCAGCGAAATAGAATATAGAAACTATGAATAAGAAAATGCTCATAACGTTTCTATGCTTCTCGGCTATATCACCGATGATGGCACAGGATATCAAGGGAAAGATTGTGGATGAGAAGGACCAACCTTTGGCATTTGCCAATGTTGTGCTTTTGAATAGGCAGGATTCTGCTTTTGTTAAAGGTGTTGTGAGTGGTGAGGATGGACATTTTACCATCGATTCGCCTTGCAACAATGGAATAATCAAGGTTACGTCTGTTGGATACAAGACAGTATGGAAGGACTGTGCGGGAGAGAATGCCGGTGTGATAAAGATGATGGCAGACAGCAAGATATTAGGCGAAGTGGTGGTGAAATCATCTATGCCTAAGACTATCCTTAAGAATGGTGGAATGACAACAACAGTTGCTGGGTCTGTACTTGAAAAGGCAGGAACAATGGAGCATCTGCTCGACCGCATACCTAACGTATCTGCACAAAATGGCAATATCAAGGTGTTTGGACGTGGCGAGCCTATAATATATATCAATGGACGACAGATGAGAGACAGAAGCGAACTCGACCGCTTGAGTTCGGACAACATCAAGTCGGTAGAGGTAATATCCAACCCAGGTGCTCGTTATGCTGCAAGCACTAAGGCTGTTATACGTATCACCACAAAGAAGATACAAGGCGACGGATTCGGATTTGACGCTACAACAGAAGGATCGTACGATGAGAAAAAGAACATTGGAGGATATGGCAGGCTGAATATGTATTACCGCAAGCAAGGATTGGAGCTTGGCGCTTACGCCTATGGCGCAAAACAATCATCGCCAGACGAGAAAGACTTGCAGCAAATGACATATCTCGACAAGACATGGAACCAACAGGACAAAACACGTTGGAAAAACAAAACCGAAACTTTTAGTTCTCGACTGAATGTCAGTTATCAGTTTGACGACAACAATTCGTTTGGAGCAAGCTTTAGTTTCTTGCGCAATCCAAAGCTGATAACAGACGGAAAGACGGAAGGCTCTGTGCTGAGAGATGAAGATTTGACGGAGAACAACACTTCTATTAGATCGGAGTTTGGGCAGAATAGCAACTTGTCAAGTAATATATATTATGTAGGTAAGGTTGGTAAATTGGGTGTTGACTTCAATACCGATTGGTTTTGGTCGAAAGGAAACAATAAAAACAATATAAATGAGCATTATCAGGAAGTGAACTCGGATATGCAAAACCAACTTGTAAACAGTACCACTTCAAAGTACAACCGCTTGATAGCTTCCAAAATGGTGCTCTCTTATCCGCTTTTGGGTGGTGACTTGTCGGTAGGAGGCGAGTATTCGTTCACAAACCGCAATACCAACTACGCCATAATCCCGAACACTCTTGCCGACAATGTAATAGACCGCATAAAGGAAGGCATGGCTTCTGCGTTCGTAACCTATAATCGCGACTTCGGCAAGCTGAACATGGAAGCGGGTTTGAGATACGAGAATGTGGACTTCAAATATTATGACAATGGTAAGTATATGGCGGAGCAAAGCAAGACTTATGGCGAGTGGTTTCCGTCTCTCAGCCTTTCGATGCCTTTCGGCAATGTACAGATGCAGCTGAGCTATGCAGCCGACATCGATCGTCCTAACTACTGGGTTTTAAGAAGCGGCGTGCAATACAGCAACCACTATACATACGAGACCGGCAATCCGTTTCTTGTCTCAGAGATTTCAAGAGACATCAGTTACGACCTCGCCTACAAATGGCTGACTTTCAACCTGACTTATGAACATGTATCCAATCCGATATATCAGACAGTAGAGATGTATAAGGACAATGCCACCATAGGATTGATGAGGATGATAAATGGCAAATCTTACAACAATATGTCTTCTATGCTCACCTTGCAGCCTGCCATTGGCATCTGGCATCCTATGCTGTCAGCAATGGTTGAGAAGCAGTGGTTCGAGCTGGAGACAAGGGACGGACATTATCTTAACAAGCCTGTAGCTGAGCTAAAACTCAACAACACCTTCGATACGAAATGGGCGATGTTCTCCGTTATGATGACTTACATCACAAAGGGATATGAGGAGAACCATTACATCTACAAGCCGATGTTCAACACCGACCTGTCTATATACAAGGGCTTTCTGAAAGACTGCCTGACCATCCAGCTTTATGTCAACGACGTGTTTGGCACGAACGACAGTCACATAATAGGCAAGTACGGCAAACTGAAGGAAACTATCTTCGATGAATTCTCAACAAGCAAAATATCACTGACTGTCCGCTATAAATTCAATACTACGAGAAGCAAGTATAAGGGAACGGGTGCAGGAGAAAGTCAGAAGAACAGAATGTAAGGGATACATCTTCATTGGGATTCCCTAAAATAAAACATCGGTCAAGCAAAGATGACAGCTCTTTGCCTGACCGATATTCTTTCTATCTGATTATCCATTCCGTAATGTTCCGTTCGTCCTTCACACTGAAAGCGATTCCTACTTTCACCACTTTCTTGCCACTCAGAGCGAATGCGTCAGCATAACGCTTTGCTTCTATTTGCTCAAGTGCCTCATTTGCAGTCTTGTCAAACTTCAGCTCAATTATGAACACATGGTCATGGGTTTCGAGAGTGATGTCTGTGCGACCCTTTGCCGTGCGCTGCTCCACAAGGATGCGATAGTCTGTCAGAAGGGCGAAGATGATGTAGAGCATCTGCTGATAATGACCCTCATAGAGCGTATTGTCGCAATAAGGCACAGTAGCAAGGAAAGTCTGAAGCAAACTCAATGCTCCGTCAATGTCACCACTGTTTATGAAAGCCGACATCCGAGCTATTACAACCTTGCCTTCATCTATCTCCGTTGTAACATAATTCGGCAACAGACTCTCATATAGTCCGATGCTTATTTCCTTATTTGGTATGTCGAGTTTGTAGAGTTTCAACTCCTTGTCATAGTCCTTTATCGTGATGTATCCACTCTGGTATAACAAGGGTATAATGGAAGTCATGTTCTCCGTGGAAGCGTCGAACGACGACAGCTTGGCGTAGATATTGCCGATGCTTGAGGGGAGAACCTTAAACTTGCGCATCATCTCTATCAGGAACGTCGGAGTGCCCGAGCCAAACCAATAAGCCCCTATTTTCTCTTTTGAGAAACAATTCAGCAGACTGTAAGGATTGAAAATGTCGGGCGACGGATACGTGAAATGATAACCGTCGTAATTGTCTGTAAGCTGTAGTATGGCTTCTTCTCTGGTGATGGACATTTTTTCGGCAAGACGATCAATATCGTCAGACATCTGTGTGAGCAATTCTTCCTTGGTGATGCCGCAAATGCCGGCATAGGCTTCGTCCATGCTGATATTGGTGATGTTGTTCAGTTCGCTGAAGATGCTGAGTTGTGAGAATTTAGTGATACCCGTAAGGAACACGAATCGCAACATCGGCTCACACTGCTTCAACGGACTGTAGAAGTTGCGCATAATATATCGCAAGCTTTCAAGCCGCTCGTCTTGATGAGCCACATCCAGCAACGGAGCGTCATACTCATCAATAAGCACAACCACCTGCTTGCCCGTCTTATTATAGACGGAAGATATGAGATTTGCCAGGCGCACATTTGCATCCACAGCGTCACATTCTATGCCGAACCTGCGTTCATTTTCTTTAAGAATATAGTCAAGGTATCTGTTCAGCTGGTCTTCTTCCTGATGCTTGCCACCCGAAAGGTCGAAATGAAGCACGGGATATTCTGTCCACTCCTTTTCCAATCTGTCTATTGCCAACCCCTTGAAGAGTTCCTTGCGTCCCTCAAAATAGCTCTGCAATGTGGAGACAAGAAGCGACTTGCCGAATCTGCGTGGACGACTCAAGAAGATGAATTTGCCGTCAGTATTCGCCATACGATATATATAGGCAGTCTTGTCTATATAAAGATTGTCATTCGTGCGGATTTCCGAGAATGTCTGTATGCCTAAAGGATATAGTTTTCTTGCCATACTCGTGGGTTATTTTCTATTACGATGCGAATATACAAAAAATATCTGAATATACAAAATAGAGTGCCCGAGCTAAACCTTGTTATGGTTTATATATTTAAGAAAGCATAATCCCGCGTCCACGTAAGGCTGTAATGGATTGCATAGTTATCATATTGGCAACTTAGGAATTCATAAAGTAGACTTACCATTTGTTGTGGTTAGTATTTGTTGTAAATATAACTATTTTTTTACAATGTGTGTGTTTTTTCTTGCACTTTTTGTATATTTGCAAGCGTTATAAACAAATATCGATATGAAAAATCTAAAATCTTTCGTAGGACTTGTATTAGTTCTTTTTGCATCATTATTTTTTGCATCATGTAATGATGACGTAGAGGAAACAATGGAGCAAGAATGGGCTCATGTATTGGACAATCATGGAGTTGCGTACTCTTTCAGTGACAATGGAAACTGCTTTGGTGATGGCGGTGGCATAGGCCAAGCGGACTTTAACAAGATGTTCATTGGGCATGGATGGAAGCACTATGCCACATGGGAAATAGACAAGAACGGCAAAAGAAAGTCTGCTGAATATTACAGCAACATGTTAGGCTTAGCTCCAGAAAATTACTATTTTGATAGTGACACGAAACTGACAACGTATTATCGTTCAGACATTTCCGGTGGTGCTGTAAAGAAGACGGAAGTTGCTTATACATTTAATGGTAGGTACAATGGTACGTCGCGTACAGTTTTGTTGCTTGACAACAACGAATACATCCAGATAACGGGATGGACCCTTGGTGCTCAACCAACTTTCTGCATGGTTCATCCGTTGGGAATAGAAGCTGATGGAACAACCCTCTATGGTGTCTCTTTATATGTGCAGATGACAGACAAAGAACTGAAGGCTATGCAGGATAACGCTAAATAACAATATCGGTCAAGCAAAGGCAAACCAATGAATGGTGCTCTTTGCTTGACCGATATGGCACTTTAAACACTAATAATTGATATTGTTTAACAAATCTTTCCGTTCTTAATTTCACTATCTAAGAAAGATAATACATATCTTGGACTTTGATAATAAAGTCCTGTCTTGTCATCCATCACCTTTTGATAAGTATCAGAATTTTAATGTTCGCCATATTTTTGGCTTGTTCAAAATCTGCTGAAAGATAAAAGCCACATCCAAAATCTTTATTGGGCTTAGACTTGGATATATCTATTTTATCAAAGTCAATATTTGTACCATGATATAGTTTCATTGCAATCCGCCTCCTTTCTTATGGCAATATTCAGTTATATCATCAACCATTGATTTGAAAGACTGAGTATGTACATAGTCGTAATGCTTATCCAAGAATGCCATACCTTGGTAACGGTTGAGATAATTGAACGCTTGCTTCATCGTTAGTCCGTGTTTTCGACCGAACTCCAAAATGAAGATCATAATCCAATCTAACTTGTCGCTTATTGTATATGCCATATCAAATATCTAATTTTATAATGTAGCAAATTTACAAATAATAATTGAGATTTTCATTCCAACCTATTTATTTTTCTGATAATTATTCGACAATGCTGTTTCGGGTGCTTTTTTATTGCCGTGCCTTTCTATGTTGCAGCAAACGTAAAAGATACGATAACTTTAAAGAACTGCATATATATTGGAATTGTTGTCTTCTTATTGCTTAGTGTCCCATGCGTGATGTATCCACTTCCTTTACTGTCTTCTCCTTGTAGCCACCAAACTTATAGATAACTGCAAAGGTGACAGACGCCCAGTTGTAGTTTATCTTCATACGGTAGTCTTGGTTGCCTTGTACTGAACGGGTGTCGAACCGATTGTTGAAGATGTTGCTGCCATTTAGGCGCACGCCCCATTTACCGTCATGCGACGACCATTGCAGTTTGGCATTCATTCTGAAGACAGGACTTATGTCGTAAACACCTTGTATGGCCTTAGTCTGATAGAAAGGATTCAGAATAAGACGCAAGTCCTGCGTGCTGCATAGTTTTACGGATGCAGTACCTCCAAGTATAACAGACAGTTTCTTGCGATTGAACGGCAAGTCGAAGAAATTACAGCTCTTGTCGTGCTTGTAGGTTCCTACTGCAAACACGTTGCCGTTGAGCCATTTGCCTGCACTGAATATGGCAGATGCTTGTAGTCCATAACTATTGGAAAAGTCGAAGTTGGTTTCCTTCATTATCACAGCCATGCGGTCTGTGGTCTGATATGGCAACTGAACGAAATAGTCGGGCTTCAGACTTGCAAAAGCCATGAGCGTATAACGTCGCTTTATCTGCCACATAAGGTTGACATTGTAATAAGAGAAGGGTTTCAAATCGGGATTGCCATGTATCTCGGTGTATGTGGACGAGTAGAACACATTGCTCATAGTTGACCAATAGCTCGGGAACTCGGAATTGGAGCTAAATGATAGATTGAGCAAATGGTTGTCGTTGACGTTCCACAAAGCATTGAGCGTAGGATATACGCGCCATTTATCCCATACGGGCGAGTGATATTGCTCGGCAGCAACAGATGCTTCAAGACTAAGGGCCTTGTTTATCTGCTTGCTGAAACCGGCATATATATTCCATATCCGCTCGTTATTGTCCACGCTGCTTGTTCCATCAGGCAGGATGGTTCCATCCTTATCTATTGTGGTCTGATAACTCTTGTTGCTTGTGAATTGCCCTTTCACACCATACGACAATCCCCAACCATGTGACAAAGAATGAGTTTGGTCGGCAGTGAACATCCATTTGTTGATGGTCTGCTCACTGCCGCTTGTTAGGTTGCGTTCAGTTTCATTTTTGTTTTCCGTAGTTATCGTACCATCGAGGGCTTGTTGCTGAGGCGTGCGATAGTAGGTGTACGAACCGTTAAGGGTGAGTCCGAAAGGAAGCGAGTAGTTAACATCCACATTGTGCAGATACTCATGACTGTCATGATGCATTCCGCTAATGCTCGATCCTGTGGTGTTGCTGTTTGAGCACGTCTTGTCCCAGTGTCCTGTATAGGCAACGTCGAGACGATGGTTCTTGCTAAAGGCATAATTCATTCCCAGTCGGTAGTCGTGCGTAATACCAAACGACTTCTGCCCGGTTTCATCATTATAGTGTATACGATTGTTGTCAAGTGGATGATTGGCTATGCGTGAAGACTCACCGTATGAATTGCCGTTTACATATTTATATTGTGCGTCAAGTCCAAACTTGCCTCTTTGCAAGGAAAGATATAAATTACCACACTCATTGGCGTATTTGTTTTGCCGCATGCCACCAATGATTTGTCCCGAAAGCTGATTGGTACCTGCGTAGTCTTTCGTAACGATGTTGATAGCCATGCCACGCACATGATAGCGGGCAGGGGCTGAAAGCATCACTTCGGCTTTAGCCAACTGTGCGGCTGGCATTGCCTTAAGGCGCTCTGCCAGTTGCTCTTGTGTCAATGTGGTGGCTTGTCCGTTGACAATCAATGTTACCTCATTGCCCGAGAAGGATATGTTGCCAGTGGCATTGCTGACACCAGGTATGCGTGTCAATGCCTCATAAGCATTGTCGGCAGGCAACTGCTTCAATAGCAACGGCATATTGTACGACAGCATACCACGTTCTGCCTTGACAATAGGGCGCGATCCTTTTACCATCACTTCAGGAATATTGTGCATCATATTTTCCATAGTGAGCGAATCTTTGGTGGCGTTGTCTTGTGCGTTGGCAGTTATGACAGCCGCAACGAGAAGACCAGTAAGTAATAATCTGTTCATCTTAATTAGCTTTTTGTTTTGAATATAGTCCCCACAAATGTAACTAAAATTTATGTAAAAACACGTGCAAACGTCAGATTTATTTTGAGATAATTCTGTTTGATATTAATAATTGTCTTTTTGTAAATATGGTTGACTCCCTAAAATGTAAGTGAAATGAAAAAATCATTAGAAGAGACATTAAAGGAAGTTGAATTAAGCAAGGAGATTTATCGTCTTTATGCTTTAGAACACCTTACAATGATTGAAATTTCTGAAAACGTTGGTATTGCTCCTAGCAGCGTTCACCGTAAAATTCGTACTTTTGAAGCCGAAAACTCAGAATTGGCAGAAAAAATGAGTAAAAAAGGTAAAGAAATCATTCCTGAGGACTATAAGCAACTGCTTCAGGAAATAGCAGAGCTGAAGAAGCAAGTAAAATCGGAGCGCCTTCGTGCAGACTTCTATGAAGAAATGGTAGCCTTTGGCAAGGAAGTCTATGGTATTGACTTAAAAAAAGCTGGCACCAAGTAGCAAACAGGCTTCACACACGAGATGGCAAACTCTATCCAGTCATCTCGATGTGTCGGTTACTTGGTGTAACCAAGCAAGCCTATTACAAACATGGTGACAGTTCCATGTTAAAGGTTGCGCAAGAGGCGTTCGTTGTAGAGTTCATCAAAGGCGTTCGCAAGAAAGACCCAGGTATTGGCGGCAATAAGCTTTGGTTCATGTACCAAAGGCAATTTGGCGTATCCAGAAGTGTTGGCTACAACCGCTTTTATGACATTGTCGAGAAATACAACCTTAAGGTACGAAAGGTAAAACGTAGGGTGAAGACAACAGACTCCGCCCATGACCTTCCATTGTATCCTAATATTGTTAAGGATTTGCTTCCCAGCCGTCCATGCCAACTGATTGTCAGTGACATAACGTATATACCATATTATCTCGACCCCGAGAGCGGTGAGTACAAGTTCTGTTATCTTGCCCTCATTACGGACTATTATACAAAGGAGATAGTCGGGTATAGTGTCGCTCCAACGCTAGAGTCTATTCATGCCATAGAAGCCCTTAAGATGGCTTTGGATTACTACAAAGGAAATGACCTTAGCCAACTGATTCATCATTCTGACCGTGGGGTTCAGTATGCAAGTTACCAATATACTGGTTTGCTCAAGCAATACAACATACAAATCAGCATGACGGAAACAGGCAATCCCAAGGACAATGCCGTTGCAGAAAGAGTCAACAATACTATCAAGAACGAGCTTTTGAAAGGCATGTCGTTTACTTCTATATCAGAGGTCTTGGTGGCAGTAAAGGCTGCCATCCGCTTCTATAACGAAGAACGTCCACATTTGAGTCTTGACGGCTTGACCCCTCGTGAGGCTGCAAAGAAAAGAGGCGAGATTGATAAAAGATGGATAAGTTACAGAGAAAAAGCGATAAAAGCTAAGGTTGCTTAGAATCTTTTTGTATCTTTGCACCACCAAGGAACTACGTGATGGTTTAAGCCACCAACGTAAAAAGTTTGAGTTGGGCATCGAGCCCAACCCAAACTTACCAAGGAAGCTACGCTCAGGATTATCCCCCAACATGTTTCTTTGCGGAGATATGAAGGGTAATTTTATTTGTGACTATAGGCATAAGTAGTCAACTATAAGTATGACTAAAATTAAATAAGTCAACGTGAATTATAAATAAGTAATAACTGAGTCAANATTATCCCCCAACATGTTTCTTTGCGGAGATATGAAGGGTAATTTTATTTGTGACTATAGGCATAAGTAGTCAACTATAAGTATGACTAAAATTAAATAAGTCAACGTGAATTATAAATAAGTAATAACTGAGTCAACTTGTATTATCAATAATACTTAGAGTGGTCAACTAAAATCGTTAAACCACACACGGAACGGCCATTCGGTGACACGGAACGGCCATTCGGTGTCACGGAACGTACATTCGGTGACACCGAACATAAACTTGAGCCATGTATTTATAAAATATATAACGGTTGTTCTTGGACAATAGAATTGGACAATAGAATAGGAGAGAGTGTAGGGGGTAGGGTGTATGTTGTTGGAATGTCGGTATAAAACAAAAAAAAGAGGAGAACAAGATGTCCTCCTCTTTATTATATACAGTTGTAATATAGATTACTCTGCTGCAGGTGCCTCAGTTGCAGGAGCCTCGGTAGCCTCTGTTGCAGGAGCCTCTACCTTAGCATCCTCAGCTACTACCTTAACAGGAACCTTAACCTCAACCTCCTTGTGGAAGTGGATTGTAGCCTCAAAGTCGCCTACGTGCTTGATATCGCGCATTGTGATGATCTTGCGATCAACCTCGATGCCCTTCTTACCAAGCTCAGCAGCAACGGTAGCAGCGTTAACCGAGCCGTAAGTAGCACCAGTAGCGCTAACCTTAGCTGTGATAACGAGCTCTACACCATTGAGTTCCTCAGCCTTCTTCTCAGCTGCAGCCTTGATAGCTGCGAGCTTGTGAGCCTGCTGCTTCAAGTTCTCAGCGAGAACCTTCTTTGCTGATTCAGATGCGATTACACCTTTGCCCTGGGGAATGAGGTAGTTACGGCCGTAACCACTCTTTACATTAACGATGTCGTTCTTGTAACCCAGTCCGATAATATCTTCTTTAAGTATGATTTCCATTGCTATTCCTCCTTAATAATTATTTCATCAAATCGGTTACGTAAGGAAGCAAAGCAATCTGGCGAGCACGCTTAACAGCCTGTGCTACGCGACGCTGATACTTCAAAGATGTACCTGTGATACGACGTGGAAGGATCTTACCCTGCTCGTTCAAGAACTTCTTGAGGAACTCAGGATCCTTATAGTCGATGTACTTGATACCGCTCTTCTTGAAACGGCAATACTTCTTCTTGCGTGTGTCCACTGAAGGTGGAGTCAAATAGCGAATTTCTGATTCTACTGCTGCCATAATTTAAGCCTCCTTGTTTGCAAATTTGTTACGTCTCTTCTCAGCATACTGTGCAGCATACTTGTCGAGCTTAACTGTCATGTGACGAATAACTTTCTCGTCGCGGCGATAGCCAGTTTCGAGAGTTTTAACGATTGTAGGCTCAGCCTTGAACTCGAGCAGGCAATAGAATCCTGTTGACTTCTTCTGAATAGCATAAGCCATCTTCTTGAGTCCCCAGGTCTCCTCGTTCACGATCTCAGCACCATTGTCGGTGAGGAGCTTCTTGAACTTTGCGACCGCTTCCTTCATCTGTTCATCAGACAAAACGGGAGTCAAAATGAAAACGGTTTCGTATCGATTCATTGTTTGTGAAAAATTAAAAATACTTTGCAAAATTGCGGGTGCAAAGGTACTACTTTTATTTTATACTGGCAATGGTGTGAATGTATTTACTTGTTTTATTTAACGTTTTTTACTAAAGAATTGATGTATAGCAATAAAATATTTGTATTCTTGAATTATATTTGCTTGTTTTTGGGCTGTTTATCTAAAAAATGTCTACCTTTGCAGTTGGATAACTCTCCGTATAGTATTATTAATAAAGGTATTTAAAAATTGTTTCTGGGATTATGATGATTCGTCAGTTGGCTATCATTTTCGGGTGTCTAGCGCTGGGTGAGCTGGTAATTTATCTCACTCATATTCCGCTGCCTTCGAGCATTCTGGGTATGCTCTTGTTGACACTCTTGCTTAAGCTCAAGGTTATACGCCTGGAGTGGGTGCGCAGCATTTCCGACTTCTTGGTTGGTAATATAGGTTTCTTCTTTGTTCCGCCAGGAGTGGCTGTTATGCTTTACTTCGACATTATCAAGGCTCAGCTTGTGCCTATTGTTGTTGCTTCGGTTGTGTCTACTGTACTTGTGCTTGCCGTTACGGGTTGGGTGCACCAATGTTATGGCAAGGCTAAGGACAAGGCTCATGATATGTTGAAGCATGACGATAAAGCCTAATGTCTTATATATAATGTATTATTATTAATAATGTAAAGCAAGTAGATAATATGGAATATTTCTCTAACGATTTTTTTCTGATAGCCTTGACGTTTGGCACTTATTTCTTGGGCAAGTTGTTGCGCCGTCTTACCGGTTGGGTAGTGATGAATCCGATATTGATATCGATAGCGTGCATCATTGCATTCTTGAAAATTACAGGCATAAGCTACGAGACATACAATCAGGGTGGCCATATGATTGAGTTTTGGTTACGTCCTGCAGTAGTGGCTCTTGGTGTGCCTCTCTATATGCAGTTGTCCACTATCAAGAAGCAGCTTACACCAATTGTACTTTCAGAGTTGGCAGGTTGTGTGGTTGGTATTGTTTCGGTGGTTTGGATAGCCAAGGAACTTGGTGCCTCAAGGGAGGTTGTATTGTCGTTGGCGTCAAAGTCGGTAACTACACCTATTGCAATGGAAGTAACAAAGGCAGTTGGTGGTATACCGTCGCTTACAGCAGCTGTAGTGGTAGGTGTTGGATTGCTTTGTGCCGTATGCGGTTATCGCACAATGGGCTTTGCACGTGTAAAGACGCCCGTAGCTCAGGGTTTGTCAATGGGAACGGCAGCTCATGCCTTAGGTACGGCAACATCTATGGACCGTAGTCAGGTGCACGGAGCTTATGCCAGCCTTGGACTTACGCTTAACGGTATATTCACTTCGCTGCTTACTCCATCTATAATTCCGCTGATTCTTGGTTGATAGCCAGGTTTGTGATAAAAAGACAAGAGTCAGGATTGATGCGCTTCGCTTCAGCATGTTGGTATTCTTGCTGATTCGGTATCGGGCATAAATCCTGACTCTTTGTGGTTTGTCGTGGCAAGTGTGTGCTATTCGTGATGGTAGCTTTCACCTTTTATAATGGTGCAAGCACGATATAGCTGTTCGGTGAAGATAAGTCTTACCATTTGGTGCGAGAATGTCATCTTGGATAGTGAGATGAGTTCATTGGCACGCTTGTATACAGCTTCGGAGAAACCATAAGGACCTCCGATGATAAATATCAGACGTCGTGCAGTCTGTTGGCGCTTCTCAAGCCATGTAGCCATTTGCAAACTGGTGCGTTCGGCACCTTTCTCGTCAAGTAATACCACTGTGTCGGATGCTTGAATGAGTTTTAGTATCTGTTCACCCTCCATTTGCTTCTGCTGTTCTTCCGACAGACTCTTGGTGTTCTTAATGGCTGGAATGGTGGTTATGCCAAATGGCATATAGTGTGTAATGCGCTCTGTATAGTCGTTTATGCCGTTGACGTATAGCTTGTCATTGGTCTTGCCTATCAGTATAAGTTCAGTCTTCATAATCTTTCTTTCGCTTAGGGTTCATAGGGAACCATCCCTTTTTTACTCTTTGTTTCTGCTCGAATATCTCGCCAATGCTCCACAGGCATGATGCGCCACATACCCCCAATAGGGCAGATGCTATAACGTTGGCCACAAACATTGCGCCTAAGATGAGCAACAGGCCTGATATAAGGAATATCCACCAAAGACGTGTACCAAAATAGTATTCTACCTTGATGACGATAGGATGGAACAATCCTATAATAAGAAATGTGCTAACGGCTATTATTAAGCCGGTGAAATAAAGTTGATCCATGTGTAACGTGTTTTATGAGTGCAAAATTACTTAAAAACATGCAGAAAAGCACGTTAATATGAAGAAAATCATGGGGTAGGGAGCAAAAAAGAGGATAAATATTTTGTCAACCAAGTTAAAATGACTACCTTTGCACCCGCTTATAAAAGCAGCTAACGCTTTAAAAAATATAGCTTTATCACAAAAATAGTTTAATGAAGAATGACAAAATGAAAAACCAGTACCGCGTGAACGAGCAGATTCGCGTTAGGGAAGTACGTATAGTGAGTGACGGTGAATCAACTGTTATGCCTACACGTCATGCTTTGGACATGGCGAGAGAGCAAGGTGTTGACCTTGTAGAAATATCCCCCAATGCCCAACCACCTGTTTGTCGTCTCATAGACTATAGCAAATTCCTCTATCAGCAGAAGAAGCATGCCAAGGAGATGAAGGCAAAGCAGGCTAAGGTTGAAGTGAAGGAGATTCGTTTTGGACCTCAGACTGATGAGCACGACTACAACTTTAAGTTGAAACATGCCCAGGAGTTCTTGAACGAGGGCAATAAGGTTCGCGCTTATGTATTCTTCCGTGGTCGCTCTATTCTCTTTAAGGAGCAGGGCGAGGTTCTATTGCTTCGTTTTGCCAACGACCTTGAGGAGTATGCAAAGGTAGAACAGCTCCCGAAGCTCGATGGCAAGAAGATGTTCCTTTACTTGGCTCCTAAAAAGGCCGGTGTAGTAAAGAAGAGTCAGCAGAAGGTAGACCGTGAGAAGCGTGAGGCAGAGGCACGTGCTCCGAAGCAGAACGTAGATGCTGCAGATGCTGTGCCAGCAAACGGCGGACTTCTTGCTAATGCAAAGGTAAGCCCTGAGGCGCTTAAGGCTCTTAAGGGAGAAGAATAAGACAACATGATAAAGTGTGCGTAACGCCCTGGTATATGCGTTGCCACATATAATAATAATAATTTAAAATTAAAAAAAATGCCAAAAGTTAAGACTAACTCCGGTGCAAAGAAGAGATTCCGCTTTACCGGAACAGGTAAGATCAAGCGTCATCACGCTTTCCACAGTCACATTCTGACTAAGAAGACAAAGAAGCAGAAGAGAAATCTCCTTGGTGAGACTATCGTAGACCGTTCAAACTTGAAGCAGGTTCGCGACTTGCTCTGCCTCCGTTAATTTTATTAGTCAAACATTTAAAGGAAAAAGAAAACTATGCCAAGATCAGTCAATCATGTTGCTTCTAAAGCAAAGAGAACAAGAATCCTGAAACTCACCAAGGGTTACTATGGTGCACGCAAGAATGTTTGGACCGTAGCAAAGAACACCTGGGAAAAGGGTCTCACATATGCATACCGTGACCGCCGCAATAAGAAGCGCAATTTCCGCGCATTGTGGATCCAGCGTATCAACGCTGCTGCTCGTCTTGAGAACATGAGCTACTCTACACTTATGGGTGCTCTTCACAAGGCAGGTATCGAGATTAACCGCAAGGTCCTTGCTGACCTCGCTGTTAACAACCCTGAGGCTTTCAAGGCCATCGTTGAGAAGGTAAAATAAGTCAATCTTATTTTTATATAGGAGGTAGTACCAATGGTATTACCTCCTTTTTTTGTCTTTTTATATAAAAATCCTAAATTCATTTTGCTATCTCGTTTTAATTTGATAATTTTGGAGGTAATTACTTCATAATAACAAGAAAACGTGAAAAATCATATATTATCAGCATTACTCCTGTTTATAGTGTCGGCTCATGTAAGTGCCCAGAAAATAACTCTTGGTTCGTGCACAACGCATGACGGAGGACAATATAAAGGACAGATGCAATCGGGCAAGCCAAGCGGCAAAGGTACTACCATATTTAAGAATGGTGACATTTTTGAAGGCGAATATGTTAAGGGCAAACGCCAAGGACAAGGTGTGTATACATTCTCGGACGGAGAGAAATACGATGGAGAATGGTTCCAAGACCAGCAGCATGGATATGGTACTTACTGGTTTCTGAACAATAACAAGTATGTTGGAATGTGGTATCGTGACTATCAGCAGGGACATGGTGTGATGTACTACTATAATGGTGATAAGTACGATGGCTATTGGCAACAAGACAAACGACAAGGCAAGGGTAAGTATACGTTTGCTGGTGGTGCTTTCTATGATGGTAATTGGAAGGATGACCAGAAGTCGGGTAAGGGATTCTTTGCTTGGGGCGATGGTACAACATACGATGGTATGTGGCTTAACAACCAACGTTCGGGTAAGGGTACAAACAAGTATGCCGATGGAGATGTGTATACAGGCGATTGGCTCAACGATATACAGAACGGGAAGGGTGTGTACAAATTTCAAAACGGTGATGTATACGAAGGTGCCTATGTTCAAGGCGAACGCACTGGCGAAGGTATCTTCAAATATAAGAATGGCGACAAGTATACTGGCCACTTTAGCGAAGGCAACAAGGATGGTCAGGGTACTTTCGTGTGGAAAAATGGCGACATGTATATAGGTGAGTGGAAGAACGACCTACAGCATGGACGTGGCAAGCTTGTTAAGAAAAGTGGTGATGTGTTTGAAGGCGACTTCAGAAACGGAAAGGTAAATGGCAATGTTATTATCCACTTTGCTGATGGCTCCAAGTTTAAGGGCATATACAAGAATGGCAAGCGAAATGGAGCCGCAATAGAAGAATCGAAGGACGGTAAACGCTTCGAGGGATCGTATGTGGACGGACTACGTGATGGCTCGTTCGTAGAGAAGGACCGTAATGGACAGATTGTGAAACGTGGACATTACGAGCACGGTAGATGCTTCGAAGATAAAAACTAATGGCTGATTGTGGCATACACAATGGCTGCATATATAACCGAAAAATCTCAAACAACAATTAAAATATCAATTATGGCTACAAAAACGAATAAAAGTCAGACTGTTGCAAAGAAACCTACTGTAAAGCATATAGGTTTGGTTAAGAATGATGGCTATCTTGAGCCTTATGAAGAGGCAATAAAGGGTCGTCACGACCATGCTTTGTGGAAGCTGAACGCTCTAACTAACAATGGAAAAAACAAACTAACTGATTTTGCAAATGGATATAAATATTATGGTTTGCATAAGACTACACGCGGATGGGTGTTCCGCGAGTGGGCTCCTAATGCAACTGAGATATACCTTATAGGTGACTTTAACGGATGGAAAGAAACCGATAGATATAAGGCTAAGCGTATTGCCGGAACCGACAACTGGGAGTTGAAACTGTCAGAAAAGGCCATTAAGCATGGCGACTTGTATAAGATGCATGTTTATTGGGAAGGTGGTGATGGTGAGCGTATACCGGCTTGGGCAACACGTGTGGTGCAGGATGATGTAACAAAGATATTCTCGGCACAGGTGTGGAATCCAGAACCATATGCATGGAAGAAGAAGAGCTTTAAGCCTAATAAGTCGCCGCTACTTATATACGAATGCCATATCGGTATGGCACAGGATGCAGAGAAGGTGGGCACATACAATGAGTTCCGCGAGAATGTGTTGCCTCGTATCAAGAAGGATGGCTACAACTGTATACAGATAATGGCTATTCAGGAGCATCCTTATTATGGATCTTTTGGCTATCATGTTAGCTCGTTCTTTGCAGCGTCTTCGCGTTTTGGTACACCTGAGGAGCTTAAGGCACTTATCGACCAGGCACATAAGGACGGCATAGCTGTTATTATGGATATTGTCCACTCGCATGCTGTAAAGAATGAGGTAGAGGGATTGGGCAACCTTGCAGGCGATCCGAACCAGTACTTCTATCCAGGCGATCGTCATGAGCATCCGGCTTGGGATTCGCTCTGCTTCGACTATGGCAAGGACCAGGTAATTCACTTCCTCTTGTCTAACTGTAAGTATTGGCTTGAAGAGTTCCATTTTGATGGTTTCCGTTTCGACGGTGTAACATCAATGCTTTATTATAGCCATGGACTTGGTGAGGCGTTCTGTAATTATGGCGACTACTTTAACGGTCATCAGGACGACAATGCTATCTGCTATCTTACACTTGCCAACCTCCTTATACATGAGGTTAATCCACAGGCTATAACCATTGCCGAGGAGGTGAGCGGTATGCCAGGATTGGCTGCAAAGTTTACTGACGGTGGTTATGGATTCGATTATCGTATGGCAATGAACATTCCAGACTATTGGATTAAGACAATCAAGGAATTGCCAGACGAGGGTTGGAAGCCAAGTTCTATCTTCTGGGAAGTAACAAACCGTCGTTCGGACGAGCGTACAATAAGCTATTGCGAGAGTCATGACCAGGCACTTGTAGGCGACAAGACTATTATCTTCCGTCTTATCGACTCGGATATGTACTGGCACTTCCGTCGTGGCGACGAGAACGACCGTGTATACCGTGGCATAGCATTGCACAAGATGATTCGCCTTGTAACGGCTTCAACAATAAATGGCGGTTACCTCAACTTTATGGGCAATGAGTTTGGACATCCCGAATGGATTGACTTCCCACGCGAGGGCAATGGATGGAGCCATAAGTATGCACGACGTCAGTGGAATCTGGTAGATAATCCAGACCTCGACTATCACTTCCTTGGCGAC
This sequence comes from Prevotella merdae, assembly GCF_900290275.1. GTDB lineage: Bacteria > Bacteroidota > Bacteroidia > Bacteroidales > Bacteroidaceae > Prevotella > Prevotella merdae. The sequence goes on from NZ_LT985324.1 coordinate 641,915, forward strand.
TTTGACCGTGAGATGTTGAAAGTGTTGAAGCTTGAACGTAGCATACAGAACAAACCTGTGCAGGAGATATGGCATAACGATGGCGACCAGATATTGGCATATATGCGTGGCGACCTTGTCTTTATCTTCAACTTCAGCCCGACACGCTCGTTTACCGACTATGGTTTCCTCGTGCCAACAGGCTCGTATGATGTTGTCCTAAATACAGACGCAAAGATGTTCGGTGGCAATGGACTTGCTGATGATACGATGACGCATCTAACAAATTATGACCCAGCGTATGTCAACGAACATAAGGAATGGTTGAAACTCTACATTCCTGCACGCTCGGCAGTAGTATTAAAGAAAAACTAATGAGCAAAGGATTTGCATTAAATAATCAGGATACATTGGTGCGTGTTGCGTGCACGTTTGTGTTTTCATTGTTCGCATTCTTCTACCTGTATTACTTTCAGGCTGATTTGCTTACAGTGACGCAACATGTATTGTCGCAAGGACAAACACACTACAACCACTTTATAGGTGCGATACTGATAACATTGGTGTTGCTGTTTGTACAGGTGGCTACGGCAAACTTGCTTAAAAAGGTAAAGATGGCATGGGCTTTTACGTTCGTGCCATCTGTACTATGTCTTATAATGCTTACAGATGTACACCCGGTGCTGAACGAGAGCAAGCTTGAGTTTGGTGCAGGTGTTTATCTGTGTCCCATTGCGTTAGTGGTATATCTACTGCTTGTGTGGTTGGCTCATTCTACAGGCATGACGGCAGCATTCAATTCCTTGGACTTTAAGATAGTGCGCCGTTTATGGGCTAATCTTGCAGTATTGTTCTCGCTGATGGCTTTGGCATGCCTATGTGGTAATAACGATAGGGTGTATCATGTGCGTATACATGCCGAGCAATGTATATTGAATGGCGATTTTGAAGGAGCATTAGATGCTATCAAGCATTGTGACGAACCTGACGAGAATCTAACGATGCTTACGGTTTATGCATTATCGCGCAATAAACAACTTCCAGAGAGTCTGTTTGAGTATCAATTGAAAGGTGGCTCCAAGGCAATGATGCCTAATGGCACAACAACAAGGTTCGAATTGTTGCCTGATACGTCATTCTATGCTTATCTTGGTAATTGTTACAGACAACGTATGCAGACAATGCATTACCTTAATTACCAAAAAAGGCATAAGAGAATGAACAAAGTGACGGCCGATTATATGCTATGTGGATACCTGCTGGATAAAAAGCTCGACTTGTTTGTGAGGGAAATAACAAAGCACTATGCTGTAAATGACTCGGTTTCGCTGCCGAAGCATTATGAAGAGGCGCTGCTACTGTATACCCATCTGCACTCCACACCATACATTATTTATAAGAATGATGTATTGAATGCTGATTTTCAAGATTTTCAGAAGCTTGAGAACACCATTCTTAGTGCACAACGCAAAACAGCTTTGCGTGATACGTATGGCAATACGTATTGGTATTATTATCAGTATGAGTGATGGAATTGGGTATTATGTTTGTTGGGTTAAGTAAACAATGTATCGGATAATAAAAAAAAGCAACAATAGCTAATGACTATTGTTGCTTTTTATGTTAGTACTTTTTGCAATAAGTAAGCACGAGGTTATTGTCTAATATGTAGTTGATGCGTATAACTTCTTCATTCAGAAGATTCTTACAAGCAAATTCACCTTTATCTTTTATATTTCCTATATAGCTCGCTTTCATGTTTTGGAATGTAAGTGATGTATTCGAAAATAGTTTGTATAATGTTTCCTTTGCACACCAATATAAAAGCAGTAGAGTGGAGGAGGGTGTTAGTTTGTTTATGTCCTCCATTTCGTCTTTGCGTAAGAAACGTGAAGCTATACGTTGTACACGGTCGCTATGGTATTCAATGTCTACCGACACTTGCTGTGTGGTAGAGACAATAACGCTTACATAGCCTTTGGTATGACTTATACTTATTTTATAGTTAGATGGCTTGCCACATATAGAGATGAATGGTTTGCCAGAAGACTCGTGCTCGATAACAAAATCGTGTCTGCCTATCATCTCCCTTAAAAGCATATACACGGCAGCTGTCTCTTGCTGTCTTGTTGTGCTCTTTTTTTGCAAATCCTTACATATTGCAGTAGGACAAGCTTGCTCTATTCGAAGGTCAGCATCAATGCTGTAAAGTCCCAACTGCGTATGCTGGTCGATGTCCTTAATATATATGGTAGACATTATTTAGTGCTTGTTGTTGTCGTCCTTACTGTTTGGCATATGCTTCACCTCATGTACGATAACCTTGATGCGGCTAATGCGACGTCCTTCTATCTCAGCAATCTCAAACGAATAGTTTTTGTATTCAATCTTCTCGTGTATGCTTGGGAAGTCGCCCTTAATCTCCAGCAATAGTCCGGCAAGAGTATCTGCATCTCCCTCAACGTCAACAAACTCTTCATCATCGATGTTAAGGATCTTGCAGAAGTCAGACAGAAGAGTTTTGCCTTCAAATATATACGTATTGTAGTTGAGCTTTGTATAGAATTTGTTCTCTTCGTCGTATTCGTCGTTTATCTCGCCAACAATCTCCTCAAGGATATCCTCAAGCGTAACAAGTCCGCTTGTGCCACCAAACTCGTCGACAACAATAGCTATGTGTATCTTGTTCTCTTGGAACTCGCGCATAAGAGCGTCAATTTTTTTAGTTTCAGGAACAAAATATGGAGGGCGCATCAGGCTTTGCCATCTAAAGGTTGAAGGCTTGGACAGATGCGGCAATAGATCCTTAATATATAGAATGCCACGAATGTTGTCGCCATTCTCTTGGTATACTGGGATGCGGCTATAGTTGTTCTCGACAATACATTCGAGCACTTCAGCAAAGGTAGAGTTGATGTCAAGACCAACAATATCCTGTCGGCTAGTCATAACCTCCTTGGCTGTTTCGTCGCCAAAGCGTATAATACCTTTAAGCATATTCTGCTCGTCCTTTATGTCGTTCTTGTCGGTCAGGTTAAGAGCCTGTTCAAGATCATCGACACTAAGCACATGATTTTCCTTCTGTACCACCTTTTCGGCAAGAATACCGCTACGCAACAATATGCTTTCTATAGGCCAGAATATCTTACGGCAAAAACATATTCCGTTGACACTTTTTCTACAGAAACCTAAAGGATTCTGTCGACTGTATACTTTAGGCATTATTTCGCCAAAAAGGAGCAATAAGAATGTGAGAAGTACGGTGAGAGACAAGAATTGCAACCAATAGGCTTTTGCGCCAAAATGAACTATATGACCAAATATGTTGTTGCACAACATAATGATGGTCACATTAATAAAGTTGTTGGTGATAAGTATTGTTGCCAGTGTACGTTCGCTATCTTCGCGCAGTTTCTGAATGTTCTTGTCGCATGTTGTCTTCTCCTGGCTTATTTCTGCAATGTCTGCAGGTGATAGGCTGAAGAAAGCTATCTCAGAACCACTTGCAAATGCCGATGCGCCCATAAGCAGCATGGTGAGCAGAATGGTTAGAATCACTCCGATGGTAGGTGCTACAAAGTGAACGTCGTTTAAAGAGTCGAGTATAAAAGATAGGTATGTTTCCAATGTTATATATTTTGAGTGTTTGTAGTGGTAGGTTGTTGCTTGCTAGTAAGCATCTCCATGTTGTCGGCATAGATTTCTGTTACAAAGCGTCGTTGTCCATTCTTGTCGTCATAGTATCTATAACGAATGCGTCCTTCGATATATAGTTTGTCGCCTTTATGCACATATTTCTCTGCAACCTTGGCCAATTCTCGCCACATTACTATATTGTGCCAATCGGTACGGTCGGGCACTCTTGTTCCGTTTTGAAGAACATAGCCACGCTCAGTGGTTGCCAATGGAAATTGAGCCACAGCTTGATCGGCATCATAATACTTTACGTCAGGTTCTTTGCCAACGTTTCCTATCAACATCACCTTATTCATAATAGTAGTATTTTAGTTCTTGATTTTATAATACATGAATTTATATTATATATGGTAGCTATACAAAGCAAATAAGGGTGCCATGCAACTTGGCAGACACCCTAATATATATAATATGTGTTATTTCCACATACCTAAATACTTGTAGTGGAAGTTTTTACCCTTAGCAGATGGAAATTGTGAACGGCTGTCGACACGATCGCGCAAGTGTTCTACAATACGATTGTAGCAGTCTTGTCCCGAATTTGCCTTACATCTTACAACAAAATGTGTATCTCTGTATTCGTGCTTACCGGTAGCAGGGATGAGCATTACTCGTTTGAAGTCTAATGTTCCCTCGTACCATCCAGGACGTTCTTCATTAAGCTTCGTTGTAGCTGTAACCACCATATCATGCTTCTCTGCTGCGACAGAATTCTGTGGAGCAGGGTGCAAGGCCTTCTTCTGCTTGAAGTCAAGCATAGTGGCAGCTGTGGTCTTGATTATAATGAAGTAAACTCGGGGACGAATTTTATATCTTTTAGGGTAAAACACTTCGCTTTCAGCGTATTCACGAACATCAGCCTCAAGATTTGCATTCATACCAATCTCGGGTATAGAGCGCAAAAAATCTAACGCATCTTCTACGTTATATACTAATGTCTCTTTGTCAAAATATCTAAGATATAAATTCATTGATTAATCTTGTTATGGTTCATCAAAAGATTTTTATTTTATATAAAAATCGATATTAGAAAAAGAGCGGCAAACGAGACTTGAACTCGCGACCCCAACCTTGGCAAGGTTGTGCTCTACCAACTGAGCTATTGCCGCATTATTTACTTTGGTGAAGAGGAGGAGACTCGAACTCCCACGACACAATTGTCACTACCCCCTCAAAGTAGCGCGTCTACCAATTCCGCCACCTCTCCAACAAAGACTATTAAAATTAAGCCATATAAAGAAGGCTTAAATTAATCCATAAATAATGGATGAGCGGCAAACGAGACTTGAACTCGCGACCCCAACCTTGGCAAGGTTGTGCTCTACCAACTGAGCTATTGCCGCATTGTTTTATACATTTAATATGTGAAGAGGAGGAGACTCGAACTCCCACGACACAATTGTCACTACCCCCTCAAAGTAGCGCGTCTACCAATTCCGCCACCTCTCCGACATATTATGTATTTGCGATCTGAATAATCTGTGCCCAGAACAGGACTCGAACCTGCACGTCGTTAAACACACGCACCTGAAACGTGCGCGTCTACCAATTCCGCCACCTGGGCAATTGAAAGAGTTGCTTTCGTTCAACTTATTCAGAACATTGAGCGGCAAACGAGACTTGAACTCGCGACCCCAACCTTGGCAAGGTTGTGCTCTACCAACTGAGCTATTGCCGCATCATCTTTTGTTGATGTTTTGCTTAGTTCTTTAAAGCGAGTGCAAAGGTAGCACTTTTTCTTGAACCGCCAAAACTTTTGTGAGAAAAATTCAAGAAAAAGTGCATTTTTTTAATCCATACGATTAAAATAGTCGTTTACGGTATATTCTTTAAGTATTTTAAGCTCATTTGTGCCTTTATGTACCATTGCAATGGATGGATGAGTGATGCCATTGAACATGGTTGTCTTCACTGTGGTGTAATGATTCATGTCCTCGAATATGATATTTTCGCCTATTTGCAGTTCGTGGTCAAATCGCCAAGCCGACATAAAGTCGCCAGAAAGACAGCTGTTGGCTCCTAAACGATATGTGTATGGCTTAGAGTAGTCGATATCTTCCTCTATTGTTTCGGCTCCACGTACAGTGGGATGGTATGGCATTTCAAGGCAGTCGGGCATATGACATGAGAAGCTTGTGTTTAGAATGGCAGTTTTAATGCCTTTGTCTTCTACTATGTCTATAACTTGAGCAACTAGTGGTCCTGTTTGCCAACCGAAGGCGCTGCCTGGTTCCATAATAACTTTTAGCCATGGATATCGTTTATGGAAGTTGTTGAGAGTATTTACGAGCAACTCTATGTCATAGTCTTTGCGTGTCATTAGATGTCCGCCGCCGAAGTTTATCCACTTTATTTGTGTAAACCATTTTGCAAACTTATCTTCTATGTGTTTAAGTGTGCGTACAAATACGTCCGATCCATTCTCGCAATGGCAATGGCAATGAAATCCCTCAATAAATTGGGGTAGGGTATCTGGCATCTTGTCGGCACTTACGCCGAAGCGTGTGCCAGGTGCACATGGATTGTATATGTCGGTCTCAATCTCAGAGTATTCAGGATTGATGCGTATGCCAAAGCTTATATCATTGTTGGCTTTTTGTGCTCTGATGTGCAGTCGATCATATTGAGATATTGAGTTGAATGTTAAATGGCTTGAACATTCAGCTATCTCGTCTATCTCGTAGTCGGTATATGCCGGCGAGAATGTATGAGCCTTGCTGCCAAACTTGTCTAAGGCAAGACGGGCCTCAGCAAGTGAGCTTGCTGTTGTCGACTTGATGTATTCTCTGAATATAGGGAATGTCTTCCAAAGGGCGTAAGCCTTGAATGCAAGTATTATTTCTATGTTAGCTCTTTTGGCAACATCGCTTATCAATTCGAGGTTTCTTCTGAGTCGCTCCTCCTCAAGGATGTAAACCGGTCTGTGTATTTCTTTGTATGTTTTTATGTCAACCTTCATATAAACATCTATTATATATATAATGTAACATTAAATGTCTGTATTGTAGCAGAACTTTTGGATGGCAAATGCTACGCCGTCTTCTTCGTTCGACTTGGTAATGAAGTCGGCCTCGGCTCTTACTTCAGGTACAGCATTAGCCATGGCCACGCCAATTCCGGCAAGCTTTAGCATGGAAAGGTCGTTATATCCATCGCCAAAAGCAATCATATCGTTAGGTGTAAGGCCAATCAATCCCAATAGTCTGTTTAGTGATTGTGCCTTGTCAATGCCTCTGGGTACAAGTTCGATGAAGAATGGGGCAGAGCGGAACACGTCCATACGATTGCCTACAAGCTCGCTTAACTCCTCTTCTGCCTTTATCATAAGCGACGGGTCGCCAGTCATAAGCAGCTTGGTAGGATTTGGCTCGAGACTTTCCATAAGATTGTTTATCTTTCTTATCTGCATCTTGTTGATGCGCGACTCCTCTTTTACGTATTTGTCATCGGGCATCTCTGTTATTATTTCTTTGCCCGAATATCCAAGAAGTGCATGGCCTTTTTCCTTGGCGTAATTATATAAGATAGGTATAACGTCGTTTGGAAGATGGTTGGAATAGATCTCTTCTTTTGTTTGCCATTTTACAATCTTGCCTCCATTGTATGATAGAACATAACCGTCATACTTGTTAATTTCCAGATGGTCGGCAATTGGTGCAATGCCGTATGTAGGTCGACCAGAAGCTAATATGATGTGTGCACCATCCTTTTGTGCCTTCATCAAGGCTTGTCGTGTTATGGGTGTAACCTCTTTGTCGTGGTTTGTCAATGTTCCGTCAAGGTCGAGTGCTATTGCACGGTAGGCAATAGAGTTGTTGGTTTTGTTGGTTGTTGACATTCTACAGCTGTTGTTTTGATGTTTATAAATGTGGGTAATGAGAAAATAATAAATCCCAAGAACGGTTATGTCCTTGGGATTCATATTGTTTTGACTAAAAAACGATAGTCATAGCTTTTGACAATGTGGATTAAGCCTCAGCTGGAGCCTCTTCAGTAGCCTCTGCGTTAGCAGCAGCCTCTGCCTCTGCCTTAGCGGCAGCCTCAGCAGCCTTCTTCTCAGCTACCTTCTTAGCAATCTCCTCATTTGTCTTCTTCTCAGCCTCAAGTTCCTTAGCAACAGCCTCTGCCTTAGCCTTAGCCTCGCTCTCGCGTACGCTATCAAGTCCCTTCTGCTTGTCAGCCTTCCAAGCGTCAAACTTGTTCTGTGCTGTAGCCTCGTCGAATGCGCCCTTCTTAACGCCACCACGAAGGTGCTTCATCAAGTAAACGCCCTCGCCCTTGAGGATGTTGTGTGTTGTTGCTGTGGGCTGTGCACCTGCCTCTACCCAGTAGAGTGCACGGTCAAAATCCAAATCTACAGTAGCAGGATTGGTGTTAGGGTTGTAAGTACCAATCTTCTCAGTAAACTTACCATCACGTGGTGCTCTTGAGTCAGCGATAACGATACGATAGAAAGCGTAGCCTTTACGTCCGCCGCGCTGAAGTCTGATTTTTGTTGCCATTTTTAAATTTTAATTTAATATTGTGGTTTGAATTATGCTACTAACTCGTAATAGCGGCTGCAAAGTTACTCATAATATTTTGAATAATGTATGTTGGCATGTTTGTTTTTGTGTGTGTTTAGTTAATATTAACAAATTGATATAACAAAACGACAGAAGCAAATTAGTTGCTTCTGTCGTTTTGTTTACTTTCATTTTTTACTTTGTTTCTATTTCTTCCTTCATGTCTATGAACTGGCGTTTGTTGTCGTAGAATTCATACTGCAAGAAAGCGAGTTTCTCTGAAGGTATGATATGTACTCCAAGTCCATATTTGAGTTGCCATTTACGTTTAAGGGAGAACACTCCCTTATTGATGTAGGCAGCTACATACGGGTGTACATGTAGGTAGAATGTCTTGACTCCAATCTTGTTGACAAGTCGGTCAATCTTACTTTCGAGTTGGTCTGTAAAAATGATGCTCGATTTTATTTTTCCTTTACCGAAGCATGTGGGGCATATTTCTTCCACATTCACGTCCATGGCGGGGCGCACTCTTTGTCGTGTTATCTGCATCAAGCCAAATTTGCTTAATGGCAAGATATTGTGGCGTGCTCTATCCTTCTGCATGTTTTTGCACATGCGTTCGTATAGAAGCTGTCTGTCTTCGGCGAGGTTCATGTCTATAAAGTCGACAACGATAATACCTCCCATATCGCGAAGTCGCAACTGGCGTGCCAACTCATCGGCTGCTCCAAGGTTAACGTCAAGAGCATTAGCCTCTTGTCCATTGTCAGAGTGTGAACGGTTGCCGCTGTTTACGTCAACTACATGCAAAGCTTCGGTGTGTTCGATAATGAGATAAGCACCGTGTTTGTAGTTGACTGTTTTGCCGAAACTGGACTTAATTTGTTTTGTTACATTAAAGTTATCGAAGATAGGAACTGTTCCTGTGTAAAGTTTCACGATGTTGGCCTTCTCTGGGGCAATGAGTTCAACATAGTGCTTCACTTCGTGGAACACATCTTCATCGTTGACGTAGATGTTTTCGTAGGTGGGGTTGAACAAATCTCTCAATAGAGCTACGGCACGTCCTGTTTCTTCGAAGATTAGTTGCGGGCGTTTCTGGGTCTTTTGCACTTTAATAAGTGCGTCTTCCCAACGCTTCGTCAGAATTTTTAATTCAGCGTCCAGTTCAGCGACTCTTTTGCCCTCAGCAACAGTACGAACAATTACACCGCAATTCTTGGGTTTAATACTGTTGATGAGTTGTTTTAAGCGTGCTCGTTCTTCACCGCTTTTAATTTTAGACGATACAGAAACCTTGTCGCCAAAAGGCATAAGTACGAGATATCGTCCTGCAAAACTTAATTCGCCAGTGAGTCGTGGTCCTTTTGTTGATATTGGTTCTTTAACAATCTGCACCAATACCTCTTGTCCAACAGTCAGCGTGTTCTGTACACTTCCGTCTTTCTTCAAGTCGGGTTGGCGTGTTGCCTTAGCAAAAGGATAGAGCTTTTTTTTGTCGCTTTGTACCTGTCTTAGGTATTTTTCGTAAGAATTGAATTGGTTGCCTAAATCAAGATAGTGGAGAAAAGCATCGCGCTCATAACCAACATCCACGAAACTGGCATTCAGTCCGGGCATTAGTTTTTTTACTTTTGCTACATAGATGTTGCCAACAGAGAATGAGGCAGATCTTGGCTCTGTCTGATATTCCACAAGTCGCTTGTCCTCAAGCAATGCTATGGAAATTTCTTTCTGTTGAACGTCGATTATAACTTCGCTCGTCATTTCTCTTTCTGTTCTAATTTAGATTAATAAGTTAGTATCAGTAATCAGCTTTCCGGCATTACTGCTTTTCCATCTGTATCCGATACTTTGAATTACGTTGCTTACATACGAGTAAAGCATAGGGGCGCGCCAAAGCTCATTGCGTTTGCATTGTGTTTGACGCGCCCCCATATTTCGGAACTGACCCTTATGGGCAGGCTTTCTTACTTGCTCTTATGTCTGTTCTTACGTAATCTCTTTTTACGCTTGTGAGTAGCCATCTTGTGTCCCTTTTTTTTCTTTCCGTTTGGCATAACTTTAAAATTTTTATTGTTAATATGTTAATTTATAATATGTTTATTGTCTTATTCCATTGTCGCATTTTTCATCTCCTCGATAAAGCACTTAGCTGGCTTGAAACTTGGCTGGTCGTGAGCGCCAATCTTCATCGTTGTCTTCTTCAATATGTTTCTTGCTGTTTTGGCAGCGCGATGCTTTACGATGAAACTTCCAAATCCACGCAGGTACACATTCTCCTTGTTTGACAACAAGCTGTCTTTTATGTTCTCCATAAAGCTTTCTACTACGACCGATACGTCCTTCTTTTGCAAACCAGTGCTCTCAGCAATTTTGTTAATGATATCTGCTTTAGTCATTTGAATGTATGTTATTGTTATCTTGTTTTTATCTTTCTTTCCTCTAAGGACGTGCAAAGATACAAGTTTTTCGTGTTATATGAAAATTTATTGTGCATTTTTTTGCTTATAAAGCTAATATTGGTTTGCCGAACTAGTTAATTTTCACCTTGTTAAGTCAGTACTCGTAGTCTTCGTAATGCCATTCGTCGTCTGTTGACATCGTAAAACCACGTCCCGTTGCCGACTCATCTTCGTAGAAGCAACCCGAATAACGTGTTATATAATTGCGTTTTACGCTCACATTGTCTATGGTTCGTTCGTATGTGGATGATGTTGAACTGGCATTTTCCAATGCGGATATTTCTATTTTCAGCTTTTTGCCATCGGCATGCGGAAATGTATATATATCGTATGTCGACTCGCCAGTGTATGCAGAGTTGGCTACCGAGCGCATTTCTGTTTGTTTAGAGTTTACGCATCCGTATCCTGTTGTCGCGTCAAATGTAGAGCTTCCGCCAGTGTAATAGAACTTAATATTGTGTATGTTAGCTGGTGTTTTGTCTTTCATTACGAGTCGCACCATGGCAACGGCTCGTTTCATTGTAAGGTTGAATGTAATGTTTTCTCCCACATCTATGTCACCATAATAATAAAATGTGTCGGTAACCTTATTGTCTTTGAACGTTATTTTTGAAGGTGTAGTCATAGTGGCATTGCCTTCGCCGTTATGTGCCAATACAGCAATGTAATAGTGGCCTTTGGCAAGAGTGGTCTTAATCTGTCCGAACGAAGCATCTCCCTTTTCCTGATTAATCGACTTTATTCTTGTACCGTCGTCGCCATTGTATATTGCAAGGTTTATACGATTGCACAAGTTTTGAATAGGAGTTGTTGCGCGGCTTTGTTGCGGTGCCAACTGATCGTTGACGAAAGCGTTGTCAAGTTCGCTTGCTCCAAACGTAACGGTTATTTCGTCTTTGTTGGGTTTGTTGTTACTTCGTTCTTCCTCGTCGCTGAAAACGGCTTTCTCGCATGATGTCCACATAAGTGCGAACAATAAAGCTGTTGCTAAATGTGCTAATGATTTGTGTGTCATAATGTTTTTGTTATTAGGTTCGTATTACGTTTAGTGCAAAGATAGCGTAAAATCTAATACAAAACAAAAATAGCACCGTCAAATTTATGACAATGCTATTTTTTTTCTTTTATTGGCAAGTGGCCATTGGGGTTGTTCGCAATTTCTTTCTTGCTGTAATGTAGTATGCTGTGCATACCATTATGCCCGTTAGGCACCACGAAACTGGGTATACAAGCATTATGACGTCGAAAGTGTGCCATACCGGACAAACAGCATATACCCAAACGATACGCAATAGGCATGTGCCGAAGACGGTAAGAATAGTTGGCAGCATCGATTTGCCCATACCTCTAAGTGATGAGGCAGATATCTCATAACTGCTTGCAATGAACTGCCAAGCAAGTACAATATCCATACGGGTAGCTCCATATGCCTGAACATTTGGGTCGTTAGAGAAAAACGACAGGAAGAACGAGTGTTGCCATACGAATAGTTCGTTAAGTGCTCCGCAGCATACAACGCTAAGTGTAAGGCATATCCAATAGATGCGTTTTACTCTTTCCTTGTTTCCTGCGCCATAGTTCTGGCCTATAAATGATATTGCTGCTCCATTAAAGGCCGCTATCACGAAATAGCAGTAGTATTCAAAGTTGAGAGCGGCAGCCGATCCTGCTATGGCATCAGATCCATATCCGTTAATTGCTGTTTGCAGCAGAACGTTAGAGAAAGAGAATACCATGCCTTGCAATCCGGCCGGAATACCTATCATAAGCATACGCTTAAGTTCGCTCCATACTACACCTATTTTATTAAGGTGTAGGCGGAAGGGGGCTTTCTCCTTGCAAAGCAATCTAATGATAAGCAATGCGCTAACAAGATTGGCAATACCAGTAGCCACAGCAACACCTGCAACACTCATCTTTAGTACGATGACAAAGAACAGATTGAGCACAGTATTCACGATACCGGCAATAACGAGTATGTATAGTGGGCGTTTTGTGTCGCCCATACTTCTTAGTATTGCTGCGCCAAAGTTGAATATCAGAAAGAAAGGTATTCCTAAGAAGTATATTCGCAAATATGTGGCAGCCAATGTCAGTACATCATCAGGTGTGCCCATAATCGTAAGTATGGGTTTGGCAGCAGCCACGCCCAAGCACATAAGTATCAATCCACTTACGATGGCTGTGGTGAATGCAGTTGAAACAGCTTTCTGTATGCCTTCTTCATCGTTTTGGCCTATATGGTTGGATATGATAACATTAGCGCCCATCGACACACCAAGGAATAGGTTGATGAGCAAGCTGATAACAGGGCCATTGCTGCCAACGGCTGCAAGAGCCTGACTGCTTGCAAAATGTCCTACAACAGCAACATCAATAGAGTTGAAGAGCTGTTGTAGCACACTGCTTGCAGCAAGAGGCAATGAGAAGACAAGTATCTTCATAAGCAGAGGCCCATGAAGCATGTCTATTTCATTCGATTTTGCCATATTTTAGATAGTTCCTGTCTCGGGCACAATAGCAAAGAATTCTGCGTCTTCAGATGTCTTGTTTTCAGCGCAATGTGCATGTCCGCTTGGGCAGTAGTGCACGTCGCCTGCCGATGCCGTCTCTGTCTTTCCGTCATAGGTAAAGGTGATGGTTCCCTTAAGGATATACATTACCTCGCAATTTCCCGTATGCGTATGAAGACCAATGCTACTGCCAGCTGGCAATATGTTGTGCATGATTTTCACTTTGCCGTCGTCTGCAAGTTTGGTCAAGAAAGGACCATTACCACCTTTGAATCCGTCGACTTCTTTTCTTTCGATGTTTCTGAAATCAATAATCATAATATTAGTCTCCTTTACATTTATGGTTTTATGTATTTTTGTTTATGCGTGAAACTCGGTATGTTTCTTCTTCATCAACGAGTTAATCGAGCACATTATCGATGCTATTGCAAATAGCAGAATGGCTCCATGTTCGCCCGTTGCTGCTTGTTCGGCGGCATAGGTACCAACGAGACAACCTGCAGCAATGCCCAAGAACAAACCACCATCGCTTGCCATAAAATATGTGCTTTCGGCTGTACTGCGTTGGCAGTGGTTGCTTCTGTCCAACAATTTGTACAACTGTTCGGATGCGGTAAGTCCGAAGCCAAGACCAAGCACCATAGGTTTCAGTGTGTCGTCGAGCATACCATTGTGTAGTGTCATTGCCAATACAGCTGTCAGTATGCAAACATTGCCTACCATAGACGTGAATCGTCCCATTCTTACGGCAGGGAATCGCAATGTAAGTATTGCGATAGCAAATCCTACTGCAAGCGATGTGAAGAATTCGGTACTTGTATGTGTAACCATAGTCAGGCCAAGTGCCGCACTCATACATGCTATTACTATAGACACATTCCATCCTTGTGGCAATAAGAAACGGTCGGTTGATATCAGTTTGGTTCCTTCCTCAGGCGCTCTGAACGGAAAGTTTACCATCATCACTAGGGCGGCTGCAACTATAGCCATTGCTGCTCCTATGCCATAGAACATGGTGTTTTGCACCTCGTTGCGCAACTGTATAGCAATAATTGGTCCTGCTACAATTGTGAGTCTGGCAATCCATATAGCGGCATAATTGGCCTCAGTACGATGACACGACTCCGTCTTGTCTATTAATAATGTGCACGACAGCACTCTCTTGGACTGTCCAAACACCATACCTCCAAATGTGCATACACCCAATAGGGCCATAATATGGTTTTCGACGGCATATTTGTTTTGCGGGTTGTCGAATACCGACAAAGCCAAGATAGTTGCTGCAAGGCATAACGCCGAAATACCAAATACTTTATTGCGTCGATAGCGCTGTATAAGCCAGCTTCCAAAGAATCCTGATACAAAGATGCCGGTTACGAACAGCACCATAGTAAGGCTTGCCAAACTTGCGTCTACATAATTGTTTTTAAACAATCGGTAGGGTAGGAATGGGATGGTCATGTAGCAAGCGATGCACAACAGTAGTTCCGCGGCTATCAGCAATGAGAAGTCGCGGTTCCACATACGGTGATATGTTGGAGTGTATTGTTTATCCATTAATACGATTCTGTTTCGTTGGGGAAGTCCGCGGTTTTAACGTCATTAACGTAGCGACCTACGGCGTTTGTTATTATTTCGTATAAGTCGGCGTATTGGCGCAAGAACTTAGGCTTAAAGCCACGGTTCATGCCAAGCATGTCGGCATATACAAGTACCTGTCCGTCGCAATGAGGTCCGGCACCGATACCTATAGTGGCACAGCTTACAGCCTCAGTAACTTTCTTGGCAAGGTCTGCAGGAATCTTCTCTAATACAATACAGAAACATCCAGCCTCGTCAAGTGCCTTGGCGTCTGCAATAAGCTTTTCTGCCTCGGCATCGCCCTTGGCACGCAGGCCATATCCACCAAACTTGTGTACACTTTGTGGTGTAAGTCCAAGATGTCCGCTAACAGGAATGCCTGCATCCACCATTCGCTTAACCATTGGTGCAATCTCGGCACCGCCTTCAATCTTCACGGCATCCACACCAGCTTCTTTCATTATACGTATAGCGTTGCGCAATCCTTCTTCTGCTGATACTTGATAGCTGCCGAAAGGCATGTCGCATACAACGAGTGCGTGGTTCACAGCACGAGCTACCGAACGTGCATGATATATCATCTGGTCTACTGTTATAGGTAGCGTTGTCATATTTCCATCGGCAACATTAGAGGCCGAGTCGCCAACAAGTATTGTGTCAACCCCTCCTGCATCAATGATAGAAGCTGTTGTGTAGTCGTAAGCTGTGAGCCAGCTTATCTTCTCGCCATTTTGCTTCATCTCAAAATACAGGGGTGCTGTGATTTTTTTCTTTGTTGTGCTTAAATATTCTGCCATTTTAAAGTTGTTGTTTTGTAATTTATGGCAAAATTACAACATTTTACGTAAATGGCAAAGGAATGTGTGGTATTAATGCTATATGGGCGTTGCTTATATATAAATAAGGTGTAAGATAAACATGGCATTGGTTAAACATGTGGTAAACTAATAAAATGTAACTTATTTGGTAATTTTTATTATAAAATATTTGTGGAATACCGATAAATTCTTACCTTTGTAACCGAAACAATGAATAATCATTAAAGTAGATAAATATGAAGGTTTCTTACAACATTATTAGCATTATTATTCGAATTCGACTTCAGGGCGATGTCGAACGGGGTAGTGTATGCCGATAGGTTGAACAAGATTGCATTGACTTTTATGCTTGAAAGACACAATTAAACCTTTCCCACTTGCCCCATAGGAAGTGTGAAAGGTTTTTTTTGTTAAATCAAGAGCTAATTAATGCTACATACACTTAACACGAAGTAATAACCAGCAAAACAGAAACAGATATGAGCGACAGATTGTTTATTTTCGACACAACACTCCGAGACGGCGAGCAGGTGCCTGGCTGTCAGTTGAACACAGTAGAAAAGATTCAAGTGGCACGACAGTTAGAGCAGCTTGGTGTGGATGTGATTGAAGCAGGATTTCCTATTTCAAGTCCAGGTGACTTCAATTCGGTTATTGAGATTTCAAAGGCTGTTACATGGCCTACCATTTGTGCCTTGACTCGCGCCGTGGAGAAAGATATTGACTGTGCCGCCGAGGCGTTGAAATATGCAAAACGTGGCAGAATACATACTGGAATCGGAACATCCGACTCGCACATACAGTATAAGTTCCATTCCAATCGCGAGGAGATTATTGAGCGTGCCGTGCGTGCTGTGAAATACGCCAAGCGTTATGTAGAGGACGTGGAGTTCTATGCCGAAGATGCCGGTCGTACAGACAACGAATACCTTGCACGTGTTGTCGAGGCTGTTATAAAGGCTGGAGCTACGGTGGTTAACATTCCTGATACCACTGGCTATTGCTTGCCCGAGGAGTACGGAGCCAAGATTAAATACCTTATGGAGCACGTCGACAACATCGACAAGGCCATTATTTCTACCCATTGCCATAACGACCTTGGACTTGCCACTGCCAATACATTTAGTGGTGTAATGAATGGTGCACGCCAGGTAGAGGTTACTATCAATGGCATTGGCGAGCGTGCCGGCAACACTTCTCTTGAGGAGATAGCCATGATTCTTAAGTGTCACAACAATATTGGTATCGACACCAACATCAACACCACAAAGATTTGTCCTACAAGCCGCATGGTCTCAAGCTTGATGAATATGCCGGTACAGCCCAACAAGGCTATTGTTGGCCGTAACGCCTTTGCCCATTCAAGCGGCATCCATCAGGATGGAGTGCTTAAGAATGTTAGCACATACGAGATTATCGACCCGAAGGATGTTGGTCTCGACAGCGGTTCTATCGTTCTTACTGCACGCTCAGGACGTGCTGCATTGAAGTATCGACTTGGTGTTCTTGGTGTCAATATCGAGGACGAGACCAAGATAGACGCCATCTATAAGCAGTTTCTAAAGCTTGCCGACCGCAAGAAGGAGGTTAACGACGACGATATACTGATGCTTGCAGGTGCTGATGCCAAGGAAGCTCATGCCGTTAAGCTCGACTTCCTTCAGGTTACAACCGGACTTGGTGTCAAGAGTGTTGCAAGTATTGGTCTTGACATATCTGGACAGAAGTTTGAAGAGGCTTCTACAGGAAATGGTCCAGTAGACGCGGCAATAAAGGCTCTTAAGAAGATAATACAGAAGCAGATGACGCTTAAGGAGTTTACCATACAGGCCATATCCAAGGGCTCTGACGATGTAGGCAAGGTGCATATGCAGGTAGAATATGACGGCAGCGTGTATTACGGATTTGGTGCCAACACCGACATCGTATCGGCATCTGTTGAGGCCTATATCGACTGTATCAACAAGTTTCGTGTGAAGTAGAACAGAAATACAATAACAATTAAACAATTATACAATACAATGAATACGCTATTTGACAAAATTTGGGACAAGCACATTGTGCAGACTGTTGAAGATGGCCCTACACAGCTTTACATCGACCGCCTCTACTGTCACGAGGTTACATCGCCACAGGCATTTGCAGGTATGCGAGCCCGAGGACTTAAGATGTTCCGCCCCGACCACATATTCTGTATGCCCGACCACAATACACCTACACACGACCAGGACAAGCCTATCGAGGACCCTGTATCTAAGCGTCAGGTAGACACACTTGCAAAGAACGCAGCCGACTTTGGTGTTGCCCACTTTGCCATGAACTCTAAGGACAATGGTATTATCCACGTAGTTGGTCCAGAGAAGGGACTCTCGCTGCCAGGTATGACTATTGTTTGCGGCGACTCGCATACATCTACACACGGAGCAATGGGAGCTGTGGCTTTCGGTATCGGTACATCAGAGGTAGAGATGGTTATGGCTTCGCAGTGCATCCTGCAAAGCAAACCTAAGTCGATGCGTATAAACATCAACGGCAAGCTTGCTAAAGGCGTTACGGCAAAGGATGTGGCTCTTTATCTTATGAGTCAACTCACAACATCAGGAGCCACAGGCTACTTTGTTGAATATGCTGGCGATGTGGTTCGCGATATGTCAATGGAGGGCCGTCTTACCCTATGCAACCTTTCTATCGAGATGGGAGCACGCGGCGGATTTGTTGCTCCTGACGAGACAACCTTTGCTTATATCAAGGGCCGCGAATATGCGCCAAAGGGCGAGGCTTGGGATAAGGCCGTGGCTTACTGGAAGACATTGAAGAGTGGCGACGATGCTGTTTTCGATAAGGAGCTTACATTTAACGCTGCCGACATCGAGCCGCGCATCACCTACGGAACCAATCCAGGCATGGGCATTGGCATAACAGAAACCATCCCTACACTCGACACCATTGACGAGGAAGGTCAGGCTTCGTTCAAGAAGAGCCTTAAGTACATGGGATTCGAACCTGGCGAGAAACTCCTCGGACATAAAATCGATTACGTGTTCCTTGGCGCTTGTACCAATGGACGTATCGAGGACTTCCGTGCCTTTGCTTCTATTGTCAAGGGCAAACATAAGGCAGAGGGTGTTACTGCATGGCTTGTTCCAGGCTCATGGCTTGTAGACAAACAGATACGCGAGGAAGGTATTGACAAAATAGTAGAGGCAGCTGGCTTTGAGATTAGACAGCCTGGTTGTTCGGCTTGTTTGGCTATGAACGACGACAAGATTCCAGCTGGCAAGTACTCGGTATCTACATCCAACCGTAATTTTGAGGGACGTCAGGGACCTGGTTCGCGCACTATCCTCGCTTCGCCACTTGTAGCAGCGGCAGCGGCAGTTACGGGAGTAATAACCGACCCAAGAGAATTTATGTAAGTCTTAGCGCAATCTGAACGTAAACAATTAGAAAGTAAATCAAAATGAAACAGAAATTCAACGTTATAACATCCACCTGCATTCCTCTCCCTCTCGAGAATGTGGACACCGACCAAATTATTCCCGCCCGCTTCCTTAAGGCTATTGATAAGGAAGGCATGGGTGACAACCTCTTCCGCGATTGGCGCTACAATGCCGATGGCACACCAAAGCCCGACTTTGTTATGAACGATCCCTCGTACAGCGGAGTTATTCTTGTAGCAGGAAAGAATTTTGGTTCGGGCTCGTCGCGCGAGCATGCCGCATGGGCTATTGCAGGTGCTGGATTCCGTGTTGTTATCAGTTCCTTCTTTGCCGATATACACAAGAACAACGAGCTCAACAATCTTGTTCTGCCAGTAGTGGTTAGTGAGCCTTTCCTCAAAGAGCTGTTCGACAGCATTGATAAAGATCATAAGACAGAGGTGCGCGTAGACTTGCCCAACCAGACAGTCACCAATCTTGCCACTGGCAATAGCGAGCATTTCGAGATAAACGGATATAAAAAACATTGTTTGGAAAATGGTCTGGATGATGTAGATTTCCTTGTCCAGAATCGTGATAAGGTAGAAGCATGGGAACAACAGAATTAAATAGAATAGAGATAATGGATTCCACGCTGCGCGACGGCGAACAGACCAGCGGCGTGTCTTTCCTACCTCACGAGAAACTTATGATGGCGCGTATGCTCCTAGGCGACGTAAATGTCGACCGCATAGAGGTTGCTTCGGCCAGAGTTTCTGAAGGCGAGAAGGATGCTGTGCGTATGGTTTGCCGTTATGCGGCAAGTGTGGGCAAGCTAAATAGGGTAGAGGTGCTCGGCTTTGTTGATGGACATAAGTCTATTGATTGGATTGACGAGTGCGGTTGCCGTGTTATGAATCTCTTGGCTAAAGGTTCGCTTAAGCATTGTACACAGCAGCTGAAGAAAACCCCCGAGGAACATATCGACGACATTTACCGCTCGCTGGCGTATGCAGCCCAGAAGAACATCGTTGTCAATCTGTATCTTGAGGATTGGAGCAGCGGTATGAAGGACTCGCCCGACTATGTGTTCCAGATGATGGACGCACTTGTGGAGAGTGGCATTAGGCGTTTTCTACTGCCCGATACATTAGGCATACTTAACCCAATGCAGGTTACCGAGTTCTTTGGCAAGATGAAGGAGCGCTATCCTTCGGCTCATTTCGACTTCCATGCCCATAACGATTACGATCTTGCTGTGGGCAATTCACTGGCAGCCGTAAAGGCAGGGGCAAGCGGACTGCATGTTACTGTAAACGGGCTTGGCGAGCGTTGCGGCAATGCACCGCTTGCAAGTGTCCAGGCCATACTTAAAGACCAGCTGCATGTAGAAACAGGCATACACGAGGACCGACTTGGCGAGGTTAGTAGACTTGTAGAAGGCTATTCGGGCATTGCTGTTGCTCCCAACCAGCCTATCGTTGGCGAGAATGTCTTTACTCAGGTGGCTGGCGTTCATGCCGATGGTGACAATAAGGACAACCTTTATTGCAACGACCTTGTGCCTGAGCGTTTTGGCAGAAAGCGCGAGTATGCTCTTGGCAAGAACAGCGGCAAGGCCAACATTGCAAGGAATCTTGAAGAACTTGGCTTGGAGCTTACTCCAGAGCAGACACGCCGCGTAACGCAGCGCATCACCGAACTGGGCGACCGCAAGGAGATGGTTACTCAAGACGATCTGCCTTTCATCGTGAGCGATGTGCTTAAGCATTCGGCACCAGAAGACAAGGTTAAGCTTGTAAGCTATATGGTGTCGCTTGCTTACGGATTGCGCCCTATGGCAAGCGTAAAGGTGGAGATTGATGGACAGCAATATGAGGACAACGCATTGGGCGATGGACAGTACGACGCATTTGTCAAGGCTATGCGCAAGATATATCGTGAGCGTCTTGGACGTACTTTCCCTGTACTCGAAAACTATGCAGTATCCATACCGCCTGGAGGTCGAACAGATGCTCTTGTGCAAACCGTTATAACATGGCGTAATGGCGACAAGCTGCTGCGTACACGCGGTCTTGATGCCGACCAAACCGAGGCGGCTATCAAGGCAACGATAAAGATGCTGAACATTGTGGAATAAAATTAATATATGTTCAAAGGCAAAGTAAATAATATTCAAAGGCAAAGTAAATAATATTAAATGAGCAATTAATATATATTCAACGGGCAAGTAATATATATTACTTTGAAAAGCAGTTTGCATGGTACGGCTGCAGACCGTATCTCATAAGAAAAAGTATAAAGAAAAAAATAATTGTTTTAGTTATGAAATTAAATATAGCAGTACTTCCCGGCGATGGAATCGGACCGGAGATAATGAAAGAAGGAGTAAAGGTAATGAAGGTAGTGGCAGATAAGTTCGGCCACGAGTTCTCGTTCAACGAGGCCATTTGTGGCGCTCATGCCATCGATGCAGTTGGCGATCCTTTTCCAGAGGAAACATTTAAAACATGTATGGATGCCGATGCCGTATTGTTTGCAGCCGTAGGCGATCCACGTTTTGATAACGATCCTACAGCAAAGGTGCGCCCTGAGCAGGGCCTTCTTGCCATGCGCAAGAAGCTTGGCCTTTTTGCCAACGTGCGCCCTGTAGCTACTTTTGACTGCCTGTTGCATAAGTCACCGTTGAAGGACGAGCTTCTTAAGGGAGCCGACTTTGTTGTGATTCGCGAGCTTACTGGCGGTATGTATTTCGGCGAGAAGTATCAAGACAACGACAAGGCATACGACACCGATATATACACACGTCCCGAGATTGAGCGCATCCTTAAGGTAGCCTTCGAGTTTGCTATGAAGCGCAACAAGCATCTCACCGTTGTAGACAAGGCCAATGTGCTTGCTTCGTCGCGTCTATGGCGTCAGATTGCCAAGGAGATGGAACCGCAGTATCCTGAGGTTACCACCGATTATATGTTTATCGACAACGCCTCAATGCGCGTTCTCACCGAACCTCGTTTCTTCGACGTAATAGT
This sequence comes from Prevotella merdae, assembly GCF_900290275.1. Taxonomy (GTDB): domain Bacteria; phylum Bacteroidota; class Bacteroidia; order Bacteroidales; family Bacteroidaceae; genus Prevotella; species Prevotella merdae. The sequence goes on from NZ_LT985324.1 coordinate 663,926, forward strand.
TACCGAGAACACATTTGGCGATATCCTCACCGACGAAACTTCTTGTATCACCGGTTCTATGGGATTGCAGCCGTCAAGTTCGCTTGGCGAGCACACTCCGCTATTCGAGCCTGTACATGGTTCATGGCCACAGGCAGCAGGCAAGAACCTTGCCAACCCGGTAGCGCAGATTCTCTCTGCCGCCATGCTTCTTGAGCATTTCGGCCTTAACGAAGAGGGTGCTCTTGTACGCAAGGCTGTTGACGCTTCGCTCGATGCCAATGTACGCACACCTGAGATTCAGGTTGAGGGTGGTGCCCAGTATGGCACAAAGGAAGTTGGCCAGTGGATTGCCGACTATATAGCAAAAGCATAAAAGCAACTTTAACTAACTTAAATCGAAACGGCTATCAATACGCTGGACGTTAAACGCCCAACGTATTATAGCCGTTTTTATCTAATCTCGAATATTAAATCTATGCCATACTCTGCCGATGTTTATCTTGATTTGAGCAAATGCTAGGTGTTGATGGATTTAAATGGCTTGTTATTTTCTCAATTCATTAATAAGGTCTTCCAATATATATTGGTCACTCATCAGCTGCAACCCGGACTTTGAATTTGTTAATTGCTGGTATACCTCGGTTGAATAAAACAAGTCGAGTGCTCGCTCTGCGCTTATATGTAGCGTCTCTGCCAATAACATTATAATTCGGCTTTGTTTGCGCCATAATACATTATCTCTCATTGTTAATCCTCCGTGTTAATTATAGTTGATGAAATGAAAGTAAGATACTTATCTACGATTTCTTGGTTGAGAATACATATTTGATGATTCACAGCTTTGTATTTTAGTTGTCCAAGAGCCTGTTCTGCTGTTATAATGCCATTCTCATAATCTTCTACAGTATCAATAACATTGTCATTGGCGACACCACCTTCAACTATATCATATTGATTTTGAATGGTACCTCCGCTTCGGCAGTCTATAACGTATTCCAACCATTCTATATTATAAGATTCAAATATCTTAATACGATAGTTGTCAGACTTAACTCCATTGAAATCTAATGAATATACGGATAGAACAGCTTTCGCTTTTTTCCCTTTTCTTTCGGCAATAACTCTTGCCCATGCTTCTGCTTGCGTTTGTAATTTCGTTAGATAAAAGCCTTGCCCAAAATCAACCTTGCTTCTTCCCAACTTTACAAGCGGTGTGGGTACTTCCGTATATGATCCATGAAATAAATTTATCATGATTCCGCCTCCCAATTTAGAAGTGTTTCACAAATGTCTTCTGCAACCCAATCTAAACTTTGGGTATGTAGCTCCTCATAACGCTTGAAAAGTCGGTTGTGTATAAGCCCTTGCTTCTGTAGACGGTCGAACATAGTCTTGCCGGTGATGCCAAGCTTCTTAGCTCCGCTCTCTATTGCCATAACTGCAAAATGGACTTTGCGGTAGGTGTCATTATCTATATTATTCATATTAGCCATATTACATATTAAAATAATTTAAAAACAATGATTTGTTAGATGAGATTTATTCTCTCCACAAAGATAGTACTTTCTCTTTAAACTGAATAGTAAAACTTTAGGAATTATGTGCAAAAAACACAAAGGTTTTTGACCTGATGCGTATCTGCTCAAGGCGGTTTGGGCACAACTCCGCTTTGTCAGATTAAGATGAAAATTAAAAAATAAAGCCAAACTAACTATAAAACATTTGTGTTCTTTGGTATTTATTCTTAATTTCGCACTCGGATTCAATGGAATGTGCATCCGTGCCATAATTGATAGGCACTCATTAAAGAAATAACGAAATTTAGATAATGAAACCAGTATTTGTATATTTGTTCTTATTCCTTGCTTCTGCTGCCAATGTCTCGGCGCAGACAAGCACTTCAACTATGTTAACACGTCAGCAACTTAGAGATAGTCTTGCTGTTGCATCAGAGCAATTGAGCTATCATCCCGACTCGCTTGACTTGCGCTTAAGAAAGGCAGGATGGAATCTTCAGCTTGAGCAATGGCAGTATGCGCACGATGAATACGACTATGTGTTGAGGCGGGAACCCTACAATCTGGCAGCCTTGTTTTATCGTGCTTTTGTAAACGAAAAACAGCAAAGATACAAGTTTGCAAGGCTCGATTATGAGAACTTGCTGTCTACTGTGCCCGATCATTTTGAAGCCCGACTTGGATTGGCTCTTCTCAATGATAAGGATAACAGATATACAGATGCGATAAACCAGATAAACCTCCTTGTAATGCAACATCCAGATAATGCTGTGGCTTATGCGGCAAGAGCTGGTATGGAGGTAGAACGCAAGATGTATGCTCCTGCCGAATACGATTATGGTAAAGCTATAGAGCTTGCTCCAAGCAATACCGACTACTTGCTTAGCCGTGCCAATGTGCGCATTATTATGAAACGCAAAGCAGAAGCACGTGACGACCTTGACCGTATGGTTAGGCTTGGTGTGTCGCGTGCATCTCTTGTAGATTGGTATCGCAAGTGTCGATAGGATGCCTAATTGCAGTGGAGCAAGGCAGTTGCATTATACCAAGTCAAAGATGCCCGTAGGCAGTTTGCGGCGTAAAACCTCAACAGGCAAACTGCCACCAGTCTTTATTCCTGCATTCTCCAAAGCGTCGACAACGCATTGTAAGGCTATCTCGGGCTTGTTGTTCTCTTCGCTAAGGTGGCATAGCCATATGTGGCGAAGGTTGTCGGTGTGATTGGCAACAAGAGCTTCGGCACAAAACAAGTTGCTCAAGTGTCCGCTGCCACTCCTTATCCTTTCCTTAAGATAGTAAGGGTAGGGACCTACCTCAAGCATCTGAGGGTCGTAGTTGGCCTCAATCACAAGATAGTTGGTGCGTCTTATAACAGAGGCAATCTCGTCTGTGATGTGGCCTACGTCGGTAAGCAGACTGAACACCACACCGTTGTGCTCTATCATGTAACCAGCATTGTCGGTGCTGTTGTGCGGTACGGCGAATGGTGTAATGTTAAAGTCGTCTATCTTGAAGCTTACTCCTGGTTGCACGTACATTCTTCTGTCGTGTGTAATCTTGCTGCGCATACATACATTGCTGTCAAGACCCGAATGTACAGGACGTGTAGCATATACAGGAATCTCAAACTTCTTGGATATGCTGCCAACAGACTTTATATGGTCGGCATGGTCGTGTGTAACAAGTATGGCCTTTATGCCACTGAAATAGTTAAGACCATAGTCAACAAAATGGTTCTTAAGTTTGCGGGTTCCAATACCTAAGTCGATAATGATGCCGCCGTTTTCTGTATATAAATAGTAGCAATTGCCGCTACTTCCGCTTCCGAATGAAATGAATTTGAACATTGGTATTTTTAATTATAGCACTTGGTCCGTTGTGGACTTTAAGATGCAAAAGTAGCTATAATCAATGATAAATAAGTAAAAAAACAAAAAAACTTCATTTTTGTGCAATAAATTGAGTAACTTTGCAGCCAGTTTTTGTGTATACTACATTGTTTAGTATAACCAGAAGGGGAAAAATAAAATAACTTACAATATTATAAAATGATAACAGTAACCAATCTCGCTATTCAGTTTGGAAAAAGAGTTCTTTACAAGGATGTCAACTTGAAGTTTACAGCTGGCAATATCTATGGTGTCATAGGCGCTAATGGAGCTGGTAAGTCAACTCTTTTGCGTGCTATCAGTGGAGATTTGGAACCCAATAAGGGTTCGGTTGAATTGGGACCAGGCGAGCGTCTTTCAGTGCTTGAGCAGGACCACTTCAAATTTGATGCCTATCGTGTTCTTGATACTGTATTGATGGGACATGAGCCGCTTTGGAAAAATATGAAGGAGCGTGAGGAACTTTATTCTAAGCCAGAAATGAGCGAAGAAGATGGAAATCGCGCTGCTGAACTTGAACTAAAGTTTGCCGAAATGGAAGGTTGGGAGGCAGAGAGCAATGCTGCACAGATGCTTTCTAATCTTGGTATCCCTGAAACATTGCACGAGAAGCAAATGAGCGAGCTATCTAACAACGAGAAGGTGCGCGTTATGCTTGCCAAGGCATTGTTTGGCAATCCGGATAACTTGTTGCTTGATGAGCCTACCAACGACTTGGACCTTGATACAGTACAGTGGCTTGAGGAATATCTTAGCAATGTAGAACAGACTGTTCTTGTTGTGAGCCACGACCGTCACTTCCTCGATGCTGTCAGCACACAGACAGTAGATATCGACTTTGGTAAGGTAACAGTATTTGCAGGTAACTACTCATTCTGGTATGAAAGTTCTCAGCTCGCTTTGCGTCAGGCACAAAACCAACGCCAGAAAGCAGAGGAGAAGCGTAAGGAGTTGGAAGAGTTTATTCGCCGATTCTCTGCCAATGTGGCAAAGAGTAAGCAGACAACCAGTCGTAAGAAGATGCTTGAGAAGCTTAATGTTGAGGAGATTCGTCCGTCAAGCCGTAAATATCCGGGCATTATATTCCAGATGGAACGCGAACCAGGAAATCAGATTCTTGAGGTTGAAGGCTTAAAGGCAGTTGACGAGGATGGAACTGTATTGTTCGATAATGTTAACTTCAACATCGAGAAGGGCGAGAAGGTTGTGTTCCTAAGCCATAATCCTAAGGCTATGACAGCCTTGTTCGAGATTATCAATGGCAACCGCGAGGCTGATGCAGGTACATATAAGTGGGGTGTGACAATTACAACAGCTTATCTGCCATTGGATAATACCGAGTTCTTCAATAGTGATAAGAATCTTGTAGATTGGCTGAGCCAGTATGGTCCAGGCAATGAGGTTGTAATGAAGGGCTTCCTTGGACGTATGCTTTTCTCTGGCGAGGACGTTATGAAGAAGGTAAATGTACTTTCGGGAGGCGAACGTATGAGATGTATGATTGCAAGAATGCAGCTCAAGAATGCCAACTGCTTGATATTGGATACACCAACCAATCACTTGGACCTCGAGAGTATTCAGGCTTTCAACAACAATTTGGTGGGCTTTAAGGGCAATATCCTATTCTCGAGCCACGACCATGAGTTTATACAGACTGTGGCAAACCGCATCATAGAACTTACTCCAAGCGGAACCATTGACAAGCTTATGGATTACGACGATTATATTTATAACGAGGACATCAAGGCCCTTAAGGCTAAGATGTACAACGTATAGTAAGCAATATAACTTATAGTTTACTGACAAAACCTTGCCAACTTATCCTTGAGAGGACGTGTTGGCAAGGTTTTTGCTGATATAAAAAATAAAAACATTAATTATGAATAATAATATGAAAGATAATGAGAATGTAGAGAAGGACATCGAAATCAAGGACGGCGAACTTGAGAATGATGCACAGGCTACAGAAAATAAGGAAGAGAAAAACGCTGAACCTACAGTAGAAGAACAGCTTGATGCTGCCAAGAAAGAGATAGAGGCGCTTAAGGACAAGTATCTCCGTTCGGTTGCCGAGTTTGACAACTATAAGAAACGCACCATTAAGGAGAAGGCTGAGCTTATACTTAACGGTAGCGAGAAGGCTGTAAGTGCCATTCTGCCAATATTGGACGACTTTGAGCGTGCTCTTGCAAATAAAACCGATGATGCAGAGGCTATGAAGGAAGGCATGAAGCTTATCTTCAACAAGTTTAACAAGACATTGGAGTCGCTTGGAGTAACAAAGATAGAGACAGAAGGGAAGGACTTTGATGTCGACTTTCACGAAGCGGTTGCTATGGTTCCGGGTATGGGCGATGATAAGAAAGGTAAGGTTATCGACTGTGTTCAGACGGGTTATCAGCTTAATGATAAGGTGATAAGACACGCAAAGGTTGCCGTTGGACAGTAATAAAATGCCGATACAACGTTTTATTGAATTTCAGAGTTAATACTAAGTAGGAGAATAACCACACACATTATTTTATTATATAATGGCAAAGAGAGACTACTATGAAGTGCTGGGCGTCAGCAAGACTGCTACAGATGACGAGATTAAGAAGGCTTATAGAAAAATTGCTATAAAGTATCACCCCGATAGAAATCCTGGCAACAAAGAGGCTGAGGAGAAGTTTAAGGAGGCTGCTGAGGCTTACGATGTACTACATGATGCACAAAAGCGCCAGCAATACGACCAGTTTGGATTTGAAGCTCCAGGTGGTGGCTTTGGCGGTGGCTTTAACGGAGCAGGTGGTTTCTCTATGGATGACATCTTCTCTATGTTCGGTGATGTATTTGGCGGACATGGAGGAGGATTTGGTGGCTTTGGCGGTTTTGGCGGTGGAGGCCAACGTCAGAAACCACAATATCGTGGTGCTGACTTGCGTATAAAGGTTACACTTACGCTTCAAGAGATTGCTACTGGCACAACAAAGAAGTTCAAGGTAAAGAAGGATGTTACATGTACACATTGCCATGGTACTGGTGCCGAGAACGGCAGCGGTAGCGAGACATGTCCAACATGTAATGGTAGCGGTGTTGTAATGCGCACCGTCAGAACTATGCTTGGAATGATGCAGACACAGTCTGAATGTCCTAACTGTCATGGCGAAGGCACTATCATCAAGAATAAGTGTAAGGAATGTGGCGGTACTGGCGTAGTTAAAGGAGACGAAGTTGTCGAGATCAAGATACCAGCTGGCGTAGCCGAAGGAATGGTTGTAAATGTTCCTGGCAAGGGTAATGCTGGTCAGCACAATGGCATTAACGGAAATATTCAGGTTTACATTTCTGAGGAACCTAACGATACTTTTGTGCGTGACGGTAATGACGTTATTTACAATCTGTTGCTCGACTTCCCTACAGCTGTTCTTGGAGGACAGGTTGAGATACCTACTATTGACGGAAGCAAGGTGAAGATAAAGATTGAGCCAGGTACACAACCTGGCAAGACTTTGCGCCTGCGTGGAAAGGGTTTGCCTGCTGTTCAAGGTTATGGCAATGGTACTGGTGACTTGGTTGTAAACATCAGTGTGTTTGTGCCTAAGACATTGACTCGCGATGAGAAGAAGGCTATTGAGAGCTTCCGTGACAGTGACAACTTTAAGGGCGACAAGGAAACAAAGAAGTCTATATTCGAGCGGTTTAAGAATTATTTCAACTAATAATAATTCTATGTGAGCCGTGCGATGTCGGCTTTTGAATATATTGACGACAGGGTTTATAGGGCTGCATGGTCTTGTAAACCCTGTTTTGGTATTCTAACCAGAAGTGGTTTAATTACTATAACATTTAATCATCAATTATGAATTATCAAGAAACAGTTGAATACTTGTTCAACTCGACACCTGTTTTTGAGAAGGTTGGCGCATCTGCCTATAAGGAAGGCTTATACAATACGAACGAACTCGACAGGCATTTCGGTCATCCACATCGTCTGTTCAAGACTATACATGTGGCTGGAACAAATGGCAAGGGCTCTTGTTCGCACACCATTGCAGCCATACTTCAGGCTGCTGGATATAAGGTAGGACTTTATACATCGCCACATCTTGTTGACTTTCGCGAACGAATAAGAGTGAATGGCGAGTGTATCAGTGAGCAATATGTTGTAGACTTTGTGGAGGAGGAGAGAGGTTTCTTCGAACCTTTGCATCCTTCATTCTTCGAACTTACAACTGCTCTTGCCTTTAAGTACTTTGCCGAGAAAAAGGTTGATATAGCAGTTATAGAGGTGGGACTTGGTGGCAGATTGGATTGTACCAACATTATAACGCCAATCTTGTCGGTTATAACAAATATCAGTTTGGATCATACTCAGTTCTTGGGCGACACACTTCAGAAGATAGCTGGCGAGAAGGCAGGCATTATCAAGCCTAACGTTCCGGTTGTTATAGGCGAGTATAATACGGATACAAGACCCGTGTTTGAAGCAAAAGCTATTGAGAATAATGCACCTATAGTATTTGCTGAGGATACTCAAGAGGTTATTCAAGTAGAAAACGAACTTAACGGAAGAAAACGTTATACTACAGTAAGTTACGGGGATATCAATGGCGAACTTGCGGGCGAGTATCAGCAAAAGAATACCAACACGGTTCTGCATGTAGTTAAGCTTTTGAAGGATATGCATGTGATAGATAATGACGATTGTGTGCGTGTGGGATTCTCTAATGTCTGCGAATCTACAGGACTTATGGGACGTTGGCAAACCTTAGGCACATCGCCACTGGTAGTGTGTGATACGGGTCATAATGTAGGCGGTTGGCAGTATCTAAGTCATCAGATAAAGGCTGTTGAGTGTAAGACTCTGCGCATTGCTTTTGGTATGGTAGACGACAAGGATATAGAGCATGTTATGGATATGCTGCCAAAGAATGCTGTTTACTATTTTGCACAAGCCACAACACATAGAGCTATTCCAGTGAACGTAGTAGGCGAAAAGGCTCTGGCTCATGGCCTGCACGGCACATGTTATACATCTGTCGAGGATGCATATGAGCATGCATTGGCAGATGCCGAAAAAGACGACTTTGTGTTTGTTGGAGGCAGCAGTTATGTGGTTGCAGACCTATTAACATATAAGAAAAACAACAATTAATTGTTTTTAACGGGCAAAATGAAACATTTTTGCTATAAAAACCTTGGGCATTACATTTTTTTTTGTTTACTTTGCAACACATAAATAAACGCTTTACAACCATGTCCTTAATTAATAGGGCATGGTTGAAAGTAGTAGGCGTGTAACTAAAAACTTGATAAATGATGAACACAACCGAAACAGAAAACATTTGTGGACTGAAGAGAGCTGACTTTCAGTCTACAATAGCTGGTAAAGAGACCGATCTTTACATCTTGAGAAACAGTGAAGGTAATGAAGTGGCCATCTCTAACTATGGAGGCGCTTTGGTTGCTATTATGGTTCCTGACAGAAACGGTAATAGAGCCAACGTTATTCAGGGTCATGACAATATCAACGATATAGTAAACTCACCAGAGCCTTATCTTTCAACACTTATTGGTAGATACGGAAACCGTATTTGCAAGGGACGCTTCCAGTTGCATGGTAAAGAGTATCAGTTGCCTATCAACAATGGTCCTAATAGCTTGCATGGTGGACTTAAGGGCTTTAACGCTAAAGTTTGGGATGCTCTTCAGATGAACGATCACACATTGGTACTGAAGTATGTTAGCCCGTATGGCGAAGAAGGCTTCTCTGGTGAAATGAAAACAACTGTTGTATATTCGTTTACCGACGACAACGAACTTGTAATCGAGTATATGGCTACAACAAACAAGAAGACTATCATTAACCTTACAAGCCATGGCTTCTTCTCGCTTGCAGGAATTGCTAATCCTACCCCGACAATCGAGAACTTGGAATGTGAGATTAATGCAGATTTTTATATTCCTATCGATAATACGTCAATCCCAACTGGAGAAATTCTGCGTGTAGAAGGCACTCCTTTCGATTTCCGCAAGCCTAAGACTGTAGGTCAGGACATTGATGCCGATAATGAGCAGATAAAGAATGGTGCTGGATACGACCACTGCTTTGTTCTTAACAAGAAGGAAGAGGGCGAGCTTAGCTTTGCGGCAAGAATTAAGGAGCCTGTAAGCGGACGTATCATGGAGGTTTATACAACCGAGCCAGGTGTTCAGGTTTATACAGACAACTGGGCTGATGGTTATAAGGGACAGAATGGGGCTACATTCCCACGTCGTAGTGCTATCTGCTTTGAAGCTCAGCATTTCCCTGATTCGCCTAATCGTCCTTACTTCCCGTCAGTGGTATTGAACCCAGGCGAGCAGTATACACAGAAGACTGTCTATAGATTTGCAGTTGATAAATAACAGTTATAATCAATCATACTTGATTAGTCTAATACAATAATTGAGGATTGGAGCGTCGGTTTCCGATTCTCAATTATTAATGTGTAAAACAACCTTATTGAGTAGATAAAATCTTCTATTGAGACTAAATAAATTACAAATAACTAAAACAACAAACAAAACAATGGAAAATTCCAAGAAAAAACAAGGCAGTATTATTGCTATTTTGGCAATGATATTTCTCTTTGCTATGATTGCCTTTGTAACAAACCTATGTTCGCCAATGGCTATCATATTGAAAAATGCCTTTCAGGTGCCTGAGAGTTTGGCACAGGTAGGCAACTATGGTAACTTTGGTGCTTACTTGCTTATGGGTGTTCCGGCTGGTTTGCTTATTGACAAGTTTGGCTATAAGAAGACAGCTCTTGCAGCTCTCGTAGTAGGCGTTATAGGTTTGCTTATCCAGTGGGTTAGCGGCTCAATGGGCTTCGTTGTTTACCTTATTGGTGCTTTAATCTCAGGTCTTTGCATGTGTATGCTTAACACTGTAGTAAACCCAATGCTTAACCTTCTCGGTGGTGGCGGTAGCACTGGTAACCAGCTTATCCAGATTGGTGGCGTGTTCAACTCGGCAGCAGCCGTATGTGTTTACATGCTTATGGGTAGTCTTATCGGCGATGCTTCTAAGGCAAAGGTAGCTGATGCTGCTCCTGCTCTTTTCATCGCACTTGCTATTTTCATCTTTGCTCTTGTGGTTATCTTCTTCACTAAGATCGAAGAGCCTCAGCATGCTTCAAGTAATTCGGCAAAGAATGCCAACGACAAGTATAGCTGTTATTCTTTCCGTCACTTCAAGTTGGGTATGCTTGCTATTGCCGTATATGGTGCAGTAGAGGTTGGTCCTCCTACTTATATCCTTGGATATCTTACTGCAGCAAAGGACGCTGTAAATCCTGGTATGGGTATGGATGCAGGCTATTGTGGTACACTTGCAGCTGTATACTTTATCTTTATGCTCATCGGTCGTTTTGTTGGCGGTGTGTTTGGAGGTAAGATTTCTCCTAAGGCTATGATTGCTACAGTAAGCTTTGCAGCAATGGTTCTTGTTGTTGTAGGTATGGTTCTTCCTACATCTATGACAGTAAAGTGTCCTGGCATCGACTATACAACAATGAGCTTTGTATGGGGTGAGGTTCCAGCAGGTATCTTTGCATTCCTTCTCATCGGTTTGTGTGCATCAGTAATGTGGGGTGGTATTTTCAACCTTGCAACTGAGGGTCTTGGCAAGTATACAGCAAAGGCTTCTGGCGCATTTATGATGATGGTTGTAGGATTTGCTATCATGATTGGTATTCAGGCAAAGGTTGTTGACTTCACTCACAGCTATATCACCAGCTTTATCGTGGTGTTGCTTAGTGCCGCATATATTTTCTATTTCGCAATGTGGGGTTCAAAGAACGTTAACACAGACATTCCAGTAGAGTAATTAATAATAATAAAGGCTTGTTTTAAAGATGTTGAGTCTTAAAGCAAGCCTTATTTTCAAATCTAAATATTAACTAAAACACTTTTGATTATGGATATTGAATTTGTAAGAAGCCGCTTCATCAAGCATTTCGACGGAAAGACAGGAAACATTTATGCATCTCCTGGTCGTATCAATCTTATTGGTGAACATACCGATTATAATGGTGGTTTTGTATTCCCAGGAGCTGTTGACAAGGGCATTATGGCTGAGGTTCGCCCAAACGGAACTAATACTGTTATGTGCTACTCAATCGACTTGAAGGACCGTGTAGAGTTTAAGGTAGACGATCCACAAGGTCCTCGTGCAAGCTGGGCTCGCTATATTTATGGTGTTGTTCAGGAGATGCGCAAGCTTGGTGTAGACGTTAAGGGTTTCAATACAGCATTTGCTGGTGATGTGCCTCTTGGTGCTGGTATGTCTTCATCGGCTGCTCTTGAAAGCTGCTTCGCTTATGCATTGAACGATTTGTTTGGTGATAATAAGGTTAGCAAGTGGGATATGGTTCTTGCAGGTCAGGCTACTGAGCACAACTATTGTGGTGTTAACTGTGGTATCATGGACCAGTTTGCAAGCGTATTTGGTAAGGAAGGTTGCTTAATGCGTCTTGATTGCAACAGCCGTGAGTTTGAATATTTCCCATTCCGTCCAGTAGGCTACAAGCTCGTATTGCTTAACTCTTGTGTAAAGCATGAACTTGCTGGTTCTCCATACAACGATCGTCGTAACAGCTGCGAGAATGTAGTAAAGCATATTGCAGCAAAGCATCCAGAGGCTCACTTCGATACATTGCGTGATTGCACATGGGAGCAGCTTGAGGAGGTTAAGGCAGAAGTAGGCGAGGAAGATTACAAGCGCGCTCACTTCGTTCTTGGTGAGAAAGACCGTGTTCTTGCAGTATGTGATGCTCTTAACGCTGGCGATTATGAGACAGTAGGCAAGAAGATGTACGAGACTCACGAAGGTCTTAGCAAGGAGTATGAGGTATCTTGCGAGGAGCTCGACTTCCTCAACGATATTGCCAAGGAGAATGGTGTAACTGGTAGCCGTATTATGGGCGGTGGTTTCGGTGGTTGTACAATCAACCTTGTAAAGGAGGAACTTTACGACCAGTTTATCGCTGATGCCAAGGCTAAGTATTCTGCCAAGTATGGCAAGGAGCCTAAGGTTATCGATGTAGTAATCAGCGATGGTTCACGTAAGATTTGCTAATAAAAATATTCTTGCCTTTAATAATATAAAGGTATAATAAAAAAATAAATCCGCAATGCTAACTAAAGCATTGCGGATTTTTATTGTTTAAGCGAATGGTTATTCACTCAAGATAAGTTTGTCTTTAAGGTATTTGCCTGTCAAACTTTCCTTGCATTTAATGATTTCCTCTGGTGTTCCAGTTGCAACAATATTGCCTCCCTTGTCTCCGCCTTCAGGTCCGAGGTCTATAATATAGTCGCCATTCTTTATGATGTCCATATTATGTTCAATCACAACAATAGAATGCCCTTTGTCTATAAGAGTGTTGAATGATACCAGTAACTTGTGTATGTCGTGGAAGTGAAGACCAGTAGTAGGCTCATCGAATATGAACAAGGTTGGTTCTTGACGCTCTTGTCCAATAAAGTAAGCCAGTTTTACTCGTTGGTTTTCGCCACCTGACAATGTAGACGAACTCTGTCCGAGTTTTATATATCCCAATCCTACGTCTTGCAACGGCTTAAGTTTTGTTGCTATTTGTTTCTGGTCATATTGTGTGAAGAAGTCTATAGCTTCAGACACAGTCATATTCAGCACATCGTATATACTCTTCTCGTGGAAGCAAACATCCAAAATCTCCTTCTTGAATCGTTTGCCATGACAAGCATCGCATTGCAATGTAAGGTCGGCCATAAACTGCATTTCCACATTTATCACACCTGCACCTTTACATTCCTCGCATCTTCCACCTTCGGCATTGAATGAGAAGTATTGGGCGGTAAAGCCTTCTTGCTTGGCAAGTGGTTGGTCGGCAAACAACTGACGTATCAAGTCGTATGCCTTAATGTAGGTAGCTGGGTTTGAGCGTGTGCTTTTGCCTATTGGGTTTTGGTCAACAAACTCAACATGCTTAACTTGTTGCCAGTCGCCTTCAAGTGACGAATATTCTCCAGGAGGATCTGCCACTTCGCTGAGATGTCGTTTTAATGCAGGGTATAATATACCCTTAATCAATGATGACTTGCCAGATCCACTTACACCCGTAACTACAGTCAATACATTAAGCGGAATCTTTACGTCCAATCCACGAAGGTTATTCATTCTTGCCCCTTTTATTTCTATAGCCATATTCCATTGGCGTCGGGTTGGGGGAACAGAAATTTTGTCAACACCTTGCAGATAGCGTACGGTATGACTGCGTGTTGTCTCTACATCAATATCTTTTATTCCGTCAACACTTCCTTCATACACAATCTCGCCACCAAGTCTACCCGCATCAGGACCAACATCAATAAGGTAGTCGGCAGCGCGCATAATCTCTTCGTCATGCTCTACAACAATGACAGTGTTTTGCAACTGCTGCAATTCGCGGAGTACTTTTATAAGTCTTTCTGTATCGCGACTATGCAGACCGATACTTGGCTCATCAAGAATGTAAGCCGAGCCAACAAGTGAGCTGCCCAAATTAGTTGTCAAGTTAATTCTTTGACTCTCGCCGCCACTAAGAGTGTTTGATAGTCGGTTGAGTGTAAGATATCCCAATCCCACATCAAGAAGAAACTGTAGTCGACTCTTAATTTCTGCAAGCAGACGTTTGGCAATGATAGCCTCGTGTTCTTCCAACTGTAAGTTGTCAAACCATCGTTTAAGATTGTTTACTGGCATTTCTACAAGTTCGGTTATGCTCATACCGCCAACCTTTACCCATGTAGCTTCCTTCTTTAGTCGGGAACCATGACATACCGGACATGTTGTCTTACCTCTATATCGGCTTAGCAACACACGATATTGAATTTTGTATTGATTCTCCTTTACCATTTGGAAGAAAGAATCGATACATACCTTTCCATCTGGAGCCTTGTCGGATGGCAATCCATGCCAAAGCATATCCTTCTGAGTTTTGGTAAGATTGTAGTAAGGTTCGAATATAGGGAACTTATCCTTTGCAGCCCTTCTACAAAACTCTTCCTTCCACATACCTAGTTTCTCTCCATGCCAACATTGCACACAACCGTCGTATACGCTGAGCGAAGTATTGGGTATTACGAGTTTATGGTCAATGCCCATAATCTTTCCATAGCCTTCGCATTCGGGACATGCACCAGCAGGTGAGTTGAATGCAAACATATTGTCATTTGGACGTTCAAACTCTATGCCGTCTGCCTCGAATTTGGTAGAGAAGTCGTATGTGATATTAGAAGGGAAGAAAACAATACGACAAATGCCATTGCCTTCGTAGAAGGCTGTTTCTGCCGAATCGGTGAGTCGTGATATGGCATCCTTGTTGGAGCTTGTACTCATTCTGTCAATCAGTATGAATATGTCCTTTGGATTTACCTTGTCTAAGTCGGTGTCAGATACAAAATCGTCAATTCTGTAAAATTCCTTTTTATAGAAAATGCGCGAATAGCCTTGCTGAAGTTCCATATTAAGTTGAACCTCCAAGGAGCGTCCTTCGTTAATGACGAGAGGAGCCAATAGGGCAAACTTTGTACCTTCCGAATATTGTTGTGTACATTTAATAACATCCTCTACGGTATGCACCTTAACCTCGTTGCCGCTTATAGGCGAGAATGTGCGTCCTATTCTTGCGAACAACAATCGCATATACTCGTATATTTCGGTAGATGTACCTACTGTGCTTCGTGGGTTTCGTGATATAACCTTCTGCTCAATGGCAATGGCTGGAGGCAATCCCTTTATCATATCACATTCGGGTTTGCACATCCTTCCAAGGTATTGGCGTGCGTATGATGATAGTGACTCAACATAACGTCGCTGACCTTCGGCATAAATAGTGTCGAAAGCCAGCGATGATTTGCCAGAACCAGATACGCCAGTAATAACAATTAGCTGGTTTCTTGGTATCTTAAGGCTCACGTTTTTAAGGTTGTTTACACGTGCGCCTTTAATCTCAATGTATTTATCCATTTTACGAATTCATGGAAAGCAAGAACTCTTCATTGTCGCGAGTATGGTTCATGCGATCGTGGATAGAATTCATTGCTTCTATCGGGTTCATGTCTGCGATATATTTGCGTAATATCCACATGCGGTCGAGTGTAGTCTTATCCTGCAACAAGTCGTCACGACGAGTGCTTGACGCAACAAGATTGACAGCTGGGAATATACGCTTATTAGATAGTGAACGGTCAAGTTGAAGCTCCATATTGCCAGTTCCCTTGAACTCCTCGAAGATAACCTCGTCCATCTTTGAGCCAGTGTCGATAAGAGCAGTGGCAATAATAGTAAGTGAGCCTCCACCTTCTATATTACGTGCAGCACCAAAGAAGCGCTTAGGTTTCTGCAATGCATTGGCATCAACACCACCAGTAAGCACCTTGCCAGATGCAGGCGACACTGTGTTGTATGCACGTGCCAATCGAGTTATAGAGTCGAGGAATATCACAACATCATGTCCGCATTCAACCATACGCTTGGCTTTCTCAAGCACTATGCCTGCAATCTTCACATGACGTTCTGCCGGTTCGTCAAAGGTAGATGCGATAACCTCAGCGTTTACAGTGCGAGCCATATCGGTAACCTCCTCAGGACGTTCGTCGATAAGCAGCATCATAAGGTAAGCCTCTGGATGATTTGCAGCTATAGCGTTGGCAATATCCTTCATAAGGATAGTTTTACCAGTCTTAGGTTGAGCCACGATAAGTGCACGTTGTCCTTTGCCTATAGGCGAGAACAAGTCAACAATGCGAGTGCTGAGATTTGTGGTCTTCTTTTCACCGCAAAGGTTAAACTTCTCTTCTGGGAACAATGGTGTTAGATGTTCGAATGCAATTCTGTCTCTAACGTCCATTGGCTCACGACCGTTAATCATGTCTATGCTTGTCAATGGGAAGTACTTTTCCCCATCATGTGGTGGGCGAACATGACATTCTATTACGTCACCAGTTTTCAAACCATAGTTCTTGATTTGCTGTGTTGATACATATACATCATCAGGAGACGAGAGGTAGTTGTAGTCGCTTGAACGCAAGAAACCATATCCGTCAGGCATTACTTCAAGTACACCATTGGCAGTTATAAGGTCTGTAAAGTCGTAAATAGGTTCTTCCTCTTCAGGCTGCTCATAATTGTCGTGCTGGTCGTTTGGCTGCATTGTTGGGTTGTCAAACATATCATAGTTTGGCACAACACCTTGGTCTTCAATAGGAAGGTCAACAACGGTAATGAAGTCGGTACCATCACCTGGATCTCCCTCCCATACGCTATTGTCGATAGGCTGTTGTTTGTCTTCAGCATAATCGTTGTTCTCGTTATGAGCATTTATTTTTTCTTGAAGCTTAGCTATAAGTTCCGACTTGTTTGAATCGTTATCATTTTCGTTTTCGCTTTTTGGGGTGAACGAAGCTTCTGGTATTTCGTCTGTCGTGTTTGACGATGGGGCTATCTCAGTATTCTCACTATTGTCCATTTCTGTAACATTTGTGTTAATTGGCTCTTCGGTTGTTGTTTCGGTATCTTTGTTACCTGCTAACAATTCGTTTTGTTTTTTGCGTGCTTCTATAGCCGAAAGAAGTTCCAACTCTTTCTTCGATTTGCGTCCTCTATGCTTTGGTATAGCCATTAGCATTTCTTCAGGAGTTAGTTCTCTCTTTTCTATCTCTTCTTGTTGGTCTTCTTCAGAAGTCACGCCGTTTGTCTGAGTTGTTTTTGTTTTCTTGACATCAAAGTTTTCTCCTTCTTTGCCACTAACAGTATATACTCTGTCTGTGTCTTTCTTTACTATTCGGGTGCGACGACGCTTGGCAGCAAGAGGATTCTTCATGCTTCCTATCTCTGCCTGCTTGTCAAGAATAGCGTACATTAGGCTCTCTTCGTTCGAGCCATTAGTCGCCTCTGCACCCATCTCGTTTGCAATTGCCTGCAATTCCGATATATTTTTGGCTGATAATTCGTCTTTACTATACATGGAAATTAATAAAATAATGTAAGAGGTACGTTTCTGAATTGAAACGTATATAACTTGAAATTATAATTGTGCTGCAAAGTTACAAATATTATTCTGATTACATAGTCAAACAAAGTAAATGATTTTGTTAATTAACACATCTTAACTGTGGCGAATTATAACAGTGGTGAATTCTGTTTATTACTTTATGCTCTTTTTCTTTGCTTTTTAGGGTGCATAATTCAAAAGATATTGTAATATAATTCAAAAGAAATTCTATGAAAAAGAGGAGTGTCGAAACCCTATATTGTAAGTTTCGACACTCCTCTATATAATAATGTATTTATGTTTAATTAGCTTTCAGAGAACTTTTTGGCAGCGCGCAACTGGTGGCGCATGTTGCTTAATAGCTGCTGGCTCTCCTGCAAGAGGTTGAGGTATACCAGTGATACTTGCAGATTATTATTGCCCTTAGCCTGCTGTATTCTGTCAATGTGGCGCTTTCTTACAATAGACAACTCGTCTTTGCACTGGTCGGCCATAGCAAGAGTATCGCGGTAATGTTCGAATCTGCCAGTAGAAATCTGTGCCTCAGTCTGCTGCATAAGGTCGTTTATATTGGCACGTATCGGTCTGAATTCATCGATGTATGTCTGTGGTAGCGGATTAAAGTTGTTGTCAACATGTTCCTTAACTGGGTCGAGAATTCTTCGCAAGCAATATATATACTGTTCAGAAGAGTTTATTCCAAGGTGGAACCAAGTGTTGCGCTCTATTGCGATGTCGGTTGGTACGCGCTTTAGGGCGAGCAACTCCTGACGTCTGAATATTTTGAGCATGTCTTTTTCCTTAGACAATTCCTTTGCAACCTTGCGCAATATTCTTGGACGTTCATTTTCCAATCCGTCCAATATATTGTTAAACTCGTTGATAGCAAATCTTGCAGTAAAGCTCTGTGTGCGTGCTACATGCTTTGAGAGCAAGTCCCATACAATCTCTGGGTCGTGTGTGCTCATCATGAGGCGGAACACATTGCTCTTGTCTGCCTCTTTCTCCTTCTTGGTATACTGGCGGTTGCTGCGGATGAGGAGGAAGATAACCAAGCCTATGAAAAGAATCTTGGCAACAATTCCACCATAGAACATAATGAGGCAAACCACAGCACAAGCACCAAATGCAACAGCAGCTGTAATGAACCAACCACCTATAACGCTTATCACGCCAGTTACTCTGAACACAGCACTCTCGCGGCTCCAAGCTCTATCAGCCAAAGACGAACCCATAGCCACCATAAATGTTACGTATGTTGTAGACAATGGCAACTTGAAGTTTGTACCTATTGTGATAAGCATAGATGCAAGTACAAGGTTTACGGCAGCACGTACAACGTCGAAAGCTGCTCCGTCTTCAAGCTCTACTTCCTGCTTGTTGAATCGACTGTCAATCCATCTCTTTATACATTCCGGCATGTACTGCATAATCCAGCTGTTGGTGTCTTGTGTCACACGAACAATGCTACGAGCCGCACGGCTTGTGCCAAACATCTCGTCACCCTCATCCTGACGGCTAAGGTCCACACTTGTATTGATTACGTTGCGTGCCTTCTTCGATGTTGCCATAGCAATAATCATTACTACACCAGCAGCGAATAGATAGAATGGAGGAGTCTGTGCCGAACCTTTAAGCGAGTCCATATAGAAAGCTGTGTCGGCTGCTCCGTTGGCATTAGCCATAAAGTCATTATAAGAGTCGAGTCCGGCAAGAGGCACACCGATAAAGTTTACAAGGTCGTTGCCAGCAAATGCCATAGCCAAGCCGAATGTACCCATCAGTACAACAAACTTGAACACATTGATTCGCAGCAAGTGGAATATCTGCATTACTATAGACGAGCCAATAAATGTATAAACAAGCAGCATACTCGTATTGGCCTGTACCCAATCCCTAATGTTGTCGTCAAGATAATGGCTCTTGCATATGCCCTTCAAGAAGATGAAATAGGCGAGTGATGTGAAGGCAATGCCACCAAACAATGCGATAGAATAGCGAGAGTGCTTCTTATAATTAAAGGTGAAGACAACGCGCGATATCCACTGCACTATACAACCGAATACAAAGGCAATGGCTACACTCACGAATATAGCTACAATAACGCTAAGTGCTTTGTCGGTGTTAAGCAAGTCGCCGAATTGAAGCGATGGGTCTGTTGCTATCTTCAGTGCTGCAATAACAAAGGTTCCGCCTAACAACTCAAACACAAGCGAAACGGTTGTAGATGTAGGCATTCCTAATGTGTTGAACATGTCGAGCACAATGACATCCGTAACCATTACGGCAAGGAATATTGTCATTACATCGTAAAATGTGAAGTTAGATGGCTGCATAATACCATGTCTTGCCACATCCATCATGCCAGACGACATAACTGCTCCCAGTGCAACACCGGCCGACGCTACGATCATTACCGTGCGAAACTTAGCCACTTTAGCTCCAATGGCACTGTTAAGAAAGTTCACGGCATCGTTGCTGACACCTACGAACAGGTCGAATACCGCCAAACACAGCAGGAATACGACGATACAAAGATAAATTGTTTCCATTTATTATTATTATGTTTTGTATATAATCTTGATTGCTATATTTTGCATCTTATCTTAAAAGTATAGTCATTGTCTCATTTTGATGTTGCAAAATTACGCTGTGCATATTACACCATGTTTAAACACATATTACAATCCTGTTACGAAATGATTTGTTTCATATTAGTTGACAACATTTTTTGTTACCAATATCGCACGTATGTCCTCGTTTTTCATTAACTTTGCATCCGTTATAACATTTCTGAGAAATTAATATAAAACGATAATATAAAATGTCAAACAAGTTTGTTGAACACAAGGGTTTCAATCTTGTAGAAACCAACAAGGAGGTTTTAGACAAGTGGATGGCTGATGATGTCTTCCATAAGTCAATCGACGAGCGTGAGGGTTGTCCACAGTTCGTATTCTTCGAGGGTCCTCCCTCGGCTAATGGTCATCCGGGTATCCATCACGTGCTGGCGCGCGCTATTAAAGACACATTCAACCGTTACAAGACTATGCAGGGATTCCAAGTTCACCGCAAAGCAGGATGGGACACACACGGACTTCCCGTTGAGCTTGGCGTTGAGAAGGAACTCGGTATAACAAAGAAGGATATCGACAACAAGGCATCCGAGAAGTACATCTCTACAGAGGATTACAACCACAAGTGCCGTGAGAATGTGATGATGTTTACTGCCGAGTGGCGTAAACTTACCGAGGAGATGGGCTACTTCGTAGATCTCGACCATCCTTATATTACATACGACAACAAGTACATTGAGACTTTGTGGTGGCTTCTAAAGCAGCTCTACAACAAGGGCTTGCTTTATAAAGGCTATACTATCCAGCCTTATTCGCCAGGTGCAGGTACAGGCTTGTCTTCGCACGAGCTTAACCAGCCTGGATGCTATCGTGATGTTAAGGACCTCACAGCTACTGTGCAGTTCCTTATTAGGGATCCTAAGGCCGAATGGACCAAGTGGGGCAAGCCTTACTTCGTGGCTTGGACTACAACACCTTGGACATTGCCTTCTAACGTTGCGCTTTGTGTTGGTCCTAAGATCGACTATGTTTCTGTAGAGACATACAATCTCTATAATGGCGAGCCAATGACTCTCGTTATGGCAGAAAATCTTGTTAAGGCATATCTTAAGCCTGAGCAGGAGTGCACAGAGGGCGAACTTTCTCCGTTTGACAAGGAGAAGAAGCAGTGCCCATGGCGCATTACTGGCCATTTCAAGGGAACAGAGCTCGAGGGTATGCACTATGAGCAACTTATGCCATGGGTTAAACCATGCGAGAAGGTAGATGACTTTGCACCGAAGTTTGTCATCGAATATGCTGCCGCACATCCCGAAAAGGTATTCACAAGCGAGGATGGTCGCGACAAGTTTGTCGAGATGGAGAGCGAGGCTTTCCGTGTAATACTCGGCGACTATGTTACTACCGACGATGGTACAGGTATCGTTCACATCGCTCCTACATTTGGTGCCGACGACGCCAAGGTGGCTAAGGATGCCAATATCCCTGCTTTATACCTTATTAATAAGAAGGGTGAGACCCGTCCTATGGTTGACCTCCAGGGTAAGTTCTATCTCATTGACGAGCTTGACAACAACTTTGTCAAGGCTTGTGTTGATGCCGAGAAGTATGGACACCATGCAGGCGACTACGTTAAGAATGCCTACGACCCACAGTTCAATAAGGACGGTGTATGGGACAAGAAAGCGTCTGATAAGGCCGAGGACCTCAACGTTGTTCTCTGCTATGAGCTTAAGCAGGAAGGCAAGGCTTTCAAGACCGAGAAGCACGTGCACAACTATCCTCACTGCTGGCGTACCGACAAGCCTATCCTTTACTATCCGCTCGATAGCTGGTTTATCAAGGACACGGCACGCAAGGAACGCATGGTAGAACTCAATAAGACTATCAACTGGCAGCCTGAGTCTACCGGTACTGGTCGTTTTGGCAACTGGCTTGAGAACCTTAACGATTGGAACCTATCACGTTCTCGTTTCTGGGGAACACCGCTGCCTATATGGCGTGACGAGAATCGTGGCGAGAAGTGTATTGGCTCACTCGAGGAACTATACGCAGAGATAGAGAAGTCGGTAGCTGCTGGTATTATGAAGAACAACCCGATGAAGGACAAGGGCTTCGTTTCTGGCGACTACTCTAAGGAGAATTACGACAAGATAGATCTTCATCGTCCGTATGTAGACTATATCGTTCTTGTAAACGATGAAGGCAAACCAATGCACCGCGAATCCGACCTTATCGACGTTTGGTTCGATTCTGGTTCTATGCCTTACGCACAACTCCACTATCCGTTTGAGGGCGAAATGTCACGTGGTACCGAGGAAGACCGCAAGGCTCTTGTCAATAGCCAGTACGAAGGTTTTGCTATCGCGCCTAAGTTCTATCCGGCTGACTTCATAAACGAGGGAGTTGACCAAACACGTGGATGGTTCTTTACACTGCACGCAATCGCAACAATGGTGTTCGACTCTGTAGCATTCAAGAATGTAATCTCTTCTGGTCTCGTTCTGGATGCTAAGGGCAACAAGATGTCTAAACACTTGGGCAACGCCGTTAACCCATTCGACCAGATTGAGAAGTATGGCGCCGATGCCGTGCGTTTCTATATGATGACCAACTCGGAGCCATGGGACAACCTCAAGTACGACGAGAAGGGTGTCGACGAGGTTCGTCGCAAGTTCTTCGGCACATTATATAATACATACTCGTTCTTCTCTGGATATGCCAATGTGGATGCATTCGACAACGAGACAGCCCAGGTACCAGTGGCAGAGCGCCCGGAAATCGACTGTTGGGTACTTTCTGTTCTAAACACACTTGTTAAGGGTGTACAGAAGGAAATGGAAAGCTACGACCCCACACGTGCTGGCCGACTGATAGAGGACTTCGTTAACAACGACCTCTCTAACTGGTATGTACGCCTTAACCGTAAGCGTTTCTGGGGCAAGGAAATGTCGCAAGACAAGCTCGCCGCTTATCAGACACTCTATACATGTCTTACTACAGTGGCCAAGCTTCTAGCTCCTTTCGCACCGTTCTTTGCCGATCAGCTTTTCTGCGATCTTGGTGCTGCACAGCTCGAGAATACTACATCTGTGCATCTTGCTAAGTTCCCCGTAGCCGATGAGTCACTTATAGACCGTGAACTCGAGGAGCGTATGGGTATGGCACAGAAGATAACTTCTATGGTTCACGCTTTGCGCAAGAAGGTTAATATTGCTGTACGCCAGCCACTGCAGGCTATAATGATTCCTGCTGTTGACGACGAGCAGCGCCGCCATATAGAAGCTGTTAAAGACCTTATCCTCTCTGAGGTTAACGTTAAGGAACTTCGTTTTGTCGAGGGCTCAGGAGTGCTTGTCAAGAAGGTTAAGTGCAACTTCCGTACAATGGGTAAGAAGTTTGGCAAACTGATGAAGGGTATTGCCGCTGCAATGTCGGCTCTCGATCAAGATCAAATTGCTGAGCTCGAAACCAATGGCAAGATTGCTGTTGAGGTAGAAGGCAATGCTGTTGAGGTTGAGGCTGCTGATGTAGAGATTATCTCAGAAGATATCCCAGGCTGGCTCGTTAGCAATGAGGGCAAGCTTACAGTGGCTCTCGAGATTGAACTTAACGACGAGTTACGCAATGAGGGTATGGCTCGCGAGCTTATCTCACGTATACAGAACCTCCGTAAGGAGACTGGTCTTGAGATAACCGATCGCATCTACGTTACACTTACACCTAACGAGAAGATAGAGAAGGCCGTAGCAGGATTTGCCGACTATATCAAGTCGCAGGTACTTGCTCTCGACATCACTCTTGCCGACAACGACGGAGCTGAGACAGAAATAGACGACTTCAAGATTAACATCAAGGTCGTTAAAGCATAAAACAAATCAATAGGAGGGGCGGCTTTTAGCCGAACCTCCTATAATTAATTACCTAACTACAATTAAACTACAACAATCATGGCAGAAAAGACACGTTACTCTGATGATGAACTTCAGGAGTTTAAGGAGATAATTAACGAAAAGCTGAAACTCGCCCGACGCGATTTCACACAAATGATGGAACAACTTCGCAATGCCGACAATAATGGTGTTGACGATATAGCGCCAACATACAAGACCCTTGAAGAAGGCAGCGCTGCACAGTCAAAGGAAGAGATTGCCCAAATGGCAAACCGTCAGCAGAAGTTTATTGCAGGTCTTGAGGCCGCACTTGTGCGCATTGAGAACAAGACATATGGAATAGACCGTATGACAGGAGAGCTTATTCCTAAGGAACGTTTGCGCGTTGTTCCGCACGCTACACTCAGTGTTGCGTCAAAGAATGCACGTAAAAAATAAAGATGAAACAAACAACTAAAACCGTCGGCATGGGATGGATTGCAGTGATTATCATCGCTGCAATCCTCATTGTCGACCAAATCATTAAGATAGAAGTCAAGACAAATATGTCGCTTGGCGAAGCCTTGCGCATAACCGATTGGTTCTATATAGAGTTCATAGAGAATAATGGCATGGCATATGGCATGACGTTTATCAACAAGCTTGTGCTGTCTTTGTTCCGTATGTTCGCTATCTGTGGAATTGGTTGGTATATATGGCGTGTGGTTAAGTCGGGTCTTTTCAGCAAAGGCTATATCGTATGTCTTTCTATGGTATTGGCTGGAGCTGCTGGCAACCTTATTGACTGTCTATTTTATGGACTCATATTCAATGCTTCAACACCATTCAATGTAGCACATTTTGTGCCTTTTGGTGAAGGCTATTCCACATTTCTGCATGGAAGGGTGGTGGATATGTTCTATTTCCCGATAATACATACACAGTGGCCCGATTGGGTGCCGGTGTGGGGTGGCGACGATTTTGTCTTCTTCTCTCCGGTGTTTAATTTTGCCGACTCATGTATTAGTGTAGGCGTTGTATTGCTATTGCTCTTCTTCCGTAAGGATCTTGAGAGAATGTCCTTGGCATGGAAAAAATAAATAAGATGAAAACAAACAATTGGATGAACATCTGTAAGTCTTTTGTTGTCGTTGTATTTGCCGTGTTGTCTATTGTAGGTTGCAAGCCTGGTATTCCGGATAAATACCTACAGCCCGACGAGATGGCAGACATATTGTACGACTATCATCTTGCCGAGGGTATTGCCAATGGTTCAATGCAAGACACCAGAGATACTATCGCCTTGCGCACTTTTCGTGCCAGCATATTGCGCAAGCACGGCGTGTCGCAAGCCGATTTCGACTTGTCGCTTGTCTACTATACGCGTCATACCAAGCTTCTTGAGGATATATATACCAAACTTGTCGACCGATTCAATTCGGAGTCGGTGGCTCTTGGAGGTGCCTCTATGCAGTTTGGCGACGATATTGCAAGCAGCGACACAACAAATATCTGGGGACAGGCTTCTTCTTTTGTGCTTACTCCATTTGCAGCTGCCAATAGATTGACATTCAACCTACAGGCCGACTCTTCTTTCTATGCAGGCGACCGGTTTATGCTTGACTTTGATGCCGCATTTATTTATCAAGATGGCATGCGCGATGCTTCGGTGGTGCTTGCCGTTACCTATGCCAACGACAGTACCGAGTATGTCAACAATAGTGTAATGTCGTCTTCGCACTTCCATCTTCAGATAGACAATACAGGACGCTTGCCTATCAAGTCGGTACGAGGTTTCTGGCTTTTGTCAAGCGATCGTTCTATGCCTTCGTCTTCGCAGACTACATTGAAGCTGCTTGTTGTAAGCAATGTCAAGCTTATTCGTATGCACACCAAACCTATTGAGGACTCTGGTCAGAACAATGGTGAAACAGCCGATTCTACCAAGTCATCTAAGGACAGCATGGTTGTTGGTCAGCAGAGACAAGTGTCTACGTTTCCTCGCAAGCCAATGTCTGGTCAGCCGTTAAGACGAGTTTCTGATCAATCAATAAAGCCTCTATCCGACAAGTCGCTCACGCCTATTTCTGAAAAGCCACAACGAGCGCTCAAGTTGAAGCCTACACGTTAATATATAGTATATTAAATAAGGTATATGAAGCGTCAGGTAGCAGCTAATAGGATAATAACCTCTGACAATACAGAGATTAAGTTGGGTGTTGTCGAGCTTGACGATACCATTGTTACTCGTGTATACAGTCTGCAAGGCGAGCAGCCGTTCACCGAATGGATAGGAGGAACAATAACAATAAAGACGGCAGACGGCGTTATGCATGCCTATAAGGACAATAAAATGATATAACTAATAAAAATTAATAAAAAGAGATTATGCTTAGTGTAAACGAATTGGAAGACCGCCTTATCGACCTCTCTTTTACAGAGGATATAGGCGATGGCGACCACACAACCCTTTGTTGTATTCCTGATACTGCTATGGGCAAGTCGCACTTGTTGATTAAGGAGGATGGTATCCTCGCTGGTGTAGAGGTTGCAAAGCGTGTATTTGCACGTTTCGACCCTACTATGCAGGTTGAAGTACTCATCAACGATGGCGCACATGTAAAGAAGGGCGACATCGCTATGGTTGTTACCGGCAAGGTGCGCTCATTGCTCCAGACCGAGCGCCTTATGCTTAACATCATGCAGCGTATGAGTGGCATTGCCACTATGACAGCAAAGTATGTTGAGCGTCTTAAGGGTACAAAGACTCACGTGCTTGATACTCGCAAGACTACACCTGGTATGCGTATGCTCGAGAAGCAGGCTGTAAAGATAGGTGGTGGTATGAACCATCGTATAGGTCTGTTCGATATGATTCTTCTCAAGGACAACCATATTGACTTTGCTGGCGGCATTGCCAATGCCATCAACCGTTGTCACGAGTATCTTAAGGAGAAAGGCTTGGACCTTAAGATTGAGATAGAGGTGCGCAACTTTGATGAGCTTCGTCAGGCTATGGAGTGTGGTGGCATCAACCGTATTATGCTCGACAACTTCTCTGTAGAGGATACAAAGAAGGCTGTAGAGATTGTAGCAGGCAAGTACGAGACTGAGTCGAGTGGTGGTATCACTTTCGACACTATCCGCGACTATGCTGAGTGTGGTGTCGACTTTATCTCTGTAGGTGCTCTTACCCACTCGGTTAAGGGTCTTGACATGTCGTTTAAGGCTTGCTAATAATGAACATATCTAATAATTTCAAGACTCTTGCGCTTTCAGCCGTTCTTTCTACAGCTGCTGTTTCAGCTTCGGCTTGCACCAACTTCATCGTAGGCAAGAAGGCGAGTGTGGATGGCTCGGTAATGGTGACATATAATGCCGACGACTATGGTATGTTCGGTTATCTGTGCCATTATCCTGCTGGCACCCACAAGCAGGGCGAGATGCGCAAGATATACGATTGGGACTCGGGCGAATATCACGGTGAGATACCCGAGGCACCGGTAACATATAATGTTATTGGCAATATCAACGAGTTCCAGCTATCAATTGGCGAGACCACTTATGGTGGACGCGAGGAGATGGTAGACCCAACTGGCATTATCGATTATGGTTCGCTCATCTACTTGGCACTACAGCGTTCAAAGACAGCGCGCGAGGCTATCTCGGTTATGACATCGCTTGTAGAAAAGTATGGCTATTGTTCAGAAGGCGAGACTTTCTCAATATGCGACCCCAACGAGGCCTGGATTATGGAGATGCAAGGTACAGGCAAAGGCTCTAAGGGTGTTGTATGGGTAGCACAACGTATCCCCGATGACGCTATCTGCGCACATGCAAACCAGAGCCGTATAGGCAAGTTCAACATGAAGGACAAGAAGAATGTCTTGCACTCTAAGAATGTGATTGCCTATGCACGTAAGATGGGTTGGTTCACCGGTAAGGATGCCGATTTCTCTTGGAAGCATACATATGCGGCCCCCGACTTCTCGGGCCGTCGTTTCTGTGATGCACGTGTGTGGAGCTTCTTCAACCACTGGCAGAAAGGCTTCGACCGCTATTTGCCTTGGGCTCTTGGCAAGGACGAAAAGGCCGAGGATATGCCTTTGTGGATTATTCCAGACCGCAAACTTAGCGTTCACGACGTGGAGATGTGCATGCGCGACCATTATGAAGGCACTGCTATGGCTATAGATTCTACCAATATTGGTGGCGGTATCTACCAAATGCCATATCGCCCGACACCGCTTACATTCAAGGTTGACGGCAAGGAATACTTCAATGAGCGTCCTATCTCTACACAACAGACTGCTTTCAGTTTTGTGTCACAGCTGCGATCATGGTTGCCTAATGAGATAGGTGGCATTATATGGTTCGGCAACGACGATGCCAACATGGTGGCTTACACACCGGTTTATTGTGGCAGCACAGTACAGCCTGAATGCTATAATACTCCTGGTGCCGACGCTGTTACCTATTCGGATAAGAATGCATTCTGGGTGTGCAACTGGGTTAGCAATATGGTATATCCACGCTACTCGCAATTGTTCCCCGAACTGCAGGCAGTACGCGACTCGCTTGAGACAAGCTATTTTGCAGCACAGAAACAAGTGGAAGACAAGGCTATGGCTTTGTATGCTACCGACAAGGCTGCTGCAGTGAAGTATCTTAACGACTACAGCAACGAGAAGGCTCAGCAGATGCTTGCGTCATGGCAAGACCTTGGTCGACTTATCATCGTTAAGTACAACGACATGGCTGTAAAGAAGACTAAGGATGGCAAGCTTGTGCGCTCTGTGGTACGACCAGGCTATCCTGCAAGCTTTGCTAAGAAACTTGTAAAGGAGACTGGCGACTGGTATGCAGTGCCAGCAAAGAAGTAAAAGTCAACGATAGCTGTCTATCAAAGCTATTTGGACATATTATACAGGGCTGGATTTCTTAATCGATATCCAGCCCTTTTTTACTATATCTAACAAAACAACAATATCATGAACCTAAGAATTAAAACCTTGGCCATACTTATGGCTACTTTTAGCCTGGGTGCACAGGCACAGACTACAATTGAGGAAATTGCTGCCGATATTAACAAGGCAGGTGGTGTTTATCTGGTTTATCCTAAGGTGGAAGCCAAGCTTACACCAGCTCCCAAGGGCTATAAGCCTTTTTATGTTAGCCATTATGGACGTCATGGCTCTCGCTATCTTATTTCTGACAAGGATTATCAGGGTGTAATCCAGGTTATGCAGAAGGCATCCGATGCCAATGCCCTTACTCCATTGGGTAAGGACGTATTCCAACGTCTTAATCTGGTTTGGGCAGAAGCCGAAGGACATGGTGGCGACTTAACTCCACTTGGCATACGCCAGCATCAAGGCATTGCCGAGCGTATGTTCAACAACTTTCCTGAAGTGTTCCGCGGCAAACGTCATATCTCTGCACGTTCTACATTGGTTAACCGTTGCGCCATGAGTATGGCGGCTTTTGGCGATAGACTTAAAGGATTAAATCCCCAACTCGACATCACTTACGAGATGAGCCACAAGTATATGTCTTATTTGTGCTATCACTCACCCAAGTCGAATGTCTTTACCAACAACGAGAAAGGCTCATGGGCAGAGGAATATCGCAAGTTTGAGGAGAAACATACCAATCCAGACCGTCTTGTAGAGTCAATATTCTCTGATGCCGACTTTGTTCGTTGCAATGTTAATCCGCGTGAGTTTATATGGGGAATGTATTGGATTGCAGTGGGTATGCAGGATATAGAGACCAAGGTGTCGTTCTACGACATCTTCCTAACTCAAGAACTCTTCGACTTGTGGCAATGTGTCAACTATCGTTTTTATATGGGCAATGCCAATCCTCTTGCAAGCAAGGGCATCGTAATGGCTAATGCCAAGTCGTTGGTAGAGAATATCATCGAGTCGGCAGACAATGCCATCAAGGATCGTTCTACTGCTGCAACGCTACGCTTTGGACATGACGGCAACATAATTCCTTTGTTGGCTTTGCTTCAGGTAGAGAACTTTGACGTATCCATTGAACCATCGGCTGGTATCTACAAGCATTGGTGCGACTTCAAGGCAGCTCCTATGGCCTCGAACCTTCAGTTTGTATTCTACGAGAACAAGAATGGCGACGTGCTGGTTAAGATTATGCACAACGAGAAGGAGGTGCATATACCCGTAAAGACCGACATTTGGCCCTATTATCATTGGAATGCTGTTAAGGACTATTATCAGAAGCGTCTGGCTATACTTCCGTCTTAATCAGACAAATCTACATTATATAAATCTACACGAGGCTACAGAGTATTCCGTAGCCTCGTTTTGTTTTCTTGTGTGTTCAACATTCTGCTTTTCAGCACATAGTTTGTTATTACCATTTCAATTGCTCGTTCAGAATTACGCCATCTGTGGCATCCTCAGCACTGAACGAGTTGCCCTTATATTGCACGCATAACATAAGCAACTCTTCTGATCTAGTATTCTTAATGGCACGCTATATACATCTGTAATACGTAACTTTGTACCACACATTTCTGTGGATTCTTGCCTCGCGAAGCGTAGGCTAATCTGTGTATTCGAAACGTTTTAGGTCCGTAGGCTTCTGTGTTTTCTGTGAGTTCTGTGGGAACTATATAATCTTCAGAGTTCAGTGGAAACTGTTGCCATATATTTCGTAGGAAAATGTAGAGTTCCTCGTGGTTCTTGTGTGCGCAGAAAACCTCCGTCCTTAAGTAATATATATTCAACGGCAAAGTATATTATATTAAATGGCAAAGTAAATAATATTAAATGGCAAAGTATATTATATTACTTTTCGGGAGAGGATAATATGGCGGTTTTTGCCATTTTTAAGCAAAAAAAATGAATGAGGGTGTGTCATGACACACCCTCATTCATAATACAAGGAGCATATTACAGTCGAGCAACCGACTTTACACCCTTAACCGTGCGCAGCTTTTTCAGCAGCGATTCCAGCTTGGATGTATCGTCGACAAGCACATTAAGGTTGCCGCTGAACAATCCGTCATGGCTGTCGATGTTAATCGATTTCATTACAATCTTCTCCTCTTTGGATATTATGCTTGTAATGTTGTTTACAATTCCTAAATCGTCGTTGCCCACTATGCGCAAGGTAATGTTGTATTGAGATTGTCCCTTGCCGCTCCATCTTGCTTTTACTATACGGTAACCAAAGCGTTTGCGCAGCTCGGGAGCGTTAGGACAATTCTGGCAGTGAATTTTTATACCGCCCGACACAGTTACGAAACCAAAGATTGGGTCGCCGTAGATAGGGTGGCAGCATTGAGCCAACGAATAGTCTACACCCTTCAGATTCTGGTCTATCACCAGCTCGTCGTCATTACCTATATTATTATAGCTTACTGCCTGTCCGCTTTGAGCGTCAAACGAGAACTCTTCTGCCGACCTTACCACACCCGCCATCTTCTGATTAAGTTCGCGGTCGCGTTCCTCTATATATCTGTCTACAACATCATTGGCATCAAGCTTGTTGTCCACAATCTGCTTGTAAAAGTCGGATGTCTCCTTAAATCCCATACGCTTTATAAGGTGCGACATGATGCTTTCTTCCACATCCACCTTGCGGTTCTTGAATCGGCGCTCAAGAATCTCCTTGGCAAAGAGACCATCTTTTACTTGAGTTTCTTTCAGGGCCTGGCGCACCTTGGCTTTTCCTCTTGATGTCTGTACAATGTTAAGCCAGTCGCGCTTAGGCGTTTGGTTGTTTTGCGTAAGGATTTCAACCGTGTCGCCCGAGCGTAGGGGTTCGCGTATAGGCACATTGCGACCGTTAATCTTGCCGCCAACACATTTGTTGCCCACACCCGAGTGGATATGGTAGGCAAAGTCGAGTATAGTTGCGCCCTTAGGAAACTTAAGCAAGTCGCCCTTAGGAGTGAACACAAATACCTCGTCCTCATAAAGGTCCATCTTGAACTGGTCCATCAGCTGCATGTCGTCGCTGTTTTCCAGAGCCGTGCGTATATTGTTAAGCCACTCGTCAAGACCCGATTCGCCCTTTATGCCTTTATATCTCCAGTGTGCGGCAAGACCGCGTTCGGCAATCTCGTCCATACGTTCGGTGCGTATCTGTACCTCAACCCAATTCTGTTCAGGACCAAGTACAGTGATGTGCAAACTCTCGTATCCGTTTGATTTAGGTACGGATAGCCAGTCGCGCAGACGCTTAGGGTTAGGCTGATACATATCAGTAATGAGCGAATAAGTCTGCCAGCACAGCATCTTTTCCTGGTCGTATGGCGAGTCGATGATGATGCGTATGGCAAAGAGGTCGTAAATGCCCTCAAATCCACATTGCTGTTTCTTCATCTTCTGCCAGATAGAGTGTATGCTCTTGGTGCGGCCTTTGATATGGCATTTAATGCCCATCTGCTTAAGTTTCTCGTCAATAGGAGTGATAAACTTCTCTATATAAGCGTCGCGCGAACGCTTTGTAGCGTTGAGCTTATCCTTAATCATATAGTAGGCATCGTGCTCAAGATACTTCAGGCTAAGGTCTTCCAGCTCGCTTTTAAGCTTGTACAAGCCCAGTTTGTGGGCAAGTGGGGCATATAGATAGCTTGCTTCCTCGGCCACACGTAGCTTAGCCTCCGTGTTGTCTGTATCGCGTATCTGGCGCATAAGGTTAACACGGTCGGTAATCATAATAAGAATGACGCGCATATCCTCGGCAAAAGATAGCAGCAAATTGCGGAAATTCTCGCTCTCTATTACCGGTGTCTTGGTGTAAAGTTCGTGTATGCGCACCAAACCGTGAATAATTTGTGCAACGCTTTTGCCAAAAAGCTGCTCGGTGCGTTCTAAGGACAGGTTGCCGCTGATTATGCTGTTGTACAGCATAATGGCAAGCACACATTCGCGCTTCATACCTATTTCTTCCAGTTCGAGCTCGGCTGTCTGAAAGCTCAGAAGTATCGGATTCAACCCGAATATGTCCCTGCTTATCTTGTTGTCGCTTATTTCTGCTTCCAGCTGCTGTCTTAGGTTTGACTCGTCTTCGGGCTTTAATGAGTCGCCCATAAGTTTGCGTAAGCGTGTTGCTATCTCGCCTAATTGCAGCTTCTCCTCATCTGTAAATTTGAACTTTTCCTCCATAATTCACATGTTTCATATTAAAATCTACCGCAAAGTTACAAAAAAATGGCAGAATATTTCCTATTTAAAGAAAAAGTCTTTATATTTGTAGACAATATACCACGAACAAGCGATATAATCAAAATTAAAAACTAATAAGTTATAATTATGTTAACTATCCAAGATTTAAACCAAATCTCACAAAGAGGAATTACTCCAGAAATGGTGGAACATCAGTTGGACGAAATCAAGAAAGGTTTTCCTTTCTTAAAAATAGAAGCTGCTGCGGCTGTAGGCAATGGCATTTTCTCGCCTACACCCGAAGAGCGTGACAAGTATGTAGAAGAATGGAGCAAGTATCAGGAAGAAGGCCACAAGGTAGTAAAGTTTGTTCCTGCAAGTGGTGCTGCAAGCCGTATGTTTAAGAATCTGTTTGCATTCCTTACTGCCGATTATGATGTTCCTACAACCGATTTCGAGAAGGAATTCTTCGACAAGATAAAGAAGTTTGCTTTCAAGCACGAGCTTTGCGGCAAGTGCAAGGAAAACAACGACGGTGCTTGTGTTTGCAACCTAATTAAGGCTGGCAATTACAAGGAGGTTGTTGCCAATTTGCTTGAGGCTAAGGGTCTTAACTATGGCCAGTTGCCTAAGGGCTTGTTGCTTTTCCACTCGTATGAGGATGGTCCACGTACACCTATGGAGGAACATCTTGTGGAAGCTGCTCTATATGCAAGCTCAGATGGCGAGGCTAATATCCACTTTACAGTATCGCACGATCATCTTGAACTCTTCAAGAAGAAGGTGGAGGAGAAGAAGGCTTACTACGAAAAGAAGTATAATGTACACTTTAATGTAAGCTTCTCTGAGCAGAAGCCGAGCACAGATACTATAGCTGCCAACCCAGACAATACTCCGTTCCGCAACGAGGATGGCTCATTGTTGTTCCGTCCAGGCGGACATGGCGCACTTATCGAGAACCTTAACGAGATTGACTCGGATGTTGTATTTATCAAGAACATCGACAATGTTGTGCCAGATCGTATTAAGGACGAGACTGTGCTTTACAAGAAACTTATCGCCGGTATACTTGTTGACGTTCAGAAGCAAGTGTTCGAGTATCTGCGCGTTCTTGAGTCGGGCAAATATTCACACGAGAAGATTGAGGAGATGATTCGCTTTGTACAGCACACTCTCTGCTGCCGCAAGCATGATATTAAGGAGCTTGAGGATGCCGATCTCGTAATCTACTTGAAGAACAAGCTTAACCGTCCAATTCGCGTTTGTGGTGTTGTTAAGAATGTTGGCGAGCCTGGTGGTGGTCCATTCCTTTGCTATAATGCAGACGGTACTGTTAGCCCGCAGATTCTTGAGTCAAGTCAGATTGACACCAATAATGCCGAGTATGTCAAGATGTTTAAGGAAGGCACACACTTCAATCCAGTTGACCTTGTATGTGCAACTAAGGACTATAAGGGCAATAAATTCAATCTTCCTAAGTATGTTGACCGCTCAACTGGCTTTATCAGCTCTAAGAGTAAGAACGGCAAGGAACTTAAGGCATTGGAGTTGCCTGGCTTGTGGAATGGCGCAATGAGCGATTGGAACACCGTATTCGTAGAAGTTCCTATCGGCACATTCAACCCAGTTAAGACTGTTAATGATTTGTTGCGTGAGCAGCATCAGTAATAACCGATATATAATTAGGGGTATCGCAAAAGGCGATACCCCTAATTGTTTTTGCTAATGTATTTAGACCCTTATAACTAACTATAACTTACCATGAATAACTAAATGTAAATATTGGGTTGACAAAGGTTGTCAATAGTTCACTTCCGTTTACTCCAATGGTGGAATACTCAAATAAATTTGAACAAAGCAATATCAAAGAGTATGAGACCGACAAGAAAATGTGAATTATGTGGCAAGTCATTTGTGCCAAGGAGCGGTATGCAGAAATACTGTTCCGAAGAATGTCAGGCAGAGGCAAAACGTCTTAGGAAGAAAAGACAGCAGGACTTGATTAATGGTATTGAGACAATCGTGGATCTGCAACATTAGGAGTATCTTACTCATTGCGTACACGCAAAATCAAGGACGGACGCATGTTGTCTTACTTCCTTGACTATTATCCAGGCTATCGTGACGAAATCACGATGAAAGTCATCCGCCATGAGTCACTTGGCATCTACATCTATGCCAAGCCAAAGAACCAGACAGAGCTAAAGTATAATCAGAACCTTGCTGAAAGGGCAGAAGCGATACGCTGCCGTCGTTTTGAGTCTATTGTCAACGAGCGTTATGATTTCTTCGACAAGGAGAAGATGAAAGGCGATTTCCTTGCCTACTTCAAGAAACTGGCGGACAAGAAGAACTCCAAGTGGGTGATATTCTTCTTTATTGACTTTTTTCATTCCGCCAGCAGTACCACGCCCACCCTTACTTTCGCTCCGCAGTGCGGACAGAACGCAGTGGTCTTTATCTCCATCGGCTCCGAGATCTGGGCGGCTGTGTCGGCTATATTTTTGCCTGCGTCCAAATCAAAAAGTTTTTTTGAATCCATTTTGCTAAAAGCGTCTATATTCTCGTCCAAATCATAGAAAAACTCTCGTGGGTCTACGCCTAGTCCTTTCGCCAAAGCGAGCAACGTGCTTGCCTTTGGATTGTTTCCGATACTTTTCTTTATATTCTGCTGTGCAACGCCAGTTGCTTCGGCGGCCTTAACAAGAGTTATGTTGTGTTCGTTGAGATAACGAAGCACGTCGAGTACTATATTCATAATGTGTTATTTTGTATTATTCGTGTGTAAAGATAATACTTTTATATTGCTTTACCAAATTATTTTGAATATTATTAATATTTTGATATTATTTTATGTAGTTTTTCTAAGTGATAATGCTATTTTCGTGTAAAATGGTTGTCGTTACACGTTTATATGCTTTTTCACACATTCACGCAAGGCAAATGTACTTTTGGCGAGTGTGTGCAACAGATTTCGTGAGTATCTGCTGACAGCACCACAGGGACAGCACAAGAACAGAAAGCTACATATCAACTCAGCAGCCAACTATTGGTCAACCGACGACAAACCGAGCGCAATCAAACTTGTTTGAATTGCCGAGGTGCGAAGGAGGAAACCGAAAGGTAACTTTCCGTGCTTCAATACACACAGCCTATCGTGACCGCAAGATTAAGGAGAATCCAAATGGTTTCTTGGAACGTATCGAGATAATCCCGACAGACAGAGAGCATCTTTCACAGGACGAGGTTATTCGTTTGGCTTCCACTCCATGCTCAGCACCTGCCTTGAAACGTGCGTTTCTGTTCTCCTGCCTTACGGCATTAAGAAAGGGCGACATCAAGAAGCTCACTTACCCATTCTATTTCATCAATCCACCCATATTTCTTAGCCTTTTTTCTATGCTGTATGATCAAATGGCCTGAAATCATTGATATACGTGTCTTACGCTAACAACTTTGTGACAATCGCGTTAAAGACAAAGTTCCATAGCTGAGTATGTGGATTATAGAACTTTTAGTACTTCCTAAAGAAAGCATTACCAATCAATGTCTTCTTCTTTATTCATGTTTTTATTGAGAAAAATCAGTATATCTATGAAAATCGGTTCGTGCTTTTATCTTTTAGACTTCTTTCGTTTTCGATTTTCATCTATTGTCAAAATTCGCAAATGAGAATGCGAGTTATGATATTTAATAAAGCTATCAGTAAGTTCAGAATCCGTAAATTCTGTTATTTCCGATCCATCTTCTGTTTCATTTATCTTAGAATAAATATATTCTTCCCCACCATTTAGGTAAACCCAATTATTTACAAGATCTACAAAGTCCATATCGTAATGATCAACTTCAGCTTCATCAGAACTAGCAATTATTTGTCCACTCAAGTCACTAATTGTTGGATAAACATGGTTAAATTTATACTTTGTAACGATGTCTTCAACAGCCCTTCTGCATGCATCTGATATTTCATCAATCTTTTTTCTAGGCCAAATGCAATTAATGTATGAAATGTCTGTTTTTGTTCCATCTTCTCTTTTAATCCAAAATTGCAGATTCTTCCGATACTTCTTTGATTTTCTTACATCAACCTCAACAATATTCTTTCCTTTTAACTTGTGGCTTTTTGCTAACTGAGTAAAGAAATCTATCATAAACTCCTCATCAAACATATTTAACCTATCACCATCCTTGTATGAATTAAGTATCCCTTTACATTTTTGAGCCAAACTTTTTTTTGTGAAAAAAGTTTCGTCTTGAATTGTAATAACAAACTTTCCCATATAAAAATGCTTTTATGAGTCCACTTGAAAAAGTGGTTCTTCAAAAAATAACTTTCATTTTGTAAATCAATGACCTTATTTCTGTTATTATGTCGTATGTTCTATCTTTATAAACATGTTTATTGATAATGTAGCATGACAAAATGTAAGCATGTTTTGAAATGGAACTCGATTCATGACTTTTTCAAGTGGACTCTTTTATTATTTTACCTCAAATCCGCAACCTATAGGGTTTAGTGGGATTTTGCTTGCAAAGCGACAAAATTCATTTTATTGTACATATTTCTTGCACAACAGAAATGTCGCAGACACAAAATCCCCTTACCCCATAAAGCGACTTGAGGTAATACGCTGGTTTAACCAGAAAAGCATGGTCTTTAACCAAAGTCTGTCTTGAACAGGTTGGCATAAGCATTGTTGTCTGAGTAAATGTTCAATACATGCCTACGTGATGTCTTAATCCATTTCGCAGGAACAGAGATGAACTTGAAAACAAAGGTCTTGATTCTGCTGGTGGCACGCAATCCAAATTCATGGGTTTTCAATCTCTGCATAATAGCTTTGTAGAAGTTTCTGATGAGAGCTGTCATAAGCAGGAATACAGTATTCTGTGCCATGAACGATTTTGGCAATCGATTCCAGCCAAAGCCATTGTTCATGTCATCGAAGATGCGTTCCTTGCCACCACGAAGATTGTAGAATTCCACGATGTCTCTTGCACTCGACTTGTAATCGTTAGCCAGTATACATCTGTAGGTATATTCGCCTTCCCAAATGTCAAGGTCTCCATCTATTCGCCTTTGTCTCTGTATGACAAGACGATACGGTTTTCCTTTCCATTTCTCAACAAGGATAGAATTCAACTCAAACTCAATACCGTTGATTTCAACAGTTTTCCATCCAGTTAAGGCAAACATGGAATCGTAGAAAGAAGAGCATCTGTTGGCACGAATATAAAAATGCCTGCAATGAGCCTCTACCATATCTACGATTTCCTCCGAACATGAGCCGCAATCCATGCGGGCACGAGAAATATATATTTCCGAAGCCTCCAATCGCTTGAAGATTCTTTCCAAAGTTTCTTTTTGGTTGAAGCGTACGTTTGTGTTGCCGTCTCTATTTTCAATACCAACAATCATGTCGTTAATGACAGCTACGCCTGGACTATAGCCCAAGAACTTCTTGTAGGTTGGTTTTGCATCATACTTCTCTGTTTCAATGAACTGATGGTCAAAGTCAAAATCATACTCTTGACCGGATTTCAATTGACCAGTAGCAAGCAGGGCATTGACCAGTAAGCAGTTCATCTTGTCTGCAGTATTGAAATCATAGGATTTGCCAGAAGCAGACTTATAGGTGATGCTCTTAAATGTCAGTTCTTCGATAGCACGTAATATGGTGTCTGCGCTGCAAGTGCGAAGAGTTGGATGAAGAGACAAATGTTTCATCAGGTGAGTTGTAACATCCTCAATGCATGAGCCACCACAAAGATATACGCACATCAGAGAGCGTAGAATCTCGCTATATTGATAACCAAACATAGTGCATCTCAATCCCAAGGTGGAATCTATGGTTTGAGCTAAAAGAGCATCAAATTGCTCCATAATCGAAAAAATTCCCCCAAAAGGAGTGAGTTTCTCTGATTTAATTTGTATCTTTGCCATGTCATATTAGAGTTTTGCTTGTCTTCTTTTCGCAACACTAAGGTAAGTGAAAATTCTGACATGGCAAAATCCTGGGTAACTTTTTGTTGCTCAGGCACTTATAAATAATGTTAAACTATAGTGTTGCGGAATTAAGGTTTTATAAAATATATACCGATAGCCTTTTTCACTATATAATAAAAATAGTAGATAGCATTTACATATGTTTTATTATTTTCTTGTATTGACCATTCTTACATTTTATAATTTTAATTCCATTATTATCATTGCTAATAGTCCCATTCAGATTATATTTTGTATTAATATTATCAGATGGCAAAAATACGTTTTGTATTCCAGTTGTAACTCCAATTATTTTTTCAAAATTACTCCAAATATTTGCAGATGAATATAATGAAACAGAATTTACAGGAACATTCAATCTGCATTTTGAATATAATTCACTTGAAAATGTATAGTTTTCAAGCATTATTGGAATATCATGCTTAACAGTTATATCTTCTATTGCATTACAACCATAGAACGAGTATGCCCAAAGACTAGTCACGTCAGAACCTATGGTTAATTCTTTTATGGTTTCTTTTCCATAAAAAGGTAAATAATCATTTCTATTTCCTACCCAATAAGAACTTGCCATATTTCTACCAATATAAATTTTTTCTAATGGACAATCATAAAAAAGAGATTTCTTGTCGTATCCACTAGTCCCCATTCCTATACTGTTTGAACAATCTTCCAAAACGACTTCTTTTAGCGAGTAGCATCCATAAAAGGCATTATCTTCAATTCTAACAACATTTCGTGGTATAACAATTTCTTTCAAAGATTTGCAGCCAGAAAAAGCATCGGAATTAATAATCTTTATGTTAGAAGGTATTGATATGTTTTCAAGTTCTTCACATCCAGAAAACATATTTTTTGCTATTGTTTCTACTTTATCGGGAATAGTTATTTCTTTCAAATTTGTACAACCCTCGAAGACATAATCTCCCCAATAGATAATACTATTTGGCAAATCTATCTTTTTTAAATTGACGCAACCAGAGAAGCAAGCGGATAGGATAAATCTAGTTTCATTTGCTAGATTGTAGCTATCTAAATCTTTATCAACAACCCTAACAGCACACTTTCCCGCATATTGAATATTATCAATTATAGGTAAGTTTGTACAGCCTTCAAATGCTCCATTTCCTATTTGTGCAAGAGAATTAGGTGTGTTAATTTCTGAAAGCGAAGAACATCCACTAAAAAGATATGGACCAATAATCTTAACATTGTTACCAATAGTTACATTTGTTAGCTTAGTTTGATCCATAAATGGCGAGATAGAATAACCGATGTTAGATGTCATGGTTTTTTCTTTTAGATTTCTTCCTAAGTACAATTTTTGGATAGGGTTTCCTATGAACAATGGTTGCCTATTGTATTGTCCATACCCTAATGTTAAGTCCAAATCAGAATCTTCAAATTCTACAGTTTTTAAATTATTGCAATTCAGGTATCTATTATTAGTTGATTATCAGTATTATACGCTCTAAACGGTAGAAAAGTGACTGTGTGGATTCTGTTTAGATACGAAAAGGTAATAATTTAACGTATTTAACTTTCGATTACATTAAAAACTACCAAATAGTGTTTGAATAGGAATGTTTCAACAGAACTCAAAATGTGGCAAACAAAAGTTATCCAATGATATTTTAGAGGGGTAGGGTTGAAACGACTTCCCTTAAAGGATGTGATTGCCAATCATCCCCTTTTATTCTATAAGAACCAATAGAAATGTAGCCTCTCATACTGTTTTCCTACATTTTTATATAAGTAGAAAAGCAGATTCCAATACTGATTTTTGGAGTCTGCTTTTCCGAAATGGTTAAGTATATCTTATTTATTGTTTCATAGATTTAATGGTTGCCTAAAGAACGTAAGTTCTATTTATGGCTTATGTTCAATATATACCAACATGAAGTGGTGAAAAAATTTCTGATATACTTCACCTTCCAGACCCAATGTGGCAAGAGCCGTGGGGTAAGGTGGAACTTCTGTTTGTAATGTGGGTTGATGAACCAGAGTTTTTGATCTGTTACCGAAAAGCCACATTGGTGTATGAGTCTTTCAAACAACTCTATACTTGTTCGGCATTCTTTTATGCTCATAAGTTCATTCATAGTTCCTTTCTCTTCATTGCATGTTTTTAGCAACAACCGGTATAAAGGGTTTGGCAGCAAGTGAATGAATGGCAGATGTGAGCAAAGTTTGCTTCTGCAAATCTGTTGATGTCCTCCAAAAGGCATTTGCCATGCGGGGAATCCGACAAACAGCACGCCTTTTGTTTTCATAAACTTTCTTAGGTGTGCAAGAAATGGCTCTTTTGTAGGAACGTGTTCTATCACATCATGTAATAGTATTACGTCATATTTATCCTCTTCATTACATGGAACAGGATATTGCATGAAATCACTGCATACAAATGTGGCATGATTGCTGATTTCAGAAAAGTATGCTTTGGCATCTTTAATTCTGCATTCGGCAATATCTATACCTGTCACTCTGCAGCCCAACTGTGCAAAGGGAACTAAGTTTCCTCCTTCACCACAGCCTACCTCCAAGATTCTACTCTTTGGTGTCAGTTCCGTAAAATCTGACAAGTAGCTGATGTAAAACTCCTTAGATGTTATCTCCAAGTCACGGAAATACATCTTTCTGTCTGTATGTCTTTTTTGCATGTATCTTATTTTTTTGACTTTTCTGTATATATAGATACAGGTCATTCATAAAGACTGCATGCAAAATGATACTTTCTTACCAAGAGAGCCTAATACCGAAAGGCACAGTCAATGTAAATGGACGTTCTGTCCAAGTGTTCTTGACTTCGCTTTCATTCGGAATGTACCAATTCAGCGTTGGCTCAACAAACAAAGTTAACTTTGGTGCAATTTGATATTGTATTCCGATGTTAGTGTTTACAGTCCACTGTATAGAAGGTGTTGTCTTCCAATCCGTTGTATAGCCAGACTTTCCTCCTATTACATAGTCTGCATATGTCTTTCCAGACAATGGTATCTGAATGCTTGCTCCTGCAGAACCGTAAGCCGACAGTCTCTTGTACGCCATGAATTGGTACGAGAGCTTGACCGGGATACCGATGTAATGCAACTTTTGTTCCTTGTCAACACGGTAATTGCCAGTACCTAAAGTAAAATATGACTTCAAGTAAGAGTATTGGAGTCCTGTTTCTAAACTCCAATGCTTTCCTATGCTCTTGTTCACAGCCAATCCTAATATTATTGGTTTGTCATGATGTTCTACCTCTTCAATTTTGCCCTTGTTATTATCGGCAATATCCATCATTGCAACATTTTCCGCCGTTGGGTCAGTTGGAGTTAAGCGATGTAGATATTCAGAATACTCTTCCCATGTAGTAAAACTCTTTTTTGAAGGTTGTTCACTCGTAATATCATTACCGTTACTTGTTATAATTTTATAAACATTTTGCACAAGAGTAGTACCCAAAGAACCAGCTGCGAGCAACTGCCATTTACTTTTCTTGTACGTCCTTGTATCATCCGCAATCCATCTTTCCTCGTTTGGAATAGGTGTATATACAGTATCTTTTGTGATGATACTATCTCGCTTGTTATCAGCCAAAACATGTTGGTTCTCCTGCAAAGAATCGGATATTTCGAGTATTACATTTTGACCAGCCTTAATCGAATCACCAACAGTTATTACAATGTTCTTTCCCGGTTGAACACTTCGATAATTAGAGCACAAAACAGCGTTTTGCGCTCTACTAACAGAAACATTAGGCATCTTTTGTATAGGCGTAATGTCTTCATTAGGCTTTCGAGTTCGAACTATATTCACATCATTTTCTGAAACTATTTTTTTCTTTGCTGTAAAATATCTATATACAGGGATGACTATCAACGCCAATACGATGATAAGCATAGCTCTTGGAGACAAAATGTTTCGCAACATTGCCTTTGCCCTTGACAATTGTGAGGAAGAACTATGTGGAGCAATATCAAGTAATTCGCTGATTTCTTGATGGGACAAGCCATCCAAAACAGACATATTGAATATTTTCTTATACCCTTCAGGCAAACTGTCTATAGCTGACATAATTTCCTCATACGAAATTGATTGCTTGGAAGTGTTGTCATCTTCCAATACGGAACTAAATTCATCCTCTATATCAGACAAGGAAATGAAATCGTATCTCTTACCTTTCTCCTGATATTTCAATACAAGGTTAGTAGTGATACTTGTAAGCCATTGACTAAACCTATGAGTATTCTTTAAGTCTTTTAATGAAACAAACGCAAGTATAAAAGCATCTTGGACAAGGTCGTCAACGACAGCCTTGTCCTCTCTAAGAATATTGATGCATATCCCTTTCATCT
Organism: Prevotella merdae; assembly: GCF_900290275.1. GTDB lineage: Bacteria > Bacteroidota > Bacteroidia > Bacteroidales > Bacteroidaceae > Prevotella > Prevotella merdae. Next base: position 707,300 of record NZ_LT985324.1, read on the forward strand.
TAGGATAATACATTTGGTATAATGTGCTGAAAGCGTCAGCGTCACCTTGTTTTACTTTTTCTACTAATGTTGTTATATTTGAAGCCATGAGCGAATTGTTTCGTACTATCTATCTTGATATAGATACGCCGAAGGCTTGATGACTGCACAAAGTTTAGTTAAAGAATATAAATATGTATAACTATTTTCTGCCCTTCACTATCTGCTCAAAATGCAGCTGCCCCCATTCTATGACGTAGCTGATTTCTCGCAAGAAGTCCTTGGCTATTGGTGTGAGAGAATATTCCACCCTTGGAGGAATTTCTTCAAATCTCTCTCTTGTAACAAGTCCTTCTTGCAGTAGATAATCAAGCGTTGACGCAAGTACTTTTTCAGAAACCTGGGGGATAGTTCGGAAAAGTTCGCTGAAACGGATGCTTTCCTTTTCGTATTCCTCTATACGGAGCATCACGACCAATGCCCACTTCTGACTCATCCATTCCAAGACAGGAGCGGCTTGGCAATAATCATAATTGAGTTTCTTTTTCATAATCTTCAATACTTACCTTTTGGTTAGGGGCATAAAGCCAATACGATGATTTCTTTTGTCGGTATCTCCTTACCTTTGCACCATCAATTTTGATGATACCATTATAATAACGTAAAAAAGAAAGGAAATAGTATGCAACCCACATTACATTTTGACGGTCCGGTGTGGCGACCTCCTTATGAAGCCACTTCACAACTCTTGCAGGTCACAGCTGGCTGTACTTGGCATCGCTGCAAGTTCTGCACGCTCTATGGCAAGCAGAAGTTCCGTATGTCTCCGATGTCTGAAATAGAGGAAGACTTAAAAGTAGTCCATGCTTTCCAACCAAGAGCTCACCGTATATTTCTTACAGGTGCCAATCCTTTTGTACTCACCACGAACCGCCTGACTGACATTGCACTGCTCATCAGAAAATACGTAGGCGAAGGATACCCTACCATCGGTTGTTTCTCTCGAATCACGGATATTCGCAACAAGACGGTAGAGGATCTGCAACAGCTCCACCACTTAGGTTTCGATTATCTTACCATTGGCGTAGAGAGTGGCGACAGTGAAACTCTAACAAGGGTCAACAAAGGGTATCTGTCCGAAGACATCGTTGAACAATGCCGTAAACTTGAAGAAGCAGATACACATTATCACTTCTTCTATCTCGTAGGATTAGGTGGGCATGGAAATGGTGAAAGAAACGCTCTGCGTTCGGCAGGAGTTTTCAACCAGCTTCACCCAGTAAGCATAGGCTTCCTCTCGCTAACATTGTTTCCAGAAAGCCAACTCTACCAAGAAATTCAAGAAGGTAAGTTTGAGGAGGCAACAGAGCATGAGCGTTTCGATGAAATGATAACACTCATAGAGCATCTGCATATCCAAACGCATATTCTGGGGCGAACTGTTAGCAATCCTGTACCATTTACCGGCTCCTTGCCTCATGACAGAGTTTCGTTGCTGCAAGAACTGAGAGATGCGAAGGCGGAATTGAGCGAAGAACAGTTGAGAAGTTATCGTGACAGCATCGAATCGTTGTAAGCAGTCCGAAGAAAAGGCAGAGAGTACACAAAACACTCTCTGCCTTCAGTCTCGCTTCTTTTTCTTCTTAGGGTAAGGTATCGCAGGCAAAAGAGTTTCAATAATCTCAATTGCCTTGTCACGATGCTCTATATCAAGAATATGGTGTTCTTTGGCACCATCCAAAATCAAATATTCCCTTTCGCTATCATCCTAATGTTTCTTTGTTCCAATATGCCTGTAGGTTCTCTTTGATGCACTTCATCACAACAGAGAAGTCTATCGGCTCTTTCCAACGTATCTTTTTCAAGAATGCTTTCCACCAAATATTGCGTGTGGCATCCGTTGCAAACTTGTCTGTGAAAAGGGCAAGGTTCTCTCGGTAAGGTGTATTCCTGTTCTTAAACGTACCGACAATGGCTTCCACAAGAAGTTCCTTGTCTATCTCATGGTTGGTGAACAACTGATACACATCAAAGAAATCTTTCATGCGGCTATTGCTTTCGTCACGGTCAACCATTGCATGAAACTTCTCTGCTATCAAAGTTTCCAATGAATAGGCATACAGTTCAACGGCAGGAACATCTGACAGCAATAACGGATAGTCCAAAGAAAGAGGATAAGGTGTTACCACATCACCGAAGCCTATGTCAACTGACACTTGTTGCACTATTGTATCTAAGTGTGCCACCACTTTTACACAAGTGCCTGGGTATTTCTTTTCAACGGCTATTGGCTCCAATTCAAGTGAAGTTGCATCGAATCTAACTCCATCGTCCTCACATTCAATGGCGCACACTTTTTGAAAAACCTCTTTTAGGTTATCTCTATCATTGCTGATGCGTTCTCCCAACAGGTCAATGTCAATGGTTGGACGAGCCTTGAACCCATCCAAGGCAAACAACAGCGAACTGCCTTTTAGAAGAAAGTGGCTCTTGTAAGGACTTGCAGAGATACGGAACAACAAGCGTTCATGCAAGTATCTAACCAACACTTTCATATACTCTTGCTTCTCCTCTTTGGCGAGGTTCAGCAAACGTGTCCTAATGGACTTCCCTATATTCTTTGTCATAGTCTTGTCTCCAAATATGTAGTCAATATATTTTTCACTCTTAGTTTCTGTGCGTATTCATGGAGTAGAGATATATTGCGGTTTTCCTTTTTGAGATAGTTGTCTATCACCTCACCGCACACATCAAGTCCTATCTTGTTTCGGTACTTTACAGCATCACAGACCGTTCGCTCCATATCTGTAATGTGTATATCATAGCCAGATATATTCTTTTTGATTATACCAAACTCCAAATTCTCCTTTTTCCAATAATAGAGGTCAATAGGAGGATAGTCTGGCAAACGCACCTTTCGCTTGGCTTCAATGGCTATGCAAGTAGCGGAAGGCACTTGTGTGGAAAGTCCATAATGAGCAAAAGCACTATACAGGCAAAGCACCCCATGCGGAACTATACGTTCCACATCTATCATGTTGTTTGCCAACGCTGATATTTCCACATAGACACCATTACGAAGCCGCATAAGCGTTCCATCTTCTATAGCACGGCGAAGTTGCTCATATTCACCACGGCTTTTCACTTCACCTGTGGTTATGAATCCACCTCGCTGTTTTAGCGTGTCAATGACTGTATTTCTATTCATGTTATTCTTATTTGCGTGCAAAGATACAACTACTTGTTGAGAATAAAGAATGTCTTGTGTTAAAAGTTACGGAGAATACAAATAATATCCGTAATATTTTACGTTTCATCAAACTTTGACCGTTTGCCTTACAAGTCACCTTACATTCATAAATGTGTTAATCAAATCTTAATTCCATGTCAACAAGTTCTTATACTCATTATTTTAACTTATAGTGAGAAGCCTCTTGGCTTTTTTCTTAGAACCGCACCCAATCCCACTTTTTGTGTTCCGTCCCAATTCGTAAGTTGGTCAGCGCACCCATTTGAACCTCCAAGTGAAACGTATGTGTCTGCACTACATGACATATGGTCAACAAAAGCGAGAAAGTTGTCAATGGCTTTGTCTGTGAATTGAACTTCATTCGTGGCGAAGAGTTTTGTCCAACTGGTGATACATTCTTGCTTGAAGTCTGTAAAACCATGCCACGATATGCCAGATAAGAACCTTTTTGCTGCCGATTCTATACAGGCTTTAGAGTCCAATCCAATATTATGCTTTACAGCAGATGCCATAATGCCATAGTATATGGAAGCCGATTCTTTCTCGTTGAAGTTGACTCTGTCTGTTTTTGCAAAGGATGATAAAGCTTCATGTCCCTCATGGATGAACTTGTCAAGCACTCCTATGGATCTATTTTGACGAGCCATGCTTTCACGTTTGGCTTCGGCTTCTTGCCGAGCCTTCTCTTTTGCATCTTCCTCCTTACGTGCTTCCACTCGTCTCCATGCGTCTGTCATTTCAGGCTCTTGCCAAATGGCATTCCAACGAGCCTTCAAATCATTGTACATTTCCATAAGTGTAGTATTATATTTTTTTGCACTGGCGAGTTCTTCCTTCGCATAGACAAGTTGAGTAGTCACTCGCTCCACAGCCTTCTCGTCAAGTTGAGAGATGCGTTGTTTGACTTTGTTGTTTTCAGTCTTTAGCGCATCATTCTCGGCACGAAGCGACTTGTTCTCTTCTATCTGCTTATTGAGATTCTGCATATAGTAAGTGTATGTCTTGTTGACAGCCTTGCGTACACCTTCATTCTGCTTGTCACGTTCTGAATTGATGGCTACGACAAGAGCTTTAATAACAGCGTTGATGTTGTTTACACGCTCCTCACGCCACGCCTTTTGTCCTATAAGTGCAGGAATAGGGATGGCAAGTTCTTTCTTTACGGCATTCATCGCTTCTTGAACAGGAGCCTTGATGTTGAGAAAAGGAATGGTCAACTCCTTCTTGTCGATTGTGGCAAGTACTGCATATTTCTCCACTTTGTCAAGAGCAACTTTCGCCTGACGTTCACCTTCAAGCACCACCTTGTTCTTATGCTTGCGTCCTCGCTTCTCTTCCTCTGAAAGTTCATCATAGGAGAAGCCTCTTGCCAAGCCATACTTATGCCCTACCTTGTTGTAATAGTCAGTATGCAGTTGGGAAAGGTATTTGGATTTGTCCTTTGCTCGCTCTCCCCACACTTTGGCATATGACACACGTTCCACAACACCCTTTGCCACTTCCGCTTTTGTGTAGTTGTCACGTTCTTCTTTTGGAAGTGCTCTCCATTCCTTGGTAGAGAGAACCTTTTCTGGATTATCCTTGTGAATGTACTGGCTTCCGATGCGCCCACGTTTCTTTACTTGTTCAACAGGCACGGTCTGCACATGGGCATGGATGCTTGTCTCGTCACAATGCACATCAAAGCCGATGACATTCTCTTCTCCCCATTTCTCACATGCAAAGCGGTAGGTGTCCAATGCCCAGTCATAGATGCCTTTTTGCAATACAACCTTGCTGTGGTCAGCATTTAGATCTGACGTGTTGAGTTTCTGTTCACCAAAGGCAAGCCTGTTAAGCACATCATGGTCACCACTGAAGATGATGCCGACAGTGCAGTTCGGACTGTTCCTTGAAACTTGGTCGGGACGCTTGGCATCCATATACGGCTTGAAGCCAAGTTCATCAAGTCTGTGCTGCAAGCGTTCATGCAACGGCACAGACTGGGAACCAAGAGGCACTATCTTTCCACCCTTGACTATCTCAAAGTTGAGTCTCTTGCGTGAGTAGTTATAATGGTTGTTCTTGTCTATGTCCGCGTTTTTGAGTTGGTAACGTTTCTCGTCCCAACCTCTGCGTTCCGCCTCGTTGCCCACTTGGGACGAGAACGATTTCTTGTCTGTGCCTACATGGATGGCGGCACGTGGTATGTTTCTTTCCATAAGTATCTTGTTTGAGTTTGTAACGTAGTTCTTGTATAATTGGTGACAGGTCTCGGGCGGAGCTTGAGCATAATAGAAGGACTTTTTAAGTGAACAGCGTCAGCAGGTGAATCTAAAAGTCCCTATTATGTTTAGGACTTTTGTGAAAGTCCGTCACGCAAGCGTGCTCGCAGATCCTTACCCACTCTGCTATGACTCTTCCACCAACACCAATCCAAGACAGTCTATCAGATGCTGGAGTGGCGGATGTTGCTTTATCAGCCTTTGTAGCGCCATCTGCGGTGTTTCCGTCATCAGAAGGAAGTCGGCAATGTCAAGACCATTGGTCTTTTGTTCATCGGTGGCATTGTCTTCCAAGATGTTGCTGACAAGAACTTGCTTGCATATTGATTGCAGCAACGGAAGTTTGCTTTTCCACTTATCCGTTGCCCCAAGGTCTGGAACCAAAACAACCTCACGACCGCTTAGGACTTCGACAGCATCTTTATTGAAACATCCGTTCATGCCTCCAGTAGCCAACCATACGAAATCAGACATGAAGTGGGTGGCAATGATGGCTGTCTTTTCGCTCTCCACGATGGCTATTGTCTTGGTCGTGGTTTTATCTGTCAACAGATGTTCGCCAAAGAAGCACTGCCGAAGTGTAAAGTCTGGCAATTTTAGTTCCGAGTGTACCCAAGTCACCAAGCTGTGAGGTTCCTTGATGCGGTGTCCTGTCTTGTCATCATACTTCATTATCTTGCCAGTGCGCACATTTCCATTGACATCTATCTGCCAAAAGATAGTTGAACCGCCCCATTTCTTTGAAGTGCCGACCTTGTACAAGGCAAACAGCCGTTCTGTCTCCTCTTTGCCAAAGACCGTTGAAATGTATCGGTACAAAGGATTGACAGAATAGCCATGCAGTGTTTGCTCCATCAACTTATTTTCAATGAAAGTTGGAAGAGGTTTCTCTTTCCTGCACTCTTTGATTGGTGTTTTATATCTCCAATCATCATTGCAGTTGGCATCGGGATTGTCCTTGAAATAATCAGATGGAGAATAATGGTAGCCACAACTCTGTTCATGGTCACAACGCCCCACATTGTCAGGGAATACAATCTGTCCTTGCTCGTCAATATATCTTGCAAAGCAACGCTTACGCCCACATTGAGGGCAAGCATATCGGTTGCCCAGCTTGTATTTCTGTAGATGGAATCTATACTCACTCATAAGGCTCTGCACTTATTGCACCTTGCACTTTCTGCACTTTTGCACTTGTTTGGCACAAAATGCAGCATCTTTTGTGCAAGAGTGCAAGAAGTGCAAAGTGCAAACGGTGCAAGGTGGTGGTTCTACTTCTGAACTTTCTCATAATTGCCTTGCTTGTCTTTGATGATAAAGTTTCTCTGACAGAAGTCTTTGAGCATATACATGACAGTACGTCTTGCAAAACCGAAATCCGCTCCAGCCTTTACTGCTTCAGCAGTTACGAACTTGTTTCCCAACGAGTCAAGTACCTGTTTTTTCACAGGGTCGGTAGCCTCGGTTAAAACGAGGTCATCCATCCTTTTGTATGACTTCTCAAAGTAATCGCTCATCCGTATGGCTGCATTCACGGACTCCGCATCAATAAAATCCTTGTGAGACTCATCACAAGCCCATCGGAACAGTTGGAATATCAAGGCAAGTCGAGCAGTGTTCAAAGGAACTTTTGCAGCACGTGAGTCTATCATTTTTTCATCCGTAATGGCATTCTGCCGTTCTATGTCCTCATTCTGCCAATCATAGAATATGTCAATGGCTTCATCAGAGAAGTCAAGAACATTGAAGATGCCTTCCGTAAAAGGAAGAGCCACAGCCTTGTCTATGATCTCTTTCCATACACGGAATGGTCTTTCAATGATTGCAGCATCTTGTTTTGGAACCTTAACCCAAGGAGCAATCTTCAAACCTTTTGGGCATGTGATCAGAAAACGGTCAAGAAAACCATTCTTCTTGAATCCCATATCATAAAGTTCATGCACAATACCAGTCTGGATAGTTCCTACAATCTGTATGCAAGGATAGTCAATGCGTAAAGGACAATCAAGATTACAACGAGAAACATCTACTGGCAAGCCATTGTGAGCCGACAGCATCTGTTGTACAAAAGAACTGTTGTTGTATCGGTTGATGGTATTGAACAGCCCCATTATCTCATCCACCACAACTGCCACACCTCTGAGGTTGGCATCGTGATTGCGCATAAGAATCTCTGGCGTGAAGTCATTCATGATATTCTTATGCAGGACTGGTACTGGAGGTAACGATTCCCATTCCGTCCGTTTTTTGCCCTTGTTTCTCTCCACAATGGCTGCATACTCATTCTTTAGAGCCTTGAACTTATGGTGCTCCTCAGTATCAATGTCGTGCAACGGCTTGTAGGCAAAGTTCAATGGTGGAGTCTTGCCGACTCCTGGTCTGCCAACAAGAATGACATATAGGATAGGTGAAGTAATCCAATTGCCTTTAATCCGGATATAGCAGGAGTTGCCGACGGCTGCTGCCATAGCGGATATAAGGGAAGTAGCGGTAAACTCAATGGAATAGTTCTCCGTCCTTGCCAAATCAAGAATCATCTGCTGCATCTTCTGGGGGAATACGTCAAGCGGAATTCCAGAAGTGGCTACGCCCGAAGCCTCCGAGCGTAGCTTGTTACAAATTTCAAGCGCATCCATTACATTACCAGTTTAAGGGTTTGGGCTTGCGCTTGTTTCCTGCAAGAATGGCAGCGTTCTCCTCTTCAGCAGTGAGAGGTACAGGATTCTTGCGGTTAGTCTCCAGCCACTTGTCAAGTTCGTCTTGATAAAGGCAATAACGCTTGCCCGGCTTGGTGGCAGGAATGCTGCCGTTGCCAAGTTTCATGTAGAGGGTAGCCATCGGCATTTTCAGGTATGCCGATGCTTCCTCCACACTCATAGGTATGTGCGTATTAGCCTTGTGTGGCTTGTTCTGTGATTGCAGACTGATGATCATCTGCTTCATGCCCACCACTTCATCCCGAAGCTGGGCAACGACCATTGGAAGGTCGTTGAAAGTTAATTCCTTTGTCATATACAAGTTGTTCTAAAAAACTGGGACAAAGGAACAGAATGATGCTTCCGTTACTCCCATCCGTGACAGTCATTTGTCATTCACGAAGGAATAACTCTAACAATGGGGATTATTGGATAGTTACCTATCCGAAACTATCTATCAATGATATTGTTAAAATAAAGGTGAACCCGTATAAGAGAACGTGTTTTGTGTCATTGTTTAGAAACAAAACATTACCTTTGCATATCAATATAACGATACAAACATTCACTATATGAATAAAATAGTACAACCACAATGGCTTGAATGGGCAAAAGAACTACAATTCATTGCCCAAGGGGGATTGACATACTCCAAGGATGTATTTGATATAGAACGCTTTGAACGCATTAGAGAAATTGCAGCAGAAATGCTCAGCCTGCAAAGTGGAATACCCATAGAAAAAGTAAAGAATCTGTTTTGCAATGAAACTGGATTTCAAACTCCTAAATTAGATACACGAGCTGCGATATTCAAAGATGATAAAATATTGCTTGTGAAAGAGAAAAATGGAACTTGGTCTTTGCCCGGTGGTTGGGTCGATATAAATCAGAGTATCAAAACTAATACAGAAAAAGAAGTAAAAGAAGAGGCAGGGTTAAATGTAAAAGCTATCCGGGTAATAGCCATACAGGATAGAAATTTACATAATATTCCCCCATATGCCTACAATGTTTGTAAAGTTTTTGTTCTTTGTGAGATTGAAAGCGGATCTTTCCGACCCAATATTGAAACGGATGAGAGTGCCTATTTCGGATTGGAAGAATTACCTATTCTTGCAAAAGAGAAAAATAACGAAGAACAAATTAAAATGTGCTTTTCTGCTTACTCTGATAAAAACTGGCAAGTATTATTTGACTAATAAATAAAACATATGAAATATAAACATATCGTATTCGACATAGACGGTACATTGATAGATACGGAATATGCAGTCATCAACTCTTTAATAAAAACAATTACAGAAATAACGGGACGTGCACCTCAATATGAAAGTCTGAAATTTGCTTTAGGTATTACCGGAAGAAATGCGTTGGAATTACTCAAAATACCCGACATAGAAGATGCTTTGAAACGATGGGATAGGAATGTGAAATTGCTCCAGCACACTATTCAACCTTTTCAAGGTATCAAAGAATGCTTGCAATCCCTTTTATCAAAAGGCTATCTTTTAGGCATTGTAACCTCCAAAACATATCAAGAATATCATTCTGATTTTGAACCATTAGGGTTAGCGGACTTTTTTTCCACAATTGTATGTGCAGATGATACTGATGAACATAAGCCCAAAGCAGCACCCTTAGTAGCATATTTGGCTAAAGCCCATATAAACCCCGAAAATGCTCTCTATATTGGTGATAGTATTTATGATATTCAATGTGCTGACAATGCCGGTGTTGATTCCGGATTGGTTTTATGGAGCAACAATGTATCTAATCCTATACGTGCAGACTATTATTTTAAGACACCCCATGATATAAGTAAAATTCTATAAAAGACGAACTGACTAATTATGAAATCTGCCGCATCAAGACCATTTGGTCAAGATACGGCTTTTTTAGTTGTAATATCCAATTATAAGGAAATAGGGAAGAAAAGCGATTTTGCCAAAGGCTACATTATCATCCATGGAAATCATATCCACCATTGGCAGGCTCGTCAATAGGGATTATATCATTGGAGCATGGTGCTTTCAGGTTCTTCAATGTACTGTAGTCCAAGCCTTCAAACGGTTTGGGGAACAATGCCTTGATAAAAGCTATTCGCATGGCCATTGTGTAATCACGTTTACCCAAACGTTCTGCGATATTCCACACGAAGTGCCTTAAAGGGATATTCTCAACATTTTCCTTGAAGCGGTTTATTGCTGTCGGGGTATAGTTGGTGTCGTTGCTCCATTCCTTGACAGCCTCTATTACCTTGTACAAATCTTCCTCATAAAGGAAACGTGACATGGTACGATGCACATAGTCAAGTACGGCTCTCGTTCGTTTTTCCTTTATCTCCTGTGCTTCTTTTTCTTGTGCCTCTACACACTTGGCATAGTCCTCATGACTGTATTGTGCTGACTCTGGTTGTGGTAATGTTTGCTTTGGCTGTTCTTGTTCTGTTGCTGGCTCTGCTTCTACAACGTTTTTCTTTGTCTTGCTGTTGCTACCAATGGTCATCAGTTCATAGGGATAATTCACCATGGAAATGAATATCGCCCAAAGCAGGATGTTGCTTCCTACAAAGATGATTGACTCGACAAACAGACTTTGGTGAAAGTCATTGCCTACATACATAGCCACGACAAGAGAGATGGCGAGAATTGCAGTACCAACAAAAGCGTAGATGGTACAATCTGAAGTTGTCTTGTTTTCTATCATTATTGTATTCGTTTTATTGTTATTCGTTCAAAAACTTCCACAAAGTTAGATGCAGAAGCATGTAAAAACCGCATTTACGTTCTCTGGCACTCTTTCTTTTACGCTTTATTAGCGTTCTAATATGATATCATACTCTGAATCATACTTTAAACTGCTCATTAGTGTCAGTTATAGCTGATTGCTTGTCGCAAAGATAATAGGGAAGAAACAAGAAACTTGCTGTTGTTTTTCAATATCGACAGATATAAGGGTGCGTTTGGTGGACTGGTTCTATCTGTAACAGCAAATAGAACCAATAAAAACGGAAAAGGACTGCTGGAACACTTCATTCCAATAGTACTACACGAATAAGGTTGTGTGAGAGTTATTTCTGGTTCATCCGACATTTCGAGTGATAAAGTCAAGATAAGATAGAAGAAAAACACTGAACTTTTGTATCTTTGACTCCACTTTAAAAAGTGGGTTAAATTTGAATTAAATATATGCCTTGGAAAGTTTTTACGCAATCCTTGGCGTTAACTAACTTTGGCGACAAGTTGGCAAACGACCTGTTTATACAGCGTCAAAAATGCCTCTTATTGCCTAAATATAGCCCCAAAGTATTGTGTCTGCGCTGCATGTACGGAGGTGTGGATGCAAGCAAAGTGTTTCCATAAGGTGTGAGGACACGTCTTCGACACATGACCCTCCACAGAAATATACACACATCAGAGAACGGATTATCTCGCTATATTGATAGCCATACACTTTGCTACGCAAACCTAAAGTAGAGTCTATTGTATGAGACAACATCCTGTCGAATTTCTCCATAATTGGAAATATACCACCAATAGATGTGAGTTTCTCGGATTTTATTTGTATTTTTGCCATGCCTGATGAGGTTTTGTTTGATTATTACAGCAACACTAAATTAAGTGAATCCTCTGACATGGCAAAATCCCGGGCAACTTTTTGTTGCTCAGGATATTATAAAAGTTAAAATTTATAGTGTTGCGGAATTAAGGTTAAACTGACACGTTATGGATATAGAAGAGATAGATAAACTTTTTGATGACGCAGTACCTCCTCCCTCCCTGCCTAATAATTTGAATATTGGTCAAAGCATGGAATACCTGCATGATGATGCCAATGTGAGAATCATTTTTCACCCAGGATCCTCCAATAGCTCTGCCTTCGATGAAATAAGAAGATACCCAAACTACAGCGAATTACGTATCCATTCTCATGGTATTCAGTTGCATATCGGCAGTTTTCGATATAACATACATAACTCTCAGATTTTTCTATTTGAAAGATGGACTTTTGACGGTACTATAGAGTATAATAGGTGTGATTCGAGGGGGGCGCGAGTTGGAGCTGGACTACTATTAGCGGGACCATTGGGAGCGGCAGTCGGATTAGCAACGAGTTTCGGCAGAGGAAAGAAACATCACAATTCTGACTATCTCATGATTGGTTTCTGGGATCCGAAGACAATCGAGAAGAAATATGTAGAAATAGAAATTGACAAAGAAGGAAAACATAAGAACTTTATAAAAGTTCAACAATTCTGGAATAGACAAGTTGAAGACAACCGTTCTTCCGGATCAGAAGCGTCTAATATTGAACCTGCTGGAAAATCCGAAACAGGATGTTTAGGTGTTGTTATCGGCATCATGCTGTTTACAGCATGTGCCTCATTCATAGTTTCATGCATTTAAATTAATATGAATTTCTTTTATTCAGTAATAAATTTGGTAGGATTCCTTTTCTATATTGCAGCAGGATTCGCTGCAATTCGTGCTTTATGTACATACGATTATTTTTTCAATAAGAAAGAATGGAAATCAACGTCCTTTGTATTATCTATTCTTATTTTATCTCCAATCTTAGGTTATTGCATACGGGATTTTGCCCAACACCAAAAAGAACTTCTGCAATTTAAAGAAATTGTAAAACAAGAATCTTCCAAGAGTGAAACGAACAACTTATCTCTAATGAGAATTTGTGGAAGTTTTTCGGATCTTTCAGAAAAAGATAAAGAAGAACAAATTCAAATCGTTTTTGAAAAGTTCTATGATTCATCCCTCAATGGTAAATGTGCATTCTTAAACCAATATAATGATGAAAATTTGGAATTTGTCCTCAAAATAAAAAAGGATGTTAAAAGAGAGCTTGCGTCTATTTATAACATTTATGATAAATCTGCGGATATTAATAGCTGGTCAAATTTCCAGTCGGTTGTAACCTTGAAGAATTTCTTAGAACATGCTCCACAAGAGACAATAGATAAAGAATTCTCAAAATGGGATACTGATGATAGCGCATGGAATCGTGTAATATTGTTGGACTCCATATACCTCTCTAATGTATATTTAAGCAGATTCCCCCGTGGCTTACATGAATATGAGGCGCGTAGAATAATTCTTAATGATGACTTCGACCCTAAGTATGATTCGTATAGAATCACCTCAAATTTTGATGGGACTACAACCATTGAGGTAATTAACCGATCCTCTTATCCAGCAGAATTAAACTACGATGGAACTTTTGCAAAAGGTTATGTGAGTATATCTGGGAATTCAAGAAAATCAATCTCTATTCCAAACGGATATTACCGAATATCAATAACTTCTCAGAAATTGCACACACGAGGTATACATGAACGTGTTGTGTGCAATGGAGGTTATATTCCCTACGACTTGGAACTACAACGTGATTACAGGACACATTAGTACACCTTAAATGGCAAGAAGGATAAGCCATGATACGGCATAAACAATCAAAACTATTTTCATATTGCTTCTTTATTTTATTTCAACAATTACTGGAATATGGTCACTTAAAGTCAGCCAATAGTCATGATCCAAATGGTACGGTTTCTCTTTATTTCTTTGCAAATAGAAAGTTGGAATGCTTTCAAGACCTTCGTCCTCTCCACGGCAATAATTATAGGCATCAACCAGTCCATTCTGTTTTAGTATTTCGACTAAAACAGAATGTTTTTTTGATTTCGGATGCTGACTGTTAAATATTGAGTTACTATTTGTATCACTCGAAATGTCGGATGAACCTTATTTCTTCAATGTGATGCAGCCCATCGAAGCACGCTTCTGAGCATCGGAAATCTTGGCATAGACCTCTGTTGTCGTAACATTTTTATGACCGAGGTAACGCTGCACCACCATAATGCTTGTTCCTGCGTCGAGCTGGAGACAGGCGAAGCTGTGCCTGCTGCAGTGGAAAGTTATATGCTTGGTTATCTCTGCATCTTTCAGCCAGTTCTTCAATGGTGCCTGCGTCATGGAGTCTTTGAAATCAGGGAACACCTTGCCTCGTTTATCTGGTGAATAGCCTATCAGTTCCAAGGCTTCCTCACTGATTGGGTTATGCACGATGTCTTTTGTCTTCTGCATTCGTGTGGTGACATACATCACACCATCGCTGCCGTATGGCTGTATTTCCTCCCAAGTGAGTTTCTTGATGTCGCTCTTTCGCAATGCCGTTAGGCAAGAGAACAGGAAGGCTCGCTTCAATGCTGGGGCGGAGCATGGTGTGGATGCCAAGCGGATAACCTCGTCCTGTGAAAGATGCTCCTTGTCTGTCGGGATTGTCTCGATACGCTCCAAGAAGCCGTTCGGATTTTCCTTTATCTTGCGGTCACGATAGGCTGTATGTATTGAAGCACGGAAAGTTGACCAGTAGTTGGCTGCCGAGTTGATATGTAGCTTTCTGTTCTTATGCAGTCCCTGTGGTGCTGTCAGCAGATACTCACGAAATCTGTTGCACAAGTCCACGTTTATCTCACCGAAGGTACACTTGCCTTGCGTGAATGTACGAAAGTGCATATAGACGTGCTGCCACTTGGAGTTCTTCTTGTCTGCCAGTCTCTTGAAGTAGGCAAGGAAATCTCCCTTCATTTTCTCCTTGTCGAAGAAGTCGTAACGCTCGTTGACGATAGCCTCGAAGCGACGGCAGCGTATCGCCTCGGCTCTTGCCATAAGGTTGAGGTTGTACTTCTGTTCCATCTGGTTCTTTGGCTTGGCATAGATGTAGATGCCAAGCGACTCATGGCGAATGACTTTCATCGTGCTCTCGTCACGATAGCCTGGATAATAGTCAAGATAATAGGACAGCATGTGTCCGTCCTTGATTTTGCGTGTACGCAATGATACGGTCTTGCAAATGTTGCTCATAACTGATATGTATTATTGATGATTATTCGTGGTGAAGTGTATCTTCACGGCTGCAAAATAACTGAATGATACTTCCGTGACTCCCATTATTTGCAGTCATTGATGGATAATGCTGAAATCATTTGAAATCACAGTCCTTTTGCTGTCCTTTCTGCCATTGCACGCTCCACATCCGTCTTCAAAAGCAGGTTCTTTACACCCACTTTTACCTTACTGATATGGTGAACTCTCACGATATGGCAGATGTTGGCACTTGCCAGACCATACAACTGCTGCACCTGTTCGGTGGTATAATAGTTGTCATCGCTCATGAGGTCAGTCCTGCGCAGTTCTTCAAGATGCTCCTTGGAATAATAGGTACGTCCGTATTCTCGCTTGGTCGGTATCTTATGGCGGTAAGTGTATGCCCTGAGTGCCGACTTGCTCATGCTAAAGGCTTCCTCTACATCATCAGCCGTCACCCATTCCGTGATACTGTTGAGGTCAACGGCAGTACCGAAGAACTCATCAATATGTCGTTTGCTGTAATAGTTCTTGCCAGCGATACGGCACATCGGTATCTGGTTGCGCTTGGCGGAAGTGTAGAGCCAAGACTTCTTGACCTTATAAATGGACATCACTTCCTCGCCCGAATAATAGTCAAGCACCTCATTCTCCACTTTCCCTTTTATTGGTTCCAGGTTTTGTGTTGGCTTTTCTTTTTTTGCCTTCTTACTGGGCTTACTCTTGCTTGCTGGAACCACACGCTTGTAAGGATTACCCTCAAACATTTTCTCTATATCAGCCTTTCTTACGAATGCCATTCGGTTGCTCAACCGTGAAGCCTTCAACTTGCCGTTAGCCACAAGTTTGTAGATATACTGTCGGGTGCATCCCATCAGAATGGCAGCTTTGGAGAAGGTAAGATACTCCTGATGTTGCAGATCCATGATAGGTTCAATACCGTTAATCAAGTCCTGCTGTCTTTTCTTCCTAAGACGTTTTGCCTCTGCCTGACATTCCTCGGAACAGTATTTCTGCATACCGCTCCTTGGCACGAATGTCTTGCCACAAAATTCACATTTTCTTGTCGGTCTCATACTCTTTGATATTGCTATGTTCTACATACTTTGAGTATTCCACCGATGGAGTAAACGGAAGTGAACCATTGACAACCTTTGTCAACCCAGTCCACGATATTACGCTTTTTGCCTATCAGCTTCAAATATGTCATCCATTGTAGTCACTCGTAAACCCTTGTCAACTACGTTCACGATATGACAAAATAAAAGCTCCGCAAATTCTCCACGGTAGAAATACGTTGCAAAAATATGTGGAAAATCGGGAACTGCCAAAAAACACTCAGAAAGTGTTAAAAAATCAAATAGTATTGAAAATCAAGGCTTTATGTTTGGTTAGTCATAGTAAGTTGTGGTTAGTTATAAGGGGCTAAATACAAAAACGAAAACATCCAGAACCTATTTCTGTTACGCTACCAGGTATCGTTATTTCATTTATGTTTGTGTTTTGTAGTGCTCCTATTTTTAGAGTTTCTAAGAATCTTGGTAGCTTTATGTTTTCTAACAAACGACAATCGCAGAAACAGTACTCTCCAATATTTGTGACATTATTACTAAACTCTATTGTCGATAATCCATCACATTTATAGAATGCATAATCTCCAATATAATTTAGTTTGTCGTTCATTACAACTGTAGAAATGCTTTTGCAACCAGAAAAGCAGTTAGTTTTAAGATATGTTATCTCGCTTGGAATTTCAAGTGAAGTTATTTCTGAATTATTTAAGAAAAGACGATAGTCAGCAATAGGTTCATATATATATTGACCACTTGTAGTATGATGCAGATATTTATGTGTAATATTGCACCATGCCGAAAGGTCTTTAATGTATATGTCAACAACCTTTCCAGTCTGAAAAGCTCTTGTTCCTATATTTTTTATAGTTTTAGGAATTGTGACAGACACTAATTGGCTACATCCTTGGAAAGCATTATTATCGATACCAGTAACAATGTACTCTTTACCTTCAATAATAATAGTTTCAGGAATAATTAGATTCTCTGCACTTTCGCTTTTAAGAACTGTAGCAGTGTTCTTTGAACAATTAAGCTCATAATTTAGTCCGTTATATTGAACCGAGGCTGTTACTATTATGGTAAATAAGTTTAGAACAAAAGTTAATAAAAATTTTCTCATAAGGAATAATTTTAGGGTTAATACTCGATTATCAATCATAACAAAAACGTGAGACTCTACACTTGCTCGCCACTCATTCTTGGTCGTAGGAAACCTATGGTTAATGACGAACAGATAGAATCTCACGCTGAATGTTATACATAACCCCGAAAAGTGTGCCGATGAGGTAAATCCTCCTTGGCACACTACGAGGGTTGATTATACAACCTACCCGTGACATCTTCTCTGCAATGTCATTGATAACCATTTTGAATTTCCTACGTTCAGAACAATCAATGAACAAAGCGTTGATGACGCCTTATGTATGTTTTGCAAACGCATTTATTGCGAATGCGTTGCAAAGTTACTAAAAATCAATAAGAATAAAGACATTATTAGTTATCGTTTTCAAAAAACAGAAATTTTAGTCCAATGATGCCGCTATAATGACCGAAAACATCAGACAATATGTCAAATCCATAGTGCATGATACAAGAAACCGTGTCAACGATGGCATGAAATATGTCGGTAAGGGTTTGTGGCATGAAGATTGTATAATTCATTATCGGAAGACGGCAGAAACAGCGTTTCTTGCATTACTCCATACGGAATGGTGCAAGAAACGCTGTTTTTGCGACCAAACCCAAAGGAGAGAGTAAGGAAACAACGTGCACGACTGATTCCATGAGAATTATTATCGGAAACAACGTAGAGATGGCATAAACAATCTATTTAACGCAACAGAAAACGGAGTTTCCACAGTTTTCATCTTAAAACTTTTATCAAACTATGAGCGAAATAGGAACTCTTAGCTTGGAGCGTCTAAACAACGGCGCACATTTTCTGTTCATTTCAAACGTGTTGGCACGTGCTGAGGCCGATGCGACTGTAAAGAGTAAACTCAGCGCACAGATTGTCTCGCTAAAGGCCGCCAAGGAAAAAGAGGACGAGGACTTGAAAATCTCGCAAAAAAGTATACTGACCGATGATATCGCTACAGTCGATGCTGAGCGTGACGGACTTTACAGCGGTTACAAAAAGGCTGTTAATGGCTTCAGGAATCTGCCTGTGGAGAATATAGCAAAAGCAGCAAAGGTACTGACGCAACACATCAAGGACTATGCCATCGACCCAAAGATGCAACTCGACAAGGAAACGGGATTGTTGATGAATTTTATCGATGACTTGGAAAAGAAGTATTCAAGCGAAGTTCAGACACTTTCACTTGGTGCGTTCGTTACAGCTCTGAAAGCAGCCAACGAAAAAGTACGCACATTGACAGCAACACGCACAGACGAACGTATGGCAAAGGCTGTTGGTGCATTAAAAGCATCACGCAAGGCAAGCGATGAGGCTTACCGCCAGTTGGTGAAGTTTGTGAATGCTTATGCTTTGATAGAGGGCGACAGCAAGTATCTTGGCTTTATTGACTATGTAAATACAGAGATTGTTCACTACAAACGCGAAGTTATAGGTCAGAAGCCTGGCTCTACTCAGACAAGTGGTACAACAGGCGGAACGACAGGTGGAGGTTCTACTGGAGGCTCAACAGGAGGTACTACCAGTGGTGGCACAACTCCACCGAGCAGTGAAATTGAAGCCTAAACAAACTTTGTTAGGTTTTTCCAATCCCATTAAGTGTATATTATTATGATAGCACATATGTTTCGCTCAGTGGCTCAAACGGATGTGCTGACCAACTTACGAATTAGAATCATTCAAAGCCAATAAGGGCTGTATACAATACACCTCATGAGGCGTTCCCGTTGCTTTGTTCTTGACTAGCAGTTGAGAGTTTGCGAAGTTCTTACACAGTCAAAACCAAAGCGTACAGTTACGCCTTATATGTATATATGTCTGCCCAACCTCTGCCCATCGGGGCTTTCGGTATGGGTATAGACGTTACGAAGGTAACACTTTTATATTGGAAACCACTTTGTTTGGCTGGTAAAGTATGATTTTAAGTCCCGATTTAACATTATTAAATATAAATATATCAAAGGATTCCACTTTGGCATAATTTTTCTTGCCAAAAAGTTTATATTCTCAACGATTATTTGTATTTTTGCAGCGTTAGTTCCAGCCGAGCCTCTTTACAATGCTTAAATAGGCTGGGCTTTTTTGTTTATAAGCTATGACAAAGAGAATTTTTGGAAAAGATTTCAAGACTCCACGAGAACTTGTAACCTTATTGGAAAATCGTGGATTGATAATCAATGATAGGCAAAAGGCTCAATTGTATTTGGAGAGCATTGGCTATTATCGATTGTCTGCGTATATGCATCCTTTGTTGAAGACTCCAAAGATTCTTCATCTGTATAAGGAAGGTGCTACATTTAACAAAGTGATGATGCTTTATCGCTTTGACAAAAAGTTGCGCTTACTCCTTTTTAACGAGATTGAGAAGATCGAAATTGCTGTAAGAGAAGCCGTAATGAATATGACGGCTGAACGGACTGGTGATATATATTGGCTTACCAATTCAGCACATTTTCGTGATCAGTCCATTTTCGTCAATAGTATGGCAATGTTGTCGAAGGAGTATGAACGTTCTACTGAAGACTTTATAGAACACTTCAAAAGAACATATACAGAACCTTTTCCACCAGCATGGATTCTTGGTGAACTTCTCCCAATGGGTAACGTGAATATGTACTACAGGAACTTGAAAGATAAAGGACTCAAAAAGCAGATCGCCAAGCGTTTCTGCCTTCATGCTCCAGTGTTTGAGTCTTGGCTTTCTGTGCTTACGCTTACTCGCAACGCTTGTTGTCATCACGCTCGTGTTTGGAACAAAGTCAACAAGATTATTCCAAATGATATGAGAGGCATGACTCGTCCTTGGATTACTATTCCTGCGGACAAGCGAAGAATCTATTATAACATGTGCATCATCAAGTATTTCCTTGACATCATCTCTCCCAACAATGACTTGCTTGACAAAATGCACAGTTTGTTCAGCAAGTTTCCAGAGATAGACCTGGCAGCTCTTGGATTTCCTGTTGGTTGGGAACAAGAACCGCTATGGATACAGGCAAACAAATAAATGCAAATGAGCTTATTGCCAAGCTTCAAGAATTAGAGAAAGAAAATGCCAGGTTAAGAAAAATTCTTGATGTGCATGGAATACCATACATTGTAACCGAGCCTAATGTCACAACGAAAGAAAGCCTACATGCCATATTCCATACAGATTCAAAGCTGAGTCTACAGGAAAAGGTTGCGCTATTTCGTAGTGTTTTTCAAGGTCGTGATGATGTCTTTGCCAAGCGTTGGTACAGTAGTACGACTCAAAAGTCAGGCTACCAACCTGTATGCACGAGTGAATGGAATCGTGAATTTTGCGACAAGCGAAAGTACAAATGTGCGGATTGTCCCAACAGGCAATTCGCTCCTTTGGCATACAACGACTTTTTCAATCATCTTGCAGGAAAGGATGCATGGGGACGTGATGTTATAGGACTTTATCCAATACGAAAGGACAACACTTGCAGTTTCCTTTGTACAGACTTTGATGACAAGAGTTGCGAGCATGGCTACAAGAATGATGTACTTGCCTTTGTAAATGTTTGCAAAACTTGGAATGTACCTTGCTACATCGAACGCTCACGTTCTGGCAATGGTGCTCACGTATGGATTTTCTTTGATACACCAGTAACTGCTTTCAAGGCACGCAAGTTGGAAAATGCCATTCTTACAGAGGCGATGAGTTGTGACGCTCATCTGTCTTTCAAGTCATACGACCGTTTCTTTCCAAACCAAGATACCTTGCCCGAAGGAGGACTGGGCAATCTTGTAGCCTTGCCATTGCAAGGTATGGCTCGACGCAAAGGGAACAGTGTGTTCGTTGATGAAGACTTCAATGCGTATGCCGACCAATGGGAAATGTGGAGCAATATGCTGGGCGTTTGCATAGGGAATACGCAGGAAAGAACGAAGTGCGTATTTATGATTATGTGGATGTTCATGTCCCACTTTGTGACTCTATGTATCGTAAACGGCTGAAAGGGTATTTAAGAGCAGGATACGGAAAGTATGTGACATCATCCACACTTGACAAAAATCCCCAAGAGCTGATATACGAACGAAACAATTACGAAGCGACATTTCGGAATGATTTGGCAAAAGCCCAGTACTCTGTCATCATCGCAGTCCCAAAAGTAAAGTTCAAATACAAGCCAGTTATCATGTCAACACTTGCAAACATTATTCATAATGGCGTTACTGTGGCTGTACATATCAAAGAGGAAGGGGTTAATGAGATAGAACTTAAAAATACAGGAATGGATGTGGTGTGCAACAAGGAACAAACTCTGCAATGCGCCATCATTGACAAATCTATTGTCTGGTATGGGAACATAAACTTCTTTGGTTACAATTCGGAAACAAACAATGTTATGCGAATCGCTGACCACAAAATAGCCAACGAAATGATAGAAATACTATACTCAGACACTGGAAATGATGTAAATGGAGGTTAAATACGTTAAATCTTCACTTTTTTGTATCTACACAGAATCCACACTGTCACTTTTCTATCGTTTAGAGCGTATAATACTGACAATCAACTAATAACAGATACTATATGTATTTTATATCTTTCAGATTTGCTGGATTGTAATGAGTTAGCTGTTTTAAGAACAAAAGATACCTCTTAAGTCTTGCTTAATGCGGGCGAGTACTCGTAATGTTTACATCCTACAACTTCTGCGCTTTAGTAAAATGACTTGGCATTTTCTAATCCAAGCAACATTCTCTTAGCTCCCAATCCTCCAGCATATCCAGTCAAGGAATTGTCGCTGCCAACAACGCGATGACAAGGAATGAGGATGCTTATGCCGTTGGCTCCTATTGCGCCAGCCACAGCTCTTATGGCTTTAGGCTTACTTATGCTTAAGGCTATTTCCTTGTAGCTTTTTGTTGTTGCGTATGGTATATTAAGCAATTCGTTCCATACTCGTTGCTGAAAATCAGTACCTATCAGATGTAATGGAATGTCAAAAGATGTGCGATGGCCTAAGAAGTATTCGTTGAGTTGTCTTTTGGTTTCTTCCAAGACAGAGGAAGTCTCTGTCTTGAAAGATGCTTGTAGATATTCTGCTATCCGACGTTTGTTACGCTCGGCAAGAGAATTGTTGCTCCAATCGCAAAGGCACAGTTTATCGGCAAAAGATGCTAAAACAAGCGTTCCACATGGGGAACTGTAATGTTGTATGCAGATAACATTTTTCATATATCGCTTATTTCTTTAACATCATGCGCGACTTTTCCTTAGCGAAAGCCTGCATGTCTACAGCCACGTCGTCTTCGTCAACTATTTCCACGCCTGTCATTGTCTCTATCACGTCTTCCATAGAAACAACACCACGTAGGCAACCATACTCGTCAACGATTATGGAGATATGCTCGCGCTTCTCAAGCATTTTCTCCCATATCTGATATACAGAGTCATCCTCGTTGAAAGATAGGATAGGGCGCATAAGGTCGGATAGCTTGGTGTCGAATTTATCATCCGACAGTTGTTTCAGAACCATATCCTTAAGCACATAACCTATGATGTATTCCTTGCTCTTGTCGTATACCGGAATGCGAGAGAAGTTCCATGTCTGCTGCTCGTAAAACTCCTTGATGGTCATGTTTACATTGGTTGTTTCAACCACTATGGAAGGTGTCATAACCTCCCTTGCCTTTACTCCAGCCAAACGGATACAACTCTTGATAATCTTGCTTTCCGACTCGCGGAAGATGCCCTCCGTTGTACCTACATCTACCATTGCCGATACTTCCTCACGACTAACCGAAGCTTGATGGTTCTTAGGTGTAAATACCTTGGTGATGAGTTCGGAAAGCAGAACCAATGGATAGGTGATGAAGATGAGAACTCGTATTACCTTTGTGGATGGTATGGCGAGCGAACGCCAATATGAAGCACCAATAGTCTTAGGTATGATTTCGGAAAGTACCAAAATCAATAATGTAAGGATTGCGGATATTAATCCAAAGTATTCTTCGCCAAAAAGCTTCATCGACTCAGCACCCACACCTGCCGAACCTATGGTATGTGCAATGGTGTTGAGCGAAAGAATAGCGCCCACAGGACGGTCTACATTGTTCTTGTACTGTTTCATCAAAGAGGCAGTCTTGTTGCCTTGGCTCTCCTTCATCGAGATAAACGACATTGGAGTGGATAGAAGTACCGCCTCAAGGACGGAACATAAAAAGGATAGTGACAGAGCACCTAAAAAATATAAAATTATTAAGCCCATTAAATATATAATTCGTTTATAATAAGTTGTCAGTAGAGGGGTGCAGACAACTTACTATAAACGAAGGGCCTTATGGTATAAGTATAATCTATGTGTCATATCTCAGACACAAAGATATAGATTATGTTATGATTTCGCTGCTTTTCGAGCCAATTATTGCGAATCTTTAACTAAAACGTCTTACTTTTTATAAAGACTTTACTTTGGCACGTGCTAATCAATGTCAATCAACTGGAAATGTTTGTTGAAGGTCAAATCTATGCCGTTGGATAGTTCTACCTCGTATTCGTTTTTCTTTATCTCAAGCTTTTTTACTGATTGCCCGGGATAGTTGTTCCGCAAATAGTTCTTGATGGATAGCGGTATCAACTTAACTGGCACTACTCCTTGCTTGCAGTCAACTTCTGTAAGTTCACCCTTTTTGTTGAACTCAAGCTTTGTACCATTCTGCAGCACTACATCGTAGCTTCTATTTACAATGCCCGATTCAATAGTAGCAAGCGCCACCTTCTGATTGCCGAAATAGTTGGTTAGCAAGATCTGTGCTTTTGTTGGAAGTATTGTTACAGAAATGGGCTTGTCGTTGCCAGCACTGGCCAAGATATTGCAAGATAAAATGCAATAAATGGCAATCATCATAATTCTCATGGTTCTTTT
Organism: Prevotella merdae; assembly: GCF_900290275.1. GTDB lineage: Bacteria > Bacteroidota > Bacteroidia > Bacteroidales > Bacteroidaceae > Prevotella > Prevotella merdae. Next base: position 731,468 of record NZ_LT985324.1, read on the forward strand.
CATAATTCTGGTGTTTTTAAGTTAAATAAAATCTGCTAATACTGGTGTTTTGTACACCTTATTATATATAGACGAAAAAAATATGATTTGGTTTAAAAGAACTACAATAAATGATTCAAGAGAATAAAAAAAACGCCAAGGAAACAGGGAGTGTATCCCTATTTCGATGGCGCTCATATTGTAAGTGACAATCAGTTCGGAAGCTAACTGTTCGGCACTTACGGGAACAATTAAAATTTAGCCTAAGTATTTCATGAGTATTTTTGCGTTGCCGCTATCGCGCAACTTGGCAATACTCTTCTCTCGAATCTGACGTACACGTTCGCGTGTCAGTCCAAGTTGGTCGCCTATTTCCTCAAGGCCTTTCTCATGGCAACCAATACCAAAACATTCGCGTATAATAGTAATCTCGCGGTCCTTCAATACCTTGTTAAGTACAGAGTTGAGCTCAAGTGCCATTGACTCGTGGTCTACCTGACGGTCGGTACGGCTGTCATCACCACTAGGCATAACATCAAGCATACAATTGTCCTCGCCATCCTGGAAAGGAGCATCGATACTTACATGGTGTCCATCTGCCATAAGGCTCTGTCCAATCTTCTCCTCGTCAATCTTTGTTGCGTCAGAAAGCTCTGATACAGACGGATGACGCTGGTTCTCTTGCTCAAATTTGTTTATCTCGTGGTTGATTTTATTAAGAGAGCCAACCTGGTTGAGTGGCAAGCGCACAATACGACTCTGCTCGGCAATAGCCTGAAGTATGCTCTGACGAATCCACCATACAGCGTATGAGATGAACTTGAAACCGCGTGTCTCGTCAAACTTCTGTGCTGCCTTTATCAGACCAATGTTGCCCTCATCGATAAGGTCAGTAAGGGTGAGGCCTTGATGCTGGTATTGCTTTGCCACAGACACAACGAAACGGAGGTTAGCAGTAACAAGCTTGTCCTTGGCACGTTCGCCTTCAGGACCGCCTTTCTTGATCTTCTGCGCAAGCTCAATCTCTTCGTCTATTGAAATCAGAGGGGCACGACCTATCTCAACGAGATACTTGTCAAGTGCTTCACTGGAACGGTTTGTAATACTTTTTTGAATCTTAAGTTGTCTCATCTTGTATACCTTAAAACTTTCTACGGCGTGATAAACATGAATTATGCTTTCGGTAATATCCCGAAAACCTTGCAAAGGTACGATATTTTTTTGAATTGACAAAGCTAAAATGCGTATATGTGCTAAGATACAGATTTATTTTTGATATTTTTAATCAATATGCCTATTCCACCCATTTTGATTTTGTGTATTTTATTGTCTAATGTTGTCTTTTTTCTGAAAAAGATAGTATCTTTGCAAGATAATAAAATTACTTAAATACCTATTATGAATTTGAAAGTACGTTTGGCAGTGATGAACTTCTTGGAGTTTGCTGTCTGGGGAGCCTATTTGACATCTATGGGCCGTTATCTTGGAAACATCGGAATGAGTACCGAAATCGGCTATTTCTATTCCTTGCAAGGCGTTGTGTCTATCTTTATGCCTGCCATCATGGGCATTATAGCCGACCGCTGGGTTCAGGCACAGAAGTTGTTCGGCATATGCCATCTTCTTGCTGGTGTGTTTATGCTCATGCTGTCGTGGTATGGCTATACTGAGGGCCAAAATGCATCCTTTGCTACCGCCTTCTTGTTGTACGGTCTTTCGGTAGCTTTCTATATGCCAACGCTTTCGCTTGCCAACTCGGTTGCCTATAATGGTTTGGCATTGGCAGGAATGGATATTGTTAAGGATTTTCCGCCAATACGTGTGTTTGGTACTATCGGCTTTATATGCACAATGTGGTTTGTCGACCTAATGGGCTTCCAGGTCAATCAGATGCAGTTCGTTACATCAGGTGTGCTTGGTTTTATATTATGTGCTTATTCGTTTACACTCCCTGCTTGCAAGACTGCGGCTAAGGGTGAGAAGAAGTCGGTTGCCGAGGCTTTCGGATTGAAAGCTTTCGCTCTGTTCAAACAGAAGCGAATGGCTATATTCTTTGTATTCTCGATGTTGCTTGGTGTAAGCTTGCAGATAACAAACAGTTTTGCCAATCCGTTTATCAGCAGTTTTGCTGCTGTTAAGGAGTATGCCGACACGTTTGGCGTTCAGCATGCCAACATCCTTATATCGTTGTCGCAGATAAGCGAGACAATCTGTATATTGCTTATTCCGTTCTTTATGAAGCGCTATGGCATTAAGAATGTGATGCTTATTGCAATGTTTGCATGGGTATTGCGCTTTGGATTGTTCGGCGTAGGTAATCCAGGCTCGGGTGTATGGATGTTTGTTCTGTCTATGATTGTATATGGAGTGGCATTCGACTTCTTCAATATCAGCGGTTCGCTCTTTGTTGAACAGAATACCACAGACGATATCCGTTCGAGTGCGCAAGGTGTGTTCTTCTTGATGACCAACGGTATTGGTGCCACAATCGGTACTATAGCCGCACAGAAGATAATAAACCACTTTACACATGGCGAGCTTATCGATGGACAGTTCTACACAGTTGGCGAGTGGCAGACATGCTGGTTTATATTTGCAGCGTATGCCCTTACCGTAGCTGTTTTGTTTGCCTTTATCTTCCGCACCAAGAAGGAAGTGAAGGCTTAATGATAGATATTGGTAAATGAAGGAAATTAGATATTTTTATGTCCCAAATGCTTCTTCCGCTGGCGAACTGCCAGAGGAAGAAGCCAAACATGCAACACGTGTGTTGCGCCTGCAATGTGGCGACCAGATGATTCTTGTTGATGGTGAGGGTGGCTTGTTTAACTCAGAAGTTAGCGTGGTGTCAAACAAGCATTGCCTTTATAATATTGTGGAGACATTGCCTTGCCAGCGTGAGTGGAATGGCCGTATAGCCTTGGGCATTGCTCCTACAAAGATGATGGATCGCATAGAGTGGATGGCAGAAAAAGCTACTGAGGTTGGTTTTGACGAGATTAGTTTTCTTGATTGTCAGTTCTCCGAGCGTAAGACATTACGTACAGACCGTATCGACCGTATTGTGGTATCGGCTATGAAGCAAAGTCATAAGGCATGGAAACCTCAGGTAAACGAGATGATGTCGTTTGACAAGTTTGTTTCAGAACCACGCGAGGGACGTAAGTTTATAGCTCACTGTTATGAGGAGATTGAACGTAAGGACTTGTGGCTTGAGCTTCAGAACACTCCGGTAGAAGAGCCTGTAACGATATTGGTAGGACCTGAAGGCGACTTCTCTATAACAGAGGTTAGACTTGCTATGAAGCATGGATACGAACCTATAAGTCTTGGACGCAGCCGACTGCGTACTGAGACAGCGGGTCTTAGTGCTGTGATGATGGCTAATCTTTCTAAACGACAGATGTAATACTTATTTATACAAACAAAAAAACGGGAACCTCCTTTATGGATGGTTCCCGTTTTTTGTTTGTATGATTTATATTTTTATCCGCAGCAGAAAAGCACAATGAGCTGGGCTGTTAAGATACGCAGGAACATGCTCAATGGATAAACTGTTGAGTAGCCAATAGCAGGAGCCTCGCGCGAACAGACAGAGTTGGCGTAAGCAAGTGCTGGTGGGTCGGTGCATGTACCGGCAAGCATACCCATAATAGTGAAGTAGTTGAACTTGAACTTAATTCGGGCTATCACACCAATGATGATGATAGGAATGATTGTTATCAAGAAACCAGTGAATACATACATCAAGCCGTCGCCTTCTACTACTGTGTCCCAGAAGTGTGCGCCTGCCTTAACGCCTACGCTGGCAAGGAATAGCACCAAACCAATTTCGCGAAGCATCATATTGGCTGATGTTGTGGTGTATGTATTAAGCTTCATGCGGTGTCCGAATCGGCCAATGAGGATAGCGATGATAAGCGGACCGCCAGCTATACCGAGCTTCATAGGTACAGGCATGCCTGGGATAGCGAAAGGAATGCTACCAAAGAGAATACCAACAATGATACCAATGAAGATAGTGGCGATGTTAGGAGTGTCAAGACGCTTAACAGAATTACCCATCAAGTCGGCAATGCGGTTTACGTTGTCTGTAGGACCAACCACAAGTAACTTATCACCTACCTGGAAACGGTAGGTGCGTGATGCGAACATATCCATACCCTGACGAGATACTCGTGTAACGGTAACACCATATACACTTGAGAAGTGCATCTTGCCGAGCTCCTTACCGTTCATTGACGGGTTGGTTATGACGATACGCTTAGATATAAGCGGCTGGTTGCTCTGGTCTTCTGTCCATGTCTGTTCTGTCTCAGGACCAATGAAGGCCTTGATAGCCTCGGCGTCAACAGCAGCGCAAACAACAAGAACCTCGTCGCCCATCTGGAATACATCATTAGAGCTTGGAATAGAAACATTGCCTTCGTGCAAGAGACGTGAGAATACAACGTCGCGGTTCAAGAACTCGTTAATCTGCTTAACTGTACGTCCTGCAAGGTAGGCATTGTCTACCTTAAGGTGCATCTGTAGAGGTTTGGTGTGAACATTCTCGCCCTCTTCCTCATTAAGTTCTTCTTCCTCATCGGCAAGCTTAGTACCTGTAATGAAACGTACTGCGATGGTAGCGCCAATGATGCCAAGTACACCAAGAGGATAAGCGCAAGCATAGCCTGCGGCAATCTGTGGTATATTGCCATTTGTTGCTTTCCATACCGACTCAAGAGCCTCATTGGCAGCACCAAGACCTGGAGTGTTGGTTACAGCTCCATACATTGTACCCACCATCATAGGCAAGTTGGTCTTGTCGTTAGTGTCGAAGAAGATAAAGTAGCATGCAAACATCACTGCCACGTTAAGCAGTACCAATGATGTTGAGAGCAAGTTTAGCGTTACACCGCCCTTCTTGAAACTTTCAAAGAAACCAGGACCTACCTGCAAACCAATGCAGAATACGAACAAAATAAGTCCAAAATCCTGAATAAAGCTTAGGATGTTGGTAGGGGCAGTAAAGCCGATGTGGCCTGCCACAATACCGGTAAAAAGCACGAATGTAACTCCGAGCGAGATGCCTCCAATCTTTATCTTACCCAACAATATGCCGACAGCGATAACTATGGCGTAGAGTAGGGCGATGTGGGCAACGGACTCGGTATTCGTAAATAAATTGATTATCCAATCCATTGTTTATAAATTTAATATTAAAGAATTAGTAGTGGTTATTGGGGTTAATAGCAATAGATTTTTATATCTTTATATAGGTATGTGTACCATATATAAATATAAAAATGTGTAAGTTGAGACAATACCGTTTGTGGTATTGTCCCAACTATACATTATGTATACTATTAATTAGTAGCTACGTGCAATAAGCACACGCTGTGTAGCTGGCTTGCCAGAAACCATATCTACACCAGGAGTCTGCTCGAACATGAAAGGCACGCAACGGATAGTGGCCTGAGTTTCCTCCTTTATCTTAGCCTCGGTCTCTGCAGTGCCGTCCCAATGGCAAAGGAAGAAACCTCCATCCTTGATGCGCTCCTTAAACTCTTCGTAGTTGTCGCACTCGTAGATGTGCTCGTTTCTGAAGTTGAGAGCTTTCTGATAGATATTGTCCTGAATATCATTAAGCAAGTTCTCAACATATGCTGCGATGCCGTCGATAGAGCGTGTCTCCTTCTCCAATGTATCGCGACGCATAATCTCAAGCGTACCTTCCTCAAGGTCGCGCGCACCCATAACAAGGCGTACAGGAACACCCTTAAGCTCGTAGTCGGCAAACTTGAATCCAGGACGCTTGTTGGTAGCGTCGTCATACTTAACGCTGATACCCTTAGCTCTCAACTCGTTGATGATAGGAGTGAGCTTCTCTGTAATGGCAGCCAACTGCTCATCGCCCTTAGATATAGGAACTATAACAACCTGTATAGGAGCGAGCTTTGGAGGAAGTACAAGACCATTGTCGTCAGAGTGGGTCATGATAAGAGCACCGATAAGACGTGTAGAAACACCCCATGAAGTAGCCCATACATATTCAGGCTTATTGTCCTTATTGAGGAATGTAACGTCGAAAGCCTTTGCAAAGTTCTGTCCAAGGAAGTGTGATGTACCACTCTGTAGAGCCTTGCCGTCCTGCATCATAGCCTCAATAGTATATGTGTTCAAGGCACCAGCAAAGCGCTCGGTCTCGCTCTTAACACCCCGTACTACTGGTACAGCCATCCACTTTTCTGCAAAGTCGGCATACACATGAAGCATCTTCTGTGCTTCTTCCTCAGCCTCTTCGCGTGTGGCATGTGCTGTATGGCCTTCTTGCCAAAGGAATTCAGATGTGCGGAGGAAAGGACGTGTACGCATCTCCCAGCGCATAACGTTGCACCACTGATTGCACATCAAAGGCAGGTCGCGATAAGAGTGAATCCAGTTCTTGTATGTGTTCCAAATGATAGTCTCGGATGTAGGACGTACAATGAGTTCTTCCTCAAGCTTAGCTGCAGGGTCAACCTCGATGCCAGTCTTATCGTCATTAACACGCAGACGATAGTGAGTTACTACGGCACACTCCTTAGCAAAGCCTTCAACGTGCTCGGCCTCACGACTAAAGAATGACTTAGGGATAAGTAGAGGGAAATAAGCGTTCTGTGCACCTGTTTCTTTAAACATAAGGTCCAACTGATGCTGCATCTTCTCCCAAATAGCATAGCCGTAGGGTTTGATGACCATACATCCGCGTACTGCGGACTGTTCTGCAAGATCAGCCTTGGCAACGATGTCGTTATACCACTGGCTGTAATTCTCCGAACGTTTTGTCAGATGTTTTAATTCTTTTGCCATTATATATATTATATTGAATGTTTATGCAATTTGACTTTGACTTTTTATAGTTTATATCAATAAAGTCATAATTTACGGTGCAAAAATACAAAAAAATGTTGTAATATAGTCACACTATCGAAAAAACCATTATCTTTGCAGCATTAAAATATGGTGCAATAACCATTGATAATACATTTTTAACATATAGATTATAGTAAAATGAATAAAGTTACAGGAATTACATTGGCAATGGGCATGCTTGCTGTTGTCAGCTGTGGAACAAATCAGGGTACAGGTGCATTGATAGGTGCTGGTGGTGGTGCCATTGTTGGTGGTATCATTGGTAAGTTGGCAGGTAATACAGCCGTAGGTGCTGCAATTGGTGGTGCTGTAGGTGCTGGTACTGGTGCTATTATTGGTCGTCATATGGATAAGGTAGCCGAGCAGGCTAAGCAGATTGAGAATGCAAAGGTTGAGAAGGTTCAGGATGCAAATGGTCTTGAGGCTGTTAAGGTTACTTTCGATTCGGGTATCCTTTTTGCTACAAACAAGGCTGACCTCAACGCTTCTTCTAAGAGCGCTTTGGCTAAGTTCTCTAATACATTGAAGAACAACAACCTTCTGTCGGTTGATATTTATGGTCATACAGACTCTACTGGTAACGATGGCATCAATATTCCTTTGAGCAATAAGCGTGCACAGAGCGTAGCCAACTATCTTAAGCAGTGTGGTGTTTCTTCATCACAGTTCAAGAATGTAGCAGGTAAGGGCAGCTCAGAGCCAGTTGCTGATAACTCTACAGCAGCAGGTAAGCAGCAGAACCGTCGTGTAGAGGTTTATCTCTATGCAAGCAAGGCTATGGTTGATGCAGCCAACAACGGTACATTGAATTAAATCAACTTAACGAGAGGCAGGCTCTAAATGTTTGCTTCTTGATTATATATCCTTTTAGGATAGATATGAACTTAAAGATTAAGGCAGCGTGTTTGTGCACACTGCCTTAATTGATATAAAGAAAGTTGGTCGGTTTTTCTGTTTGTTGTCAGAACCGACTAATATGAATAGAGTAATAAGCTATGAAATTTGGTATTGTTTCCAAAGTTATAAGATGGGCGTTGGCATTGTTCTTTAGTTCGACAATTCTTGCAGTTGTAGCCTACCGATTTATACCCGTATACATAACACCGCTTATGGTTATACGTTGCTTTCAGCAAATGGCTGATGGTCAGACTATCAAGATGCACCATCATTGGGTGTCGCTTGATGATGTTTCGCCACATCTTCCTGTTGCTGTAATGGCAAGCGAGGACCAGCGTTTCTTGATACATCATGGTTTCGACTTTGATGCCATTAAGCATGCCGCTCGTCATAACCGTTCGGGCGAAGGCAGAAAGATGGGAGCAAGCACAATATCTCAGCAAACCGCTAAGAATGTATTTTTATGGCCAGGCCGTAGTTGGACAAGAAAGGGTTTTGAGGTTTATTTCACAGCCCTTATAGAGATTCTATGGGGAAAGCACCGTATAATGGAAGTATATCTCAACTCTATAGAGATGGGCGATGGCATATATGGAGCTGATGCTGTGGCAAAGCATCACTTTGGCAAGACAGCAAGTGAGTTGTCGCGTTCGGAATGTGCATTGATTGCAGCCACACTTCCTAATCCTCGTAAGTTCGACAGCAGTAGTCCGAGTGCTTATATACGTGCACGTCGTGGCAAGATTGAGCGCGAGATGAAGTTTATTCCCTCATTCCCGAAAGAAGGAACCGATTACGACCCGTCGACAGTATCTGGTGGTATCTACCACAAAAAATAGTTTCTATAAGTAAATAACAGTACTTTCTCAAGTGATGTTTTTTTAAAGAACAACTTAATGTATCACTTGCGAGACTATAACAAACAAACAACAACAGTGAATTCCTTACTCTCTTCTCTCAACGAAAGCCAGCGAGCTGCAGTAGAATATATCAGTGGTCCCGAACTTGTAATTGCTGGAGCAGGTTCAGGCAAAACGCGTGTCTTGACATATAAGATAGCCTATTTGCTAAGTCAAGGCATAAAGCCGTGGAATATATTGGCGCTGACATTTACCAATAAGGCGGCAAAGGAGATGAAGGAGCGCATTGCCGCACTTGTTGGTGCCAATGATGCACATTATCTTAATATGGGCACATTCCACTCGATATTTCTGCGTATATTGAGAAACGAGGCAGAGTTATTGGGTTTGAATAGAAATTTTACCATATACGACGATTCCGATTCGCGAACCCTAATCAACTCTATTGTTAAGGAGATGCACCTTGACGACAAGACGTACAAGGCTGCTAATGTGTTGTCGCGTATCGGAATGGCTAAGAACAATCTTATCACTCCCGAATCGTATAGTGTGGACACGTTCTTGCTTGAACGCGACCACCGTAGCAACATGCCTAAATTGTCCGAAATCTACCGTATGTATGTAATACGTTGCAAGAGCGCAAACGCTGTGGATTTTGACGATATGTTGATGTATACATACATGCTCTTTAGAAACCATCCTGAAGTGTGCCAGAAGTATGCCGAGCGATTCAAGTATATCCTTGTAGATGAGTATCAGGATACCAACTATGCCCAACAAAGCATAATAACACTTCTTACGCAGTACCATTCCAATATATGTGTTGTTGGCGATGATGCCCAAAGCATATATGCCTTTAGAGGTGCCAATATCGACAATATACTGAACTTCCAGAATATATATCGCGACTCGAAGTTGTTCAAACTTGAACAGAACTATCGAAGCACACAGAATATTGTGAATGCAGCCAACTGTCTGATAAAGCACAACAGTCGACAGATAAAGAAGAATGTGTTTAGCGAGAACCAGCAAGGCGACAAGGTTGTGCTTAATATAAGCTATTCGGACAAAGAAGAGGCTGCCATTGTGTGTAATGAGATTAAACGTCTCGACAAGCGCGAGCAAGTTGCTTATGGAGACATAGCTGTGCTTTACCGCACAAATGCACAGAGCCGATTGTTTGAGGATGAGCTTCGTCGTGAGAATATACCTTATCGTATATATGGTGGTATGAGTTTCTATCAGCGTAAGGAGATAAAGGATATTATAGCCTACTTCCGTATGGTAGCCAATCCTGACGACGAGGAGGCTTTGAAGCGTATCATAAACTATCCAAAGCGAGGCATAGGTAACACAACAGTTGACAAACTAATTGCTTCGGCGCGTAGTTATGGGGTAGGGCTGTGGTCTGTAGTAAACAATCCTACTGCATATGTCGCAGGTATAGGTCCGGCTGTAGCGCGCAAGGTTGTGGCTTTCCACGATATGATTGATCAGTATATCGAATTGGCGCAGACAATAGATGCTTATGTTCTTGGCAAGCGCATCATTGAAGAAACCGGATTGGCAAAGGCCATAATGGCAGATGGCGATGATGATGCCAATGAGCGTATTGATAATATAGAGGAATTTGTGTCAGGATTGCGCGACTTTGTTGATACAAAATTGGAAGAAGGTTATACGAGCGAGATATTTATATCTAACTTTCTGCAGGAAGTGGCTCTTATGAGTGATGCCGACAAGGATGATGATGATACGGATAATGCAGGCAATAGAGTTACGCTTATGACGATACATGCCTCAAAGGGTTTGGAGTTTAAGGCGGTATTTATTGTAGGAGTAGAGGAGAACATATTTCCAAGTCCACGCTCATGCGAGTTTCCTCAGCAGTTGGAAGAAGAGCGTCGTCTATTCTATGTAGCCATAACACGTGCAGAAAAGTTCTGTTTTATCTCTTGTGCCAAGAGCCGTTATCAATATGGCAATATGATGTTTAATGAGCCGAGCCGATTCTTGAGAGAGATAAATTCCGACTATATGCTGGTTAATGGAAGACTTGGGTCTAACAGAATTGATGATGGAAGCGATAGATATAGTGGTTCGTTTGGCGACGAAAGGCAAACATCTGCTAATGTCAAGCCTTCACCATTTGGCAATAGACAGATGTCGGGCAACAATCGACCGACATCTAACAGTAATAGACCCATGCCAACCATAAGTTATGGCAGTTTTAGGAAAATAAACTCTTCGGCTCCTAAGCCAAGCACAAGCAGCAAACCCTCTAATCCAACGCTTGCTATAGGCACGGTTATAGAGCATATGCGTTTTGGCATAGGCACAGTTGCAAGTGTGGAGGGTAGTGGAGAGAACGAAAAGGCAATGGTGAATTTCGAGAATGCGGGAACAAAGACGTTGCTGCTTAAATTCGCTAAATATAAGATTGTTGGTAAAACCGAAAAATAAACTACATATTATTATATAAGGTATATCAGTTACGGCTTGCATCAGTATCACGCAAATGCCAAATTATCAGAGGCTAATTATTGCGTGAAACGGATGCAAGCCGTAACTCTTATTTCCTATTCTGATTAGAACAATTGATTAATATACAATCAGTCTATCGCCTACATTTATCTCATAATCAGGCGACAGCTTGTTCTTCTTGTACAGACTCTTAAGCTGTATGCCATATCTTTGAGCGATAGTGTACATGCTCTCGCCAGCTTTAACCACATGCGGTCTGTTCTTGTATACACGTTCTGCTTTCTTGCGTTTCTTCTTAAGATAAATCACGTCACCAGGCTGTAGTACCGACTTTTTGTTTCTTTCGTTATATCGAGCCAGTTTCCCACTTGATATACCTACCTCTTTGCTAATCGACTTAAAAGAGTCGCCAGCTACAGCTATGACATAATAGTTGCGGTTGTAAGCCTTTATAGTATGAAGCATTCCGCTCGGACCAGGTCGGTCTTCAGATGCGTGCTTTGCCATAAAATGGTCGTAGCGTGTAGCCACATCATACTTGTTGAGGTTGTACAACTCAATAATCTGTATCAGTTTTGTGGCATATTGAGGATTAGTGGCATATCCACATTGCTTAAGTCCGCGCGACCATCCCTTGTAGTCGCGTCTTGACAGAGAAAACAACCTTGCATATCTTGTCTGTGTTGCCAAAAAGCGGCTATGGTCTTCATAGCTTTGCCTTGCGTTGTCGTAAGCTCTGAAGCATTCGCCTGCAGCATCGTCGTCGTGATAAGTTCTGCGACCAGTCCAACCATGACATTTAATACCGAAGTGATTGTTGCCCGAACGTGTCAAATCGCTTCTTCCAGCTCCACTCTCAAGCAAGCCTTGCGCCAGTGTTATACTGGCAGGAATGTTATATTTAAGCATTTGCTCTATCGCCAAATCCTTATATTGGTCAATGTATGTTTGGTATGCCGAGTTCCACTTAATCTGCGCCAAAGCGCCTTGCACATTAATCATTGTGCACAATAGGGCAATTAATATACTTGTTGCTCTTCTATTCATATTTAATGTATTTTTCTGAACTAAATGCAAAGTTAATGCTTTTCATCAACAAAACATCATTCATATATTATGTTTTGAAACATTTTTTTGTACCTTTGCAATTAGAAACATATAACAAATTATAATATATAAAAAAAAATTATGAAAGCATTTGTTTTTCCTGGACAAGGTTCACAATTTGTAGGTATGGGCAAGGACCTGTACGATTCTAACGACAAAGCAAAAGAACTTTTCGAGAAGGCCAACGAGATTCTTGGCTTCCGTATTACCGATATTATGTTTGCCGGAACTGATGATGAGCTTAAGCAGACCAAGGTTACACAGCCAGCTGTGTTCCTTCATAGCGTAATCTCTGCCATCTGTCTTGGCGACGACTTTGCACCAGCTATGGTTGCAGGTCACTCTCTTGGCGAGTTCTCTGCTCTTGTAGCTTCAGGCGCTTTAAGCTTTGAGGATGGTTTGAAGCTTGTTTACAAGCGTGCTTTGGCAATGCAGAAGGCTTGCGAGGCTGCTCCTGGTACAATGGCTGCTGTTATTGGTTTGCCAGACGAGAAGATTGAGGAAATCTGTGCAGAGTCAAGTACAGATGGCAACATCGTTGTAGCTGCCAACTACAACTGCCCTGGTCAGCTTGTTATTAGTGGTAATATTGATGCTATCAATGTTGCTTGCGAGAAGCTTAAGGCAGCAGGCGCAAAGCGTGCATTGCCTTTGAAGGTAGGTGGCGCATTCCACTCTCCACTTATGCAGCCTGCAAAGGAGGAGCTTGAGGAGGCTATCAAGTCTACAACAGTATCGGCTCCTAAGTGCCCAGTTTACCAGAATGTAGATGGTATGGCACATACCGAGCCTGCAGAGATAAAGGCAAATCTTATTGCTCAGCTCACAAGCAGCGTTCGTTGGACAACAAGTGTGCTTAATATGATTAAGGATGGCGCCGATGACTTCACAGAATGTGGACCAGGCAAGGCTCTTCAGGGTATGATTGGCCGTATTGACAAGACTGTTAGTGCTCATGGTATCCTCTAAATAAAATATGGGCAATCAGAAGATAATAATATACCAAATCTTCACACGTCTTTTTGGCAACCGTACCAATGTATGCAAGCAAAATGGTACGATTGCCGAAAACGGCTGTGGAAAGATGAATTTCTTTACCGATGATGTTCTCCGGCAGATACGTTCCAAGGGATATACACACGTGTGGTATACTGGAGTGATACGTCATGCTACTGCTACCGATTATTCGTCGTACGGCATTCCACGCCAGCATCCTGCTATTGTAAAGGGCAAGGCAGGCTCGCCTTATGCCATTACCGACTACTATGATATCGACCCCGATATTGCAGAGAATGTTGACAAGCGTATGGACGAGTTCCTTAAACTTGTTGACAATAGCCACCGCAACGACCTGAAGGTTATTATGGACTTTGTGCCCAACCATGTGGCACGTCAGTATAAGTCGATTGCCAAAGGCAAGGGAGTGCGCGATCTTGGCGAGGATGATGACAAGACAAAGGCTTTTGATGCAAACAACAACTTCTACTATTGCGTCAATACACCTTTCTCTCCAAACATAGACCTATATGGCGGAGAGGCTCAACCATATAGCGAGTTCCCTGCTAAAGCTACAGGTAATGATCAATTCTGTGCATCTCCAAGTTGCAACGATTGGTACGAAACCGTTAAGCTGAACTATGGTGTTGACTATTGCGACGCAGGCGGACGCTCCGAACACTTCGACCCAATACCCAATACATGGCACAAGATGCTTGACATTCTGCTATATTGGGCATCAAAGGGTGTAGACGGTTTCCGTTGCGATATGGCAGAAATGGTTTCTACTGCCTTCTGGCATTGGGCTATAGAGCAAGTCAAGAAAGCTCATCCTGCAATGATATTCATTGCCGAGGTTTACAATCCATGGGAGTATAAACACTATGTAGAGGCAGGCTTCGACTATCTATATGATAAGGTGGGAATGTACGACACAATGCGTGGTGTGATTTGCGGCAACTGCCCAACATCGCAGATTACCACAGCATGGCAATGGGTAGACAAAATTAGCAACCACATGCTCTACTTCCTCGAGAATCATGATGAGCAACGCATAGCGAGCGACTATTTTGCCGGCGATGGCTTCAGAGCCTATCCTGCATTGGCTGTCAATATGCTTATGCGTTCTAATCCATTCATGGTGTATGCCGGACAGGAATATGGCGAGCGTGGTATGGACAGCGAGGGATTCAGTGGTAAGGATGGACGTACCACCATATTCGACTATTGGACCGTTCCTTCTCTTCATCGTGCACTTGTAGCAAAGGAGTCTACTGCAGACGAGCACAAGCTTTCTACCATGTACGACCGCATATTGTCTATAGCAAGCACAGAGAAGGCAGTGGGCGAAGGACAGTTCTTCGACCTTATGTACGTAAATGGGCATATAGCACAAAAGCAGTATGCCTTCATACGCAAGGCCGACAACGAGATGTTGCTTGTTGTAGCCAACTTTGCCAATGAGGCTGTAAGCGTCAAGGTAAACATTCCTGAGCATGCCTTCAATTTCTTGGGCATACCCAAGAGCGACATTTTAGGCACGGATATGGTAAGACAGTCTACGGTAAAGGCTAACTTCAAGACAGACGACTTTGTGGATGTGGAGATTGGTGCCAACGATTGTAAAATCATTAAATTCAACTTGAAGATGGATAGCGATATTACATTCAACGAACACAATAAGGAAGAGTATCCCCCTGCACATACTGCCGAGCACCTTCTCAACCAGACTATGGTCAGGATGTTCGGATGCAAGCGTTCGGACAATGCGCACATAGAGCGCAAGAAGAGTAAGATAACCTTCATCATCGACCACAAACCGTCGCGCAAGGAAGAGAAGGCTATCGAGGATCGTATGAACGAGCTTATCGATGCCGACCTGCCTGTAAGATACGAGGTGGTTGACCGTGACAACCTTCCTAAGGAAGTGGATGCCAACCGTCTGCCTGCTGACGTGTCCGAGAAAGTGCGCCTTGTATACATTGGCGACTATGATGTGTGTCCATGCATAGGCAAACACGTTAGGTCAACATCGCAGATAGGACGCTTCGTAATGCTTGGTACCAACTGGGACGAGATGAAACATGCCTTCCGCATCAGATTCAAAATTGTTTAAGAAACCTATATTTATACATTAATTTATTTAAAGTTATCATGACAGAAAATAGACAAACACTTAACCGCAACTTGGCTCAGATGCTTAAGGGCGGTGTTATCATGGACGTTACAACTCCTGAGCAGGCCAAGATAGCCGAGGAAGCAGGAGCATGTGCTGTTATGGCTCTTGAGCGTATCCCCGCTGACATCCGTGCAGCAGGTGGCGTGTCACGTATGAGCGACCCTAAGATGATCAAGGGCATCCAGAAAGCTGTGTCTATCCCAGTAATGGCAAAGTGCCGTATTGGTCATTTTGCCGAGGCACAGATTCTGCAGGCTATTGAGATTGATTATATCGACGAGAGCGAGGTTCTCTCTCCAGCAGATGATGTTTACCACATTGACAAGAACAAGTTTGATGTTCCTTTCGTATGTGGAGCCAAGAACCTTGGCGAGGCTTTGCGCCGTATTGCCGAGGGTGCTACTATGATTCGTACAAAGGGCGAGCCGGGTACTGGCGATGTTGTTCAGGCTGTACGCCATATGCGTATGATGCAGAGCGAGATTCGTCGTCTTACATCTATGTCTGAGGACGAGTTGTACGAGGCTGCAAAGCAGTTGCAGGTTCCTTACGAGCTTGTAAAGTATGTACACGAAAACGGTAAGCTTCCTGTAGTAAACTTTGCTGCCGGTGGTGTAGCTACACCTGCCGATGCTGCTCTTATGATGCAGCTTGGTGCCGAGGGCGTATTTGTTGGCTCTGGTATCTTCAAGAGCGGCGACCCAGTAAAGCGTGCTAAGGCTATCGTTCAGGCAGTTACCAACTTCAACGACCCGAAGAAGCTTGCCGAGTTGTCTGAGGACCTTGGCGAGGCTATGGTAGGTATCAACGAGCACGAGATTGAGGTGCTCATGGCCGAGCGTGGCAAGTAATTCTTAAAGGAGACAGTATAATGAGAGTTGCTGTATTGGCACTTCAAGGTGCCTTCATAGAGCACGAGCGTATGCTCCAGCGTCTCGGTGTCGAAACCTTTGAGATACGCCAGCTGTCTGATTGGCAACAGCCTAAGGATGGTCTTATTATTCCGGGTGGCGAGAGTACAGTTCAGCTTAAGCTCCTTAAGGATCTGGGGTTGCTTGAGCCTATCGTATCTGACATAAAGAACGGTTTGCCAGTATTTGGTACATGTGCCGGACTTATACTTCTTGCTAAGACTGTTGAAGGCCAGCAGTTCAGTCGTATATCCACAATGGATATAGATGTGCGCCGCAACGCCTATGGTCGACAGCTTGGAAGCTTCTATGTGGAGAGCAAGGTAGAAGGTGTTGGCGATGATGTGCCAATGACATTTATCCGTGCCCCATTTATCAAGAGTGTATCGGGCGATGCTAAGGTGCTTGCTACTGTTGACGGACATATTGTTGCCGCACAGCAGGGCAAACAGCTTGTTACCGCATTCCATCCCGAACTCAATGATGATACTCGCATACACCAGTACTTCGTTGATATGATGAAGTAATGGTTAGGTGTAAATAACATAAAAAGGGTGCGCCCAAACTCAAATTCCCGTGAGTTTTGGCGCACCCTTATGTGTTGGTATTACTTTGTTTTATTGTCAAAGTTTCTTATATTTTTATTCTCATACTGTGCAATATTCGCTGCACTTTTGCATTTTAATAGTAGTGATAAACATAAAACAAATAATTATGAGAAGAAAAATTTGGTTGCTGTTACTATTTATCATTCCGCTTTTCTTGTCGTCTTGTACAGAAGAAGATGGCAAATGGGAGCCCATGAAATGGAGAAGTGAGGTTAAGAAATCAAGTGATGGCTATTATCAGGTGTCGCGAGATGGCGGTACATTTGTTTTCCAATGCAAGAACTACAGTCTGTTTTGGCCTATTGAGGTTAAAGAATCCGAAGAAGGAGGCATCGAAAAGAGCTTTAGATCCGAATACAACAATAGCCAAATCACATCTATAAAGTCTGATTGGCTTACAGCAAAGTGCGAAGGCAGTAAGCTGACAGTAACGATACAGCCAACAACATCTAAATGTTGTCGCTTCTTCAAACTCTCGATAGAAGCAGGTGATGTCGGTGATGATTTTTGCTTCAAGCAGTCGTATTAATATTATGCAGATAGGCTTCCTTCAAGTTGTAACGCTTGAAAGGAAGCCTAACTGCTTTTCTATTTATTTTTTGTTTTTAGACATATTATTATTTCTGTTGAAGGGACAAAGGTCGAACAGTAATTTGTTTATTTGATTCTTGTTCACTTTTCCTTCAAGCATTTGCAGCAGTTCCTCCTGTCTGGGCTGACCCATAGTAAGCCTATAGAGCGAAAGTACCTTTATAAGGCGATTGTATTTTGCCACATCCTCGCTCATCGGGTACATTGGCACTATGCGTTCTATCTTTTCTGTGTCAATATCCTTAAACCGCTCATCGTTTAGAGGCAACCACCAGAATGGAACCATTTCGGGATTATTGCCTTTCAACTCTAATGACGCCTTTACGAACATGTCGTCCCAATTGAATATATCTTTATATAGTTTTGCAATATTTCTGCGCACACTCAGACACTTATACCTATTGATGCGTCCTTCACGTTGCTCCAAACTCTGCGGATTGGATGGCAAGTTCCAATGTATCATCTTCCTGCAATACCAATGAAAATCAAGTCCCTCTTGTCCAACAGACGTAGAGGCAAGAACGAATGGACGGAAAGGACTGTTGAAGGCTGAACGTATATTGGTGGCACTATTAACATCCTTCTCGGTTTGTCTTGCGCTTCCGAAATCTACAGCAAAGTGTTTGCGCATAGAGAATTTCTTGTCTGTCCCGAATGTCTGAATGGTATTTACAGGTTGAGGTATGGCAGATGCAAAAGACTCTATCATTCTCTCCACAATGTAGTCTGGTTTCCTTCTCTCGTCAATCATATGTACAAATTCGTCGAGTACAGCCTGAAGATTGCCCATTATACAATAGTCAACTACATTTTGGAAATAATTGCTGTGCGACTTGCAATTGGTGGTTACGGCAGCAATACCTTGACGATTGTTGAACATCTTAATCAACTCTTTTGCCACTTCCTCGGCATGTTGTTTTGCATCTGTGTCACCAATTCTCCTGAATGTACGGTATAGACACATGGCTGGTGAGCCGATAGCCATTTCTGCTAATACTTCCTCAGCGTTTTTCGGAATATTTCTGATTTCTGTATCAGCATTGTCAAAGGCCAAAAGCAATTGGTAAATATCCAGTGAGCTAACCCTCCTAATTTCCTTTCCGTTATATTCTTTCAGTTTATTGCCAACCTTCCTCTTTACATCTTTCTTTATATTGCCCAAAGACATTCCATAACACTCTTCAGGATTGTACATATCTGCCAATACGGTTGATACAGTATGCATGATAGAAAGAGCCTTGGTTTTTCCCTTAGCGTTATCGCTATCTCTCAGACGCTGCGAGTCTCCTTTGCTGTCATATGTAATGTTGCTTCTGCGCAACAACCGTCTCTCTACCTCGTACGATATAAGGCACGAAAGCATCTTTGGCACCATACCCCATGACGAGAAAACTAAATACTTAGAAAATGATTTGTTTCTCGTGAAAACATTTGGTTGTTGTGTGTAGTATGGATGAGAGGCGGATACCCATAGCATCGACTCCACTCCTGTTGATGTTTTCCCTTTACCGAAGATAGTGTCAATGGTGAAACTAAGTTTTGCATTATTATAGTTCTCGAGATTATAATTCTCTATATCATCTCCATTGAGCAACAGGCAGTCTTTCTTTATTCCTTTTCTTGCACCATCATTCCATAGCTCGGCTATAACATCTTTCAGTTTATAATTATCCATAAACGAAAGCTGAAAAGCCGACGACTTAGTGTAATCCACTGGAGCTGAGTAAATGTTCTTGCCCAATTTTCTGCAGTTGTCTATCAAGTGCTGCATCTGTAGAAATGAAGTTATGTCGCCTACAGAAAGATAATCGTCAATCTGAGGGAGTATTTCATGGATGATGCCATTGTTCGAACGTTCTGTTCTACCCATTACATTGTATAGCATATTCTCAGCCTCTTGATGCGTATGGCAGATTGTTTCGTCAGTCTCCTTATCAAGATTCTTTAGAACAGAAGAGTAGTTGCGCCAAATAATCTTAAACTTCTTGCCCTCCTCATTACTTGCATTTAGGAAATTCATAAGATGATGAAAATCCCTATACTGTTCGTCGTTGTTGCTGTCGTTGAGTTCTTCAAGTGTAGTGTATGGCTTGTATGGTGTTGCCGAAAGCAATAGAATGTAAGTGTCTTCCTTGGCAAAGAACTTACGTGCTATCATGTTTTCCTCAGTTTCGGCATCTTTGTCTGTATCAATCAATGAACTGAATTTCTGAAATTCGTCCATGATAACCAGGTCGGGTTTCATTATCTCAAGACTGATGTCTGCAAACATTTTGCGAAGCTTGATAGTGAAATCATACACATCGTTCTTCCATTGCAGGTTGCGTTCTGCGTTGCACAGATTGACAAGATGTTGTAATAAGGTTTCTTCGCCATAAAAAGATTGGGATAGTTTTGAGGTCATAGCCTTAACAATAACCTCTCTATACTCTTCCATATTAGGTTTGCTCACCTCTTTATAATAGTACACACTCATCCCTTTCCATGCTTTAGGTGCAAATCCTACCAACAATTCAGACAGACTATCAAGCATCTCTTGTGACTTAAACTCATCAAGAAGAGACAAGCATGCATACATCAAGGCTCTTTCGTTTACACTACCCGTACCCCATGTCATTTGGAAAGACGTGGCGGGAGTGAGCGAAAGAACAAGAGTGTCCTTGCCTTTTGCTTGCAGTTTTGCTTTCTTGTGATAATACACAAAATGCTGCATAGACAGTCTGCTTTGCGACAAATCCACCTTTTCTCCATCGTCTGATAATGTGTCTATATTCTGTTGTGCAATCTGAAGGTTGCAACATACATATACTATGCAATACAGACCGTCGTCCTCAAGAACCTCCTTAGCCAGCTCTTCTTTTACCCTACGCACCACCTCTGATGCTACTGTTGTCTTTCCAAGACCAGCTTCATCGGCTACAAGCACACGTCTCTGTCCTTTTTTATATGCGTCAAGTACATGTTCGGCTGTTGCAACCTGAAAATCCAATGGCTTATTCTTCATTGTATGTCATCCTTAATTTAGCGCTTTTACAAACTGCTTATACATCTTGGTGAATGAGGAAGGCACAACATCATCGCCCAATCTGTCTACCAATGCTTCTATCTCATAAATCTGTTTAGGATTTGTTGCCGCTATCCTCAACATCTTTTCATATAGATTCGGAAAATCCATTTTCTCATCCGATTTGTTTCCCGTGCTTCCTGTTATCTTAGGCAACAGTTCGCTTGAGATATATTGCAAAGGAGCATCGGTAAGCATAAGCTCTATGTATCTGTAGAAGTCATTTTTTGTCTTTATTATGCCTTTTACTATATTTTTGTCTCTTTCTGCAGGCATGCCCGATGTCTCTATTTTCACTATAGCCTCGTGCCTTACTCCATCTGCCGACGTTGCTGCAAGTATGTAGAACTCAGACAGTTCGTCGATATTCATGTCTTCGAATACCACCTTGCCAGTCCATCGTTGCATCATCTCCTTCTTTTGAAGAGGAGCAATAAACACATCATTAGTCAATTCTCTTTCGTTAGATACAACCGTAACTGAATATCCACCATGACGATGGTGTGTGATACGAGCTTTAATATCCTCGGCACACATCAAAGTCTTCATAGCCGATTCTGCCGCATCCCATTTCATTGTTGTCGATGCATTGTCGTTAGGCTCATTCAATGGCATGAACCTACTGTCTTTATTGTCTTTCTCGTAAAAGTCGCCAAGTAACTGGGCAGAGCGTGTATTGCCATATCTGTACTTCAGTCTTAGCAGAAATTCTCCATTCCTTTCAAATGCCGTAGTAGTGGCGTTTGCCGAACCCAGATATAAATACTGTTCATTGCGGTTGTTCCATATCTGATACATCTTGGCATGCAGATCCATACCTCTGCTTGCCAAATCATCAAGCGTAACGTAGATGCCTCCTTTGTTGGCAAACATGTTAAATATGTCTTTGTCCACATACTCTTTTCTTGTAATAAGTATTCGTTTGCATTTGTTTTCGGGGTTAAGTCTTGCGAGCATTTTTTTGTCAACAAAAGGCGAGACGATTATGCTTTCTGTGCCAACAAGATAGTCTTCCACCGAACCCACCCCAAAATCATAATCAAAGAGGTATGGGAAGAAGTCATAATCGTCAAAAGGGGCGTCAACATCAAAACCCTCAACACGCTCCAAGTCGTTAGCAAGTTTCAATACCAATTTCTTTTGCCCGTCACAAATGTTGGATTCCTTAACAACCGATTTGATGAACTGTATTAATGGCAGATGTTTCTTGTTTCTTACAGATGCAGGTCCAACCTTGCCTGTAAGACAGGCTATACAGTCAATAGTATCTGTATAAGACAGGTTTCGGCTTGTTACGATAAGTTTCAACAGCACATCCCGCTTGTCGTCGTTGCTTATTTCTCTTATCAACCAAAGCTTAGGATGGAAATTTGCCTTGATATTATACTTGTCAAACACTTCGAAGATGTTTTTTTCCATCATCGAATAAACCTTCCTTATAGACGGAGGCACAGCAATGCCACCTTTATTGCAGAATACAACAACCTTGTCGCTACACTTGGTAATGGCATCAAGCAGCAGATAAGGAGATTGCATGGATTCTTCATCCATATCGCCAAGCATGCCAAACGCAAGATAAGCTGTAAGCATGGCATCAAAACTGAGGCTATAGGTCATGCCCATAGCAAAGTCTGTTGTATAACCATAAGTTGGCGAAAGCAAGTCGCCATACAGATGTTCTTTTAGTATTTTTTCGGCCATAGCTTATTGTGGATTTCTTATTTCGTTTACAATCGTGCGTACAGTTTCCCAGCGGAAGCTGTTAGGCAATGGTTTGCTGCGTCTCTGGTTCTTGTAAGCATTATTACCAATCTTGCTTCGCTCGCGCTTTATTGTACGTTCGCGCGATTTAACAAGTTCGTCAACTCTTGTAGGCTGTCCATCGACGATGGCTGCATAACATGCTTTGCAAAACTCTGTCAGCATAATGTCTATCGGTCTGATGTAGTCAAACAGATTGTTGTATGCCTCTTGGTTCTCAATATCTTCCTTGTATAGAGTCAGGAGCAAGTTGTATTGCTCGTCACAATCCTTGTATAGAGCCTGAAGAGATTTTTGCTCGTCACAATCATCTGTATTCTCAGTATTGCTAAAACTCTTATAATACGAATAGTTGAATCTCCAGTCAATCAGGTGCATAAGCTTGGCAAAGAGCACCGATTTCTTGTAGATGTCAATCACGTCAGATGGCATGTCTTCTAATATGTCCCCGATATTCAGGTAGCCAATATTCTGAGGAATGTCATGGCTGCCCTCAATAAGACATGACAGCATTGAGCCTTTGCATGTGGCAATAATCCTGTCCCTAAGCCATGAAGCCTCTGTCTTTGATAAAGCCATGTTTATTGTGTGCCCATCAAAGAAATCATACTTCTCGCCACATGTTTTTATAGGCTGTTTGTCGCCATTCATGTCGTCAGCGTCGCCCGTTAAGTCTTCGCTTTTAATCAAACTTTTATTGTGTGGACTGTCAAAGTGGTTTCTGTTCAACTCAAGTATAAGTCTTTCCACACCAGTATCAGGTATGATGCCATATCTTGCCAATCCACTGCCATAGATGTAGGCAGGATCGTATTTTACGTACTTGGTATAGTCTTTCAACGCATCCTTGTACGTGTTGATGCCCGTAATGCCAGTCACGTCTGTTTTGAGTTTTCCATTCTCATCCTTGGCTAATTGCCTGGTTATCTGCACTTCAGCCTCCTTGATGTATCGGCTCACTTCAGAAGTGTTCTGGAATCTGCGGCTCTTGAATGCCGCTTGATAATAAAGCGAAGGCAATAGAACAAAGTATTTGGCATGATGCTGAAGGGTAGAGGTGCCAGGAAATAGAGTATTGGAAAAATGATCTCTCACCCTTCCTATGCCAAGTTCCTCTATAGCTTCCGACTCTTGAAGTAGTTGCATCATCTTGGCAACACGTTTCTTCTCCTCTGTATTGAAGTTGACAAATCCTATCTGCACGTTATTCTGTTTAAGGTTTAAATACTGTTGTGTGTCTATACTGTTGAGTAAGGAACGTTGATAACAACAACGTTTATAAAGACTTGCAAATGTACGCAAAAAATGCAAGGCAAAACACTTTTCGTAAACATTTTGAGTATATTTTACCTTTTCTGAAATTATTATCGTATTTTTGCAAGCGTATTTACATTATCTGAATGGTGTACAAACACTTGCCAACCAAACTTGGATACCTTAATACGGATTTCTGATTTCCTGAAAGTGGATGTAAACGATTTGTTGAACAAAGAATGTATCAAAGAATGATGAACGATATATTGAAACAGATAAACGCTGGCGAGGTGTCGGGGGTGCAGTTCAAGGAACGCATTCTCGACAAATATGATATTGCCTGTGAGTTAGTAGCTTTCAGTAATTCACATGGTGGCAAATTAGTAGTTGGTATAAAGGATAAGACCGGAGAAACCAATGCCTTGTCGTATTCTGAGGTACAAGAAACAACCAACTTGTTGAGTGACATTGCTTCAGAAAACGTAGTGCCATCCATTCTGATAAAGATAGATACTGTTGAGGTCGAGGATGGCAACTTGGTTGTTGCTACTGTAAAGGAAGGACTCAACAAGCCTTATCATGACAACAAGGGAATCGTATGGGTGAAGAATGGTGCCGACAAGCGCAAAGTGTTCGATAATGCTGAACTTGCAGAAATGATGACCGACTGCGGTAGTTTTGCGCCAGACGAGGCAGCTGTTAGGGATGCAACTGTCAACGACCTTGATGCAACGACTATCAAGCAGTTTCTTGGCAACCGTTTTGAAAGAGTTTTGGAAAAGAAAGGCTTGACAGGTGACGCTTTTAATGAAGCATCACTTGATATGATATGCTCTGCCATAGCTAAGGGGCATGACTGTGAGAAGATACTTCGCAATCTGCGATTTATCCGTCCTGATGGTACACTGACAGTTGCTGCTATGCTTCTGTTTGGCAAATACACCCAACGCTGGATGCCAATGATGACAGCCAAGTGTATCTGTTTTGTAGGCAACAGTGTCGGCAGCAAGGTTTTTCGTGACAAGGTGAATGATGCGGATATGGAGGGACATGAAAGCCCCTGTTCGCATTTTCATTTTCGACAATCGTGTTGAGATTCACAGTCCTGGTGCATTGCCTAACGGACTCACTATTGATGACATCAAGGCAGGAACCTCTATGCCTCGCAATATGTTCCTTTTTAACAATGCTATATACTTGCTTCCATACACTGGTGTGGGTAGTGGCATCACTCGTGCACTCGACGAAGATATCAATGTCACGTTTATGAATAATGACAAGGCACAGGAATTTGTCATCACGGTTTGGAGAGAAGAAAGTAACCAAGTCGAGGGGGAAAGTAACCAAGTCGGTAACCAAGTCGAACAAAAAAGTAACCAAGTCGAAGACCATAACACTGGACTTAGACACTCTGACACCGACCATGACACTTTTGCCGAAGACCATGACACTCAACTTAGACACTCTGACACTGACTTAGACACCGACCATGATACTTTTGCCGAAGACCATGACACTATACATAGTTACCATGACACTAAAAGAGTGCCATTGACGAATAAACAGAAGGATATAGTAAACTTCTGTAGCGTGCCAAGAACAAGTAGGGAAATTCTGGAAAGAGCCGGTGTTGTCTATCATACAAAAAATATAGCTAAATACATCACCTCCCTTGTTGCAGCAGGATATTTGCAGATGACCAACCCTAAAAATCCTACGGCAAGCAACCAGAAATACAAGAAAGTAACAACAAAATAGTAAGAATGATGGACTCTTTATATTTCCTTCAGTTTGCATGTTTCATCTTCATGCTCATCAATGCCCTTATCCTCGGCATCACCCACCTGCACATGAAGTGGGCCAACCGACGCTATGAGTGGTCACGCTGGCTGATACTTGCAGGTATGCTTGGACCACAAGTTTCCTTGCCAGGTACTTTGAGCCAAACGCAAAGTACACTCGTATCAATCACCAATACCTTTTTCATTATATTTTATCATTAACCATCATTCTACCAATTGTTCCTGAAGCCATCAATTTGGCTAGATTCTCTTTTTCTTCCAAGAGATTGACATGGCTATCACCATTCTCATCACGGGTAACATAGCTGATAAACGGAATCATCTTGTTTCTGTTAATATCACGCTCAGGAAGTGGTCGAACATAGCTAGACACCAGTGCTTCCACCTTCTTCTTTTCCTCAGGTGCCAACGCACATAAAACGCCAGCAACATTACTACCATCAGACTTCAACTCTTTTGAAATCTTGCAGTAATCACGCATCTTAGCTGGAACAGGATCAATAATGATGATATTTCTAAAAGTAGCATATATCTTTGCCCAAAAATCCAGAAGTATTGGAACATCATACGTCTTCCATGTGATATTACGAGCAGAATCAATAAACTTACCAGGAACGATATCATCGTCTTCTATACCCAAACGGTGGATTTCACAAGAACCAAAACTGAAAACAGAATTCCTTTTAATCACTCTCAAATCAAGAAGATAGGAACTTCCATCAATTTCTATTTCTATCTCAATACAGAAAGAATCCTCACCTCTACGGATAATCCAGTCTTCCCCACCTCTAACTGTCTGGATAGCATCAAGAAGGTTCTTACCTTCCCCCACGGCACGGAGAAAGGCAAACGCATCTAAGACATTTGACTTACCACTAGCATTGGTTCCGATAAGGATACCCAAAGAATCGATATATATAGTAGAGTCCTTAAAGCTCTTCCAGTTTTGTAACCTAATCTTTGTAATCATTGCCATTGTTTATTTAAACTCAATATTATAATTTACAAAGCTAATCATTTTTTTCTGAGATAAACAAGAAAATCGCAATAATTCTGCAAGTAACCAGTAAAATGGTGGAACTTATGCACATCGAGACATTGGTCATGAAGGTCACGAAGGTCATTAAGAAATCTGGATGGTTCTCTTGCATTTTTAAGAAAGTTATCGTAACTTTGTCAACAAAAGTAAAACACTCTAAAAGAAAGGAACAATATGGAAGCAATGGCGTTAAATAAATACCAGAAACATGTGGTCGATATAATGTCCAATGTTGACGAGGCGCAACAAATTGAGATCTCCAATTTGATTGCAAATTATTTTGCTAAAAAAGCATTTGACGCAGCTGATGAGTTGTGGGACAAAGGTATGATTGGTGAACAAACAATCGAGGAATGGAAACACGAACACATGAGAACACCATACTATGAATAGAAAGCAACGAATTGTGCTTGATACAAATTGCTTATTAATGGCAATACCGAGAAGAAGCCCTTATCATAAAATTTTGGAAGATTTTTTTAAAGGAGAATATTTATTATGCGTGTCAAATGAAGTAGTTCTCGAATATGAAGAGATTTTGATTTCAAAAGTTGGTGCCGTTGTGGCAAATAATATAATAAATGCTATCTTGGCTTCACAATATACAGTATTTATAAATCCTCAAAATCGTTATCATTTGATAGAGTCAGATCCTGACGACAATAAATTCGTAGATTGTGCTATTAATGCAAAAGCAAAGTATATTGTTACTCAAGACAGACATTATGATGTGGTGAGGTTCAAACCCAAGTTTGATTTTACAGCAGTAGATATAGATTATTTCTTAAATATGCTTTCCAATTAGCCTTTCAGCCTCAACAAGCTGAAAGGCTTTTTATGTCTTGTCGATTGCTATTGATTGCATAATTATTAAGAGAGAGAACAATCCAAAACAAGATAACCGTTGGTAGTACTGTTCAAAGGGAGACTGTCGGATTCCAAGTCGAGAAAAAAAGTAACCAAGTGTATTGCTGTGCTGTTTATATCGTATTCACAAGCCGTAGATATTAGCTTCGTCCGACGTTTGCTTGCTGTCAAATGTATCTATGCTTGCTATCAAATGTAGATTTGCTTGCTGTCAAATATGGATTTGCTTGCTATCAAATGTAGATTTGCTTGCTGTAAAATGAAATTTTATTTCAATAAATCCTTTTAAAATGTTCAACTATGTATTACCTTTGCATGTCTATAATCTATTACAATTATGATAAGATACAAACTACTCAAGGCAAAGCTTACGGGCGATGTGTTTCCTCAGCAAGTGGAGACGCAACCATTCTGTTCAAACGACCTTAAAGAAAAACTGAAGAAGCGTTATGGCGCAATATCTGCAGCTGTTCTTGACGATGCTTTCAGTATAATAGCACATGAGTTGGGAGAGGGCAAGACTGTCTCTCTCGAAGAATTCGGCTCATTCTCCATACGACTGGGAATGAGCAAGAAGTGTGTTAAGGATTTTAAGAGTGTACATACCAATGACATTAAAGTAAAGGGTGTGCGCTTTAAGCCTTCAAAGCAGCTTCGACTTGAATTGGACAAGCAGGAAATTCACCTGCAGCAAGGCGACAAGCAAAGACGCAATATTACCACCGACGACCGCTGGGTTATTCTTTACAACTATATTCTCGAGAAGATGAATACCGATTTTCTGCAACGCGAAGACGTCCTCGTTTCTCCATCTATATACCGCCACCTTACATCATGCACCGATTATACGGCACGCAAGGAACTTGCCCTCTTCGAACAAGAAGGCAAACTAAGAAAGGTACATTCGGCAAGGGTGCTGCTGTATATGCTGGTGGTGTAAAATATGTGCAAATATGGATACTTGTACATATTTTAGCATGAGTTGCACAATATATCACAAAAAAGGCGTAACTTTGCAAACGAAATATCGAACCATATAATATTAATAATGAATGGAGATACAGCTGAACGAATATCACAAGAAGGTCAATGCTCAGAAGATGGCTTCCATGGCTTATTGGCGAGAGCATCCGCTTTCGCTGGAGCAGTGCTTAGCTCAATTCAAGCGCTTGCGGGAACAACGGCTTGCAAGGGAGTCCAAATTGCAAGGCTAAAAGACAGGGCTAAGGAGAATGATTGCTGGATTGAAGATCCGAAATCATTAGGAGTGTTCTCTGACCGAGGTTCAGAGAACGAGGTTTATATGTGCTATGATGGAATACACGTCTATAAACTTAACGACTTCCGTTATTCAGACGACAACCTTACTCCTTTCTTTGAACGCATTCCTGCCCATAATCAATACTTTCCAGATTGCGCCTACGATTTCATCGGTTTCTCACAGAATCGAGACGGTAAAGTTTGTGCTGTCCTTCGCCAACAACTTGTTGTAAATGCGCGGGAAGCTACTCCCGAAGAAATCAAGGCTGAGCTTGAGCGTATCGGTTTTCACGCAGAAGACAATGGAGAATATTTCACCAATGGCATTCACGACATCTTCGATGCCGTACCTAATAATGTAATGGTTGGAGATGACGGCAACTACTATTTCATAGACACCATCATCTTCAAATCAGATACGGATGGTTTGGATACTTACAAGAAATTCTCCCCGAACTATAGAAAAAGTAAGGAGTAAAACTGTACTCATTACCATTTCATGAGATATCAATATTGCAATCTACTAAACAAATTATTGTGGTTTTAAGGCAGATGTTGGAATTATCATATTGAAAGCTTCACCCTCTATACAAACAACAGCATTTCCCCGTATAATTTTAATAAATTTTGCACGACGTCCTGCAGGTATCATTTTTGCCCTACCATCAAGTAACATCTGGGTAACACCCATATCATTTTGATCCACGGAATATTGTGTTAAAAGCTCATTGTCTTCCTTATCATAAGTAGCTATTGTATTATGCTGTATGACATATTCTTTGTTGGGAATTAATTCTTCCATATCACCTTTTGCTTCCAGACTCGGTCTACCAGAAAACTTTATCACTAATCCCAATGCAATACATAGTAAAACTATCAAATAAAACTTTTTATTGTTACTTTTGCTTTTACCATTTGTTGACTTTTCATTATCACCTGTAGGCCTTATTATTTCTCCTTTAGCTCTATCATTTAACACAAAATCATCCGATGCTGGAGTTTTAACCAGATTTGCTTCCATTAATATAGCTAGTGCAGGAGATTGCACACCACCAACATAAGGCTTGAGAGTCGTTGTGTTGATAAGAGGTAAATCCATATAGGCATTATATAGATTTGCCATATTAATTTGAAAAGAGGTTCCGCCCCCTCTTTTACCGCAGATCAAATTATCGATGATATGAATATCATAATATTTCTGACCAGTCACACTTGTCGCTCTAGTAACCTTAGATAATATGCTTACAAATTCATTATACGATAAAGACATTGTTTCCAACTATTTTGCCAACTGTTTCCCAGAAGTAAGCGATTAATAAAAAGGAAAAGCGTGGGAACTATTGCCGTTACCAAGACTGAGGTTGTGGAAGGACCTGCTAAACGATAACAGACAATAGCCCACGCTATGAGGTATATTATGCCCTTCACAAAAGGGTACAATTATCCCATGCGTGAGCAGCATTGCCATCATCCTTGTTTAGCTTGAAACTTCCACATTTCAGTCCTTGGATAATATCAAAACGCTCTATACTAAATTGAGCCTTCATCACAGCAAGTCTTTTCATGCTGCTCCAACTCAAATGCAAAGGTAATGAATAATTCGGAAAGTCGTATCATTTTAAATAAGCTTTTTCGGAGCAGGGACTTACATCATGCAAAGAAGACAGCTCTACGAACGTGAACGCGACAAGGACTCCCATATATTGAAGCGAAAGGAAGAGTATTTTTCTCTGACACAAGCGTCTGCTAGGACTTGCGAATTGCTCCTTGCGTGATTTTTCAGCTCATGTCGCACACGTCTTATTGATCATAATACGTTACAACAAACTCGTTTCCATAAAGAGAACGCTTGACTACGATACAATTGGCGGGCTCTTTATGGGAGTGCATGAGTTGACTGTGGTTGAGGAAATATTGTGACAAAGTAGTAAAGTGTCAAGACGGTCTATCTGTCTGGCATTATTTCTGCCACATGGTTTCGTTTGGTTCCTTCTTTTCCACGCTTCAGGAAAAGGAGCAGCCAGACGTGTTTGCCCACAGCAATCTTCTGTTTGTCCTCATTACTAATAGCTGCGATTGAGGCAAATCCTTCCTTGCTTATTGTTCCTTCGTTTGTTGGGCGTATGTCTTGGGTTATGGCATAGCGTATGAATTGTTCTTGGTGGTTGACAAATGTAATTTCGGCTTCGTACATTCCGAAGGCTTTACGTCCTTCGTCTTTGTTGAGTATACGGATTATGGCAGCCGACTTAAAGTGGTCGCCATTAGCTATGATGGGACAAAAGAGAACGAAGCTGCCGTTTGAGATGTTCTGTATGGATGGTTGTGTGGATAGTGTAGACTTTTCTGCCACGAAGTGTTGCGACTGAGCGTTGTATATGTGTACATGGTTATGCGACTCGTCTATGCCGTCAACATATCCCACTTGTGTGCTGAAAACCTCGTCAACACGTTTCTTTGAGACAACAATCTCTGAGGCTCGCTCCTTGCCTTGACGCGACACACGGGTAAGAACATCGAACAATCGTCCGCATATCTCCCAAGGTTTGCAAGGAAACTGATGGCTGTCGGCTATAAACTCGGAACCATTGGCGGCTACGAGCTTGACGTATCTACGCTTCTTGCCATCTGATATCTTCTCGAAAACCTTTACGGCATACATACTAACTATAAGGTTGCAATCCTCGCGCTCTTCTTCGGGATGATGAAGCAGATACGACTGTAAGGCTCGTTCAACGCGCTCTACAAGTGCCAGGTATGTGCGTCCGTCCTTGCTTGTTTGGCGTTCCTTGTCTTGGTTGCGCAAGTTGCCTTTATATCCCCATGCTTTTAAGAATTGTGGAAATCGGAAGTCGGGATATTCCTCGCTTACCTTGGCAGCAATGCCTAACATGAGAGAGTTGATGAGCGAAGGCTCGTTGACGTGCAACTTCATATAGGCAGCGAGTAGAGTGCGCGACATTACAGAACCTTCGTTCTTATAGTTCTCTTTAAGGTATCGGTATATTGCCCATTGGGTTTCATCGGGATGAGATGCGCCGTTGTTAATGGATTCAAGTAGCTCGTCCCACGAGAGCACTTGTTGGGTGTTGTAGGTTAGTGGCATAATAGATGTGTTTTTAGAGATGATGTGTGTATTTTGTTTTAGGATTCTTGCTGTATGAGTTGCGTAAGCTCGTCAATATTGTTGGCAACCTCAATCATGTTGTGCCAATTGCCGCGAATCATGCCCTTGCTGTCGAGGTCGTCCATAAGAGCAATAAGAGCGTTCCAAAAGCCTTTCATATTATAAAGTATCACCTTCTTGGAGTGGTATCCAATGCTGTTTGAGGCAGCAACGCTGAATATCTCGTCTAATGAGCCAACACCACCGGGAAGGGCAACAACAATGTCGCATTGGTTAATCATCAAGTCCTTGCGGTCGGATAGATTGTCGGTAGGGTAGTGTACATCGATATAATCGGACATACGTCCGCCCTTTTCCACAAGTGATGGTACAACACCTATAACACGTCCGCCTCCTTGGTGCATAGCCTTGGCTATGCAGTTCATAAGTCCTTGGTTGGTACCTCCAAATATTAGGTCGTGATGGTTTTGTGCCATCCATTTGCCAAACTCATCGGTAAGGCTAAAGAAGTCGGGGTCGATATGCTCGTTAGCAGAGCAGAATACTGCAATTTTCATAGCTTTATTTGTAACTTAGCGTTTTTAATTTGCTAAGTTACAAATAAAAAATAGTATGCCAAAGTCTTTATACAAAATAATTATCCCCAAAACTCCTTGGTAATTGGGTATTATTGTGATAGGCTACTCTCAATTTATTAATCTTTATTTTTGAGCTTCATTTATTGCTCTTTGCTGATTTCCTCAATCTGCTTTATCATTTCGTCATTGGTCTTTTGCATCTTGCGATAAATCCACCAAGAAACTGCTATTCCTATTACACCGCCCACGACACCACCGTAGAATACACCCCACATGCCGGTGTCGGCATCTATTGACATGAGGTGCAAGCTTATTTCTATTGAGAACCATATGATTAAGCCTATTAAGGCTATTAACATTACGGCGGCTTGCTTAGTGCGACGTTGTTTCATTCTTAGCAATTTCTCCATTGTGTTGACAAGGTTGTCGCGGCTGTAGTCGCTGTTTTTGATAGCCCGCATATTGATGTCGTAGTCGCACCAAACATCACATAGAAGCAATATGATGAACGTGCTTGTGCTCCACCAAGACAAGTCGAGGTAGTATTTGGCGGCAAAAGCTAAGTATAGAAATATAGGGATGAGAATAATCTCGCCTATGATCATCTTCTTAATCCATGAGAATTTCTTCTTCATCGATTCAGCCATAATACGGCTGTTGATAATCTCTTGTTGTTCAAGTTGTTTCTTGAACGATGCCATCTGCGAACGCATAATCTCGAGTTCGTTGTTATTGTTTATCTTTTCCATATAGAATGATTTTTGTAGGTTGAATATTGATGATAATATAAAGGTATTCCATTATCTTGTGGAATAATAGATAAAAATATTAACGCTAATGGTTATTCCTTCATTCGTTTCAGTTGTTCACGGATGCGCACCAATCTGACAGAAACATTCTTTGGCGTAATGCCGATGATAGCAGCAATTTCGTCGTAGCTGATATCTTCGAGCCATAACAACACTATTGCACGGTCGAGAGGTTGCAGGCGGCTTATGCGTCGATGCAGAAACTGAGCCTGTTCTGATTTCACTTCACGGCTGTTGAAATAGTCTACGTCCATAGACAGCTGTGCCTTATGGTTGCGTTTCTTGCGTTTGTCGATGGTGATGCAAGTGTTAAGTGCTACACGGTAAATCCATGTTTTGATGTTGCTGCGTCCGTCAAACGATTCCATGCCGTTCCACAGTCTTATGAGCACCTCCTGAAACATGTCGGCAACCTCGTCGTTGTCTTTTGAGAACATATAGCACACGGTATATATGGTGCTACGGTTGCGACGAACAATGTCGGTGAATTGTTGTTCGTTTTCTTTCATAATTTATGTCTTATTTGGTATTTCCTTTACTCTTTAGACTAAGGGTTGGAATGGTTTGCTACATGAAAAAGAAAAAATGTTTTTAATAGGTATAGACAGTTTGGGTCGAGCGCTCTTCGCCCGACCCACTTATAATTATTATTACAGTTCGTTAATCCACT
Source organism: Prevotella merdae (assembly GCF_900290275.1). Taxonomy (GTDB): domain Bacteria; phylum Bacteroidota; class Bacteroidia; order Bacteroidales; family Bacteroidaceae; genus Prevotella; species Prevotella merdae. Next base: position 765,208 of record NZ_LT985324.1, read on the forward strand.
TGGCTATTGTCTCCAGCACTTCAGGTGCAATGGTTTCTTCTATTTGCTGATATTCCACAATGCTGCCAGTTGAGCAATGCTGGAACATATGGTTTACACCATCAATCTTCTTTATAGTGTGCTTGCAGTTGGAGAGTCCAGTTTCAAGTATAGTTGTATTGGCGGCGCAGTCCACTTGAGTGTCTTTTGTGCCGTTAAGTGCTAACACTGGGCATTTAATCTTGGACAACTGCTTGCCAGCATCTATAGTTATGAAATGGCGTATGTATGACGAGTTGGCTTGCTCTAATGATCTCTTTAGGATAGGCTTTAAGTTGTCTGGCACTCCGTCGATGGTTATCTCACTTGTCTTCTTGCCATTGGCAATCTCGTCGAGAATATTTGATATTTTATTGCAGTAGGAATCCACCATCTCCTTAGGCAGGCCTAAGGATGACATTGCCTGGCGGTTCTGCATCATGAGAGTTTCTTTACCTGATATAGCCATGCCAGCGAGCGACACAATGAAGTCGGCTTTGCCTTCAGCGGCAAGCAGCATGGCTATTGTGCCTCCCTCGCTATGTCCTAATATTCCAACCTTATTGAAGCGCTTGCGCAATAAAGGTAAGGCAGATGTGGCATCTTGGAGGAAGTCGGCTGTTGTGAATTGACCGAAATCAATATTCTTATCATTCCAACCACGGTCGTCATAACGTAAGGAAGCAATGCCTTGACGAGCCAAGGCATCTGCAATTACGGCAAAGGGTTTATGGTCAAATAGTTCTTCGTCGCGGTTCTGCTGTCCGCTACCGGTAACCATCAGCACTACGGGAGTCTGCTTAGAATAGTTTTGTGGTAGGGTGAGGGTACCGTTGAAAGTGTATCCTGCATTTGTGAAGCTTATGCTCTCTTCCTTATATGGAAATGGAGCAACCGGAGTTTGCGGACGTTTAACTACAAGTTTGCCGGGCTTTAGTGTAAGAGGGATGGGGAAACCATTTTGGGTGTATGTACCTTTAATTTCGCCATTCTCCATCTTTCCCTCAAATGTGGCTCCAATCATCGCAACCGAAACTTTTATTGTACCATCGTCCTTAATAGTCTTCTCGGCTGGTATTCCTTTAGCACCTTGCGAAGGCGAATCCATGGTACAACCTTCGTTAGAGAAGTTGAATACTAATGGGAGCTTTGTTCCCATGACGTTTAGTTCGCCGTTCCATGCTCCTTCCTGTGCATTGGCAACAAGTGAGGCAAGCGCAATAAACGCTGTTGTGATGATTCTTGTAGCTTTCATAATTGTATGTATTAAGTAATATGTTCTATAGGTGTAGTAGGGGGCGAGTTAAAGTTCTATGCTGTCGATACGCAGTTTAATTGTTCCTGCAGGAACACGAACGTCAACCACATCTTCAACCTTCTTGTTAAGAAGAGCTTGTGCTATAGGCGACTTGACAGAAATCTTGCATTCGGCAACATTGGCTTCGGATGCGCTGACAATGGTGTACGACATGCTGCGGTTGTTGTTAAGGTTGGTGATTTTTACCTTGCTCAATATTCCCACAACATCACTCTTAAGACGAGTTTTGTCGATGACACGCGCGTTCTCCAATACCTTCTGCTTGTAGCTAATGCGTCCCAACAGACGACCTTGTTCGCGTTTAGCTGCATGGTATTCAAAGTTCTCACTAAGGTCGCCTTTATCGCGTGCCTCGGCTATAGCGTCGCGCACTTGTGGTAGTTCCACCTGCTCCATATGGCGAAGTTCGGCTACGAGATTGTCGTAGCACTCTTGTGACATATATTCCATTCTATATATTATATTATGTTTATAATCGTTTCAATCTGCAAAGGTACAAAAATATATGTGAGCTATGCTGTTTGTGTTTATTAAAATGTAGTTAAGTCTATAAAATAAAAACGGCAACAGTAATGCTTTAACATTATTGCTGCCGTTTTGTATATCTTAGATGGATAGGGTAGAGCAAGCTACCCCTCCTTCTATGATTTTAGAGATTATTAGATCTGCTCGCTCCAGTCCTCCTGGCTCTTACGAACGTAAGTCTGGTAACGGAGCTTAGCCATCTTTTCTGCCTGAGTGAAGAGCTCGTCAGCCTCCTTCGGGAATGCCTTCTGTACAGAGAGATAACGAACCTCACCAAGGAGGAAGTCGCGGAAGTCTTCCCACTTAGGAGCCTTAGAGTCGAGTGTGAATGGGTTCTTGCCCTCATCAGCCAACATTGGGTTGAAACGCCACAAGTGCCAGTAACCGCAATCAACAGCGAGTTTCTCCTCGTTCTGTGAGCGACCCATACCGCCCTTACGCTTCAGACCGTGGTTGATACATGGAGCATAAGCGATGATGAGTGATGGACCTGGATAAGCCTCAGCCTCACGGATAGCCTTCAATGTCTGAGCGTTGTCGGCACCCATAGCAATCTGAGCTACGTAGATGTAACCGTAAGTTGTCTGCATCAGACCGAGGTCCTTCTTGCGGATACGCTTGCCCTGAGCAGCGAACTGTGCGATAGCACCAAGAGGAGTAGACTTAGATGACTGACCACCAGTGTTAGAGTAAACCTCAGTATCGAGTACGAGGATGTTAACGTCCTCACCAGAAGCCAATACGTGGTCGAGACCACCGTAACCGATATCGTAAGAAGCACCGTCGCCACCGATAATCCACTGGCTACGCTTTACGAGATAATGGTCGAGAGTCTTGAGTTCTGCGCAAACTGGGCAACCCTTCTCTGCACCTGCAGCGATGAGTGGCTTAAGCTCGGCAGCAGCCTCCTTAGAACCCTCAGAATCATTCATGTTAGCCATCCACTTATCAGCAGCAGCTACAAACTCAGCAGGAACATGCTCATCAGCCTTAGCCTCCTCAAGGAGGTGGCAGATGCGCTCCTTCATCTTCTTGTTACCGAGTACCATACCAAGACCGAACTCGCAGAAGTCCTCGAACAATGAGTTGTCGAATGCAGGACCCTGACCCTTAGCGTTCTTTGTGTAAGGTGTTGAAGGGATAGAAGCAGAGTAGATAGAAGAGCAACCAGTAGCGTTGGCAATCATCTGACGGTCGCCGAAGAGCTGAGATATGAGCTTAACGTAAGGAGTCTCACCACAACCAGAGCAAGCACCTGAGAACTCGAACAGAGGCTGAGCGAACTGAGAGTTCTTCGGGCTCTGCTTGATGTCTACGAGATCCTGCTTAGAAGATACGTTGTGAACGAGGTACTCCCAGTTCTGTGCTTCTTTCTGCATGTCCTCAGCGTCAACGTTGAACGGAACCATCTTGAGAGCCTTCTCGAGCTCACCGGTCTCCTTATTCTTCTTGCCTGGACAAACATCGGCACAGTTGCCGCAACCAAGACAGTCGAGTACAGATGTCTCAATACGGAAGTGCATGCCCTTGAGAGCAGCTGGAGCCTTGATTTCCTGAGTATCCAAGCCCTCAATGCCAGCAAGCTCGTCGTCGGTAAGAACGAACGGACGGATAGCAGCGTGAGGACAAACGAATGAACACTTGTTACACTGGATACAGTTCTCAACATTCCATACTGGAACGAAAGCTTCTACACCACGCTTCTCGAATGCTGAAGTACCATTCTGCCATGTTCCGTCTACAGTGTCGTGCTTAACGAAGTCAGAAACCTTCAAGAGGTCACCTGCCTGACCGTTGATAGGACGAACGAGCTCCTTAACGAATGCAGGAGCGTTATCCTCCTTAGTCTCCTCGTCAGCAAGGTTAGCCCATGCTGGGTCAACAGTAAGCTGCTTGTACTCACCACCGCGATCAACAGCAGCAAAGTTCTTGTCGACAACGTCCTGACCCTTCTTAGAGTAAGACTTAACGATGAATGCCTTCATCTGCTCTACAGCGAGATCCAAAGGAATAACCTCTGTGATACGGAAGAATGCCGACTGGAGGATAGTGTTGGTACGGTTGCCAAGACCTATCTCCTGAGCAATCTTAGTAGCGTTGATATAGTAAACAGTGATGTTGTTCTGAGCGAAGCAACGCTTTACCTTGTTAGGAATGAAGTTAACGAGCTCCTCACCATCAAAGATAGTGTTCAACAGGAAGAAGCCGTTCTTACGCAAACCACGTGTTACATCGTACATGTGGAGGTAAGCCTGTACGTGGCAAGCCACGAAGTTAGGAGTATTTACCTGGTATGCGCTGTGGATTGGGCTATCGCCGAAACGAAGGTGTGAGCAAGTGAAACCACCTGACTTCTTAGAGTCATAAGAGAAGTAAGCCTGGCAGTACTTGTTAGTATTGTTACCGATAATCTGTACAGAGTTCTTGTTAGCACCTACAGTACCATCGGCACCAAGGCCATAGAACTTAGCCTCGAACAAGTCGTCGCCACCCATTGGAATCTCCTCTTCCTCAGGAAGTGAAGTGAATGTAACGTCGTCAACGATACCAACAGTGAAGTGGTTCTTTGGCTGCGGGAGCTCGAGGTTCTTGAATACAGCAACGATCTTAGCAGGAGTTGTATCAGAAGAACCGAGACCATAGCGACCGCCAACAATCAATGGCTTGCGCTCATCATCGTAGAGAGCTGACTTAACGTCAAGGTACAATGGTTCGCCCTCTGCACCTGGTTCCTTAGTACGATCGAGAACAGCGATGCGCTTAACAGTAGCAGGAAGAGTCTTCTTCAAGAAGTCAACAGAGAACGGACGGTAGAGGTGAACAGCAACCATACCAACCTTCTTGCCCTGCTTGTTGAGGTAGTCGATAGCCTCGCGTGCAGGCTCTGTAGCCGAACCCATAAGGATGATTACGTTTTCTGCATCCTCAGCACCATAGTAGTTGAAGAGGTGATACTCGCGACCAGTGATCTTAGTCATCTCCTGGCAGTACTTCTCCACTACCTCAGGGATGCGGTCGTAGTACTCGTTGCTAGCCTCACGGTGTGTGAAGAATGTCTCAGGGTTCTCAGCAGTACCGCGTGTTACAGGACGCTCTGGTGTAAGAGCACGGTCGCGGAAACGCTTGATATACTCTGGGTTTACCAATGGACGGATGTCTTCCATATCCATCTCCTCGATCTTGTGGTACTCGTGTGATGTACGGAAACCATCGAAGAAGTTGATGAAAGGTACAGAAGTCTCAAGTGTAGCGAGGTGAGGAACAGCCGAAAGGTCCATAACCTCCTGTACTGAACCTGAGCAGAACATAGCGAAACCAGTCTGACGGCAAGCCATTACGTCCTGGTGGTCACCGAAGATACAGAGTGAGTGTGAAGCCAATGTACGTGCTGAAACATTGAATACACATGGCAGCAACTCGCCTGCAACCTTGTACATGTTAGGAATCATCAACAACAGACCCTGTGAAGCAGTGTAAGTTGAAGTGAGGGCACCAGCCTGAAGAGAGCCGTGCAATGCGCCAGCAGCACCAGCCTCTGATTCCATTTCCTGGATAGAAACTCGCTGACCGAAGAGGTTCTTGCGACCCTTGGCAGCCCATTCATCTACGTGCTCAGCCATCGGAGATGACGGAGTGATAGGATAGATAGCAGCGACCTCTGTGAACATGTAGCTCACGTGAGCTGCAGCTGTGTTACCATCACATGTGATAAACTTTTTTTCTTTAGCCATTTTGATATAAATAAAATGTTAGTGTATAGTTTACTTAATAAGTATTTTTACTTCTTTAATGCTATGTTGAAAAGCACAGACTCCTTACCTTATTAATATAGCAACCATAGTATCAATATAGCAATCCGAACATCCATAGAGGAATGTGGTTGTCGTGACCGATGGTTGAGTTGTATTCGGCATATATAGAGTCTGGCATATAGCGCTGTTTTGTTGTTTGCTGCGAGTCGACGATACGGTATGTCTTGTTCTCGTCAACAATATAGCAAGCGTCCTTGTTGCCTTGGTTTACCTTGTGGTTCTTCCATATGGTGTTAACAAAGAATGTCTCCATAATGTCTTGAGTATTTGCCACGATTGGGTAAATGGCATACATCAAGTTGGGATTGTACATCATTATCTTTGATGGTTTCTTTGGAAACTCGTCGCCTACATGGTGTATCATATTTATCAGGCGAGCATCCGAAAGATACTTGATGTAGTTCATTACAGTGGCTCGGCTTGTCTCTATCTCGTTAGCGAGATTGCTTATATTTGGAGCCTTTGGCCCTTCCAATGCAAGTAGGTAGAACAGTTTCTTTATCTTTGTAAGATATTTCAACTCTATCTGCTTTATCAAAAGTATGTCCACCTCTGTAGTCATATTCATCGTCTTCAGTAAGTTCTCCTCGAAGTTGCGGTGCTCTCGGAAGAATGGATAAAATCCGTGGTTGAGATAGTTTTCGAAATGAAGCGGTATGTCTACTTTATGTGCCAAATAGTGGGCAATTTGTTCGTGTCGTTTAATGATGTCGTCGAGGGTGTATATAGGTATGTCATTACCGGTCATTAAATTAAGGTATTCGCGGAAGGAGAATCCTCTGAGGTTGTAGCTCTTCACTATTCCACAGAGCTCGGGGTTCTCTTCTTTCAGTCGCATAACGCTTGAGCCAGTGAATACTATCTTAAGTCCTGGACATTTGTCGTAGCACAATCGTAATTCACGGCTCCAATCTGGCTGCTTGAATACCTGGTCGATAAGCAACACACGTCCTCCACGATTGTAGAAGTCGGCTGCAAAGTCGGCTATTCCGCGTCCCTGAAAATAGAAGTTATTCATATTTATGTAGAGACAACGGTGGTTGTCGGCATCAAAATTTTCTTTGGCGTATTGCAGCAGAAATGTGGTCTTTCCTATGCCACGCGTACCTTTGATGCCAATCATACGGTCGCTCCAGTCAATTTCGTCCATTAAAGTACGTCTGACTGGCGCGTCGGTGTGTTCGACGAGGTATTTATGTGTTTTAAAGAAAGCTTCCATTTCGCTTTGATTTGTTTCTTTTTAAAGTTTGTTATTTATGATTGAATGTGGGCGGTTTGTGTGTCAATGTGCGATGTCTTTTACATGTATTATGGCCAATGTGTTGCAGACAAATACACAACGACTGCCTAACCCTCATTATTAACTATGCAAAGTTAGCATTTATTTCTTTATTTGCAAACTCTATGTTGCAAAATATCTATTTTTTTTATTTTTTTGCATTATATACTTGCCTTGTCTTTTTAGCATAGACGGTTATACATGCAAAACACAATAAGGGAACAATGAAGGAGTTGCTCATATTTGTCATGTCGGCTATCAATCCCATAAGTACGGGGGCTATTGCTCCGCCAACAATTGACATTATAAGATATGAGGATGCTTGCTTTATATGCTCTCCGGCTCCACGTAATGCTATAGCGAAGATTGTTGGGAACATGATGCTCTCGCAAAGATAGCAAACAAAGAAGGCTACTATGCCAAGTGTTCCTGCTCCGGTTAGTAGTATTGCCATGGATAATGTTGCTAACATGGCACAGTGTTGAAGCACGCGTTCGGCTTTGATACGGGCCATTATCCAGCTTCCACCCAATCTGCCTGCCATAAATAGTCCCATGCCTCCAAACGATAACAATAATGCAGCAGTGCGGTTGCTGATGCCTGCATTGTCGGTTACGTAGTTGATGAAGAAGCTATTGATGCCAGTTTGTGCAGCTACATAAAGGAATAGGGCAAGAAGCCCGAAAGTAAATGTACGGCTTTTCCATAAGGATGTTGCTTGTGTCTTGTCAAGTGATGGAGTCTCTTTAGATGATAAATCCTCTTTGGATGCAGATTCTGAGCTTTTTTGATCATTGCCAATTTCTGGCAACTTGATTTTAGCGAACACCATTGCCACGCACAGTACCACTATACCTATTATAATATAAGGTATAGAGATGTTGTTGTTACTGTTGTTGTCTGAGAATAGAAGCAATCCGCCTACAAGTGGGCCAACAATCCATCCAAGACCATTGAATGATTGGGCAAGGTTGATACGGCGTTCGGCTCCATCCTTGTTGCCAAGTACTGTTACGTAAGGATTGGCTGCGGTCTCTAGGCATGTCAGTCCGCAACCAATGACAAAGAGCGAAAATAGGAAGAACGGGAATGACAGCAACTTGCCACCTGGTATAAACAGCAAAGCACCAACTCCGTACAGAAGCAGGCCAGTTATAACACCGGCTCGATAGCCGAATCGCTTGATTATCATTCCAGCTGGTATGGCCATAAGGAAGTAGCCTCCGTAAACCACGGCTTGCACAAAAGCCGATTCGGTTTTGCTTACGCCCATGGTTTCTTGAAAGTGCTTGTTTAGCACGTCGAGTATGCTGTGGGCAAATCCCCATAAAAAGAATAAGGTAGTGATAAGAATGAATGGCAGTAGATAGTTTCTGCCTTTGGCATCTTTGAAAAGCTTCTTATTGGTTTCCATTATTAGTTTTAATATAATAATTTATAAATGTGCACAGCCAGTGTCTGTGCCGTTAAGCATATGCAAAGGTACAACAAATTAATTGAAGTAGGCTGTTTTTTACAGTTCTGTTATATGGTTTTGGTTGAAGATTGCTTGTGGATAAGAAAAAATAGGTAATTTTGTACTATAAATATAAATGCTTAAATGATGAAAGATTCCAACGAGATACGTATTCATGTGTTTAATCCTGAACACGACATTGCCCTTGCTGCCAATCAGAAGCGTTTCACGGCACCTCATGCTGGTAGACAGATGCGTGCTGACCTTGGCTTTATCCCAGCTTTATGGGCCAATGATTCCGACTTTGTGATTGTTGATGACGTTGAGGCTGCATTAGAGGCCGTGCGACATATTAGGAAAAATGCTCATAAGGTGGAGTTTATAACGCTTTCCGACTTAAAGAAACTTGAGCTATCTGATAATGTGCATGTACATATTATGCCATGGGGATGGGATTGCACCATAAAAGAACAGTTGTTGCGTGCCGACAGCCGTCTGGAGGCTTTCATGCCAGATGATGCTTCCATCGATATTATGCGACAGCTTAGCAACCGACGTTTTGCCTCCGAGCATTTGCTTCCTATCTTGCACGACACCAATTGTAAGGTTGTAGGCGAGAGTAGTTATTGCGAGACAGAGGCTGATGTATTGGCTGTAATGTTGCGTTATGGCACAAGTGTGCTTAAGTCGCCTTGGAGCAGTAGTGGCAGAGGTGTGCGTTATGTTCCTGCAAAACAACCAGACGATCATGTGTTGGGTTGGGTGCGCAATATTCTGCGTCAGCAGGGTGGAATAATGGTTGAGCCTCTTTATCCAAAGGTATACGACTTTGGTATGGAGTTTTATGCCACAGCCGAAGGCGTTATTGAGTATTGTGGTTTGTCGTTGTTTGCCACTCGTGGCGGAGCTTATACTGGTAGCATATGTGCTACCGAGTCTGATAAGCGCGAGATGTTGTCGCATTATGTCGACTTGAAGTTACTCGACCGGATTTGTGGTCAGATAAAGAAAATACTTGCCAATCAGTTTAAAGACAAGTATGTAGGACCTTTCGGTATTGACATGATGTCGATAGCCAAGGATGGTGAAGATGGTTTCTGGTTGCATCCGTGTGTAGAACTTAACCTTCGTAGAACCATGGGACATGTGGCATTGGCGCTAACACCTACACAATTTGAGGCACGTCGACTGATGAACATTTATTATGCAGACAAGTATCGTGTGCGCATTCAGACTGTTAACGACAATCTTCTAAATACAGGCCTTGCTTAAGTTTTTTCAATACTATAATTATTGACACATAATAAAACAGAGAAAGCCATAACACATAATCCGTTTTGGGATTTGTGTTATGGCTTTCTCTGTTTATTCAAGTCTTGCAAGTGTAGAAGTTATTTGCTGATTGTTTAGCCTAAAGTATTTTGCTTTTGCTATGTTTTATAATATGCTTAGCAAGGACTTCTATAATTGCTCTACTTGCTATTTCTTAATATTTGGCTCCTCAAGTCCGAAACCTCTCTTCTTGTCAAGAGCCTTCAGATATATGGCGAAGAGCAATGCCAACACGCCGAAGCTTGCGAATACAATGAGTGGTACTGTGTAGTCGTAAGGGATAAAGTCGGCGCCAGCATTTTTGGCTGCGATAACTGCCGGGTTGTTTTCGTTGGTAGATGCAAGGAGGTTGCCGATGAGTTTCGGCACGAAGCAAAGACCAATGTTCTGTACCCAGAAGATAAGACAGTAGGCCGAACCAAGTATCTTCTCGTCAATAATCTTTGGTACGCTTGGCCACAAAGCGGCAGGTACGAGAGCGAAAGAGATACCCAATAGCACAATGGTAGAGTAGGCGATAAGTGCACTCTTTGTCTCTGGCAATACAAAGGCAAATACAAGGTGGCAGCAGATAAGGAGCATGGCACCAAATATAAGCATTGTGGCACCCTTACCCTTGCGGTCAAGGAAGTTGCCAAGGAACGGCGTGATTACAGCAGCTCCGATAGGAAACCAACGGAAGATGTTGGCTGCATCCTCTGGCGAGATGCCGTCGAGATTACATTGTAGCATGTTTGCTCCATAACGCTGGAATGGGAATATAGCCGAGTAGTATAGCACGCAGAGGAGGGCTACAATCCAGAATACCTGTGAAGAGAATATCTTGCCAAGGTCGCTGAACTTGAACTCTTCCTCCGATTCGCCACTTTCTTCTGTGTCGCCCAATTGCTTGTCGAGAGCCTTGTCCATGAATGTGAACACGGTGAATGTAATAAGTCCGATGAGCAGCAATACTGTACAGAATGCAACTGGAGCTACAACTGTGCCGAAGTGGCTTGCGATAATTGGAGATATTGAGAAGATAGCAAACACACCAACACGGGCAATTGCCATCTCAAGACCCATAGCAAGAGCCATCTCCTTACCCTTAAACCATTTAGCTATTGCCTTTGATACAGTTGTGCCTGCCATCTCGCAGCCACATCCGAAGAGCATAAAGCCGAAGCATGCCATCTTGGCACTTGCAGGAAGTGTTACCCACCATGAGTCGAGCCAATGAGAGAAAGCTGTTGTTGCAAACCAGTCGGTAATACCGATGAACTTGATTAATGCACCAATGAACATCATTGACGACGACAGCAAACCAGTAAAGCGAACGCCCATCTTGTCGAGGATTACACCTGCGATGATGAGGAAGCCCAACACGTTAACAATATACTCGGATGCGGCATAGGTACCGAAGGTGTCAGGACCCCATCCCTTCTCGCTCTCCATGAGAGCCTGAATTGGTGACATTACATCGACAAACATGTAGCCGAAGAACATCATTGAAGCGATAAGTACAAGGGCTGTCCAACGTGCCCATGCCTTATCGTTCAACAGTTGATTTACTTTTTGAACCATAATATAAGTTTTTAATTTTGATTTTTGAATTTACTTCAGCCACTTGTCTAGCCATCCAAAGAATGTGCGCTGCCACAATACACCATTTTGTGGTTTCAATACCCAATGGTTCTCATCTGGATAGATAAGCAGTTCTGCTGGTATGCCACGCAGGCGTGCTGCATTAAAGGCTCCAAAACCTTGGTTTGCATTGATACGGTAGTCCATCTCGCCGTGTATGCAAAGGATAGGTGTATCCCACTTGTCTACAAATTTGTGTGGCGAGTGCGAATAGGTGCGCTTGGCACGGTTTGTCTTTACATACTTCCAATAGGCGTCGTCATACTCCCAGTTAGAGAACCATGCCTCCTCCGTATCTGTATACATCGACTCAAGGTTGAATGCTCCGTCGTGTGCAATGAATGCCTTGAAACGCTTGTTGTGATGACCTGCAAGATAGTATACCGAGAAACCTCCGAAACTTGCACCTACACATCCCAAGCGGTCCTTGTCTACATAAGGCAGATTGTTGGCAGCATCGTCGATGGCCGATAGATAGTCGTCCATACATTGACCGGTCCAGTCACCCGAAATAGATTCATTCCATTCCGAACCGAACCCTGGCAAACCGCGGCGGTTTGGAGCAATAACGATATAGTCATGTGCTGCCATTATCTGGAAGTTCCAACGATAGCTCCAGAATTGGCTTACAGGACTTTGCGGACCACCCTCACAGAACAACAATGTTGGATATTTCTTGTTCTCGTCGAAGTGTGGTGGAAGTATAACCCATACCAACATCTGCTTGCCGTCTGTAGTCTTTACCCAGCGTTCCTGAACCTTACCCATTTCAAGCTGGTCGTAGAAGGCCTTGTTCTCCCATGTCACCTGCTGTACCTTTGTTTTCTTTACGTCCTTTCCAGGAGTAACGATATATAGCTCGTCGGCCTGTGATATGCTGTGACGCGATGCCAGGATCTTGCCAGTATTGCCAAGCATCTGTATAGAGCCAAAGTCCATCCAGTCGTCTGTCAACTGCTTTACTTCGCCGTTGATGTTGGTCTGATACATGTTTACGCAAGCGTGCCAGCATCCGATAAAGTATAGAGTCTTCGAATCGGCTGCCCAACAGAATGCGTCAACATTCGAGTCGAACTTTTCTGCAACATATTTCTTCTCGTCAGTAGCCAATGTGTATACGCAAAGGCGATTGCGGTCGCTCTCATATCCGTCGTGCTTCATCGACTGCCAAGCCACATATTTGCCGTCGGGCGAGAACTGAGGATTTGTGTCATATCCTACGTTTACATCACCTTCCTGATGGTTCACTGCTTGGTTCTTCATAGATGTTGTAGGATCTACCTCTGGTGCCTTGTAGCCTTCGGGCTTGCAAAGATTCTTGGTAGAACCAGCCGCAACATCATATAGGAATATGTCCGAGTCGGTAGAGATGGCATAGTTTACACCCGTCTTCTTGCGGCAAGTATAGGCAATGGTCTTTGAGTCGGGACTCCAAGCCAATTGCTCTACACCTCCAAACGGAGCCATTGGACATTCGTATGGCTCACCCTCGATAATGTCTTTACCGTTGTCTACACCGTTCTCTGTAACATTAGCCACAAAGGGATGGGCAACTGTCTCAACATAATGGTCCCAATGACGGTAGTTTAGATCGGTAACAACTCGACCTGTAGCCAATGGAAGGTCGTCTGGATTCTTTTTTATACTCTCATGATAGGGTAGCGACTTGATAAGCAATACCTTTTTCTCGTTTGGCGAGAATTTAAAGCCCTCGATGTCTATGTCGCTTTTTGTAAGCTGACGGCGGTCAGATCCATCGGCATTCATTGTCCACAACTGTCCCTTTGAAAGAAAAGCAATGCGCTTGCCTCCATTAATCCATGCGGCATCAGTTTCGCTTGCGGCTGTATTTGTTAATGTACGTTGAAGCTTTCCATCGGCCGACACGGTGTACAGCATCTGGTGACTCTTGTTCTCCTTAACGCTGTAGTAGCCCACTTGATAGGCAATAGTCTTACCGTCTGGCGAAGCTGTTGCTCCACCAATACGTCCCATAGCCCAAAGGGTTTCGGCTGTCATACGGTCGCCCTTGCTGATAGCAGCCACGTCAGTAGTTTTGCCAATCATAGTCTGTGCCTCTGCATTGACGCTGGCGCAACCTATTGCGGCAGCGACAGCTAATGTTAATGTTTTGTTCATTGTTTATTGTTAAGAGTAATGATTCACAATAAAAAAGATGTATATATTAAATATAAACGTAAGGAGGGTGTGTCAATACTCTACAAAAGAAGGCTTTCCCCAATTTGCAAGTCTTGATACACCCTTCTACATTATATTATATAATTACAATCCCTTGCGCTTGCGCTCAAGTTCCTCGCGTTTGCGTTGTAGCTCCATCTGCTGCTCCTGCATAGCCTGAAGGCGTGCTGCAAGACCGCTAAGCTTCTTTGGGTTGTTCTTGTTTTCCTCATACTTCTTCTCGAGAATTGCCAGAAGCTTCTCGTCATTTGTAGTCTTGCGCAAAGTCCACATGATGGCTGCGCTGAAGAACAGCGAAACAAAGTAGTAGAAGTTCAAGCCTGCCGAGTAGTCGTTGAACATGAAGAAGAACATTACCGGCATAAGGAACATCATCCATTGCATCATCTTCATCTGCTCAGCCTGCTGTCCTACCATCTGGTCACGCTGCTGGCGCATGGTCATAAGCGAGTATAGTACATTGGCTACACAGAAGAGGATACATGTTAGCGAGAGGTGGTCACCTATAAGCCATAGATTTGTGTTCCACTCAAGTATAGGATCGTAGGTAGAGAGGTCCTTTATCCAAAGGAAGCTCTCGCCACGAAGCTGAATGGCGTTAGGCACAAAGTTGAACATTGCAATCCAGATAGGCATCTGTATAAGCATAGGCAGACAGCCCGATAGTGGCGATACACCATATTTTGAATATTCTGCCATCATAGCTTGCTGCTTCTGCATTTGGTCCTCAGGCTTGTTTAGGTGCTTTGTTGCCTCCTCCAATTTCGGTTTCAGCACGCGCATCTTTGCCGAGCTCATGTAGCTCTTCTTCACCATAGGATATGTTATGAGCTTGAGGAGCAGGGTGATGAGAATGAGCACAATACCCATGTTGATGTTCAGACCAGTGAGGAAGTCGAACACATAGATAGTAAACCAACGGTTGATGATGCGGAAGAGCGGCCATCCAAGATAAACGAGGCGTTGCATCTCCAAGTCCTTATTGAACTGGCATTCCTTCTCCACACGGTTCAACAGACGGAAGTCGTTAGGACCAAAGTAGAAGTCAAACTCCGAAGGAGTCTTTCCGCTTGGGTCGAAAGATGTTTTCATCTTTGCCTCATACTGCTTAAGATAGCCCGAACCTTTCTCTTGCGGGATACTTGTCATCTGCGAATTCTCTGCAAAATCATTCTTAGCAATCATCACAGCCGAGAAGAACTGGTTCTTGAAAGCTACCCAATCAATCTTGTCCTCTATAGTCTCGTCCTTCAAGTTCTTAGCTTCAGATAGATAGTCTGTGCCACCATCTGTCTTGTGATAGGTGAGCGAGGCGTAGCGGTTCTCGAATGTAAAGCCACGTTCCTGTTGGCGTACAAGGTCCTTCCATTGCACATCCATCTGTGATGTGGATGGAGCAAAGTCGTTGGCCATGCCTACAGCCTGCATCTGTGTATGGAGCATATAGTCCTTGCCAAGAACATAGTTGATAACAAGTGCCTTGCCTTTACCAGCCTCTGCTGTCATAGTCACAGTAGAGTCTGTTTGGTTGGATGGTGTAAAGTAAAGGTCGGCTGTGTTGATGTTAACGTTCTTTGCAGCCAGGGCAAAGTTGAGGCTCTGTGTAGAACTGTCAAACAGGGTTACATCCTTGTTGCCGTTACGGTCCTCAAAATTCTTGATAACAGCCTTGCTCACTACGCCACCCTTCGAGTTAATGGTCAGCTCCAAGTCTTTGTTCTTCAGCACAACGTTGGTAGCGTTGCCCTTCAGAGCGGCATGAAACAGAGCTGTAGTGTCTGCCTCAGCGGCTGCCTTGGCTTGTGCAATCTTTTGCTGTGCTGCCAATTTTGCAGCATTTTCGGCATTTTGGCGTGCCACGTTCTCGATAGAGTCTTGGTGTTTCTGTGCAGCAATCTGTTCGTCAGACGGCTGATTCCAAATACCAAAACCAATCAGTACGGCGGCAATAAGCGCAAAGCCGATGATGTTGTTTTTGTTCACTTTTTTTAATTTGTTATTTGTTAGTTATTTAATTTTTATTTTTACCGCAAACGGGAGTTAACGGAAAATCTTTCAACTTCCGTTAACTCCCTAATTGTTTTCTTCTTATTATTTTTATTCTATTACTTCTTCTTCTGGTTCTCTATTGCCGTCTTCACGAAGTCGACAAACAGAGGATGTGGATGCAATACCGTGCTTTGATATTCTGGGTGGAACTGTGTTCCTATATACCACTTCATACCTGGTATCTCCACAATCTCTACAAGTCCGCTCTCAGGGTTGCGTCCTACGCATTTCATACCAGCACGCTCGTATTCCTTTTGGAAGTCGCTGTTAAACTCATAGCGATGGCGATGGCGTTCCTGTATGTGCTCCTTCTTATATATGTCTAACACACGCGAGCCTTGCTTAAGTACACACTCATAAGCGCCAAGACGCATAGTGCCACCCATATTTGTTATGTTCTTCTGCTCCTCCATGATATCTATCACGTTGTGTGGAGTCTTCTCGTCCATCTCGCGGCTGTTGGCGTCGGCATATCCCAGCACGTTGCGTGCAAATTCTATTACCATCATCTGCATGCCAAGACAAATGCCGAATGTTGGAATGTCGTGTACACGGCAGTAGTGGGCTGCCACAATCTTGCCCTCAATACCACGCTGTCCAAATCCCGGGCATATAAGTATTCCGTCTTGTCCTGCAAGTTTCTCGGCCACATTATCTTCTGTCAAGAATTCTGAGTTGATGAAGGTTATCTTCACCTTGTGGTCGTTGTAGGTTCCGGCATGCGACAGACTCTCGCGTATGCTCTTGTATGCATCTTGCAAGTCATACTTACCTACGATGCCAATGTTTACCACCTCAGTAGCCTTGTTTCTGCGGTCAAGGAAAGTTTTCCACGGGCCAAGTGCAGGCTTTTCGCCAATAGGCTCATCCATTTTGCGCAGAATGGCTGTATCGAGTCCTTGGTTCTGCATGTTTACTGGCACCTCGTAGATGCTTGGTAGGTCTTCGCTCTGTATCACGCAGTCGATATCCACGTTACAGAAACTTGCCACCTTCTTCAGTATGCCCTCGTCCAGATGCTTCTCTGTACGCAATATCAGCACATCCGGCTGTATACCCACACTTTGCAGTTCCTTTACAGAGTGTTGTGTAGGTTTGGTCTTCAGCTCGCCAGCTGCCTTAAGATAAGGCACGTATGTCAAGTGAACGTTAATGGCGTTCTTTCCCAATTCCCATTTCAGCTGTCGTATAGCCTCCATAAATGGTGCGCTCTCAATATCGCCAATGGTTCCGCCAATCTCAGTTATAACGAAATCGTAGTGATACTTCTGTCCAAGCAATTTTACGTTGCGCTTTATCTCGTCTGTGATGTGAGGCACAACCTGAATTGTCTTGCCCAGATAGTCGCCTCTTCGCTCCTTATCTATAACAGCCTTGTAAATGCGGCCGGTTGTAAGCGAGTTGGCTTTGGTTGTCTGTATTCCAGTGAATCGCTCGTAGTGACCAAGGTCGAGGTCTGTTTCCATTCCGTCTACAGTCACGTAGCATTCGCCGTGCTCGTAGGGGTTTAGTGTTCCAGGGTCAATGTTGATGTACGGGTCAAATTTTTGGATAGTGATGTTGTAACCTCTTGCCTGCAAGAGTTTACCGATTGACGACGAGATTATACCTTTACCAAGTGAAGAGACTACGCCGCCAGTGACAAATATGTACTTTGTTTCAGCCACGGTGATAAAAAATTATAAAGAATTAATATTCTACGATATCCACTTAATCAAGTTGCAAAGTTAGTATAAAAATGCGAAATCCACAAACAATTACAAATTTTATTATTACCTTTGTCGGGCAAAAAAATATATAGGTATTATGAATATAAGGAGTATAATCATATTTTCGTTCGTTTTATTTGCCTTATCGGCAAATTCGCAAACACGTTATCGTCGCAACAGGGTGCATGTTGCCGACACGGTGCCCGTGCTTGTAAAGTCATATATGGACTCACTGGCTGTAGCTCGCGCCCGAGTTGATTCTGTTTATGTAGCTGATTCTGTAGCCGAACCCGATGGCAAGTATAGTCGCCTCTTTGTGCCGCTTACTTTCTATCATGATGTTGCGGGTTCAGCGTTCAGTATGTCGTCCAACAATAGGATGGGGGACATCAACAAGGTGCTGCTTGATGTATATCTGCATCGCCCCGACCTTGTGCTTGGCACGCAAAACCAGCTCGACCTTGCCGGTTCTGTACATAAACCCAAGCAAGAGACTGTCGATACATCTATCGATATTATAGAAAAGGTGTCGCCTAAGGTCAACGACATGGCCGAGACCTTACCTATTAATATATATGTGGAAAAACCTAACTTCTGGACCTTCAGCGGCGACTATAGCTTGCAGCTGTTCCAGAATTACATTTCGGACAACTGGTACAAGGGTGGTGAGAGCAACTACTCTATGCTTACTACCGTAACACTTCAGGCCAACTACAACAATAAGCAACGTTTCCGTTGGGACAACAAGCTCGAGATGCGACTTGGCTTCCAAAATACAAAAGGCGACACGTTACACACAGTTCGCGCTTCCGAGGACCTTATTAGATATACCGGCAAGGTGGGACTGCAAGCCTCAAAGAAGTGGTATTACACTATTCAGCTCATTGCCAGCACCCAGTTTATGCGCGGTCTTAAGAGCAATGACCCGCATGTATATTCCAAGTTCCTCGCTCCGCTCTATGTCAATCCTTCGCTTGGTATGGATTATAATGTCAATTGGTTTAAAGGCAAGCTTAAGGGTTCTGCCCACTTGGCTCCTATAGCTTACAACCTGACGTATGTGCGCGACAAGAATCTGGGCTCCCGATTTGGAATTGACGCAGGCAAACATACAAAGTCCGACTTCGGTTCTGAGATAACTATCGATCTTAACTGGCAGATTACAAAGGATGTGCGCTGGAAGACTCGCTTCTACGGTTACACCACATACAAGCGTGCTATAATGGAGTGGGAGAATACATTCACCTTTGTTGTCAACAAGTACATCTCAAGCAACCTCTTCCTATATCCACGCTTCGACGACGGAGTGTCACGTGATGGCGATCTTGGTTACTGGCAGATGAAGGAGTATATATCGCTCGGATTCAGCTATGGTTTTTAGTCCATGACACAATGCAAGTTTATAGTTTTGAATTATGCAGATAGAACCAATAGCCTATTTCCGCTCGCCATTTGCCACAAAGTTTGGTGTGCCAAAGCAAAGTGGACTTGTCGATTGCCTGCAAGGTACAATCGAGTTTGTGCCTCAATACCGCAATGCAGATGCTTTGCGCGGCATCGACGAGTTTGATTATCTATGGCTTGTATGGGAATTCTCGGCCAACAAGCATGCGGCAAACAGTCCCGTTGTACGTCCTCCTTTGCTTGGCGGCAATGTTAGGATGGGTGTGTTTGCCACACGCTCGCCATTCAGACCTAATCGTTTAGGACTCTCCTCTGTACGTATAGCCAATGTAGAGCTCGATACTACTCGTGGTCCACTTATCCACGTCCTTGGTGCCGACCTTATGGATGGCACGCCCATATACGACATAAAGCCATATGTGGCTTATGCCGATTGTCATCCCGACGCTCGTAGTGGCTTTGTTGACAAGCATGCCATACGGCGTCTTACGGTAATCATTCCACAGTCAGTATCGTCTAAGTTTAATGATTCCGAACTCGAAGCCTTGCGCAAGGTACTTGAGCTTGATCCGCGTCCGCAATATCACGACGACCCTAAAAAGATTTACGGCATGATGTATGCTGGCATAGACGTCAAGTTCTGCGTTGCCGACGGGGTGCTTACTGTTGTGGATTAAAAACTAAAGCCGTATATCTGCCCATACATGCACCATTTGATGCAGTTTGGCAGATATACGGCTTTTTCTATTTCTACTCCTTTATCTGTGTATTCTTTATTTATTGAATCCAGATTCATCTGATTCTCAGTTCAATCAGCACAATCCGTATTCTTTATTAATTGAATATAGATTCATCTGATATCTCTGATTCCCTATTTATTGAATATAGATTAAACTGATTCATCTGATTACTCAGTTCAATCAGCATAATCCGTATTCTCTATTTATTGAATATAGATTCATCTGATATCTCTGATTCCCTATTTATTGAACATAGATTAAACTGATAAATCTGATTCCTCAGTTCAATCAGCACAATCCGTATTTTCTATTTATTGAATATAGATTTATCTGATATCTCTGATTCCCTATTTATTAAATATAGATTAAACTGATTAATCTGATTCCTCAGTTCAATCAGCACAATCCGTATTCCTTATTAATTGAATACAGATTCATCTGATATCTCTGATTCCATATTTATTGAATATAGATTAAACTGATTAATCTGATACCTCAGTTCAATCAGCATAATCCATATTCCTTATTAATTGAATATAGATTCATCTGATATCTCCGATTCCCTATTAATTGAATATAGATTCATCTGAAATCTCTGATTCCATATTAATTGAATATAGATTAAACTGATTCATCTGATTACTCAGTTCAATCAGCATAATCCGTATTCCTTATTAATTGAATATAGATTCATCTGAAATCTCTGATTCCCTATTTATTGAATATAGATTAAACTGATAAATCTGATACCTCAGTTCAATCAGCACAATCCTTATTCTTATTTCGATGCTTATGATAATTATAGAGCCTTTCAATCTGCAATTCAGGTGCGCCAAAGTTTACCAACAGCCCCAATTCATAATTCGTTGCTTTCAGATAATTTGACACCTGTGAACGATGAGAGTTTGTTAGTTCCGATACAGCTTTCAATTCTACTATTATTTTATCGTAGCAAATGAAATCTGCAAAATACTCTTGCTGCAATAATTGACCTTTATAATAGACTTTTAATGGAGCTTCCCTTTGAAAGGGGATTCCATTATTATTAAACTCTATACCCAAAGCCTCTTGATATACTTTTTCAAGGAAACCGCTGCCAAGTTCATTATAAAGGTTCATCATGCAGCCCCTTATCTTATATGTTTCTTTTTCGTAGATATATTCCATAACTCTTTTATTTATTGAATATTGATTTATCTTATATTTCTGATTCTCTATTTATTGAATCCAGATTAATCTGATTCCTCAGTTCAATCAGCACAATCCGTATTCTTTATTAATTGAATATAGATTCATCTGATTCATCTGATTCTCAGTTCAATCAGCACAATCCGTATTCCCTATTTATTGAATATAGATTCATCTGATTCATCTGATTCTCAGTTCAATCAGCATAATCCGTATTCCTTATTAATTGAATCCAGATTTATCTGATTCTTCAGTTCAATCAGCATAATCCGTATTCCCTATTTATTGAATATAGATTCATCTGATTAATCTGATTCTCAGTTCAATCAGCATAATCCGTATTCCTTATTTATTGAATCCAGATACATCTGATATCTCTGATTCCTCAGTTCAATCAGCATAATCCATATTCCCTATTTATTGAATATAGATTAATCTGATTCCTCAGTTCAATCAGCACAATCCGTATTCCCTATTAATTGAATATAGATTCATCTGATTCATCTGATTCCTTAGTTCAATCAGCACAATCCGTATTCCCTATTAATTGAATATAGATTCATCAGATTAATCTGATTCCTCAGTTCAATCAGCACAATCCGTATTCTTTATTAATTGAATCCAGATTCATCTGATTCCTCAGTTCAATCAGCACAATCCATATTCCCTATTTATTGAATACAGATTAATCTCATTCCTCAGTAAATTGTCTTCGTCCGATGCTTCCTTCATATCCTTCAGAATATAGTTCACCTCATTGTCAGATAGGAAGTTATAGAAAATAAGTCCCAGATACTTGTGTCCTAACTTTATATTTATATATCTTTGTAAGTTGCCAGTACCGATTTTCAGTACCATATAACTGGTACTGCAGTTTAATATATATGGTACTGGAGTTTCATATAACTGGTACTGCAGTTTATTACTACTGGTACTGGCAAGTATATTATATTATTTGGACGGGGCGAATAAATGGCTTGGACGTGTCGAATAATTGCTACTGGTTAGACATTCCAGCAGATGTGTTCCTCATAATTGTCGAAGTCCATAGAGGGGTCGGCTCCTATCTGCTGCAGAAGCGTTCGTATTATTTGTTGCTCCTCGGGTGGAAGGATAATTTCGCCACGTCTGCGTGCAAAGTATTGGTTGCGTCCGAATTGCATAACAAGAGTTGTCATGAACTGTTCATACTGCTGAGGGAACATCTGCTTTTGGAATCCGGTGAATCCGCGGGCGTATCTCACGGGATTAGAGCAGCGGTAGTAGGGACATCCATCGTCCTTGGTGCACTTGTTAGGACTGATAAGGCGCAGAAACTCTTCCTGCTTTATCAGATTGTCAAATGCAATGTGGTGCAGGCAAGAGGCAGCCATGGAGCAGTCGTGATGTAGGCAAACGGGGTAGTTGTGCGGTACGGTTAGCTTGTTTTTTATAGGCATAATATTATTGTTTTTTGGTATTGTAAGTTTCCTAATATGCAAAAATAATGTTTTTTCTTGGAAAAACAGGCATGTTGCATAACAATAAAATCGCCAAAAACAGATAAATATGTGTTATGGCAAATAAAAAAATGCGGCCAAACAAAATTTTGTTTGACCGCAAACGTTAATGCTTATCACTTGATAAATATCTTCTTGCCTTTATCTGTGATATAGATATGTCCCTTTTGAAGCGACTGCACACGCACACCTTCCAAATTATAATATCTGGTTGTGTTAGATGTTGCTGTGCTTATTTGTTCAATGCCTGAAGGCTGTACCACTTTGAGCGTAATTTGCTTCGAAATGTTTGATCCGTCGCGTGTTGTCAACGCTATAATGCCAGAGCCTGGCTCTACTCCCGTTACAACATAGTTGTCGTGGTCAATATAGATGCAGTTGTTCGTTGCATTGACAAGAATGGAGCTAGCCTTCAGATAGCTTGGATAGGCAACACGTGTTAGCTGCATCTTCTCGCCAACCTCGATGGTGGTCTTAGGCATGTAGAGGTCTATGTCCTCGTAGTGGTAGGTGCCTTTAATGAAGATTTTCTTCTCGCTATATAGACCTGAACCATCTGTTGCTTCAGCTCTAACCACAACGTCACCCCAGTCAAGACCTTTAGATGTGAGTACACCATCAGAAGACAGATGGGCAATGTTGTCGCCCGATACTATCGACCATTTAACGCCCGACAGAGAAGCATTGGTAGGCAGCATCGTTGCTGTGAGATGGAAGCGACAATCGCCACCATATAGAGTATTAGAATCGTATTTCTCAAGTATGCCTATCTCGATGCTTGTTGCTGCTACCGCCTCTGTAGCCTCTGTTGTGCTTACTGCATTAGACAGCATGTATGCGTTTGACGTGTTGCTACGCATTGCACACGATTCAGCAAGCTGTTGTGTAGAAGCGGGCACGTAGGCTATGGCATAGAGGCATGTTCCTGCAGGAGCCGAGATATCGGTATAGTTTTGCAGGCTGCCTGCCACTTCGGCTATCTGTGTAAGGTTGTCGGTAGAGGTGCCACGCAGGATGCGGTAGCTCTCAATATCCATTCCCTCATAAGCATTCCATACAAGGCTATAGCCCTTTGTGGCTGACTTGTAAATTGTAACATGAAGAGGCTTGTGTGTCTCCGAGAATGTGCTTGTCTGTATATTGTTATTGGCAAGCAAACGAATGCGGTAACGTTGTGTCTGTATGCGGTTGTCGCTTGTTGTGTCCAGCCATGAACCTTGGCTTACAGGCATTGTTGCTACCACTTCAAACTCGTTGTAACGGTTTGTTTCTCGCAATATCTCAACACGGTCTACCATTTGTGGCACGCTTGTATTCCAGTTTACGCGGTAATGGTTGCCATCTGCAAGCACGCCCGTAATGTTGGCATCAGGCATAGTCTCTTCGGTTACAGTAGTCTTGTTGACGAATGTACATTCGCTTCCGTCGTTGAAGCCAACCGAAGAAATAACTTCATTGTAGCCCGCATCTCCTAATGTAAGGATAAAGCCATCGTTGGTTGTCTGGCTCTTTGTAACACCCTTAACATTGAAGTAGCTGATGTCGTTGTCGAACATGGTCTTCGGTCGTTTCACGCTTATAGGCGTATCTTTCATCACCTTAGAAGGAATGGCGAGAGCAAAATCTTCGGGTGCATACACCTTTACAATGGTACTGAATGTGCAGCCGTCTGCAATCATATCTATAGTTTTCTCGCCACTGGTGCTCCATGAGATGCTAAGTTTTCCGTTGCCCTTATCGTTTATAGTGGCGTCGGTTCCTGCCTTGATGGTGTAGTTAGAAGGCTGTGTTCCTACAAACTGCACGTTGCAAGTCTCACCCTTAGCCACCATCTCGTGTGCGGCACTAAGATAGCCATTGGTATTTACTTTTATCTCTACGGGCTTGGTCATTGGCGAATGTGCACCCATAAGGTCAATGGCTTGCACCTGAACCTCGTAGCTTTCGCCCGACTTGAGAACATCGAGCGGGATGTACATTTGTGTAGCCTTGCGGTATAAAACGTTAGAACATATCGTAGCCTCGTCTGCGAGTCCGTTGAGAGGTGAGATGAGGAAAGCATTCTTTTCGCCAACCTTCTTGTTCTTATATTTCACGCTGACGTTATAGCGCATCTGTGTCGCTGGTGTGCGGTCGTCCTTTGCGTCGTCCCATTTTAATAGCATACCCTTATCGGTAATTCCAACACGTAGATTATCTGGAACTGCAGGTGCCTCGTTCTTGATATTCGACTTTAGACCATTGGCGTAGTCGCCAGAGAATAGTGGCTGCCAGAGAAGTTGATCGGAAATAAAGTCTGTACTATAAGGATAGTTTACCTTTGTATACTTGAAATCGGGTTGGATTAGATAAACACAATATTGGGTTTGATCGCCACCTACTGGATGATACTTAAGACGTGTTACTAAATCAACAAAGCCGTTATTGTCCAAATCATTTGAAACAGTTAGTGAATACGATGAAGGAATGGTCATCACCACTTCGTCACATGGCCATTGGTCAACAGGCTTTCCTTTAATGACAACATGCTCGTTGTTGTTATTTTTCAACAAAAAGTCAGGGTAGCCGTCATTGTTCAGGTCAGCAATGCCTTCAAGATGTCCATTTCCATCGTCAATTGTTTTCACTGCCAGCTTCTGCTCATAATCGTTAGCGAAATTAGCCGAAGCGGTTTTCATATAGACGTTAATCTTCCCATACTCGTCCAAAGCAATGTCCCAATAGCCATCTCTGTTGAAATCGCATATTGTGCCTGATTTCTTATAATAGCCGAAATTTTGTTCTGTTGTTTTCAGTGAAGTGTCGCTTTCTTTAGTTGTGTTAAGATAGCCTACGAAATCGATTTTTCCGTCATTATTGTAGTCTAATATAGGCTTTGTGGCAGGGTATGACGGCGACGAATATACTCCAGCGTCTGTTATATACTCAAAATCATTGTCTTGTTCGCCGCTATTGAGATATACGTTCTTTGAACTTCTGTCCAACAAGAAATCGGGGTAGCCGTCGTAGTTGTAATCAAACGGAGTCATTCTGTCTGATAGATCTGAGTTAAAGCTCTTCTTTATCTCTGTCTTTTCTCCTTTTGCGTTGAAGTTGAAGATGGGGTTGTTTCTATTGTAAATCTCAGGTTTGCCGTCTTGGTTGGCATCAAAAACGTTATAAAATTCTAATGTGTAGTAATCAAAGATTTTGGTAAACGGCAACACGCTGAGAGTCTTTTCTTTGCTCTTGTATGTCTGTCCACCAAGTTCCATTGCAACACTTACCTTTAGGTTGCCTGCAGCATGCAGAATGGCTTGTGCTGTGCTACCATTGTTGCTTTGGCTGATGATGGTTCCGTTCTCTACATTCCATGTATATTTTGCATCAGAACGTGGATTGTTGACGCGTAGCTGCAGAGTATCAGCAGCTGTGATGTTAACAGGCAACTGTGCAATAGATGGTGCAGTCTGTTTATGCTCATACACACATTCGTCTGACCATGCTCCGCCCAAGCCACCAGCATCTATTGCTTGTACAGAGATATAATATTTGCCAGCGTCAAGTCGTTCGGCATCGAACATATAGCTTAATGCCATGCCCATATTGCCACCGAAAAGGTTGCGGCGTCTACCGTCTGCCAATGAGTTTGCATAAAGAATGTCACCCTTGCCAGGCTGTGTGCCTATGCGTAGCTCGTAGGTTAGGTCGCATGCTGATGTTTGTGCGTCGGAGCCGCGTTGCCATGTTATGCGCAACTTGTTGGCATCGGCAAAGAATTGCGCTTGAGGCTTCTGCATCTTTGAAGGTGCTGTGTTCTTCTTTGCGTTAGGTATAGGACCATAAACAAAGGTATATAAGGGATAACCAGTACTATAACCATACTCGGTAAATCCGTCGTTGTTGAAATCGCCTACAACGATATTGGCATAGTCCAAGGCGGTTACAGTAACCTCTACTTTCTTTAGGTCGCATTTTAAGAGATAGTCGTAAGTACCATAATTATCATCTGCTAAGCTTGCAATAATTTCATACAAGCCATCGCCGTCGTAGTCTTTACAGGTGTAGCTTGTGTACTTGCCGTCGATATATGTCTCTTTGCGCTTGAACTCGCCGTTGCCGTCGTTGCGATAGAATACAATGTATGTGATGTCTTTATTAGGTATGAAGAACAGCAAGTCTACATCGCCATCGCGATCGAAATCGCCGAAAAAGGCGTTCTGCATGGCTGAGTTCTCAAACAACTCTTTGCCATCTCCAAGGCTACCGTCAGCTTTTGTGAGATATAGTGTCACCTTTCCAGCGCCAAAGTCAACATAATCGTTGATGCCATCGCCGTTAACGTCGGCAGAAAATATCTTACCTACATGAGCGCTACGGAAGAAGCGGTTGTTGCCGAGGTTATAGAAAACATATTTCTGGGTTACAATATCTTGCAGCCCATCACCGTTCATGTCCTTAAAATATATCTTGTCGGCAGAGTCGTAACCCTCTGAGTCTGATGCAACGCTCTTCATCATTGAAGACATTTCAGCATCTGTTTCCTCCGTTTCGTCTATATATTCTCTTTCGCCAGTTTTTACAAACATTCCGTCTGAGAGTGAAGGCAGTCTTGAGCCAGGAGTGTAGTTGCCCAAAGCTATTGTTGTCAGTTCGTTTGCATCATCGGTAATGGCAAGCTGTTGCTGCTCATAAGTGCCATCAGCCTTGCGGATGTATGCATTAATAACATTCTTCTTTGAGTCAAACGAATTGTAATCGTTCCAATCAATATAGTCGATCAAGCCATCACCATTTAGGTCGCCAAACACACAATCTCCTACAGATATGGCTGTTGTTTGGGCGAGGTTGTTCCACGGAGCAATGTAATGTACGGCACCATAGGTTGCATTTCCCGTGTAAGCATATACAGCTTCTGTGTTGTCTAACTTTATAAATTTTTTGAGTTCACGATATTCCTTGTTCGAAATAGATTGCAGCACATTGCCAGTAGGTGTGGAAACAAGATGGAGGTAATTGCCATTGTTGGAACTTGTTCCGATAACCTCCATTATGCCATCTCCGTTAACGTCATAATAATTGTTGTGCGTAATCTCACCACTGGTAGGATGCACATTGGAAGGCAACGAATATAATCCGTTGTCCGACTTTTTGTTCTTATAAGACACACTTGAGGCTAATGTTACCGGCTCTTGATTGGGAATGTTGTCTGCCTTGATTCCCGTTGTCATCAACAACAGAAATAGAATAATCCCTAACCTACGAAAATATCGTCGTGGGGGGGGGTAAAAAAGATACTTTTCATAAGAAAAATAGTTAAATGGTTAATACAAAGTTCTTGTGTGTATCTAACGCACACGAATCTATTATTTATTATCAATGGCAAAATTAGAAAAAATAACCAATATTTCAAATAAAAAAGTCCATTAATTGTAAATAAAAAATCCTAATTTATAGGTATTTCGCAATTAAGCATATATCTGTACCTTTGCACTTCTTGTATAAATAATGGTATAATATGAATAAAAGAACTTGGAGAAAACAACATAAGTGGATAGGTATTGGCATGACATTCTTCTTAGTGATGTTTTGTGTGTCGGGGATTTTGCTTAATCATCGGTCGCTAATAAAAGATGTGGATGTAAGCAGAAAATATCTACCAAGCAACTATAAATACGAAAATTGGAGTGGGGGATTGCTAAGAGGCACACTTGCTTTGGACAACAAGGTGTTGCTGTATGGAAATGGTGGCATATGGCAGACTGACTCAACGGCTTCGTTCTTCGCTGATTTGAACAAAGGACTGCCTGAAGGAGCCGACAACAGACAGATAAGAAACATTATAAAGACGAATAACGGAGATATAATGACAGTCTCGCCCTTTGCCCTATACAATTATGGCAAGCACGAGACTTGGCATAAAATGGAGTTGCCCTTGGAGGATGACGAGAAGTTGACGGATATTGCCTCGCATGGCGATACGCTTGTTGTGCTAAGCAGATCGTACGCATACATCTCTCTTCCTCCATATAAAAACTTCAGACGTATACAACTTGGCGCTCCTAAGAATTACAAGCAAAGAGTAACATTATTCCGTACCATTTGGCTGTTGCATAGTGGTGAGCTGTTCGGGAGTGTAGGAAAAGTGGCAGTAGACTTCATTGCAGTTATCCTTGTATTGCTCTGCATAACTGGAGTTGTGTTTGCATTAAGACCAAAGCAGAAGGCGTTGCTAAGATTGTCGCTGAAACTGCACGACAAGATAGGCAGATATACTATCGCTTTAACACTATTGATAGTGTTGACGGGTTGGTGTCTTCGTCCACCTGTTATGATAGCATTGGTTTTAAACAAGATTCCGGCAATACCAGGCACAACACTACGAAGCGATAATCCATGGAACGACAAACTGCGCATGATTAGATACGACAAGGATGAACACGATTGGCTTGTGTCCACATCAGAAGGTTTCTATTCATTAAAGCTCAACAATGGTGCCATGAAAAAGATTGAGTCTGCTCCGCCCGTAAGCGTTATGGGACTTAACGTGCTGCAAAAAGACGCAAATGGCAAATGGTACTGCGGCTCGTTCAGTGGACTATTCGTTTGGGATAGACAAAAAGGTACGGCTATTGACTACTTCACGCATAAGCCTGCACCCAAGAAAGCAGGAGCTCCATTTGGAAAGAAGGCTATTGCTGGCATGAGTCAGGACTTTGTTCATAAGTCATCTGAAGCAAGCATGACATATAATAGATCTGCTATTATAGCAGATTATTATGATGGAACAACTATTATAGCACAACCATCAAGCATGAACTATTTGCCAATGTCGCTATGGAATGTGGCTCTGGAGATTCATAGTGGCAGATTCTTCATCGGAAATATCGCCACATACATATTTATATTTGTTATGGGAATCCTCGCCATTTGGTGCTTATGGTCGGGATATAACATCAGACTGGCAAAGAAAAAGGGGAAATGAAGTAAAAAAGCTTGTTAAAAATTTGGTAGTTTAAATTTAAAAGACTACCTTTGCAGTCGATTTGGAGGTTCCGTAGCTCAGTTGGATTAGAGCAACAGCCTTCTAAGCTGTGGGTCTTGGGTTCGAACCCCAACGGAATCACTTTGTGACCCCATGCGGGTCACATCGGAACAAAACAACGTCAAAGAGGATTCTACTTCGGTAGTATCCTCTTTGTTGCTTATATACAGATAGTTACGAGCGAGTAGCTTGAAATTCAGACAGTTATTTAGAGGACGAGCGTAATGTCTAATTAACGCAGCGGATTTGAACCTGGTGCTTTGATGATGACATAACGGGACACAACGATACATAAATGTGTGACACTTTGTGTGACACTTTTCTGAAATGTGTGACACTTTCTAAAAACGTGTGACACTTTCAGCCACTAAATAGCTGGAATTGGTAAAACTACCAATTAAAAATTGTTAAACTCCCATTATTCTCATCTTCTCCACTTATTTGTCCGCTGTACTAAAACCTACTTTAACGATGAAGAAGGAATTGGTAGAGGTCGTCTTCGACCGTAGAAAAAACTCCGAGAAGAGGGGTTACGGATTTTTGGAAGTTCAAGTTTATCTTGGACGTGCCACTCGTAAATATATTATGATTGGCAAATATTCACCCGACGACTGGCAAGCAGCAGCAGCTTCGCCCGAAACACAAGCTCTGGTAGCGAAGTGTAAGAAAATCATTGCTGCGATGGACGTTCTTGATGAAGAACGTACCTACGACAATTTCATGTATCACTTCAATGGCGAAGACAAAAAGCCTAAGGTGGAAGTGAAGGAGGAACTGCCTAAAGAGCCGGAGAAAAGTGAAAAGAGCTTTCTTGACTTTATGGAGGAAGCGCTTGCCAATGAGGATTTGCGCGAAGGTACACGCAAGCACAAGATATGTGCTATCGAAACCGTGCGCACATTCGGGAAACTCAACACCTATGGTGACTTGACCCCGAAGAACATCATCGCCTTTGACAACTGGCTGCATGATGGCACCCGTACCGATGTGACGTGTTACGGCTACCACAAGAAAATCCACAAGTGGGTTCGTCAGCTTTATCAGATGGGCGAAATTCCACAGGATCCTTATCAAGTGGTGACGTTGAAGCGAGGCAAGTGCCGTGAACGTGAACCGCTCACCGAACTTGAACTGAAGCTCATGCGCAACTACAAGTTCGAGGGCAAACTTGCCAGAGTGCGTGACCTCTTCATCTTCGCTGCCTACACCGGTCTGTCGTTCTGCGACACACAGACCTTCGACTTCGAGAGCATGACGAAGAAGGAAGGCAAGATGTACTACATCGATGGTAGCCGTATCAAGACCGAAACGAAGTTCTTCACGCCTATCCTCTCTCCTGCCATGAAGGTGCTTGAGAAGTACGACTACCAACTGCCTAAGATAAGCAATCAGAAAGCCAACGACTACCTTCATGTGATACAGATGGAGCTGCACTTCAGGCAGAAGTTGACTTTCCACGTGGCTCGCCACTCCTTCGCTACAATGGCATTGGCTCACGATGTACCTATAGAGAATGTGGCTCGTATGCTTGGGCACCAGGACATCAAGACCACACAGATTTACGCCAAAGTGCTGCGCACCACCATCGAGCGCCATGCCACAGCCCTGCAGCGTTCAATCAGCTAAGACACGATAGAATATCCCCTTTAATAACTGCGACTTTCCCGACTCATGGAAGGTGGCAGTTATTTTTTCGCATATATACCTTTGGCCACGTATGTAGAACAATGCACGAGGATTGGGTATTGTGTCAGAGAGGAAAGAGAAATGGAACTTCTGCTTTCCGTCAATTTTGTGCATTGACAAGCGCATAGAATTGGCTATTCCGTCTTTCAATCGCAAGGTAAATTGAGTTCTGTTATACCCAAATGAGTCAGTAACCTCCACCTTATCTATTATAGGATGTGGCTGATTACCGCCGAAAAGATAATGTCCACTCCAAAAGCCGACATATATAACATCAAAGTATGCAGATGACTTCTCGGTTTCTCCTTTGCCAATCACATAGCTTGCAGTGCCTTGTGCCAAGTCTCCTGCATCATAGTCGACATCATCGTGATAGCGTACCGATGATAATTGGCCTTCATTGCTCGGTCGCTGTCCAATATATATGCCAGACGATGCAGAGCCAGAAGAGCCCGTACCGTCTTCCGATATAGTCCATGTTTCTCTACTGCCCAACTCTCCGCAGTCGAGAAACATACAATTGCCATACTTGTCGTCAGTACCCTCTATCCATGCAGGAACGATTTTCAGTTCAATATCGTCTGCATCATTATCAACAAAATAATCTCCGAACTGATTTACAGGCATCAGACGGTTATAATATTTGTACCACTTCATATCATTGTTCTTGCTGACAAATTCAGATTTGTAGCAGTACATTATAAAATAGGTATCAATCTCCTTGCAATAAAACAGTCTGTTTCCATCACTTCCTACTGGATAGCCACGGCAGAAAGACTCGCTGTATCCATGTCCGCTATGCCCCGTGGACTTGTAATAACCGCTTATCTTCAACGTCATAGCCTTGTCTATCAATTCCCGAAATGTATCATAGACCAAAGCCTTTGACTTGTTGGCTCTTATAAACCAGTCGCACGAGTAATATGACCACAGAAGCGCATCATTGTCAGCGTATTTCAAGTTAGCCGAAGCGATGTACTTGCTTTCATCTTCTTGCGACACCTCCGTTGTGTAAGCGTCCAGCACCTTATTTAAGATTACCTCTCCTGCCGATTTTGCCAGACTATTAGAGAAATGGAATTCGATGCGCTTAGCCTTATGGTTTATATCAAAATCTCCGAAAAGGAAGTTTTCAAGATGCTCAAAAAACTCGTTCAATGTCCAATGAGGCAATGCAATGGCAAAGTTCCACGCAGCCCATGCAGCAGGAAGCGTATTGCAAATCAATAGAAATTTATATTGCGATTGCTCCAGTTCAGCAAAGTTCGCCTCATACCCCAATTGCGAACAGATACGCTTCAATATATATAATAAGTATGGCTGGAACGAAAGAGTGCTTTTGGCATTCTCGAAACCTGTGATGAAATGGACAGATGTAGTAACAGCATTTTGCAGATTGCCGGAATAGTTGTTTACCCACGGCAACGGCACCCAGTTGTTCGTTGGATATGGCTTGAACGCTTCTGCTGCTATAAGATTATCGCGCTTGGTAGGATAACCCAAATCCATTTCATTGAGATAGATATCGTCAAACGTCTCATCAAAGTTCTGCTCACTACGTCCCTCCAGAAACTGCGTCTTCACCTCCACGTCAGAAATCTCCGTGATAGTTATGGAGCCAGACTTCAGGAAGGCACCGTCACGGATGTCGCAGTCAAATACCACTTTCGCCTTGATAACATCCGCTCTGTGGATGTGCCCGAAGATTGCAATGTTCCGGGCGCATCCCTTTAGTGGGAACGTAATTGTCAAGGTGTAGCTGTCGCTACCCGTAAATAGACGGTTCTCGAAGATGAAGTCAAACGAAGTGTTCTTCTTCAGATAGGCTTGTTTGCCATTGATAATAATTTCCATTACTTACGTCTTGATTTAGGAGTTTTGTTTCTCATTAAAATACTATACTCATCCTGCGCTTGCTTGATGCCAGTGTCACCCGTGACCGTGTTCACCGTGACAAACGGCTCACTCAACCGCTTCTCCAACTGCTTCATCGTATCGGTATAACTCTGCATTGCCTTTGTGTTCTGCACGATTGCAGCTGTTGCCAGTCCGTCCGACTGCTGCTGCACGATGATAGGCTGTTGCTGTTGTGGCGTGCTATATGCAACAGGCGCAATAGTCCGGCTCACATCGTCGGCTCGTAAGGATCCGATGGTGTTAGTCCGCTGCGCATAGTCCAGGGCGTTGATGATAGGACGCGCAACCGGGTTGGCAAGCATCTCCTGCGAAGCCACCCATTCCCCGGCATGAACCACGCCCACCTCCTCATATTTACTGCCATTAGGTGTGAAACCACCTTTGGCGTAGCCCTGGCTTTCACTCGCTTGCTGTTGCTTTTTGATTGCAGAAATCTGAATTGCTCCTGCTGCCACCGCCATTGCAGCAGCCACTGGTGCCAGAATATAACCCACAAGAGGGATGGCCGCTGCCGAGCCATACGCTGATATGGCGTTCTGTGCCGTCTGCGCCACCGCTTGTATCACCTGCATGGCAAACATCTTTTTGTTCGCCTCGTTCTTTTTCTTTGCCAGCTCCTTCTGCTTCTGTTCTTCGAGCTTCTTCACCTTGTAGTTGTTACCCTCCGCTTGCGATATCTCCTTGTCATACCGCTTCTCGATGGCAGCAGTCTGTATCTCCAGTTCTGCCTGAATGAGTGAAGTCATGCCCGAAAATATTGAAGACATGCCCGACGTGAGCGTGTCGAAAGAACCCTGCACCGCCTGTCCGAGGTCCGAGTTCAGCCACTCCGTGATGTCCTCCGTCATGTTTTCGAGGAAGTTCTTGCTCGTGTCGTTGTACTCCTGGCCGTACTTCTTCGCCAGTGCTACCTTTGCCTTTTGATACGCTTCCTCGATACGCAACTTCTCTTTGGCATCGTCGCCAGCAGCCTTTATCTCCTGTTTGAAAACCTCATCGAGGGCAGCACTATCTTTGGTGTATTTCTCTTTCTTCTCCGACTTGTTATCCCCGAAGTAGTCCTCTTTTATTTTGGCAAGCTCCTTCTGATGCTTCTTCTCGTTGTCCTCGATGGTCTTCTGATTTCGCTTTTGGTTTTCAACGAGCTTATTCTGGTAGTTCTTCTGCGCTTGCAGCTGCTCCTTTGAGCCGTCCGTGTAGACCTTAGTCAGACGGCGCAGATGCTCCAACTCCATGAGTTCGAGTGCATCATCAAACGTTTTTTGATCCACCTTACCATCAATGTACCGCTGTTTCTCTGTAGCAACCAGTTCATTATAGTAGTCGTTCTCCTGCTTCGCCGATTGCGTGTTCTTGTCATCAGCGAGTTTCTTCTTTGCCTCATAGTACGATGCTTCAGCCTCCATCTTCTGCTCCGTTGATGCCTTTTTGTTCGCCATGACCTTCTGATTATACTCGATATCAATTTCCGTCATGCGGTTCGTGTACTCCTCGAAGTCCTTCTCACCTTTGGCATACGCAATGCGGTTGAGAGCCTGCTCCCTGGTCTTCCAGTCCTTCTGCGGTTTAAGCACATCCTCTGTCTTCGTCTTCTTGTCCGTCTTAGGAGGCGTATAAGGAGGGTTCTGCGTCTGCTGTTCCTGCTTCTGTTCTTTCTTCGCATCATTGAGAGCATCCTTCTTGATGTCTTCGCCATATATTCCTAAGATGTTATCCTCACGCTGGTCAAGCTCCGCCAGCTTCTCATTCGTCTTGGCAAGCGCACGTTTGTTCGAGGCACGCAACGAGTTGACACCCAACTGCACCACCTTTCCCTCCTGACCAGGCATAACCGTTTCCGTCCTTGCCTCCATCTCATCCATAGCAACGACACGCTCCTGCCTCTGCTTTTCCAGATTAAGGTCGACACGCTGCTTTCCGATATCACGCAACTTATCCTTAGCACCCTCAATCTCATACTTACGAGTCAACGACTTCAAGTAATCATCAAGAGCTTTCTTGTTCTCCTTATACTTGCCCGTAGTATCATCCAACTGTCCATTATACTCCGGAATGATACGGTTGAGCGCATCAATCGCCGTGTGTCTGTCCTTCAGTGACTGCGTTTCATCACGAGCCACCGCAATAAGCGCATCAATCTTGTTCTTCTCGTCGATGATGCCCTCCTGCCCACGCTTGCGTATCTCCTGCAAGTCCTTCTCTGCTTGCGACACCTCCGTCATCTTCTTGTATAGCTTATACAGAACCGCACCGAGAGCAATGGCTCCGGCTGCTATCGCACCATAGCCAGATGCGAGCAGAGCACCCTGCTTTTTGAGGTCCGACATCAGCCACGACTGGCGGACCCAGTTGCCCTGTAATTTGGCAAGTCCCATCTGTAGAAGCAAGTGCGCAGCATGTAAGGTAGCCACCGTAGTCTTGTACGCAGCCGTTGCCGTCTTGCAGATAACAAGCCACGCATAATGCGCCTTGAAAGCAATGTTCGAAGCGTTCACAGCAATCTTATAGGCAATGAAAGCAGCAGTCAGCGAAGCCAAAGTAAAAGCGTTCTCCTTTATGAACGTGATAGAAGTAGACATAAACTTCAGCAACAATGTTGTGGAAGATATGACATGCTTCATTATCGGCTGCAGCTGCTCACCGAGTGCCACCGCCATCTCCGTCACACCCTTGCGAGCCTTGTCAAGTCCTGCTTGTACCGTCGTGTTCTGTACATTAAACTCATTCGTGACAGATGTACCCTCCGCAAACGCCTTAGTAGCTTCCTCCTGCTCCCAACGCACCATATCGAGGTTGCCAGCAAGAGCCGAAATCACCTGCGCAGCACGAGCACCATTCTCGCCCATGTCCTTGAAGACTGGTGCCAGTACGTCGATGTTGCCGAGTTCGTGAAGACGATCCAGCAACATGAGAAGTCCCTCGTTGGTGCTCTTCTTCAGCGTTTCGTTGAACTCCTTCGCATTAAGCCCCGTAGCCTTGATGATTTTATCGTTCTCCTTGAATATATCCATAATGACTTTGGAAACAGCAGTTGCCGACATCTCCACCGCCTGTCCCTGACTATCGAGAACCGCAGCGAACCCCATGATTTCCGGGATAGTCATCTTCGCCTGGGCACCAACGCCAGCCATGCGCTGTGTGAAGTTGGCGAGATAAGGAGCCGAAGCCGTGCAGTTCTGCGACAACTCATTAATCACAGAACCCACGGCAAGCAGAGCCTTCTCAGTGCCGAGGCGTTCCTCGTCACCGAAGATGTTTGTCAATTTTGAAAGAGTCAGCGTAGCCCCATCACCGAGGTCGTCCAAAGCCACATTGATTTGGTCGGCAGCTTTCACAAATCCCAAGACATCCTCCTGCGAGGTTTTGCCCAATCGACCCGCCTCCTGCGCTAACTTATTCAACTCCTCACGCCCCGTTCTGGTGTCAATCTTCTGGAAGTCCTCATTCAGCTGCTCCACCTCCGAAGCGTTCATTCCCGTAAATTTGCGTACATTCGCCATCTCCTGGTCCATATCCGCAAAAGCGTTCACCGCCGAGCGTCCTGCCATGATGATGCCCGTGATGGCAGCAGCGATGCCGGCAAGAGCAGTCTGCCAGTCGTTCAACTTTCGGTTCATCCGTTCCCACAGACTCTCATTCTCTCGCAGCTGCGAGTTCACTTTGGCAATCTCCGCCTTTACACGCTTTATCGCCTCACATTGTCGGTTCCACTCGTTGCTTCCACGTTCAAGCCCATTAAGGTTTCGTTTCAGCTGTGCCAACGTGCGGTTCAGTTCCTTTGGCGAAGTTTCATCGAGGCGTTGCAGAACATGCTCGACCCCTTTTGCAGCATTTTCAATCTGCGAGATTTGGCGATTGGTTTCCTTCAGTTCACGCTTTAGCTTCGTGAGCTGCTGCTTGTTTCCTGCTGCTGCCGCTTTCTCAATGGCTTTTTCGAGGTTTGCAGCCTGAGATTTCAGTTTCAGGAGCATATCTTCCGCCTGTTTTCCGTTGACAGTAAGCGTAACGGTCGCATTGGTGTTTATATTCGACATACGTCTTTCAATTTTTATGGTTTAATGATACGCAAAAATAGCACCGCCCAAACACCACGCAAAAGACGAGAAATAAGGCAGTTTCGCCCGATTTAGGCACACTGGCGCCGACAAAAACCGACGAAATTTAAGCGATAGAAAAACAAAAGGCTTGTGTATCAAGCCGTTAAGGGATTGTTAAGGGATTTTCCCTTAACCCGTCTTGATAAAGACCCCCCGACCGCCCTGTCCTTGCTGACGGCTGCGACCGCCCGACCTTTGCGGAATATGTAAACGAATGTTAATATTTAGTTTCTCGCACACGCAAAACCGCCTTAGTTGCGCCAAAAAGCGAAAAGGCAGAAAGTGACGAAAAAGGCTTGCAAGTTTCGCTGATGACAAAAGTGAGCCGAGGTTTCACGCTGATGCACAAACGCTCCGAGTTCCACGAAAAGCGAGGGTTTCGGATTGGGGAAATAAGGCTGAAACAAGCAAAAGGTTTCGGAAAAGCACCGAGTTTCGGCACGACATAAGGTTTCGGCAAAGTATCGGGTTTTGACACGATATTGGGTTTCGGATGCGTCAAATGCTCTATTTTCGGCACTTTAAGCCTCCAAGCCGAGCAAACCGAGGGTCTTGCCGTACTACGAAAGGCTATTGGGTATCGGATGGGCATCAATGGCTTGCGGATGTGGCGATATAGGCGAGCGACCACGCCACGCCCGACCCATCGGGCGGTAATGCGGCAGTGGTGAGGGATAAAAAGGTAATGCGCCTGTCGGTCTTGCCCGACATTAGGCGCACTACCTTTTCTATCCCATACCTCTGCCATACCTATTTGAATAAGCGAGAGTGCTGTCAGACTTATAGCAATCTTGATTGCCATAAGTCAGACAGCTTTCTCGCATTGATAGATAATAGAAAGCGCAGCTTTACCAAACCATGAAGGCATCGCCTTATAGGAAACAGAAGGCACTGCCTTACCCGAAGCGAATGGATATGAAGTGGAATGAAATGAAGTGGTAATGTAGGACTTCTCCATGGCTCGCAGAGTCATAGAGAAACTCCGGAATGATAACGTAATGGAATGTAGCGCAATATCCTTTCGCAATAGTGGACGAAAGGATGTGGCACATAACGGACGGATACGGGAGTGGAGAGCCACTGCCTTTCGGCTGAAGAAGAGAAGATTGAGCGAAGCGAATGAAAGGGATTGAGCATAGCGAGATGATAGACAATAGAGCGCAGCTGCACGGACTTATGCGCAATGCAATGGAGCGTGTGTCCGTACCTATTAAGAAAGGTGAAGGGTGTGCAACACTATTCACCTTTGATGATGATAGATAGACATCTTTGATGTGCTAAAAAACAGAATGACATCGCAGATGTGGAGAAGAATGACGGAATGAAATGACGTGGAAGACGGATGGCGCTTGCGTGTTGATGATTGACGAGGAGGTCAGACAAACTCGCTGCAAGCGTTGCTTGTCTGGGTGATGCGTCAATCATGTGCGTAGGTGGTGCATTGTTCGGTGGCGAGGACTGGCGTAGCCGTGAAATTGTGGGGCGTGCAATGAAGTGGAGGGGCTTTGGGCTGCCGTGGAGAAATGTGTATGTTGCTTACCCCGTACTGTGACTCGTGTGCTTGCACTTTTCTCGAATGTATGGAGGACTATTCGACTTCAGGCGATTTGTCCTCCTCACATCCGAGAAAAAGAGACATGGTGCGGATCAGGGAAGTGGCATACTTATTTTGCAACAGAAGCCCAAAGCGACGGAACGCAATGGAACACCCCACAATTTCACTTAGCCATGCAATGGCTTGTCCTCGCCACCGAACAATGCACCGCCGGAGCTGCCAGGTAATGAATTCGGGAGCCTGTGACCGAAGTGTCGTCGTCTGCCGGCGAGATAGCGACGGATAAAGAAGATGACGGCTGCTGCCGTTATCATCATCAGGACGGCAATAGCGAGCTTTGCCGTGAAAGGTACTGAAGACCTTGACTTGATGATGTCGTGCGACTTGTCGGATGAAGACTGCTTCGCTATTGCGATGCTGTCTTCCACCTGCTGTGCAGCTGCGGACTCCTCCTTTTCCTCTTGGGAAAGGTGAAGTCCGTAGAGCCTGAGAGAGGACGGCTTGCCGTGACTTATTGCAGAAGGCTTGCCGTGGTAAGATGGAGGCTTTGCCTTGTCATAGGACAGGGGCTTGCCCGATGGATAGCTGAGGTCGGAACATTGAGGGGTTGCCGACGTGTCGACACCCCCGAATGTGAAGACGCAGCTATCGAATGAAAGGGCGGTAAGCCTCTGTAGAGAACTGAATGAAAGATTCTGAGCGGATCGCCATTGAGCTTGCGAAACGGCGTTTCGCTCACTTTCATTGGAGGATGATGCTGTCTTTGTGCTCTTGCACGCCAGTACAAATGCACAAAGAATAAGGATTAGGATTAGGATATGTTTCATATCGTAGGGTTTAGATGTTTGCATACTCTGCCGTGGCATCGAATGATGGGCACGCCTTAGCTGCATAATCTCGATGTCCTCGGATTTTGGCATTGGGGAACTGCACTCTTAGTTTACGAAGAAGTGCCACCAGTGCGGATTTCTGCTCTTCCGTGCGAGAGTCCTTAGGGTGTTTGCCGTCGGCGGTCAAACCACCGATATAGCAGATTCCTATGGAATGGGCGTTGTGCCCATGGCAGTGCGCTCCCACTTGTGCGAGCGGTCTGCCATGATGCACAGAGCCGTCGCGGTAGATGACGAAGTGATATCCGATGGAGGCAAAGCCTCGCTGCCGGTGCCAGCGGTCGATGTCTGCCGTGGTGAAGTCCTTGCCTTCAGGCGTGGCAGAGCAATGGACGATTATAAAATTTATGCTGCGCATGAATTTTGAGTTTTGAATTTTGAGTTTTGAGTTGTCGGCTACGCCGATTTTGAATTGTTCAATTTTGAGTTAGAATTTTACTCTTGAGGTTTTGGTTTCTTTCGCTCTTTATCTTTCAGTTTGTCGTCGAGGTACGAGCGTAGTTCTGCATACTTAGTCTGTATGTAGATAGTGACACCGAAGATGGAGCCAGCGTAGATTAGACACTCAGCGAATACACCCAGAACAGACTCGTGGATTTGTCCGGTGGGCGGTACGATGAATCCTGCGACAGCGAGGAGGAATCCACCGATGAGCATAGCTATGGCAGAGATAATCTGCACGTTTTCCTTAGTTTCTTTAGTCATAATGAATTGTCTTTTGAGAGTTAATATAATGTTGTTATCTTCGCGATTGAGTTGTGGTTCGATTGGACCATTGCTCTTTTGCATTGTGGTGTCTTGAGCACCATTTTTCTTCCGAGCTGTGGTGGACTCCTTGCGGAGAAACCATGGCTTTTTTCGTTTACATACTGAAATTGAAGGTGAGTTCGTAATTGTTGCTACTATCTAATGTATCAGCCCTAGCGATAACCTTGAACTCAGCGAGGTTAGTTCGGAGTTCGCTGAACTGGAACGGACCATAATCTTTAGACTTCTTGTAAAATCCGATAGCGAAGCGGAAATGGCGGTTGATGCCGAGAATGTTATAGGAGCGTTTGCCAAAGTCAATGCGCACTTCCGAAAGCTGTTGCGTTTCGGGGTCGATGATGGCACGGCAGTCACTGAACAACACATCAGGTTTCGTAAAATACTTACCTCTGTTCGGGTCGCCCTCCTTATCAAAACGGAAAGAAATCTCGTCGCCATTATTTACACTAATCTTTCGGTCGTCATAAAAGCGGTTCCAGCCACGTCGCCGTGGAAGATACTCACGCACACCATTCTCATCCTTCTGTTTGCGACTTGTGCGTACCGAGTGTCGGAAAATGACTGGGGTAAGCCCTTGCCGGATATAATGGTGGGCATCCTGTATCACGAGAGTGCTGTCAGTGATGATACATTCAATGTGCATCTGCGTAGCCTGCTTCATCGTGGCAAACTTCAGAATGTCAGCTTGCAACGATTTTATCTGCGACGCAAGCGATTTGATATCCGTCTGTATCTTTAGGATATCTTCAGCGTTGACAGTGGTTGCTTTGGTGTTTCTGGAAACACGGAGACTGATATTTGCAATACCCTTTTGTAGATTTAAGATTGTTTCCTCCAAAGTTGAAAGCGAAGAGAAATACTTGGAGATATCAGCCTTGCACTTGTTCAAGTCCTGCACCTGCTGCGCACGCATGACTCCGGCACGCTCGGTAGTGGCTTGGCGTATGAGAATGGAATTGTTTGCAATTTGATTGATGCCAGTAGAGAGGTTCGCCTTTCCCAACGTGAAATACACGTTGTTGCGGTCATCCGAACCGATGGTGAGCGATGTCAGCACATAGCCGATGCGTGCAAGATCCGAGCGCCAATTATCAAGGCGACCCATATCCGTCTGCAGAGCAGCTTTGCCCAAAAGGTCAGCGATTTTCTGCAACAGTGCGCCCAGAACTTCGGGCGTTATAGCCTCTTCGCGCGTCTCGCTGCGAAATGAGGTGATGAGAGATGTGATAGATGAAATGTCAGCCATACTTTTGCTTGTTTTTAGCAAAGGTATGGCTGACTTTTAGATGGAGAAAAGACATTGTTAGTGATTATAGCGCACATACTTGTCGTCAAGAGCCTGGGCGACGACACCGACGAACTCGTGAGCGATGTTGTCGGAAAGGAAGTCGCGGAGGTTCATGACGGAAGCGTAGTACTTACGGGAGAACCAGGGCTTCTTCTTGCGCTTGCGTTCACGGCCGATGTCGCCATGATTACCTCTTGGAATCTCCTTGCCAGTACCGAAGTTCTGCCAAAGGCCATATTCGAGGAAGGACTGGCTTAGTCCTAACTCAATGAAACGACCATCCGCACGGACAGGTAGGGACTTGGGGCTGTGAAGCAAACGTCCGGTGTCGATTACACCGAGGAGAGTCATTTGCTCACGCCATATTTTGAGCATCGTATCGTTGAAGGCAAGAACGAACTTTTGCCTCTGCTCAAATGTTTGTTGTTCGGTAATTTGCTGATTCATAATGCAAAGATAAATTTCAATCATCTATTAATAAAAAGACATTTGTTTTATAAATCTCTCATATGTAATCTAACATGTAACAAAAATAGGATATAGATTAAAGATAATTATGAAAATATTTAGTTATTCTATGAGAGTTTATTATATTTGCAATTAATATTATATAAATCAAGATTATAATAAAAACAGAAGATGTGAACAATAGAAACCCTTTCTAATAAAAGGTAATTATAGGTTTATTTCTGAAAAATAATAAATATGACAGCAACCAAACAACAACTGGCGTTATTGGCAAAAATACAAAGGAAGGTATTAAAAGAAATAAAATGTCAATGTCCTGGATGTACAGAGTTTGCAATAAACTCTCACCTTCTACAGAGACATGGCATTTTAAATAACATTTCATGTTCTCACAAGTTTAGAGAGGTAAAATACAGATATCCTCTCTATTGGTTTGCAGATGATAATAATTGGGAGTTTAAGTCTATAGGTATAAACGAAGCACTGTCATATCCTATATTTTGTGCTAAGCATGACACAGAATTGTTTCGCAGTATTGAAGTAAAAGACTTCAATCTTGATAACTATAGAAACCAACTTTTATATAGTTATAGAGCATTATGTGGTGAGTTAGTAAAAATTGAAATAGTCGCTAATCAATGGTTAGAAATTATATCGAATAATGAAGAATTAAATATATCTGTCAATGATGAGGTATCTGAGCATATATACAAATTTTTATGTACTGGAACTTTTCTTCGTAGATTAAAGGACGAATTGACAGAAGAAATAAACCATAATAGTGGGCTCTTTTATTTCAAACATTATATTTATCCGAAACTTGATATTTATGCATCAGCAATATA
Organism: Prevotella merdae; assembly: GCF_900290275.1. GTDB lineage: Bacteria > Bacteroidota > Bacteroidia > Bacteroidales > Bacteroidaceae > Prevotella > Prevotella merdae. The sequence continues at coordinate 807,897 of NZ_LT985324.1, forward strand.
TGGAGAAGATGATCACTATGATTTGTCAGATGGAATAATGATTAGAGAATCAATATTGTTTATCCATATAATACCACGTGAGAATACATTGGATATAATTGTTGGATATCCCCAAAATCATGTAAATTCCCACATCCGGAAATATACAGAGTTATGGGGAAATCTAGATGCTAATTCATTAGGTTATATGCTTACAGATTTGTTTGCAACAAAAATCGAAAATTTTGGAATGTCAGAGGAACTATATAATAAAATACCAGAAGAAACAAAAATGAGATTTATAGAGTTCAAGAATCAGCATAGTAATGATGATGTCCCGATAGATTTTAATCTATTTGCTGGATTTTAATATTATAATTCCCATTCCTCTTCATTATAGCGTAGGTCAGTATAAACGTCCGTAGCTATTTGGAAGAAGGCACAGGCACAGCCTGAAAGGAAATACTTGTCTATTTCCTGAAAAGAGATACGAGGGTCGAGGTAGATGTGTTCTTCCTCGACTCTCGTTTTCTCTTGTATGAGCACCGACATGAATTGTCGGAATAGCTCACGCATAGTATCCATGCACTCCTGGCGTGCTTGCATATCGTCGAGTGCATGGCGCATAGCGAAGAATACTGTTTTTACTCTTCGTGTGTGCGGTGTTGTGTTTAGCTCTGTATATCCTTGTGATATATCAGAAACGGCAATAAAGTTGGCTGTGGATTGGAGATGCTGAATAGCTTCTTCAAATCCTTCCAGTCCGGAAACACGGCAGAATCGAAATTCTTCTGTCTTAGCTAATTTGTTTTTGGATGCAAGTCTTTCAAAGAAAGATGATGCATCCCAATTGATATTCTTGTCTGTCATTTCGTTTGTCGTTTGATGTCTTCAACTTCTTTAGCCTTAGCGTCGAGTTCTGTGAGTGCTCGCCATGTGTCCATAGAGAGCACCGCTTCCTCTTTGGTGATGTCACCTCTAGTAAGCGCACGGATCTGTGCGTTCATGGCAGTCCGTAGCACCTCGCCGATGGGCGGTGCATAGCCAAGTAGGTCTTCAGAAGAACAGGACACTGGCTGCAGGAAGTGCGGAAACAGATGGGCGAAGTAATGCTTCAGCGACGAGAACCAATAGAAAGAGTTGAGCAAAAGCGGTGTTGTGAGGTGACGCGACTTTACCTTTGGGTACAGAAGCGTGGCGAGGTCTTTCAATAAGGCATCGTTCTTGGTGTGGAGAAAGCCCTGATAGTAGTTGTCGGCAGAGATGAACGTCGAGAACGGCACGCCCTGGAAGTCGGCTTCGATGGCAGTGGCTCTTCCGATTTTGGAGATGCGAACCGGCAATGGTGCGAACTGTCGTAAGAAGTCCAATGTAGCCGTGGCTGCTTGCACTTGTCTGATGGTCAGCGTTGTTTCATGCTTGGGTGCTTGGCGGTGCTTTACGAGATAGCTGCCGTCATGCGTCTTGCACAACACCCTTAGGTCTGCCCATTTGAACAGGCAGAGAGTGAGTATTTCTTCCATTGGCAGATCATGCGAGAGCTGCGTGAAGAAATATTGGAGTTGGCTGTCAGATAGTGACTGCCAATCAGTGGGTAGGGATAAATTGAAAAATGCTTCCATACTGCGAAAGTACGGAAGCATTTGTATGGGGGAAAAGACAAATTGTTTATTCTGGTTTCTGCACAAACATGATTTTATCAAAAATATCACCTGCAGAAACGTTTACACGAACATAACGTCCATTCTGTGTTTCGTTGGGAGCAAATGTAACAGTGAGCGTATTTCCTTCCACCTTTGAAGATGTAAAGTTGCCTTTAACTTCGGAATAAAGTTTGTCATCATACGCAGGAACGTTTATAATGGTTTTAGTTTTATCACCCACCGACTCATTAACGTATTCAATCCAAAAATTCTTGTAATTCTTGCATTTGAAAGTATATGTACCGCCAGACTTTGGCACGCCAATAGCCTTGCCAAAACTTGGTGTTAGCGCTACTTCATAATTGTTCTTTTCCCATTTCATGGCATCCCAATCACCATCGTCTTTGCTGCATGAAGCTAAAGACAAGATGCAAGTAAAAAGCAACATGGTTGCAAATAGTCTCTTTTTCATTTGTTATATATTTAATGGTTTTAATTATAAAACGCACAACCTCTTTAAATGTTGCCTGGAAAATGCAACTTTTTCAGAAGAAATACCCACTTGCTCCTTTTTTATTTTTATATCCATGGTCTTCAAAGAGTTTGGCGGTGTCAGACTGTTTCCATTCAGCGAATACGTTGCCTTTGGCTAAACGTATGCTGTTCACTATGTCGATGATGCTTGGTATCGGATATTCACCGATGCGGAGAATAGAAAACTCAATGGCAGAGATGCGCTGATACATCCGCTTGTATTGAGCGGTGTCGAGAGTCATGTCCCATTTGTTGAGAGCGTTGGCCGTGCGAAGCATGTCCATGAGTTCCGGACTGAAGAACTCCGTTTCGAGGCGGTGCTCAATGGCGAGCAACTTGGCACGAGTGTCCTGGTATCGCAGCCAAATATGGTCAGCGAAGCCCAGTTGGTGCACAATGTCGAGCGTGGAAAACATCGTGGCAGCGAAGTAATTGAACTGCTCCGAAGCCGTCCAATGGTGAGCATCCGGAAGCAAGGTGAGGATAACGGCAAGCGCATCGTCGCGCTGTTTTTCAAGAGAAAGAAGAAGCCTCTCGATGCGCTCCTTAGATGCCGGTATCACATTCTGATTGCTGACAATGCCGAAACCGTTAGGCGTAAGGATGAGGTCGAGCTGTGGCACGGCGTGCAGCATCGCCTCTGCAGCCGTGATGATACGGCAGTAATGCAGGAGCGGTGTGCTGTCAGAGTACGTGCGGATGCGACTCATCGTGTCGGACGAAACGAAAGTGGCGGTAAGCCATTGCTCCGCCTGTAAGAGGTGATACTGTATCTTGTTGAAAAGAGAAAGCTCACCAGCAACCGCTTTGAGCGTGTTGGGAACGTACTTTCTTAGAGTTTCGTTGTCATTTATCAGATTGCTCATTGTCTTTGGATTTATTGATTGAAACTTGCTTTGCGTCCTTATTCTCATCGAGCGTGGTGAGTTGGATGAATGGGCAGTCCGGCTTGACCGCTGTCCATTTGTTGAAACGGATGATCAGTCGGTGAACGGAAAAAAGAAGGTCGTGGTAAGGCTTTTGCAGAGCCTGGGCGATGGTGTAAAGCTCGCGTTTGTCGCTGCCGGAGTTATTGGTCTGCGACTTGCCAGGCACCGAGCCTACAAGGTTGGAGTGGACTCGCATGGTAAAGCACATCATATTGATGGCTTCGACAATGTCCGTAGCCCAGTCGCCACCCTCCTTGTCCGTCTCGATTTTGTTGATGACCACGTCATGCTGCTCCTCACCATTGGGTGAAACATAGAACGTGGAGAAGAGCACCTTTCCACTGTTCTCCATGCCAGTAAGGAAGTTGATGATGTTGTCCTTCTCCTCGTTGACACGTTCCTGCTGCTTGACACGGTCAGTAATGCCCTCGACCTTGAAGATGTTGTTCCAAAAGGAGTTGGCAATCTCGATGTGGTACTTTATGGGAGCCGAGTTTCGGAGCTTCGCTTCCTTGGCGATGCCGATGAGCTGCTTGATGTTGAACCACTTGCCTTTGAAAAGAGCTGCGTAGTACGGTATTGGATAATACGTATTGTCGGGCGTAGGAATACGGCTGACGACAGCGAACTTCTTGATTTTCTTTCCTCTGTTCTGAAGGTCGGTGAATGGCGACTGTGGATTGAGAAGTTCGATGCGCTCGATGTCATCCGGACTGACCGTATTACGCCAGTTGGCATAAAGGATATAAGGTATCACGCCCGATTTGTCAGCAGGAGCAAAGCGGACGTAGCACGCTTGCTTGCGAACGATACGGACAATGCGACTGGCATCCTCATTGAGGATGATCACGCTGACGCAAAATCCGAAGTGCTTGAAGTCCTGGCACACACCGAGGAAGTAACTTGCGAGGTCGTTGTCAAGCATAAAGTCATCAACTTGCGACTGGACTTGTGCGGTGGCAAGCCCTGTGTCATAGACAAGTCCGCTGCCATAGCAGACTTCAGCGTTGAACATCTGGCAAGTGCTCATTGTCTCGTCAGACTCGATGAGGTCGATAATGTTGTACGGCATCTGATTGTCGCCTCCCCACGGGATGTACTTCATCTTGTCGTTGATGATGATTGGTGCGATGTTGTGCTCCTCCTTGAAGACTTCAGATGTCTTGGAGGTGAAGGCTGCGGAGGCGTGGGTTCTGGGGATAGTATGGACGGATGTAAATGTTAGTGTATCGGGCATAATATGTTGTTTTTGAGACAAAGATACAGTTGATTAAATGAGGCGGAAAAGACAAATAACATCATGTATAGTTGATATTGTGTAAAAATTAGTTAAAATAAACAGTTGGTTTCATTGTTTTCAAAAATAAAATGATTAATTTTGCGTTGAACGCAATGATTTTAAAAATGGAAGATATAAATAGATTAAAGGTTGTTCTTGCAGAAAAGAAAAGAACAAATAGCTGGCTTGCAAACGAACTTGGTAAGAATCCAGCCACTGTTTCAAAGTGGTGTACGAATAGTTCGCAACCAGATTTACCAACTTTGAAAAAAGTTGCAGAATTATTGGAGGTTGACGTAAAGGAGTTATTGTGGTCAACTAAGAAATAAATCATGGTAACAAAAATAAATATAGACGTTAATCAGTCACAACTGTTAAATGGTGATTGTCTTAAAGTTATGAAGACATTACCAGACGGTTCTATTGATTGTATCATAACAGACCCTCCTTATAATCTTGGGCTTTTCATGCATAAGCGTAATACCAATTTGGGGAAAATGCGTGATAACCAGTTTGCTTATGCTGGCTGGGACAATATGGAGTATAAGGCATGGAAAACGAACATGAATAAGTTCCTTTTTCAGTGTTCGCGTGTCTTAAAGAAAAGAGGAACGCTAATAGTATTTATGTCCGTTCTTAAAGTGGCAGATATCATAGAGCTTGCTCAAAAACATGGGTTTTATTATAAAACCACAGGAATTTGGCATAAGACCAATCCTATGCCTAGAAATATGAATATACATTTTGTTAATTCAACAGAATGTTGGATATATTTTATCAATAATGGGACTTCTGGAACGTTCAATAATAACGGAGAAGTGCTGCATGATTTTCTTGAGTCATCAGTATGTCCAAGTTCAGAAAAAAAATATGGCAAGCATCCAACACAAAAGCCACTATCCATATTGAATACACTAATCAATGTGTTAACAAATGTTGGTGATGTTGTTTTAGATCCATTTATGGGAAGTGGTTCTACATGTGTTTCTGCTGCCCTCAATAATAGACGTTACATTGGTATTGAACTTGACCAATCATATTACCAAATTGCTAACGATAGAATATTAAATATAAAAGAATTATCAAAATGATTATAGGAGACCTTTTTGCTGGTGTAGGAGGTATGTCGGAAGGATTTAGAATGGCTGGAGATTTCTCTGTTGCTTTTGCAATTGAATTCGACAAAGACATTGCATCAGCTTATCAAAAGAATCATCCTGAAACAGATGTGTATCCTTGCGATATTAGGGACGTTAATATTAATGAGCTCCATAAAAAACATCCTCATATAGATGTTATAATAGGAGGACCTCCATGTCAAGGATTCTCCCAAAAAGGGAAACGATTAAGTCTTGACGACCCTAGAAACTTCTTATTCCATCAATATGTAAGATTTGTTGAAGAGTTTAGACCTAAATATTTTGTTCTAGAAAATGTACCAGGGATTATAACAACATCAAGTGGATATTTTAAGGATGAAATAGTTGGTGCGTTCAATAGACTTGGGTATGAAGTAAAATACGGCATTCTTAAAGCCACAGATTTTGGCGTTCCACAAGACAGACATAGAGCTGTGTTTATTGGGCAAATGGGTAATATTGAGATTGAATTGCCTAAGCCTTTAGGGGTACGCACAACTATAAAGGATGCAATCTATGACCTCCCTTTCATTAACTCGGGTGAAGGGCATGAGGTTTCAGATTACGACAAGGAAGCAATAACTCCTTATCAAAAAGAATTAAGAGGGGAATGTAAAATTCTGTATAACCATGTTGCGACCAAACATAATGCAACAGCTTTGCGTCGAATGGCTATGGTACCTGTTGGCGAAGGCGGTAAGGTCTTACCAGAAGAAGAAAGAACGAAATCCATTTATAGTGGAACTTATTGTCGCCTACTGGAAGATGATGTCGCTGCGACGATTACTACTCGTTTTGACACGCCATCGTCTGGACGATTTACACATCCTTTTTTGAATAGATGTTTAACAGTAAGAGAAGCAGCTAGAATTCAGTCTTTCCCTGATGACTTCATTTTCTATGGTTCTAAAACTATTCAAATGAAAGAAGTAGGTAATGCTGTTCCTCCATTATTAGCGAAGGCTATTGCAAATGTAATTAAAAATAATGAGATATGATAAATCCTAAAGAGTACATACAAAGAGATGCTATTAATTCCTTAACAGGGATAAAATCATCACTTAGCAATCTTCGAAAAGTTATAGCACTTACATATTTACTTTACTTGGCTAACAACAAGAAATCTTCAATATTGTATGCTGAGAGTAAAGGAAATGGAATTGTGTTAAAGCAAGAATACAAATCATTTATTCAGAATTTCTTAAATAATAAAGATATTATTGAGAAAATAGATGAAAACCCTCTGTTAACTAGCCAAATTGAGTCTTTGTATGTTGGCATTACATTGATGTTTGCTTTGGGACGTTTAGGCTTTGAAAACAGTTCTTTGTCTATGACAAAAGAACGTACTGGTGGAGTTAGGTATCCTAAGAGAATTGATTTTGCAAGTAATATGATGACTTTTGATCTAATTCTTGATTCTAACTCAGAGGAGTCTGTTAAAGAAACGCTTTTAGCATGGCTGCAAAACGAGCAAATAGGAAACAATATAGAACAACGTATTTGTCTATTCTTAAATATATGTATAGAGAATAATTTGTTCAAACTCAGACATGGAGAAAATGATTTGTATTTCCAGACTGAGGGAATATACAAAAGCTTGATTTCTAGCAATGAAGTTTCCTTGGAGTCAGATGAAATTGTTGGGCCAACACGGATACTGAATAGTATGTTGAGAGAAAATCTTGTTCCTTGGCTTAATTACAAGAAGTCTTTAGTAACTGTTAACGAGAACTATAATTTTAATATTAAGGAGTATTCTGAGATATTAAATACTTCTCTAAGTATTAGGGATATCAAAGTTGAAAACAATGATGAAGTAGCTTCAAAAGAATTGGAAGTCAATGATCATGCTAACCATCATTTAGCTTTGCAGCAGATTTACTATGGTGCTCCAGGCACCGGAAAGTCGTATGAGATAAACGAAATTACCAGATCGTATTCTGCAATACGTACCACGTTTCATCCAGACAGCGACTACTCTACTTTTGTGGGAGCATATAAGCCTGTAATGTCGCAAGTGGATTTGCGTGACGTGTCTGGACATGTGGTTATAGAGGATGGTAAGAAACTGAAGGAAGAACGTATTACGTATAAGTATGTGAAGCAGGCGTTTCTGAAAGCTTACCTTGCTGCATGGCAGAAGTTCGCAATTGGCGGTGAGACTACAGATGTACAGTTTCTTATCATTGAGGAGATAAATAGAGGTAACTGTGCGCAGATATTCGGCGACTTATTCCAGCTGCTTGATCGTGCAGATAATGGATTTTCCACATATCCAATAGAGTCTGACACAGATTTGCAGACAGAGATAAGCAAAGCTTTCAGTGAAGATGGAGAATTTTCTCTTGGTGAAGGATTCAATATTGATGGTGTAGTTTCTGGATACGCAGGTATTACAGAGGCGGTAAAAGAAGGCCGAGTATTGTTATTGCCAAACAACTTGTATATTTGGGCGACTATGAATACAAGTGATCAGAGCTTGTTCCCAATAGACTCTGCATTTAAGCGCCGTTGGGACTGGAAATACGTGAAGATTACGGATGCCAAGAAGGACTGGAAGATAAAGTGCGGTTCTGAGGAATGTGACTGGTGGACTTTCGTTACCGAGATAAACAAGAAGATTGCCAAGGAAACAAGTAGCGACGACAAGAAGCTGGGCTATTTCTTCTGCAAGCCTGACACTTTAGGGTTTATTATATCAGAGGATAAGTTTATCGGCAAAGTGCTATTCTATTTGTGGAATGACGTGTTCAAGGACGGCGACACTTCTTTGTTTAAAGTTGGAGAAGACACTGAAGAAGCAACGTTTGAGGCATTCTATAAGGATGATAACACCGTTAACATAGAAGCTATCCGCAAGTTCTTAGTTGCTGTAGTCGGAGATAACAACATTAAGAGCGGAAACGAAGAAGGACCATCTTTAGATGGTAATCCTTCTAACGGTATAGATTACACAAAATACTCATTCAACGGTGAGACTCGTTTGTCAAAGAAAGACCTCGGATATAAAATTGTCATGAAGTACATCAATGAACATTCTGACAAAACTTTTGAAGAGCTTCAGAAAGATCTCGCTTTTGATGAAAGTGTAGATAACAAGTATAGATACAAGGGTGTTTTGGCAAAAGTCGAAGACATAAATGGAAGCTATCAGGATTGCTTTGGCGATGAACAAACTTCTTCAGATAGTGTTAATTATAAAGTTCTGACTTGGTGGAACAAGTATAACATTGATTTCATCATAAACTTTGCTAAGAAACAAGGTTGGTCAGTAGAAAAAGAAACGGAATAGGAATATGCGCATACTAATCGAAGAATACCAATATGACTATGAGGACGTCGCTGACGTTCTCAAGGGTCTTGGTGTGCTTCAGGACGTGGAAGGAAAAGTTAGTCTGAGTTATGTGGGCTACTTCTTCAATCCAGATCCCGACGTTAACGATTGTGTGTTTATTCTGCCAAAGGTCTTGCTTGAGGGTGCGTTCGGGCATGAAAAGGTGTTCGGTCATATCGAACCTAAGGACTTGATAAATGCGGACGACAGCAAAGAGCTGAAAACGGAGGAATATACCTTCATCTATAATCTGAGCGTTTGGATATATCGTGCCATCTGCGTTTTTAAAGACCATGAGTTCGACCGCATGGACAGTCCGAAGAATCAGCCAAGCATCGTGCTCTATCGGCGAGCCCCGATGATGGGACACATGAAAAAGCGCCGTGCCAACACTTTTTTGGACGTGTTGCTTGCCTTGCAGGAATGGAACCGTAAGAACGAGAGCTTCGTGATGTTCGTGGTCAAGAATTTGCACTCCGGCGTGAACAAGATAAACTGGACACGGACCATATCGAAAAGCCAAGCCATCATACAGGACGGCACGGGAGGCTCACGCCGCCAAGACGTTAGCTATCTAAACCCCGTGAACAAGAAGCGTCAGATAAACTTTGACGAGGAACTTCTTGTCATTTACTATAGCATCCTTCAGCACATGCAGGACGAGTATGGTTTCCCCGTACGCATCAATGTAAACTTCCCTTTGATAAGAGGTGAAAAGTTTAAACGATATGTTAGAGGATTTGGGAAGCGTCGTCTGAAACAAATTAAGTATAAATATTTTTCAGACAAAGCACTGGAGTTATGGGAATTGTGCTATGCTTTTTTTGACCGTCCTGAAAACATTACTCTTAATATAGACCAGAAGGAATATCTTTTGGTCAAGAGTTTCCATATAGTGTTTGAAGCAATCATAGATGAATTGATAGCAGGAGACCAAAGAAAACAACTGCCAAAGGATTTGAAAGATCAGCCCGACGGCAAGCGTGTGGACCACATGTATCAATACAAAGAGTTGACCAATAACGATAACGATGACAACATCTACTATATTGGTGACTCCAAGTATTACAAACGAGGTAATGCTCTCGGTGTAGAGAGTGTATACAAGCAGTTTACTTATGCACGTAATGTGATACAGTGGAACCTTGACCTCTTTAATGATGGAAAGAAGGAAGACCAAGACGGACACGTTAAACTGCGTGATGACGTCACTGAGGGATATAATGTTATCCCGAACTTCTTTATTTCTGCCAACCAGAATGTACTCAGCGCAGATGACGACATACATCTGCTGGACAGCTCAAAGCCGGAGGATAAACGGAGGCAAGCATATTACTTAAGCCGTCAGTTTGACAATCGTCTCTTCGACCGTGACACGTTCCTTCTGGCACATTATGATGTCAACTTTCTGTTTGTGGTGTCATTGTACGGCAGGAACAATACAGTAAGAAAAGCGGAATGGCGAAAGAAGGTGCGCATGATGTTTCGTGAAGAGATACAGGAGATGCTGAAGAAGAACTTCGCGTTCTATGCTATGACGGCACATGCCAATGTTAACGCTGAAGAATACATAAAAGACAATTTCCAGTTGTTGCTCGGCAAGGTGTTCCATCCGTTTGAAAACAGAGAAGGCAGCGACCAGCAGTATTATTCTTTGGCTTTGCGCAATCCTGATAAAGAATATGAGTATTACAAGAATGTGAAGCATGACGCTATACGGGCAGAAGAAGCACGTAGGCTAATAGCTGATGAAAACGAACAAGTGATGTTCGACCTAAAGCAAGCTTTCTATGTAGCACCATGTGAGTTAGGTGTGGACCCTCGGAGTCTTCCAGAGGATGTCATGCCGATAGTGGAACCACGGTCGCATGACGAGATTCCCAAACAGTTTCTTACGATGCACTATTTGGAGAACTACGCATATACTACTATTCTTATCGGCATAGTAAACGGACTTGACCATTTGCACTGGATATTCAGTCGAAAGGGTGGCAAGCGCGACGATGCCTATAATGTGCGTCTTGGCAAGGATGTCCATGGCGGTGTTGTGAAGAGCCGTGACTATGTGAAACACGCTAAGTTTGTTATTCTGTATATGGATGGCGAGAAGAAAGTGTACAAGGCGTTTCGTGTAAAAAATACTGGTGAACTGAGTCGTGAGCAGATGATTAATCAAGGATATGTTAATCCTCGACATGATCGGTATTTCTGTTATTTCTTTGACGAGGAAATAACTCTTGGAGAGTTCGACATAAACGGAATTATTCAGGCAGAGAAATTAAAGTCTGCTGCGTATGACAAGGGTATGCCTATATATTTGAAAGGAAGTGAAATGATAAAATATAGAAAGTAAAGACATGGCAAAGAAATTTGAAATAAGAAATAGTACGGCAGAGTTTCTGACCTTTGTTGCAGAAGGTAAGGAACAGGGAATACAGGTATTGTATAAAGACGAAACGGTATGGGCTACGCAGAAGGCAATGGCTGTACTCTTTGATGTTGATAGAAGTGTGATAACCAAGCACCTGAAAAACATCTTTGAAACAAAAGAACTGCAACAAGATTCAGTATGTGCAAAAATTGCACATACTGCCGAGGACGGTAAAAAATACAATACGCAGTTTTATAATCTCGATGCTATCATTTCTGTTGGCTATCGCGTTAATTCTATACGTGCCACACAATTTCGTCAATGGTGTACATACGTCATCCGCCAATTTTCATTGCGTGGATATATCATAGACAAGAAACGTATGGAGAACGGCTCATTCATTGGAGAAGATTACTTTGAGCACTTGTTGGCAGAAATTCGTGAGATAAGATTGAGCGAGCGTCGCTTTTATCAGAAACTTACGGATATATATGCCACGGCCATTGATTACAACAAGGATGCCCCAACCACTCGGCTTTTCTATAAGAAAGTTCAGAATAAGATGCATTATGCCGTTCATGGGCACACTGCTGCAGAACTTATTGTTGAGCGTGCGAACGCAGAAAAGGAGCACATGGGGTTGACGACATGGGAAAATGCTCCAGATGGAAAGATTGTTAAACCTGATGTGAGCATTGCCAAGAATTATCTGAAACAAGTTGAGCTGGAAGACATGGGCAGACTCGTCAACTCTGTTCTTGACATGGCAGAACGTATGGCTAAGCGACATATCCCTATGTCAATGGAAGATTGGGCAAAACGAATAGACATCATCCTTGAAGCTGGAGGTGATGCCGTTTTGCATGATGCCGGGAAGGTGACGGCTGAGTTTGCAAAGAGTTTTGCGGAGTCAGAGTTTGAAAAATATAGAGTTATACAAGACAAATTATTCAGCTCAGATTTTGATAAGTTCAATAATCTGCTGCCGTTTGATGATAGTGACAAAATATAGTATTACTATATAATTACAGAATTATTTAAGATAAAGCGATTAAATTTTTATGCGGAAATTTGGTGTAATCAAGATAAATATGTATTTTTGCATAAAATTTTAATCGTTATGAAAATAGACAATAACTTTTCTCCCATATTACGACCTGCAATAAGAGAGTGTGATGAAAATATAGCATCGCACTCTTTGCAGGAGTTATATGAGATAAAGAAAAACAGGCTTGGGCTTTCTGATAGAGCAATACAAAAATTATTGGGTATTCAATTAAATAGCCTAAAACCTATTCTTGAGGGAACGGCGAAACAAATTAATTTGGTTAATTTCATAAAATTAGCGAATTTCATTGGCATTGAGTTTGAACAGTTGGCATCATCATACTTGCCAACAATGGACGCTGATGTTATTGGCGAAATTCAAGATGCGCGAGATGCTGGATATTTAGTAGAGATGTTTGATTTGCAGACATTAAAGAAATGTGGCTTTCTAACATCTGAAAATAGTACCAAAAATATAGTTTCTCGAATAAAGAAGTTCTTTAATCTAAAAAGCCTGTATGATTTTGCATCTGATGATTTAGGACGTGCATTTAGTAGGACAAAGAAGACCTCAAATGAGAAGATGAGGGAGTTTTGGATCCGCTCGGCTTACACTCAATTTATTTCAATAGACAACCCCAATAAATATAGTCGTTCAAAATTAATAGAAATAATACCTAAAATAAAACCGTATTCAAGAAATGAAGAATATGGATTAATAACAGTTGCAAAAGCATTATATTCAATTGGAGTTACGGTAATTTATCAACCTTGTTTAAGCAAAGAACAAGTTCGAGGGGCGACTTTGTGCATAAACGAAAAGCCATGTATCGTTATATCTGACTTAGGGAAAAAATACCCAACTTTATGGTTTTCACTTATGCATGAATTGTATCATGTTCTCTATGATTTAGAGGATATTTCCAGAAAATGCTACCATATAAGCAGTGATTATGGCGACTTAATGTTGACGAACGAGGATAGAGCAGATTACTTTGCTCAGCAAATTTTGTTGAGTGATGACAAACTAAATTTTATAGAAGGATATATAAATTCACATATAAACGTGTTATCTTATGCGCAACAATGGGGTATCCATCCGTCTATTATTTATTCAACATATTGTTATAAGTATGATGCATGGGCTAAATTTAACAAATATATCCCCAATACAACAAAAGCACTAAAGACTATAAATATGAATCCTTTTGAGTCTTCAGAGTTGGTCCAAAACGCAAAACAAATAAAAAAACTTTTAATTGTAAATAATTATGAGTAAAGAAAAATTAGAACTTGAGGAACTTGCTTTAAAAAAGGAGCAAGCTAAAGAGAGAGAGATTGAATTGTTGTTGTTAAAAGCAAATGAAAGTAAAGAGGAATCACTTCTCTTCACGAGTGACGGCAATATAGAAATTCGTAATGAAATTGATACTATATTGGATAAACCAATAGATAATCCTAAAGAGAAATATGATCTTTATTACAATGTGGTACGTAAGCTTTTGAGAAAATACCTCCCTAAAGGTAAAAATAATGAGGTGGCCAGAAAGCCCATCTATGAAGAAATTAATACATATTTAACGCGTGGTCAAAGAAAGGATAAAAGAGGATATCGCCATGCTGATAGTCGTATGGCCTACAGTGTTGACTATAAAGAATTAGTTAATATTCTTAGCGAATGGGCTGCTAATAGCCGTAATGTTTATGGACTTTACGATAGACTTAGAGATTTGAACAAATCTAAGGGATATGGAGTTTCTGATATGGAAAAATAAATTTTACATATATACCTCAATTCCATTCACCTCAAATATACACACATCGCGAAGCTGCCGGATTTCGTTGGAGTCCAGCAGCTTCATTCTTCTTGTGCCTTTGTAGAAGTCATATTTGAGGGAGATGCAGCGGTGCCAGGACTGGATTTCACCGCTGCGAGTCCAGAGACGGATGTCGATGGGTTCGGGACTGGATAGGATTTTGCGGAGTGTGGTGATGTATATTGATTGCATAGCGATGTGGATTAGTCGAAGGTGCGGTAGAAAGGATCATCGAAGATGTTGTTGCCGTAGTCGATGGTGAATGGGAAATGATGGCTGCTGTACTTGTACTTGAACTTGATGCTGTTCGTGGCGTTGTCGGCATCGGAGATTTCACTGTTTATGTCAGTGATGGTGATGGGTGCCACGGCACCGCCTTTCTCCACGATGTTGACATGGCGAGAAAGGAGGAGGTGGGAGAAGTGCTTGGCTTCCTCGAAGGTAAGCATCGAGGACTCTACGTCATACTCGTAGGCTGACTTGTCATCATAGAAGGTGGTGACACCGAGCGAGGTGGCAGTGGAACGGTCGAGGTCGAGCTTGCTCTTGGTGACGCAAGTGAGGTGTATGTATTCATCGCAGTTGAATTCATTGCGCACGAGCAGCGTGAGGTTCGGCGTACGGTCAGTGACATAGAACGTCTTGGCAAGAAAGCCACGATGTACGGTAAACTGGAGCAGTCGGCACTTGCTGCCGATGCGGGTTTCTATAGCAATAGGACTTATAATGTTACGTATCAAGGTGGAGTTCTTGGTGTCCACCTTAGCATCCTCGATGCGAACCATGCGAGGTATTGACTCGCCATCGAAGAGAGCCAGACACTCGGTGTAGCCCTGCAACGTGACATCAGGCAAGTAAAACGCTGAAAGTGCCTGAAACGAATTGCGTGGAATAGTGAACATCGAGCGTGTGGTGAGGAAGAACAGCTGTACGAAGCCCATGGCATTTGTAGCGAGGCTCAGACGAGAGTAAATGAAATGGCGCTCCGGCGTGGTCGCCTCCTCTGTCTTTGTGTCCGCCGTGATGACGAAGTTGGAGAAGACACGCTGCTTATCCAACAAGTGACCCTCGATGATGGAGCGAGCATCATAGAGCATGGCGATGTTGTTGTAAGGGTAAAGCGTAGTTTCAAAGATAGTGTCAGGACCACATGCGATAGTGACATATACCGAAGCAGCATCAGTAGATATTTCTATCTCCGATGGGATGTTGCAAGTGAAGACGTAGAGAGAAGGATTATAATTGATTTTCAGCATGACCTTTTTGTTTTCAAAGATAACAGGCTTTGCCTGTATAAGAAAAGACCCAACCGCAGCGTTGCTCTGCACGGCTCGAAGGACAAAGGGCTTTAGTATGGAGTGTAGGCAAGTGCGGACTTGCTACGATCTTGCAGCAGCGACAGAAGAAAGCCCGACTCCTTCGAGCCGGGCGGAAGTGGAAGACTGCCTAAGCAGCCTTTTCAGCCTTTGGCTTGCGCCCTCTTTTCTTCTTTGGCTTTTCCTCTACTGGAGCTGGCTCCGGCTTCTGCACCTCCTGCACCGCAGCCCCTTGTGGGGCTTTAGCTTTTGCAATCTCTTGCGAGAGGCGTGCGAGGCAATTATCAGAGATGTTCAATCCCAACCTCTTTTTGAGGAGGAAGGCGAGGCGCATAGCCTTGTATGCACTTGTGCAATACATCTTATCTGAGCTGTTATCGCTTGTGTAAACGACCCATACATTGTTTGTGGACTTGCCGGAATTGGCTTTAGCTGCTAAAATGACATTTGAAGTATTCATAACTTTCTTATTTTAAGAGTGAAACAATCTGATTAGTGAATGAGATAGACTTCGATATAGCTGATGTCTACAAAGCTGTCTGCTGCGAGTGCTTCCGCCTTGGCGCTTGCCTCAGAATGGCTGTCAGCCTCGATTTCATATTCGATATACTCGCCATCCTCTCCATTGATGACAACCTGATAGAGATTGCTTGACAATTCAACCTGTCTTGAACTTCTTTTACCGAAGTGATATTCTGAATTAAAAGTGGTGTGTACCATAATCTTTAAAATTTTATTTGTTCGACTTAAAAGTGAAGCACCGAAGTGCTTTTGTAATTTTTACGTGCATACAAGTAGCAGCAAGGAGAAGGCATGTAAATGCAAGGGATAGCCAAGATTATTTCATCCTTCAGGGCTTGAAAGATTTTGGAATGAGGCAAACCTGCCCCAAAAACTTTTGAAAAAATCTTAGGATAAGCGTGTTGCGCGACCCTTTCAGAATGCCGCTTGCGCTAACTTTGCAAAGGAAAAATCATAAGCATTACATTTGGTAAGTGCTTCACGTCGAACAAATAAAATGATTTGGTACGAAAAACACCACTTCAGAATATTACTCCGGAATAATAAAAGAAGAAGACTGGTGATATGAATTGTGCAATCTCTGTTGTCATCATAGGATGGGATGACTACATCTTCCATGATGAAATCGTGTCAGACAGATACCTATCTTTTAGGCAAGCAGAAAGGTGGATGTGCTTGCTGCATAATGAAACGGACATCAGTAATATCGAAGCCAATTCACTAATGAGAGTGTGGAACGGATGAGAAAAGGCTAATATGAATACTTGTCATTTTGGTGGCGAACAAAAGCCAATTACTCCACAGACAATGACAGGGACGGTGGAACAAGCTATCAAGATAACAGCATAGGAAAGATGCACAAAGTGCAGGAAAGGTGGTGTGCCACGCCTTACTCCTTTGAAAATCGGGATTGGCTACATTACGTTATTGACTCTCACGCCTGAGAGATTGCAAAAGCTAAAGGTGCAAATAGCGAAGGAGGTGCTGAAGGCGGAGTCTACCGCTGAAAAAAAGAAAAGCCTTCATCCTGCGTTGGGCGCAAGACAAAGGCGTATAGGAAAGGGTGATTAGGCAGTGTTCCGCTTCAACAGAGTTAAAGTAACTCTATATGACTATACCCTATAAAATAAGTAACGCCCCCCAAGTATGCTGCTCGAAAGCTCGCCTGGGAGGCCTATTATCTTTAAGTTTAAAAACTATCTATTAAATTTTCTGCTGCAAAATTACGATTAGTTTTTGTGATAACAAAGTTTTTCAAGCAAAAAAATGTTATTTCCAAAAATTATCGTCTTTCCAATTTGCAGGAAATCCCATTGAATTAAGGTTTATTACGTGCGAATATTTTTCGAGCAAATCAACCAGTCGCTTTTTAAATGACGTTCGTGGGTTTATTGTCTGCAACAGGTAGTATATCATACACACAGAATAGTACACCTTGTTTCTTTTTGCCGTATCTGGGTTGGATATCCATTTGAGATTTCTTGAAAACTCCAGTTTCTCTGGCACAATATTCATATCTCTATTCCACATTCTTGAATGATGGGCACACAAGTTTCTTGTGAAATTCAAAGCATGAAGCCACGATAGAAATGTTTGCGGTGGCAAAGAAAAATACTTAGCAATGCCAACAATGTCAGCACGTCTCTTTAATCCGTCACAAATACGAGACAACTGGCTGAAATACATTATTTCGACACTCATCCAAGAAGGCGGATTTTCCGGTTCTGAATAAGTATCACGATAATGTTGGATAAATGTTTCAGAGCGGTCGTTATGCAATCTATCCTTAATATGTTGCTGCATATCTGCAAAAACATCATCAGTGAAAGTAGATCCATCTCTACGTCTACGAGTTATTGGACCTTTGAAAATACTACGATTGTCTTGCCAATGAGAGCCGTATTTCAAACTTAACTGATTAACGATTTGGGTTCGTATTGCTATTTCAATGCGTTCAATGGCATCAAATAAAAGCAAACGCAATTTGCGGTCAAATTTATATAAATCATAGACCATTTCCCAAGTGGTATCAGGAACGAATCTGTCAATAACAACACCATTTTGACATTCCTTAAATGGAAGCATATATGCACTAAGTCTGTAATAACTGATGTTGGCAAGAGTTTTCTCCACTCTTTTCTTATTGTTTACAACAAGCCCCCTGGCAATAAGCAAGTCCACTTGTTGCGAGAATGTTAGGGCCGGTTTATTATATTTTACCATGATAATCAAATTTAGACTGCAAAGATAACATAAAAATGGCGTACTTCATTATTTCAAAGCTAAATACTGCAACATTTATTTATCTCACCCCACCAATCGCAATTGGATATAAATCGTGCTGTGGGAACTTCTCGCAGCCGATATAGAGGGTGTCGAAGGCATCGGTGCCGTCGGTACGGTGTTCGAGAAGGTCTTCTTCGGACTCCGGCTGCTTCTCCATAGACTTGTTCTTGCGGAAGCCGTTGCGACCTCGCTCCACTCCTGCGGACTGGATGGCGAGGATAAGGTCATCGTTGTTTGGCGGTTGAAGTACGGCATCAGGCGTTGCTTCCCGGCAAAACCCTGATTGATGAGAAGGTATTTCTCATCGTGTCGCATCGGGTTGCCGAGGTACACGTCAATGACCTGCCAACCATGACGCTCAAACTCATGGACTACCACCCAGTGGAAGTCCTGGTCGTTCACGGCATAGTTAGAGCCGAGGGCGGTGGCATCATAGTAGTAGATGACCGTCTTGTTAGGATGCGGGGCGTAGTAGGTGCAGAAGTCGGCGACGAGCGCAGGGATTTTGCGCTCGAACTTCACATAGAACGATTTGAGGATGTTCAGGCGGTTGGCACGAGGCTGACCGCACACAATCCAATTGATATTGGCATTGTAGTCCATACCGATGCATAGAGGCTGCATAGGGTCGATGTCCGAGTCCGTGCGACAGTCGAGCGAGCTGTTGAGCGTGGAGAACTGGTTAGTTGCGTGGATGGTGTACAAGTCCTGCTGCGCCTCCTTGATAATTTTGTCGTAGCCGAGCGAGTCGAGGTAGTCGAAATCCGATGCATCATATTTGTGGTATTCCTGCATAGACGAATAAAATCCATCGTGCGAGATGCCTATCTTCTGACAGAGGATTGACGTCTGGAAAGTCTTCGGCGTGAGGTCGCGCTTCATCTGCCGGATGTACTCTTCACCGAGAAGCTGTAAGTTTTCGAGGGTGGAGTATTCCTTATAGTAGACCGCCACCGAGCGCATCTTGTTAAGCGACTGGTCGAGCCATTTGAGGTAGTTAGGCAGATATGACGGAATGGGCTTGCGCTGCTCTTTGAGCTGTGCAATGCGCTCCTTCGTCTGCCAAATTTTATAGATTGTGCCCTTGATGGTGTCAATCAGTTCCGTGTCCATCTTGTCCTCATAGTGCAGAAACCAAGAACCTTTGGTGGTCTGAGGCATATCCGAAAGCACCATCATGCTATGGTTAAAGCTGTGGTGCCCGAAGTACGAGCGTATGCCACCGTTAGCAGGCAGAGTCTCGTCCTTCAGCTTGTTATAATCAATGAACTTCGCCTCGTCAATGAGCAGCCACGAGAGCGTAAGCGAGTTGGAAGAGCCCGGGCGGTCCTGACTGATGATGATAGCCACCGAGCCATTATAGAACGTGATTACATGCTCATAGTCAGCCGGTTCGGTGATTGGCTTCGCGAATGACTTCGGCGGTTTTCTGCCTACCACATAGTGAACGCCATTGATATAGCCCCAACGCTTCCACGCTGCAAGCAGACCAGGGAGCGTGTTGGTAAGTCCGTGCTTAAACGTAGGCACGACGATACCACCAGTAGATCCAGGCATACGCTGCATGTTACGCAGCACAAACGGCGAGGCGATGGAGTCCGTCTTGCCAGTGCGTCGTCCGGCCACGATGACCGTAGTCTTCGCGCCGATGTATTGCGTAAGGAGCTGAGGTTTGTTGAAGTACACACGCTTAGAGTGTTGCTTCGCCTCGATATCCCAAAGGGAAGTGTCAACTTTGTTCGTCATTGTCTTCAGGCTTAAAGATGTCATCAAGAACAAGATCCGCTTGTTCGTATTCGATATTCTCCGTGTCCGGATGCGAAGAGGTAAGTTCCTGGGTGAGCTTTCGGATGCGGTCGTCGATGTTCGGAACTGGCGTGATACCCACAACACGAGGGTCCGTAGTCGGGAAGAACGGTTGGACGACAATCATGTGATACGGCACAGATTGCTCGTCTTCGATGTCAATGCGGTTGAACTTCGCATAAGAAGTAGCCGCTTTCTCCATCGTCTTCGTGTCCTTACGCTTCTTCGCCATCTGGTACGTTTCCATAATCATCTCGTTATACCGCCAACGGTGGAAATCGCGCGTACACTCAGATAGGTTCGGGAGCAGCGCCTTTACGATTTTCAAGTCTGCATACGCCGTGACTTGCGACAGTCCGTAGCGACTGCGCAGCTCATCGACAAACTGACGATCCTTCATGTCAGGGTTGGCGATTGACCATGTGACCATGTCCCTTAATCGAAGAAGATGTTCGATTTGGGGAACAGGATATTTGCCTTCCAATTCCGATTGGGAGGTGTAAAGGTCCTGTTTGGCGATATCGATGATACTGAGCTGAGACATGATTGTTAATGTTATGGGATAAGCCTCACTAAGCCTTCCTAAGCCTTTTTAAGCCTTGGGTATGAGGGCTGTTTGTGGGCAATTTTGGTGAGCTATTCATCATCCTCCATATCGAGGAGGTTGTTACGGGTGTTTTCAAGAGCGAGAGGAGAGCCGACGTAGGCGAGCTGCATCTCCTGATGCAGGAGCTTAACACGTGAAGCAGCCTTGCCACGGTGGTAACGCTGCGAAACGGCGGTACTTCGGTCTGCGATGTCACGGCGTAGTGTCTCAGGCGGTACGCCAAGAATGACAGCCATATCGCTTATTTTGAGGTAGATTGAAGCATACTGCTCAATCTGCGTGAGGGTTTCTTCTGAATAATCCATACTCGAATTTTGAGTTTTGATTTTTGAGTTTTGAATTGTCGGCTGCGCCGATTTTGAGTTATTCAATTAAGAGTTATTTCCTCCGGCTGCAGTGATGCGCTGTTGGAAAAGGTCGGTTAGCGGAACGGAATGGTTCTTTATAAGATCCATGACGGACGCATGAAGAGTATTAAAGATGTCGGGCGAAGTGGATATGAAGGTGGACTCATGGCGGTTGCCTCGTGTGAGGTTTTGCGAGGTGACAACACTAACCTGTTCTCCAGACTCCGCTTGCACGAGAAGGATTTTAGAATGGTTGTCAGCGAGATAGGTACGCTTCATCGTCTGCGTGATGAACGCCCATAGCTTCAGAGTCTTGTTCGTAGCCTTATGGTCGAGAACAAGATTAAAGGCAGATATGTTTCCGGACTTCTCGATGAAGAAGAGCCTACGCAGGAACTCCTCGGAGATGGAGAACGATGTCTGCCAAATCTCCGCTTTGCCGACTTGCCCCAAAATCCACTCTAAGACGTCCGCCACCTGAAGAGCATTGGAGAGATACGCTTGGTGCGGACATTCAGAGAGTGGCTTTAGGATGTCATCTATATTGATGTTGCGCTTCACTACTTCTTGGATTTAGACTTGGACTTCGGCTTGGAAGGAGTGGCATCCTCAGGCTGCTCAGCTAATTGGTCCGTTGGTGATGGACTAATTTCAGTTTCCTTAGTCTGCTCCTCTTCGCTTTCGTTGGTTTCGGTATTGGCTGCACTTTCTGCCTTTGTTACATAATGGTCATAAGTGTCCCAATTTGCGTGCAACTTTTTATCGAGATTTATAAACTCGTCGAGCAACGGCTTGCGTTCTGCAGCCGGCATCTGCTTAGTAGAGTCCGACAACAAGCGTAGGCGCAAATGGAGTTCACGCATACGATGAGTGATATCAAGGTTCTCGACATAGAGCGCCTGGATATCCTCAGGCAGCGAGTCGTGATCCGCACGCTTGCCAGCCTTAAAGTCCTTCGCTTCGTTGTGTTCCTTGAACTCTGTTCGACTTGCCACGATAGCATCCACTTGCTCCTGCATGATGTTCACCTCGTCGTGGGCTTCGACCTCACGGCGAGCTTTGAGGAAGGCACGGAGCTTGCCTTCGATGAACTCAGCCTTTCCCTTAGGATTGATGCTGAGATTACGATACATTATAGTGTTATTGGTGAGTTGGAGAAGGAGGATAGCACCCTCGTTCCAGTCACGCTCAGCAAATGGCGTGTCGAGCCATTGCTGGAGTTTGTCAGTCAGATTGTTCATAATGATTACAATTTATTATTGATACCAGTAAAGAACACACAATTCTTGTGATGTTCGGTAAGCACATTGCGCATTGCCTTCAGCGTAGAGCCTGTAGTAACGAAGTCGTCGAAGACGATGCAGTTAGGCTCTTTTGGGAGATTGTTCATGGTGAATACCGCCCCAATACGCTGCTTTGAATGGCAGAAAGCAACATCCTCGTAGAACGGGATGTTCAGTTGGGAAGCAATCATTTCGCTGATGCGAGTGGCGAAGTTCTTGACGAGATGGCGACGTTTGGGAGTGGTGACAATACACCATGCCCCCGTGTTCAGCTCCTCACCGAGGATGTCACGGATAAGTGGCGAGATGCTATCAGCAAAGAACGCCACCATACTATCGTCGCCCTTGATATCCGTCAGCGTTCTGCCATACAGCGACTTCTGCCATAGAGAGATGAAGAACGTGTCCGCCCGTCGAGTAAGCCGGACGCGTCGGATGAAGTCGCACCGCGCTTCGACCGACTTATCCCATGCCTTACGCTTCTCGATGGCGAATATATCCTTCTGTTCATGCGCTGCAGTGGGTGAAGACAGATCAAGCGGACCCGATAAGTCCGGCACGGAAATGTCATTCAAGAATTCCTGCATGTCTATCGGAGTCCGCTTGTCCATGGTCAACTATGATTATAACTTTACTCGCCGTTACGCTGCGCAATCAATGTCGCCGTCCTCAGTGGTGATAGTGCCAGTGTAGAACGGAGCCGGACACTCGTCCGATGCCTCCACGTTGATAGTGGTGCCAGTGGTGCCAGTGGCACCCTGTCCGAGATCCTGCGTGACGGTGGTCTTGGTAGTCCACTTGTCACAACCCACGACACGATGCTTGCCCTTCATGTCCTCGACGATGAAGACGTTGTCGTTGTTATTGAGGTAAGCAGCTGCAGCCGATGCCGCCTCGCTTACCGATGGATGCACCGCCACGAGTTTGTTGAGCTGCGTCTGTGACGGCAGTTCACCCTGTGCCTCACTTGTGAGTTGCGACTTCTCAGGAAGGATGTCGATGTATTTCCATACAGCGTTTTCCTTCAACGTGAAGGAGCCGTCATAGACAGAAGAAGTAACACGTCCGACCTCGTTATGAGGAAGTTTAGGCCAAACAAGAATGTCATTCTTGGATGTATAATACACACGGCGACGCACACCAGGAAGTTCCGGTGTGCCCATCGCCCATGCAAGAGATTTTTGTACGTCTGTATTAGATGCTGCCATAATTACTATTGTTAAGAGTTAGACTATAAGCCAGCCAGTTCAACGACCTTCAAGCGTCGCTTGTCGATAGACTCGAACTGTACACCGAAGAACATGGTGGCGATGTACGAGAGAAGGAACGCATCGAAACGCTCAACGTCAACAGATTCCACGTCGCCCATCTGGTCATATCCATAAAGCATATTGATTTTTGGCGAGATATGGATATACTTCGAGTCCGTCTTGTTAGCAAGCGGACAGAAGATGAGTTTGCCGTTAGAACCCTCGACAGTAGGCTGATTGTACTGCGTGTTATATGGAATACCGCTGTGTGTGAGCAGATAACCCTCGTTATACTTATCCACGAAGTCCTGCGAGCAGAACATGAAGAGAGTCTGCGAGCGAAGACGAGGGTCGAGCGAGAACAGAATCTCCTTAGCCACGTCCACGGCGTTGGCAGAGGTGATGGCATCCGTCAGTTTGAGGTAATTGCCGTTCTCCTTAGCGAGAGCACCGGAAGTAACCTCCTTCTTTGTGATGGTGTCGAAGCCATCGAAAAGATCCTGGGTGGTAGTACCGCTTGCGTTGCGCACACCGCTCCAGATAGCATCATTGAGCTTTTCGGAGAGCGACTTGGCGATAAGTCCAAGCACCTCGCGAGCCGTAGGCACAGACTTCTGTCCGTCGCCCTTAGTGGCACCAGTGCCGAGGAGCGTAGAGATAGCCGAGTTAGGCTCGAACTTCGCGACCACCGAACCGAAGAACGTTTCAAGCGTTCGGAAGTCCAGCTGCAAGTTCACGTCCTCCGAGCGAGTTGGCGAGTAAGGAGCGAACTGGGCCGAAGCGTTGAGCGTGCCCACACTCTCCTTGTAGCGGATGCCAGGGCGACCGGTCATAAACTTAAGAGTCTCGTCGCAGCCGATAATCGGCAGACGAAGGAAGTCAGAACGCCACTTTCGAGCAGCATCCTTGTATTCTTGTAGGGTAAATTGTAGTTTTCCTGCCATGATATGGAGTTTTGAATTATGATTTTTGAGTTGTTATGGTAATGAGTCAAAGAGTGCCTGGGCGGAGTTGGTGGTGTCGTAGAACTTCTCGATGTCAGATTTTTCGGTATTGGTGCCACCGTCCTTCTTGTCATCAACAACCGTGTTAGTGGTGTCAGCAGGGAGCTTTTTCAGTTTCTCCTCCAAATCGCTGTTAGCCTTAGTCAGGCGGTCAACGTCAGCCGAGAGAGTGGTGATTTCCTTGTATTTCGCTGTGATGTCCGCCTCGATAGAGTCGAGCTGTGCCGTGGTAAGCGTAACCTTGTCGTCGTTAGCTTCCAGCGAGTCGCAAGCGAGAGTCTTGCAAATGTTAGAATAGGTCTTTTTCATTTTTTCTTCAGAAGATATGGTTGGAACAATTTTATTTGGTTTCTCTTGCGAGTGAAAAACAGAGGCACAAGCCTGCAGGAATCGTCTGAACGCCGTGATGTCTTCCGACTTCGTGTCGGTCAGCATCTTAGGAAGCGGTATGCCGTGAGCGGTAAAGTCCGCAGCAATAGCCTCCGTAAGAACTGGAGCCGACTCATCATCAAACTCCGTGAGTTCATCAACGAATCCCCAAGCCAGTGCCTCCTGTGCCGTCAGCCATCCACCCATTTTCATGAGTTCCAGCAAGTCGGCAGATTTCTTCTTGCATCGTCCGGCATACATTTCTGCGACGTTGGCATCCAGTTTGTTAAGGTCAGATTTCTGCTTCTCCAGATTGTCGATGAGATTCTGCATATCCGTAGCGTTCAAGCTGCCCCACTCGAAGAACGATTGTGAGCATTGGTGCACGAGATACATAGCCGAGTGATCCATGGTGATGCGCTTTGCGCCCATAGACGCGATGGTGGCGGCACTGGCGTTCATGCCCACAAAGTGGACGTGAACATTGCCGTGTCGCCTGAATGCAGATGATATTGAGAGAGCGGTGTTGAGCTGTCCGCCGAGAGAGTCGATGAGAACAGCAACCTCCTTGTCGGTGTTCTTGTTTAGGACGAAATCGACGTAGTCAGAATCGAAGTCCCAACCACCGACGTAGCCTTTAAGATGGAGATTGTATTTTGTCTTTGCCATGATGTTTCATTTTTAGGCAAAGATACATTGTTATATATAGTGGTAGAAAGACAGAAAAGGTGTAACTTTGCAAAAAAGTAAAGTTATGGAACCATGGGCGAAACTATTATTTACGTTAGGATATTTGCTTGTCGTTAGTGCAATAGTCCTTATGTTTGGATTGCTTTTCATAGGAGTTGTGTTGCTGTTGGCAAAAACATACACTTGGCTGAGGAAGAAAAAACGTGATTTTGAAAATTGAACCGATTTCGGCTGTATCTTTTGTAACATTGTAAACAAAGAAAGAAAATGTTGATTATCAATGTTTTAAGTTTTTGGGCAATGTTTCAACTGCATACAAAATGTTACAAAAAGGCATAAAAAAAAGCGCTCATCACGCCGTGCATGGCACCAGTGCCACTTTATTTGTATAAGATATGGTGTATTTCGTAGCAGCCGAATCACCATCCACTTTTCCTGTGGAGTCGTCTACCTTGATAACAGGATAAGGTTTGTCAGCCGTGCCGATGAGATACTGCTTTCCATCCACCGTCTGGATGACGAAAGCAAGATGCTCATGAGTTGGCAGCTGCGAAGTAGTAGAGAAAGAGAGTTTCACCTTTTCCAAAGTGTCGTTATTGTCAAACTGCGTCTCCATTTCACAAATTGCGTCCCCGATATGTGGCACAAGGAAAGTGTCAGCGAACACTCCGACAGGAGCATCCGCCAACGCTTTCTGTGTGATGCTTGCCATGAGCGACGAGGCAAGCACGTAATATATATTGATGATTCCGGGAAGACGTTGCATATTATTCTACTATTTCTTCAGTTTCAACCTTGTTATTGCTACCGTTTTTTATCGTGCTGTTTTTTCGCTTGCATTGGTTAGTAAGATAATTCTTACGCAAGCGTTGGTATATTTTCGCGATGGAGTCCCAGCAAGTGCCGTCCTCCTTGATGCCCCGTTGCTCCATGTAGAGATAAATGAGGTCTTTCTGCTGTTTGCCGATCCTGCCGAAGTCATGCAGGAACGTCCAGCAGTCTACATCAAATGAGTTCTTCACGTTTTCCAGTAGCGCACGTTTACCAGTGTCCGTGATATGATTGTAAATACGAGGGTCGCGAGTCTTGGAATACGGAATACAAATGGCGACTTCATCCTCACGTTGCCTTGTAGGAACAGCAGAAACAGGCGGTTTGACAACAGCGAGCTTTATAAGTTTTGACTCGATGCTGCCGTTTCTTAGACGCACTGGTTCCGTGCCACTGTGCCGATGTACGAACCACTGGCGCAGATAAGAAGGCATTTTGATATAGATGTGATAGTCGCTCATAATACTTGTAAATTGATTACGAGCACAAAGATACTATAGTTTTGTGTAGGCTGTATGGAAAGGATGGAACGTTTAAGGTTTGTTATTTGGTAGGTAGGTAGATAGATAGACACTATTCAGATGGAACACCCATTACGGAGAATATATTTCAAAGGTTGCGCCATAAAAAGGTGGGCTGCCGGAGCGAGGCGATTGCCTCGTCCGGCTTCCACCTTTATCTGCGGAAGACGTAGCCATCCTCGAAGATGTAGTCCGAGATGAACAAATCCCTTGCAAACGCCTTGTAATCGAAGTAATATGAGAGATTGCCCATCATGCGCTCCAAATCATAGCTCTCATTGACGATGTGTGTGGCGAAATCCTCTTCCGAATCATATTCGCCCTCATAACTATCTTCAAAATCCGAAATGCTGTCATCGCCTGTGGCGGAAACATAAGCCTTAAACGCTTTCTGTTTGTCATCATCCATTTGGATGAAAGCTATTATCTTGTCGAAAACCTCTTCATCCATACAGCTTTCTGAATACCACTCAGCAGGGAAGCACTGATAATCCTGAAACATAAGCTCCGGATCCTCCTCATCAGCGTGAAGCTGCTTGCATACATCGATAAACTCCTCGTAAGAGTCAAACGTGCGGAGATCGAGCCAGGCACCGAAGAGTGAGCCTTCATTGTACTTCTTGTATGTGCCACAGTAGATGGCAGGCTGATCCCAGAGATAATCAACGATATAGCTGCTGACACTCTCAAACTGCTCCTTCATGCTCTTGTGAGCCGACTTAGGTGATGTTAAAACCATTTCTTGCATAACTTAGAAATTTAAATTGTTAGACTTTTAGATGCAGCCCTCGGAATGAGGACTTTTTACGCTGCCTTACCCAGCGCAAGAAGAAGACATTTAAGGCAAGAGATAGCCGAATAATTTTTCACCTTTGGCGGAACGAGAATTTGGACCAGGAGCTACCGCACCCCAAAATCTTGAAAAAATATTCGAGCTAAGGCTGCACCGTGCCCTTGCAGAATGTCGCTTGCGCTAACTTTGCACGCGGAAAAATCCCATGAACGAAACCAGGGCTGCATGTCTGACAATTTGAATGTTATGCAGTAGAAATCCATCACCTATGTCCACAAGAGCGGAGCAATAAAAAAGGAGTCAGCAATACCTCTTTCATTTGATTATCGATGGGTAAAGCCTGGCATGTGGCACATACATCAAAGAAGAACAATGACGAAAAGGCTCACGAGTGCCAGGCACGTTCTCCTGAAGCATGGTGACACTTACGATACCGCTTAGAAAGCAAGCAGTAGCAGAGGAGGAGAAGCCGGACTACAACTAAAAATAAGGATTTTCAGTACCTATTTCCCTTTTGGTATTTAGAAAGCATAATGAAATGTTACAAGAAGTTATAAGAAATTACAAGATAATAGCCTACCTAAATAAATGACATACAGAAAGTTACATTAAGTTACAACAATTACAGCATTTCTCTTCTGAAAAATGAATGAGGGCAAAAACAATGAGGATTTCTCCATATATATAGTCAATGACTACCACTTTATGCCTTTTGGAGTGTGTGATGGGCTACCAATATGTATGTAGGTAGATTACAAATCGTGTGCAAGACCTCTGAAAAAACGGAGTACATCGCAGAGGATGGCCATGTCTTCCGCAAAATAAAAACCGCCGAGACGATGCAATCGCCCCGGCAGTCCACCTGATTATGATACCTATTGAAAAGAAATATATTCGTAGTAAGCTACCGCTTTTTAGAATGGCTCGTCGCTGTCAGAATGGTCAGGCGCAGTCCACAGACTGATGCCAAACGTCTCGCAAAGCAAGTCATAGTCAAAGCAGTAGGCACGCTGTGTCATGGTAAGAATTGGAGGCGTGCTACCCATAGCAGCCCTGGTATGGTCGTACTGGATGATGCCCTTCTTATACACATCAAATCGCGCCACCTTTTCGCCCAGATAGGCACGGCTGTTCTGAAGATAGTATTTCAGTGCATCAGTAGGTAGCACCTTCTCGTTAGCCTGTCGTCCCTCCTTGCGGTAGAGGTTGAAGATACGCGTCTTCTGCAGGAAGAGCACCGGACGTTCAGTCTGCCAAGTGGCATTGATGATGTCCGTCTTGAACTTGCTGCAATAGCGGATGAAGAAGTCGCCACCCTCAATCAGCTCGCCGTCGCTTGCAAGATACTGCACCACGTTCCAGAAGTTGCCCAGTTCACCGTTAGTCTTGCACTCACCATTCTGCTTCTTTATCCCCTCGATGGTGACCTGCAGCATCTCGTCGAAAGTCAGCGTAGGGATGATCTTTTGGAGCACCCGAAGCGCAGCCAACGGCACACACCAGTTGTTCATGATACGGTCCTCGCCCTTTTCGCCACCGAGAGCGTTGCCGACGATATTCTGCGTGTCATGGAACGCCGTCGACCACGTCTGTTCAAAGTGCTTGCGCTGTTTGAGAATTTCGAGAGTCAGGTGCGTCAGTCCCAGCGAGCGCATTTCAAGCAGCACCTTGTAATTCTGCTTCTCCTTGTCCGAGAACTCACTTCGAGGGAACTGCAGGAAGACGAGTCGGGTGAAGAGAGCGATATCCGATGTCGGCATCTCCTGACCAGAAAGGATGATGCCGGAGTCAACCGCAGTCGTCTCCTTCTTCTTGTCAAGATCCATATTCATGCGAGTGCGACCGGTGCCGTCCCACAGACCCTTCAGGAACTCAATCATCTTCGGGTCGATATCGTTCTTGTACTCGTCAATATGCGCCAGGGCATTAGCCGACTGCGCCGCCGTGTCGTTCAGAGCCGATGGCGTAGAGTTTTGGATATTCGGTGCCGTGTAGCTGATAGTGAACAACGAAAGCAGCGTGTGGCCAAGCTCCGACTTGCCACTACCTTTCGGACCGAATAGATTGAGGATAGGGAACCAGTGGTTGGCAGAAGTAGAAGTCACCACGTCGCGGAAGAGCGTGGCGAGATAGAAACAGAAGCCAACACGTCCATTGTCCCCATACACCTTGAACAGCTGCTCTGTAAACTCCTTCAGAGTGACCGAAGAAAGATTGAGATGCACAAACTGCTTCTCAAACGTAAAGAGCTTCGGGTCGTTCTTATAGATAGTCGAACTGGATGGCAGATAGAAGTTGCCCTTATCCTTCAGCCGTACTATGCCAAATTCATCAGCAGGGATGAAATGACAGTCGTGGAAAACACCGTTGCCAAAAGCGTAGAATCCGGCACGTTGCCATCCCATTTGAGTGATTTCCGTTGCCGTCTCCGTCTTCTCATAAAGGTAAGACTTCAGCTTTGTCAGTTCCTTCTCTGTTCCTTTCCAGATAAAGTTGCCCAAGCCCTCAATTTTCTGCTTGAACTTAGCGAGAGCGATAAGATCCTCCTGCTTCAGTTCCAAGATTTCCTCATGTTTCATTGCATTCTTTATTTTATATAGACGTTTAGGATTTGTTGTATCTTTAATGTGGAACAGCGGAACCATCGTGAAGTTCGACCACTCGTAGACACTGCCTTTCTCCGTTATGGACATGTAGCAGCCGTGGTCAATGTAAAAGCCGTATTTGTGGTTTAGGTCATCCTCGTCCTGCTCCTTATGCTTCTTGTCCTGCTCCTCACGCAGCTTACGCTCCTTATCCACCGCCTGGAGCCACAACCGTCTGCCCTGGTAATACTTCGTGAGCTTGCCGATATACATGGACACGCCCGTCTCATCGTCAATCAGCGACAGGAGATAAGCAATCTTCTTGATGGTCAGTCGCTGCTCCTCCGTGGTGTTCGTCTGCGGAAAAAGTTTGTCAGCCATCCAAAGAATGAAGTCCGTCTCCTCCGTGCCGTTGAAGATATTGGCGTTTTTGAAGAACGTGTCCGGATCCTGCTTCTTGTTGTCGTCCGTGTCCGGGATTTCCTTGATGCTCACCGACATTCCGGACTCCATAGCGAGTGTGCCAGCTTCCATGACGACTTGTATGCCATGACCAAACGGTTCTCCGTTCTTGGGAGGGTCAGCATCAGGAAGGAAACACACCTTGCTTGCGATGCGCTTGATGGTGGAGAAATGCGTTTCGTTCCACGCCGATCCGAGCGCAGCCACCGTGTTGTATATGCCGATAGACTGTAGGCGCATACAATCCGGTGCCCCCTCGACGAGAAACATCTTATCCTGCTTCGCCGCCGTCTTCCACGCATCCTCGATGCCGAAGAGTACCGTAGACTTGTGGAAGATTAGCGAGTCCGAGCTGTTCAGGTATTTGGGTTGCTGCTCATCCATGCAGCGAGCGGTGAAGCCGATTACATGCCCGAAACGGTCATGTATCTGTATAACGATACGATTTTGGTAGAAGTCATAGCCACCACGATTGAGAAGCCCCAACTCCTTCAGGAAGTCCGCCTTTACTGGAAGCTGCTGCAGGGCGTGCCCGTCAGCTGGCGCATAGCCAATCTCTTTGAGAGTGCAGTAGTCCTTTCCCCAACGGCTGTAGGCATACGCTTGCGCCTCCTTCGACTGAAGGAACTGCTTGCGGTAGAAGTCGGCTACCTGCTTGTTGGCTATCCATAGAGCCTCTTTATGCAGTCTTTTCTGCTTTGCCTCCGCTGATTCCTGCTTCTCCTCAATCTCCACGTTAGCCTTTTGTGCCAACGTCTTGACGGCTTCAATGAATGTTTTGTTCTCCACCTTTTCTATGAAGTGGATGGCATCGCCACCCTCACCACAGCCGAAGCACTTGAATCTGCCGGTCTGTGGAGAAACATAGAAAGAAGGCGTCTTCTCGTTGTGGAACGGACAGCAGCCGACATAGCGCGTGCCACACTTCCGTAGGTGGACGTGTTCGCCGATGAGCGACACGATGTCCGTGCGCTCCAAGATGGTGTCGATGGTTTCTTGTCGTATCATAATTTGGTGTTGAAATAATGCCCTATATCCGCTGTCTCCCGACACTGGATATAGGGACTTAACAGTTATATTGAGGATGATTCTACAGTGCTCTGATAGCGCTTATGTATTCACTCTTCAGAATGTACCATAAGCGACCCTTTTTATGAGCAGGGATTAGTTTTCGCTCAATCCGTTTTCTTACTGCTTGTGTCGATATGCCAAGCTCTTTAGCCAGTGCTGCGACACTCATGACGGTCTCTTCCTGGTCAATGACAATCTTCTTCATGTCATCATCTGAAATCCTTGGGGATTTGGGTCTTCCAACTGTTCTCTTCTCCATTTTCTCTATTTGTTAGATAATCTTCTCTTGTTTCACAAATTATTGTCGCAACCTCTAAGTCAGAACAATAATGATAGTGTACGAACTTGCCTCTCTGCTTGCCTCTGCCTTGATTGTGACGTGAAGCAAGGCAGTTCAACGACTGCACTTTGTCACAAGGGAGGTAGGCAGACTTCACCTCTCCGGGGTTGATACTATTAACCCACTCTGTGATATTTGTCACTCTTTCTATTTTCATAGATAACTAATTTTGCTGTTTTATTAATTAGTCCGTCTGTAATGAATTCCATGTCGGGTTAGACCTATATCAAAGTAAAGGTTAAAAGCGTGAAAACCATTGGTAATATCGCACTTTTTTCGTATCTTTGCATTGTTATATAGAGGATATTCTACGAGAAGAACATCACCCGAATTTTTGCAGCCTGCCTTATCACTTGTCGAACTTTCGTCGGCAAAATTATAAGGAAAAAGAAAGATAAATTCGCAAAATGTAAACTATTTGTACCTACATACCTACTATTTAACACTTTCTATGCGACATAATGATACTTGTCGATAGTAAAGCAATAAAAAGAGTTCTTTAAAATAATAGTTCAAAATCTAAACGTCTGTCTGCTTTCAGTATGTATGTAGGCACGTAAGTAGGTAAAATGTGTGACACTTGTGTGACACTTTGAAAAAAACTACTTTGACGTTTGTTTTGTAGAAGATAAAAATTTCCGTCTAAAGCCCTGTAATGATGTGATTTACATAGGATTACAACGGCGTTAGAATTTGGATTCCAAGCGGATCACTTGGATTCCAACGGAATCACAACGAAAAAATGCTTCAAATTTGATTAATACCGATAAATGCTTATCTAACAAGCATTTATCGGTGTTTTATTTTGCATATCATTGATAATTAATAAGTTAAGTCTGCATACCTTATTTATAAACAAGTTTACGTCACAAAGGTCAGGTATACTTGCATTTATCGGCTTTCTTGCACCTTTAAAAACTTTTTTTGATAAAAATTTACTAATGTATTATCAAATCGTCTAAAATGTATTACCAAATACGTGTATTACGGAAACATTACATACATTTTATAATTTATATACATTATGGCAATTTTAAGATTTAATATTATTTATGACAGAAAACACGCTACAAAGAGCGGAAAGCAAGGTTATGTTGAAGTTCGTTTTTGTATGAATCGCCAACAGAAGTATTTTTCTACAGGCATTAAGGTGTTTGCAGACGAATGGGATTATCAGGAATGTAAGGTTATTCGCCATCCCGACAGAATGGAATTAAACCAATGTCTGACTGCAATCAGGGCCAAAGCTTATAAGATTGTAAACAAAGCCTATGATGACGAGGATGGCTTTGACTTTAACCTACTTACTCGTATGTTCCGGGGTGAACCTGCCAAGAAAATAGATTTCCCTACCTATTGTGAGCAGCGTACAGCAGCACGTTGTGTCTCAGAAAGTACAAGGACTCGTTATCGTGTCTTTACTCGCTTCTTGCGCTCATGGGGTAAGATAATCTCTTTCTCAGACCTTACCGTAGCCAAGATTCGTGCCATGGATGAATACTTGCATACTCGCAAGATGGGATTGGCTACTATATACAACTACCACAAGTCTCTTAAACTTTTCATCAACGATGCAGTAATAGACAATCTTGTGCAAGACAATCCGTATCGTCGTCTTAGCTTCAAAATACCTCGCGGCGATAAACATTACGTCGATTGCCTCACCATTGAACAATTCGAGTCTATTCGTTCACTCGCTGTTACCAATCCTCACCTCGCTAAGGTACGCGACCTCTTTCTATTCCAATGTTACACCGGTTTGGCCTATTCCGACCTTATGGCATTTGATTTCTGCAAATGCAACCTTATAGACGGAAAGTTCTTCTATCACAACCGCCGTGTTAAGACCGATGTCGACTTTGTTCTCCAACTCCTTCCCCAGGTAGTGGAGATACTAAATAAGTACAACAACAAGCTGCCTCAGATTAGCAACCAGAAGTACAACGACTTTCTTAAGGTTATAGGCTCAATGGTAGGTGTTGATAACCTTCACAGCCATATGGGACGAGCTACAGCTGCCACCATGTTTCTCTCCAAGGGTATGCCTATCAATGTTATCTCCAAAATTCTCGGGCATACTAATCTTCGTCAGACTCAACGCTATGCACGCACTCTCAGCCGTGACGTTCGTTCTGCTTTTGATGCTCTAGAGGATAAAATCTAATATGATTGGGTAGTGGCTTTATAGTCGCTACCTTATTTTATTTCTTCTTTCACGTAGTCAACGGCACGGTTTATATAATCTACAAAAGGTTTGGTGGTTTTGAACAGTTCGGCCACACGCTGAGCAAGATTATCTTCAAGCAAGAAGTTGTCGTCGGTTTTGACAGTCAAACAATAGGCTTTCATTCGCATCCAATCTGCGTATGGCGCATTCGGGTCGTATTCTCTTGGTATGCGCTTTAGTGCTCCTTCCATGTCAGGAACAAACAGGCTGTCGGCTTTCCCTAATATGCTGGTGCTGAATGTTTCCCATTCGTCGCTAATATCTTCACGCAATATCTTGACAGTCTTATTGTCGTAGCAATAGTTGCCTGAAGCAAGCATGTGGGCATGTGGATATTCTTGGCCATTGCCTGTTCCGATATGGAAATAATATCCTGCATGCATTGACTTCTTACCCCCTTTTGCCATGAACACTCCGAAATGAGTTTTGTATGGTGACTTGTCCTTGCTGAATCTTGTGTCGCGGTAAATGCGATACGTACAGTCTTTGATTGTCAGAGGAGCGATGTCTGCATCAAAACGTCCGATTTCAGTAATGAGGCTTTCGCAGAATGCGTTCCATTTCTTTAATACCTTTTGGTATCGCTCTTTATTTGTGTTAAACCATACGCGATTGTTGTTCTTTTCTAAATCGCGAAGGAAATTCAGTATTTCTTTCATGATGTATGTGTTTTTATTATTCCGTTTCTACTCTTCATGTGTGCAAAGATAGTGTAAAACGAAGACAATACAAAATTCTTGTTTGTTTAGATGAAAGAAAGTGCTTATCTTTGCAGTAGTTTTATGAAGACAAACAGCAATGGAGTAAACAATATGAACGAAAAATATCAGTTTCTTACCCATGCGCCAGTCCATCGAGTGATAGGCGCAATGGCTATTCCTACAATCATATCTATGTTGTTGACCAGTGTGTATAATCTGGTCGACACTTTTTTTGTTGGGCAGATAGACACGCAGTCAACAGCAGCCGTAGGTATAGTGTTCAGCGTGATGTTCTTCATACAGGCGTTCTCTTTCTTCTTCGGCAATGGCTCGGGCAACTATATCTCCCGACAGCTTGGTGCTCAGAATACGGAGGATGCAGAGACGATGGCAAGTACGGGGCTCTTTTACACATTGGTGTTTTCCGTCGGGATAATGCTGACAGGCTTACTTTTCCTTGAACCTATCAGCATTCTTCTGGGCAGTACACCCACCATTCTGCCTTATACATGTCAGTATCTGGGCATCAGTCTACTGGGCACGCCTTTTATCATGGGTACTTTCTGTATCAACAACCAGATGCGATTTCAGGGATTTGCCAAGTATTCGGTATATGGGGTGGTAGGCGGCTCTATCATCAATTGTCTGCTGGATCCGCTCTTCATCTTCGGCTTCTCCATGGGCGTTCGCGGAGCGGCATTGGCATCTGTTATAGGTCAGTTTTGTGGATTTGTAATTCTGCTTATTATGAGTAGAAAGGAGGGCGTGATTCATTACAGTCATCGCAAGATTTCCTTTGAGGTAAGATTTGTGAAGGAAATAATCGCCGGAGGAACACCCTCCATCTCTCGCCAGGGACTTGCAAGTATTAGCAGCATCGCTCTGAACAGCGTTGCCGGTAACTATGGCGATGCTGCCATTGCTGCGATGAGTGTCGTTACGCGTATAGGCATGTTTATTTTTAGCGTCATTATTGGCTTAGGTCAGGGATTTCAACCTATGTGCGGCTTCTGCTACGGTGCCAAACTCTATGATAGGGTAAAGGAAGGATTTTGGTTTAGTACAAAGATTGGTACAGTATTTCTTTTGTTCTGGTCTGTGGTTCTAATCATCTTCAGCGAGGAGGCTGTAGCTTTGTTCCGTAACGACCCGGACGTGATAGCTATAGGTATTAAAGCGTTGCGTTACCAGATGATAGTATTCCCTGCATGTAGTTTTATGATGATGGCAAACATGATGATGCAGACGTGCAGAAATACAATACGTGCCAACATACTTGCAGCTTCGCGTCAGGGATTGTTTTTCATCCCTCTCATCATCATCCTTCCTCATTATTTCGGGTTGTTGGGAGTGGAGATTTGCCAGGCTGTGAGCGATATTATCTCTCTTGTTGTGACCATTCCGATTGTGTGGACAGCTTTAAGGGAGATGAATATGGCATAGGCTTCACAATGCGGATTCCATATTTATAAACCAGTAATGATCGGCACGTTTAGGCTGCTTGTTTGTTATGAGAATCATGTAAAAAGTAGGTCAACGACGTGTAGTAAGAACTGTATGATGAAGATGATTCGTGACCGTAAAACAAAAATGCGCCCGCACAATACGGACGCATTTCCATAGAGATAGAGCTCTATCTTTCCACCTTGAATATGGCGGCACTTATGCCAGAAGCTTTAATCACATCAGTCTTTTTTCCTGATTTATACACAACCTTTCCTGTGGAAAGAACAGAAACAGCCTTACCACCAACGGAGCTGATATTGAGAGAGGCTGCCTTGGCACCAGGATTCACGACAACAACATACTTCTCCTCACCCAAAGTGCGCTCATATACCATCGGATATTCCTGACCCTTCTGGTTCAGAAGCTTCCAATCTCCCTCATTGTCAAGAGCCTTTGCAGAATGACGCAAAGCGGTCAGCTTACGGGTATATGACAACAGAGAATTCTGATCACCCTGCTGAGCCTCAACGGTCAACTTTCCGTTTTCCGTATCTACAGGGAAGTAGAGCTTATCAGGTGCACTAGTAGAGAAGCCGGCATTCTTGCCCTTGGTCCACTGCATCGGAGTACGGGTACCCGAACGCTCATTGCTACCCTCCTTGTTAGGGAGATTCATCTGATACTTCATACCAATCTCATCACCATAATAGATAAACGGAACACCTGGCATGGTGAGGAAGAAAGTCATCGCCACCTTCAATTGGTCTGGCGTATTGCGGGTACCGATGTTAGGGCGCTGGTAATCGTGGTTGGCAGATGGAACAGCGATGTAGCCGAGATTCTTGGTGGCATTGAATGCCTTGGTATAGTTCTCGCTAAACTCCTTGAGCGAACCCTTTCCCTGCCTGTCGAAATAGCAGTTCTGGTAACTCTGCTCCCACTTGCCCCATGGAGTCTTGCGGTCGAAGAACAGAGAGGCATATCCCTTGAGACCGAAATGGATGTAGAAATCGATGTTGAAGCCGGCAGGAATGGCTTGCTGCGGATTAGCCCACTCTGAAATCAAGACGGTCTCTGGATAATACTTATCCTTCCAGGCACGCATCTCATTCCAAAGCTTGGAAACCTCCTTCTTGTCAGGGTCGTTCTTGACAAGCGATGACGCCATATCTACACGGAAGCCATCCACACCCTTATCAAACCAGAAAGCCATAATGTTACGTATTTCCCTGCGGACAGCCTGTGGTCCTGGAGCATCTACGCCCTGCTCCCAAGGATGATTTGGATCTGGATGAGCAAAACCATAGTTCAAGGCAGGCTGGCACTCGAAGAAATTCTTCTCATAATACTTGGCACGAGGAGCATTAGCCTCCACATATCTTCCTCGGGTACTAGACTCCGGACTTGCCTCCTGATGACGGGCTTCTATTTCTTTCTTCTCACTCTCAGGGATATCATTCATCCAGATATAATAATCACTGTAACGCTGGTTAGGATCTTTCTCGGAAGACTCCTTAAACCAGGAACACTTGGTGCTGGAATGTCCTGCCACCAGGTCGAGACAAACCTTGATCCCACGCTTATGGGCCTCATTGACCAAAGTAACCAAATCGGTATTGGTACCGAATCGAGGATCCACCTTGTAGAAATCGATGACATCATAGCCCCCATCAAACCATCCCGACTCAAAGATCGGATTGAGCCAGAGGGCGTTCACACCCAGAGACTTGATGTAATCCAACTTGGAAGTGATACCAGGCAGGTCGCCTATACCATTGCCATCAGTATCCATATAGGAAGAT
This sequence comes from Prevotella merdae, assembly GCF_900290275.1. Taxonomy (GTDB): domain Bacteria; phylum Bacteroidota; class Bacteroidia; order Bacteroidales; family Bacteroidaceae; genus Prevotella; species Prevotella merdae. The sequence goes on from NZ_LT985324.1 coordinate 846,231, forward strand.
GGATAAATCTGATAGAAAAGTGCATCACTCAACCAAGCCGGTCCCTTCTTCTGTTCTGCCTGAACAGAAAGTGTGGTTGCCGCCAAGGCAGCAACCAACAACATTTTATTCATTCTTTTCATGAGCATTATTATTAATTCAAGAAAAATTTCTTTCATAACAACTTAAAATCCTGCATTTTATTGTGCAAGTTGGCATTTTTGCGATTACAAATTTAATAGTTTTTTTTCAAGATCTCCTAACCTTATTAATAAAATAGTGGAACAAAAACGACAAAAAACGCAATAACCACCTCATTATCAAACAATTTTCTTCTTTAACAGAAAAAACAATCCACATTTTCACCCTTCATCCTATGTGGGTCATTGCCCATATCATTCCTTACATATATTAAGCCCTTATTCCTCCCCATTCAGGCATTCGCCCGTCTCATAACTCTTCGTCATATCCTTTAAGATACCAATCATCTCCTGCCTCAGACTCTCGGGTTTCAGTACGATGATATTTCTGCCATGCCATAACAGTTCCTGAAGGAAATCACGGCTGGGACGAATGGTGAGGGTATATTCCCGATACATTCCATCTTTCGACTCCTTTACTTTTTGCTGACTCTCGTGCAGCGGAACCTCCTCGATGTAGTTGTATTCCGGATAGAAGGCACGGATGCGGATTTTCTCCACGGGCACATCTTCCATCCGATAGATGCCAAAGCAATCTTCATAAAAATTCTCTGGAGTCAGGAACTTCTTCATTATTGCCGACAACGGATGCTTCTCGCAAATAAGCTTAAGGAAACTGATGCGGTCGAAAGGAAGACAGCGAACGAGCTTCTTCTCATCAACCTCAGCACTTGAATTGGCTTTCCCTTCTGACGCCGAACGTTGTTTCTTCACTCTTCGTTCTTCACTCTTCACTCCAATCACGTACCACCGTTGTTTGAAGTATCTCACGAAAGCCGGTTGCAGCACGATATCGCTCTCTGCCCCGAACCCCGAAACATACTTAAACTTCAGCAGATATTGCTTATCTATCGCTGCAAGAATATCATCCAGATATTCCGTGTTGTATGGCGGCGTATCGAGCATCACCTTATTGTGAAATTTCAGCATATCACCAAGCGAAGCCAACCGCAAGGAACTCAGCATCCATTCCGTCACATCGTCATTTTCCACGGGGTCACGCTTCAGATAATACCGATAGCCGTCGCTCTTGTTGCATTTCACAGTAATGCCAAACTGCGACTGGATATTATCACGATAACGATGGAAGGTACGCTTGTCTAGCACATCATTATTCTGATTAGCACGGGCCTCCTTCCATTCATCAGCAATCTCCTCAAAGGTAAGATGCTTACAATCCAAGTGGCCAATCAGCCAACTATAGAATTTTACACGATTGTCCATTGCACGTTCTTTGCTTATTACTTCAAAAATCTTTGTAAATGTTACTGCTCATATTTTAGAACAATGAAACTATCCAATCCCAAACCATGGTTCCCAAACTGATGGCCCACGAAATTACCACATAAATCAACCAGCAAAGCACGACAATGAACACAGCCGTCCAGAATGCCTTCTTATTCACCTTATTGATAATCTCCTTATCATCCTCGATATACCCGGTAACCAATCTCAGGTTCTCTACATACGAACGCTTGAATACATCCAGCACGTCACCAATATAGAAAGGTATGGCTCCAATCAGCACATCCATCAAGATATTATAGATGACAGCCAAAGTCAGCGGAATAGACTTAACCACGCAAAGACTGTAATAGATGAATGGGAATGCAAACACGCTCGTCAAAGCATCACCGATACCGACAGGAAGGATGAAGCCAAGAATAGGATCCAGGAAATACTTGTCCATATACTTCGCCGTACCTACCATCAGACGATATGATGGCATGTTCATCATCTTCTCACGTTTTGCAGCTTTTTTATCAGCCCTCGACTGTTCTTTCTTCAGTTCAAAAGCCAAATCTGCACGAAGATACGTCTTGTCCTCCTTGCAGAGCTCATCAGCAATCGTCTTGATGTTCTTGTATATTTCTAATTTGTCCATAGTAATAATATTTAGAGTATACGTTATTCTAAGAATGGTATCTTCATCCAGCGTTTGGAATTGTTTATCTGTGGAAACGCAAATCCCGATTTATATTCCCTTATCCACTTCTCGAAAGCCTCATCCGATGGCTTTCCTAAAGCCGGGTACAATGCGTTCTGTTTCACTTCAATCTGAATGGGCTTTTCCTTGCGATAGTCCTTCAATGTATCTTCCTGCACAAGGTAGCGACCATTGTCCCAAAAGATTGAAGCCCTGTAGCTTCTGTCTTTGGTGTATTCTCGCATCCACTCTCTGCCGCCACTGAGCGATTTCATATACCAATACCTCGTATAGGCCCAAGTGAACCTTTTCGGTTGAGCCGCTCCATGAATAAAGTCACGGTATACTGCTATCGGCATGTTTACGACCCAACACACTAATACCGTATCGCCATTGGCCATCAAGGTCATGTCCTTCAACATCTCTTGTTCGGTCATCTTCTCCGATTTCCGCCAAAGCAGCTGCTTCTCGCGGTATTCCAACTTGGCAGCCTCCTTCTTCTTGTGGCAATAGCCATTTGAGCTAAAGAAGAACCCATAACCCGATATTACCACCAACACGGCACTCAATACCAATGCCCCTCTACATACTCTTTTCTTGATATTCTTTTCCATAATTTCTATCTTTTATTTGTTATTACTCCCAAAACACTTACATATCAATCATATCATCATTGACATGGTAAGTATCTTCACTAAAGCTTTTCTCGCACGTAATGGCTGTTCTGCAAACAAAGTTGTTCATTCTCACAATATCTGGAATACTGTAAGGCAAAGAAGAATGCAAAGCAAGTAGTGCTGGACATATCTTGATCTTTTCAAAAGCTGGAGTAAAGAGTACACTTTTATCCCAACTAGTGACCTCAGATGGCAAATCCTCCGCAGCCCAACCTTTATCTGCAAGAGCATCCAATATCAGTTTTTTCTTCATCAAGTTATTGTCAAACAGATTTATCTGTTCACCAAGAGTGTAAATCAGCCGATGTATGAAAGGAAAAGCCGAACCATAGACATCATCGTCTTCCAAAGCCAATACCGCCTGACAAGAATCAGCCTTATATTCTAAGACATACTCCCCATATTGCAAATAGTCATTCGCCTTAAAAGATGAAGAATTCTTAACAGCATTCCACATCTCAGTACCTTGCTTCAAACATTCGCCCATCAGTATTGCCAACTTATCACTTTGGTAAGAGACACGTTCCACGTAATCCTTGCTTGGCTCACCCATCATCTGATCCATCAGATAACGTCGAGCTACAAGAAGCGAATATAGCGCAAGCTTATCCTTATCACTTATCCTAACTGTAATATCTTCTTCCTCGAAGAAACCAATCTCTTCAGCAATATGCTTGATTTTCCGTTCTATCAAAGCTAATGCATCTTGTTTTTCAGAAAGTGATGTATTAGGATTACTTACAAAATCGTACAAAGCATCTTCCGCCAAATCGCTCTCATGGTCATCCTCCTCACAAAGTTGTCTTACTAATATGCTCACTAAATCTATCTTGCTCATAATTTATCCTTCTAAGTGTTCTACAAAAAACTCAAAACCTTATGCTTTACTGCGAGTATTCTCACTTAAAAAGCGAGAATACTCCACGTACAACGGAAGAACCAGCAAGGCCACCTGCAACTCCACCGACAAGTCCACCTATAACTGTTCCAACTCCAGGACAAACAAAAGTTCCTAACGCTGCGCCAAAGGTTCCACCAGCATAGCCTGCACCAATTCCGGCTGCATTACTTGTTGTGTTTTCGGCAAACTCGCCAGCCGACATCTTTCCCTTACACATTTTCACAGCATCAGGTATCGTCTGTGCTGCCAGCATGATTCCACCTGTTATCATGTTAGTTCGCATACCCTTAGCGATTACATTCTTCGCAGCCTGTCCAACGACTTCCTTGCCAACTAACGCCGAAGCCGTCTTCTCGACAACAGTCTTTCCGACTTGAGTTGTTGTTGCAACATCAAGTATGGTCCTGGCAGAGCTTGTTGCAGCAGCTGCCATGGATCGACCAACTGTTGTACGGAGTAACTGTTGCGTTCCAACACCTACAACCAAAGAAGTTCCTCCAGACTTGGCCATTTGCACAGACGCTGTTTTGAGTGCTTCACCATGACTTTTACCACTACGGATAGCATTAGTATATCCAAGCACAAAGGAAAAGCCACAGGTGATAGAACAAGAAACCGATTGTGTCTTTACATCAAACTTAACAGAATCCAAAGTTCCAGCTTTGGCAATGTTCACCGCTTGATTGTAGGTACAATTGCCCTTAATGACTATATCTTTTGCCACTGCTGGGTCTGTTATACCTGGAACTTGACCAGAACGAATCTTATCAGCCATCAATCGAACACATTCATCGTACTGCTCCTTTGGAACTTCAAGTTTCATTCCACCATAGCGATACGAGCCATCAGAAAAAGCAGCCCCTATAGTTTTAGATGGGGAAGAACAATACTTCGTCTGAATTTCGATACCATTGCTAATGCGATCTGCACCGTTAAGGCAGTTGTCACGACCAACCTGTTCTACTTTCTTTCCAGAAAGACGGTCTGCCATTGCATTAGCATCTTCTGCAGCCCAGCCATGTCCTTGCTTGTTACGGTACTTTGGGTACTGCATGTAGTTGTTTGTTGACTGAGCGCTACAAGTTGCTGACGCGCTATTGATTACTGTTTTGTCGTTTACTTTTTTCATGTCTTTGATTTTTTAAAGATTCTTCAAAATGTCACATAACTCACTTACCATCTTTTGCATGCTTCTACACAAACATCGTCTGTATAGAAGCGATGCAAAATGAGGGCATTAAAAGAATGCGTGTCCTCGCAACCAAGATGGGATTGTCTTAGAACAAACAAGTCCAATTCCTCCGATTACAGGAGTTGCAGGTGCAAGCATTGCTGCTACTGCAAGACAAGAACTAGCCAACGCTACAGCTCTCAACACATTCTTACCATTGATGACACTTTCTTTTCTGTTGTTCTGTTTCATAACTTGTTGTTTTTTGTGTCAGCTGCAAACAAGTATTATTACCTGTCATTCGCCAACGGGTTAATGAAATTAAAAAATAATAATAAATAATATACACAACGCATCATGTGTTAGACAACATCAAATGTCAAATCATGTCCACCATTCTGAATATATCTCCAATATGTCAAAGACCTTTGCACTCCCTATGTTTGGAATTGCGCTGCAAAGATGGGCAAACTTTTCAAAACTAGCAAGAAAAAATGAAAAAGAATTGGTTCCAAGAAGAAAGGAACCAATTCTTATAGCCTATTTCTGTTTTTTATATAAATCTGCAAGTGCTTCTACTCTTCTTTTGAACTTTTCTCGAACATTCTGTGGAGAAACTATTTCTAGACCTGCTCCCATTTGCAAGATGCGCCCTACAAATTCGTCATTCACTTCGACTTGAACAGAAAACTCTCCATATGTACCATCCATATACTCACCAAAAGGTATTTCTACTTTTTGACTAAGATGTATTTTTTTTGTCTCCGTAAGCATAAACATATAATGATTGTGGGCCCGTACATGCACATTTACTACTTCGGCATTATTGGGATGAGTAACTCCAACTATATTTTTGAAATAATTTTCATAATAATGAGCCTGTGGTTCCACATAAGTTACCCCAGACGAGATTTCTCTTGGTCGAGCAACAATACGGTCGAGAGCAATATGATGCCGCCATACCTTTCCCTCATGATTTATTGTATGACCCAACAAATACCACCTACCATTGAATTCTTTTAAATAATGAGGAGAGACTATCAAAGACAGTTCTTCCTTAATACTATCAGTATAATGTATATAACAGATAGCAAGAACTTGCTTCCTTTTTATTGCCTCATAAAGAAATGGAAGCAACTCTATATTGGTGAGATTTCTATCTTCACTTGCTTCTAATATCTGTTGACCTCTATTCTGCGTATCTTTAATCTCCAGTAAATCCAGACTATCTTTAAAGAAATAATCCAACCATGTAATTGGAAAGAAGCCAGCTGAGTCTTGACAGAATTGCCAATACGTTTTCAAATCACGGATAACCCTACCATAATTGTACAAGTCGGACAAGGGATCGTCTATATTGCCTTTATATCGAAAACGTTGATTGCGATTGTTACCTTCTACCTCAATGCTGTCTTTACCCACTTTTTCAGTAACAAGTTTCTTTATCTCGCCGAAAGCTTTTTTAAGCTCTCCATAGTGCTCTTCTTTCGATGGATTCTCGCATGGTTCTCCAAGATGATAGTCACTCATTATCTCTGCAAGAGTAACCCACTCACGACTCATGAGCCGCTTGTAGATTACCCGTGCAAAAATCGCTTTATAACTATCTCCATTAAAAATATTGCCTTTTACTTGACGCATTTCACCACCTATTTTAATTACCACCAGTCACGGACACGTTCTATCGCATCCTTTCCAAACACTCGAATATCACAATATACCTCATCCATGTCTAAAGAGGTAACAGGTTCCCAGTCGCCAGTATATTTACCATTCTCTTTCTTATGTTTCAATACTATACAAAAGTCAGGTTTTCCATAATTCTGCAAATACATGGGCAACAAATAGTTATACGATCTTTGTTTTTTATAAAACATAACTGGTAAATTATGAATTTTCGACTCGTCTAACATTAGTTGCATCGTTTCTAACATTATTTCTTGATAATACTTAAAACTATTAACCGTACTATCCTCTGCAGATTTTTTTATGCAATCCTCAATCCATTTTTTTCTATTTTCATATATGGCTTGGGGGTTTGAAACTTCATACGACTTATTGAAGAAACTTTTTACAAAATCTGTTGGAAGGTTGTCTATGCCATCTCTTAATATATGCAGCCAACTGTTTCCTTTTAATGTGTCTTCAAATTCTTTTAACACATCAATAATTTCTGATTTCTTACATAAATCTATTTTTTTATTATTTTCTTCTAATACACCTTTGATAACATCTTCTTTCAATATCTCATCAAAAGATTCTTTTTGTTTAATCCGATCTAGTATTTCTGAAATCTTATCTATTTTCGCTCTATGTTCTTTTATTATTGAGTTTGCTGTTTTAGGATCCATTATTTTTGGTGGTTTTATTGCATTTATACACAAAGACTCTTCACCAACCAACTCATTTTCAAATGAATCTCTATGGTTAATCTGCATTAATGCATTTTTTACATCAGAACTAGCTGTTTCAAAGATATCCTTTCTTGTCATAACAGAAAAACCTTCCGTAGGATTACCAACAAAATACAATCCGTTCTTTAATCCATTATATGTATCAGAAGTATATAAACCTGTAAAAAAAATCTTCAAATCACTATCATCATCTTCACAAATATTTATTGATGAATCACCTAATTGTTCAGAACTCCTCTTACCTATAAAGGTACATAACTCATATGTAGCATTCACATAATTACGCAACAATTTATGCGTCCATTGTCTATGAGGATCTCTCTCTACTTTTTGAAGTAGTGTATGAAATAGGCGTATGACATATGAATTATTTTTTATTCCCAAGTAATCTTTTTCAAAAATAGTTAGTTTCATTACTGTTAACTTAAAAAAATTCGACAATAACTTCATGCCAATATCTCCAAGAGAAACCAACAGAAGGATGAGCAACAGATAAAACACTTATAGATTGTTTGGCGTTTATCCTATAAATCCAAGAATTTCCACCTATAATAGGCATGTATTTACCTTCCTTTCCATTAGGTAAATTCTCAAAAAGCCTACGTCCCCAAACTATAATATAATCAGGTTGATATAGCTTTAAAATGGCAAAGAAGGGAGTCTTCGCTTCCTCATAATCTTCCGAATCACCTGACATTCGTGTTCCTCGCAATGGACGTTGGAGATAATTATAGAACATTAAATGGTTCCAAATGTTTTTACTATCTTCAAATTTTGTGACTGTATTAGACAATGCACGTTCAAACTTAACGAAGGTTCTCATCCAACTATACCGTTCTTCAGAATTTAAATAGCAATCCAGAACTTTTCTTGTAAACGATGATAGTTCTTCGTCACTTAAATCTTCATCACAATAGTGGCTTTCTCCAAGAACTAACACTCTCTTTCCCGGTTTTTCTTTCGTCCCAAGCACAAGCTCGCCATTATCGTTAAAGGATATGCCGTACCAATACTGGTCGCCCACAAAAGGTAGGAATTTAACACCTTTCCCTTGCAACTCCTTATCTATCTGTTCGTCTTTAATCATATCTTATATATGTTGTTTATTTAGTAATGTTAGTTTATAACATACAGAGATTATTACCTCTGTCAATTGCAAAGATATAACATTTTGTCGGTCTAACAAAATATTATATCCTTATATTAATGCCATACAAATGTGTAGCACCAATAGTCTGTCAGATTGATGAAAGCAGACGTTTTATCACTCTATACCAATAACTCCAGGAATATCCACCAGAAGGATGGTATACAGCTACGACCTTCACTCGCTTGCCATTGCGTAAGAGATAATATCCTGTAGCTGCATGGTAACCATCGACTACTATGTCGTCACCATCCTGCCATCGTTCGTTTGGCATATTGTTCCATAGTCGCTTACCCCAAACAATAATACATTCAGGCTCGTTCTCATTAATGACATCAAAGAAAGCATTAGCTGCCTGTTTGTATTGCGCTGACGTACCAGCCTTACGAGGACCTGTCATCGCCACTTGCAGATAGTTATAGAACATAACAGAATCCCATATCTTCCGTCTCAACGCCCAATCGGTCTTCTCTCCAACAAGCGACCGTTCGAACTTCACGAAAGTACGCATCCATTTCTGGCGCTCCTTACTCTCATCGAGAAAGTCGCAGAGGACATTCTGAGTAAAATTGGCGCACTGCTTATATAGACGGCAGTTGCCGCAGTCGCAGCAACCTCCGTCACAATAGTGGCTCTCGCCCAATATCATTGTTCGCTTACCGAACAAGCCTCCATTGGCATAATCCTTACCAATATAAGGCATGAAGAAAATGTTGTTTTCCATCGTTGAGTCTGTTTTAGGAAAGATTTACTTTCAATCGAATAATGAGAATATACCACGTACAACTGACGATCCAGCAATGCCACCTACTATACCGCCTACCATGCCACCGACAACAGTACCTACACCAGGAAGTAACGCTGTACCAACAGCAGCACCGAATGTTCCTCCGGCATAACCACCACCTATACCTGCGGCATTGTTGGTTGTGTTCTCCACAAACTCACCTGCCGACATCTTGCCATTGCATAGTTTCACAGCATCAGGTATGGTTTGTGCAGCCATCATAATGCCGCCAGTAACCATGTTGGTACGCATTCCCTTAGCCAATACATTCTTAGCTGCTTGTCCCACAACCTCCTTACCAACAAGAGCAGAGGCTGCCTTTCCACTACTTGTTGACCCACTTGCGTCTTACAAGTCGCATCAATTATGGTTCGAGCGGAATGTGTAGCGGTAGCAGCTATGGAACGGCCTACTGTTGTACGCAACAACTGTTGAGTACCTACTCCCACAGCTAATGAGGTAGCACCCGACTTCACCATTTGCGTAGAAGCACACTTCAATGCTTCAGCATGACTCTTGCCACTACGCAAAGCATTGGCATACCCTAAAGCGAAAGAAAAGCCACATGTGATGGAACACGACACAGATTGTGTCTTTAAGTCAAACTTGACAGAATCCAACGTACCAGCCTTGGCTATATTAACAGCTTGGTCATAGGTACAGTTTCCCCTAACTACAATGTCTTTCGCCATTGCAGGGTCGCTTACACCAGGAACTTCACCGGAACGTATCTTATCTGCCATCAGCCGAACGCACTCATCGTATTGTTCCTTGGGTACCTCCAGCTTCATCTTTCCATAACGATATGACCCGTCGGAGAAAGCTGCACCAATAGTCTTTGATGGAGATGCACAATACTTCGTCTGAATCTCTATGCCGTTACTGATACGGTCTGCACCGTTCAGGCTGTTGTCACGGCCTACTTGATCCACCCTTTTTCCAGAAAGGCGGTCAGCCATAGCATTGGCATCTTCTGCAGCCCATCCATGTCCCTGCTTGTTGCGGTAACACGGATACTGCATATAGTTGTTAGTAGACTGTGCGCTGCTGGTAGCAGATGCGCGGTTAATCACTGTATTGATGTTGTTCTTTGCCATATATATAATGTATTGAGTTATTCAAGTATTCAAGATGAAAAATCTATCTACATAGCTTCCATACAAGCATACACATGCATAGAAGCCATGCAAGATGACTTAGAAGAAAATGTGACCTCTTAGCAATGACGGAATAGTCTTGGTACAGACTATACCAATGCCTCCGAGCGCCGGAACTGCTGGGACAAGTACGCTAGCTACTGCTGCGCAAGCACAGGCTACATGCACGGCTGTCATCACATTCTCACTGTTAACTACACTCTGTTTTCTCTTGTTCTTTCTCATGAGTTGTTGGTTTTGTGTCAGCTTAAGCATGTATATATACCCACTCATTGCCAACGGGTTAGAAAAAATTAATTAAATATAAATAGTAGAACCCAACGTTTCATGTATCCATACAACACAGATGTCGTTAATGTCAGCCATTCTGAATATCCTCAATATGTCAAAGAACTCTACAGTCTGTTACGACTGGATTTCTGATGCAAAATTACTCATTTATCCTTTAATGACCAAACATTCGAACAATAATATTGGTACCAGTTAAAGATATTTTCGGCACCATTCACAACAACCATATAACAAAAGACTTGCCTATATATTATTTCAGTAGCAATAATTCGAAGTTGAAATCGATTTGATAGTACGATAGCTCACTGGTGTCCATAATTGACATGACCCCAGTGAGCTATTATATTTCTCTTTAGAACAGTGAACCAATCCAGTGGCCAAATGATATAGCCCAAGAGATGACAAATAGTGTCATAACTAAGAAAAAAAGTATTTGTAGCAGATTTTCTTAATAATCGTAAGAAAAAACCAATATTAGAATCAGATTTAAGAATTATAGGTATAGCAACTAAGTAAGTAGCTTTCATTCAACAAGTTAACTATCTTATTTCGTTTTCGAAGTTATACTTCGAGCAATCTATGCTTTCTATCAAACGTATCTATGCTTTCTGGCAAACGTATTTTTGCTTGCTTTCAAATGTCGATATGATTGCAAGCAAATATAATTTAAATGTATTTTACTTTTCATACAGTCTGCCTTCCATGATTGGCGATTCTCACGATAATGTTCGCTCACGATCTTCAAGCCCAACACTTCTGTATAGAACTGCTTTGATTGCTCATAGTCAGAGCAAATCACGGCTACATGATGTATTTTGTTTAGTTTCATATATTTTATTTGATATATTCTCTTACGAAATGCGGATTGTTTGCATCGCCTAATTGTGGAGCGTATTCAAAGCCTTCGTAGCTGAAAGCGGAGAGCTCTTCGGGAGTGACGAGGCGGTTGTTAAGAATGAAGCGTACCATTGCTCCGCGGCACGACTTTGCCCAAACAGCTTGCATCTTCAGTCTGCCGTCTTTTTGGAGCACATAGAAGAGAGGCTGAATGACCGTCACCTCCTTACAAACCCTCTTCCAGTCGAACAGATGTTCATATTCCTCCGTGGATAGATGCAGGAGGATGCCGTCGTCTGCCTTCACGCTATCTATTAGCACATCCGTCAGCCGGTCTTTCCAGAACTGATTAATGGGCTTGTCGTTTGTGGCTTCTATCGTGACGCAATGCTCCATACGATAGGGCACAATGCCGTCCATAGGGCGAAGCAGACCATAGAGGAAACACGTTATCCAGAGATGCTTCTGGGCATACTCCAATGCCTCGTCGCTCAAGGTGTCGGCACGCAGATGCTTATATGCCTGCCCATTGTAGGCAAGCAGGGCAGGCATCTTCTCGGTTGCCATAAAGTTTTGATAGCGTTTCCAGTTCTCTGCCGCTATCTTCTGGCTGCAATCAAGCTGTCGGGCCAAATCGTCCACGTCCATTCTTGCCATTTCCGCAGCCAAGGTGTCTGCCACGGTCTGGAAGAGTGGGGTGGAGATGGGCTTTCTGTTCGTCTTGCCGAACATTATCTTGGCGTTTGCTAATAATATCTGCATGATTAGAAAATGATGACCTTTTTCTTAAGATTCTTTCATAATAGAAGTTAAGCCAAATGCTTATATTACCTTTATTGCAGTTTATAATCCTTTGTACTTAAATATCTTGACCATATCCTTGTCGCCACCCACGAGTTGACTGCATCGGTTCAGCATTCCGGTGTCTGAGAAACCGCATTTCTCCATGACCTTTCCAGATGCAGGATTTCCGGTGAAGTGGTCTGCCCAGATGTTTTCGAAATGCTTTACTTGGATGCAGTAGTCAAGCATCAGCTTCAAGGCTTCGGTGCAGATTCCCTTGTTCCAATAAGGCTTTCCTACCCAGTAGCCCACCTCGCAATCGTTTTCTCCGATAGGGATGTTGCTGGTTTCATGGGTGTAGTAGCCGATGCAGCCGATAGCCTCGCCTGTCTCTTTCAAAACAATTGCCCATGTCGTGTCATTATGGAAGTATGTCCGGATAATCTCCAGACTTTCTTCTACAGACTTATGTGCAGGCCATCCAGCACGAGGTCCTACGTCAGGGTCGGAGGCGTACTTGAAGAGCGCCTCTGCATCCGATTCTTGCCAATGGCGAAGTAAAATTCTTTCTGTTTCCATCAGATTATATCAATGGTTGCAGTTATTTACTATGTGCGCTTACCCCAGCCAATCAGTAAAGATAAGTATACATTCGTGCACCTTCTCAAAGAATTTCCCTATCCGGCGCTTGATGCCCTTCCAATATATCCCATTCTTTTTAATGCTCATATACTTAGTTATTTATTTTGTTATCAATTCTTATGAAATACGCCATCAGCGCAATATATCTGCAAAAATACAAAAAAATATTCAGAAATGTGATTATAGGGATGGATATGTAGAAGTGTCTTGTGTCATAATTATTTTATCTTTCACTTCGTGACACGTTTTCTCGCCATGGCAGAGTTCAAATAAATTTGACTCTGCTCATTTGGCTTAACGAAAACCTTCAATGTCCGCAGATATTCCTTCTGCTCGGGCGTGATTCTGTAGCTCTCGATGGCCTTTTGGATGGTTTTGTTGTGCGTCCATGGAGCAAGGCGGCGTTGCTCAATGTAGGGAATCGCCTGGTCCCATTGCTTGGCAAGGGCGGTAGCGAAGAACCAGGCTACCATCATCTTTACGTAATACTCTTCGCTCCTTACAGAGGCTGGAATTTCAAGATATTCTGCCTTGAAGTCTTTATCCAGATAATGCGACATGAGCATTCCTATTCCAAAGCGACAAGTATAGACGTGTGATGATTTACTCCAAGTCTTGATCTTCGCCAACAGCTCCTCCTTGTGTTTGGCAAATACCTTCGGAGACATGATGTCGCAAACCGCCCAGTTGTCCACGAATGGCAGGAAGCGGTCTGTCAGACGGATGCATTCCTCGTAGTCCTTCACCTCGGAAATGAGTAGACCGTGAAGCATATTCTCATCGTAGTATTCGTGAGGAAGCAGCTGAAGGAATTCCTCGCATTCTGTCTCCTTTGTAAACTCTTTTGCGAACTTGCGAAGCACGGGCACACGAATGCCTATGAAACTCTCCACAGGCACTCCCGGTGTCAGTTTGGCCTGGAAAGCAGCATACTGCTTATCCTGCATGGCGAACAGCCGTTCTTGAAGTGAAGTCATACGTTCTTTGCTTTATAATGCAACATAGAAGGAGTAATTGCCTCTTTATTCTGTAGGTTTCACCACAGCTCTCCATTCCATAAACTGCTTGGTGGTTTCTCCGCTATGATGATCGAGGAAAAGACTGTGGGTGGTGTCGAGCGCAGCAATCGCCTGCATGTCCTCAGCATCAAGTTCGAAGTCGAAGAGGTTCAGATTCTCCTGCATTCGTTCCTTATGAACAGTCTTTGGGATGATGATTACGTCGCTTTGTAGCAGCCAGCGCAAGGCTACCTGTGCGGCAGTCTTGCCGTATTTCTCGCCAATCTGGGTGAGGGTAGGGTTGGTGAACAGTCCGTTCTGTCCTTCTGCCAAAGGAGCCCATGCCATGAGCTTGGTGCCAAACTCATCCATGAATTTTCGGGTCTCGTGCTGCTGGTTGAACACGTGTGTCTCCATCTGATTAACCATCGGTGCAATCTCCATGTTGGAAGCCAGGTCTATAAGATGATCAGGGAAGAAGTTGCTCACTCCGATGGCACGAACCTTTCCTGCCTTGTAAGCTTTTTCCAAGTCACGATAGGCACCATAGCGGTCGCAGTAAGGCTGGTGGAGGAGCATCAGGTCGATGTAGTCGGTCTGCAGTTTGCGCAGACTCTCATCGATGCTCTTCATAGTCTGTCCGTCGCCATAGTTGGAAGGCCAGACTTTGGAAACGAGGAAAATCTCATCACGATTCACACCGCTCTTCTTCCATGCGTTGCCCACGGCTTCCTCGTTGAGATAAGCCTGTGCCGTATCTATCATCCGATAGCCCACGCTGAGAGCATCCAGCACGCAACGCTCACACTCATCAGGTTCCACCTGATAAACACCATATCCCAGTTGCGGCATTTCCACGCCATTGCTTAACTTTATCTTCTTCATATTTGTAAAATCTTATAGTTGTTATTTTATCTTGTTATATTCCTCATCGCTCACAGCCTCCTGCCACTCGTTGGATGTGTTCTCGCCAGGTATTTCAAAGGCGAGGTGGGCAAATATGCTTTATTATATCTACGCTGTTTTGCGATACTCGCTTGGAGTCTTCCCTGTCTGAGCCTTGAAAAAGCGGACGAAGTGCTGAGGATATTCAAAGCCGAGGCGCTGGCTGACTTGCGTAATGGTTAAGGTTTCATCTACAAGTAGTTGGCGGGCTGCAGAAAGCAGTCGGTCGTTGATCAGACTCTTTGCGGTTCTGCCTGTCTCTGTCTTGACTAATTCACCGAAATATTTGGTAGAATAGCAGCATTTGTCGGCAAAGTAGGCTACGGTAGGCAGACCTTCATGCTCCGCCTTCTGGGCAATGTATTCATCGAGCAGAGTGATGAACTTCTTTACCACCGAATGATTAATCTCCTCGCGTGTGATAAACTGACGGTCGTAGAAGCGCAGACAATAGTTCAGCAGCAACTCGATGTTTGAAACGATGAGTTCACGCGAATGCTTGTCTATAGGATGCTGCAATTCCTGCTTAATCATTGTGAGCACATCACGGAAGATGTTTACCTCGGCAGCAGATAGATGTAGTGCTTCGTTGCTTGTATAGTCGAAGAACTCATAGCGTGAGATGTTCTTGCCAAGCTGGGTGCGGTTGAGCAAGTCGGGATGGAAAGCCAATACCGTATATTTGGCAAACGGAACACCTGGAATGGGTTCAACCTTAATCGACTGTCCCGGAGCAAATGAGGTTACGGTCATCTCGTCAAAATCATATTCTGTTCTGCCGTATGACAATTTGCATCCCTTGTTTTCCTTCAGAAAGAGGGCGTAAAGTCCGTAGTGATGCACAGCCTCCTGTATAGGAGAGGCATTCTCCACACGCACAGCACTTACTAAGGGATGAAGCGTTTTTACCCCTATGTAGTCGTTGAACTCCTGTATCGTATTAAAGAATAATTCCTTCATAATCCTATGCTTTAACATTTCTTGGGTGCAAAGATAATGCAAATGAGCGCAATGAAAGCTTGCTTTCAAATTGCCGAGTGCAGCTTATCTTCTGCAAAGATACGCACATTCTCCTAATGAGCTTATACCTGGTTTTCGGAAGATGTTACCATTATCGGAGATTTATTCCATTCTGCCATATTTCATTTCTACGCCTTCCTTATCATATTGCTTGCGCTTGCCGGTTGGCGGCTCAGTAAGTGTGATGCGAACAACAGCCGTGCGCGATAGGGAACGGGCGATGCTCTGGTCGAAAGCATCCATGTGGTGAGGAAGGAAACGCTCACAGATTAGTCGGAGACCATGAATTTTCTCTGCTTCATCTGTCACGATTTCTGCCTTGCCGAATGCAATGGCTGATTTGAATTGCAGGGTGAAACTGCCGTCCTTCGGACCAATCGTAGGCGCACAACGGGTTACGGCTGAAAGGCTGACCTCTGGATGAGCCTTGATTGCCTCCAACTTCTTGCCTTCCAAGGCACCATGAAAATACCAGTTCACATCATCATCTGATGCAAGTGAAAGAGGTAAACCGTAAGGTTTGCCGTCTTCGTCAATGAAACTTACTGTTACATATGGAGCCTTGTGCATTACTTCCAATGCCCATTGGCTATCCATTGCTCTTGATTTCTTTCTCATTTTTATCCAATTAATTTAATGATCTGTTTATCCGTAGCATCGGGCAGGATTTCTTTCAGATGTTCGAAAATCCTCTGATAAGACTCTTCGGGAGTGCGGTTGCATTGGCAAGACTCCCTGCCATAGAGATCTTCGGGAGTATTGAGCAGCGACCAGCCCCAGCCATATTCATGATTATGCTTGTCACGAGGATAGATGAAATCCTCGGTCACGATATAAGTCGCCATTTCCAGTCGGGTGAGATAACCGTCAAATTTGCTTCTCATTCCCTTACCCGTAAAACCGCAGGCTGCCCGAAGTTCTCTTGTGATGAGACTGCCAGATGATTGAAGCGTACTGAGAATGGCTCCTTCTATCGATTCATCATCTGGGCGAGGGAACTTGCTTCTTCTGTAGTTGCAGAAATCCGGCCACCATTCCTGGCTGATAAATCCCGCTTTCTTGTTGAAGAACTTTCCGTACAAACACGGCATTTCCTGCACAATTTCGCCTTTCCATTTCCATAGCGGCCAGTCCCAGCCGCCTTCAGGAAGTCTTACGTAACCGCAGTCTTCCGCCACGATGTCTTCGGCAGAGAATCCTTCAATGCCACTATCAAGGAGAGGGAGGAAGCCGATCTTCTGAATCAGCTCCATCATGCCTGTTGCTGAATATATTTCTGGAAAATTCATAAGCTTCGTTCTTTATATTTTTATCAATTCATTTAGTTTATCCTCTCTGATAATCTTCGGCTGAGCCTTGCCAGCGAGAATTAGAATCTTCTTGCCGTTACGATAAATATGAAGCTGTCGTGAGCGAACCACGGCTGTCAGCTCCTCATCATTCTGCATGTCTTTCCAGATAGGATAATATATTCCCCCAGGTTCAAACAACTTCTTTTGAAGATGCGAACAGAGGTTTGTTGTATCAATAGTTATTGCCATATTTTCTTCAAACTATTAGTTTTCAAAGATTTATGTGCAAATACGCCATCAGCGCAATCTGTATCAGCAGAATGGCAGGAATGCCGTATTTGAATTTCTTGTGCATCGTCTTATGGTGCCAGACTTTCATTCCCATCCATGCCCCGATGCTTCCTCCAAGTACAGCCAGCAACAAAAGCGTGGCTTCGGAAATGCGCCACTTGGCTTTCTTCGCCTTGTATTTGTCAATGCCATACATGATGAATGTAACTGCATTGATGGCAAGGAGATAGTAGGCGAGGCAACTATGTAATGTGTTCATTCTTGTTCCTTTCTTGAAAACTCCATCAACATTTTCTGGGCAAGGGGAGCGTACCATGTCTTCACCTCTTGCTCTGTAGGCGTATGACCGCCTGGGAAATGGAAGGCTTGGTTGTAATGCTCCAGGAAGAGAGGGGAGAAGTGAGCCAGAGTGTCCTGCTCACCAAAAAGTCCCCACACACGATCCTTATAATATGGGTTGCAATGGTCAAACTGCACGGCTTCCAACTCCGCAAACTCCTCAATCAGCGCCTCATCTATAACCAATCGTTGATTGCCGTCTCTTCTTGGTGCCTTATATTCATGCTCGCCGATGCGTTCCTTCAGAAACTCCGTCATCATGAAATACGGATTGCCCAGCAAGGCTGGGATGCCAACTGTAGGAGCAAGCATTTGGGCAAGGAAAGCTCCGCAACTGTTGCCCAAAAGCAAGTCGGGTTGTTCTTTGTCTATAATAGAACGTATTTCATTCAACGCCTTCTTGGGATGCAATGGCAAGTCGGGAGTCAGCACTATCGCCGTCCCCTCGAATGCCTCTATCAATGCCCTCGCCATCGGACAACTACCCGTGGCGAAGAATCCGTGTAGGAATAATATCTTCTTCATGCTCTAATCTTAGTTTCACCTTACTTCTTCGCGACTCGGCCATTCAAGCGAGCTTGATGGTTCTCGCTCCTCCGTCGGTTAAATCTCTTGTTTTGCTTTCAACTACAAAGATACAAACTAAATTCAGAAATGGATTAATATTATAAAGAGTATGAAACTTAAAATATCATAAAGTATGATTATAGTGTCGTGAAAACAAAAAGGATGGCAAGGTGTTAATAATGCCTCCCATTGCACCCATCCAACCGCCACCAACGGCAACATTGACAGAATAGAATGGTACTGTGTAGGTAACACGAACCTTATTGTCGTTTATATCACACTTCTTTGGTTTTGCCTTCAGCAGGGATTACCTGAGTATAGGTGATGGCATTGTTCTTATCCAATGTCAACTGGGTACCGAGATTGGTTGCTGCATCAACCCATTTCTCTCCATACTTTTCTTTTGCGTACTTTTCCAACTCTTCTGCTCGCAGAATTTGAGCATTGACAGCACTGCATACAAACAATGCAGCAAGTGCAACTAAAATAATCTTTTTCATTTTCTATATCTTTATAATATAATAATGTGAATAATCCATTTTCAGAAGCTGACTACCAACCACAATTACCGTCATAGCCCCCATCATTCTCGATGCCTTCATACTCATCACGATCACAATAACTACTATCATGATAGTCTTCATAAGAACAATCATGGTCGCAGCAGCAATCGTCATAACCATCTTCATAGCCACGAGCATAGTTTTCATGGTCTGAGGTTGTATTATTACCAGCGTTGCGATGCGCTTTCTTTTGGCTGTTAGAAACGCCGCTTGAAAATAAAAAATCGAATAGTCCCATACCTTTTTCTATTAATGTTTAACTTCTGGTGCAAAGGTATGAATTGATTGTGCAGTCTATCTGCACAATCAAAAGAATGTGCAAAAATGAAAGAAAAAAAGCAGAAAGAACTGTTTCTTCCTGCTTTAATATATGTAATTTGACCAATTATAATTGTCTTAATGTATCTACAAAGAATGCTTCTTTTGCTTTCATCTTTTTACAGAAGTCTGCATAAGAAGTGGACGTATGACAAATCTCAATACCTAATATATATAGTGATGCAGATGAGTCCTTCAACCGTGATTTTGGAATTTTCTGCTGTCTCTCAGACAAAGGAGCTATAAAAACTCCTTTCGAGGCCTGTAAGTTAGTGATGTATGTAATTAACTGATGAAGGTCATTGCGATTTACTTTTGAAACTTTTTCATAACTTTCAAGCTTCTTGTATTTTGCATCGAGAACAATATCATCTTTATAGAAATCTGGATAACGGATTCCACTATGATCTTCAAACAAATAGATGCCACCTTTATGTTTCTTGTTTTCTGGATGCTTGAAGCCCTCTTTTTGTAGAATGGTATACAGATACTCTTCCCAAAGCCAGGCTCCATCAAACAGAATACCGCAAATCTCCTCATCTGTTTCTCCGTACTTTACTTCTTCCATTCTTAGAATCTGTAAGCAAAGGCATTGCAGGGGCTGGTATTCCGTATAGTAAGGATGACTCTTATGTCTAAGGTTCTTACCAATAATTGCACCACGCTCATTTTTGTTATATGAAGGAGTTAGTGAAATTATAGATTTTACATTGTCTATAGTTTCCTGGTCTAAACCTAATACGGATTGACCATATCTCTTTGACTTCATAAACTCAATTGTATGACGGATTAACTCTGTCATGTCATTGTCATAGGTATATTCACGAGTGGAGTATGCCACATTTCCTGCAAACGGAATGTTTTGGGCAATATGGCGTCCCCAGTCAATCGTACCTTTTAATTTTGAGTCGTTATGTTTGAAGTTCTGATACTCTCTGTATATGCCCTGGCGCATTGCGTTCCTTAGCAAGTGAGGGAACATAAACATGATAAAGTCAAATACATCCTCTTTTTCGTTGTTGTGATTAAGGTCAAAGAGATTGAATGAAAAGACCTTTTGAAGCATGTAATGTAAGAGATAGTCGTCGCGTCCTTCGTCAAAGCGGGATTTGATTTTTATCTGCAGGTTTCCAACACCGATAAACCCCATCACATTTCCTGTGGTAATACGTACCTTTTCAGAGTCACTTGTATTTAGAATGGTCATAACTGAAGCTTCACCGACTTTGTCGTCTGAATCCTCTATACTAAAGGGAAATACTAGCAGATTTTCATTTTCATGACATAATTGAGCTATTGTCTTGTCGGCAATAGGGAATAAAGCTGAAACATCTTTGCGAAGAAATGTCCCAGCTTTCACCTGTCCAATATTATTGTCTGTTAAGTTAATTCTCATCGACTAATTCATTATCATTAATATTTGAGTTGCTTTCTTTGGTATCGAAGTAAGCATTTCTCAACTTTTCCATGATTTCGTCTGATTTGCGGAAACCACGTATATATTCTCTAAGCAATGGTTCGATATTCATATTCCATAGCTTTTCAAAGTTTCCACCATTATCACCCAACTTTAAGAAGTATGATGGGCCAACTTGGTAGGCTGGACCAAGCCCTTCAATCTTGGATATCTCATTATTCAATCTTACCATTACATTCTTTGCCTTAGTGGCACATTCGAGTGTGTCGAGCATAGATTGTGTGTCTTCAGGCTTTATTTCCTTCCATGTGAATCTGCGACGCATAGCAAAGTCCATGCTCTCGATACTACGGTCTATATCATTCATTGTACCAAGAATGAATACGTTTTCAGGAATATAAAATCCTTCAGCAAATACATCTGTTTTAGGGACAAGGTTCTGATATTGAGTCTTTACTCGTATATCTTTCTTGCCTCTATAACCAGGGTCAATGGCATAGAATAGTTCACCAAATATTTTTGATGCCTCTCCACGATTGATTTCATCAATGATAAAGACAAAATCTTTTTTGACTACGTTACTTGCTGTTAATATTGAAATGTTCTTTTGTTTGTACACTTCTTTAAGTACAGCCCAGTACGCATAAGCATGACAACTTCCGATAGCATTCTTTACAGCATCGCTAATGTTTGAAATATTGTCCAAAGCCTCTGTTGTAGTATATACTTTTGCAAGTTTTGCTAATCTGGCAAAAGAAACGGTATATGTACGATTACTACTAGTTCCAGGAGTTTTCAGTTCTATATTATTAAAGTCTGTAACCTTAACCACCTCCATGGATTTTCCGTTTGTTTTAAGCTTAAATTCATTCAAATCACCATTATTAATTTTATCAATAACTGTATTATATTTATCATTCAGTGATTTTTCTTCCGATAACTCAGTGAGAGTTTTTTTGCTGTCCTCCAAATTCTTGATAGCTTTTTTGCAAAACTCTTTAAAAATGCCATCTTTA
Organism: Prevotella merdae; assembly: GCF_900290275.1. Lineage (GTDB taxonomy): Bacteria > Bacteroidota > Bacteroidia > Bacteroidales > Bacteroidaceae > Prevotella > Prevotella merdae. The sequence continues at coordinate 867,910 of NZ_LT985324.1, forward strand.
CGCTCAAATCCCATCTGTCCATCAGACATCATAATAGGTCGGAACCCTTCTACAAAATCTGTATAGTCATAAGAAGGATGAAACTGCACAAAGCACATTTCGTCCTTACCACATCCCATTTCTCTTGCTATGGTCTGAGCCATAAAGGTCTTACCGGTACCAGGAGCACCAGTCAGAACTAAGTTCTTGCTCTCTTTAAGCAAGTCAATATATTTTTGATACATCATAGTGCTGTCTATTTTTGTTTCAACAAGATCATTTTCATTATCTTCCTTATCAGTATCTGTATTTTTTAATAATGTCCTATTATAGTACCACAATACAGTTTGGGCTGTAAGTGGCATACTTTGAATACATCCATTATTCTTTATTTCGTCATTGATGGACAAAATCAATTCATTCTCTTTCTCAATCTCTGGAATAACGTATTGATCTAGTAATTCGTAAAAATGGACAAGCTTCAGACCAGCCTTTCGTGGCTTAACTTCTAAAAGCTTGCATAAATTTTTATATACGTCATTTTTATAAAAAGTATATTTCTGAGGATTATGGAATGCCAAGAAACAACTGATAAGTCGCTCATCGCACATTGCACTCGTATGATTGGTAAACTTTGCTTTGATCTTATCATCCCATAATGTTTTGCAGCTTTCAGTAAAGTTTTCTATTCTTTCTTGTAGAAGGATGTTTTCATCAAACAGTGCTCTAAAGAGTTTTCTATACTCTTCTGGTTCATATTTCACAAAATTTCTAATTGTGGTAATCTGTGAACTAAAACATAGATTCTTAAATTCTAGAGAATTAATCTCTTTAGAAAAATCTACAGCATTAGGGTCTGGGTGTCCATTTTGTTTGGACACCAATTCCCATTTATATAATTCTTCTAAATTAGAATCACCATTTAGCCCATATTGGATTTGGTGATTCTTGAATAATGTGACTATATCTCTTAAATTCATTTCGTATCTTCTATTGCTATATCAAATTTTATATCCTGGTTCCTGCAGATGTCTATTTCTGTATCGTAGGTGATAGTGGATAGATCGTACATCTTTCGCTCACCTGGAGCGTTGTAGATAAACCATCCGTTCATAAAACCTCCATCAGGATAGATACATAGTTTCTTTCCAGCACATTCAAATGTGAGGACACGCCAATGCGTTAGACTACGTCTTGGTGCTGATACGACAGGGGAGAGAGCACCTTTTATTCCATCCTCGTATTCCAATCCCTCAACCAATTCGTTTGCCAGGTTTTCAAGCCATGAGTCACGGTCTTCTGATGTAGGCTGATTGGCTCCAAGATTATCACGCTTTCCGTTGTCACTATTGTATCGCTCAACCAAGAACTCCAAGTTATAAGGAGAACCAATCTTCTTAATGAAGTACTTGATAGTTTGTGAACACAAGATGATAGACAGGATGCTCTTCATGTGCTCATCTTGATAAGACACATTTACTACAGATTCTCTGTTAGCCTGACAATGAGCTACAAATGCCTGAACAATCTGTGATGCTCTATTGTCGATGATACCGGCAAGCCCAGATGTCTTGATGATTGTTGGGTCACCATCCACGAGTTTGAATATCTTCGTTGTAGCATCCACAATATCCGTCTTTATAAACTTTGCCTTGCATGCGAAGTTATTGGTACGGATATAGTATATGGTACCATTTCCCCACTTGTCATTCATTGTGATATGGTTAGGGTTGTTTGTAAAATACAATCTGCCATCAATGTATGCCAACGGGTAAAGCCCATTCCCTGCAAATGGATTCTTTATTTCCATCACTTCGTTTGTCCATCCCTTAACAGAGCGGATCATGCTCATCGCCGGTGTAGGTATAGCTATATCCGTATTCTTAACTACACAGAAAGAAGTCTGCTGACCATGAGGAGCAAAATAGTTGAAGAACTGACCTTTCCAACAATGGTCTGTGCCTTCATATTCCCAGCTTGCATAGTCATCATCAACGAAAATGAACTTCTCGTTCTGTGACAATGCAAATGTACGTTCCATCTTGGCAAGAGATGTTTCTGTAGCACTTTCTCCGAATACGCTCGATACAGCATTTGGCAGAACTTTTCTTGCAGAGCGTTCCTCTTCTATCCATGCCTTTGCTGCATCTATATCGATATGATTGATATAGTGTAGTGTGAACTTGTCTATCAATGCCTCCTTGTTGCCTGAACGTATTGCAGCCTCAATGATTGTATAGGCACGTTCTATAGCCGACTTCATCAAGTCCATAGCAGCCAGCTGGTTAGAATAGCCGGAACCACCAGGATTAGCATCGAAAATGCAAATATGTCCATTAGGTGTAATGGTAAAGTCGAGGTCTGTACGCTCAACATTCAATTCCTCAGACAAGGCTCTTGCAAAGAGCAATCCAAGAGTGATGAGCAGATCTTCTTCTTCATTACGACTGTTAATCCAGTCTTTCTGGAAATGGCGTATTCTAATCTCTGTATAATCTGTTTGGATGGTATCTCCCAAAACTACGTTTCGCTTGATGTAATCAGTACTGCCACATCCCAAACACTTATTCGGTTTCGGACCTTTTTTCACGAGTGCAAAGTGATAATCTGGCTTATCCGTATCTTTTGATGCGATAGGATTCATTTCGTTTGGCAGCTTATCAGGGTCACTTGATGAGGCTGCAGGCCAGCTTTCAAGTACGGTCTTTCCGCATTTGGTACAATGACAATAGCCAAATCCTGTACCTTCATTATAATACAGTATCTGACCGTTGCCACTTTCTCTACTGCTACGGGTATCAAAAAGGTGTGGTTCAATACGATCCTGCTTCCATTCATCAGCTCCAATCAACTGAGCACTTACACGAGTATATACATTCTGGTCAAGAATTCGACTTGCCGATTCATTCATGTCTGGAATAAATTCTGCAGGTTGCAACAGGTCGAGTTCTGTACTTGCACTAACTCTCCATTTCTCTAAAGAGTCCAATTCCTCTTTTGTATCAATCACCACTTGTTCACGGTTGAAGTACAGCTTTTTGAACGTTACTTCTGGTTTGAAGAAGTTGGTGTATCTGATTCCACGTACGATTCTTACCATACCGTCTCTTGCAATAGGATTGCCCGGTGCATATTGAGACAATGCAGTACGAAGAGGGTATGATGGGTTCGATGGGGTAACCAATGTATATGATGTCTGTGATGAAGCATTTATATCAAACTCTACCACGTTCACTGGCATATTGGCATTTGGCGTAAAGCGATGAGTTGCCCAATATGAAATCAAACGGGAAGCTAATGGTTCAATGAACTTCATTTCAAAGAATGCCTGTTGTCTTGCACTCTTTGCCTTCTTGTATGGTTCTGCATAATCCTGAATGCGCAATTCCAGTTCAGAATAGCATTTCTCGTTCATTTCACGAGCTTTGGAAACGACATACTGAGGCGGACGGCTACTAAAGATAGTGCCGTCTAACAAAATTCGAATCTTTCTTCTCAAATCATCACTCAGCGACTCGCTGCATTTATTGTTGAATGCTTCATAAGGTGTACCAGTCTCGTCACCCAATCCATCCAATGGACTAATAGGAGCATTATCAGCCTTTTTCTTTACCTTAAAGTGGTTGCTCTCACCATCAGGAACTATCTGATAATTAGTATAGTAACTGATTACTTGCTCAGTGATACTGCCACCAGCCATTCCAAAAACGCCAAATTCTCTAATGAGGAAAGAGTTAATATGACGTTGAATCACCTGGGCACTATTCAGATCAACAGTAGGCGAGTTGACGTTGCGCATGATGACATTCTCCATAGGATTCAGCAATGTCCTTATACCTACAGCGTCAGATCCACACAGTGTAACACAGGCACTACGAACCTGGCCGCGTCGTCCACTACGACCGGCTCTCTGTTTATAGTTTGAAGGCATTGGTGGGACAGAAGTCATCATCACTAATTCCAAGTCACCGAGGTCAACACCCATCTCCATTGTTGTAGAACAAGCAAGGATGTTGAGTCTATGATCCTTGAAATCTTCTTGTACCTGACGACTAATCATCTTATCCACCTGTGCTGTATGCTCAGCCTGAATGAAGAGTTGAGGGAATTGATGAATTTGAAGGAGACGATCTGAGAACGAACCGTTTTCTCCCCATAAATCATTATTCCAGAGAATCTTTCGATTATCTTTAGCCCATTCTTCTATCACCTCATCAGCAGGATTTGGATTCATGCTATGGTTATGATAAGGGTAGGGAACCCATTTTTCATGAAGCTCTTCTTTCAAAGCTACTGGTTCGCCGCCGATGACGTATGGTGAATAACCATGGAAGGTAATCTCTACGGGACGCAGACATTCTACATGATGTCTGCTACCAGACTGGTTTGTGTCACACAAATATACATCATCATAGAGTTTGAAACCAAGTTTGGCAAGATTGAGTCGATAAGGAGTAAAATGAACTCCATCTTTTACCTCGTCTTTGTCTTTAACTTGTTTGTGTAACTCCGTGTCATAATGCTTACCATGTTCCAGTAATTCGTATTTTAACGTCAGCTCATTCCACATGCAGTCTATAACATCCTGAATGTCTTGCTTATAACTGTTGATAGCATTCACTATTGAAATATGCTTCTCATTTGCAATCAGTTTTGCTAACAATCTGATGATACGAGATGGATTAGCTGCCTTGTCTCTGATGACTGGTTTGTGGACAGGACGACGCATTTCTTTTTTGGTGGCAAATCTTACCGTTTGGAATATGTCAACAGAGTCCTGGTCATCCATTGTCAAGAATACACACTCACTCTGACGAGCAGTATAGTCCAGGAATAACTGCATTAAGGCGTGCCAATCCTTTTTAGAAATCTGATTTTCAGGTGATAGCTTACCATTGAATTCCTCTACAGCATCAGGCAACTTTGAAGTCAATGCTGGTTGTAAGTCGTCATAGTAAGAGGCGAACAAACCCATTGTTTCTGGAGTTGCTGCAGACAAAGGTCTGTGAGACAGATATTCCACCATGAGGGATAGAATATATTTACGTTTCGTCTCTGGTTTTATATTGCCATCTTCATCAAGTTCTGGGCTCAGTTCAGAGCGTTCGGCAAACTGCTGACAGAAAATATCTGCCAGCCTATCATTGATAAGCACATCTAAAATGTCCTGCCATGACAAGAACTGATTAGGCTTCAGCTCATTGAGCAGTGCCTGAATAGCTTTTTCATCGCTACCTTCAAGAATGTCCAGTTTCTCTTCTGCATCCTTGTGCTGAGGGTCTTTTCTACCTGTAGTATCGTAAATATTTTCGAAGTGCTTAATAGCCTCTTCCATTGTCATACTGCCAGCAGTAGCCATTCTGCATAACTCATGGTACAAAGTGCCATAGACCCACAGACGTTCTTCTTCCAAGTTCTGCTTAATGGTACTACGAGCTGCCATCTGGCGACTATCTACAAAACTGATATATTGCTGCCCTTTATGCAGATATATCTTAGATTCATCCTTTGGCTTTCCTTCTGTCATCAAGTCGAGAGTAGAAGGAGCTATCAATCTGGAGATAAAATCTGGAGCAACACGGAACTTCTGAAGTTTCTTAGCATCTTCTTCATCAGTTTGTATCACATCGGCATTGTCTTCGTCCTGCTTTGCCTGTTTTGTCAGCTTCGTACCACAATAAGGGCATTGGCAATGAGCATTGGCTATGATTCTCCAACCTTTTGGTGCCGGATTGCTTGCTGTAACATTTAGCAGTCTGTTACCCTTGATAATATAAGGTATATTGTTGTCATATTCTGCATTCTCACTTTTTGTAGTACCAAATACGTAGAGAGTTTTACCTGTATCTTCTGTATTGACAAGATCGAACATGTCGCTATCATCCATAGTAATAGGTTGATAGCCAATGCCGTCATCATACTTCACTTCTTCTGCAATGGCAACATACTCACCGCAATGCTTACAACGGCTCATTTCCAATAAGGGTGCATCGTCTTTGCTCCTCTGTCCCGATTTGTTTTCCAAATAGACACGGAAACTACCATCCTCGGTATAGTGTGAGTCTGCAAGGTCAACATACAGGCCATGGTTTGGTACACGGTAGAAGTAATGTACTTTCACACGTAAGTCTTCCAGACCCATATCTTCTGCTTTTTGGCACATTTCGTCCAGTCGCACCAGCTTCTCCTCGATAGTCTCACCTTCCGTTATCAAGTCATCGAGTTTGCTATATCCGTCATGATTATCGTTGATAAGCTTAAGCCAATACTCTTTGTCCTCTTCAGGAATGACATCGATGCCTTTACGCTTACCATCCACATATTTCACCTGGTTAGTCTGCAATCCGGTAATTCCGGCAATGAAATCCTTCAGTTCTTCCTTGGCATTCTCACTACCATTGCCGATGGTAGCGGATGACGTTGCAAAGCGTACCTCGTCAGTAGTCACACCATAGGCCATGAGCACACGTCTGATCAGCATGGCAATCTCAGCGGCTCCAGCACCAGTATAGGTATGAGTCTCATCCAAAGCAATCCATCTCAGTGTGCCTTCGCCTTCCTCTTCCTGCTTTTCATGAATCAGCTTTCTATCCTTATCACGCAGCAAGATATACTCCAGCATGGTTGGGTTTGTCAACAGTATGTTGGCTGGGTGTTGACGCAATTCGGCACGAGTGGCTATGACATGAGGGTATTTTTCTTCAATGACATTTCCAGCTTCATCCCTGGTTATACCACGGATGGCATCAATCTTACGGAGAACTTTTTTGTAGTTCTTATCCTCTTCATTAGGCAGAAACTCTGGCATATCACCATTGTAAACAGCAAAAGTGAGATTTGTTCCTGCCAGCAGTTTTTCCATACGTGCCTTCTGATCCTCCATCAGTGCATTGAGAGGGTAGAGGAAGATGGCCTGTACCTGTTCAGGTATATGATGTTCTATCAGATCCTGTACAAGAGGGAGCATGAAACACTCAGTCTTACCCGAACCAGTTCCTGTTGTTACAACGATACTCATATTTTTGCCGTCAGGAGTCTTCTCCTTCAGCAAAGTTTTCCAGCACTGATACTGGTGCTCATAAGGTGGATAGTAAGAATCTGCATTAGGCATACATTTCTGCCAGAGTGTACCCACCATTTCTTTAGCCTCGGCTTCGTGTTCAGGATAAACAGTCTCGTAGCTGTTCATGCATTGTACCAATGGCATGGCATCCTTAGGAGCGAATACCTCAGGGATTATCATCTTCAACTGATTGATATATCCCTTTTGGCTTTTGTTCCTTGCTTCACCGCACCACATGGCTGCAAGAGTTTTCTCTACTGCTGTGCGGTTATTCTTATATAGTTCTGCAAATCTGAATTTTTGCTTCATATCTCGATATTCTAATTTTCATTTGAAACTATAGCGTGATTCATCTCGCTGAATTTATATCTGCACTCATCAAAGTCTATCAGAAACTCTTTCAAGTTTTCATATTTTCCCAAAGCATCTGGGTTATCTTGTATGAGTTTGAGAGCTTTATCTGCATCTTCCTCTATCTTTGGCCAGACATCAAAAGACCAGTATCTTTTAAGAAACTCTTTCAGACAACTCTCCTCTCGTTCATCCGAACATTTTGGCGTCTTCAGAAAGAATTCAGTTACAGCTTCCTTCATCTTGCTTACCTCGTCAGCATCTTCTGCCAAATCTTCAATCTGGCTGATCCACGCTTCTCTTGGTAAAAGCATCCAGTCGAAGTGGAACTCTACGGCAAACTGATACAGATTTTCAATGTCTGTATCGGTTAGCTGATAACCACGCTTCTTGACAAGAGGAAGAAATATATCTCCAATTTGTCTGCCTGCTTTCACCACTTTTATGAGTGGATTGAAGAGAAAGAAGTATGTCTTATGCTCAGCCACGATTTCAAAGCAATATAATGCATCGACTACTATCTGCGATTTCTTACCTCCCCAACCAGACTTTACCTTTTTTATATAAGGTAAGGCATAATGCCGTGGAAACGAATTGAATTTCATGCTTTGGAATACAATGCCGTCACCTGATAGTTCGTTGCTGTTAGCTACAGCCACTGGATCCGTCTTGTAGTTCCATGCATATAAATCTTTCGGTGCATCCATAGCCTTCGATATATATACTTTCAGATAATCCAGAGGAAACTCTTCTGTAAGTTCATCTACCGGCATTTCCAGTTTGTAGTTATCTACAGAAAGGTTAGGGTCATTGAAGGTAGGGAAACCATAGAACATTCTACTGTTCTTTTTGATTTGATATTCCTTCACGCCATTTTCTGAGAAATCTCTTATAGAGAATTGGTTGCAGTTGATGAGAGGAATGTGTATATCCTCTTCTTTGCCAGCGTAACTCACAATATGACTTTTCCTATTGCTATCCTTCTGCGATAGTTCACGCATAATGATAGGACGATATACGTCCACCAATATTTGTGCCTGGTCATTTCCTATTTTCAGCTGTTTGGTATCAGGCTCACGCACACCCAGCAACTTTTCAAAGTTATCTTGTATGTCATCTACTCCTTCCAAAGCTGTACAGATACGCATGTGCTCGAAATCTCGCCAGATTGGTTGCTGTCCGGCAGAGACAGGAGTGAAAGGTACATAATACACGTGCGGTTTGAATACGATGCCTTTTACCGTCACTCTTAGGCGAATTGCACCTTGCTCTGGTTCTTCTTCGTTCCAATCCACATAGCGTGATCCTTTCAGCCATTCCAGATCATAGTCAGTTACAGGTTCGCCTTCCTTTGAAGCACCTGTAGCATAATGTCGTACTTCCAGACCACTGCGTCCGAAAAGAACAGGGAGATTATCTTCCTGCATTTCTTCGTCATCGTAGTCTGTATCGATATACTTGTAGAGCACAAAGACATTATCCTTATACTTGATGGTCTTCAGATATTTCTTTGTAACAACCTGGTATAGTCCATTACGGTTGAAGAAGGGTGGTAATATCTCCTTGCCATCCGGACCAACCAGTATCACCTTATCATTGATAGGACACCAGCAATAGTCAGTACCGCATTTTTCTCCATTTCTATAATGTGCATACACCACTGGCAACTCTCTGTAAGGTTCTGCAAGATGATATGCCGAAGAGAATATCACGGCTGTTGCAGCCTGTGCATTCTTTCTCGTGCTGAACTTGTTGCTTGTCTTAGGCAGGGCATACACCTGCATATAGTCTGCCACATGCAGTTCCTGCACAACTCTTGTCACGGCAATACTTGTGCCGTCAGCCTGATTTTCGTCGTACTTCATCACCATCTCAACCTTGTCGAAATGGCATACAGGAATATCGGTATAGGTATTCTCGTCGATTTTGTTTACCGATAAGAAGCCGGTCTTTTCACTTCCTGTATTATCATATTTAAACAGAGGTTCCTCCGTTTTATCTAATTTCTGTACATAGCGACCATTATCCTTGAATCGCAGATAAAAGCGTATTCTACCCACTTCCTCAGGATGTTCGATTCCCCATTCCGGTTTCTGCAGTCTGTCGTAGCCTATGTATTGTTTTTTACCTCCACCAATCTCTTCAGGTTTCAGTTTCACTCTCAGGTGGCGAACCATCTGGTTTCTGCTTGCAGTATAGGCAATCACCCATTCAAAGTCAAATTTATTTTTCTTTGCCACCTCGTCAGCTTCCAGAATCTTGTGGAGTAACTGCGGTATGCAGGTTTCTTCACGATTCATGTCTTCCTTAGCAAAAGGAGCCTCTTTTTCCTTGCTGAGAATACAGTCTAGGTATTCATAGAGACTATGCTTGCGTGCTATTGACTCTTGGAAGGCAACAGCACGGTTACGGTCTTTCAAATCATCCAGTTCTATTTCTTCACCATGGAATATCTTGCAAAGCTGGGGTAGGAGCGCATCATTCTTATCTCGTTTAAGCTCTGCTTGTACAGCCAGTCCACCCAATACCTGCAATGATTCCAGCCATCGGTAAGAGGTCTTGTCCGGATTAGTTGATGCGTTATAAACGAAGGTATTAGCATCAATCTTTGCCAGTTGGTACAACATCTTCAATTCATCGGTGGTAAGGGTTATCACCTTGTTGTCGTCCATGGTGTCTGCACCCTTATAAAAACGTTTGTACCACTCTGCCAGATACATCACTAATATAACGGCGAAATCCTCACTTAGCAGATGATGATAATCATTGCTATGTGAGGAGATGCTATTTGCTATAGCCGTTTCAAGGATATAGAACTGCTCTAAAGAGAGTCTGAGCTCCCAGACGTAGGGGCGACCTACGTCTATTTGCTTCCTAAGTTGCTCTTGACACTTAGGTAGGCATGCCAGCAGTTTTTTATCCTCTTCTGTATAGGGAGTTGTTGCCATAATCCTTACCTATTTTGTTTGACACTTTATTGCTATTTTACTTTCCAATAACCACCATTATCAGCGCCAATACGCTCTATCATCCCTTCTTTCTTTAGTTTGGCTAATTGTTTCTTTATTCCATCTTCGGTAATGCCGATAATTTTAGCCAACTCCTTTCTGCCCGTTTGTGGATGAATTCTAAGAATGTTGAGAATCTGTTCCTGGGTACTTTTCTGGGTACTTCTTTCCACTTTCTGGGTACTTCTTTCTTCTTTCTGGGTACTTATCAGGGTACTATAGTCTGCTTTCTGGGTACTTTTCTGATCTTCTTTTCTCCAAACTGTTACCTTAAATTCTTTACCATTGGCGTCATTATTTATCTCGATTCTTGGATATTCTGCTAATATTCGCACGATGCCTGAACCGATGCCTCTATAATGCAAGGCATTGGTGGCAAATGTTGCCAAATATGGATTACGTTGATAGGTTTTTCCATTACGAATATCCTGCTCGGTCAGACCTCCTGCCAATGCACCAGGGCTGATAATCTCAACTCTGTTGTCAAAGATAAATATTCTTATTGGTGCAGAACGGAGTAGGTCTCTATGTACCAACGCATTCTGTAATACTTCCTCCAGTACTTCCTCTGAGATTTCCAATTTACCGAGCGAGTTGAACGAAGCTCCCTTTTCTTGTATGTTATGTAAATTTGATTTCAAGAAAGCCATGCTTTTTTCATATATCTGTGGCATATTACCGACAATCTCCTTTGTGTCACGATATTGAGTACCGGCAAGTTCGTTTCCAAAGAATGATACGGCTTTCACCATAAATGTAGGACAGTAGTATTCCGGATGTTTACCGAAAAAGAGATAGCCTGCGAGCGTTGGGATTCCATTGTGATTGAGCACGTGAATGTTCTTTAACATCTGCTCTGCATTGTCAGATAGTTTATCAAGATTCAGGGCATAAACTTTCTTCAGATAATCATTAAGTGCATAGCGGTCGAGGTCATCGAAGTTTGTTTCCTGAACCCCTGCTGCATCAGCCTGATAGCTACCTGAGTCTTGAAATAGAGACAATATTTCAGAGTTCTCTGTTATGCGTCTTTTGTCTGCCCCTTGTTTTACCCATATTTCACCATTCAGATTTTTATAGGGCTTGTTCTTTCCTTGTGCTACACTGCATACCAGAAAATGCTTGCCATCGGCTCGTATCACATCGGTGGTGATATAGATGGTAGGGCGTACTTGTTCGTTGGCAGCATTGCCTAGTTCTCGGCTGATGGTTTGTATTTCATCGTAAGACAAGCCTACCAGTTCGCCTGTCTTATCTTTAATGCCAAAGAATATCTGTCCGCCAAGGGTGTTGGCAAATGCAATCATCTCCTTGGCGATTTCTTTCTGCCCTGTAAACTGCTCTTTAAACTGGATTGTGGTGGTCTCACCACAACGGGCAATATCTTTTAATTCTTCTTGTGTCATTATTTTTTAATTATGGGTGTTTTTATAACGTATACCTTTGTATATTCTTTTTAGTTCCTCCAAACTCATGCAGTTTCCTTTGCCTCCCTGCCCATGATGAATCATCCTATGGCAGTTGGCACAAAGTGGTACAAGGTCGGTTTGAGAGTTCACTGGATGTTCTCCTTCTGTTTGTGAGAATGGTTTGAGGTGGTGAATCTCAATATATTCGTCATCTATGTCATATGCCTTGGCAAAATCAAAACCACAACACTCGCAGAAGATGTGACCACTATGTAAAGCCTTGTAATAGTTGATGCAGGCTTGTCGGAGAATCTTGTTTCTCTTTCTGATTTCTGCAGGTTGTGCTTCGCCAGCTTCACCTTCCAAGTATATGGTATTTTCTACCGTTGGCTTGGGTGTAACAGGCGGTTCTGCAGTCTTCGTTCCAGAAGAATGATTGGTATCATCATATTCACCATATACCGGCATCGGCACAGCATTTGCATTCAGGGCTTTCAAGAATAGCCGGTACCATTTCAGAACCTCTGTGTATCGTGGTTCCACACTCATGTCGAGATTCTTCAAGATAGGGTGCGTCTTGATCTTTCTGCGAAATTCTTCTACGTCATCTATTTCTGTAATATCATAGATAGACTCGTATTTGGTGCCAAAGTAGTCATTGAGCGTATTGGGAATAATACGCTCTGCCGTTTCAACGGTCAGACTTACTTCTTTGGCATCACCATCAAAGCGTTCCGATAGATAACTTCGGAATACTCTGCCAAGTTGCTCGTATGTGAAATCACTTTTATGCATATTCTAATCTTCCTGTTCGTAATAATACGAGTAGTCGATACCTTTCATAAAGGTTTCTCTATCATTTATCTTGTCTGTCAATGCTGCTTTCAGCAACTGTTTTATAGGAGTGCTTTCAGCTACGCTGGCGGTCATTGCCGCCAAATAGTCTTTTTTGTTCACCATGCTCCAGTCGATACATTTCTTGAGATGTTTCTTCAGCATGAGGTCGAGCCATATACGTGTGCTTCTGCCATTGCCCTCACGGAAAGGATGTGCCACATTCATTTCAACATATTTGTCGGCTATCTGCTCAAACGTTTCTTCGGGCATCAGTTCTATCTGTCGGAGCGTAGCTGGCAAATAGGCAGCCATAGCAAACTGAAATCCACCCTTGGCTATATTCACCGTGCGGATATGTCCAGCGAAGTCGTACAAACCGCCAAATAGGTAAGCGTGAATCTGTTGCAGTCCCTTTACTGTTCCCACCTCAATGCTCTCTATCATACTGCTCTCGAACAAGGCATATGCCTTCGATTTGCTTTTGCCGTCGATGCTCTCTTCACTATTCGTGAGCCATGCCACAAAGCGAGAAGCCTTGGTGTTAGGAAAACAGGATGCCAGTTGCAGAATGCCTTCTGTGTCGAGAACATCAGTTTTATAACGTTTACCATCTTGTGCCAGAAGTTTCAGTTGGTTAGTGGCACTAACCAACTCGTTTCCTTCCTTCTTCAGTTTTGTTTTCAGATACTTCCAATAGTTGCGGTTCTTGGTATAATCGTCTTGGTTGTTGAGCACACCAACGACATCCAAAACGGAAAACCACCATTTGGATAGTGTCTCGTCCCAAACGGCACGCACTTCGCGGTCGTTGAAGAAACGGATGGATACCTTCTGTATATTGTTATTGCTCATTGTTTTCTGTTTTGATTACTTCTTTATCGGCCATACACCCAGTACCACTTTCAGTACCACCTAACTGGTACTGGAGTTTATCTCAGGTGGTACTGGAGTTTCACTTATGTGGTACTGGAGTGTTACTTATGTGGTACTGGCAAAAACATTATATGCATAAATCAGGCATTCCAATTGATGTGCTCCTCGTAGTTATCGAACTTCATTTTGGAGTCTGGTCCTACCTTTTTGAGCATTTGGCGTATCACTTCTTGTTCCTCAGGAGAGATTAGAATGTCACCACGTCTGCGCTTGAAATATTGGTTGCGTCCGAAGTGGAGAATGAGGGTAGTCATGAACTGGTCATACTGCTGTGGGAACATCCGCTTTTGGAAGTTGGTGAATCCTCTAGCGAATATCACTGGCTTTTTGTCGCGATAGTATGTACACGATTCGTCCTTGCTGCATCTGGTTGGATTGATCAGACGCAGATACTCTTCATTCTGCTCCATCATCATGGTGTAAGCAATATGATGCAAGCAGGTTGCTGCCATTGGGCAGCTACTATGCTCACATACTGGATAGTCATTTGGTAGTGATGTATATTCTTTCTTTTGCATAATCTACTTTGTTTTGACAACGTTGTTCTTTTAGATTTGTTCGGGATGCCTTCGGGATTCGTTCGGGATGAATGCGATTATTCCATTGGCTTGATCATCTTCTCGATAAATTCAATCTCATCTTCATCAAGTTTATACTTACGATAGAGTTGTTTATCTATGTCTGCAATGCTTTGAGTCCAGTCGATGTCTGAGATGGCAGTGAAATTTTGAAGAGGTACATTAGCCCAAGTATCACGTGGATTATGTTGCGTTGCTTTGAGTGTACCCAATAAACATCTGGCAAATTTTGTCTTGACGTAGTTCAAACATGCGGATGCCTCCTGGGCATCGGCAAACTTGCCGATGCTTAGGAAGGTATCCGTATGTCCGATTACCGGCACGCCGATTACCGGCGTGCTGAGCACTTCGCCTATAGCACCAGTACCATTTGCTTCAGGAACGAGAACATTATAATAATTAAGATATTCACATGGCTGAAGATATGATGCATTTACCCATTTTGTTTCTCGAGAGCCCTTTATTCTTCCGATAATTTGAACACCTTCACCTTTGCACTCTTTTTCTGTGTTGACAAATATCTCTGATAAGTTTTCAAAAGCATTTGACGTTATCTTTGAAGCTGTTCCTTTTCCTTGTACTTCATATATTCTTGGAAACTCACTTAAAGCTTTCTCTGAGAAGCGGTAAATGCCTTGGGAGGAAACTAAACTGGCAAATTGCCCAAACTGGAATGAAGGGTTTGCAAATACTTTTGCCATTATGGATTTTAATTCTGGATAATCTGAAAAGAACCCAATTGCTCCAAATTCTTTATTTGCGTTTCTTAGTCCAATAGCTACTCCTCCCTTAATGTCTACAGTTGGGAATACGTCACTTGATTTTTGGAAGTAATCAACCACTTTGAAATGAGTATCAGATAACATCTTCTCCATCCATTCCATAGGTGTTTGTCCAGCCTTAAATAAGAATCTGCCAGGAGTAATAAATGTTACCAATGGTGACAATTCAAAGGCTGTATCGTAAAACAAATTGTAAATAGGAGTCTTTCTTGTACTTTCTCCTTCTATCTGATATGGCGGATTTCCCACAATTGCTTT
Organism: Prevotella merdae; assembly: GCF_900290275.1. Taxonomy (GTDB): domain Bacteria; phylum Bacteroidota; class Bacteroidia; order Bacteroidales; family Bacteroidaceae; genus Prevotella; species Prevotella merdae. The sequence goes on from NZ_LT985324.1 coordinate 883,108, forward strand.
AAACTTCATATTATTTATATCTTCGTTTTCTGATTTTGGAATAGAATTATATACATGCCAGAAGTCCTTGCCACGAACGATGTCGTTTTGGAATAGTTCTGGCTTTGCACGGAGCACGTTGATCATGTCACAGTTCAACGACTCGTGACCATTAAAGAAGTATGTCTTGCCCTCTTTGGTTACATGCTCGTCTGCAGCTTTGAGTACACCAGCAGACACAAGGTCGGTTACAGGTACATCATGCTCATAGCAACGAATGTTCATGCGGATGTCTGTGCGGAAACCTGCCAATGTTCGCTTGGTGATGCTTACAGCCATCTTGGTACGGCAAACCACAAAGATGTTGTCCTGCAACACATCCTTCCATATTTCGAGGTCGTCGCCTGCCTGATGATAATATTGCTCTGCATTCAGGCTCTTGCCACGCTCGCCAGTAAGATGCACTTTGCGATAGTTAGGCTCCTTGGCTCCCTTGAAAAGAGAGTAAGCCATATAGAGAGGGTAGAGACCCGTCTTGGAGTTGATTTCAAGAATGCGGGAATTGTAATCGGTGAACACGTCCTTTGTCACATCGCCACGATCGACGAAGCGAGCTGCATTCACATTCTCGCCATATTGGTTCTCCTCGGTATAAGGCGCAACAAAATCCTCATCCCAGAAGCACCAGCCACCCACAGTATCGCTCATGTGCATGTTGACCACACGCCATGGAGTAAGCACGGTCTCCTTGTCAGGATTGTGGAAGTAAGAGAAGATGGTGGCAATCTTTGCAATACGGTCCTCGGTATTGAGATTGTCAGCCTCCTTCACCATCTGGCGTATGCGCTTGGCTGCACCTGTAAAGATGCTACGATCGAAACAGTCTTTCAAGGTGTTGAACGTCTGCTTGGTAAAGCCCTTAGGCATAAACTCTTCCCATGAAGCCTGGTCAACGATTTCTTCGCTGGCAAAGTTGTCGATAGTAATCTCTTCGCCAACCTCATCGTTGATTTCTGCTCCATAAACCAACAAAGGAATACGGATAGCCACACCACGGAGCACAGACATACGAGCACGCTTTTCCTTGTTCTCTTCGTCACGTTTTTTCTTAGCCTCGTCAGTCTTATCATCCTTATCTTTGTTCTCCCATTTCTTCCAAAGCACAGGATTGGAGAACAAACACCATTCGCCTTCGAGCAGTTGGCTATGGCTAATGTATAGATAAGGAAACAGTTCGGAAGGAGCACACATCACATCGTCCCATCCATCATCGTGGGTAGTAGGCTTGCCGTTTTCATCAAATTCGGCAGCCATAGAAGGGCGAGCAGGAAGAGCTTCGCTTGCAGAAAGATAGTAGATATATTTGGTATGGTCGGCATCAGAATTGCTTAAACCATTATTGTTGACATTGATTTTCTCTGGTTTCCAGGCATTTGGCATAGAACCAAGAAGGTCGTGTACATCGCCAAGAGCCTTTTCCTGCTCAGGACTGAGATTCATCAGCTGGTCAGGATTATAAAGCGAGTTGTCGGCATAGCCACTACGCACGGCACGCTCAATATATACATTAGAGAGTTTCTCGAATATCTGATTAGCAGAGAAGTGCTTGCCCATTTCGCCTTCGTCCATAGAGAGGACAGGACAGAGTTTGATGAAGGCAGCAAGATGCTCTTCCTCCTTCTTTTGGGTAAGCTTCATCTGCTTCTTACCTTTTTCGGTCTGCGCATATACAGCCATCTTTGCAGTTTCAGCTACAGCTGTAAGGGCACGATCCGGTGCAAAGTCAAACACATAGCAGTCTGACTTCTGTCGGCCTTCGAGTACAGCATGAGTCTGCACACGGAAGATGGTCTGCATGTAGTTGGCAGCAGGAGTATTCTCAGAGCCTTTCATGCAGAGCACGGCAGTCCATTCAGGAACACTTACACCCGTGGTAAGCTTACCACAAGAGAGGGTGATGGTATAATCCTTCTTGGTGATGTTTTTCTTGGCATTGCCACGGATATTGTCAAGCACATCAGCCAAAGCACTACCATTCTTATCCTCGATATTGCCGTCGCCAGCGGCATTGATGATATGGAATATTTCGCTAAATACCTCATGTTTACGAAGAAGCTGTTCGAGAGCAGCAGCTTCTTTCACACCAGGCAAGAGCCAGAAGGTGTGGCGGAAGTGCTCACGGAAATTCTCAGTGGAGAAAGGGTAGAGACTTGTGTCGGATTCTTCAACAAGTTTATCGAGGAAGCGATTGATAGCCTTCTCGTGTACGAACTTGTCTATCTCCACCTCACTCAATTTTTCCTGATATTCAGCCTTCTTGATAGCATTAGGCTCATTGTCTATCAACTTCTGAAGCCGAAGCTTGTCTTCCTCAGTATATACTCGAAAGAACTCGTGGAACTTGAAGACCTCATTATTCTCGATGGCTTGGTCGCGTAGCATCTTAGGCAACGTGAAGGTGAGTATCTGCATACGTGGCAGGTCGGCATAAGGATTAGGGTCGCCATAATGATGCTCATCCCAGAACTGCTTGGCACGCTGTTCCATAACGTAGTCCCAAGTATAGATTTCACTCTCCTCATATTTGTCGAGCAAGTTGAAAGGTGTTCCCGAAAGTGAAAGAATTCGGGTATTCTCCTTTTTCAACTTGTTCATTACACGCACACCGGCAGCAGCATCAATGCCTTCGTGTGCCTCGTCAACCATTACGAAGTCCCAATCATACTCCATAATGGCACGTTTCAATGGATCAAAATTGCGCTCCTTACCACCAACAAATTGTGACAGGCGCAGATATTGCATGCTGACAAAGAATACGAGTATCTTTTTGCCAGCATCCACCTCGCGGGTAAGCGTATAGAAATCACCCTGAGAATCGTTGTCATCCATCATTCGGCGACCGTAAGCAGGTTCAAGTCCTTTTGCATGATAGTCAGCAAGGGCTTCCGGGGTACGGAAAATCTTAGCAAAGTCATCATGCCATCCTTTATCTACAACAGGGCGATGGGTGATGATGAGCGTAGAGCGATAGCCACAACGCTTAGCCACTTCAAGACCCGAGAGAGTCTTGCCAAAGCGCATTTTGGCATTCCAGAGATAGTGCTTACCCTTATTAGGGTCTTTGAACTCTTTCTGAAAGTATTCCACGGTGTCATGGATAGCCTTTTCCTGCTCCGGGCGAAACTTGATGGCTCCATGTCCAGCACCCTTGCCTTGCTTTATCTTGCTGATAACATCCTGTATGTCAAAGATGGTACAGGCAAACCAGATGTCCGCATCTTCTGTCTGTCCTGTAGTTGGATCCTTATACTTGCCAAGAGTCTTTGAAGGAATGTCCATGGCACGCAGGGTGCGATAGACATCATCAGCCTTATAGCATTTGGAGTCCTGGTCGTATGTGGTACATTCCACATATTCTATATGGTATGAAACTCCCTGCATGTAAGAACGAGCATCGAGTACAGCACGAACAGCCTTACCCAACTCCTGGCTGCTATGGGAATCGGCTATATCATTATCGACAAAGACCTCACCTATTTTGAGAAGTCCTTGGTGCTTCCTGTCGCCCTGGCTGAGTAGGTACAGGAGGCGTGATTGGGTTATAGTGTATTTCATTTAGTCGTAATATTAAGAATATTAATTAAAATATTATATCTCGTCATCTTCCGTCTCTTTTTGATTGCTACGGAATAATGAACGGAACTCTATCTTTTGCCATGGCTGCGATTTTGGGTCTTCGCCAGGCGATGGTTGCCAGTCTTTTGGCTTTTTCAGATTCCAGTCTCTTATGATGCATTTTACTCCGATGTGGCCATTTGTTGTACCCTTTTGGCATGCTGGACATTGCCTCTTGGTTTTTGTCCCAAAGAAATCTTCATCATATACCTTGTCGCAAGAATCAGGAACAACCATCTTGATACCATCCATCTGCCACAGATTCCATGAAATCCATCTGGCAGCATTAATGATCTTGTTTCTTGTTGGAACTCGGAGGTTTCCATCTGCATCTTTGATGTAATTGCCATCTGCATCCTTTGGATTGAACTTATCCATGAAGTACTCTATATAGGTGTAGAGTAGGGCTTCACGAGCTAAGAGCAGATTGTCGCCCTGCCATTCATAGCCATAAGTATGTTGTAAGGCTTTCTTAGCCATATCGTACCATTCCTTTTCGGTCTCGACATTTTCGTTGATGACACGCATCTTGCGGTCGAGCAATCCAATGCGATGGCTGATAGGGATAGGCTGGCCAGTTGTGGTGTCGTAACGACTAACCAGATAAGGAGCCTCTCCACAGGTTATTTCCATGCAGTTGTCAACAACATACTTCTTCCATGTCTTTTGCTTGTTGCCTTCCGGAAACTGGATTTTTCCTTCTATAGGAATCCATGAGTGTGTGCCGTCCTCGTTTGTGACTTCACGATTGAAGACATCACGGCGACCAAACCAGTCTTCATCAATGAGGTTGTTCTGTGCATTGCATACCCAAGAAGGCGTGAAAACCTCAGCCTTGTCTTTGGTGCGGTCGAGCTGGGCTTGCTTGTCTTTCAGCACACGAGGCATTACGATGCGACGGAACCGTCCGGTAATATGCTGAGGCTTAATCTCATCGTCATATCGGTAACCATTTTCTATGAAATTCCCATGTTCATCAGGAACCGAGTTCTCATAATCAGATGTAGCCCAGAAGATGTTAACCACCTTCTCCTGGTCAGAAGCCTCTGCGCGGGCTCTTGCTGACATTGTGTGATCAATGAGCAGTTTGTCAAGAACTGCAGGGTCGTAGTCCATGATGTCTTGCTCAGAGATGTCAACATCGCTGATATGCTCAAAGATTCTATATGTTGTATTCTTTTCTGCCATTATTCTTTTTCTGTATGCAAAATTATCATTCTATGTTGCAGTCTTTCTGCACTATTGAATATTTTTTCAATAAACTCTCTATTTTCTCAGCAAATTGCCGTCTCAACCACTCAGGTTTGAGTACTTCTACTTGATTTCCGAATGAAAAGATGCGTGCTTCAAGTTCCTTGTTGGGACGAACCATGAGCTTGATGATATGCTGTTCTTCGTCTTCAATCTCCTGTGAAGGATGGATGGGCTTGTTCACCACATAAGGGAAACGGGCTTCGTCAAACTTCAACAGTACTTCTTCTGCCACTGGATGGTCTTCGGGTAATGTTACTCCAACGATGTCCTTGAAATACTCATTGAAGTCTATATCCGTATTGGGAATAAACGGCACATTGGCACGAGAGAACTTCACGATACGGTCGAGCGCTTTGTTGGTGATGTAATTGGCTTTGCCTTCCTTCTTCACGACTCGGCCATTCAAGCAAGCTTGATGGCTCTCGCTGTTCCGTAGGTTGCCGTGACTTCCTTCCTGCAATCCGATGAGGAACCAGCGGTTATTGAATTGCTTGATGTGGTAAGGATGAAGGATGGCAGTTCTTTCATTGCCAGCGAAAGTGCGGTAAAGCAAATTCAAAGGCTGATGATTCAATGCGGACTCTATCAGTTCTCCCAAGAACTCTGTTCCCTTCAGCAGATCATTGTGGTCAAAAGATACGATATTCTCTGTATTGGGCTTGACACCAAAACGGAATTCGAGATTTGAGACAACATCTTCCAACCATGCGTTACTCGGGACACCACGAAAACGACTTAGTATGTCAATAGTGGAGCGAAGAGACTTTATTTCTTCGGCTGTCAACTCATTATTAAAGATGGAGAAGCTTGGGTCAGAATAGCGGTAGTAGCTTTTCCTTCCATCAAAGGGATATGTTTCGATAGGGGCATTGTAAGTGACTCTATCTCTCATGTATTTGATGTCTTCACGTATCTGACGAATGCTGACCTGCGAGCCATAGAGATTCATGAGGGACTCATTGACTGTGTCAAGGAGGTCATCAATGCTATATGTACGATGGAAATCGCTAAAGCATCGGTCAAGTATCCGGTACCGTAGCTGTGCATTCTTGTTTGTTGGCATAGAGTCTTTCCTTAATTTGATTATTTATCTGTTTTTATTGTAACGACATCGTCCAGTCTGACAAGGTCGTTCATGTCGCATTTGAGACAGCGAGCTATCTCAATCAAATTCTCTAAAGTTGGTTGTGATGTATTGGTGACCCATTTTGATATTGTAGCAGGATCTTTACCGAGCATCTCAGCCAGTTGCTTGTTGGTTAGCATGCGTTCTGCAAGCATCACCTTAATCCGATTTAGTGGTTGTTTCTCCATATTTCTTATTTTTATATTATTCAATATGCAAAAATAAGGTTTTTCTTCGAAAAACAGACCTTATTCATAAAAATAGCACTCATAAAGCAAATAAATTGATGCTTTCGTCATGTTATTCAAAAGATATTGTACTTTTGTAGAAGAAAGGCTGCATCTCAGCAATCGGAGTAAGCTCCATTGCATTCAATTTGCACTTTCTTTGCATTTGAAGGGCGTCTTTTTTCTGAGAGTGCAGATAGATTGCATAATGGCTTTCTACTTTTGCATCCAGAATGTAACAGTTAGACCTTTAGGTCTGGAGAATGTGTGTTTCCCCATTAGCTTCAGGAAAGTGCTGATGAAATAAATTTGGATTGAACAATGGAACTCTTTATTATTATATATGTGATAGTGTGGATCTTATTGCTATTATTTCTTTTGTATATGTATTTCACAGAAGAAATAACATTTTGCCGTGACAACTGGAAAATATTGCTTTTATGCATTGCTTTTACACCTATCATAATGTTGGGATTATTTTTATACGTTTGCGTTACTTCCATTATGGATAAAAAAGAAAATGAAGATGCAAAAAATAAAGAGGAGAATGAAAAGATAAATAAAAAACTGGCTGTGGAAAATTTTAAAAAATGTCATGCTTCTTTGGTGGATACTGCTGTAATCGAGCAAATAGGTAGAAGATTGGTGAATATAAAATCTACTACACATAGAACTTTTGCAGATTTACAAATGATAACTGTGAACGGACGCATCCCAACCGACGGCGATAAAATATTATATGTGTTAGACAAGATACAATTACCTGAAGGCCATAGTTTGCAGCTTGAGTATAAAGAAAGAGGAATTGGTGGACGTACTTACATCTATGTCAAGGAACCAAATGGAAACTTAAGCAAGAATTTTTTGGATTTCGTGATTGTTGATGACTCACCATTGGGTGCTTTACAGGTATATTTATTAAGTAAGTTGTGGCACTATCTTCCAATGTATTGGCATGCGTGTTATGACGAGAGATTCTGTGTTTTATCCAAAGATGATCTTTCAAAGATTAAAGTTAGGTCAACGAAAACACGAGGTGAGCGTCCTCTAAAGCCTTCAGATATTTATGAAGAAGGAAATGACCTTCCCGAGGAAGCCTTGGCTTGTGATGTGACTCCTAAAGTTACTCGATATGAGAATAAGTATTATGTCTGTTGCTGTTATTGGTCTAGATTTGCAGGTCTGGTCAGGGAACTTGTTGAAATCAAGATAGAAAACAACAAGGTTACAGAATTTCTGGATGCAAATCGAGAAGTCCTTTATAGATACCATTGTGGTATTATGTATTAATTGGTTTGACATAAGTCGAAATGATTATCCATTTAAGAGACAAGGAATAATTCATAGGTATACTTTGAAATTATGGGAGGTTTTAAACAGGAGCTATCCCTGAAGGTATCAGTATTGATAATGTCTTTGTGGAATTAAATGTTGATTACTATGAAGAAGTGTAAATTTGATATAGAAGCGTTTTTTGGAATACCTTTTGATTATGAAAATTGGTATGAAAGTATGATAGTGGAATTAACTGATGAACAGTTTGACCGTTATTGTGAAGCTTTGCGTCGATGGCAGGCAACTGATGAGTGGAAAAACTGGAACGACGAAAATGGTCATGACTACTTCATAAAGAGGGATTTACCTGATATTTGGCAGTTAATTCAGGAGCTGTTAGCTAAAGTAGCACCAGTTATTTGGGATGAACGTATTATTGGTTACTTAGATCAGATTAACGTTTATACAGCAGATGAAATATATGAAAGTATCAGGGATATTTGATGCTTTTTATATTTCTAATTGAGAAATTTATATGGATTTTTTAAAGAAAGTAATAACTCAAGTTTCGGATTTGGAATTCAAGCCGTTTGAGCATACTCTCTAACTGCAGCCAATCTCTTGTCATTCTCAATAATTTGGATAGTTAGTTCATCGGAGTCAGCATCAATGTGTTCTGAAACGACGGCTACCACCTCTATTATTATTGCCCATATCTTTTCAACCACCGTCAGTTCGTGTACTCCGAGGTACATGTCACCGAACAGTCCTCCTATGGTGTCATAGTCGAGGGCTCTTTTTATTGAGGCAAGTATGTTGTAGCGTATCATGTTCAAGGCAAAGATAGGTATAAAAATCCATACTTCCAAATCGTTTGTTTACCTATTTGTGTACACATGATTTTTCGTTGTTTTCTTATTGCTTGGTGAAAAACCATCAACAGCCATTGCTGCTTGCCATCTACGCATTGCGTCATAGGCTATTTACATTATCACTATACAATATTTTGTTACTCGCTTTTCTTGGGTAACAAAATAGTAACACAAAGGTAGCATATTAGTAGCATATAGATATGCATAACAAACACATTTTAACACAATGCAAAAACGCACGTAAACAGCTCATTTTGTGCTATTTACGTGCGTGTGAATGTCGTGTGTGTGCGTTTTAAGTATGTGTTAAAGATTGTTGTTACTTGCCCACGCAAAAGTGGGTAAAGATGTTCTGAAGCGTTTCTTGCGGAGTAATACGCTCTTCGCCAGTAATTTCTGCAAGGTAATCTATCACCATTCTTAAGTCTTCAGCAAGTAGGTCGCCGCTTAGTCCAAGGTTCATGGAGTCGATGACACGTTGTAGACTTTCGTCGGCATGCAGCAAAGCAGAGTAATGCCTAACGGATGTTATAACGATGTCGCTCTCGGAGAGTTGAGGGATGTTGGCTGCCTCAACAATGAGCTGTTCGAGTTTGGAGATATTTGTGCCGTACTTAGCACTAATGTCGACCGATGAGGAGTTTTGAATGTTGAAGTTTGAATTTTGAATTGTCTGCTTCGCCGATGAGGAATTATTCAATGAGGAATTGGTGAGATCCATCTTGTTGCGCACGATGATGAGCTTTTTGCCAGCGACGCGTGTCTTGATGTCATCAATCTCCGAATCAGACGGTTGCTTGTCAATTAGCCAAAGCACAATCTTGGCCTCTTGCATCTTCTGATAAGTGCGCTCTATGCCTATATTCTCAACAACATCATCTGTTTTGCGGATGCCAGCAGTATCGACAAAGCGGAACTGTATGCCATTGATGATGGTGGTATCCTCGATAAAATCTCTTGTTGTGCCGTGTACATCGCTCACAATAGCCTTCTCCTCATGCAGCAAGTGATTGAGGAGGGTACTCTTTCCTACGTTAGTGTTGCCAACTATAGCCACTGGAATGCCGTTCTTCAAGGCGTTGCCAACCTCAAAGGAACGGGCAAGCGAGAGAAGACGCTTATGAATGTCGTTGGCAAGGGTGTAGAGCTCGGAACGGTCGGCAAACTCCAGTTCTTCATGGTCGGAGAAGTCGAGTTCCAATTCCAATAATGATGTAAGCTTAAGCAGATGGGCACGAAGGTCGGCCAACTCGTTGCTGAAGTGCCCCTTGAGCTGACTCATAGCCATATCGTGCGTAGCCTTGTTGGTAGAACTGATAAGGTCGGCTACAGCCTCTGCTTGCGAGAGATCCATCTTGCCATTGAGGAAAGCACGCTGGGTAAACTCGCCTGGTCCGGCAGGAGAGCAACCATTCTCGGTTAGCAACAGCATAACTTGCTGAAGCACATAGGCAGAACCATGACATGAAATCTCTACAGAGTTCTCTCCGGTATACGAATGAGGCGCGCGGAATATGGATACCAGCACCTCGTCGACAACATCGTTATTGGCGTTGACAATATGGCCAAACGCAAGAGTGTAGGCCTTGCGCTCGGACAAAGAAAGAGTTGAGCCGACAGGACGGAAAATCCTATCGGCTATACTAATGGCCTTGGGGCCAGAGATACGAATAATGCCAATGGCACCACCAGGGGCGGTAGCGATGGCGCAAATGGTATTGTTGTTGAGCATTTAGATATAATTTCTTAACTGAGCTTTCGCAAGTTCAGAGAACTAAGTACTTTCGCTTGCAAAGCTTCATTTCTTAATTACGTTAGTTTTTAAAACTGTGAATTGGAGCCGGTATGCGACCACCACGGTCTACGAATGGCTGGCATGAGAAGGTGTTGACAGGCATGATGGGAGCATAACCCAAGAGTCCGCCAAAGTCGACCTTGTCGCCAACCTTCTTGCCAATAGCAGGAATGACGCGCACGGCTGTGGTCTTCTGATTTATCATACCGATGGCTGCCTCGTCGGCAATGATACCAGCAATAGTTGTAGAGGGTGTGTCACCGGGGATGGCTATCATGTCGAGACCTACAGAGCAGACGCATGTCATAGCCTCCAGTTTCTCGATGGTGAGGGCACCTGCCTCTACGGCATCAATCATGCCCTGATCCTCGCTTACGGGGATAAACGCACCACTAAGACCTCCTACATACGAGGAAGCCATGATGCCTCCCTTCTTAACCTGATCGTTAAGCAAGGCAAGGGCTGCCGTTGTACCAGGAGCACCAGGATGCTCGAGACCTATCTCGCGAAGAATGTCGGCAACAGAATCGCCTACAGCTGGAGTTGGAGCAAGCGAGAGGTCGATAATGCCGAATGGAATGCCAAGTCGACGAGAAGCCTCTTTGGCTACAAGCTGGCCAACACGTGTTATCTTGAAGGCGGTGCGCTTGATAGTCTCGCATAGTACCTCAAAGCTCTCACCACGAACTTGCTCAAGTGCATACTTAACAACACCCGGACCGCTTACACCCACGCTTATGACAGCATCGGGCTCGCTTACGCCATGGAAGGCACCAGCCATAAAGGGATTGTCGTCTGGAGCGTTGCACAAGACAACAAGCTTGGCACAACCGATGGACATACGCTCCTTGGTCTCCTCAGCAGTCTGACGCACAATGTCGCCCATAAGACGCACGGCATCCATATTGATACCAGTCTTTGTAGAACCGATATTAACCGAGCTACAAATAAGGTCGGTCTCAGCAAGCGCCTTAGGAATAGAGCGTATCATAAGTTCATCACTATGAGTCATTCCCTTGGATACGATAGCCGAATAACCACCAAGAAAGTTCACGCCTACAGTCTTGGCTGCACGGTCGAGAGTGCGTGCAAGCTCCACATAGTCGTCGGATGTCTTGCAGGCATTACCACCCACAAGAGCAATAGGAGTAATAGCGATGCGCTTGTTGACGATAGGCACACCTAACTCCTTAGAAATCTGCTCGCCTGTGCTTACAAGATTCTTGGCAAGGCGTGTAATCTTGTTGTATATATTATTGCATAGGGTAGGGAGAGAGTCGCTAACGCAATCCATAAGGCTGATGCCCATAGTGATGGTGCGCACGTCGAAGTTCTCCTTCTCTATCATCTTGTTGGTTTCGATAACCTCGTTGATATTAATCATGACGTATTAGTTTGTGTGATTAGATTCTATGCATTACATCAAATATCTCCTCGCGCTGGCACTTAACCTGCACGCCTACGCTCTCGCCAAGCTTTGTAAGTTCGTCGGATGCCTGAACGAAAGGCTTCTCCATTTTTGTCATGTCGACAATCATCATCATGTTGAAATACTCCTGTACGATGGTCTGCGATATGTCGAGGATGTTGACGTTGTTGTCGGCAAGATAGGTACACACTTTAGCAATGATACCCTTGGTGTCCTTGCCTACTACAGTAATGATTGTTTTGTTCATAATTAAAGCTAATTTATTTTTATTCCTGGAAATATTGTATTAGGGGTTGTGTTTGCTTACATTTGCATATCCACAACGTTGAGCCTTTCTCGAAGACACTATATATGGATATTGTATGGAGTGGTAGGAGGCTGAGCGCCTCCTACTTGTTTGGTATTACCTCCTTGATGTATCCGTGGCGATAAGCATAGAGCAAGCGTTCAAGGTCCTTGATCTGCTTGCCCAGCTCATGACCTATATCGGTATCGGCAACACGCATACGATGAGCCGACATCTCTACTATCTGTGTGGTAGACTTGATGTCGTTACATTTCTGTATGGCGTCCAAAGTGGATGTGAATGGCTCGTGTTGTACAAGCACAAATCCACGGCTGTGATAGACAAGGGTGTAGCCGGCAATACCAGTTTCCTTATGATAAGCCTGCGAGAAACCACCGTCTATAACCATAAGCTTACCGTTGGCCTTGATAGGATTCTCGCCATTGCATACATGCACAGGCACATGACCGTTGATGATGTGACGGTTGGCGCCCGTAACCTCGAAGGCATCCATAATGTTGTCTACAATCTGCTCGTTGTCGCGCAGCTTGAAGTAGTTGCCTTTCTCCTCGTTGTGCGTAGCCTTGTCGGCTATAAAGTAGCGCTCGAACGTAGCCATCTTCGACTTGTCGAACAACGGGCTGTCTGGTCCGCACCACAGGTAGAGGAAGAAGTCGGTAGCATACTTGCGTTCTTCCTCGGAAGAGTCGGTCTGGAAAGGTGTGCGTATAAGCATACCTATATTGTATAGCAACTCCTTGCCCGAGCACTTTATGCCAGGAGCAATTTCCACCTCCTTAAGCGAACCGTCGGCATTAAGAGGGATGGATGCATGGAATAGCAGGTTGTTGTTGAAGATGGCATACATGCAACCATGTCGCAGAATCATATTGATGTGCTTGTGCAGCTTCTCGGATACCTGGAACGAGTGGTTAAGCTTCTCCATCAGTTGCTTTTCCTCGGGCGTAAGTCGGTCGGGATGGTTGGGGTCGATGGTAGGGAAGGAGTTGCTCTTAAGCGGATACTCCTTGCCATCAAGAGTGATAGTGCCCTTATCGTAGTCGATATTGTGGAACAACAGACGGTTCTTCATCTTCCAGCTTGGGTTGCGCTTTATGATGGCAGCCTCTTCCTTAAACTGTATGATTGTAATGGCCTTGTGCATAAGAGCTGTAAGTCGACTTGTCTTCTGGTCGATGCGAGCCGAGTCAGCAGACGCAATCTTAGGCTGGAACTCCTCGCAAGGATCGTCGCCATATATTTCCATGGCAAAGGTTGCGAGAGGTACAAGGTTGATGCCATAGCCTTCCTCAAGTGTAGTAAGGTTGGCATAACGAAGCGACAAGCGTATAACATTACATTGGCAAGCGCGGTTGCCAGCCAAAGCTCCCATCCACAGGATATCGTGGTTGCCCCATTGTATGTCCCATGAATGATATTGCGATAGCGTGTCCATGATAATATGTGCACCTGGTCCGCGGTCGTAGATGTCGCCAAGTATATGCAGCTGGTCGATAGACAGGCGCTGGATGACATTGGATATGGCTATGATGAAATCGTCGGCACGACCAGTAGTGATGATAGTGTCGATGATGACGTTAACGTAATCGGTTTTGTTGGCATCGTCGGTACGCTCGTGCAGAAGTTCCTGGATGATGTACGAGAAATCCTTAGGCAATGCCTTGCGCACCTTAGAGTGGGTATACTTGCTCGAAACAAGGCGGCATACAGACACCAGTTGATGGATGGTGATGTGGTACCAGTCGTCTATGTTTGACTCCGAAGCCTTGATAAGCTCGAGCTTTTGGTCGGGGTAATAGATAAGTGTGCAAAGTTCCTTAAGGTCGGCTTCGCGCATGGTGTTGCCGAATAGCTCGTAAACCTTGCGTTGGATGTTTCCCGAAGCATTCTTCAGGATATGCTGAAAAGCCTCATACTCGCCATGCACGTCGGCAAGAAAATGCTCGGTACCCTTAGGCAAGTTCAGAATTGCCTGTAAGTTGATAATCTCGGTACTTGCTTCCGGGATATTGGGGAATGACTGTGCAAGCAGCTGCAAGTATTTCAAGTCGAGCGCAGAAATTTTAATATTGTTTGCCATAAATAGACTTTTTCATTAATGTTGTTGTATAGTTACGTTCTCCATTCGTTCCACCTCCTTACCATCAAGGCTTGCTAATGGCATAAAGCCTTCGGTAAGGTTTGCCTTGTTTCTTAATAGCGACATTGTGTGAGCGGCAAATTTAGACAGTTTCATTTTCTCCAATGTAGTTCTCATTAGATCCTCGTCGTAGTTGGTTTGGGTCATAGTCTCTGCTGTCTCCGTAAGGTAAGCATACGGGATGTTCTGCATCTTGTAGCGCTTGCGTATATATAGGATACGCGCGCATACATTATTAATACATTTGTCGTCGCTCCCCATATGCTCGATATACTGGTCGATATCGCGTTTGATTCTTGTCTCGTTTTCTTGAATTTCGGAAACATACAGATCGCATATCGCCTCGCTCATCAGCTGAACAGTAGTGAGCGAGGTGACATAAGGATTCTTAATCTGTCGGGTGTATGTATTTTTTGCAATTTGCTTGATTAATGATTCTTCGGCTGTTCCGCAAACGTGCACAACAGTCTTCAACTTGCTGATACGCTTTAGAGCATGGCGTGTGGACATGTCTTTGGTAGGATAGCCCTCTGCATCAATAAGCGGGGCAAGGCCCTCAACACATGTGAACACAACAGGCACGCCAATGCTGCGATACTTCTCAACACAACTGGCATTATGGGCATTCCACATGCCAAACACATGCACAATGTCGGGATTTGAGTCCACAACATCCACATTGTCACGAGTTTTTAGTTCATGACAAATCAACTCATACATTTTAAGATTGATGCAATCCAAATGTTGGTTAGATGGTATGATGTACTTTACCCTCATGTCAGAGTTTGTGCGTTGTAAAATCTCTCTTGTCTGATTTTGCGTATCTTATGTTTGTAGCCAACGAGTGCCATACGATGTACAGCTCGAAGAACACGGTTTTCCAGCATGCGATATGCTCGCCAAACTGGCGGTAAACCTTGACGGCTGCCATAGAGCGCAGCACCAAGGTAAGTATAAGCGCCAGGGACGCTACAGCAAGCACAATCCAATTTTGCAGAATTGAAGCAGCCACAATAGCGAGCAGCAGCACGATGTAGTTGAGATGCATCATCGTCATGTCTACATTATACAGAGCCCTAATGCCGAACGAGCGTTCGAGATACTTGCGCACGTTGGCATAGCAGATGTTGCGGTCGTGCCATGCTTTAAGTGTAGGCTTCTCTTCGCGTATCCATGCGTCCTCGTCTATTGCTATACGAGCAGAATCGGTACGTGCATACTTGTTTACAATAAAGTCGTACTCGCCATTAACAAGATGTAGGTTGCCGCGATAGCCATCGTCTTTGATAAACTCCGACTTGCGGAACGCTATGTTCACGCCATTGGCGCGATAGGCGATGGAACGCTGGGCGCATCTAAGCAAGTAGCAGTCGTTGCGCAATCGGTCGAAACGATAGAAGGTTTTTGCTTCCTCATCGTAGTTGCTGTATCCTATAACCAGATTGGCTTCGTTGTCCATATGGCTTGCCATAGACTTAAGCCATGTGTCTGACACGGGATGGCAATTAGAGTCGAGAAGTAGAACCCAGTCGTAATGTGCCGCCTTTACACCCAAGGCCACAGCCAGCTTCTTCTTGCTCATGAACAAAGAGCGCGGAGGAATGTATGTGGCGTAAAGATGCTTGTTCTGCGAAAACTGCTTAACAACTGTCTCCACATTCAAGTCGCCTTGTTCGCCTACAACCACCACCTCGTAAGCAGCGGGATAGTCTTGTGTAAGTAGCAACGGCAGATGTGCGTCAAGTGCCTGTGCGTTGTTGTTGGCAAGCACAAGAACCGTAACGTTGGGCAAGTGTTGCTCATCAACAAGTCGCGGGTCGGCTTCTCCCTCATTCTGTATCTTGCGTACAAAAGGATTGGCAAAGAGCGACGTGGCTGTGAGCAACACTATTATTAAACACGCTATTATTGATAAATTATCAATTATCATATTTTATTTGAAATCTTCAGAAATATAGCCTTTAGGCAATGGTCGGCAGTTGTACGAACTTGCCATTATCTCGCCATAGGCACCAGCAGAGCGTATCGCTATCAAGTCGCCACGATGACATTTGTTAAGGTCAATGGCCTTGGCAAACACATCGCTCGACTCGCAGATAGGACCTACCACGTCGTACGTCTCGGCAGGCTCATTGCTGCTGATGTTCTGTATCTTGTGCAACGCCTGGTAGAGAGCAGGACGTATCAAGTCGGTCATGCCTGCATCCACGATGGCAAACTGCTTGTATGTGCCTTGCTTTACGTAGAGTAGGCGAGTGATGAGCGATCCGCATTGTGCCACAACGGCACGTCCAAGTTCGAAGTGTACCTGCTGTCCATCGCGCAGGCGCAGATGTGTAGCATATGTCTTGAAGTACGACTTGAAGTCGGGTATTAGCTCGCGGTCGGGATTGTCGTAGCTTACACCTAATCCGCCACCCACGTTGATATTGTCAACATAGATGTTGTTCTGAGCCAACAGGGCTTGCAGCTCGTTGATGCGGTTGCAAAGAGCCTTAAAGTCGCCCATGTCGAGAATTTGCGATCCGATGTGGAAGTGTAGCCCCACAACCTTTATGCTGTCCAATGTCTTGGCATGCTCAATAACCGGAACCATGTCCTGCATAGCAATACCAAACTTGTTCTCGGCCAGACCGGTTGTGATGTTTGCATGGGTGTGGGCACCTATATTGGGATTGATGCGGAAAGCCACTCTTGCCACCTTGCCTGCCTCCTTAGCCAGAGAGGCTATTACGTCAAGCTCGGCGGTCGACTCGACATTAAAGCATAGGATGTCGTTCTCTATTCCCAACTTTATCTCCCAGTCGCTCTTGCCAACACCCGCGTAGACAATACCGTCGGAAGGGAAACCAGCCTCAAGGGCTGCCTTTATCTCTCCGCCGCTAACACAATCGGCTCCCAGTTCATGCTGACTGATTATACGAAGAACCTTCGGATTGGCATTGGCTTTAACAGCATAATGCACATGAAAGTTAGGATACTTGCCACTTTCTTCTTGTATAGTCTTTAATGTCTTACGCAACAGCTGCGTGTCGTAATAATAAAATGGGGTTTGAACTGTGTTAAACTTATCTACTGAAAACATCTTTTGCAAATTTTTAGGTGCGACATATACTTACGCTACTACTTACTTCTTGTTGTTGAACAGCACGTCCGACAAGCTTTGAAGAGCCTTCTTCTTATCCGATTCCTTAATTAGGAACGAGATGTTGTAGTTGCTGCCGCCATACGAGATCATACGTACCGGTATGGTCTTCATAGCGTCAAGCACCAAGGTCTCGAAGCCCAGGTTGCTCCAGTCGAGATCGCCTACAACGCAGACGATGCACATGTCAGAGTCTACTGTAACTGTGCCATACTTCTTAAGCTCGTCTACAATCTCGTTAAGGTGAGATGTGTTGTCGATACTCATCGAAACGCCCACCTCGCTTGTAGTAATCATGTCTATAGGAGTCTGATAGCACTCGAATATCTCGAACACCTTGCGCAGGAAGCCTGTGGCAAAGAGCATGCGGCTCGACTTGATCTTGATGGCTGTAATGTTGTCCTTGGCGGCTACGGCCTTGATTTTGCCCTTAAGCAGAACGTTGTCGATAATTGTGCCTTCGGCCTTAGGGTCCAATGTGTTCTTAAGGCGAACTGGGATGCCTGCAAACTTGGCTGGCTGAACACATGTAGGATGCAGAATCTTGGCACCAAAATAGGCAAGCTCGGCAGCCTCCTCGAAGTTGAGCTGGCGAATAGCCTCGGTCTTATCCACAACACGTGGGTCGTTGTTGTGCATTCCATCGATGTCGGTCCAAATCTGAATCTCCTCAGCTGGCAGAGCTGCACCAATAAGCGATGCTGTAAAGTCGCTACCGCCACGCAGCAGATTGTCTACCTCGCCATAGGCGTTACGGCAGATAAAGCCCTGTGTGATGTATACCTGATAGCCCTCGTTCTCCTTCATAATGGCCGTCAGCTTCTCCTTGATATACTGCGAGTCGGGCTCGGCATTCTTGTCTGTGCGCATAAAGTCGAAAGCCGACAACAGGCAAACCTTCACGCCTTGCTCCTCAAGATAGTTGGCCACCATGTTTGTGCTCATTATCTCGCCCTGAGCCACGATGTTCTTCTCCTCAAAGCTTGTGAAGAGGTCCTTGGTGAAAGAGCGGAGATAGTTGAACTCCGTAGCCAGGAACTCGCGTGTGCGCTGCTTGTATTCGTCTGTAGAATAAAGCTCCTCCACATGCTCCATGTACTTTCTCTCAAGATTGTTGATTACGTCGTTGGCGCCATCCGAGTTCTTCTTGTAGAGATAGTTTGAAATCTCAACGAGTGAGTTGGTTGTGCCCGACATTGCTGAAAGAACAACAAACACTTGTTCGCCTGACTCTGAAACCATTGAGGCAACAGATTTCATGCGCTCTGCGGTACCTACTGAGGTACCACCAAACTTCATTACTTTCATAATATTATTATTTTTTATTTTTTCAGTTCAAATAATGTTATTCTATTGGTCAGCATACTCCTTGGTGACATCCGTCAGAGTGTGCTCCTTGCATTTGTACACACGTCCAGGGAACTTGTCAATCATGCCAAGGTTGTGTGTTGATATAACCACCGAAGTGCCCGAATGGCTTATCTCGTAAAGCAAGCCCACAATCTTCTCGGCTGTATCGGGGTCGAGATTGCCGGTTGGCTCGTCTGCTATAATTATTTTAGGCTGGTTTAGCAAGGCGCGCGCTATGGCTATACGTTGCTGTTCGCCTCCAGACAGCTCGTGTGGAAGGCGGTTGCTCATGTCTTGCATGCCTACAGCCTCGAGCACCTTGAGTATGCGCTCGTCAATCTCCTTCTGCGATTTCCATCCTGTAGCCTTAAGCACAAACTGGAGGTTCTGCTTAACGCTACGGTCGTGCAGAAGCTGGAAGTCCTGGAAGATGATACCCATCTCTCTACGAAGTGCAGGTATGTCCTTGCGCTTTAGTGTAAGGAGGTTTCGCTCAAGCACCTCGGCTTTCTCGGCATCAGCCTTGTCGAAGTCAACCTCGCAATAGATCGACTTCAGCAACGACGATTTGCCCGATCCTACCTTGCCTATAACATAAACAAACTGTTCCTCGTCCACATGAAAGTCGACATTCTGAAGAATAACCTCGTCGGTCTGGTATATATTAGCTTTTTGATAATCTATTAGCATAAATGATAATTAATGTTTGTGCCAGTTGGGGTCGTGGCGCACCTGCAGCTCTTGGGCTATATTTTCAATGCGCAGACCTTTGCTTGTCAATAATACTATAAGATGATAGAACATGTCGGATGCCTCGTATATAAGGCGTTCGTTGGTTCCGTTTGTTGCTTCGATAACAGCTTCAAGTGCCTCTTCGCCAACCTTTTGGGCCATTCGGTTCAAACCATCCTTAAAGAGAGATGTAGTATACGAGCCCTCGGGCATCTCCTCGTGGCGCTTGTTGATGAAGTCTTGCAGCTCGGTAAGGAACAGCAAGGGATTGGCCTCGTTCTTCTCGCCCCAACATGTGTCTGTGCCAAGATGACAAGCCGGACCCACCGGATTGACTCTAACTAATAGGGTGTCGTTGTCACAATCGCTCTTTATACTTACCAAGTTCAAGAAGTTGCCCGATGTCTCGCCCTTTGTCCAAAGGCATTGGCGGCTTCGGCTCCAGAATGTCACCTTGCCAGTCTTTATGGTTTGTTCGTATGCCTCCTGGTTCATATAGCCCAGCATCAGCACATTGTTGGTTATGCTGTCTTGAATTATGGCAGGTACAAGTCCGCCTTGTTTCTCAAAATCTATCTCCATAAGCATTTATATAAAATAGTTTAAACCGTTTATATTCTTACCTTTACGCCTTTTTGTTTAAGATATTCCTTAAGCTTGGGTATCTTTATCTCGCCAAAATGGAACACGCTTGCAGCCAGGGCTGCGTCGGCCTTGCCCTTGGCAAATGCGTCGTAGAAGTGGTCCATGCATCCGGCTCCGCCACTTGCTATAACCGGAATCTTAACCTTCTCGGCAAGCATGGCCAATGCGTCGTTGGCAAAGCCTTGCTTCACGCCATCGTGGTTCATGCTGGTAAAGAGAATCTCTCCGGCACCACGGTCGGCCACCTCGGTAGCCCAGTCGAGCAACTTAAGGTCTGTGCGCTCGCGTCCACCCTTTACATAGCAATACCATTGGCCGTCGGCCTCCATTCGTGCGTCTATCGCGCACACGCACACTTGCGATCCAAAACTGGCAGATATCTTATCTATCAGATTAGGGGTGCGTATGGCAGCCGAGTTGATACTTACCTTGTCGGCTCCTGCAAACAGCAGTCGCTCCACATCCTCAAAGGCGTTTATGCCGCCACCTACCGTAAATGGAATGTTGATGACCTGAGCCACCTTGCCCACCATATCGGTAAATGTCTTGCGTCCATCTGCGCTTGCGGTAATATCGAGAAACACCAGTTCGTCGGCACCTTGATTGCTGTATTGCCTGGCAAGCTCAACGGGGTCGCCAGCGTTGCGAAGGTTTACAAAGTTTACTCCCTTTACCGTAGCGCCATCCTTTACATCCAGACACGGAATTATTCGTTTAGCCAATCCCATAGAGTAAATGTCTTATTTTGTTAATATCTATAAGGCCCTCGTAGTAGGCCTTGCCAAACACCACGGCGGGTATTCCGGCCTGGTCCAGACTCAATATGTCGTCGGCCGACGATACGCCTCCGCTTGCTATCAGATACAGGTCGGGGAATCGTTCCATCAGTTGCTTGTACAGCTCGATTGACGTGCCTCCCAAGGCTCCGTCCTTGGCTATGTCTGTGCAAAGCACCTTGCTGATGCCCTTCTTGCGATAGTGGTCTATAAATCCGAACACGTCGCAGTTGGTATTGTCTATCCATCCGTTGATGGCAATATTCTTGTCGCGCACGTCGGCACCAAGTATTATTCGGTCGGCTCCGTAACGCTTAATCCATGCTTCAAAGGTTTGAGGGTCGGTATAGGATATGCTTCCTACGGTTGCCATCTTGGCACCATTGTCGAACACCTTGTCCATGTCCTCCTGAGTCTTAATGCCGCCTCCAAAGTCGATGCTCAGGCTGGTTGCCTGGCTTACGGCACGCAGCACATCGGCATTAACCACATGTTTCGACTTTGCTCCGTCCAGGTCTACCATGTGCAGCCTTTTAAACCCCATGCTGGCAAACTCCTGTGCTATGGCCACGGGGTTGGCGTTGTACACTTTCTTTTGTGAGTAGTCGCCCTTTGTAAGCCTTACACATTCGCCATTTATTATGTCGATTGCCGGTATCAAATCAATCATACGCGCATAATTTTTATATTAACCACTATAACTTCAAGAAGTTCTCCAATAATATCTCACCAACTCTTCCGCTTTTCTCGGGGTGAAACTGGGTGGCGTAGAAGTTGTCCTTGTGCAGAGCCGCGCTAAAGGGCTGGATGTAGTCGGCCTGTGCTATGGTATAATCGCATACCGGCACATAGAAGCTGTGCACGAAGTAGACAAAATCTTTCTGTGTGATACCGTGGAATAGGGGAGTGCTGAGGTTGTTAATCTCGTTCCATCCCATAGCCGGAATCTTGTCTGAAGGTTTGCCTGATTTGAATTTCATCACGTCTACTGGGAATATGCCCAGACAGTCGGTATCATCCTCCTCAGAATGTCGGCAAAGCAGTTGCTGGCCTATGCAGATGCCCAAAACGGGTTGTTGCAAGCCACGAACAAGGCTGTCGAGCCCATGCTGCTTTAGATACTTCATCGTTGGTCCTGCGGCTCCCTGACCAGGGAATACAACCTTGTCGGCACTTTGTAGTTCTTCTGCTGAGTCGGTCAGGATAGGATTGCACCCGATACGCTCAAGCGCATTAACCACCGAACATATATTTCCAGCATTATATTTCAATATCGCTACCTTCATCGGCCCTGTGTTTTCGTTATATTAATATTATTGTCACGCAACATCTGCATTTTTATAGCAGAAAACATGCAAACTCTTACAAATCGTTGGCAAAGTTACAAATTTTCTTTTAAAACGCTTGTAATTTGTCAACATTTAATGGATTTATAATGTTATATCAGTATAATTATGCACGTTGTATATATTTATTGTCGAACTTTCTCAAGTTCGTAGCCTCTGTTGCTTCTTTAGTTTGCCTTTAGCTCCTCAAGTTCTTCCGAAAGCAGGGTCCATCGTTCCTCTTCCTCGTCCATGCGTTGCTTTATGGCTGTGTATTCGTTCACAACAGTCATGTCGGAAGCTCCCTCGGGCGTGCACAGTATGGCATCGAGCTCCTTCAGGCGGTCTTCCATAGCGCTAATCTTCTTCTCCGACTCCTCCACCAGCTTCTCGGCTTTTCTTATCTTCTTCTGCTGCTCCTTATGTTCGGCATAGCTTAGCTTGGCGGGTTGGCTGCCGTCTGTGGATGTCTCGGCAGAGTCGACCTTCTTCTTGTTGTCGTCGGCGTTGGTCTTGGCAAAGACGGTTGTGGCGTTCAGGTCGTTAAGACTCTCCATGTTGCGCGAGCGCAGATAGTCGTATATGCCTCCAAGATGCTCCTTCACCTTGCCTCCGCCAAACTCGTACACCTTCGACACCAGTCCGTCGAGAAACTCGCGGTCGTGGCTTACTATTATAGCCGTTCCGTCGAATGCCAGAATGGCCTCCTTAAGCACCTCCTTCGACTGTATGTCCAGGTGGTTGGTAGGCTCGTCGAGGATAAGCAGGTTTACGGGTTCAAGCAGCAAGCGTATCATGGCCAGTCGGCTGCGCTCGCCACCCGACAACACCTTCACCTTCTTGTCTATAGCCTCGCCTCCAAACATAAACGAGCCCAGGATGTTCTTTATCCTCAGTCTGATGTCGCCCTTTGCCACGTTGTCGATGGTCTCGAATACGGTCAGTTCGCCGTCGAGCAGCTGGGCCTGGTTCTGCGCAAAATAGCCTATCTGCACGTTATGACCCACCTTAAGGTTGCCGTCGAAGGGAATCTCGCCCATGATACACTTAACAAGCGTAGACTTACCCTCGCCGTTCTTGCCCACAAACGCCACCTTTTCGCCACGCTTTATCGTTAGGTTGACGTCAGCGAAAACGTTGTGTGTGCCGTATGTCTTGCCCAAGTCCTGACAGATAACGGGGTAGTCGCCCGATCGCAGGCATGGCGGAAATTTAAGGTGCATGGACGAGTTGTCAATCTCGTCTACCTCTATCGGCACAATCTTCTCAAGCTGCTTTATTCGGCTTTGCACCTGAACAGCCTTTGTGGGTTTGTAGCGGAAGCGCTCGATAAAGTCCTTAATATCGGCTATTTCCTTCTGCTGGTTCTCGTAGGCGCGCATCTGCTGCTCGTGGCGCTCAAGCCGAAGCTTGACGTATTCGTCGTACTTCACCTTATAGTCGTTAATCTGTCCGCACGAAATCTCAATCGTTCGGTTTGTCACATTATTTATAAAGGCGCGATCGTGACTTACCAGTATCAAGGCCTTGGCACTTTGCTGTAAGAAACGCTCCAGCCATCCTATACTCTCGATGTCCAGGTGGTTGGTGGGCTCGTCAAGCAGTAGCACATCGGGATGTCTAAGTAGAATCTTAGCCAACTCTATACGCATGCGCCATCCGCCCGAAAACTCGCTTGTAGGACGGTCGAAGTCGTTGTGTGTGAAACCCAGACCTACAAGCGTGCGCTCAATCTCGGCCTCGTAGTTTTCGCCACCAAGCATCAGGAAGCGGTCGTGCTCCTGGGTGAACAGCTCAACCAGCTCGGTATAGCTCTCCGACTCGTAGTCGGTACGTTCGGTCAACTGTCGGTTCAGTTCGTCTATGCGCTCCTTTAGCTTGATAGTATCAGAGAAAGCCTTGCGCGCCTCTTCCTTTACAGTAGTGTTGTCTTGCAGAACCATTACCTGTGGAAGATAGCCAACCGTAGCGTTAGTTGGAACAGACACATGTCCCTCGGTTGGGCTTTGCAAGCCGCAAATTATCTTCAACATAGTAGACTTTCCTGCTCCATTCTTGCCCACAAGGGCTATGCGGTCGCGGTCGTTAACAACAAAGCTGACATTGCGGAATAGCGGTTTTGCGCTAAATTCCACCGTCAAATTCTCTATACTTATCATCTCTTATTTTATAACTTGCTGATTGTTAGTTGATTATTGATAATAAAATTTCTTTCGGGTACGCTTTTCGAGTCAGTCTTGGCTGTTCTACAGCAGACTGTCAAGCTGTACTAACCATTTGTAGCCAACCTTTTTCATCGGTATGCAGAACATCTGCTCGCCAACGATAGTGCCCTTCTTGCCAACCGAGTCGCTCCTAAGGAAGTTCTTAACCGTAATGTTTGCGGTAGCCTTGTCGTCGTCGTACGAGAAATCATCTATGGTACATACAGCCGAGTCGGGTTGCGAGTTAAGCAAATCCAAATCAGCCTGGTTGATATTTGCCGCCCTATACTTTATCCATTTCAGCGAGCCGTCTGTACAATAGGCGGCAGCTTGCTTATAGCGCAGATTGAAGTAGTGCTGGGCAAACGTCTTGACGCGCTCCTCGGCAGCATTCTCGTCCTTGCTTGTGCATGCCGAAAACAGCATAGCCAGCATACATACAGCCCATACCGCTATTATTGATGATTTCTTTCTGTTCATTATCTATTTTTTCTTTTGTAGGACTAGTTGACTTACCCGCCCATTTAAATATGCAAAATTAATTAAAAACATTGATAAATCCAAAGAATAATGAGTAACTTTGCATAAACTTTGAAAGGAATAAAAATAATATATGGCAAGACAAAACAATTTTAAATCGTATGGCCCTCAGTCTGGCGACAGCAAACAGCTTGTTGTGGCATCGGGTACAGAAGCTCCATTGCTCGAATATCTGCTAAACAACGTTAAGGAGAGCCGCAACAAGATAAAGGCTACGCTTCAGGGACGCGGCATCAAGGTCAACGGCAAGGTTGTAACTCAGTTCGACCTCGCCCTTAACCCCGGCGACAAGGTATCTATCAGCCGACACAAGAGCAGCAACACATTCAAGAGCCAATACGCCAAAGTGGTGTACGAGGACCGCTGGATTGTGGTAGTAGAGAAGAACATTGGCATACTTTCGATGGCTGCCGGACACTCATCGCTTAATCTGAAGACGTTGCTCGACGACTATTTCCACAAGTCGCGACAGAAGTGCCGCGCACATGTTGTGCATCGTCTCGACCGCGACACAAGCGGACTGATGATTTATGCCAAGGACATCGACACAGAGCAGATTCTGGAGCACAACTGGCATCAGATAGTGTACGACCGCCGATATGTGGCTGTGGTGAGCGGAGAGATGGAGAACGACAACGGAACCATTGCCAACTGGCTTAAGGACAGCAAGGCTTACATCACCTACTCGTCGCCCGTGGACAATGGCGGCAAGTATGCCGTAACGCATTATCATGTACTCAACCGCACTACCGAGCACTCGCTTGTGGAGTATCGCTTGGAGACTGGCCGCAAGAACCAGATTCGTGTCCACTCTGCTGACATGGGACATCCTGTGTGTGGCGACGTAAAATACGGCAACGGCGACGACCCTATCCACCGTCTATGCCTGCACGCCTACATGCTTTGCTTCACACATCCCGTAACAGGCGAGCGCATGGAGTTTGCCACGCCAATTCCTACATCGTTCCGCAGCTTGTTTAAGTAATTGAGCTTTTGCAAGTTCTTCTTCGACTATCCGCTTGGGCTATTTCGGTTATATTCGTGGCACCTTTCGATTATATTCGTGGCACCTTTCGATTATTCTCGTGAGCTTGTGCGAATAGTCGGTTGAAGACTGTTGGATGGCTTGCTTGAATATTATATTGAGATGCAGCTTATCTTTTACAAAGGTAATACATTCGAAAAATAGCAATCATACGAAACAATACGTTTCGTGCGATTTCCAAATTTGCTCAAGAAACCTTTATTTTGCGCCACTTGCATGCGTGCCAAGGATAGTTTAAAGCATAGCCTCTCGAGGCAGATGCATAGATTTTGCACTTGCGAGAGTTTCAAAAGCACGCTTTTGAAGCCTTTTCCGAGGTTTCATATCGCCTAATTAGAGGTTTTACTGAGGTTTTATGTAACATTTGGGACACCTATTAATAAGCTAAGTCGTTGGTTATCAGCCTTTAAGAGGAAAGTTGATGTTAACTAGCGTTACAGTTACAGTTGTTACAGTTTTATTTTCAAGGGTTACAGCTTCCCCCATTTATATATATAACTATTTGATTATTAATTAGTTATAAAGTCTTTAATAAGGGGTTTGTAACATCATTACCCTTTTTGTAAAAACTGTAACTGTAACTGTAACGCCAAGAGCCTTCAGCCCACCTTATGGAGAACCTTTTGGTTCATCCAGAATATGGAGTGATTCAATTATGAACCTATAAGTAGCGGAGGTCTCCGGCCTCCGCAGCACCAAGTCGAATACAAATCATCATTACTAATAATACAAGAGTTTGTATCATTGATTGCTGTGGAGGCCGGAGACCTCCGCTACAATATAAAACTTGTTACATTATACCCCCATTTATCTGCTCAAATGCCTCGTTTGTCGGCAGATTTCGTAAAAAAACTGCTCCTAAAAGATGGAGATAAAAGTGCACAAGTAGATTGTAAAGGCAGGATTTGCAATAAAAACGAGTGTTTAAAACATGTCGTTTGAGGCCTGTAAGAGGAAAAATTGATGAATAATGTGGCATTATACTTGCTTGGCTTATTGCTAACAAAAGCTTGAAGAATGAGGTAAGTAGCTGATAATAAACCAATAACAAGCCTTGGAGATAAAGACATGAATAAGCCAAGCGTTTCAGTTTCAGTTGTTTCAGTTGTTTTTAAGGGGGTGTCAAATTTCGTTTCTTCTATATAACCTATTGATTATTAATTAGTTATAAATGTTTAATAAGAGGGTTTGATACATAACTGACCCTTTGAAACGCAACTGAAACTGAAACAACTGAAACGCCTGATTGTTATAAGGTTCATTTGATATTTGGAGTGATACAACTGGAGTTTATCGTGGAGGTTGGCGTCTTGATATTCGTATAATGGACGTATAATTATACTTGTAGTTCTTTTGTATGTAGTTCCCACAGAATGCACGGATCACACAGAAGCCTACGGGCTTAAGCTTTCGAATCCACAGAATGGCCTACGCTTCGCGAGGCAAGAATCCACAGAAATGATTGCTTGCGCCGCCATAGACAGCGAACCATACTTAACCTCGGCGACGCTACACAAGCAATCAATTCTGTGCCTTCTGTCGTATGACGCGCAGCGTCTATACGCTCTGTGTATTCCAAAACCTTAATCCCGTAGGCTTCTGCTTTCTATGTTAAAATCCAAATGTTTTGACCATTATTTTCATTTTAAGCTGAGATTTTATATTCTGGGGTATAAAGCTGGCGGTTTCTGGCCATGGCAGTGACCAAATGCACGAGTTTGTTCTTCACATTGTTCAGTGCAACCTGCTTCTTCTTTCCACGTTCCACGAGACGCATATAGTACCTTGCAATAACAGGATTGAAGTTCACGGCAGCCAGTGCAGCCTGCGTCAGCATGGACTTTATCTGACGGTTCGCCATATAGTGCACACGAGGATCTGAATGCACGCTGGTGCCCGAATCCTTGCCGAATGGGGCTATGCCGTAGTAGCAGGCAATCTTCCTTGAATCGTAGTTGAAACGACGGAAGTTGTCGGTGTATACCATCAGACAGACAGCATTCTGCGTTCCTATACCAGGCACCGAGGTCACGATGGTGAACACCTCGGTGAGTTCCTCGTCTGACTTGATGAGCTCGGCGATTCGCTTGTCTATTTTCTCTACTTCCTTGTTGAGTTCAGACACGATATGCCTTCCGCTCTGCGAGATCATTGTCTTGACAGGAGACTTCTCCATTGTGAGTTTCTTCTCGCCTCTGCGCACTTGAAAGCTGCATCTGTGTCTTATAACCATCTGACGATACAGAAACAGTTCGCGCAGTTGTGCAAGTGACTCGCTAAGTGGCTCGTACATAATGGCTCTGTCGTAATTCCTCATTGCGTATTCGGCAA
Source organism: Prevotella merdae (assembly GCF_900290275.1). GTDB lineage: Bacteria > Bacteroidota > Bacteroidia > Bacteroidales > Bacteroidaceae > Prevotella > Prevotella merdae. The sequence continues at coordinate 911,280 of NZ_LT985324.1, forward strand.
TCATCGAGGCGTCGGCGCGGTCCGACTTCAATCGTCTGAGACCTGATGCATCCTTGATGCTCTTGGCATTCTCAAGCCACATGTCGTAGCCTTTACCATAGAGAAAGTTGCACAGTCCCTTGCTGTAGTCGCCCGTATTCTCTCCACAGAAGAGCCACAGGGAAGAGTCGATGCCGTAGGAATTCTGCTCCACCCACTTGACCAGTTGCTTGTAGCCAGACACAGTTGTCTTGAACTCGTTAAACATTCGTGCAGCTGTTTCTGTCAGTCCATCTGCAAAAATGATAGCCACATCAACTTTTTCTTTCGAAAAATCAACTCCAATAAATAAATTCTTCATATCTTTGTACGATTTTAGTTATGTAGAATTGGTCAATAGTTGTATGGACTAACACTCTAACAAGGCTCAGAGCCGATAACTTTCTATCTGGTCTTTGCAACTATGTCGATGAGGTCCGAAACAGAACATAGTCTTCAGACTTGTGCGATCTTTGGTTTACCTCTTCGACAGACCGATTCTACCTTTTTACAACAAAGGTACGAAACTGTCTTTAGCAATCATAGTTTTACCTTGATTATTTAGCCTAATTGCTTTCTTCTGCAAACTTAGAGTGTGNCTTGTGCGATCTTTGGTTTACCCCTTCGACAGACCGATTCTACCTTTTTACAACAAAGGTACGAAACTGTCTTTAGCAATCATAGTTTTACCTTGATTATTTAGCCTAATTGCTTTCTTCTGCAAACTTAGAGTGTGGTCTGTGCGTTCTGTGGGAACTACAAGCAAAGGAGATACAAGTACAAGAGCCTCTCCCCGATAAACTGCAACTTACACTTCTATCACTCCATATTCCGGATGAACCAGTTATAAGTGTTTAAAGAAATCCTTCTACTGGCACAAAATTTGCTCTTTAATCTCTGAGGACTGCTGTGGTGACACAGCTGGCGAATAAGATAGAACAAACAACGAAAAACAAAGATAAGGAGGATTGGTTATGGCATTTATTGACTATTATAAAATACTTGGTGTAGACCGCAATATACCGCAAGACCAGGTGCGCGAGGCGTACCGCAAACGTGCAAAGCAGTTTCATCCCGACTTGCACCCTAACGACCCTAAGGCAAAGGCTAAGTTTCAGGCTCTTAACGAGGCTTACGACGTGATTTCAGACCCGGAAAAGCGTAAGAAGTACGACCAGTATGGCGAGAAATGGCGCGAGGCTGACGCTTATGCTCAACAAGGTGGAGCTGGCGGAACTGATGGCAACTTCTACTGGAGCTCGGATGGTGGAGCAAGTGGAGGAGGCTCTCCTTTCGAGGGTTTCGACTTCTCGGGATTCGGAGCTGGAGAGGGTGGCTTCTCAAGTTTCTTCAAGGACCTTTTTGGAGCCAAGGCAGGTCGCTCGTCGCGCACACGCAACAGCGCACGCCAGAATAGTGGCGAGATGAACGCAAGCGTTAATATCGACCTCTACACGGCTTTGCTTGGTGGCGAGGTAATTATACAGCTGGGCAACGGACAGAAGCTTAAGCTGAAGGTAAAACCTGAGACACAGAACGGCACTAAGGTGCGTCTGCGTGGCAAGGGATATGATAGGGGAGACGGAACGTTTGGCGACTTGATTATAACCTACAACGTGATGTTGCCTACAAACCTTACCGAGCATCAGAAAGACTTGCTAAGGCAAATGCGTGGATAAATAAACAAAGGCGCAGAACACATGAAGCAATGATGGCTTTGTGTTCTGCGCCTGTTTTTATATCCTATAATTTGTTTGTTTTATAAGCTATTCTTCTATTCTTCGCCATCGGGAGTGTGCAATATCACACTTGTGGCGCCTATTGTGAACAAGGTGTCGTTCTCTATCACACGTTGCTCACGGTCGCCCAATATAACGTTGTCGACGAATGTGCCGGTATAGCTGGGTCCATCCTTAAGGATGTATCTTAGGTTGCCCTTCTTGTCGCGACTTACGGTTATAGAGCAATGGTTGATGTCAATACTGGGATCGTTGGTCTCGATGGCGCAGTTTACGCCACTATTCTTCATGTATCTGCCTATAACGTTGACACCCATCTGTAGTGGAATAACCTGCTTGTAGTGGAACACATTCTCAATAACCGTGATGTAGCCATACTTGTTGCCGTCGGCATTATCGTCGGGATTGTCCTCCTTCTGCGTGTTGCGCAATTTTGACACGCCTATACGTATGCCGAATTGCTTGCCGCATTGGGGGCATTGAAACACTAATGACTGTCCTTCCTTGTATTTATTCTCGTCGAAAGTGATGTAGTTGTCACACTTAGGGCATCTTACTCGCTTCATTCTTGCTTGTCTGTTGTATAAAATGTTATTTTATCTCTGTAATCCAGCATCCGGCAAACTCGCCTTTGCTCTCCAGCTCGCGCTGAACCTTGTTGGCATCGGCTCGATTGCCAAACTTCTTGTATATAATCTTTGTCATTCCGGCCGATGTGTGTACGCTTGCGTCAATCATTCCTCTTTTATGCAGCTGTTCTACATAAGCCTGGGCATTCTTCTTGGTTATGCGGCTTGCCAGAACTATGCTGTAATAGGGTATAGAGGCATTGTTGCTTGTTGCAGCCCCAACGGTTTTGGCATTTGCTGCCATATCGTCAGCAGTCTTTGCCATCTTTGCAAGCGAGTCGGACGGCTGGGCGTCGTTAAGGCTCTTGGGCTTGCCGCTTGTCAGGTCCTTAGGCATAATCTCGTACAATAGATTGGTGTCTATAGACGTGTGCTTTAGGTTGGACGTGCTTGCCTCGCCAAGCTTTGAGGGGAACGATAGGAATATGAAGAGCACGACGCATGCCGCAGCGATGTGCTTTATAACGTTTATCGGAATGCGCACGGCTATCTCGTCCTTCTTCTTGGGTTCTTTCTTAATCTCTTGCTTTTCGGGCTGCTGCAGCGGTCCATTGGCGGCAAAAATAGAGTTGGCTCCAATAACAACGCTGTTGCCAATAGCCTGTTCCTTGGCTTCGGCCTCAACGTTGTTATCTGCCATCGCCTCTTCCTCAACCTTAAGTTTCTGAATTTCAAACGACTCGAAACCATAGAGATAGGGCGAAATCAATCCTGAAGCTTCGGGGATGAAATCGTAGTTGCCATCCTCAAGCATAACAATCTTACCTAATCCGCATATTGTGTGGCTGCCTTCTTCCTCAATCTCACGCTTTAGGGCGTCAACCTCCTGCTCAATCTTTCTTAATGCTTCGGGATAGCTTATCTCGTAGCAATTGACGTACGATTGGGCTAAGAGCGAATCGTTCATCGTCAAGCTCTGGTTGAAACCAATGGTTCGTGATGGTGGGAAGAATACATTCTCCTTCTCGTTAAAAGTTGCTGCCAGATTATGCGCCATGAAGCCACCAAATCCCGGGACAATAACACAGTCATTGTCCAAAAGCAGCTCTACTATATGTCTTTCTAAATCTGTCATAGTGCAAATTTACGAAATAAAAACCGAGTAGCAAACTAAAATGCGAAAAATAGCGAAGAAATGATTAAATTTTATTTATAGGTTTGCAGTTACGCACGAAAAATAGTATCTTTGCACAGCATAAAAGAAGACAACCTATATATGTTTAATTTGAGAAAGATATACATGCCTTTCTTGTGTATCGATTTGGCCTTGGCGTTGTTTGCGTGCTCTGGACAAACCCCAAAACAAGAAAAGACCGAAGAAGACTTGACTGCCAAGAAGAATTTGCAAGGAATTTGGCTTGACGACGACGATGATGATGTGGCCTTTCGTGTTAAGGGTGACACCATCTTCTTTCCCGACTCCACAAGTGCACCTACATATTTCCGTGTAGAGCGCGACTCGTTTGTGCTCTTTGGCGGCAATACTGTGAAATATCATATCGTGAAGCAAACACCACACTTGTTTGTATTTGTAAATCAAAATGGCGATAAGGTTAAGCTGAAGAAGACCAACGACATGTCTTACCTCGACTTGTTTGCTACTAAGACGGTTTTGCACATCAACCAGAACAAGCTTGTTAAACGCGACTCCATTATGTATTACGGCGACGAGCGCTACCATTGCTACGTGCAGATTAATCCTACAACGTACAAGGTAGCAAAGGCTTCGTACAACGACGATGGCGTGGAGGTAGACAATATGTATTACGACAATATTATTAACCTCTGCATCTATAAGGGTGCGACCAGCTTGTTCTCAAGCGACTTGCGCAAGGAGATGTTTAAGGATGTTGTGCCCGAATCGTTTGTAAAGCAGGCCGTGTTAAGCGATTTGACGTTCGTTAATGCCGACAAGGAGGGTCTACACTTCTTTGCTATACTCGCTATTCCTGAATCGTCCATCAATTATATGGTGGAGGTTGTTGTGGGGTATAACGGCAAGCTACATAAACGAATTAAGAAATAGATTGAATATGAGGGGTTGTTAGAAAACTTTACTTGAACTCAACCTCGCAATACCCTGAAAGCAAGTCGGTTCGCTGACCAATAGCTCTATAATACACCAATGCTTGGTACGTGTTTTCGGTTTGAAAGAAGTTGCCTTCTGACGTAACAGGCTGAGGTTTGTCGTTGTCTACCACCACGTATCGGTACGAATAATATCCTTGCTTAAGCCTTACTTTGGCCTCGTACATCTTGTCAATCTCGTTGTAGGTCATAAGATATTGGGGGATGTACTGGTTGTTGGTCCATGCGCCATTGATGTAGACGTCGCCCCTCTGGCGCGGAGCCTGCAGGCGAAACTCTACAACCACATATTCTGAAGCGCGGTCGTTTTCTATATTGTCGCTATTGCGAATGTAGAAAGCTCCGTTAGCGTCTTCGTCGTAGGTATAGCTGGGACGTGGCAGATCGGTCCATACGCGTGCACGATATTGGCTGCCGTCCCACCATGTGTCTTCTATGCCGAGCGTTGGGTTGGATACCGACAGAATCTCGAACTTGCGATATTCGTTGCCGCCATTAAATATCAGGGCCTTGTTGTGTTGCCACTTCATTCCGTCAACCGTCTGATATTGCGAGGGCACATTTCGGCGTGCGTTGTTCCAGTCGCCATTCTGCAGAACCACGGTCTTTATCTCCTCACTTGGATTGGTTATTCTTAGGGAAGGATAGCCCACAGCCAAAGCCACCTGTTGATGACTCTTGTTTGTGTCGATGTCTGTGTTTGATGTCACTTGCATAGACACATTAATGAGTGGGTCTACCACCATAAAACAGGCGGTAAATATGGTGTCGCCCTCGTTCTCGTCGTAAACCGTAAGGCGGTAATTGCCGCTAATCTTGGGTCGGCAACGCTCGTTAGGAATGGAGAAACTGTAATGTGTGTAAAGGGTGTTGGTGTTGATGGATTCCTCGGCATTGTCTATAGTGTTGCCATCTGCAAAACCCTCGCAATAGTCGCTCTCAAAAATTCCTTCGGACACGCTCCAGTCGGCTTCGCAATGTTCGAGTTTATAAGCATAGCGGCGGTATTGATGGGTTAGGTCGTCGAACGACACGTTGATAGGGTCTGTGCCATTAAGCTTGATAATGGGCATAGACAGCCAGTTGTTGCCCGCCACAACCTGTAGCGAGGCAATATTGTCCGACTTTATAATATGGTTTTGGGCGTTGGCAGAGCCCGAGAAACTGGCAACCAACGCCAAAGATATGATGCTATGATGGATATTCTTCATACAGATTCTACACGATTAGATGTCGGCAGAAATTCTAAAGTTAAGCTGTCTGCCAGTAAGGTAGTTGGGCACAGCATACTGCTGTCCGGTAACATCCGTTATCCAATAATAGGAGTTGACGTTGTTGATGCCAAACAGATTGAGGCACTCTACGCCCAGCCACAGATTGCGCAACGGATTCTTCTTGTTGTGATTGTCGGCATTATTTATCAGTCTGTAGCTCAGACCTATGTCGGCACGCTTGTATGCTGGTGCGCGGAACGAGTTCGACTCAAGTTCCCTGTGTGGAGCCGCGAAAGGCAGACCGTCGGCAAAGGCAAGCTTTAGCGACATCTTCCAGCGGTCGGTACCTGGGAAATAGTCGGTAAAGAACAAGTTAAGGGCATAGCGCTGGTCGGTAGGCAGAGGTATCGACACGCCATTGAGCTTCATCTTTGTGCTCATAAGCGAGAGCGATAGCCACGAGTCGGTACCGGGCACAAACTCGCCATATATCTTGAAGTCAAGACCTGCTGCATGTCCGCTACTCTCGTTGTCGCCATAGTAAACCACCTTGACGTTGTTGACACTATATGGCACCAGATTGCCAAGCAACTTGTAGTAAGCCTCGGCCGTGAACTTAAACTGGCGGTTGTTTAGCTTGAAGCGGTAGTCGTAGCCAGCAATAAAGTGTATGGAACGTTGGCTCTTTGCCTTGTTGTTGAGCTTGGCATAAGTAATGCCATTGACCGTTGTTGTGTCGCGAATCTCCTTGAAGAATGGTGCCTGATAGTATAGACCTGCGGCAAAGCGCATGGTTACATTCTCGTTGAAAGCCGGGATTATTCCGAGCGAGACGCGTGGGCTTAGGATTGTCTCCTTGGTGTAGCTCCAATGGGCAAAGCGCACGCCATAGTTGAGTGTGTAATGCGACTGGCCCTCGCCACCACCAAATCGGTAGGTGTCTTGTATGTAGGCTTCTATGCGGTTGGCGTCGAGCACATTCTTGGCTCGCATGCTGTATATCATATAGAGGTCTTTGCCCGTATGCGGAATGCTGTAGTTGCTTGAGTCGCGCATCTCGTACTCCACAGAGTTCTCGCTTATGTGTTCCTTCTTGAATGAAAGCGCGCCCTCAATGTCGTGTCTCTTTTGCTTGGTTTTGAGCAAGAGTTTTAGGCTCTCCACATGAGCGTTGAGATAGTTGCGCGCGTGCTGGAAGTAGGTGCCTACGCCAAGATTCTCGCTTGTCTCGGTCTGGGTTAGCCAGTATTGTCCCTGGATGTCGTACTTCTCTTGTTCGCGTGTCTTGAAGGCCGATGCTATAAGCGAGAGGCTTGTGTTCTTGCCAAAGTGGCGTGTAATGCCAAGCGATCCGAAGAATGTGCGGAACACGTCCTTCTCTTGTCCGTCGAAATATACGCGGAACGACTTGACATTCTCCATAGTGCCAAAGTTGGTCTCGCGGTCTTCGGGACTGAAGTTGTAGTGGTTGTTGGATATGTTGCCAAGGAAGTTGATGTCCCAACGCTCGTTAGGTGTGTAGGTGAAATAAGTCTGATAGTCGATGAACGTGGGCTTGTACTCGCCCTTGGTGTCGAGCGAGCCTAAGAGGTTGCGTGTTGTCTTATATCTCAATCCGTTGCTCCACGACACCTTCTTGTTGCTTACGCCTACGTATGCGCTTGCGCCAAGCAGACTTGCCGATACGGATGCCTCGAAGGGCTTGGGGCGCTTGTAGGTGATGTTGAGAGCCGACGACATCTTGTCGCCATAGCGTGCCTCGTATCCGCCTGTAGAGAATTCTATCTTCTCTACCATGTCGGGATTGATTACGGAGATGCCCTCTTGTTGTCCGCTGCGTACAAGGAACGGACGATAAACTTCCACATTATTTATATATACGCTATTCTCGTCGAACGATCCGCCACGCACGTTGTATTGCGACGACAGTTCGCTGTGGGTAGACACGCCTGCCTGGCTTTGTATCAGCTCCTCTACGGCGTTGCCGCTTACTGAGGGCAGGTTCTTCAGATGCTCTTTCTTTAGCTCTTGTGTCTGTCCGCTCTGTATGCGTGTACCGGTAACCGTAACCTCGCTAAGCTCGTTGTCGTTGCTGTATAATACAACTTGCAGAGTCTGCTTGCCTCGTGGCCGACGCAACACGCGTATCTTGGTTTTGTAGCCTACCATGGAGAACCTAACCTCAACAGAGTCGGCCGAATGTAGCTGTAGGCTGTACTCGCCCTTAAGCGATGTCATGGTCATCTTGCCTTGCTTTAGACATGAGACAGATGCAAACTCTACTGGGCTGCCCGACTCGTCGACAACACGGCCTTGCAACGTGAAGCTTTGCGCTTGGGCATACATAGCCATGCAAAGCATAAATATCTGTAATATCAGAACTTTAATTTTCATACTTAATATAACGAGATATCATATTAATTATTGTGCCTTGCTGGAGGTTTTGTTTTAATTGACAGTAGGTAAGTGAAGAACGAAGAGTGAAGAACGAAGAGTGAAGAATCAAATAGTTAAGGGAAGCGTAGGAGGTACGGTCTCCGAACCGTACCACACAAGAGGCAATATGTTATTGAAGAAACTTTCTATTTGCGTGGTACGGTTCGGAGACGAGGGCACTGAAAAAGTTAGCCCTTTAAGACTTTATTCCACTCTTTTAAATAAAAAAGCAGATTGCATTAAACATTATGTCGGTTTTGCAATCTGCTTTTAATTTGCTTTGATATGGTCTAATATACAGCCTTATAGAGGATGTAGGGCACTTATGTCACAAGTGTATAATTCTTCTAATTATTCTTAGCTTAGTCTCAATATTCTTTTGATATTTACGGCAAATATTGTCATTGCACCTTGCATTTGCATACAATCTAGCCCATACGACAATGCCTTATCATAGCCGTATACCTGTTTTAACTCCGAATTTTTTGCCTCTATCTTGTATCTCTGGCGGGCTATTTCTTTAAATTCTTGTGTCTTCTGAAACTCCAGTTGTCTTTTATGTTCTCCTTTCTTGATAGGTACACTATAGGTCTTGCTTTTAGCTCCATCCTTGTAGCATCCGTTTCTTCGTGAGCAAGTCTTGCATTTATCCACATCAAAGAAATAAGTCATGGATTGATTCCAGTTCCTATTCTTTCCCATTATTACTTTTCTGATTGCCATATGGCCAGCAGGACAAACAAACATGCCTGCATCCTTGTTGTAATCAAAATTGTCTTCACTCTTTCTAAATCCACTACTAATAGACGGATGTAATTTGGACACCAAACGAAATCCCCTCTCTTCATCTTCTGCCAGTTTGAGGTTCTTGCAGCCAGAATATGCGGTATCACCAACAACCGTGTCAACCTCCATTCCGTTCTTTCTGCTTTGCTCAACAAGCTCTTCCAACTGAGGCCCGTCACCCTTCTCGCCAGATGTGACTGTGGCAGCAGTTATGATACGCTCATCACTCATTGCGATGTGAGTCTTGTAACCGAAGAACGACGTGTCTTCTGTCTTATGCCCAACACGTGCGTCTGTATCCTTTGAGGTTGTATAGTGGTCTTCTATGTCCGCAAGCGTCTCCTTTAGCATATTTAGTCGCTGTTTTACTGCGGGCACTTCCGAAAGGCAGGAATCCGAGGTGATATGATTTAGAAGGTCCTTGGTATAATCCAACTCATGAACAAGGTCATCGTCTTCATTCTTAGCCGGAAGTGTTTCCTTTATATTATCATCCATGGCATAAAGCGCCTTGCGGAGTTGCTTCGAACGGAGTTTCAGTATCTCAACTGGTGAATACGGATTTGACCTGGCTTTTGTATGAGTCGAATCTACAATAATAGTCTTTGATGTGATGATTCCTTTCTCTATTGCTATCTCTACAGTTTTTTTGATAAGCAGGTTCATAAGATCCGTGTCTTTCAGGCGTAATCTGCGAAACTTACAAAGACTGCTTGGATTGATAACGCCTTCCTCAGGAGTCATATCAAGAAAATACTTAAACGACATGTCATAACGGGAACGCTCTACAACATCCACGTCAGATATATCGTATATTGTCTTCAATAGAAGATATTTGAACATACGAATGGGCGATTCAGCTGTACGGCCGTTATCAGGACAATATTTATTGACCAGTTCCTGATAGACAAAGCTGAAGTCTATCAGGTTATTAATACGGCGGAGAAGGTTGTCCTGGGGGACGACTATATCATAAAGTGAGCTATATTCACTGAGTGGAAGTTGTTGTTGTGACAGCATAAGTACCTTGGATTTTATTCCTTAAAGGTACAAAAAAATCTGCACATAGCCAAATTATGTGCAGATTATAATTGATAAATATATCGCAAGGGACTTTTTCAGTGCCCTCTTCGGAGACCGTACCTCCTACTTTGGTTTTACAAAAAAAGGGTGTGCATTCTTGTGTAGAAACATCGAATGCACACCCTCGTGTAATGGGGAGATATTATTGTTTTTAATCATCCTCAGGAGTTATAAGCTTGTAGCCCTTGCCGTGGATATTGATAATCTCAATCTGGTCGTCGTCCTTAAGGTGCTTGCGCAACTTTGTAATGTAAACGTCCATAGAGCGGGCGTTAAAGTAATTGTCGTCAATCCAGATTGTCTTTAGGGCAAAGTCGCGCTGAAGAATCTCGTTGGCATGGCTGCAAAGCAAAGCCAGGAGCTCGTTCTCCTTAGTGGTAAGCTTGGTCTGCTTCTCGCCAATAGACAGCAGCTGCTTCTGGGTGTCGAATGTAAAGCGGCCGATGTGGTAAATAGAGCTTTCCTTGTTCTTCTTGCCACGAACGCGACGAAGAATAGCCTCAATACGGAATACAAGCTCCTCCATTGAGAAAGGCTTTGTGATATAGTCGTCGGCACCAATCTTGAAACCTTCAAGAATATCCTCCTTTAGTGTCTTGGCAGTAAGGAATATGATAGGAATCTCTGCATTAGCCTGGCGAATTTCCTGAGCAAGGGTGAATCCGTCCTTCTTAGGCATCATAACATCAAGCACGCAGATATCGAACTTAGTCTTCATAAATGCTTTGTAGCCAGCCTCGCCATCAGGGCAGAGTTCTGCCGAATAGCCTTTAGCCTGCAAATATTCGCGAAGAAGCATACCGAGATTCTCGTCGTCCTCGCAGAGCAAAATTTTCAAATTCTCATCCATAGTTGTAATGTTTTATTTGTTATTATTTTTTTTCTTGTTGATATGTCATTTAGACGTTTGTTGTGGCAAATGGTTTAATCCTTGATTACCGGAAGTTTGATTGTAAACTTGGTGCCCTTGCCCAGCTCGCTCTCTATAGAGATGTCGCCATGGTGCAGCATAACAATCTTCTTGACGTATGCCAGACCCAGACCAAAGCCCTTTACATCATGTCGGTTGCCTGTATGTACGCGATAGAACTTGTCGAACACCTTCTTAAGATTGTCCTTCTTAAGTCCAAGACCCGTATCGCGAACCGAGAGATACAGATGCTCGTCGTCGTTCCATGTGCGCAGGTAGATGTCCACCGGTTGGTCGGGCTTGCGATACTTTACGGCATTGTCGAGCAAGTTGTTTATTACGTTCTGGAAATGCATCTCGTCTACGTATATTGTCGAGTCGATAGCCTCGATCTCCGTATAAATCTTGCCTCCGGTATGCTCGACACGCAGGGTGAACGAGTTGGCAATATTCTCTACCATCTCGTTCAGGTCGAGACGTTTCTTTTTGAATACAGCCTTCTTTCTGTCGAACATCGACATCTGCAGAACCTTTTCTACAAGGAATCGCAGACGTTTTGACTCGTCGTTTATCACCTGTCCAAGATGTTTCATCATCGTTGGGCTCTTGGTAACGCTCTCGTCGTTCATCATCTGTGCTGCAAGCGAGATGCTGGCGATAGGAGTCTTGAGCTCGTGCGTCATATTGTTGATAAAGTCGTTCTTTATCTCGGTATAGCGCTTCTGTCTGAAGATTATAAATATTGTAAAGATGAAGGTAACGAGCAACACGATGGTGAAAGCTACCGACGGAATCATAAACCTTACTGACGAGAAGATATAGGCGCTCATGTCGGGAAAATGAATCTTTACTACACCCATCTTCGATTGTGGGTCGTTGCGAAAGAGAACCTGCGAATAGGTGAACTCCTCGCCCTCGTCCGAATACTCTGGACAACGATATACCTCTCTGCCATCCTGTGTGCATACTGTGAAGTGGTAGGGTATGTTGATGCCGTTGTTCATCAATTCGGCCTTGAGGTCTTGATCGAGCAGCTTGAAGTTGACACGTTCCTTCAAAGGCTTGTCGGAAGCCGAGTAGAGAATGGAGTAGACCACCTCGTCGAGCAAAGCTTTCTGGTAGATGTAGCGGTTCTTAACAATCTCCTGAAGCGACTTTGATGCCTCGCTAATCGAGTTCTTGTCGGTATGAAGTATCATAGCCTTGGGCATTTGCGAGGGCTTGGTGGTTATGGTCTTCAGCTCGAACGACGAGTAGATAGTTCCGTCCTTGCCCGTAACCGAGTATTGATGCGACTGCTGTATGCTGCCGTCCAACTTGCCTGTGCGTGTGCCAAGCGAGTCCTTCTTGAAGGCTCGGCGTTCTGTCTCGTTTACATCCTTCTCAAGATAACGCAAGGTCTCGTTGAGCTCCAGATTGCGCGAGGCTTGATAAAGGGCGCGGTTGACCGATTCGTCGAACTGCTCCTTCTTCATGTCCACCATCTCTTGGATATATTTCAGTTGCAAGAACAAGAGGGCCAGAAACGAGAACCCCATTATTGATGCAATAGTCCAAATCGTTCTTTTCTTCATATAATGAATTTGTTTTATTAATTGTCGCGGACAAAATTGTTTTGTTTATTGTCGATGGCAAAGATAGTTTAAAAGCTTGAAAGAAAAAACAAATGCATTAACAATTAAGTGCTAATTCTTAATTATTAACTATAAATAAGGCTTATAATTGCTGTTTTGCAACTATAAGCCTTAGGAAATATGATACTTATAAAGAAATAAGCCTGTTGAGAAATAGTATGCTTATGGCGAAATGGGTATCAACGTGAGGCTGCGAAGCCTTCCAAATTGATGTATTTGCGCTTCATAATACGCTTGTAGACGTTGCGCAACCATATTTTATGGGTGAGAATGCATACTACACCTATTATTAATAATATGGTGTAGGCTGTGTTGCTGCTGAAGTAGGCTTGCAGAAAGCCTACCAAAATATTAGGCACTATGAACACAACTGCCATTATAACGGTCTGGATGTAGTTGCCGTCGAGTCCGCCCTTGCTTGTAAGCTTCTCGTTAAGGGGAATTGCCTGCTTACTGTATACGGCTGTCTGGAAGAACATGAGATACTGGAATCCCATTGTGAACACCATAAAGCTAAACAGCATATAGATAGACCACTTGCCCGATATTACCACGGGCAACATAAGCACGAACGGCAGCAACAACAGACCGGAATAGAACACGTACTTGGCTTGCAAAAGCGTTAGTATCTTTTCTTTATGCACAAGCAGTCCGTAGATATAGTTGCCCTCATAGCCCATGCCTCTTACAAGGATGTTGGCTCCAAGGAGGATAAAGTTGTACAGACCCCAGAACGTGGTCGTGCCGCTGGAATCGTACATATCTGTAAAGATAATTATAGTGCTAATAGCCAGTACGGCCACGATGCCTGTGAAGAATGCCTTGCGCGGATTCTTGTTGCGCATAAGCAGCTTTACCTCGAGCTGAAGGAATGTGCCTATCTCGCCATAGCGCTCAAGAAAGCTGTAGTTGTTGATTTTCTTCAACGTGGTCTTCTTCTCCGATCGCATAAGCTCGCGCATTACAAAGACAAGTTGCAGCTTGCGGTTTACGGCCACAAGCAAGGCCAGGAACACAAGGGCAAGGATAAGAGGAATAGGGGAGTGGAGCCCGATGAGTTCGCCTGTATACGAGTAGAAATTGGCAAACTGGTCTAATCCTGCATCGCTTCCAACATACATCGGCATGGCCAACAAGGCGTAGACGCCTGCCGGCAACAGCCACCATAGATACGAGTCGTTGACAAGTGTGCGGGCTATTGAATACCATTGGCTATTGGCAAGCACCATTATGATGACAAACACTATGGCAAGGAACGAGGTGAGCAAGCCATAGCTGAATATCATCGACATCAGGATGTACGGCAATACAAACGTAAGCCATATCAGATTGCCCCAGTTGAACAGAGACGAGAATACAAAAGCGTCGATACAGGCATAGCGCGAGAGAGGCAACAGCAGGTAGGGGCGCACAATCTGGGATGGTGTCTGCTGAGCCAAGAAGCGCATACCAAAATCGAGCAACAGTATAAACGGCAGCAACACGCACAATAGCTCGACCGATGTTGTAGAGCGAGACTCGTTGGCTATCATCGCAAACGGGATGGATAGACCTATAAGATAAACCACGCACAAAGCCATTGACACGTATATCATGGCCTTGGCAAACTTGTTCTGTACAGAGCTGTAGCTGCGACTGTCGGCAAGACGACGATGACGTATAAGCGTCTTCAACGTCTCTATAAAACTAAGGTGAGACTGCATAAATAGATGTGGTTGTTAGCGGAGGTCGATAACCTCGGCCGAGGGATAATCCTTGGAGTTGAAGACAAACGCGCTATTGGGCTGGTTCTTGGCGGCAAACTTGCTTATGCTAATGGTGTACCACTTGTTGCCATGCTTCATCTTAACCATAGAAGGCACGTATGTCTTACTGTTTACGGTAATGTACATCTCCTGGATGCTTAGCTTGCGGTTCTGAGCCACAAGATGCACATGGTTGTTTGAGCCCGAAGCCTGTGTGGCAAGTTTGTATCCACTTTTGTATATATTAATAAATGTGTAAGGATTCATCATCTGCTGCTGGGCTGCGGTAGGCGTGCTTACGTTCACCTCGTTGTTCTTGCGCATGTACGTCCATTGGGTCTTGCCGTCGAACCACACAATGGCCTGTTGGGTGCGGGCGTTAAACTTGCGTCCCTTAACAGCTATAGTACCTGATATGGTTCCGGTAGAAGCGCTCGACATAGTGAACGAAGCGCTTGCTCCGCCCGCACGTCCGACCACCTTGGCTGTCTTGCCGAGTATGGCGCGGGCCTTAGCCGCATTATTCTGTGCCATTGCCGTTGTGCCACAAACGAAGAGAATTGCGACAAACAACATTTTAAACAATCTGTGTTTCATGTTTTTAATGTTTTTTTGAATGTTCAAGTGTATGTTTTACTACTCTAATTTATCCTGTTATTTTTTTCTATACCAACCTTATTGGAGCCTATCTCTTGAGCTGCGCCATTATTGTGCTAAGCTGACCCTCGTCTGCGATAAGCACGTCGCGTGGCTTGCTGCCATGAGCAGCTCCAACTATGCCAGCCTTCTCGAGTTGGTCCATAAGACGTCCGGCACGATTGTATCCGATAGAGAATCGGCGTTGAATCATACTGGTGCTGCCTTGCTGACTGATGATAACAGAGCGTGCAGCCTCTTCGAAGAAGGGGTCGAGGTTGCCCATGTCGCCAGCATTAGAGCCCGAACCCGTATCGCCACCATCCTCGCCCTTAGGCTCAGGCAGTTCCATAGGATGAACCGGACCCGACTGCTTGGCAATATACTCGTTAATCTTTACAATCTCAGGCGTATTGATAAAGGCACATTGCACACGTGTAGGCTCGTTGCCGTTGAGGTAGAGCATATCGCCCATACCTATGAGCTGGTTGGCACCCGGACGGTCGAGAATGATGCGCGAGTCCATCATCGAACTTACCTTGAAGGCAATTCGGCCAGGGAAGTTGGCCTTGATGTTACCCGTGATGATAGACGTTGTTGGGCGCTGTGTGGCAATAATCATATGTATACCCACGGCACGCGCAAGCTGGGCTATACGTGCTATAGGCATCTCTACCTCCTTGCCGGCTGTCATAATCAAGTCGCCAAACTCGTCGATTATTACAACTATGTATGGCATAAACTCATGGCCAAGCTCGGGGTTAAGGCGATGGTGCAAGAACTTGTCGTTATACTCCTTCAGGTTGCGTGCACCAGCAAGCTTAAGCAAGTCGTAGCGATGGTCCATGAGTGTACACAGACTCTTGAGCGTGCGCACCACCTTGGTTACGTCGGTAATAATAGGCTCGTCGTCGTCGTCGACTTGGGCCATGAAATGGTCGGCTATAGGAGCGTAGACGCTAAACTCCACCTTCTTAGGGTCGATAAGCACAAGCTTAAGCTCGTTAGGATGCTTCTTATATAGTAGCGACGTGATGATGACATTCAAGCCAACCGACTTACCCTGACCGGTTGCACCAGCAACAAGCAGATGAGGAATCTTGGTAAGGTCGGCCATGAACACCTCGTTGGTAATGGTCTTGCCAAGGGCGATAGGAAGGTCGAACTTGGTTTCCTGGAACTTGCGCGAGTTCAGAATGCTCTCCATCGACACGTTGTGGCGCTTCTTGTTAGGTACCTCAATACCGATAGTTCCCTTGCCTGGTATAGGCGCAATAATACGCACGCCAAGGGCAGACAGACGTAGGGCAATATCATCCTCCAGACTGCGAATCTTTGTGATACGGATGCCTTCGGCTGGCGTAATCTCGTAAAGGGTGATTGTAGGACCAACGGTAGCCTTAATCTCGCGTATCTCTATGCCAAAGCTCTTGAGCACTCTTACGATTTCCTCGTTGTGTGCCTTTATCTCCTCCATATCTACATATGGACGGCCCTCGTTGTCGTCCTTGCTCAGAAGCTCCAGTCCCGGATGCTTGTAGTTGACAAAAGGCTCGAGCGGATTGATAGGAGTATCAAACACATCCTTTGCAATATCTGATCCTGATGCCCTTTTGGCCTTGCCCACCTCGACCGTAAGTGTGCTTGCCGGAGCGCCATTGATTGCTGCGGGGTTAGAAACCTTGGGCGTAATAGGTTCGGCTGCATTTGCGGCAGGCTTCTTCTTGGTAGAGCCTCCCAAATTAGAAAGGTCGGTAAGGTCGATTACGGCAGGAGCCGCGTTGTCCTCCTCCTTAGTCTTTGCCACCTTAGTATTATCTGACTTAACAGCATTGGCAAACTGCTGCGTTTGGCTTAGAGGCTCGTTGTTGTCGTCAGCCTCGGTCTCGTCAGCATCCGACCCGCTATTGTTGAGCTTGTCGGTTACAATCTCCGAAGCTTTGTTGGCTACCGACTTCAAGGGGTTGAATATGCGTCTAACCCAAGTTATGGTCTGCTTGCTGATAAACGTAAGCAAGGCAATAGCCGAGAAGAACAGCACGGCTGTAAGTCCGGGAGGGCCAATAACATTCTCGATGTATTCCACACCTATGGCACCATGGTTGCCGCCAGGATTGAACACCCACTCGGTCATGAAGGGCGATAAAACCTTAGACAGGAACAACGACAGCCATATCATGCTGACAGCCATCCCGAAGAACCATTTCCACAGATTAACCGTAAATATCTGCATCATCTTTACGCCTACCAATATAAGGAAGGCAGGAATGAGGAAGGCTGAAAAACCAAAATTCTCGGTTATAAACAAATAGGAAATAATAGCTCCAAACGAACCGCAATAGTTACAGAACTCCTTGTCCGTGTTTAGCCATTCGCCCGGACGCAAGCTCTCCAAGAGACTTTGGTCGGCTGCTCCCGTGTTAAGGTACGAGAACATCGCTATGAATGTAACGATTGCAAACAACACTATTATCATTCCAAAGAGGAAGTCAGTTCTCTCACTTCTCAGAAAGCTTGACAAGCCTATCGCTTCGGTAAGACTTGAAGGCTTGCGCTCTGTTTTCTTTTTTGCCATTATTGTAAGTTTTATGTCTATTGTTGCGTTTTAATAATCAAATACCTCATTGAAGAAGGCTTATTAGATACAAAATTAGTGGAAAAAACTCGTAAAGAGCCATAAATTCATAACTTTTTTCTAATTTTGCAAAATCTTTCAATGAAGTAGGATGAAAAAGACAATATACAACAAATTTGACAAGGCAACTATCAACACATTGCCCTTGGTGGCTTTCCCTGGTAAGATTACGGTTGTGCTAAACGAGTACGAGGCCGAAAGGGCTGTCGACTATCTCCTGTCGTGCGACATTTTAGGAGTGGATACCGAGACACGCCCAGTATTCAGAAAGGGACAAAACCACAAGGTGGCCTTGTTGCAAGTAGCCACAAGAGACCATTGCTTCCTTTTTAGGCTCAACTATTTAGGATTGCCCAAGTCGCTCTTGCGCCTTCTTAGCAACAAGGAGGTGCCCATGATAGGTCTGTCATGGCACGACGACTTGATGTCCTTGCATCGTCGAGAGGACTTTGCACCCGGATGGTTTATCGATGTGCAAGACATTATTGGCAATCTTGGCATCGAGGACAAGAGCCTTCAGAAATTGTATGCCAACCTCTTTGGCGAGAAGATTAGCAAGCGCCAACGCCTTACCAATTGGGAGGCCGACGTGCTTACGGACAAGCAGAAGGAGTATGCCGCCATCGACGCATGGGCCTGCATCAACCTATACGACGAGATTATGCGACTGATGGCAACACACGACTACAATCTTGTAAAAGTGCCTGAGCCTGAAGCGATTAAGGCAGCAGAATAAACAACGATAATAAGCAATAACGATATAAGCATTATATGTATAAAAGTCTATATTTAAAGAAAGGTAAGGAAGAGAGCCTTAAACGTTTCCACCCATGGATTTTCTCTGGAGCGGTAGCCAGCGTAGACGACAACGTGGACGAGGGCGAGATTGTACGTGTTTTCACATCGGCTGGCGACTTTATAGCTGTCGGCATGTTCCAGATTGGCAGCATAGCTGTACGCGTGCTTTCGTTCCGCGACGTAACCATCGATGCTGAGTTTTGGGAGGCACGATTGGCTTCGGCATGGGAGATGCGCAAGGCTATTGGCCTGATTGGACGCGACAACAACAATACATTCCGTCTTATTCATGGCGAGGGCGACAATCTTCCTGGACTTATTATCGACTGCTACGGCGACACGGCTGTTATGCAGGCACATAGCGTGGGAATGCATGTTTATCGCAACGAGATTTGCGAGGCTTTAATCAAGGTGGCTGGTGGCACAATAGCCAATGTCTACTACAAGAGCGAAACAACATTGCCATTCAAAGCCGATATTGAGCACGAGAACGGATTCATCTATGGCTCGATGGGTAGCGACGTGGCTATAGAGAATGGACTTAAATTCCATATCGACTGGCTTAAGGGACAGAAGACGGGATTCTTTGTAGACCAGCGCGAGAACAGACATCTGCTTGAGACTTACTCGCATGGACGTTCGGTACTAAATATGTTCTGCTATACTGGCGGATTCTCGGTTTATGCCATGCGTGGAGGAGCCAAGCTTGTACACTCGGTTGACAGTAGCGCCAAGGCTGTGGAGCTAACAAACAAGAACATTGCCATGAACTTCCCTGGCGACAACCGCCATGCTGCCTTCTGCGAGGATGCTTTCAAGTATCTCGACGCCAACGACAAGATGTACGACCTTATTGTTCTCGACCCACCCGCTTTTGCCAAGCATCGTGGTGCTTTGCGTAATGCCCTGAAGGGTTATACACGCCTTAACGTCAAGGGTTTGCAGCGAATCAAGCCGGGCGGAATACTCTTTACTTTCAGCTGCTCGCAGATTGTTACCAAGGAGAACTTCCGTAATGCTGTGTTTACAGCTGCTGTTCAGGCCAACCGCAAGGTGCGCATCCTGCATCAGATTCATCAGCCTGCCGACCATCCTATTAACATCTATCATCCTGAAGGCGAATACCTCAAGGGATTGGTATTGTATGTGGAGTAAATATGAATAATAAAGAAACTATAGAGAAATTCGTGGACTGGGTGCGACGCTTCGCCTCCGTCCACGATTTGTTTGTTAAAGGGGGCAAGTATATTGTGGCTCTATCGGGAGGAGCGGATAGTGTGGCCATGTTGTTGGTGATGAAGACTATTGCCCACGACCTGAACCTGACTATCGACGCGGCCCATTGCAACTTTCATCTGCGTGGAGAGGAATCGATGCGCGACGAGAGTTTTTGCAAGGATCTTTGCCAACGTCTTGACGTGCCTTTTCATCTTATTCATTTCGACACATTGGCTTATGCCGAACTTCATCACGTTAGTGTGGAGATGGCTGCACGCGACTTGAGATATGCTTATTTCGAGAATCTTAGACGCGATATTGAGGCTCGCGATATTTGTGTGGCTCATCATCGCGACGATAGTGTGGAGACGGTTCTGCTGAACCTTGTGCGTGGCACGGGATTGCGCGGACTACGTGGCATTCAGCCTCGCAACGGAAACATCATCCGACCCTTGCTCTCGGTAAGCAGGAAGGACATTCTGGGCTATTTGGAAGCGCTTGAACAAGGTTATGTAACCGATTCAACCAATCTGCATAACGACGTGAAACGCAACAAGATACGACTCGACGTAATACCTTTGCTTAAGGAACTTAATCCGAGTGCGCCACAGTCTATATTCGAATCCTCGTTAAGGGTGGCAGAAGCTTTGAAAGTGTTTGACCAGGCTATTCAGAAGAGTCTGTCCGAGGTGGTTTGCACGTCTGACAAGGATGGCGGTTTCAGTATGGATGTAGCTAAACTACAGCAGCAGGCATCGCCCGAATACACCCTTTACGAGGCGCTTAATCCTTGCGGTTTCTCGTCTTCACTTGTCGAGCAGATATTCGCCTCGCTTGAGCGTTGTGCTACGGGCAAGGTATTTGAGTCAGACTCGCACGAACTTACTTTCGACCGCGGACAAATAATTGTACAGAAGAAGCAGAATGCCACGCCACGTAGTATGCGCATTCCAGAGACTGGCACGTATGTTTATAACGAGAACATTAAGCTTAAGGTTGTTGAGGAAGAGTGGGGGGCAGACAGCAAGCCAAGCCGACAACCCGATTGCGTGTGCCTTGATGCCGAGCAAATAAAATTCCCGCTTAAGCTTCGCACAATTGAACAAGGCGACCGCTTTGTGCCGTTTGGCATGAATGGAATGAAACTGGTTAGCGATTATCTAACCGACCGCAAGAAGAACCTCTTCCAGAAACGTGCACAACTTGTAGTTGAGGATGCAGAAGGCAGAATATGCTGGCTGGTGAAGGAACGTGCCGACAACCGATTCCGTATAACGAAGGACACAAAGAAGGCTATACGCATGATTTTGGTTGAATCGCATGATTAAATTTGCGGTATGTGTTCATATTTAAATTCTGAATACATATAAGCTCGAATATAATGTAAACCGCAGTTCAGTATATTGTAAAACCCAATTATCGCCATAGCACTTCAAATGGATACATACCAAGCTTTGTTGTTCAGACAATGGTTTATCAGTAAGGTTATGAACCGCAAGGATTGCCAAGCAGAACAAGTAAAACACGAGTATCCGATGATTATTGTGATGAACGGAACGATGCCAAGAGGTGCAAGTTAGAATCTTTCATCTTTTTAATAAGGTTCCAACACCTTTATAATATAATAGCGTACAGAGGGAACGATTTTTGTCGTTGTACCCTGTACGCTATTTTTGTTTCGCTATTATGAAGCAGTACCCTCCCCTTGTGAAACAGTGCCTTGTTTTCCTCTGAAGTATCAGGATAAATTTTTCTTAAAGCTTCTTTTTTCTTGTTTTGTTTTTCAGACCATGCTCTTTCTGCAGCCACATAGTCATCATATAGGCGATAAAATACCTCCTGAAGCGTATAGCTTTTCGTATTTTCGTCACCAAAATCATAAGGATATGGGGTCAGCAGCAGCTCGCGCAGTTGATTTTTCGCTTTTGCGATTTTTTCGTTCAACTTAGGAGTTAATGTATCCAGAGCCGAACGGTACTGATATGGCAATGTCATGCCGTTATCACCGCCTGTAACGCGACAGGGATCGAAGAGTTTGTTGGCTAAACGCGATTCGTTGGCTTC
The DNA here is from genome assembly GCF_900290275.1 of Prevotella merdae. Taxonomy (GTDB): domain Bacteria; phylum Bacteroidota; class Bacteroidia; order Bacteroidales; family Bacteroidaceae; genus Prevotella; species Prevotella merdae. Next base: position 932,913 of record NZ_LT985324.1, read on the forward strand.
CACCATCGGCCCTTTTTCCGCATTGTTTTTGTAGTCGTAGGCAAAGTCCTTGGCTGTGAGTGCTTGCCCTGGCAGGGTCAGACAAAGAAACTGATTCGGATTTTCACCTCCGATTACGCTTTCTATCTGATTGTATAGCAAGTCGATGAATGGCTCACTCGCAAGGCTTGCTCCACCATTGTCCTGTATGCTGGATTGGGAATCGTTGCCGATGTCGGATTTGGAGGCTTCATTGGAATTTGTCTTTCCTTTGGAGCCGGTATCCTCCTTTAACTTAGGAGGAGAATCATTATTAACTTCTTGAGGGTCATTTGAAACCACAGGAACAGCAGTTTCCTTTACTTCTTTTTTAGTATTCTTGGGCAAATTCTGTTCGTTCATAGTTTTTACTTTTAATTATTGATTAATACTACTCTAAGAATCATCCAATTTAGTATCAATTGAATGTACGAATTTAGTTTGTGCCTGACAAAAATTTGCAGACACAACCACTCTCATTGGTGGATTCTCCGTGTGTTCCATCACGTCCTCCTTTTTTATTGGGGTTATACTTCGGTTTATGTTCGTTGCGGACGGAAATGTTCCGCCCGCAACGGTTTACTGCTTCTTCAAGGTAGGCAATGTTCCGTTAAGTTCGTAACGCCACTTTGAACCTGCGTTCTGCAAGGCGGTGTTCATGGCATCAACGGCTTTCTGCCAGGTAACGACAGAGCCGTCCACCTTCGTGGCTTCGGTGCTTTTCTTATTGTAGCCGATACCTTGTTCATGATTGTTCTTCCAATAGCAGGCGGTCATCACGGTGGTGTAGTTATTTCCCAAAAAACCGCCGATATGTACATAGCCAGTGCTACTACCCGTACTGGTTACGTTGCCCGTGGCATAGCAGGCAAGGAGGCTGCTTCCTGCGTTCATTCCCACCAGACCNGGTCTTTGCATCTTCGATATAGATAACCTTTCCTTCTGCCTCAAATTTCCCGTTTTTCAGGATGAAAGGCACGTTGCCGTACTGGGAATCGTTGCCGATGTCGGTGATGCCGATACGGTCGCCGGCAGTCCAGGTGGTTCCGCTGGCGCGGGTGGCGGGGGCGATGTTGGCGGTAAACTGGGCGGCCACGGGGTCACCGTTCAGGTTCTCGTTGTCGTTGTTGCAGGCTACAAGTGCGAGGGCGAGCGCTGCAAGTGCAAAAAATCTTGTCTTCATTATATCTGTCATTTTATTAGTTAAATTCCATTTCAATAATTGCTGCACCTCAGCAAAATCAATGCAAGCTTTGCTTCTGTGTTCGGTTTGCTAATTATTTACAAATCGGCATTTACATCATCACCTTTCACTTCTTCCCAGCCGTTGATTTCGGCTTCGTCCACTTCCATGCCTTCGGGTGTCTCAACCAGCGTTCCGCCGAGGGTCAGCGATTTGCCCTTTCTTGTGTTGAACTCCTTGAGAGCTTCTGTGAGGTCGCTTTTCAGCGTGGTGGGGGTCGGGTTGCCGTCAGCATAGCGGATTTCACCCATCAGCAGTTGTTCCGTGCCGGTCACACCCAGCAGCCGTACCGTGGCTTTCCACTTGCCGGCATCGTCACCTTCGGTTATCTTGGTGAAGGGCAGCACGATGTTTGAAGCGGCTCCGTAGGTATCGGTAGCGAAATCGAGTGTTCTGGCTGCACCCGTCAGATGGGCAACAATCTCCGTGATGCGTCCGGCGGCATCACCCGTCGGTTTGACGACAAGCGTCAGTTCGCGTACCTGCTGCTTCATTGCGGCGGTCAGCGGATAGTCCTTGTCTTTCTCGATGCTCACCTGTTTCGTATAGGTGAAGAACCATCCAGGGGCATTGTTCACAAAGGCATCCGTGCCTGCCCGGTTTCCCGTGGCTGCGGCAATGGTGGCGGTGGTACCATTTACCGTGATTCCTTCAGCTGGGTTCCACACCGCAAGGGCGTAGCTGCCTGGAGCAAACAGATGGTCGGGGGCATGGGTGGCGGAAGTCTCCGTACCCGTATAGTCGCCCATGGTGACCGTCCACGTGGCAGGTATGTTGATACCCTCACCTCGGGCCGACCAGTCGGCTGTCACCGCAATTTTCCCATAGTCGGGATGCGGCGTGTCATAAAGCGTGTCCTTCACGCAGGAAGAGAGCAGCACGGCGGCTGCCATTCCCATCATATATATATATTGTCTTGCTTTCATACTCTATTCCTCCGTATTAGAATAACTTCCATACCAATGTCACACCGGCGTTGATGGGGCCACACCAATTTTTTGTCTCGTTGCCACAGCGCACGCGCACACCATCGATGACTTCATATTTTTCGAAATCGGCATTCAGGTAGCCCATGCCGAGGTTGAAATCAAGAGTCAGTGCCTTGTTCAGCCGTAGCTGATAGCCAGTGGTGATGCCGCCACCCATCAGGTCGCCCTGCTTGCCTGTTTCGGAGATCTTGTAGTTGAACTGTCCGGCCTTGAACATCGCCCCCAGATACCAGGCTTTCTTCTCACCCATGTAATAACGTATTTCCGGAGCCACTTCCCAGAGTGCATAGCGGCGGTCTTTGTCGCTCCAGCTCCAAGAAGTCCACGAGCCGTTTACGGCAATGCCCCACGATGGGCAGATGCGCCATTCAAGTCCTAAATCTGGTGTCAAGGTAGCCCAGCGCAGCAGGTTGGCACGCAGGGAGAGATGATAATCAGTTGTGATTTTAGTTTCCGACGGCGTGTCGGCAAGTGTATTTTGTTGAGCGGTTTTCTCGGCTTCTGCCTTTTCAGCGGCAAGTCGGGCTTCTTCCGCCTTGCGCTGCTCTTCGGCAAGCCGTTCCTGCTCGGCACGCTTCTCGGTTTCTAAGCGTTCGGCTTCCGCCTTGCGTCGTGCTTCCGCTTCCGCATCCATCGCGGCTGTTTCCTTTGCGGGTACCGTTAGGCGCACGATTACAAAATCACCCTCTGTCGCATGATTGTGGGTAATGAAGTTTTCTTCCTTGATTTTCGCGCGTGTAATCAGTTCTGATTTTACTCGATTGGCACGGATCTTCGCCGTTGCAAGGTTCTCGGCTTCACCGCCCAGCGAATTGCAGTAGCCGTCAACCAGTAGCGGCAACTTGCCGTTAAAAATTGTTGCTTTACTGTTTTCGATACATTCCAACAGGCGGGCAAGTTCAGTGTCATTGCCATTCCAAGGAACGTAGAACATGTCCTTCTGCGAAACGAAGCGGAAGGTGTAGGTCGTGTCTGTTTTCTGCTGCGCAATGACGGGAAAAGTTACCGTCATCAGCCACAGAAACGAGGTAAGAAAAGTGATTTTTCTGCTCATATAAACTTGCATTTATTATCTTTGTCCTCTCCAAAGATAATAAATGTCATTCTATGCCCAAAAGATTAGAAAAACTTTTGCTATAAAATTTTATAAATAATGTCGTTTGAGCATCTTTTTGTCGAATTAGCACTTTTTGAATTGTCGAATTAGCACTTTTTTGTCGTTTGAGCACTTTTGGGAAATGGGTTTCTGTGACCTTTTCCGATGTTTTTTTACTACACAAATTATTCCCGATTTGATTTTTTCCATTTGGCAGGCGTACATCCTTCTTTCTCGGAAAATAATTTGATAAAGTTACTTTGGGAAAGAAAACCAGAAGACTCAGCCAGCTTCTGTATATTGATTTCTGGATGCTCCTTCAGTATGTTTTTCGCATACTCCAACCGGAGACTGGTTATCCATTCGCGGAATGTCATTTTATACGTAGTCTTGATATAAGCGGAAAGATAGGTACGATTCGTATAAAGTATTTCGGACAGTTCTTTTATGGTAAGTCCCTGCTGGATATAGCCGTCTGTCTTTATCCAGTTGTCAACCCTCTCTATAAATTCTGTATAGGACCTAGGAACTTCTTTCTCAGAAACTATTTCATGTTCAGTTTCCGAATTTGTCAGAAGTTCTTCTTCAGATTGTATATCCTGCTCAAACGCATTTTCTACCTGTTCATAGAACAGCAGGTAGTTCTGATAGCTGTAGAAAAGATAGCTGTAGAACGGTATTGACGACAAAATCCAGATAAAAACATATTCGTCTGGCAGAAATGTCAGCAATCCGCATCCGACACCGAAGATAAGTGCCCAATAAGTGAATATGGAAAGCCATTCGATATATGCGCCTATATCATCCGCCTGAGTTTCATTGAAAATCTGAATGGCTCTACGATATGCAATTATGACTGTGCGAGCTAAAACGACTCCAAAAACGACTAACCAGGCAGCTAAAGCAAATAAAGAGAATTTTTGCATGATTCCACTTGGCAACAGGAACAACACAACTCCGGAAAGAGTTGAAAATATAATCCATAAAATGATATGTGTCCACACACGCCGTTTGGTAATGTAAAAACGATCAAGCAACATTATCAATGCCGAACTGAACAGAGAATAGCACAGAAAGTATGTGGACATGTTCATCAATATGGCAGAATCCGCATTTTTGAATCGGATACCAAAGAAGAAATGTACCGAATAGTTTGCTGAAAGCAGCAACATAGCTATACCCATAATCTGTCGGGAGCGGAGATAATTCGTGAAAATTTTCTTTTCAGGAGTCTTTGCAAACAAAAAATAAAAGCCGAAGAATAACATCAACGGCAGTGCGGTACAAAGTGAAAAACTGTATATAGATGGTTCCATTGTATTTTTTTCATTACAATTATTTATAAGGATTATGTTCAGGAACCCTAATGAGTTCTTTTATATCAACTTCCAGACATTGAGCTATCTGTATTAATGCTTCTAAAGGTGGTTGACAAGCATTGGTACACCATTTGGAAATGGTTGCTTGGTCTCTGCCAAGTTTCTCTGCAAGCCATTTGTTCGTTTTCCCCTTTTCTGCAAGCATAACTTTTATACGATTAAGATTTTTCTCAGCCATTGCGTATATTATTATTGTTTTCGGTTGCAAAGATACTCATTCTTCTCCAAATATCGTTTGTTAAATCCGAAAATCATTATAAAAAGCGGAAAATAATTTGTCTAATTAGAAATTCCGTTGGTTTTTGCATGATTTACAGTGACTCTTTCCCTCTATATCATATCACTATATTCTGTTAAAAGGAAAACAGATGTGCCTACTTATAATTTTTGGAGTTGATTTATGAATACCAAAATAGGAAAAATTTCGTTGTTTTCCATGTTAATTTTTGTTTTCTCATTCTTTCATTTTGGGGTTTCTCAATTATGTTTTTCCTAATTTGTTTCTTTTGTCATTTTATCACTCCAATCGGTGTTGATTATCAGTACGTTACGAGCAATCAGCAAGATTTCAAGAAGAAAAACGTGATGCCAATTACATAAAAAAGAGAAAGTTCATTGAAAATACAGTAATTCATATACAAGCTGGAAATCAGCAATATACGATTACCGCTATTGGCATGAAAAATGCTTTTGCCAGACTTGTAGCTTTCCTACTTGATAACCATTTGCTGGAGGGATACCGCTTGGTATTCTTTACGGATTGTGCAGATGTCATAGGTTGCCACAAAATATTTGAAAGAATAGACTCCAAATAATTAGTAAGCCAAGCAAAAAATCGGGGATAAAAAATCTTAAAACATTCTTTATCCCCGATTAAATATCGTACCTTTACAAACGAAAGAGTTCTTTGGATGGTTATGCAAATCACAGCAGGATGCTACATTCTGTTTATTTATAATTCGTAACCTCTTCTTTTTATGAGATAAAAACTTATCTCATTCTCAATCTCTTATAAAAAATACGTACTTTCTGTTATATGTAAAACCCAATTTAACATAATATAAAACCCAGTTTAATATAATATAAACCGCAGTTTAATATAATATAAACTCCAGTACCATATAATATAAACTCCAGTACCAGTTAGCTGATACTAAAAACGATACTGGGATGTACAAATAGGAGGTACGGTCTCCGAACCGTACCACTCAAGCAGTTTGGATATAATGATACATGTACATTAAAGTATCCAAAATAAATAAACTAATGTAGCTTGCGTGGTACGGTTCGGAGACCGTACCTCTTATTGTTTTATTTCATTTCCTTCAAGAACTGCTCGGCTCTCTCCAAATCCTCGGGAGTATCTATGCCTACAGTCTCAAAGTCGGTTATTCCTACCTTTATCTTATAACCATTCTGCAACCAACGCAGCTGTTCAAGACTCTCGGCCTTCTCGAGCGACGATTGTGGAAGCTTGGTTACCTCGCCAAGCACCTCCTTGCGATAAGCATACAGGCCGAGATGCTTTAGGAAAGGATAGTTCTTGAGCCATTGCTCACGCTCCACGCCACGCACAAAGGGGATAACCGAGCGCGAGAAATACATGGCGTAGCCACGGTTGTCGAGAACAATCTTGGGAGAATTGGGATTCTCAACAGCCTCCATATCCTCGAAAGGCTTGCCGATAGTGGCAATCTGAGTATCGGCATCGTCGAAACAACGGCACACAGTCTCAATCTGCGAGCGCTGGATAAAAGGCTCATCACCTTGAACGTTCACAATAACGTCGGCATCTGTACCAAGTTTCTCTACTGCCTCCTCAATACGGTCGGTACCACTCTTATGGTCAGTACGAGTCATTACGGCCTTGCCGCCAAACCCGATGACGGCATTATAGATGCGCTCGTCGTCGGTAGCCACATAAGCCTCGCCAAGCACTTGGCTAACGGTTTCGTAAACACGTTGTATTACGTATTTGCCTCCAAGTACGGCAAGAGGTTTGCCCGGAAAGCGCGAAGAAGCGTAACGGGCTGGAATAATGCCAATGAATTTCATAATGGAAGAAGTTTTCTTTGTTTAGGCCAAATAATTGGTCGGATTATTCTGTTTATTTATTGCAAAAAATCCCGAAGCAAAACCTGAAGGAATCGCTCCGGGATTTAATTAAGATTGATTATTTAATGACGATATTAGTCAGATAAACTTTCAATTGTCAAATAGACCCGCAAGTATTAGTCAAGCCACTTAACGTAGCAGAAGTCCTCACGATAAACGAGGTTCTCGTTCTTCGGGTACATACGAACGCAGCTCTTGAATGAACCTGCAACGTCTGGCTCGAATGTAGCCTCGAATGTGTAGTTGTTGCCCTCGTGAGCCACAACCTCAAAATCACGCTTAGAGAAGATGTGCTCCTCGCCGTCCTTGCCAGTCTTGATTGATACAAGCTCCAGACCGATTGCGTCGTTCAGGCCCTGCTCGTCGATAACGTAGCGCAGAGTGTACTTCTTGCCAGTCTCGGCACTATAGAGCATAGAGTCGTCCTTGCTAACCACGCGGATAGAGTCCCAACGCTGAGCAACAGTCTCCTTCCAAGCAGCAAGCTCCTTGGCTAGGCGGTTGTTGTTGGCAGCAAGCTTCTTGAAGTTGGCAGCCTGCTTGATGTAGAACTTGTCATAGTAGTCGTCAAGCTGACGCTTCATTGTATAGTGAGGAGCGATAGTTGCGATAGAGCTCTTGATAGTCTTGATCCAACCCTCGCTATAGCCCTGCTCGTTACGGTTGTAGAAGAGTGGCAAAATCTCGTTCTCGAGGAGATAGTAGATTGTTGCTGCGTCAAGCTGATCCTGGTAACCCTGGTTCTGGTATGTGCGCTCCTGCTTAAGAGCCCAACCAGCACCCTCGCGGTAACCCTCAACCCACCAGCCGTCGAGTACAGAGAGGTTTACAACACCATTCATCTCTGCCTTCTCGCCTGATGTACCCGAAGCCTCGAGAGGACGTGTAGGAGTATTCATCCAGATATCAACACCTGAAACAAGGCGACGTGCAAGCTCCATATCGTAGTCCTCGAGGAAGATGATCTTGCCGAGGAACTCAGGACGCTGGCTTATCTCGAAGATGCGCTTGATCAAGCCCTGACCAGCACCATCAGCTGGGTGAGCCTTACCAGAGAAGATGAACTTAACTGGACGCTCTGGGTTGTTAACGATCTTAGAAAGACGCTCCAAGTCGGTAAAGAGCAAGTGAGCACGCTTGTAAGTAGCGAAACGACGGCAGAAGCCAATGTAGAGAGCGTTAGGAGTAATGCTCTCGAGAAGGGCAACTACACGTGAAGGATCGCCCTGGTTCTTAAGCCATGTAGCGGCAAACTTCTCGCGAATATAGTCAACGAGCTTCTTCTTAAGAGCCATACGTGTCTCCCAGATTTCTGCATCGGGTACATTATAGATAGCGTGCCAGAGGCTTTCGTTGCTCTGATCATAGATGTAGTTCTTGTCGAAATACTTGGCGTAAACCTTGCGCCACTCTGTAGCTGTCCATGTTGGGAAGTGAACACCATTGGTTACGTAGCCTACGTGGCTCTCCTCAGGATAGTAGCCCTTCCAGATAGGAGCAAACATGCGCTGGCTTACCCAACCGTGAAGCTTACTTACGCCGTTAACCTCCTGGCAAGTGTTGCAAGCGAAGGTTGACATGCAGAAGCGCTCTGAGTGGTCGTCAGGATTAGTACGGCCCATACCGATGAACTCGTCCCAAGAGATGCCGAGCATCTGAGGATAACCGCCCATGTACTTGCCGAAGAGCGACTCGTCGAAGTAGTCGTGACCAGCAGGTACTGGTGTGTGAACTGTATAAAGTGAAGAAGCGCGAACGAGCTCAAGAGCCTCGTTGAACGACATTCCCTCATGGATATAGTCGATAAGACGCTGGAGGTTGCAGAGAGCTGCATGACCCTCGTTGCAATGGTAGATGTCCTTCTTGATGCCGAGCTTCTTAAGTGTGAGTATACCACCGATACCAAGGAGAATCTCCTGCTTCAAGCGGTTCTCGTTGTCGCCACCATAGAGGGCGTGTGTGATTGGGCGGTCGAACTCAGAGTTCATCTCATTGTCGGTATCGAGCAAGTAGAGCTTGATACGACCTACGTTCATTACCCATACATAAGCGTGAACTTGATAGTTCATGTAAGGAACGTCAACTACCAATGGCTGGCCGTTCTCGTCGAGAACGCGCTCTACTGGGAGAGAGTTGAAGTTCTGTGCGTCATACTGGGCAATCTGCTGACCGTCCATTGACAGAGTCTGCTTGAAGTAACCATAGCGATAGAGGAAACCTACACCACACATGTTTACGTTAGAGTCAGAAGCCTCCTTCATGTAGTCGCCAGCAAGCATACCAAGACCACCTGAGTAGATCTTAACCACCTGGTTGATACCATACTCCATACAGAAGTAAGCTACCGAAGGACGGTTTGCGTCAGGAGCAACGTCCATGTACTCGCGGAACTTCTTGTATACAGCCTTAACGCGCTCCATTATAGCCTTATCCTTAACGATAGCCTCCTTGCGCTCGTAGCTCAAGCGGTCGAGAAGCATAACTGGGTTATGGCCCACCTCCTCATAGAGGTCTTTGTCGAGGCTCTTCCACATGTCGCGGGCCTCATAGTTCCATGCCCACCACATGTTGTGAGCGATCTCGTCAAGACATTTAAGCTCTGCAGGAAGGGTTGACTTTACTGTAACTTCCTTCCACTGGGGAGCGTTAGTGTAATCTGCTTTAATTTTCATAGATTCTTGTATTTAATAATTTGATATTGTCGTTTTATATTTATTTCTCTTTTCTTGCTTCGGCCTTGCGCAAAGCAAAGTCGTAAGCGTTGTAGTAATACTCGATGAAGTGGGTCCACAGAGCCTTCTGCGAGAGGGCGCGTGCGTTGTTGCGCATGCGTGTCTGCTTGTTCTTTGTGGCGTTGGCATACTTGATTACGGTCTGCTTGATGTCGTCGGCCACCTCGTTGTAGTTGTAGTCGGTACGATGTACCACCTCTACGCCATTGTCTATTGTCGACTTGCCTCCACATTCCGAGTTTGCCCACAAGCCAAAACCAGCAAGGTCGGTTGTGATGCAAGGCACCTTGAATGCTACAGCCTCAAGCGGGGTGTATCCCCAAGGCTCATAGTAGGAAGGATAGACACAAAGGTCGTTGCCCAGGATTACATCGAAGTAGGATAGGTTCACTATGCCGTCGTCGCCAGTAAGATAGCAAGGTATGAATACAATCTTCACCTTCTCGCCCTTCTGGTTGCGCATTCCCAGCCAGCTCATCATGCCCAGAGCACGGTCGTTCTGCTGCTCGTTGAGCCAATGTGTTATTACTGGAGTATCGAGAGGCGTGTCAAACTTCTCGCCCTGAGCCATCTTCTGCAGACGCTCGGCAAGGTCGTCACGCTTGCAGTTTACCCAAGCCGGAACCTCGATAAATGCAACAACCTCCTTATCGAGCTCGTTGGCAGAAAGGCGCAAGCGGTTTACAGCCTCGATAAATACGTCGATGCCCTTGTTACGCCACTCGTAGCGTCCACTTGTCGATATAATTACAGCATCGTCGCTCACCTCGTCGCCAGTCAAGGCACGTGTTATGTCGAGCAAGCGCTTGCGTGCAACCTGGCGCTTATGGTCAAACTCCTTGCCTTGTGGCACAAAGTCGTCCTCGAATCCGTTAGGCAGAACCACGTCTACTGGTTTGTCCAGCAGCTCGGCACACTCGCGTGCCGTAATCTCGCTAACGGTTGTAAAGCAGTCTACATGTGCGGCAGTCTGCTTCTCAATAGACTGCTTGCTCTGCATGTTCAGCTCGTCGGCCATCTGGTCGCCATTATAAGCCTCGAGATATTCGTACAGAGGCTTGTTGTTGCCGGCAATACTTCTGCCTATGCTTGTGGCATGGGTTGTGAATATTGTAGCAATCTGCGGCAAGCGGTCGTTTATATATAGAGCCCCAAGTCCGGTCATCCACTCGTTGGCGTGATAAACGGTCTTGTTGGCACGTTTCTTCTTGCTTATAAAGTAGTTGTAGTAGCTTTCCACAACAAGGGCTGCTGCATACGAGAACATCGAAGCCTCATCGTAGTCGCCGTAAGCGTGAAGGCTGTCTACATTATACTTGTTCCACATGTCAGCATAAATCTCGTTCTTCTTCTCGAAGAAAGGCTTGAAGTCTACCAAAATAGCTACGGGTTTGCCCGGAATGGTCCAACGGCCCACCTTAACGTTAAGGCCTTCTGTAGCTGCTTGCTTTTTCCAAGCCTGCAGCAGTTTAGTATCTTCTTCGATATAAGGACATTCATTTTCGCCCCAGCAATCGGGACCTATAAATACAAGGTTGTCGCCAAGCTTCTCCTTAAGGGTCTTCGCTCTTGTAGATAGTACGGCATAAATGCCACCAACCTTGTTGCAAACTTCCCAACTCGACTCAAAAATGTAGTCTGGAAATAGTCTATCTTTTTTCATAAAGAAGTTAAATAATCAATTGCATAGATTTATTCATAAACACGCCTGAAGCCTTAACTCCAGCGGTTTTTCTTTGTCTAATCGTTGCAAATATAGTATTTTAAATGATAAAAAACGATTATTCTCTATCATTTTTTCAGTTTTAGTGTCTATTCTTGATGTAAATTCGTTACATTTGCAGAAAAATAAGCAAAATACACGTTTTTCTATCGACAATATGCAAGAAAATAAATAAATAACCATTAAATATTAGTATTATATGAGAAGATTTTTTTTTGCAATCATCTGCGTTGCCATTTCGATTGTGGCTTTTGCCCAAGACGCCAAGTCTGCAGCCGCCAAGCCATTCCATACCTATATATATAATAAGGAGTATATGGTTTATCTTGACATCAACCTGTACGACAACGATATTAAAGTGCCTGGTCAGGACATTTTCGGCAACGTGCCGGGATATTTTGGGGCAAGCCGCGATTCGCGCAAGTGGCTCATTACATCGGCCAAGCTCGACGGAACCAACAAGGCCAAGCTCGACATAATAAACGATTATGGATCGGAGGACCTTACAGCCACGCTTACCTACGACCCTAAGCAGAATACCTACACCTTGCGACAGACTGGTGGCAGCCGACTGAAAATCGTGGTTAGCCGTAAATGGGTAAAGATTCCAACCGAAATAACTCTCGTTCCGCACGAGCGTGTGGCTGACATGTGGTAATTAATTACATCTTTAATAATATTTTTATATTTAGTAGATAATTATGTGCCCATTTTTGATTATCTTTGCAGATAATTAGAAAAAACACATAATATATATTTTTTTACAATGAAACAGACAAAGATTGTTGCATCCATTAGTGACCGCCGTTGTGATGTCGATTTTATCCGCAAGCTCTTCTTTGCAGGCATGAACGTAGTGCGTATGAATACAGCACATGCCACACCAGACGGAATACGCACAATTGTGCGTAACGTACGTACTGTATCTCCACACATAGCCCTTATGATTGACACTAAAGGTCCTGAGGTGCGCACAACCGACGTCGAGACTCCTATAGAATATAAGACTGGCGAGATGGTTAAAATTTTCGGCCGTCCCGAAATGATTACCACACACGATATTGTCAACGTTTCGTACGTAGACTTTGCCAAGGATGTTAAGGTTGGCGACCATGTTCTGTTTGATGACGGCGAGCTCGACATGCTTGTTGTCGAGAATGTTGGACCTATGCTTGTGGCTCAAGTGCAAAACGATGGCGTGCTTGGCGCCCACAAGAGCGTAAATGTGCCAGGCGAGCATATTGCCTTGCCGGCTATTACCGAGAAGGACCATCAAAACATTCTGCTTGCCATAGACGAGGATATTGACTTTATAGCCCACTCGTTTGTGCGTTCGGCCGACGACGTGCTGGCTATTCAGAAGATTCTTGACGAGCACAATAGCGACATCAAGATTATCTCGAAGATTGAGAATCAGGAGGGTGTCGACAATATCGACGAGATTATCGACGCTTCGTACGGCATTATGATTGCGCGTGGCGACCTGGGCATCGAGGTGCCTATCGAGCGCATTCCGGGCATCCAGCGCCAGATTATACGCAAGTGTGTGATGAAGAAGAAGCCTGTGATTGTGGCTACTCAGATGTTGCACACCATGATTAAGAATCCGCGTCCTACACGTGCCGAGGTTACCGATATTGCCAACGCCATCTACTCGTACACGGATGCCTTGATGCTTTCGGGCGAGACTGCAAGTGGCAAGTATCCGCTTGAGGCCGTTAAGACTATGGCTGCCATTGCCGAGCAGGCCGAGAAAGACCGTAATGCGATGGGCGAGTGGGAGGTTCCGCTTAGCGACAATTGCACCCAGCGCGAGTTCCTGGCTCATTCGGCTATCGACTCTACACGCCGATTGGGTGTGGCTGGCATTATTACCGACTCGCTTACGGGCGAGACTGTTCGCCACTTGGCTGCCTTCCGTGGTCCTAATCCGGTTCTGGCCATCTGCTACAAGGAGAAGACTCAACGTTGGCTCAACCTCAGCTATGGCGTTATTCCTATCCATCAGAAGGAGCAGGCTACGGCCGAATACATGTTTACGGCTGCCTTGCGCATGCTTCGCCAAAAGGGCTACATCACGCTCGACGACAAGATTGCTTACCTTAGCGGAAGCTTCGGTTTGGGCAATCCTACTGGCACAACGTTCCTTGAGATTAACAAGGTGAGCCAGGTATTCGACAAGTCGTACGAGTTCCACTTGCCGCAAAAGAGCGAATAATTCTTTATAACATACAAAAACAAATCGGACCTTCATTCACATCCAACAGGACGTAAATGGAGGTCCGATTCTTTTTTATCTTTAAATTATAATGATTAATTTGTGGATTAATTCATGGATAATTTATGATAATTCGTGTTCGCTATAACTATGTTCGCTTGTTCTTATGTCTCAACAAAAAGGTTCTTCCGATATTTGGAGTGATACAAACTGGGGGTTATCGTGGAGGTTGGCATCTTGATATTCATATAATGGACGTATAATTTTACTTGTAGTTCTTTTGTATGTAGTTCCCACAGAATGCACAGACTACACAGAAGCCTACGGGATTAAGGTTTTTCGAATTCACAGAATGGCCTACGCTTCGCGATGCAAGAATCCACAGAAATGAATGCTTGCGCTGCTATAGGCAGCGAACCATGCTTAACCTCGGCGACGCTACACAAACAATCAATTCTGTGCCTTCTGTCGTATGACGCGCAGTGTCTATACGCTCTGTGGATTCCAAAAGTTTAAGCCCGTAGGCTTCTGTGTGGTCTGTGTATTCTGTGGGAACTACAAGCAAAGGAGATACAAGTACAAGAGCCTCTCCCTGATAAACTGCAATTTACACTTCTATCACTCCATTTCTCTGATGAACCTTAATTCTTTGTACCTAAAGATAATGTTAACAATAATCAATTAGGAACACGAAATAATCTCCGAACCGTGATTCCTAAGCTTCACTTAACTATTGGATTTTTCACTTCTCACTTTTCACTTTTCACTTAGCTTCTCTATCCCCAGTTTCTCCTCATCGTCCTTCTTGTCCACAACCAGACTGTCACCAGGTTCGATNCCACTATGGCTGGCGGCAATTCGGCATGTTGCAGATGCACGCACGATCCCACCTCGTCGAGGGCGTCGATTGCCTTGTCGGGGAATTGGCGCTCGGTTATGTATCTTGCCGTCAGATCCACACAAGCCTTAAGGGCCTCTTCGGTATAATGCACGTGATGATGGTCCTCGTAGCGTTCCTTGATGTTGTGCAAAATCTCGAGCGTCTCCTCGGCCGTAGAAGGCTCCACCATAACGCGCTGGAATCTGCGCTCCAGGGCTCCGTCCTTCTCTATAGAGTTGCGATACTCGTCAAGAGTTGTGGCTCCGATGCATTGTATAAGTCCGCGTGCCAGAGCCGGTTTCATTATGTTGGCCGCGTCCATAGAGCCTGGCGTGCTGCCGGCACCAATAATGGTGTGAATCTCGTCTATAAACACGATAATGTCCGGATTCTCCTCAAGCTCGCGCAGCAAGGCCTCAATGCGCTCCTCAAACTGTCCGCGATACTTTGTGCCGGCCACGATAGACGTCATGTCCAGACGAAGTATGCGCTTGTTGAAGAGTAGGGGCGAGGTGTGGCGTTGGGCGATAAGCTGCGCCAGTCCCTCAACAATGGCACTCTTGCCCACACCCGGCTCGCCAATAAGAATAGGGTTGTTCTTCTTGCGTCGGCACAAGATCTCGGTCACGCGCTTTATCTCCTTCTCTCTGCCCACAACGGGGTCCAGCTTGCCCTCGGCAGCCGCCCCGGTCAGGTCGGTGGCAAATTTGTCGAGCACAGGCGTCTTGCCTCCTCGGTCGGCCACAGTAGTCTTTGTGCCCGAACTCTTCTTGTTGCCCTGGGTGTTGTTGCCCGATATTATATTTTCGTCTTCCTCCTCCGAAATGCCTATTCCGTTTTGCGGTTTCGATGTTGTTTGCATAAGATGTTTCATAGCTGTGTTATAGTTCAATCCCTTGCTCTCCAGCACCTGCTTGGCTCCGTTTATTGTCTGGTCGTGCAGAATGGCCAGTATCACGTGCTCCACGTTTACCATCTGCGAGTGTTGCAGACGCGCCTCAAGTATCGACAGCTTCAGGATATTGCTTGCTTTCTCGTCAAGTGCAGGTGTGGCTATTGAGCCTTCGCCCTCGGCCTCCTTGTTGTTGTTTACACTATTCTCGAGCTCTGTCTTTATGTCATTTGCGTCAATATCCGAGCGTAACAGCAAATCAAGGAGAGGATTCTGTCTGTCTCTCAACATACCTAACAATAGGTGTTCCGGCATTACGTGTGTGCACGACATGCGCAACGCCTCCTCTCTGCTGAATGCAAGGATTGTGGAAACTTTAGTTGAAAATTGATTCGTCATTATATATATATTGGCTTTAACTTCTAAGTACGCCTGTCTAACCAGACGTTTTTATTTTAAGTCTTGCAAATAATGTGCCATTTGCTCCAATTTCGTGGCATCATTAAACTTTCTGTAGTATAATGTCGCCTCGTTAAGGTATTCGTCGGCTATGTTGGTCTTGTCCAGGGCCAGATAACAAAGGCCAATGCGCATTAGGGAGTCGCCCTTCTCGTTGTTGTGGCACAACAGTATGTGGCTCTCAAACAAGGGTAGCGCCTTGCGATAATGCCCCAGTCTGAAGTTGCTCTCGGCCATGCAATACAGGTAAACGGCCCTTTCTTGAGGGGCAAACAGCTGCAGGTTGGGCGAAATCTTGCCCAATACGGCCACAGACTTTTTGTAATCGCCATCGTAGAAATAGCACACGCCTATGTAGCCTTGAAAGCGCGCATTAAGCTTGTACTTGTTGTCCAGCCTCTGAAACAGAAGAAGTGCCTCATGATATTTGCCGCTCTGAAAATATTCTATCGCCCTTGTCAGCAACTGGCTCGAGGCGTCTTTGCGAATATCTGCAAAGCTTGGCGTCATGAGACACATCATCATTATTATCGTAAGAATAAGCCTTGGCATTTACTCTGTGTAGAAGTTTATCAGGTCGCGCAGGGCCTTCTGGCAAGCCGGACAAAAGTCCTTGTGCTGATTGCTGCGCATACGGCAGTCGGGGTAGGGACGATAAACGCCCTTTAGGCTGTAGCCAGCTCCTTCGTAGGCGCCAACCTCAGATTTTTCACTTTCCCCTTTTCTCTTTCCACTTTTAGCCTTCGCCTTAGATTTTTCACTTTTCCCTTTTCCCTTTTCCCTTTTTCCATTCGCCTTAGATTTTTCACTTTTCACTTTTCCCTTTTCACTTTTATCCCCTGGCATAGGCGTAGGAACTGGAGTTCCTGGCTCAATCAGGTTCTCCCACTTGTTATGGAAGTCTACAAGGGTTGTGATGTTCTTCTCCCAAGGCTCCACGTCGTGCGGATACATCGGTATCTGCTCGGCCTCGTAGGCGTACTCGTCGGCCAGACCAGCAAAGCTGTGGCCAAACTCGTGCACAACCACCTGGCGATATTGCGGATGGTGGGTCATCGAGAGGTTGTACGAGTTGAGTATTCCGCCTCCGCCATACTCGCTTGTGTTTACAAGCACGATGATGTGCTCGTAGGGCACGCCAGCCAGCACATCGTGCAACGATTTAAGGTTGAGCGTTGTGAGGTAGCGGTTGGAATAGAATGTGTCGAAATGGCTTCCCAGAACCGTATTTCTCCACACGCCCTTCGACGGCTCACTTGTTCCGCTGTCTACCGATGGCGACTCTACAGCCACGATATTAAATCTGTCGCGCATGGAGCTGAATGGCTCGTGCTCGAACAGGGCCTCTGTGGCAATCTTGGCGTCCTCCACAAATGTTGCCATCTCGCCTGGCTGGTAGCCCTCGGCCACATAAGCTATGTGGATGCATTTGGTTGTATCCTTAGCCTGCTGCAGAGTTACGTATGGCGTGGTGTTGCCAAATCCGATGTGCCTTATCAGCACGTCCTTTGGTGCCACGGTATGTGTTAGCGATCCCACCACCTCGTGTCGGTTGTTGCGCAGGTCTACGGTTATGTCCACCGTATCGCGCGGCATGGGCACCAGAAACACGTTCTCAAACGATTTCACGTTGTTCTTTGCCTCGTCGTACGACTGCCATTCCTGGAAGAGCGTAGAGAACGAGTTGCGGTAAATAACCTCTGACGTTCCATGCTTGCGAACCGTAATCTGTCCGTTGCCCTCCACCGGCAGCTCGTCCAGATGCGCATGCTTGCCGTACCATCTTGGCATCATGTTCAGCTTGTCTACGGCTATGCTTTGCGTGGTAGCGTTGCCCAGAAATGTGTAATCTATACGCAGAGTGGAATCACAAAAATTCTGCTCAAAGTCTACGTCAGCCGCGGCATTTGCGCCCAGGCCCGACGCCAACATCATGAATAGCGATAATATATTCTTCTTCATATTTTTTATTTTTTACCCGTTAGCCTCTGCCTTAACTCCTAAGAAAAAAAGCATTCGGCTTAACTCCTTAACTTCTTAACTTCTAAGAAAAAGCATTCGGCTTAACTCCTTTAACTTCTTAACTCCTTAACTCCTCCTTTAACTCTTCATCTCCTTTATCCTCTCCACCAATTCCTTGATGTAAGATCTTTGCCAATCCTTCTCATGCAGTTTCACGTCGTCGTACATCAGCAAGTCGATATCGGCCTCCACCACGCCCATATTGCGCTTGTCCAGAGTGTTACCCGCCAATTGTTCAATAAGCTTCAGCTGCTCCTCAACCTCGCTCATAGCCAAGTTGGTATTGCCCGCCATCACGGCATTAAAGAATTGCTTGCCCTTAAACCGCTCGCCTATTGGCTCTGTGGGTATGATATGCGTGAACCTTACGTTCTCGAATCTTTGCTCAAGACATTCCTCTACAAACCGGATTCTGTCGGCAATAACATTCGTGCCTATAGCAATAAGAATATCATGCATAACCCTTACAGAGTGCCTTTGGTTGTAGGAATCTCAAAGTGCATAACGTCGCGCTTTACAGCCATCTTCAAAGCCCTTGCCAGCGCCTTGAATATGCCCTCAATCTTGTGGTGCTCGTTGGTTCCGCGAGCCGAGATGTCGAGGTTCATGTGTGCCGCGTCGCTCAAGCTCTTGAAGAAGTGCATGAACATCTCGGTAGGCACATCGCCAATCTTCTCGCGATGGAATTCCACATCCCAGTTTAGCCAAGCGCGTCCACCAAAGTCCAGCGCCACCTGGCACAGGCAGTCGTCCATAGGCAAGCAATATCCGTAGCGCTCAATGCCTCGTTTCGAGCCCAGACACTTGTCAATACATTGTCCCAGCACGATGGCCGTATCCTCTATAGTATGATGCTCGTCCACGTTCAGGTCGCCCTTGCAAGAGATGTCCAGGTCCATCATTCCGTGTCGGCCAATCTGCTCAAGCATATGGTCGAAGAAACCCAGTCCGGTGTCAATCTTGCATTTTCCCGTGCCGTCCATGTTTATCTCTATGGCAATGTCGGTCTCCTTGGTCATGCGACTAATCTTTGCCCTACGCTCGCCCGCAAACAACAGTTCCGAAATCTTGTTCCACGTCATTCCGTTCTTGCCCAATATCAGAGCCTTGCAGCCCAGGTTGGCAGCCAGTTGCGCGTCGGTCTCTCTGTCGCCTATCACGTACGATCCCGCAATATCATACATCGGGTTGTCCATGTATTCTTTCAGCATTCCCGTACCCGGCTTGCGCATGGGCGAGTTGTCCTCTGGGAAATGTCGGTCTATATGCTGGGCGCTAAACACGATGCCCTCGCCCTCCAGAGTCTGCATAATAAAGTTGTGTATGGGATAGAAGTCCGACTCCGGGAAGGCGTCTGTACCCAGACCGTCCTGATTGCTTACCATCACCAGCTTAAAGTCGGTATGTTGCTGTATAAACGTGAGGTTCTTAATCACGTCCTTAACAAATTTCAGTTTCTCAAACGAGTCTACCTGCTCGTCGTAGGGTTCTTCCACAATTGTGCCATCACGGTCTATAAACAAAAGTCTCTGCTGTTTTGTTTCTTCCATATTAGTTTATTTTAAAGTTATTCTTTAGGGTTGCTCACGCTTGCCTCCACGTTGCCGTAGGCGTACACAAACACGAACACGCCCCACAGATACACGTATTGCATGATGAAGGTGGAAATGGTTGTGGCAAGGAAGTTGAGCCATCCGAAATAAGCAGGAATGCCCGACTCGTCGCCTTGCATCACGCCCATCGTGTCGATGTTCGAGGCCGCGTTGGTTACTATGCCCGGAAGGCACAAGAAGGCGCATACCATGGCACCCACAAGTATCAGCAGCAGCAATATCGAGAACACGAAGCCCAGTTTCTTGTAGCCCTTGGCGTAATCGCTACCCACGAGATTCTTGAATTTGGTATCCTTATTAAATATGTACTTTGATACCGAATAGATGTATGGCGACGCCAATAGCGCGAGCAGCATAAACAGGCACAGATAAACGGCCAGCAACATTACCGTGAAGGTGGAGGCGGGCAGAGTCCTCACGCTCTCAATCGACATCAGCAGATAGGTGGAGCCTGCAAACACCATCAGGCATACGGCAAACAGCACTATCGAGAACACGTCTACCTTGAGCATCTTCTTGAATGCCACGCCACGCTTCTCGTCGTTTAGCATTACTACCACGTTCGACTTGACAACCGAGTCTAACACCACACTCGCTACGGCCACCAGACAGCCCGCAGCTATCGTGCCGGCAAACTGGCCCACGCTATTAGCCCCCAGTACAGCCAAGGGCGACACGAAGGTTGCCAATCCCAATACTACAGACAACGCAAGCACCCAAATCCACGTACTACGCAATATCTTAGCGAAATTGGTGCTGTAAACACCCAGGGAAGCGCTAAGGCATCCCAAACAACTCCTGTTTTTAAAAATATCGTTTATCATTTTAGTATTAATTGAATGGTCGTCTGAATTCCGAGCAAATAATAGCCGTAGCCACAGCCACGTTCAGGCTGTCGGCCGTCTCTCTATTCTCGGGATAGTTAGGAATGCGCAGAGCCTTGCTAATCCTCTTGCGTATAGGTTGCGATATTCCCTTGCCCTCGTTTCCCATCACGATAATGCCGTTGGCAGAGTGGGGTACTTTATAGATGTTCTCGCCCTCAAGCAAGGTGCCGTACACGGGAACCGTTGCGGGCAGCGAGTCGAAGAAGCTCTCCAGCTCCCTATATTCCACCCTCACGCGGGCTATGCTTCCCATCGTGGCCTGCACCACCTTCGGGTTGTACACGTCCACCGTGTCCATGCTGCACACAATATCCTCTATGCCAAACCAGTCGGCTATGCGTATGATGGTGCCCAGGTTGCCCGGATCTTGCACGCCGTCAAGCACAAGCGTAAGCTTCTTGTCCAGGCAGCTGGCGTCCATACTGCCGTCAAACTTCTTGAACACGGCCATCACCTGCTGCGGATGACACAGGAAGCTGACCTTAGCCAGCTCGTCGTACGATACCTCCACAATCTCGCATCTCACGTCCCTCAGCAGCTCCGCGTTCTGTTCCAGCCATTCCGGTTGCGCCACCAGCAACTCCACTTTCGAGTTGCCACGCGCCAGAATGTCGCCCACAATCTTCGAGCCCTCGGCCACAAAAACGTCCTGGGCGTCGCGGTTCTTCTTCAGGTTGAGCGAGTGAATGTATTTAATCTTGTTCTTGCTTATCATAAAAATCTACAGTTTTTTTCTTCTTGTTCCTTGTGCTTAAAGCTTCCTTGTCCTTGTACTTAAAGCCTTCAGTCCTTGTACTTAAAGCCTTCTTGTACCTTGACCTTAAAGAATGATTTCCAGTCCCCATTTCTAAGGGATAGTGCAAAGATACAGTATTTTTGTTAATCCACAAAACAGGTAGGGATAAGAATTAAAAATACAATAAAATCACGCTTTTGGTGTCTACTTACACCAAGTTCTGTTTCGCCATAGTAATGAGCTATGCCATGGTTCAAGACTACTGGATATATCAAACACATTTTTTGCTAAAGAAATAAAAAAAACTTGTAGATATCAAATGTTTTCTTTATTTTTGTCTGCACATAAAATAGATAAAACTATGGTGTGGGTAGAAAAACTTGGGGCATATTTTTTAGATGTGTCAAAATACATACTGACAGGTGTCGTTATCGCATCTATGTTTAAGGACTTTGACAACAAAATCCTTATATATATTGTGGGGTTAATATTGTCAGTACTTTGTCTGATTGTCGGTTTGATATTAACCAATAAGAAGGAAAATATTCAGAGTAAAAATAATAATAAAACAAATAATAAGGAGAAATAGACTATGGGGGTATATTTAGCATTTCTATTTTTTGGGGTGCCATGCATCCTTTTCTTAATCTTTTGCCTTACCAACAAAGGAAAGAGATGGTTAAGACAAAACAACTTGATGTAATATTAGCCATCAAAATGATAGTTTTATTTTTATAATGTAACAAGTTTATATAGTAGCGGAGGTCTCCGGCCTCCGCAGCAATCAATGATACAAACTATTAATGATGATTTGTATTCTACTTGGTGCTGCGGAGGCCAGAGACCTCCGCTACTATATAATCAGAAATCGAAAATGACTAAATGACTAATGACTGAAAATGACTGCTACTCTATCGATATTTTACATTATTTGTGTACCTTTGTACCGTCAAAAGTGTGTTTGGGGGTATATCCATGCTACAACCATGCACAAGTATACATAAAAAGTTAGTCTATATGAAAAGAAATTTACTCACGTCAGTATTCATTACATTGTTATCGTTGACAGCTGGTGCGCAGACCGTTTGCAAGTCGCACAAAGAGCTGCCCAAAAGGATTGATTCGGAGATAGTGGACATCGACCCCGCGCTATTTAAGACTCAGCGTATCCAGTCGGCACCAGTATGCAAGGCCATGGACGACGATAGCTATCTGTCTAAGCAGAAACATCTCTTTGTCCAGGGTGCCGACACTCGCTATATAGATGTAGGCATCGGAAATAACTTGTCAGCCGAGGTCATGGGACGCCTCACTCCCGAGATGCTCAAGCCCTATGCCGGTTACAAGATAGTAGGTATATCATTTGCGGTGGGTTCGACCTTGGGTAATTCACCCAGCATAATATTCTATGAATTAGACGATGATGGGTGGAACCTGATGGGAAGGTCAGGTGTCAAGGACTATAATGCTGATTCATTTTTGTTCAATGAGGTGGAATGTACATGGAATTATGTCATTCCTGAGGAGCCCAACGCTATAATGTTCGGATATACGTTTGATCCGATACATCTTTTTATGAATGAAACTAATGAGAACTATGTAGCAGTGGGTCGTACCAATGATTTGACCAACGGCTTTCTGGTTTGGGGTGAGTTGATAAAAGACGAAGGCTATAAGCTATATCGGCTAAGCTCTAACGAGCTTCCATATGCCGCTTGCGTGCAACTCATTCTCTCCAATGGCAGCTCGACCGAAATCGTGGGCGTCGACGGCAAGCGCAATGTCAAAGTCGTAGAGCGCTATACTCCCGACGGGCAGCGTGTCTCTGCTCCTGTGAGCGGCATCAATATAGAAAAACTAAGCGACGGCACTACGCGCAAGGTGTTTGTGCAGAAGTAAGGTCAAAATGACTGATTACAAATCCTTGTATTCTGCGGTCGCGTCAAACGATGGTCAATCCTTTGCTGCATAGTCACGGTGTCCTCTTATTTCTGCGTTTGGGAAGCGAAGCTTCAATAGGGTTAGCAGAGCCTTGAGAGCTTTCTTTTGATACTCTGTTCGAGTGTCTTTCGGTCGCTTGCCGTCGGCATCGAGGCCACCGATGTAGCAAACGCCAATCGACGTGGCGTTGTGTCCCTTGCAATGTGCGCCCACCTCGGCAATTGGTCTTCCTGCATGCACGCTGCCATCTCGATACGCCACGAAATGATAGCCAATAGATTTGAAAACTTGCTGACGATGCCAGCGGTCGATGTCGGCAGCCCGAAAGTCCATGCCCTCGCGAGTGGCGGAACAATGGATTATTATTAAATCAATTTTTCGCATAAATTGTGTAAAAAAACAAGTAAAAATTTGTTCAGATTAAATTTTTATATTAACTTTGGCGTTCACATGGTAATAACAGTTTGATAAAAAATGGGTTCATCCGTGAGGATGGTCTAAAACGATTGTCTGTGAGGATAGTTGTTTATCTTAAATTTACAAGACTCATAGACCATTATATGATCTATGAGTCTTTTTTTTCGGTTCTTCCGATATTTGGAGTGATACAAACTGGGGCTTATCGTGGAGGTTGGCATCTTGATATTCGTATAATGAACGTATAATTTTACTTGTAGTTCTTTTGTATGTAGTTCCCACAGAATGCACAGACCACACAGAAGCCTACGGGATTAAGGTTTTTCGAATCCACAGAATGGCCTACGCTTCGCGATGCAAGAATCCACAGAAATGAATGCTTGCGTCAAACGATGGGCATAATTTTACTTGTAGTTCTTTTGTATGTAGTTCCCACAGAATACACAGACCACACTCTAAGTTTGCAGAAGAAAGCAATTAGGCTAAATAATCAAGGTAAAACTATGATTGCTAAAGACAGTTTCGTACCTTTGTTGTAAAAAGGTAGAATCGGTCTGTCGAAGAGGTAAACCAAAGATCGCACAAGTCTGAAGACTATGTTCTGTTTCGGACCTCATCGACATAGTTGCAAAGACCAGATAGAAAGTTATCGGCTCTGAGCCTTGTTAGAGTGTTAGTCCATACAACTATTGAACAATTCTACATAACTAAAATCGTACAAAGATATGAAGAATTTATTTATTGGAGTTGATTTTTCGAAAGAAAAAGTTGATGTGGCTATCATTTTTGCAGATGGACTGACAGAAACAGCTGCACGAATGTTTAACGAGTTCAAGACAACTGTGTCTGGCTACAAGCAACTGGTCAAGTGGGTGGAGCAGAATTCCTACGGCATCGACTCTTCCCTGTGGCTCTTCTGTGGAGAGAATACGGGCGACTACAGCAAGGGACTGTGCAACTTTCTCTATGGTAAAGGCTACGACATGTGGCTTGAGAATGCCAAGAGCATCAAGGATGCATCAGGTCTCAGACGATTGAAGTCGGACCGCGCCGACGCCTCGATGATTGCCGAATACGCAATGAGGAATTACGACAGAGCCATTATGTACGAGCCACTTAGCGAGTCACTTGCACAACTGCGCGAACTGTTTCTGTATCGTCAGATGGTTATAAGACACAGATGCAGCTTTCAAGTGCGCAGAGGCGAGAAGAAACTCACAATGGAGAAGTCTCCTGTCAAGACAATGATCTCGCAGAGCGGAAGGCATATCGTGTCTGAACTCAACAAGGAAGTAGAGAAAATAGACAAGCGAATCGCCGAGCTCATCAAGTCAGACGAGGAACTCACCGAGGTGTTCACCATCGTGACCTCGGTGCCTGGTATAGGAACGCAGAATGCTGTCTGTCTGATGGTATACACCGACAACTTCCGTCGTTTCAACTACGATTCAAGGAAGATTGCCTGCTACTACGGCATAGCCCCATTCGGCAAGGATTCGGGCACCAGCGTGCATTCAGATCCTCGTGTGCACTATATGGCGAACCGTCAGATAAAGTCCATGCTGACGCAGGCTGCACTGGCTGCCGTGAACTTCAATCCTGTTATTGCAAGGTACTATATGCGTCTCGTGGAACGTGGAAAGAAGAAGCAGGTTGCACTGAACAATGTGAAGAACAAACTCGTGCATTTGGTCACTGCCATGGCCAGAAACCGCCAGCTTTATACCCCAGAATATAAAATCTCAGCTTAAAATGAAAATAATGGTCAAAACATTTGGATTTTAACATAGAAAGCAGAANACAATGTGAAGAACAAACTCGTGCATTTGGTCACTGCCATGGCCAGAAACCGCCAGCTTTATACCCCAGAATATAAAATCTCAGCTTAAAATGAAAATAATGGTCAAAACATTTGGATTTTAACATAGAAAGCAGAATGCACAGAAGCCTACGGGTTTAAGATTTTGGAATCCACAGAATGGCCTACGCTTCGCGAGGCAAGAATCCACAGAAATGAAGGGTATAAAGATAGTGCAAACCGAATGGTATGGCATCCCTGCCATACCCACTCTGCCATGATTGTACAGCCAATTTAGTGGGTATGGCAAGGATGCCATACCCTCCTACTATATGTAAAGATTATTCTGAACTGTTACTTAGTAATGATGATTTGTATTCGACTTGGTGCTGCGGAGGCCGGAGACCTCCGCTACTTATAGGTTCATAATTAAATCACTCCAAATATCGGACGAGCCTCTCTTTTCCCTTAACACAAGGATTTTTCACTCTTCACTCTTCACTTAACTATTGGATTCTTCACTTTTCACTCTTCACTTAACTATTGGATTCTTCACTCTTCACTCTTCACTCTTCACTTAATAAACTATTGGATTCTTCACTTTTCCCTTTTCACTTAATAAACTATTGGATTCTTCACTTTTCACTCTTCACTTTTCACTTAACAAGCATCAAGTCGCTCATAACCGTATCGCTCACAAACAGGCCTTTTCTTGTCAGTCGCAAGTGGTTGTTACACAGCTCGATAGTGCCGTTGTTTAAACTATCGGTTGCAGACTGTAGAGCGTAGCGTTTGTGCTCGTCGGAGAGGGCTTCGAGGTCAAGTCCCTCGACGGTTCGCATGGCTGTAGTAACGAGGTCGTTGTAATGGGTGTCGGCATCAATCTCCTCGTGCTCGGCAGGCAACGAACCGCCCTCAATCGACAACATGTATTGTTGCAGATTGTCGATATTCCACGATCTGCGCTTGCCGTTGTACGAGTGGGCCGAGGCTCCAAAGCCCATGTAGGGCACGTCGCGCCAGTAGCTGCTGTTGTGGATAGAGCGATAGCCAGGCTTGGCAAAATTGCTTATCTCGTAATGTTCGTAGCCATGCGCGGCAAGAAGGTCGATCAACGTGGAGTACATCAGCAGATAGGTATCCTCGTCAATCTGCTTTACCTTGCCGTCTTGCAGCATGCGATAGAGTGGGGTGCCCTCCTCGTACATCAGACAATAGGCCGAGATGTGGTTGGGCTCAAGGCTGAGGGCCGTCGTTATGTCGCGCGTCCAGTCGTCGATGTTCTCGTCGGGGAATCCAAACATCAAGTCGATGCTGATATTATCGATTCCTGCCTGGCGAATGGTTTGACAAGCCTCCATAGCCTGGCGTGCCGAATGGCGGCGGCGAAGGAAATGTAGGCGCTTGTCGTCGAAGCTCTGCACGCCCATGCTGATACGGTTGACGCCCAACGACCTTAGGGCCGAGACGTATTGGGGCGTAACGTCGTCGGGATTCATCTCCACAGTAATCTCGCGCACGTCGCCCGGATACACTTGCTGCACATGTCGCAATATCTGCTCCATGTCGGAGATGTGTAGAACCGAGGGGGTGCCGCCACCTAGATAGATGGTGTCGGTATTATGGTGGCTAAGACTGGCCTCGGACTTACTTCGGAGGTCCATCTCGCGCAAGAGGGCCTGGGTGTAGCGCTTGCTAAGCTCGGCACGTGTGGTGCTGTAGAATCCGCAATACACGCAACGGCTCTTGCAAAAGGGGATGTGTATGTAAATGCCTTTTTTCATTTGCTTGTCATTATATAAGGTGGAAACCACTTCTGGTGGATTATTTGTATTGCAAAATTACTAATAAAGTTTAAAATCTTATCATAAATCAATCGTTTTCTTTGGTATTGTGTTGCCAAATGTCTAACTTAGTAGTCGGATAGACACCCACCCCAAAGTCAATCCGCCATGAACAATTAATATTAACCATTTAAAACCTGAATTTTATGAGGGTCTATCAAACAAATGAGATTAAGAACATTGCCCTTCTTGGCAGTGCGGGTAGCGGCAAGACCACCCTTGCCGAGTCTATGCTTTTCGGTAGCGGAATAATCAAGCGCCGTGGAACGGTAGAAGCACACAATACTGTGAGCGACTACTTCCCAGTGGAGCACGAATATGGCTATTCGGTATTTCCTACCGTTTTCCATGTAGAATGGAACAACAAGAAATTGAATATTATAGACTGTCCGGGTAGCGATGATTTTATTAGTGGAGCCATCACAGCCCTGAACGTAACCGACCAGGCCGTTATCCTGATAAACGGACAATATGGCCCTGAGGTTGGCACACAAAACAACTTCCGTTATACGGAGAAACTTCACAAGCCTGTAATCTTCCTCATCAACCAGCTGGATTCGGACAAGTGCGACTTTGACAACATTATTGCCAACATGCAGTCGATTTATGGTTCGAAGTGCGTGCAGATTCAATATCCTGTGAGCACGGGCGCCGGATTCAACGCCATCATCGACGTGCTGCTGATGAAGATGTACACTTGGAGTCCTGATGGAGGTATGCCTACCATAGTGGACATCCCTGAGGAGGAAAAGGAGAAGGCCCTGGAGCTGCACAAGACTCTGGTAGAGGCAGCTGCCGAGAACGACGAAACTCTGATGGAGAAATTCTTTGAGGAGGAGACTCTTACAGAGGACGAGTTGCGCGAGGGCATTCGCAAGGGACTTGTTACACGCTCTATCTTCCCCGTGTTCTGCGTTTGCGCAGGCAAGGACATGGGCGTAAGACGACTGATGGAATTCTTGGGCAACGTTGTACCTTTCGTAAGCGAGATGCCTAAGCTTCACAACACACGCGGCGAGGAAATCACCCCTGATTCGAACGGTCCGGAGTCTGTATACTTCTTCAAGACTGGTTTGGAACCACATATTGGCGAGGTAAGCTACTTTAAGGTTATGAGCGGCAAGATTAAGTCGGGCGACGACCTGACCAACTCTGACCGCGGCTCGAAGGAGCGTATCGGCCAAATCTATGCTTGTGCCGGAGCTAACCGCATTCCGGTGGACGAGCTTGTTGCAGGCGACATCGGCTGCACAGTTAAGCTGAAAGATGTAAAGACAGGAAACACCCTAAACGGAAAGGATTGCGAATGGCGTTTCGACTTCATCAAATATCCTAACCCGAAGTTCTCTCGCGCTATTAAGGCCGTTAATACCGCAGAAACCGAGAAACTGATGGCTGCGTTGCTGAGAATGCACCAGGAAGACCCAACATGGCTGGTAGAACAGAGCAAGGAGCTGAGACAGACCATCGTTAGAGGCCAAGGCGAATTCCACCTGAGAACCCTGAAGTGGCGCCTGGAGAACAACGAGAAGCTGCAGGTTAAGTTTGAGCCTACACGCATTCCTTATCGCGAAACCATTACAAAGATGGCACGTGCCGAGTACAGACACAAGAAACAGTCGGGTGGTGCCGGACAGTTTGGAGAGGTGCATCTCATTATAGAGCCTTATGCTGAGGGAATGCCCGACCCGACATCTTACAAGATCAACGGTCAGGAATTCAAGATCAACATCAAGGGTAGGGAAGAGGTTAGCCTTGAATGGGGCGGCAAGCTGGTCTTCATCAACTCGGTTGTTGGCGGAGCTATCGACACACGCTTTATGCCTGCCATATTGAAGGGTATTATGGACCGCATGGAGCATGGTCCGCTTACGGGCAGCTATGCACGCGACGTAAGAGTGATTGTTTACGACGGCAAGATGCACCCGGTTGACTCTAACGAGCTCTCGTTCATGCTTGCGGCACGCAACGCGTTCTCGGCAGCATTCAAGGAGGCTGGTCCTAAGATTCTTGAGCCTATATACGACCTCGAGGTTTATGTGCCTTCCGACTATATGGGCGACGTGATGAGCGACCTTCAGGGACGCCGCGCCTTGATTATGGGTATGGACAGCGAGGCTGGTTATCAGAAGCTTCAGGCTAAGATTCCTTTGAAGGAACTGAGCAACTACTCTATCTCGTTGAGTAGCTTGACGGGCGGTAGAGCCTCGTTTACAACCAAGTTTGCAAGCTACGAGCTTGTTCCTAACGATTTGCAGCAGAAGCTTATCGAGGAGCATGCCGCAGAGACAACAGAAGAGGAATAATTGTATACTTAAAATTCGCAAGCGAAAGAAGTTATCGGAATTTATCGGAAGATAACTCGCTTCGCTCATGAATATAATAGACATTGGTAGACAGACGGTTCGGAATAGGGAGTACTTGTTTCGAACCGTCTTTTTGTTGTGAAGACATGAGAACGGGTGTTTAAAGACAGAAGAACATAAGGACAGGTTTTTTTGACAGACATAAGAACAGAAGAAGGCTCAGTGGAAAAGTACTGTGGATGTTTTTTTTGTTTCATAGTATTTTGTATCTTTGCATTATGAACATGCTTGAACAATTAGCCCGTATAGTTCTTCCCAAAGAAATACTGGACAATTTCGATATCGTCAAGATAGAAACAGATGAGTCTGATATTGACTCAATGAGTATGACCATCTATCTAGACGAGCGTATGAATGCTTATCTCCAAAAATCTGATGACTACGAATCCAAAGGTTTTATGGATGCTGTACGCATAACTGATTTTCCGATTCGTGACCATAAAGTGATTCTTGTACTTCGTCGTCGTAGATGGAAAAACAAAGAAACAGGAGAAACATTTGTCGACCGTATTAGTGTTACCGAATCAGGAACCCGCTACTCGAAAGAGTTTGCGGCTTTTTTAAAAGAGACGTATGGACATATCCCCGACGACCTGCCGTACGCTTGAGCGATACTACCATGTAAACTCCAATACGTTGGATAAACAATACAAGGATGTCTTGAGTGACTATCGTACCTGGTCAGAACTAGAACATGCCGATGAATGGCTTGTCTTTCCTGACAACGTAGGTCGTAATTTGGCAATAGACGAGACCTCTATGTCTAACGGTGAATTGCGCACAATCGTCACCAACAGGGACAGACACGGAAAAGATCAATGTCTGGTTGCAATTGTCAAGGGTGTTAAGTCAGAGGACGTTATCAATGCCTTGAAGCATATACCGGAAGCACTTCTGAATATCGTTGAGGAGGTTACATTAGATTTGTCAGACTCCATGAGAAAGATTGTTCGCACATGCTTTCCAAAAGCAATGAGAGTAATTGATAGATTTCACATACAGAAGCTTGCTTGCGATGCTGTGCAAGAAATGCGCATTAAGCATCGTTGGGATGCTATACAAGAGGCCAATGACGACATGGAGAATGCAAAACTTGAAGGACGCGAATACGTGCCTTTTCGATATGAGAACGGAGATACGAGAAAGGAATTGCTAGCAAGGAGTAGGTATCTTCTTTTCAAATCAGGAGAGAAATGGACGCTGTCACAAAGCAAGAGAGCAGAGATCCTATTTAGAGAATATCCAGATTTGAAGACAGCTTATGGACTCTCGCATTCTTTGAGAATGATTTTCTCAAAAAATACTGTTAAGGATGCCGCAAGACTTTCTATGGCTAAATGGTACAACAAAGTGGAAGAAGCTGGCTTCCGTTCTTTCAATGTTATTGCTGCAACATTCTATGAACATTACGATGATATTCTTAACTTTTATAAAAATAGATCATCTAATGCTGCAGCTGAATCCTTTAATGCGAAAATCAAAGCCTTCAGAGCATCACTAAGGGGTATCGTTGATGAAAAGTTCTTTCTGTATCGACTTGCAAAGATTTATGCTTATCCCCACTAAATTTCCACTGACCCCAGAAGAACCTGTTTTTTAAGATATAGTAGGAGGGTATGGCATCCTTGCCGTACCCACTCTGCCATGATTATCCTGCCGATTTAGTGGGCATGGCAAGGATGCCATACCCTCCTACAGTTTCCCAAACTATTGGATTCTTCGTTCTTCACTCTTCGTTCTTCACTTCCACCATTAGATTCTTCACTCTTCACTTAACCTTTGCAATACAAAAAATATTTAAATCCTTTGTTCTTTCTTCTTTTTGCAGTAACTTTGCATATATGAAAAGAAATATATGTAAAATTATGATGGCTCTTTTGGGCCTAATATTCTTCACCCCGTCGTATGCTCAAAATTATAATGTGCAATGTGAGGACACTTGCTCTCATGTGCATGGCATAGATCTTAGCCATTATCAAGGCGAGGTTTTTTGGGAGGCTATAGGCGACAACTCGAAGATGGCTTATGTTTATCTTAAGGCTACCGAGGGCGGAGACCGTATAGACCACATGTACGAACAGAACATAGAACTGGCACACAAGTATGGCTTGAAGGTAGGGTCGTACCACTTCTTTCGTCCTAAGACTGATCTGACCAAACAGCTTGAGAACTTCAAGGCCCAATGCCGCCCACATCAGCAAGACCTTATACCAATGATTGATGTAGAGGTGAAACAAGGATTGGGAACAGAGGCTTTCTGCGACTCGCTGCTGAAGTTTCTGGACATGGTTGAGGTGGCTTATCATCAGAAACCATTGGTTTATACAGGCACCAATTTCTACAATCGCTATCTTGCCGGCAAACTTAATGGCTACAAGCTTATGATAGCACAATATTCGGCCAATGAGCCTGTCTTGATCGACGATAACGACTATCTGCTGTGGCAATATACTGGTAAGGGCCATATCGACGGCATAAGGGGATATGTGGACAAGAGCCGATTTATGGGTCGTCATGGTCTGCGCGAGCTGCGCTTTATGCGACACCATAGGTAGGCGAGCAAGAATAGGGTAGAGAAGGATAAAAAAAAGAAAAACATAAAAAAAAATTTTAAATACTAATGGCAATTATAAAATGTCCGGAGTGTGGTCACGAGATTAGTGACAAGGCTCCATTTTGCCCTTCCTGCGGCGTGGCCATAGCAGGTAAGGTGGTTGAGTGTCCGAAGTGCGGAAAAGTTTATTTCTCCGAACTGTCTGAATGTCCACAATGTCATTATAAGAGACCGGTGGCAGACAAAACGCCAATTGTAGAAAATAATAATGCCGTAAATACTCAGGAAACGGAAAAAACTACGGAGGTTGAGAATGTGGAGCCTAAGGAGGCTGAAAAACAAGTATCATTGGCAGCTGACAATAAGGAATCTAAGGGCGTTAAGAACAACGAACGTTCGGCAAGCGCTTATAATGAGCAACCCGTTGGCGTCAACAATCCTGAAGAGGCGAACGACGAGAACTTGAAGACTCCACGAAATTCTTCGCGCAACAACAAGATTATTATTGGTGCCGTGGTGGCTATAGTGGCCGTGGTTATAGGCATAGGCTGCTACTTCTACTATAGTATACAGTCGGACAAGGAGTTGCAGGCTTACAACTATGCCATGGCAAGCAACGATCCGCAGGTTCTACAATCGTATCTTGATCAGTATTCGGATGCTCCAGAAGCTCATCTTGACAGCATTCAGTCGCATCTCGACTTGATAAAGAAGACGCAGCAGGACTGGACAAACGTGATGATAAGCAACTCGAAGAGCGCGCTTGAAGACTATATCGCACAGCATCCAGATTCTCCGTACAAGGCAATAGCAATACATAAAATTGACTCGATAGACTGGCAGACCGCCCAACAGCAGAACACGGTTGAGGCATTAGAACTTTATATCGAGCAACATTCTGACGGAGAGCATGTTGAGGATGCCAATCAGATGATTAACTCGCTGAATTCGAAGACAATACAGCCCGAGGAACGTCTGATGGTAAACAGCATCTACGGCGGATTCTTAAAGAGTTTGGGCGACAAGGACGAGGAAGCCTTGACAAGTTTCGTTAATCCGTTGTTGACCAATTTCCTTGGAAAAACCAACGCCACAAGAAGCGACGTAGTAACGTTTATGCATAAAATCTACAAGAGCGATGTGAAGTCGATGGCTTGGAAATCGCTTGGCGACTACACAATAAACAAAAAGAATGTGGGAGCCAACCAATACGAATACTCGGTGGCTTTCTCGGCAATTCAAACCATTGTTGGTCAAGACGACAACGCAACTGAGGTAAGATATAAAATTACATCTACATTGAATAATGAAGGCAGAATATCAGACTTCAACATGATAAGACTTGCTGAATAAAACAAAATAATTATAGCTCGTTGGCTGATTAAACATAATCAGCTAACGGGCTATTTTTAAATAATCGTAATCACCATTATGATAAATAGGGCATTTTATTATTATAAATCTATGTACTCAATCGCCCTATTGTTCATGCTGAACCCGAGGAATAAATCCCCTTATTGTTCATGCTGAATTCAAGAAATATTATTATTCGCGCCAAATGTCGCCACACTCTAAACAAACATGCGTTCCGTCAGAATAAGCCATAATATTAGTATTTTAATGATTGATGCGACAAAGGTAATGGAGATTATTTGTGATTTTATTAGTATCTTTGCAGAAGATAAGCTGCATCTCAGCAAAATATTCAAGCAAGCTTGATATTCTGCATTCGATTTGCATTATCTTTGCATAAAAATCAAAAACGACAATCACAGAACAATATGATTACAGTTGATGGACTTACCGTCGAGTTTGGCGGAACCACCCTATTCAAGGACATTTCCTTCCAAATAAACGAGAAGGACCGTATAGCACTTATGGGCAAGAATGGAGCTGGCAAGAGCACGTTGCTGAAAATTATAGCAGGCGTGCGCAAGCCTACACGCGGCTCGGTTTCGGCTCCTAAGGATTGTGTAGTGGCCTATCTGCCCCAGCACCTTATGACCGAAGACGGACGTACCGTGTTCGACGAGACGTGCCAGGCATTTGCTCATCTGCACGAGATTCAGGCCGAGATAGACCGCATAAACAATGAGCTTACAACACGTACCGACTACGAGAGCGACGAATACATGCAGCTGATAGAGAAGGTGTCGAGCTTATCAGAGAAATTCTATGCCATAGACATGACACACTTTGAGGAGGACGTGGAGAAGACGTTGCTGGGCTTGGGATTCGAGCGTAAGGACTTCAATCGCCCTACAAGCGAGTTCTCGGGAGGTTGGCACATGCGAATAGAACTGGCCAAGCTGCTGCTTAAATCGCCCGACGTGCTTCTGCTCGACGAGCCTACCAACCACCTGGACATCGAGTCGATAGGATGGCTTGAGGACTTTATCATCAACAGCTCAAAGGCTGTGGTAGTAATTAGTCACGACCGTAAGTTTGTGGACAACATCACCACACGAACCATCGAGGTGACCATGGGCCGCATTTACGACTACAAGACTACATACAGCCAGTATCTGGAACTGCGCAAGGAACGACGCGAACAACAGATGAAGAAGTATGAGGAGCAGCAGAAGATGATTGCCGAGACAAAGGACTTTATCGAGCGATTCAAGGGCACCTACTCTAAGACCTTTCAGGTGCAAAGCCGCGTGAAGATGCTTGAGAAACTGGAGCTGATTGAGGTAGACGAGGAGGACACAAGTCACCTAAGACTTAAATTCCCGCCAAGTCCGCGAAGCGGAGCCTACCCCGTTCAGTTGAGCGACGTGGCCATGGCTTTCGACGGCAAGCAGATATTCGGCGGCGTGAACCTTACTGTGGAGCGTGGCGACAAGATTGCCTTTGTTGGCAGAAACGGCGAGGGTAAGTCGACTCTCGTGAAATGCATCATGGGACAGTTGCATAACCAGGGCAAACTGGAGCTGGGACATAACGTACAGATAGGATATTTTGCGCAGAACCAGGCTTCGTTACTGGATGGCGAGTTGACCGTTTTCCAGACCATCGACGACGTGGCCAAGGGCGAGATTCGCAACAAGATACGCGATCTGCTGGGCGCATTTATGTTTGGTGGCGAGGACTCTACTAAGAAGGTTAAGGTGTTGTCGGGAGGCGAACGCACACGTCTTGCTATACTAAAGCTGCTGTTGGAACCCGTAAACCTACTGATACTCGACGAGCCTACCAATCACCTCGACCTAAAGACTAAGGACGTGCTGAAGCAGGCACTTATGGACTTTGACGGCACCTTGATAGTGGTAAGCCACGACCGCGACTTCCTCGACGGACTTGTAAGCAAGGTGTACGAGTTTGGACATGGCAAGGTGCGCGAACACTTGTGCGGAATCTACGAGTTCCTGGAATCGAAGAAAATGGAGAGTCTGCAGGAACTAGAAAAAAAGTGAAAAGTGAAGAGGGAAAAGTGAAAAATCCAATTGCTAAGTGAAAAGTGAAATGTGAAAAGGGAAAAGTGAAAAATCCAATTGCTAAGTGAAATGTAGGAGGTACGATATGAAAAAGGTTGTTGTAGCCTTCGACTCCTTCAAGGGCTGCATCTCGGCACACGAGGCCTGTAAGGCTGCCTCAAAAGGAATACGAACGGTATTGCCAGGGGCAAATGTTGTTGAGATTGCGTTGAGCGATGGTGGCGAAGGATTGGTGAAATGCGTACAGCAGATATTGCCTACGCAGAGCGTGTCAATAGATGTACACGGACCGCTTATGACGAAGCTTAAGGCTGAATATGCCATGTCTATGGACGGCAAGACTGCCTATATGGAAATGGCTACGGCAAGCGGGCTGATGCTTGTGCCTATAGACCAACGCGACCCTACTAAAACCACTACCTATGGCGTGGGTGAAATGGTGGCCGACGCCTTAAAGCGAGGATGCCAAAAGATTGTAATGGGCATTGGCGGAAGTGCCACTTGCGATGGCGGGCGCGGAATGGTTGAAGCACTAAGGGATAAGGGTTGTCTTGAGAAAAAGAACCACAAGAATATTTATCATAATGACCACGGAAACCTTATGCAAAAAGGTCACGAATGTCTTGTGCAAAAATGCAAGTTGATTGTGGCATGCGACGTAAACAATCCACTATACGGCGATAACGGGGCTGCACACGTATTTGCGCCACAAAAGGGAGCCACAAAAGAGCAAGTGTTGTGGCTTGACGAGCAGCTGCGAACCTTTGCCAAAGAAACCGAACAAGCAGGACTTGCCACACCCGAACTTGCAAACCACCCTGGAGCAGGCGCGGCAGGCGGTTTGGGCTATGCTCTCCTTGCCTATCTTAATGCCGAGCTAAACTCTGGCATAGACATTGTGCTTGACCTTGCCAACTTTGACGTGGCAATAAAGGATGCCGACCTTGTAATTACTGGCGAGGGCAAATCGGACCAACAAACCATGATGGGCAAGGTTCCGCATGGTGTGCTTAAGCGTTGCAAGAAAGCGGGTGTGCCGGTATGGCTGCTGTCGGGCGCCATAGACGACAGAACGGGAGAACTGGCAAAGAACTTTGACCTTGTGAGGAGCATTAACGAGAACGACAACCGTCCGCTATCTGTACTTATGCAACCAGACGTGGCAAAAAAGAATATAACCGCTTTCTTATCTGCCATATTTTTTATATATTTGCAGATAATTAGGACAAACCGAAATATTAATAAAACGAACAAGGATTAATAGAACGAACAGTCGTACATCATCATGGCTGTAATGATAACGTTTGGCATGTTGCTTAGAATACGTGTATCTGTAAAGAGTGTGGAATTTAAATTAGCTATATAATAAACCATATAAAAAAAGAAAACTATGGAAATTGGAGAAAGAATACCAGAGATACTTGGCATAGACCAGGACGGACGCGAGATTAAGGCAAGCGACTATCGCGGTCGCAAGATTGTGCTTTACAGTTATCCTAAGGCCAACACCAGCGGATGCACAGCCGAGGCTTGCTCGCTACAAGCACATAAGGACGAGCTGGCTGCAGCAGGATACGATATTATTGGCGTGAGCAAGGACAAGCAGGCTCTGCAGAAGAAGTTTGCCGAAGCCAAAGGGCTGGAGTTTCCGCTTATTGCCGACACCGAGACTACTCTGTTGCAGGCGCTTGGATGTTGGGGCGAGAAGGTGACTTGTGGCAGAAAGACCGTTGGCATTCTGCGCACAACATATCTGGTAAACGAGGAAGGCATAATAGAAAGAATTTTTACTCCGAAGGAAATAAAGACAAAGATTCATGCGGAGCAAATACTGAATGCCATTAAAGCAGAATAATAAACCACATTACTAATAATTATGACAATTACTCTCATTATTCTCGCCCTTTCGGCTGTGTTCTTCGCCATGGGCAAAGTTCGCTCCGACCTCGTTGCGCTATGCGCCCTTGTCGCCCTACTGCTCACCGGAATACTCACGCCGCAAGAAGCCCTGTCGGGATTTTCCAACTCGGTGGTGATAATGATGGTGGGATTGTTTGTAGTGGGAGGCGCTATTGTACAGACCGGACTTGCCAAGAAAGCATCAGGCAAGCTGATGACCCTTGCAGGCGACAGCGAACTGGGCTTGTTCCTATTGCTGATGGTTGTTACAGCCGTTATTGGAGCCTTTGTTAGCAATACGGGTACGGTGGCTCTTATGATGCCTATCGTGGTAAGCTTGGCGCAGAAGGCAAAGATGCGCGCAAGTCGCTTGCTTATGCCCCTTGCCTTTGCAAGCAGCATGGGCGGCATGCTTACGCTTATTGGTACGCCGCCCAACCTTGTAATACAGGAAGCTCTTACCGATTATGGCTTCGAACCATTGAAGTTCTTCAGTTTTCTGCCCGTTGGTATTGTGTGCATTATAGTTGGTATCGTGGTGCTGTTGCCCCTTAGCAAGCGATTGCTTAACGGCAGCAAGCAAGCAGCCGACGGCGAGCAAGGCAAAAAACGTGGCAAGTCGCTCGACGACCTGATGGAGGAGTATAATCTCAAAGGCAATCTGTCGGTATTTACCGTAGGCAAGCAGTCGATTGCCTACGAGAAGACACTTGCCGAACTGGACATTCATCATCGCTACGGACTTACCGTACTTGAGGTTAGACGCATAAAGCAGCCACGTTCGCCACTAATGAAAGAGGTGGAACAACGACTTGCCGGACCAGACACCAAGCTTGTAGAGAACGATATAGTATACGTAAGTGGCGACCCAGAACAAGCAACAAAGTTTGCTGCCGACATGAAGCTGGACAAGACCAGCGAGCAATTGGCATTCTACGACATAGGTATTGCCGAGGTGGTGTTAATGCACAACTCAAGATTGTGCGGCAAGACTCTAAAGGAAACCGGATTGCGACGCCTTTATAACGTTAACGCGCTTGGCGTGCGCCGTGGCGACAACTATATAACAGAAGGAATTGCCGACATGAAATTCCGTCAGGGCGACATAATTCTGATACAAGGCAAATGGAAGAACATCTCGCGAATAGCCGATGTTGCCGACGGTATTGTGGTTATGGGGCAGCCGTTAGACGAGGCGTCGCGCGTTACACTCGACTATAAAGCTCCGCTTGCAGCAGCCATAATGTTGCTAATGATATTGACTATGGTGTTCGACTTCATCCCCGTAGCTCCCGTTACGGCCGTTATGATAGCCGGATTGCTTATGGTAATAACGGGTTGTATACGCTCGGTAGAGGCAGCCTACAAGACAATAAACTGGGAGAGCATTGTGCTTATCGCGGCCATGTTGCCTATGTCGGTAGCTCTGGAGAAGACAGGAGCCTCGGCAATGGTGGCAAGTTTGCTGGCCGACAATCTGGGGCAGGCAAGTCCGTATGCCTTGCTTGCGGGCATCTATTTCACCACGTCTCTCCTTACGATGTTCATCAGCAATACAGCCACAGCTGTACTTATGTCGCCCATAGCCCTGACCTCGGCTGCGGCAATAGGCGTAAGCCCCTACCCTATGCTCTTTGCCGTTACGCTTGGAGCAAGCATGTGCTTTGCATCGCCATTCTCTACTCCTCCCAACGCGCTCGTGATGCAGGCAGGCGGCTACTCGTTTATGGACTACATCAAGGTGGGATTGCCGTTGCAGATAATTATGGGATTGGTAATGATAGGTGTGCTGCCTCTTATTTTCCCATTCTAAATATGCGCTATGCAAATATAAATGCGTAACTTTGCATGGAATAAAAAAATAACAAGTTAATTAACATATGCCATTAAGATTACCAGATAAACTCCCCGCAATAGAACTCCTTAA
Organism: Prevotella merdae; assembly: GCF_900290275.1. Taxonomy (GTDB): domain Bacteria; phylum Bacteroidota; class Bacteroidia; order Bacteroidales; family Bacteroidaceae; genus Prevotella; species Prevotella merdae. Next base: position 972,098 of record NZ_LT985324.1, read on the forward strand.
AAAGGAAAACATATTTGTGATGGACGACTCGCGCGCTACGAGCCAGGACATTCGTCCGCTACGTATCGTGATACTTAACCTTATGCCTCTGAAGATAACAACAGAGACCGACCTTGTGCGCCTGTTGTCCAACACGCCGCTTCAGATGGAGATCTACTTTATGAAGCTTAAGAGTCATACATCCAAGAACACTCCGATAGAGCACATGATGATGTTCTACAAGGACTTTGATGTGCTGGAGAAGGAGAAGTTTGATGGTATGATTATAACTGGAGCGCCTATCGAGCATCTGGAGTTTGAGGATGTGGAGTATTGGAACGAAATATCCAAGATATTCGCATGGGCCAACACACACGTTACGAGCACCATGTACATTTGCTGGGCTGCACAGGCTGGATTGTACTATCATTATGGCGTGCCAAAATATCAGTTGCCTAAGAAGATGTTCGGCATCTTCCAGCAACACACGCTACAACCACAGATTCCTCTGTTCCGCGGATTCGACGACGTGTTCTATATGCCTCATAGCCGACATACAGAGGTTAGACGCGAGGATATTGAGAAACATAACGAACTTGAGATTGTGGCAGAATCGCCCGAGAGTGGTGTAAGCATAGTTATGGCCCGAGGCGGACGCCAGATATTTGTTACCGGACATATGGAGTACTCGCCTTACACTCTTGACAGCGAATATCGTAGAGACCTTGGCAAGCGCGACGACGTGGACATGCCAAAGAACTACTATAGAGACAACGACCCGCAAAAGGCTCCAAACGTTACGTGGAGAGCGCATGCCAATCTGTTGTTCAGCAACTGGATAAACTATTACATTTATCAGGAGACTCCGTATAACATTGAGGAGATTGGATAAAAACAAGTTTCATACATTATGAATTCAAGCAACAACCTACCCCGCCCTATCGAACTCCTTGCTCCTGCCAAAAACCTTGAGCAAGGCATTATTGCCATTGACCATGGCGCCGATGCTGTATACATAGGCGCAAATGAGTTTGGTGCGCGACAGGCTGCGGGCAACAGTATAGAAGACATAACCCAACTTGCAGCCTATGCCCATCAGTTTGGAGCAAAGGTGTACGTAACCGTAAACACCATAGTATACGAGCACGAGCTTGCCAATGCCAAACAGCTATTGCGACACATAGTAAAGGCTGGCGTGGATGCTATCCTTGTGCAAGACATGGCTGTGGTGGAAATGATGAAAGAAATAGCAGCCGAGCCCGAGATGCAAGGATCGAGAATGCCTGAGTTGCATGCAAGTACTCAGACAGACAATCGCTCGGCAGATAAAGCAGCTTGGCTAACAAGCATTGGGTTTAGCCGTGTGGTATTGGCACGCGAGCTGTCTATAGACGAGATAAAGCAAATACACAAGGCTGTGCCTAATACCGAGCTTGAGGTGTTTGTGCATGGAGCTTTGTGTGTAAGTTATTCGGGAGCATGCTATGCCTCGCACCATTGTTTCGGTCGTAGCGCCAACCGTGGCGAGTGTGCTCAGTTCTGCCGATTGGCTTTCGACTTGAAAGACAGTAGCGGAAACACAATACGCAAGGCAAGCCATTTGCTGTCGCTTAAGGATATGAACCAGTTGGACCGACTGGAAGACATCATAGCAGCAGGAGCCACATCATTAAAGATTGAGGGCCGACTGAAGGATGCCGCTTATGTAAAGAATGTGGTGGCTGCATACAGCCAACATCTCAACAGCATAATAGCGAAACATCCCGAACAGTATTGCCGCAGCTCTAAAGGAAGGGTGGAATATACATTTACGCCCAACTTAGACAAGACCTTCAACCGTGGCTTTACACATTACTTCCTTGATGGGCGTCGCGAAGACATCTCATCGTTTGACACTCCTAAGGCTATGGGCGAATATGTAGGATATGTTAAGGAGATAAGACGCGGTTCGTTCAATGTGGCGGGTACAGCCATATTTGCCAATGGCGACGGATTGTGCTTCTTCACACCCGACCATAAGTTGCATGGCTTCCGCGTAAACCGTGTCGAGAACAACCGCCTATTTCCTCTATCTATGCCCGAGGAATTGAAAGCAGGAATGGCTCTTTATCGTAACAACGACATCGTGTTTGAGCGTGCTATGGAAAGCAAGACGGCTGAACGAAAGCTTGATATAGACCTGAACATTGGTGTTGATTGCGGAAAGATTGTACTTGATGCTGAGGACGAGGCAGGACGCAAGGCTTTTGTTGTGCTTGACGAGCCATTGCAAGAGGCCCAGAAACCTCAGAGCGAGAACATAATCCGACAACTCGAGAAGATGGGCAACACTCTGTTCCGCCCACGAAAGACAAAGCTTACTAATGGTGTTGGCAATCTGTTTATACCTTCAAGCAAGCTTGCTACCTTACGACGCGAGGTGTTGGCAAAGATAGAGCAACAACCTATAGACACGCCAAACACAACAGCCCGACAAATAAACACGAATTGCAAGCCCAATAACAACGATGCCAAGGCTCAATATATTGACGCAAGCAAGATAAATGCAGCCAACGTGGCTAACCATCGTGCCGAAGCTTTCTACGAGGAGCATGGCGTAAAGCACGCAGCAGCCGCATTCGAGCTGACTGATGGCGCTCGTCCTGGTACAAAGACATATGGCACACCACATGCTAACACGCCTCTGATGACATGTCGATATTGTCTGAGATATGCTATGGGATACTGCGTAAAACGCGGAGGCAAACAGCCTACATGGAAGGAGCCTCTGTTGCTGGAATCATCGGACGGAAGACAGGTGAAACTGGTATTTAACTGTGCAAAATGCCAAATGGAGGTTTATGCACAAGACTAAGTCTATAAACCCAACGAGGAAGTTAAGAAGAAGTTAAGGGGAAGTTAAGAGGAAGTTAAGAAGAAGTTAAGAGGAAGTTAAGAAGAAGTTAATCCATCTACGATGGATGGAATTTAACGGACAATAGTAGAAAATCGTATGAGAGAAGTCAAGAAAATAATGTCGAGAGTAGTAGCTGTAATTGTAGTAATCCTTACACTTACAAGCTGCTATCATACCACAGTACGTCATCATGACGCATATGTGGCAAAACCGTCGGCTACGTATGCAGACAATCAGGTGGCCGACTCAGACTCTACTACATACGACAACATGAGCGCATTCTACCAAAGTCATCATTATGCGCAGAACTATAACTTCATGGTAAAGGCCGACTCGCTGGCTTTGCTTCGCCAACAACCCGAAGAATTGCTGAACGGTCTGCCTACCGACTCCTTCTTTGTAAAGAAAGGCAATCGACTTGTAGTTGTAGACATACGTTTGCTAAAGAACGATCCGGTAGATTCGGTTTGGGTGCAACTGGCGCGCGACCAATATACCTTCGGATGGATACACGAAAGCAAGCTTTTGCCAAATGTCGTGCCCGACGATCCCATATCGCAGTTTATCTCCACCTTCTCAGACACCCATTTGCTTGTGTTCCTTATCATCATAAGCGTAATAGCTATGAGCTACCTGGTACACAGCATAAGGCAGAAACATGTAAAGGCGGTACATTTCAACGATATAGACTCGTTCTACCCCACTCTGCTTGCCCTAACCGTGGCCACAGCAGCAACATTCTATTCGAGTATACAGATGTTTGCACCCGAAACATGGCGACACTTCTACTATCATCCCTCGCTTAATCCGTTTGCTGTGCCAACGATTATATCAGTATTTCTCATTTCGGTATGGTCGATAGTAATAATAATGATAGCCACCGTGGACGATGTGCTTCATAAACTGTCAGCATCGCATGCCACACTCTATCTATGTGGCTTGGGAGCCGTTTGCGCAGGCAATTACATCATCTACAGCATAACCACCTTATATTATATAGGCTACTTGCTGCTTATTGCCTATTTTGTTTATGCCATTAAGCATTATGTACACAATAACTATTACAAGTATTCTTGCGGCAAGTGTGGCGCCAAGATGAAGAAAAAGGGAATATGCAAGAAATGCGGCACAATAAATGAATAAGAAAAGCAATCCCCACTACCAGCTTATCTCAAGCAAGAGACTGGTAGTGGGGATTTATTTTAAAATGCCTTTGAATGCAACCATATTTTCATTTTACAGCAAGCAAAGGTTCATTTGATAGCAAGCATAGATTCATTTGATAGCAAGCAAAGATTCATTTGATAGCAAGCATAGATACATTTGCCTCTAAGCAAAGATACATTAGCCTCTAAGCAGAAATACATTAACCTCTAAGCAAAAATCGAATATATTTATTATCTACGCCTTATTAAGCCAATTAGAGCAAGGCTTTCTTATCCCGAACTCAGGTTATCAGATGTTTTTATGGAACGTTTTGTGTTCATCTATAAAATATAAGATATGAATAGTTGGCGTTTTAAGAGAAATATACTAATTTTGCAGAAATAATTCATTAAAATTATAATTAATAATAGAATGAGATTCCTTGTTTTATTTATTACGATATTATTATGTTCGACCACGATTAAGGCTCAAAGGCTATATAGTGAGAGTGGCGATTTTTATGAGAAATCAAAGAGGAGTGTTGTTGATCATGCCAAGTTGGGAGTATTTTATGAATTAAAGTTCCGCAAAGATTCTACCAAGTTGGATGATTATACTGAAGCGCAAACAGTATTGATGGTTTCAGATAAGCACTTACTTTTTAGTGATTATAATCGATTGGCATTCGATTCAATAAATGACTATTTAGCCAGTAGCAAACAAAATAAAAAGGACCAAAAGGCTCGTGAAGAATGGATGCAAGCTATTAAAAAATGGACTTTTTTCTTTGTTACGCTAACTGATTTAGAAGAACAAAAAACCACGGTGCAGACTTACGATGTATTGCGAAGCTACGAGTACACTTACCCAACGCCTCAAATGGACTGGCAATTGGTATCCGGGGACTCTATAATAAATCAAAGAGCTTGTAAAAAGGCCACTTGTTCTTTTGCCGGTCGAAATTATATTGCATGGTACACCGAAACGATAGCACTTCCTTACGGACCTTATCTTTTTACAGGATTGCCTGGGCTGATCATGGAAATCCATGATGAAGGTCGCAATTGGATTTTTACGAATAACGGGGTCGGAAAGATGCCTCAATACAGTGACATGTATCTTTATAAAAAAAGGTATATCAAAGATTTGATTGTAACCACACGCGAGAATGCCCTGACCGGTTATCGGAATGATATTGAGGATTTTGATAATCTGAGTATTGAGATTTACAAGGTAAGGGTCGAAAAGAATGGCCAAATGGTTACTCCGGAAGCAAACAACCCGAAACGTCCCAGTAATATGCTTGAATTACAATGGTAAAGAATTTTAAAATATTATTTATGCTATTTCTGTTTCCTTTGTCTGTATGGGCGCAGGAAACAGAAGTCGTTTTTAAGGGTATTGTTACGAATACAGAAGGCATCGGCATTGCTAATGTATTATGTAAGGCATTAAGTGCCACGGATTCTTTACTGGCTTATGGTATCACCCAAAGCAACGGACAATTTCATTTGCAATACAAGAAGAATGTAAATAAACTGACATTCTCGAAAATGGGCTATGCCACACAAATTATTTCAGTTCAAAAGGATAAATATCAATATACCGTTCAGTTAGAAAAAAAGCCTTATGAGCTTGATGAAGTTGTAGTGAAAGAGGCCCCTATAACTCGTAAAAAAGATACGCTTGACTATTATGTAGAGTCTTTTCGTCAGAAAGAGGACTATAGCATTGAGGATGTGCTAAAACGCATGCCGGGTATTGAAGTGACGACTTCAGGACAAATTCTGTATCAGGGTAGCAGCATCAATAAACTGAACATTGAGGGATTAGACCTTATGGGTGATCAATATAACCAAGCCACTCAGAATATGCCAGCTGAGGCCGTATCTACGATTCAGGTTATGGAAAATAATCAGCCCATCCGTGCCTTGGAAGGAAAAATTCATAGTAATCATGCGACACTCAATATAAGGTTAAAAAAGAACTATAAAATGCGTCCTTTTGGTGACGCAGAAGTGGGAGCCGGAGGAACGCCTGCTATATGGGACGGTAGTCTGACAGGGATTCAAGTGGCAAAGAAGAATCAAGTATTATTTACCGGAGCCTTAAACAACAGAGGTGCCTCATTGCGCAGCTTGCAAAATGGCATGTCGAACTTTACGGGCATTTATGCACAAGAGCAATTGCCTGCTCCTTTCCTCTATTCTACTACAACCCGCCGTCCACCCATTTCACCTATTTATTACTTGAACAACCGTTCCTATTTTGCCGGACTGAATTATATGCACGCTTTCACTCCTTATTCCACTTTACGTTTCAATCTGCTTTACAACCACGAAGGAGAAAACCGTGAGGATAGCACCCGATGCGAGTATTATGCGGCCGACACAATCAGTATTTACGAAAACAATAGGCAAAAGAGCTGTGAAGATGTAGTAAAAGGACAGGTGCGTTACGAATTGAATGGCAAGAAGGTGTACGTGGAGAACATTCTTTCGGGGCAATGGCAGGATGTCAGCTCCTATAATCAAAATGTAACCAATTTAGGCTCTTTGGGAGAGGACATACATCGCAAACCTTATTTTATTCAGAATGTCGCCAATGTCAACCTGACCACTCCAAGTCGTGTCTATAGTTTGGCTTCCATTGTGCGTACCTATCAGACGCGCGAGCGACTTTCTGATTATTGGACAGCAGATAACGAATACAAACGGCAGAGCTATTATCTGAATCATTGGTTTATGCGCCACCGGCTTTCCACGGCTTTCGATATAGCGGGCAATCCCTTGACGTTGGGTTACATTATAGAATACAAGCACAACCGACTACACGATACCCAACAGACGGCTACTTCGTCCTATTGGCTGCACACACTCGAACCATCGTATCAAATTCAGTGGAGCGGTGGAAACGTCGAACTACTTCTTCCTGTGGAATATACCATTTACCGCTGTGGCTGGCGAAAAGAAAAAGACCAAAAAGTTCTTTTCTCTCCTTCGCTCGATTTCACTCAACAAATTAGTTATCTATTGCGAATGGAAACCTCGGTAGCCTATAACCAAAATGCTTCAAACGCCGATCCTTGGTTCAATGGAACGATGATGAACAACTATCGTACATTTACGACAGGCATTGACAGCCTTTCGGTGCAGCGTGTCGCGTTGGCGAATCTCCGTCTGTCGTATCTGAACACCATCACGCTCTTTTCGTGGAATGTTTATGTCGGCTGGACGCGCAGTACTTCCGACCATTATCTCAAAAGTATTTATATGCCCGATTATACGCTCTTTGTTCCAGTGTGGAACGACCGCACGAAAACTACATGGAGCATGGCACTATCATGTCGTAAGAACTTTCGCGATGCCCACATCAATTTGAGCGGACAGACCAATTATTCATATAATAAGGAGTTTGTGTCTCAAAACGAGGTGGAAGATTATCTGCGCTATCATGCCTTGCATGCTTCGGTCACGGCGCAATGGAGCGGACTGACATGGTTCCAGCCCAAACTCACCATGGCAGGAAATATCAGTTGGAAAAAGCCTGATGTCTTCTCCGCAACTGACAATCTGCTGAAAAATGCCTATTATTCCTTAACAATGGATTTCTATCCTATCAGTAAACTCCGGCTGTATGCCGACTTTTCGCAATCGGTCTTCGAAATAGTCCGTAACCATTACTCTGTTAACAGTTTTTTGAATGCCGGTATGCGCTACGATTTCAATTCTCGCTGGTCTGCAAGCGCAAATATCAACAATCTGTTTAACCGCAAAGACTACGAAGTTTCGCTTTATCAAAGAGCCAATTTTCAATACTACCGCGTACCGCTGCGTGGTCGTGAGTTTATGATTTCGCTACGGTTTAAATATTAAGAAAAAGGCCTATGATAATGGCTACCTCTGAACAAGGAGATTTACACCCAAACAATGCTGATGGCAAGACATCAGAAAATAGCAAAACTCTTTGACGAAGATTTTTGGGTGACACGATGACGAGCTGGAAAAAGTGGTGTTGGATGTCGGATAACGATTGCCAATCGTTGGGTAGGGATATATTAAAAAGAACTTGCAGGTTTCTTATTTTATCTTCTTCCATAATAAAGCATTGTTCTTGCAAAATTATTGTTCTTTCTTACCCCAATTCCGTAACACTATTTTCACTTATCTTGATGTTGCGAAAAGGAAACAAGCAAAACTCTGATATGACATGGCGAAGATACAGATTAAATCTGAGAAACTCACTCCTTTGGGAGGAATATTTTCGGGTAATGGAGCATTTTTTCCGAATACGGATTTTTCTGATTTAACTGATTATCAGAAGAATCAGATGAATCTCTATTCATTTCCTCTTGTTTTTTCGAATACGGATTTTTCTGATTTAACTGATTATCAGAAGAATCAGATGAATCTCTATTCATTTCCTCTTGTTTTTTCGAATAAGGATTTTTCTGATTTATCTGATTATCAGAAGAATCTCTATTCATTTCCTCTTGATTTTCCGAATACGGATTTTTCTGAGTTAACTGATTATCAGAAGAATCAGATGAATCTCTATTCATTTCAGCTTGTTTTTTCGAATAAGGATTTTTCTGAGTTAACTGATTATCAGAAGAATCAGATGAATCTCTATTCATTTCCTCAATTAGACTCCACATCGTCATCTGTAATCTACTTGACCTTTGGTTTAAGTTTAGATCGTTCCATTTCATGGCATGTTTTCTCGCCATGGCAGAGCTTAAGTAAACTTAGCTCTGCTCATCTGGCTTAACGAAAACCTTCGGTTATCAGTATAGCGAAATTATTTGGTTCATCCGATATTTGGAGTGATAGAATTGTAAATTGCAGTTTTATCGGGGAGAGGCTCTTGTACTTGTGTCTCCTTTGCTTGTAGTTCCCACAGAACGCACAGACCACACAGAAGCCTAGGACCTAAGGTTTTGGAATCCACAGAGCGTATAGACGCTGCGCGTCATACGACAGAAGGCACAGAATTGATTGCTTGTGTAGCATCGCCGAGGTTAAGCATGGTCCGCTGCCTATGGTGGCGCAAGCAATCATTTCTGTGGATTCTTGCATCGCGAAGCGTAGGCCATTCTGTGGATTCGAAAAGCTTAAAGCCCGTAGGCTTCTGTGTGGTCTGTGCGTTCTGTGGGAACTACATACAAAAGAACTACAAGTAAAATTATACGTTCATTATACGAGCTATAATTTATACGTCCATTACACGAACATCAAGGTACCAACCTCCACGATAAACTCCAGCTTGTATCACTCAAAATATCGGATGAACCAATTATTTTTCATTTTCGAAAAACAAAGATAACAAAAAGGGCTGAAACCTCGTGAGAAGATTCAGCCCAAATTTTATGTCGATTGCAAAAGTTTTAACTGATGGCATAGATTCAGAACAAGCATGAATTGTATTCAGAACAAGCATGAATTTAAACTACAAACGAAGCTCCATACACCAACAACAAATAGCGCAGTAACTTTCCGATACTAATACTTGTAATTGAGATAACGATATTAGCCTTCATCAATCCGAGCAATATTGTGATGGCACTTCCAAGAATTGGCAAGAAGGCAAAGAATCCCATCCAGGCTCCACGACCGCCTACAAAACGCTGTGCCTTATCAAGACTTTCTTTCTTGACGTGCAGATAACGCTCAATCCAATCAAGTCGGCCCATGCGTCCTACTCCATAGTTGAACATCGAGCCAAGCACATTGCCTATAGTTCCATATATTACCAATGGCAACGGCTCTAAACCTGCAGCTTGCAAACCCACCATAACGGCCTCGCTACTAAACGGGAAGAAACTTCCGGCAAGAAATGCCGACAACAACATTCCCCAATAGCCCCAATCAACAAGACAACTTAGAATGGCATCCATATATTTATAAAAGTCAGTATAACTGTAAGTATCAATATTATATAAAACGAGATGTTGGTAATGCGAGTATTCGTCAACGCTATGTAATGTCCAATCATTGGCGAGCTGCTAACTATGAGCAACGCCAGCAGAAAGTCGATATGTTGAGGCTGCAAGATAATGAACACTATCGAACATATAGCCATTACAGAAAAAATCTCAAACAACATACGTGTACGTATCTTGTCCTTGTAATTGTTCAAGCGGAAATGAATCATACCCATAACCGACAATATAGCTACATACGAGGCTGTAACAATATGCGACAATGGCATAGTGGTCCATTCCATTATACTGTCAAACTGAATGAGTTCCTGGAAATGGTTTGGAATGTAATCCATTTGTCCGCAATATATGTAATAGGCACCAACAAACCAATAAGGCACTACTATTCCTAAAATCGAAGCAAAAAAGGCTCTGAGGTTTCTTATCATTATATTTGTACACAACAATATCCATGCTACGGGCACAAGATAAAGAATCTGTACAAAGAACACGCTTGCTATGCCAAGCATCATGAAAGCATAAAACACACGTCCAATAGCCCTATTATCCTGATAGGCGCTAAACAGGAATAGATAGAAGGATATGAAACATGACTGCACTATGCCGCAACGAATGTCAACAAACAAGAAATGCGACATTACAGCAAGAGCAAGAAACGAACAAGATACCATACGACTATAGATACGTATGAGCGCATTTGAATTGTTGAGCAACATTATCAGGAAAGAGGAAATGGCAAGCAAGCCAAACTGCAACCACAGTTTATCGGCAAACAATCCTCCTGCTGCACATACCAAAAACGCATAAACACCTGTTAAGGGTAATGCTATACGGCTTTCGGCCACATGGTTTTGAAATCGCTTTACTATCATTATTTTCCGTTTATATTTAAAAAAAATAGTCAGGCTCCACCAACATGTGTTAGTGGTAAGCCCGACATTTATATTACTTCACCCAAGATAATGGGTTGTCAATTAGATGTCTATTAGCTCTCGCTTATAGGTCCTGACCAATATCACGACGGAAGTACTTGCCCTCGAACTCTATCTTGCGAGCCTCCTCAAACGACTTTGCAAGAGCCTCGGCCTTATCCTTGCCATAAGAGCTTACAGCAATAACACGACCGCCATTGGTTACTACATTGCCATCCTTAAGGGCTGTACCCGAGTGGAATACAACAGAACCTTCAACCTTGTCGAGACCATTAATTACAAAGCCCTTCTTGTAAGCCTCTGGATAGCCACCGCTTACAAGCATAACGCATACAGCAGCACGTGGGTCAAATTCTATCTCTCGCTTATCGAGGTCGCCTGCGGCAACGCCCTCAAAAAGGTCTACTATATCACTCTTAAGGCGAAGCATAACGCTCTCGGTTTCTGGGTCGCCCATACGACAGTTATACTCGATAACCATAGGCTCGCCTTCAACATTAATCAAACCAAAGAAGATAAAGCCCTTATAGTCGATGCCTTCCTGGGCCAATCCCTCTACTGTAGGACGGATAATACGATCGTCTACCTTCTTCATCCAAGCCTCATCGGCAAAAGGTACTGGAGTAACGCTACCCATACCACCAGTATTCAAGCCAGTATCGTGCTCGCCAATGCGCTTGTAGTCCTTAGCCTCTGGCAATATCTTATAGTTCTTGCCGTCGGTCAACACAAATACCGAACATTCAATACCGCTGAGGAACTCCTCAATAACCACGCGGGCAGAAGCGTTGCCAAACATACCGCCAAGCATATCCTTAAGCTCCTTCTTAGCCTCCTCAAGAGTAGGAACAATAAGCACGCCCTTGCCAGCACACAAACCGTCGGCCTTAAGCACATAAGGAGCCTTGAGAGTTTCAAGGAACTTAAGTCCCTCCTCAAGTGTTGTGCCGTCGAATGTCTCATACTTAGCAGTAGGGATATTGTGGCGCATCATAAAACGCTTGGCAAAGTCCTTGCTGCCTTCAAGCACAGCACCAGCTTTTGACGGACCTATAACAGGAATGTTCTTTGTGCGCTCGTCGTCGCAGAAATCGTCATATACACCCTTAACCAATGGATCCTCTGGGCCTACAACAACCATATCAATGGCATTATCAACGCAGAATTGTTTCAAAGCTTCAAAATCATCAGCCTTGATGTCAACGTTCTCGCCTACCTCTGCTGTTCCGGCATTACCGGGAGCAATGTATAGTTTTTCACACTTGTCGCTTTGGGCGATCTTCCATGCCAAGGCGTGCTCTCTGCCGCCACTTCCCAACAAAAGAACTTTCATCTCTTATATTGTTTTTATGTTAAACAGTAGCCCCACCCCCTACTCCTCCACATAGGGAGGAGAGTAGAGTGTGTGCCGCTTGAGTTTTTTTTATTGATATTAATTATAAAAGCCTTACTTCAGATAATCGAAGAAATACTGGCTTATGCGCTCGTGCAAATGAGTGCTCTGATGTCCGCGCATGTTGTGCGGTTCGCCAGGATAGACAAAGAAGTCGGGCTGTGTGCCAGCTGCAATACATGCCTTGATGAATGTGAGGCAATGTTGAGGTACAACAGTTGCGTCGTTGTAGCCTGTGATAATCTGCAACTTACCCTTGAGGTCCTTTGCCTTGTATAGCAATGATGTCTTCTTGTAACCCTCTGGATTTGTCTGAGGAGTATCCATATAGCGTTCGCCATACATCACCTCGTACCAATGCCAATCGATAACTGGACCACCAGCTACACCAACCTTAAACACATCGGGATAGTTGGTCATAAGCGAGATAGTCATAAAGCCACCAAAGCTCCATCCATGTACACCAATGCGGTCGGCATCAACATAAGGCAGAGTCTTCAAGTATTCCACACCTTTCATCTGGTCCTTCATCTCCTCCTGACCAAGCTGGCGGAATGTAGCCTGCTCAAATGCCTTGCCACGATTCTCCGAACCACGGTTGTCGAGAATAAAGAGCAGATAGCCATTCTGTGCCATGTATGTCTCCCATGAGCGTGAAGAGTAATGCCAACGAGCGTCAACATTATGAGCGTGAGGTCCACCATATACATATATTATAGTAGGATACTTCTTCTTAGGGTCGAAGTTAGTAGGCTTCACCATACGCCAGTAAAGGTCGGTTTCGCCGTCAGCAGCCTTAACAGTTCCGCACGAATACTCAGGAACATTGTATCCCTTCCAAGGATCCTCAGCATGGAAGTAGCTAAGCTTTTTGCCATTCTCGGTATTCACAATAGCGATATTGTTGGGAACATCAGGCGAAGAGTATTTGTCGAATACAAATGCTCCGCTCTCACTCAACAATCCATTATGCCAACCATTGCCAGTCTCGTCTACACGAGTGCGCTTGCCTGTCTTAACATCAACGGCAAAGAGGTTGCGCTGGATTGGATTAATCTCGTTAGAGGCAATGATGATGCTCTTGCGCTTGGCGTTAAAGCCAAGTACTTCCATCACAACCCACTTGCCAGATGTAAGCTGCTTGATATCAAGCGACTCTGTGTTGTGGGCCATGCGGCTGCCATGCTTGCCAAGAGTGCAAAGATAAAGGTGGTTGTAACCATCCTTCTGGCTCTGCATTATAAACTGGCTGTTGTCCCATGGCAAGAACATTATAGGATGCTGTGGCTCAACATACTTCTCGTCGGTTTCGCGATATAGCTCGCCAGTCTTTTCGCCTGTAGTAGCGTTGTAGCTAACAAGACGGCAGTCGTTCTGGTCGCGATTAAGCTCGAACATATATATCGTCTTGTCGTCTGGGCTCCATGAGATATTGGTGAAGTAGCGGTCCTTAGGATTGCCAGCCTTAAGATATATTGTCTTGCCGGTAGCCGAGTCGAACACGCCAACAGTAACCTCGTGCGATGTCTCACCAGTCATAGGATATTTGTCAGGAGCAGCTACGGCGCTGCAAGTCTGAGTTTCTGGATGATTGAAATAATCTATCTCTGGGATAGTTACCTGAGGATAGTCAACCACCATCGACTGGTCCATACGATAGAAGGCAAGCTTAGTGCCGTCGTTGCTGAAGAAAGTGCCTTTATGGATGCCAAACTCGTCGCGATGAACACTCTGTCCGTATACAATCTCGCGTGAACCATCCTTAGAGAGTTGCCACTCCTTGACACCACGACGCACGTAAAGATTGTTGTCACGAAGGATAGCCATAGCGCCACTCTTGTAGTTGCTCTCAAGCAGATTGTCGCCATCGGCAATCTCAGTCTCGCTTACAAGACTATGCTTATTGAAGTCAACGGTATAGATGTTAGCTCCATCGCGCAATACCACAACCGACTTGTCGGCATATGGGAACTTGGCACCACCAAGCGAATTAACCTTAATGGAACGTGTAGGAGCAATCCATTGGTTTATTTCGCTCTTGTCAAAGAGTTTTGTCTCCTTGCCGTTGGTCTTGTTCACTATATAGCAAGCGTTGCCTTCAAGGCGCACAAGCTGGTCGCCCCACCATGTGCAATAGCGAGACTTAGGAACCATGTTGTAATAGTTATGTCCACCAAAGTTCAAGTCTTCGAGAGTGAACTCCTTTAGCTGTTGTGCGCTAACAGTTAGCGACGCAAACAAGCCAAACAATAGTGTTGATAGATACTTAATCTTCATCGTCAAAACCTTTTTTATTGAAACCTCTGCCACCCTTACGGTCGCCTTTAAATCCCTTGCCAAACGATTTTTCTCCATCACGTCCACGTCCGAATGACTTGCCACCACGCTTGCCGAATGATTTCTCCTCATCACGATCGAAGCGCTTGCCTCCAAACGATTTCTCCTCATCACGGTTAAAGCGCTTGCCACCAAATGAGCCACGTCTATCGTCGTTATCCTTGCGACGCTCAAAAGAACGGAACTTGAATGAGCGAATATCTGCCTCGGCATTCTCTGCATCCTCATCAAGACGTTTTTTAAACTCACGGTTCTTCTTAAAGCGATGCTTCTCGGCCATCTGGCGTTTCTCATCCTCTGTCTTAACGATACCACCCTCTTGACGGAACTCCTTCATGGTGCCATCAAAGATGCTGTACTTGCGGAACTCGCATTCGAGCGAACCGTTGAATACAGGTATCTTGATTGAAGGCTTAAGACCAATAGCCTCGAAACACTCCTGACGATAGCTTAGAACCCATGCCTCGTTGCCCATGAAGGCGTGCTTAAGACGCTCGCCAATCATCTTGTATGTATTAAGGAGGTTAGGTGTCGAGATACGTTCGCCATAAGGAGGATTTACAACGAGTATACTCTTCTCGGCAGGCTTGGTAAAGTCCTTGAAGTCGGCACAATCGATAGTAATGTCCTTAGAAAGACCAGCAGCACGAACATTAAGACGAGCTGTATTTACAGCCTTCATATCAATGTCGTAGCCATATATATGGTGTGTAAACTCACGCTCCTGAGAGTCGTCATTATAAATAGTGTCAAACAACTCGGCATCAAAGTCGGGCCACTTCTCAAAAGCAAACTCCTTGCGGAATACACCCGGGCTCATGTTGCGTGCAATAAGCGCAGCCTCGATAGCCAATGTACCTGAGCCACACATCGGATCGATGAAATCGGTCTCACCCTTCCAACCAGTCATCAATATCATACCGGCAGCAAGCACCTCGTTGAGAGGAGCCTCAACAGACTCCTGACGATAGCCGCGACGATGAAGCGACTCGCCACTTGAGTCGAGTGATAGTGTTGCGGCAGTCTCGGCTATATGAATATTTAGACGAATATCAGGGTTGCTTACTGAGATATTTGGACGTGTGCCAGTCTTCTCGCGGAACTGGTCGACAATGGCATCCTTAACCTTATATGTCACAAAGCGCGAATTTCTAAACTCCTCCGAATAAACAACAGAGTCAACCGAGAATGTTTTTCCCTTCTCGATATACTGGCTCCAGTCTATCTTCTTAATTTCTTCATAGACATCATCGGCAGAAGCAGCCTTGAATTTGGCAATAGGTTTAAGAATACGTATTGCAGTATGAAGCTGGAAATTAGCGCGATACATCATCTCCTTGTCACCGGTAAACGAAACCATACGTCTACCAATCTGCACATTATTAGCACCAATCTGTGTAAGTTCTTTTGCCAGGACGGGCTCCAGGCCCATAAAGGTCTTGGCAATAAGTTCAAAATCATTCATATTTTTAGTAAACTGTTTTATTTTCTTTATCTAATGCTATGTTGTTTCACATCGTTTAATAGTGTCGGCCTGCATGTCTTCAGTAACCCACATGTTTGCGCCTATTACACACCCGTTGCCAATTGTTATACGTCCAAGAACCGTGGCATTGGCATATATAATAACGTTGTTGCCGATAATTGGATGACGTGGAATTCCTTTTATAGGATTGCCTTCCGCATCAAGCGGAAAGCTCTTTGCGCCAAGCGTAACACCCTGGTATATTTTCACATTATCACCAATAACACATGTTGCACCTATCACAACACCCGTGCCATGGTCTATTGTGAAATACTTTCCTATCCTTGCGTTAGGATGTATGTCTATACCTGTTTCAGAATGTGCAAGCTCTGTCAGCATTCTTGGAATTAGAGGCACACCAAGCAACGCCAGCTCATGTGCTACACGATAGTTGGTCAAGGTCTTGATTATAGGATAGCAAGATATTACCTCACTTGTGCTTTCGGCAGCTGGGTCGCCGTTGAAAGCCGCAATTACATCAGTACTTAACACCTCGCGTATAGCTGGTAGTCGCTCAATAAGTTGCGACGACAGTTTGTGGGCAATTTGCTTGATATTGCAATTGCACTTATCGTCAGCATTATATTCCATAAAACATAATCCAGCCTGAATCTGTTGACTCAACAAGTGGTAGAGTCGTTCCACATCTACACCTATATGATAATGAAGCGTATGTATGTTAACCGAAGAATTGCCATAGTAGCCAGGAAAAAGAATCGCCCTTAACAACATAACTATCTCTTCGAGGATTTTCCCCGAAGGTAAAGGATTGCCGTCACGATGCGGATGGAATAGCCCCTTAAAAGATTGGGGGTTGGACAACTTGTCCACCGTTGTGGCGAGCGTTTGCATTAAGTTATTGTCACTCATTTGTTTCTGTTCGAATTTTCAATAAGTTTCTCCCTGTCTATATTGGTAATGGGGCAACAAAAGCTATAGCTTAACTTTTATGGCACAAAATTACTAATAATAATCAAGAAATCGCACATAATTGTCCAAATTATTACATTTCTTTTTATTTAATCGCTAACGCACACCTTGCCATATGGCGCTTGGCATTTTAAGCGAAACAAGCAATGTACCGTTATCCGAACGTGCGGATATACCACATGCCCGCGCCCCGGTATATTCTCCCAAGTCGCGCATTATTTGACAGCAAACAAGGAAGTCGACATCTGGGGTTAACGACGAGAACAAGCCAACAGGCGATATTGCGTACAATGAATCCAATATTATGTCTACATCTATATAGTTGTCGGCCGTTTCACGCTCTACTATCTTTGGTTTTTTGCCCTTATTCTTTTTACGAAGAATGGCAAGCAGCAAGTTGATGGACACATTTGGAGCAGCAAGCGTACCGGCGGTATTCAACACATTTGCGGCATGCGAAATCAGAGTTGTATACAGGGTTTTGTAATATTCAGCCAGTTCGGCAAGAACATTATCATCTACCGTCGAATCCTCTGACGCAATTAATTGTTTTAGGCGTGAAGGATAATACATGGTTTCGTGCTTCAACGACGACAAGCAATTGTCAAGTACATTACACGACACATACAATCTGTCACTATCCATTTCTACACGGCGCAATTGATCGGAAGCATCATTTTGCGCGTCTGCCAGTTTGCCAACAAGCTTATTATCCTCTTCAAGGCAAGAACGTATCTCATTAAAAAGTGACAAAAACACTTTTGGACATTTTTTTGCTGTATACGACAAAGCATCGTTTTTGGCATCTTGCCCGTTAAGTTTCCATATCTCATCTATCTTATGCAATTTATAGTCGGTTGTGGTATGCTTATCCTTTAGCACATTGTTTATAGAGTTGATTTGGTCTATATACAAATGCAGATGCATACGTTGACGATAATACAGAAGATAATATGCCGGGAATATGCCAAGTAACAAGGCAACAAGCATAATAATGGCTATGTTGCGGTTGTTGTTGGCCTTCTGCATAGTATAGACATACGATGCCAAAGTGTTGTCGGCACTAACCTCTCTAAACAGCTGAGTGTAAACAGTATTGTTGTAATTGTACAAGTTCCATTTGTGCAAGGCAAGAGCGGCCACAGCTGTCTCGTTACGAATATCGAGGATTATGTTGAAATCAACTTTCGCGCTATCACGCAGCCATGTCAGTTCGGCTGCCTTTGCTGGATAATCGCCATTGAGCCGAAGCAACTTTGACTTTCTTGTTGCAGCAGGATGCGCCATGGCATACGATTGATTGAGGTAATGCAAACAGCTATCGGCAAACGATATTGTCCGCATGTAATTTCCTTTTACATTAGAGAAATATGCACTATCGGCAAAAGCATTAGCACGAGCTGTGGCCAATTCTTTCTTTTCAATATTGTTGGCAAACAATTGCGAGCCTCCTGCAAGCATTATGGCAACAATAGCTATACGGACAATTCCTTTTGGCAAGCGAAAATAGAATCGGCTACCTACACCTATCTTGCTTTCTACACCAATGGTACATACTTTAAAGATGGCACTAAGCTTGCGATACTTTTCGATAATTCCCTTGCAGTTGATCAATCCAAAACCATGTCCATGTTCTGTGTCTGTATTGGTAGTGTCGTTTATCAACTTATGCTTAAAAACATCACTCGCCTGCTCGTCTGTCATACCACAACCGTTATCGGCTATAGATATTTCCACATATTCATCTGTATCAACAGAAGAAACAGAAACGACACCACCAGAGGGAGTATAACGGCGAGCGTTTTCAACCATAGTATTGAGCATGAACAATGTAAGTACGCGGTCTGCCTTAACGACAGAATCGGTACTTTTTACGTCCAAATCAATTCCGTGCAATCTGAATGTCATAGAGTTCTGCTTTAACATCTCAAACAGTTGGGCAAGGCAGAAACTCTCCACACGTAGTTGAAAATCGCCTTGCTTCAGTTGTATCCAATGAGTCAATTGTCTGTTGCTTGCGTCTATTGAGTCTAAGAGTTGCATTATGTAGTCCATACATGCCTTACGCTTTTCCGAACGTCCAACCAATCTAAGGGTTGCTATCTCGCGTTGCATACGACTAATTAATGGCGTTACCGTAGAGGCAAGCCACACCTTGGCGCGTTGTTCTATATTGCGCTCTCTAAGACGGTTTAGTTTATTGGCACTTACTAATGTGTCCTCTTTTGTTTCTTCAACAGCATCCTTCAGGCTTTCTATTCGCTTCAGGCTATCCTTTTTCCACTCGTCAAGAGGCTTCCTTAATTCGTCTATTGAAGGTACATTGTTGTGCTTGTGTCGCCAATAACCAAAATAGACGAGCATAACCACAATGAGGACAATAATTACTATAACGGCAACTATCATCATGTCAAGCTGTCGTAATGAGACATTAAGTTGTTCGGCACGAGCCTCCAAGAATCGATCTTGTCGAGAGTAGTCTTGTAAGTCAAGGTAGATATTGCGATTATAGTCGCTTTGTGCCTTATTGTCGATTGCAGCATACACTATGCTTAACTGCTCACGTATAGAGGCCACCAAATCAGGAGCCGCATTAATGGCTGTATCTCGCTTTAAGGCATTCTCCAAACACACTAAAGCCGATTGATAATCGGATATCGAGCGATAGGCCTCAGACAAGGTACGCCATGCACCTGCTGTTTGATAAACATCGCCATATTGCTCGAATATCTCAAGAGCACGCTGGGCAAGGTTACCAGCCAGCAAACTGTCTGGCATCATATATACATTTAAGTAATCAATCTCTTGCACGTTGTTTTGCATAAGCTTACGTCTATCGCTGTACACTTGTAGATGTTCGCTTATAGCCTGCATGGAGTTGGCCTCCCAAAAGTTGTAATTATATTGGCGCGACAGTAGATAGCAACGCATAAGATAATCAAATTCCGACTGCATAAGTTCATCATGAGAACGTGCGTTAAGCACTCCTCCGGCACCTATATTATAATAGTAAGCAAGCAGTTGGGCAGTATCCTTAACAATAGGTCCGACTGGGTCAATCTCCGACAAAACCTCTGAAGATTTAAGATGTTGGCCTACATAATAAAGGTAGGTAGAAAACACTATGGAATATTCGGATTTTGCGTATACAAGACGACGTTGCTGACGTGCATCAAGCAAGTTCTCATCTTCTTGAAGACGCCTCATACACTCTTGCGCCTGTTGGGTGTAATGATAAAAGTTCTTGTTCTCGGAACGGCGTTGGCACAATCGCATAAGCTGTACATTGGCAACCAACAACTCAAGCTGATTGTCTGTGTTTTGAAGCACCTCGTTAAGCATTGTGTCGGCCTTGGCATAATTCATCCTAACTATATTTACAAAAGCGAGATTGTTAAGCGCTTCGGCCTTGCCATTAGGATACGAAGCCGACATAGCCAAAGCCTGAGAAGCAAAATGCTGTGTAGAATCAAGGCTGCGATAATGATAAGAATAGGCTGCGTCGTTAAGGCGGTTTACTTTTGGCCTGATATTATCAGGTCCACATGCAGTAAATGTGCCCAACAAAAGCAACATTAAAAGTATATGTACATAACGTGAAGGTTGTACGTGTTTACCCATTATATCAATATATATAAAATAAGTACTTGGCAATTAATGATTACAAAGATATACAAAAAACATCAACCTCAATAATTAGATGTAAATATTTTTATGTTAAAGCCACAAAAAATAGGCTGTGCATTCACACAATTCAAGTTTTTGTCGTACCTTTGCAAGCAAAATTAATCAAAATAACCAAGTGAACCTCGTCAATAGTAAATGGAGAAAATAAGAATTAAAGACATCGCAGAAAGAGCAGGGGTCTCTGTAGGTACCGTAGACAGAGTGCTGCACAACCGTCCTAATGTTTCAAAACCAGCAAGAGAAAAGGTTGAAGAAGCACTAAAAGAGATGAATTATCAGCCGAATGTCTATGCCAGCGCATTGGCTTACAACAAGTCATATGTATTCAATATGCTTCTACCCCAACATGAATCGGAAGCTTATTGGGAGGAAATAGAACAAGGCGTAAAAAAAGCAATTGACGTGAGACGCGACTTTCATATCGATGTGAAACTGCTGTATTACGAGCGATTCAACAATGCTTCTTTCATCGAAAAATACAAAGAATGTCTTAGTTCTAATCCTAATGGAGTGATTATTGTCCCTGCCGAAATCGAAGTAACAAGAGAATTCACAGACAAACTGCACGAGCTACAGATTCCATTTATCATGCTCGACTCTTATATGCCAGACCTTAAGCCTCTGTCTTTCTTTGGACAAGATTCTTTCTGTAGTGGCTATTTCGCAGCAAAGATGCTTATGCTTATAGCTTCTAACCAAAAGGAGATAATGCTATTTAAACAAATAAAGGACGGACGCGTTACAAGTAAGCAGCAGGTAAACAGAGAGGTTGGATTTCGTCACTATATGCACGACCACTTCCCTAATATCAAAATCACAGAGTTCTGCATCCCATTCAAAGGAACACGAAGCGAATACGACAGCATGATTAAGGAGTTCTTTGAGAAGCATCCTGATGTGCACCATTGCATAACGCTCAATTCTAAAGCTCATATTATAGGCGAGTACTTGCTGCGCAACAATATTCGCGACATACAGATTATGGGATATGACATGGTTGCAAAGAATGCTGAATGTCTGCGTCAAGACAGCATCTCTTTCCTTATCGCCCAGCATGGATATCAACAAGGATATAGCTGTGTTGACACTTTGTTTAAAGCTATCGTGCTACGCAAGAAGGTGCAACCAGTAAACTATATGCCTATAGAATTGCTCACAAAAGAAAATGTAGACTTCTATCGACGTACACAGTTGTAGACTGTGATTCGTTTACAAATTAGCTCTTTATAAATTATGGCAAACAACAAGAAAGGATTTCTGGCACTTAGTCCGCTACTGGTGTTTATTTTTATATATCTTGTCACATCTATAGTGGCAGGCGACTTCTATAAAATGCCCATCAGCGTGGCCTTTATGCTATCAAGTATCTATGCTGTAGGCATGGCTGCATATGGCAAGGGTCTTAAAAACAGCATTGACACATTTAGCCGTGGTGCCAGCGCTCGCAACATAATGCTGATGTTGTGGATCTTTATTCTTGCTGGAGCCTTTGCCAATGCCGCAAAAATGATAGGAGCTGTAGACGCTACGGTAAACGTTATGCTGTCTATACTTCCAGACAATATGTTGTTGCCAGGATTGTTTCTTGCAACGTGTTTTATCAGTCTGTCGATAGGTACAAGTGTAGGCACTATTGTTGCCCTTGTACCTATTGCCGCAGGACTTGCACAATCTACGGGTATGAGTTCTGCACTTCTAACTGCAATAGTAGTGGGCGGAGCTTTCTTTGGCGACAACCTTTCATTTATTTCTGATACAACGATAGCTGCCACAAGTTCGCAGGGATGCAGTATGAAAGACAAGTTCCGTGTCAACTTCTTCATCACTTTGCCTGCTGCTATCATTACTCTTGCCATATACACATTTTTAGGAACCGACCTGCATACCAATACTTGCACTCATGGGGCCAATATTGTGAAGGTGATTCCCTACTTTGCTGTACTTATAACTGCAATAGCCGGGCTTGATGTTATGACTGTACTTGTTTTAGGCATTTCATTAACTGGTATTGTTGGTATTGCAACAGGAACCACTAACTTATTTGACTGGATGCACTCTATGGGAGACGGCATTATGGGTATGGGCGAACTTATTATTGTAACCATGCTTGCCGGTGGTTTGTTCGAGATAGTAAAAAGCAAGGGAGGTGTAGAATATATCATAGAATCTATATCTTCGCGCATAAAAGGCAAACGTGGTGCCGAAGCTGTAATAGGTCTACTGGTGGCTGTAATTGACATCTGCACAGCAAACAATACTGTGGCCATAATATCTGTTGGAAATATTGCAAAGCGTATTGGCGAGAAGTATGGACTTGACCGTCGAAAGACTGCCAGTCTGCTTGACACATGCTCGTGCTGCATGCAAGCTATTATACCATATGGAGCACAAATGCTGATGGCATCAGGACTGTCAAAGGTTAATCCGGTAAACATAATTCCTTACTTGTACTACCCTTTCGTACTTGCCATATGCGTTGTGTCTGCTATTTTATTGCGTCTGCCTAGAAGATACTCATAAGTTTGGCGCAAAGGCGCAAAAAAAAGAAAACCACATTAATAATAATGTACCGACATGAATATTATTAAGAGAAACTTTCTACGACTGTTGCGACTTGGCGCTTTCGGCGAAAACGAGGTTATAGAGCCAATGTCTAAGTTTAAGTGGGAGGTGATATTTCATATTGCCAATATTCACAATGTTGTTGGTGTCATCTTTGATGGTATTGCTAAAAACAAGGAGAACGAGGCGCTTATCCCACAAGACATTATACTTAAATACAAGAAGATATTGGATGAAGAAGGCTATGGCATCAAGTCTCAAACCACGGGGTCAAGACCTTCTGTACAGCTTCCTGATGCAGGCCTTTCACATATGTGCAACGGCTTTCTTAATGCTCGTCTTAAACGCATAAGAGAAAATGAGCCTCAATCGACAGATGCTTCTGTAGAGACTCTTAATATGCTTGACATCATCGTGCAAGCAACAGAATGTACCATGACATACGGTTTGTCTTTTGCTACAATACTCCGAATTGGCATCTATCTTAGGGTGGATGGTGACAAAATCGATTTTGTTAAATTGGAAAATTGGTTACGCAAGCTAAACCTAACACGTATGGCGCAACTTGAAGGAAGCATTCTTATTGANAAGCGAATGTGAGGAAATATGATAAAGGAGCTGTCAGAAGAAAAAGCAGGTGTGCAGCAGAGAAAGTAAAAATAAAAATAGATGTTGACTGTTTTATTACTATAACAGTGTTGTTGCTGAGACCAAATTGTATTGCGTCGCCTGCGGAGTGGAATATGTATAAGATGCAGTTCTTATTGATATCTTTGGATTTGAAATGGATGAGATTCCTTTCGTGAACAAGATGGAACCAAGTGCCCATAAAATAGCTATCGAAGCATTGGAGAAACCAATACGTATTGACATTGAGGAATGGAAGATAAGTCAGAAATCAACTATCTTCCTTGCCAACAACTCGAAAGCAATGATGAAGACGGTAAAGAATTGCATGAAGTACTTCTTCTTCGCACCTGTTGAGGCTTCATCCAATTTCTTGCATCGTTTTGCAAGCAGCCTGTCTAATCTGGAAGAGTAGAAAACAAAATAATGTTAATTACTTATCATATCATACAATAAAATATCTGCTGTCGTATTTTACTATAAAGCAAACAATAGATATAATATAAACATAATAAGGATATGAAGATTAATAAAAACAGTGTAAAGACTACCACTATGATAGGTCTTACGGCTTTAGCTATCACTTCGTGTGCATCATCTAACAAAGTACAAAAAGATAATGTCGTGGTAAAGCCAGATAATATTCAAAACATGGAAGATATGGATAACAGCTATCTTATACTGTCTGACGAACAACTTTCGGCTGTGAACAAAGGAAATACTTTTGCACTTAATCTGTTCCGCACTCAGGCTGGAATGGACTCTAAAGTTGTGTCTCCTCTAAGCGTGGCATATCTTATGGGTATGCTTGCCAATGGTGCTGAAGGAAACACTCAGACAGAGATAATGAAAACATTGGGCATGAACGATGTTTCGTTAGAAACTTTGAACGAGGCTTACAAGGCAATTATCAATACTGCTTCAACTCTCGACAAGCAGACTACTGTAAACATTGCCAACTGCATCGCTGTAAACCAGCAAATAAGCATAAAGGATAAGTATAAGCAGGCTATGTCGCAAACATACAACGCGCAAGTTGAGAGTATGAATTTTGCAGGCGACGCTCTTAAACGAATCAACAATTGGTGTGACAAACAAACTAATGGTATGATTCCTTCAATCATAAATCAGCTTAACCCAAACGCTATCGCTGTTATTATGAATGCCATCTACTTCAATGGTACATGGGATAAGAAATTCGACAAGAACGACACCAAGAAAGAGCCATTTAAAGGTTATACACGTGATATAAAGCGTGTGGATATGATGCATCAAAACGCTAAGTTCGACTTTGTCGAACAGGAGGATTTCTCTGCCATTAACCTGCCTTATGGCAACGGCACATATAATATGACGGTTATTCTTCCACACAACGGCAAGTCAACAACCGAGATAATGGAAAAGCTTAACGCTGAAAAACTGTCTGAGTTGAATAACAAGATGGAGAAGTGTATCGTTGATTTGAAATTGCCTCGATTCAGTACCTCTACCGAAACTCAGCTCAACAAACCTATATCCAACCTTGGTGCGCCTTCTATGTTTATATCAAGCCAGGCTGACTTTAGTAAGATATCCGACACACCAATGTTCATATCATCTATGCTCCAAAAGGCAAAGATTGAGGTAAGCGAGGAAGGAACAAAAGCTGCAGCAGTTACAGCTGGTGTAATGATGATGTCGGCATTTCCATCTGAACAACCACGAAGAGTCGAATTTCATGCCGATCATCCCTTTGTTTACTTAATAACCGAACGTCATACCGGAGCTATATTCTTTATCGGTCAATATACAGGCGATAATCTATAAATAGTATTTAAACAAAAATAGTGACAACCAATTGGTTGTCACTATTTTTGTTTATACTGTTGTGTGTTTTAGCTGTTAACACTACCACCCACAATGTCAAGCAATTCGTTAGTAATAGCCTGCTGACGGCTTTTGTTGTACTGAAGATTAAGCTCACGAAGAATCTCGTCGGCATTGTCAGTAGCTGTCTGCATTGCTACCATACGAGCGGCATGCTCACTGGCTATACTGTCGAGCAGAGCTGTGTAAAGCATCAAATGCAAGTACTTAGGGATAAGCTGTGAGAGAACTGTATTCATGTCAGGCTCAACAATGAAGTTATCGTTGAGCGGACGAACATTATCCTCTTGCTTTTGTTCCTGTACAGAAGCTTTTTTCTTAAGATACTCTTGCGCCTCTTTTGAGGTTACCGTAGAGTTAAGGTCGCGAGATCGGTCGCGCTTCAACTCCTCGGTAATGTCAATAGGAAGGAAGTTCTTGCGAGTAAGTATCTGCGATCCTGCACTCTTGAAATGATGATAAATCATCTCTACACGATCTATCTCACCACTTACAAACTTCTGCCCTATCTCACGGGCTATTTCAATACATTGCTTCACGTTTGGCTTTTCGGCAAGACCAGTAAAATCGCCAGCCACATGAAGCCCCATTTTAGCCGTCTTCTCAGCAACCTTTCGTCCTATTGGGTAGACAATAATATTGTCCTTGCCCAATTTCTCAGAATACTCGTCAACAATATGCTGAAGCAGACGAATGACATTTGCATTGAATCCTCCACACAAACTACTGTTGGAAGCATATACCACCAAAGCTACACGCTTCACAGGACGCTCAACATTGAATACGGTTGTAGCATCTGCCTCTGAAGCGAGAAAAGTCTTGAGGATATGCTCAAGCATCGTCTCGTAGGGAAGCATGTTCTCAATCATCTGCTGGGCATGATGGAGCTTGGAAGAAGCCACCATCTTCATAGCACTCGTAATCTTACGTGTACTGTTGACCGATGTGAGTCTGTTTTTGATTTCTTTGAGCGACGGCATAAGCTATTACTTTTTATACTGACCTGCTACATCAGCCATAGTCTGTTCGAGAACAGCTGTTAGCGAATCGTCAATCTTACCACTTGCCAAAGTATCTATGACATCTGCATGCTGTGAGCGCATCTTATCGAGGAAAGTCTCCTGACACTCACGTACCTTCTCTACTGGCACGTTATGCATCAAACCGTGAGTTCCACAATAGATTATGGCAATCTGCTCACCTACTGGCATCGGACTATACTGTGGTTGGATAAGAAGTTGGTTGTTCTTACGACCACGGTCGATAGTCATGGCTGTAACGGCATCCATATCACTTGAGAACTTTGAGAAAGCCTCAAGCTCACGATACTGAGCCATATCTATCTTCAATGTACCAGCTACCTTCTTCATACTCTTTATCTGAGCCGAGCCACCTACACGCGATACCGAGATACCAACGTTAACAGCAGGACGGAAACCCTGGTTAAAGAGGTCACTCTCAAGGTAAATCTGACCATCTGTAATAGAAATTACATTGGTAGGAATATAGGCAGAAACGTCACCAGCCTGAGTCTCGATGATAGGAAGGGCTGTCAAAGAACCACCACCCTTTACATGACCCTTCATACATTCTGGCAGGTCGTTCATCTGCTCGGCTACCTCTTGCTGATCGTTGATACGTGCTGCACGCTCCAACAAACGTGAATGCAAATAGAACACATCACCAGGATAAGCCTCACGTCCTGAAGGACGACGAAGAATCAAAGATACCTCACGATAAGCAACAGCCTGCTTAGAAAGGTCATCGTATACTACAAGTGCCGAATAACCACGATCGCGGAAATATTCGCCAATAGCAGCACCTGCAAATGGTGCATAATACTGCATAGCTGCAGGATCGGCAGCAGTAGCAGCCACAATTATTGTGTAAGGCATTGCGCCGTGCTGCTTCAAGTTCTCAACAAGAGCTGCAACAGTAGAAGCCTTCTGACCAATGGCTACGTAAATACAGTAAACTGGCTTACCTGCTTCGTAGAAACTCTTCTGATTGATAATGGTATCTACGGCAATAGCCGTCTTACCAGTCTGACGGTCACCAATAATAAGCTCACGCTGACCACGACCGATAGGAATCATCGAGTCAACCGATTTCAAGCCTGTCTGTAATGGCTCCTTAACCGGCTGACGATAGATAACACCTGGAGCCTTACGGTCAAGCGGCATCTCAAAAGCACCAGTCATGTCTATCTCACCCTTGCCGTCAATTGCCTGACCAAGAGGGTTGATGACACGTCCGAGCATATTGTCGTTTACGCGTATAGAAGCGATACGCTTGGTACGCTTAACAACCATGCCCTCCTTAATGCCCTCAGTAGAACCAAGGAGCACACAACCTACGTTGTCCTCCTCAAGGTTCATAACGATTGCCATGGTGCCATTCTCAAATTCGAGAAGTTCGTTGGCTTCAGCATTGCGCAGACCATATATACGAGCTACACCATCGCTGACCTCAAGCACGGTTCCTACCTCGTCAAACTTCTGGCTATTGTTAATGCCTTGAAGTTGTTCGAGAAGCACCTGTGACACTTCGCTTGGTTTTATTTTATCTGACATATACTTTTTTAAAGTTAATTAATTAAGCTGTGACAGAATGGTGTTGAGCTGTCTCTTCACGCTGGCATCCATACGATAGGTGTCATATTCGAGCACGAATCCACCTATTATATTAGGATTAACCTCGGTCTGGAACTCAACTGTGCCATTTGTCCTTCCCTCAACCAACTGTCGCATCTTCTTCTCTGTGTTAGAGTCGATGGGGCAAGCAGTCGTTAGTTTAGCACTGATTAGATTGTTATGCTTTCTGTACAGAGTAACAAACGAGTTGGCAATGAATTGCATGATACTCTCACGGTCTTCTTTAAGCACAAGGGCTACAAAACGCTTCGTTAAGTCGCACGTTCCTCCAGCTGATGCCGTGAGGAGCAGACTCTCCTTCTGCTTCTTCGAGAGCATGGGATTATCTATCGTAACCCTCAGTGCAGGCGTTGTGGAGTAGCTATGGACAAGAGTCTGCATATCTGCATACACCTTGTCTGCCTCCTTAGCCTCAATGCCAGCCTTTAGCAAGGCACGCGCATATCTGACCGATATTAATCCTAAATCCATAGCTTATACTTATTTATTATTAGCTGTAACTTCATCAAGCATCTGGTTAATATAATCCATCTGTGCCTTATCAGTGCCGAGTTTCTGGCGCAAGACCTTCTCCGAAATCTCAACACTCAACGCAGCTACCTGCTGGCGAATCTCGCTGATTGCAGCCTGTTTCTGGCTTTCAATCTCTGCCTTAGCATCATTAATGATGCGGGCGCTTTCCTCACGAGCTTTCTCCTGAGCCTGTGCCACGATAGCTTCACGAGTAGATGCAGCCTCTTTTAGAATAATGGCTTGCTTCTCTCGTGCTTCCTGAAGCATAGACTCACTTTCCTGCTTGATATTCTCAAGTTGGGAAGCAGCCTTCTGCGCCTTGGACAGACTCTCGTCGATGTACTTCTTGCGCTTGTCTACCATAACGATAATAGCGGGGAAGCCGAACTTGGCGAGCACGAAGAACACTACTAAGAATGCCAGAAGCATCCAGAAGAGGAGTCCAAGGTCAGGAGTTAATATTGATGGCAATGTACTAAAATCCATTTGCAATATTTTACGAACTCTGTGTTCCTATTACGTAAGAGCACGACACCTTACTTGATAAGGAACGCACAAGCTACGATAGCGAACAATGCACAACCCTCAACGAAAGCAGAGGTAAGAATCATGTTTGTCTGAATCTTGCCAGAAGCCTCAGGCTGACGTGCAATAGCATCCATGGCGCTACCGCCAATCTTGCCAATACCCAAACCTGCGCCAATAACTGCAATACCTGCTCCAAGACCGCAGCCCAGCTGTGCCAGACCTTCAGCAGCCAAAAGTGATGAAATAATCATAGTTGTTTAAAATTTTTTAGTTGTTATTTTTTTTGTTGTTTAATCTATTTGTTTATTAAGCCTCAGCCTCCTCTTCCTTCTGGGCAAGACCGATGAACACGGCGCTCAACAAAGTGAAGACATAAGCCTGAATGAATGCCACAAGCACTTCAAGACAGTTCATGAAGAGCATCATTATAGCACTTACGAGGTTCAAACCGATACCGTAACCCACGCCCATCGACCATCCAAGGAAGATAACGCATGTGAAACTCAATATAATTGCGTGACCTGCCATCATATTGGCAAAGAGACGAACCATAAGAGCGAACGGCTTGGTGAAAACACCGAAGAATTCGATAACTGGCATCAATGGCACCGGATAAGCCTTAAGGAATACCGGCACATGTGGCCAAAAGATATCTTTCCAATACTCCTTATTGCCAAAGAGGTTTATGGCAATCATAGTGCAGATGGCAAGGAAGAACGTCACATTGATGTTTCCCGTCACATTGGCACCACCTGGGAATATTGGCAGCAAACCAAGAATGTTTGTCGTAAAGATAAAGAAGAATACCGTGAGCAAATAAGGAGCGAACGGCTTGAAATGCTTCTCGCCTATTGACGCCTTTATCACGTCGTCATAAATAGTCATGACGAACATCTCCATCATTCCAACAAATCCGCCAGGAGCCTCACTTCTCTCGTCTTTACCTTTATACCAGTGTGCGCAAGAGAGGAATACTGCTATCAATATGAACACTACAATCCATATCTGAGCAACGGTCTTCGTAATGCTAAGGTCAAGTGGACGCACCTTCGAACCATCAGGCATATTTTCATATATTTTGCCATGATGCTCTGCGTCGAAGAAGAAATTCTTCGGCAAAGTGCTTTCTGTACAGAACGACCATTCACCGGTATTTGAGCTTCTAACTATTATTGGCAACGGTATGCTCAAACTCTTGCCCTCGTAAGAGGCTATATGCCACTCATATGAATCGGACAGATGCTCAAGTACCGTTGTAGGTATATCAAGCGACTTTCCGTCATGACCCGCTTCTTCCGCAAAGGCGAAGGTAGGCATCAATGCCAATACCAAGAGGAGTAATAATGACTTGATCTGTTTCATTATCGTTTATTTATTTTCTTTGTCACACTCAGTATGCGAATTGGTTAGGCGCGAGAAGAACAAAGAGTGATGTACGATCATCCATAGATAGAAGACCATAAACACCAAACAATATTCAAGCATGGCGTCGCGACCAACAGCAATGTAGCAACCCAAGAGAGTGAATAGAGCCAACAGCATTCTGAATCCTGATACAGCCGAGAAATATGTAGGAAGCATCTTTTCATTTGCGTCTGCAATTCTCTTCCATAAATAGATGTCAATCAGCTCCACCACAAGGGCAAAAACCACACTTACAACTAGAGGAGAGACAAGTCCGTCAACATGAGCAAACATGTGCATGGAGATAACACCCAACGACAACACTGTTACAGCCACTACTGTCTGCAAAGCATAGCGTCGGCTTAATCTTGTTGTCTCTGTATTTTTCAGCATGTCAACATTGTTTCATTAAAGTTCAACACAAACATTAACGTTGTTTTTCTGTACTTCAACAAAACCACCCGTTGTCTTCACCTCATGCTCGCCTTCTGAGTCAAAAAAAGCAATACGTCCGTTATTGAGTGTGGAAATGATAGGTGCATGGTTGGCAAGTATCTCAAACTCGCCACTTGTGCCAGGTACAACAACACGGTCTACCTGTCCTACGAACTCCACTTTCTCAGGAGAGACGATTCTTAGATTTAAACTCATAATTCACAAGAATTTAGTGTTTGAGTGGATTAACCCTTAGCAGCCTCAAGAAGTTTCTTACCCTTCGCAATAGCGTCCTCTATGGTACCAACGTTAAGGAATGCCTGCTCTGGTAGGTCGTCTACCTCACCGTCAAGAATCATATTAAAGCCCTTAATGGTGTCCTCTATAGATACCATCACACCCTTAACACCTGTGAACTGCTCTGCAACTGCGAACGGCTGAGAAAGGAAACGCTGCACACGACGTGCACGGTTCACAGTCAGTTTGTCCTCGTCAGAAAGCTCGTCCATACCAAGGATAGCGATAATGTCCTGAAGTTCCTTATAACGCTGAAGAATCTGCTTTACACGCTGAGCGCACTCAT
This sequence comes from Prevotella merdae, assembly GCF_900290275.1. Classification (GTDB taxonomy): domain Bacteria; phylum Bacteroidota; class Bacteroidia; order Bacteroidales; family Bacteroidaceae; genus Prevotella; species Prevotella merdae. The sequence continues at coordinate 1,004,036 of NZ_LT985324.1, forward strand.
AATGTTCCTTACCAACAATCAGCGGGTCAAGAATACGAGATGTAGAGCCCAGAGGATCAACGGCAGGATAGATACCAAGCTCGGTTATCTTACGCGAAAGCTCCGTTGTAGCGTCAAGGTGAGTAAAGGTAGTTGCTGGTGCAGGGTCGGTTAGGTCGTCGGCAGGCACATATACAGCCTGTACTGAGGTAATAGATCCTTTCTTTGTAGAAGTAATACGCTCTTGCATCTGTCCCATCTCACTTGCAAGTGTAGGCTGATAACCTACGGCTGAAGGCATACGACCAAGAAGGGCCGAAACCTCAGAACCTGCCTGAGTAAAACGGAATATGTTGTCGATGAAGAACATAATATCAGCAGCCTCGCCATCTTTGCCTCCATGGTCACGGAACTCCTCGGCTACAGTCAAACCAGATAATGCCACTGAAGCACGTGCTCCTGGCGGCTCATTCATCTGTCCATATACAAGAGTTGCTTGGCTCTTCTTAAGTTCTTCTGGGTCAACAAGCGATAGATCCCACTTGCCTTCCTCCATTGCCTTCTTGAATTTCTCGCCGTAGCGGATAACTCCAGACTCAAGCATATCGCGGATAAGGTCGTTACCCTCACGTGTACGCTCGCCTACTCCAGCAAATACCGAATAGCCATTGTGTCCCTTGGCAATGTTGTTGATAAGCTCCATGATAAGCACAGTCTTACCTACACCGGCACCTCCGAACAGACCAATCTTACCACCTTTCATATAAGGCTCCAAGAGGTCAATCACCTTGATACCAGTAGCAAGCATCTCCTTGTGGGTAGACAAGTCTTCAAACTTAGGTGCCTCACGATGGATAGGATAAGCTCCCTCCATATTGAGTGTGCTCATACCATCAATAGGCTGACCGATAACATTCATCATACGGCCCTTGATCTGTTCACCTGCTGGCATCATGATAGCGTTGCCAGTAGGAACTACCTCTAAGCCGCGCTGCAATCCGTCAGTGTTGTCCATTGCGACACAACGTACGGTATCTTCACCGATATGCTGCTGCACCTCAATGATAAGCTCCTGTCCGTTAGGACGCTTAAGCTTAAGAGCTTCGTGGATTTTAGGCAACACCTCTTCAGGGTTCTTGCCAGCGGTATCGAAGTAAACGTCGATTACCGGGCCAATAATCTGCGAGATGCGCCCGTTGATTTGTGACATAGTATATTTGTTTAAATTTTATAATCTGATGCAAATATAACAACAATAATTTATTTAAAAAAAATATTTAAACATTATTGTACATAAAAGCACCAAATAGTACATTTTCTTTGTCGATTCAGAACATCAGAAGTTCTGAATCGACAATATTTTTAGATGCTCAATTCATCAAGTACCTTGATAAGCTTGCGGTCAAATGGCTTGTCGCTACGTATAGCCTCACTCAACGGAACATATACAATCTCGTTGTTGCGCACACCTATCATAACATTGCGTTGTCCCTGCTGGATAGCCTCAATAGCTCCTACACCAGTACGAGATGCAAGTATTCGGTCATGAGCACTTGGACGTCCACCACGCTGCAAGTGACCAAGTATAGACACACGCACGTCATACTGCGGGAACTCGTTCTTTACACGCTCAGCATAATACATGGCGCCACACTTAGGACTCTCTGATACGATTACAATACAACTCTTCTTCGACTTACGTATACCACGTTCCATGAAACGTGCCAACTGGTCAACGTCTGTAGAATCTTCTGGAATGATTGCAGCTTCAGCACCACTGGCAATAGCCGAGTTCTGTGCAAGGAAACCAGCATCACGTCCCATAACCTCAATAAAGAAGATGCGCTCGTGGCTTTGTGCTGTATCACGGATGCGGTCTACACACTCAACAATTGTGTTCATGGTAGTGTCATAACCAATAGTAGAGTCGGTACCATAGAGATCATTATCGATAGTTCCCGGCAAACCAATACAACAAATGTCATATTTCTTTGCAAACTCCATTGCACCAGTCAACGAACCATTACCCCCAATTACAACAAGAGCGTCAATGCCATTAGCCTGAATCTGCTCATAAGCCTTCTCCTTACCCTCGTCTGTCATGAACTCCTTACTGCGCGCAGTCTTAAGTATGGTACCGCCAGACATGATGATACCACTTACATTTTCTGTTGTAAAGTCTTCTATCTCACCATTAATCAAGCCATCATAGCCACGGTATATACCCTTAATGTTGAAGCCATTACAAATGCCTGCGCGAGTGACAGCACGAATTGCTGCATTCATACCAGGAGCGTCTCCACCCGAGGTAAGTATTCCAATTGTCTTAATTCTTGACATAATACCCTATATTTTACATTATTTGATTAATTACCTATTTAATATAATATCATATACATTATTGCAAGACCTATTGTTGATCCCACAAGTGCCTTCCATCCTACAATCCTGAAATACCATGACAGGCGTATACGCTCCATCTTCATCAAAGCCAAGCCACTTACCGAACCCGTACACAGTATATTTCCGCCAACTCCAGCTGCAAAAGCTATCATTTTCCAGTAGGCTCCATTCTGCATATACTGTAATGATGATGAGCAACAGTCTCCGGTTGCAGCTACAAGATTGGCATCATGCAGCGAAATCATTGGCATCGCCGTAGCAAAGTTGTCTACAAATGCGCTAACGATTTGTGTTAGGAAACCAACAACAAATAGATTGTCTGTATAATTGGCCATAAAGTTGCATACTGTTACGCCGACTCCTGTTTCCTTAACCACACCTACCGCAAGCATAATGCCCAATACAAACAATATCATTTGTATAACGCCATACTGCAACACTCTTGGTACACGGCGCTGTATCATTTGGTCGGCATTCATCAGTTTGCGGTTTACCATCTCGTTTACTATCCACAAAACGGCAAGCACACAAAGGGCTCCAAGGAACGGACTAAGCTTTGTAATTGTATGGAATGTAGGGATAAACCACAGACCGCCAATACCCACAAAAAGCATTAGCATACGTTGCCATACATTCAAGCGTGTGTCATCGCCTCTATATGGCAAGGTTATTCTTTCTGTCTCTATACGTGAGGGCAATCCTCTTCCTATCCACCACACGGGCAATGCCCAAGCCACAAGACATGGCAATGCAAGTGTTGCCGAATAATTGGTTGCGGTAACTGCACCGGTATTCCATAACAATAAGCCTGTTGGGTCGCCAATAACGGTCAAGGCTCCTCCACAATTGGCCGATAACACTATAGCACAACCATATATAATGCGTGGACGCTGTCTACTCACAATTCCATGCATAATAGTAAGCATCATAACTGTGGTTGTAAGATTGTCAAGATTTGCCGACAACACAAAGGTTGTTATCGACAACATCCACAACATTTTTTGACTGCTGCGTGTGCGAAGTAGTTGGGAAATAAAGTCAAGACAACCATTATTCTGTAGAATCTCTACAATAGTCATTGTAGCAAGAAGAAACAACACTATCTCTGATGCCTTGCCTACATATTTCAAGAAAACGTTCTGAGCAATAAATTGCTTAACCAAAGCAGAGGTTGATTCGGCTCCATTCAAGAATGTCAGATACTCGTTGGCGTGCTGACTCATTACAAAATCAGTACCATAACATATATACAATATCCAGCCAAGAGTTCCTACAAAGATGGCTACTGCAGCTTTGTTCACGTTGGTGTATTTCTCGGTTGCTATCAAGAAATACCCCAAAATAAGTATGGTAGCAATTACAATTGTCATATACAACGTACTGAGATTTAACAATTGCAAAGGTACAAAAATATCCTAATCAACCAACATTTAACCAGTTTTTTTTACACCCGATTAACAGAGTTTTAATTCAAACGTAAACAAACATATACCTTATAGTAGGTAGAGAAAATAAGGGTTTTATACAAAATAAGCATAAAACTTGTACATATGTCAAATCTTATTTGTAATTTTGTGTATTATATAAACACACACAACCAACAAGTAACATCTTTAATATTATGGCATATTGGTTTATTTTCAATGGTGGCGACATAATGTTGCAGAAGCTTGATGACGGCACCTATACCATTCCGCAAGGCGACAATGCACCGCTGCCTATTAAAGCAGACACTCACGTTCTAAACGTGTCGCCTATGGACAACGGCACAGAAGTTAAGGCTTTTCGTATAGACAAGCCCGTCAACGAAGCGAATTTCGAGATGTGCGGTCTGCGCCAGTCTTTCTACAAACTGTCGCAAGAGTTGTATCTCAAAGCTGGCAAATGCAACGAGCTGCTTTATTGGGACCGCAATACACAATACTGTGGTGTATGTGGTTCGCCTATGAACATGGACACCGATATCTCCAAACGTTGTCCAAACTGTGGCAAGACCGTATGGCCTATGCTTGCTACTGCCATAATAGTTCTGATTAATCGTGGTGATGACTTGCTGCTTGTTCATGCCAAAAATTTCAAGACTGATTTCTATGGATGCATAGCAGGCTTTGTTGAAACCGGCGAATCGCTCGAAGAAGCAGTAAAACGTGAAGTAATGGAAGAGACATCATTAACTATCAAGAACTTACGTTACTTCAAATCGCAGCCTTGGCCTTATCCATGTGGACTCATGGTTGGCTTCTTTGCCGAATACGAAAGTGGTGAACTTAAGTTGCAAGAATCCGAACTCTCACGTGGCAATTGGTTTAATAAGAACTCTCTTCCTACTATTCCCGAAAAACTTAGTCTGGCACGTATGCTGATAGACAAGTGGATGGAGGAACACGAGGAAAGGGAAAAGTGAAGAGTGAAGAGTGAAGAATCCAATAGTGAAACGAAGAGGGAAAAGGGAAAAGTGAAAAGTGAAGAATCCAATAGCTAATCTCTTGAATTTTAATTTGAACAGATACATATGAAACAAATAGGATGGGGATTTATAGGATGTGGCGAGGTTACCGAAAAGAAGTCGGGACCTGCCTTCAACGAGGTTGAAGGCTCGCATGTTGTGGCTGTAATGAGCCGCAACGAGGCCAAGGCTAAGTCATACGCCAAACGTCATGGCATTAAAAGATGGTACACCGACCCACAAGAACTTATCGACGACCCGGATGTTACAGCCATATATATTGCAACTCCTCCGTCAAGCCATGCCACATTTGCCATAATGGCCATGAAGGCTGGCAAACCAGTATACATAGAGAAACCTCTTGCAGCAAGTTATGAAGACTGCGCTCGTATCAACCGCATAAGCGAGATAACCGGCGTACCTTGCTTCGTGGCTTACTATCGTAGATACCTACCTTACTTTCAGAAAGTAAAACAGATTATAAACTCTGGAACTATCGGCACTATCACAAACGTGCAGATTCGCTTTTCCGTTCCTCCTCGCGACCTCGACTATCAGGATGCGCAAAACCTTCCATGGCGACTGCAACCCGATATATCAGGTGGTGGCTACTTCTACGATCTTGCTCCGCACCAGCTCGACCTACTGCAAGACATATTTGGTGTAATAACCCGTGCCCACGGCTATTGCTCCAACCGTGCCCATCTATACAAGGCCGAAGATACTATTAGTGCATGTTTCTTCTTCGAGAACGGACTCCCTGGTAGTGGTTCGTGGTGCTTTGTAGGACATAAGAGTGCTAAGGAAGACTGCATCGAGGTTATTGGCGAAAAAGGCATGCTCTCGTTCTCTGTATATAATTACGACCCTATACAACTTGTTACAAGCGAGGGACGAACAAGTATCGTTGTGCCCAACCCTCCATATGTGCAACTCCCTATCATACGTAGCGTTATCGAACATCTGCAAGGCATTGGTACATGCACATGCACAAGCGTAAGCGCCACACCAGTCAACTGGGTGTTAGACCGTATACTTGGCAAACTATAAAATAATACCAACTAAGCAATGAATCTACGTCTATACATTATATATATAGTATCTACAATAGCGTCGGCAACNTATACATTATATATATAGTATCTACAATAGCGTCGGCAACTGCAACAGCACAGAATATTGCCGACACTATTGTATGCAAAGACGTAGCTGCCATTGCCGACACGGTAGAACATAAAGATGTTGTAGCTATTGCCGATACCTGCCTACTGAAACCTGAGAAGAAGAAAAAGTCTTTTTTCAAAAGACTTATAGGCACCATGTACGAGTTTGTGAAGGATTTTAGTCGAGTGGACAAGGACTACATCGAGCCACAAGCCTTCAACTATACCGTAATGATGCAAAACACCTACACTTACGAGCTTTATCGTATAACATCATCAAAGGGCAATAACTTCACCTTCGCTCCCCTACCGTCCATCAAACTCGGACCTTACTTAGGCTGGCGATGGGTATTCCTTGGCTATACATTCGACCTTAAGCATATCAGCAACGGCGACAAGAAGAAGGAGTTCGACCTGTCACTCTACAGTTCGCAGATAGGTGTCGATCTTTTCTATCGCAAGACTGGTACCGACTACAAAATATCCAGTATGCGCTTCGACAACGTTCACAATGTCGATACACGTCCTATGCGTGGTGTCGACTACGACGGCATTGATGTCAGCATCAAGGGCTTCAATCTCTATTACATCTTCAATCACAAACGGTTCTCCTATCCGGCTGCCTTCAGCCAGTCTACCATACAGCGACGCTCATGTGGCTCTGCCCTTTGTGGCATAGGCTACACTCAGCATACGCTTAGTATCGATTGGGAGAAGCTCAACTCGCTTGTGGCTGACCGTTTAGGAAAAGATGTGGCAGACAAGTATATGGATACCGACCTTAAGATGAAGAAGGTGAAATATACCGACATTGCCTTCTCGGGTGGCTATGCATACAATTGGGTATTTGCTCATAACTGGCTCGCGGCAGCCTCCTTGTCGGTAGCTTTAGGCTACAAAAGAGCATGGGACGACTCCGACCACGAAGGTTTCACATTAAAGGATTTCACTTTCCAAAACTTCAACATCGATGGTGTGGGACGCTTCGGTATTGTATGGAACAATATGCGCTGGTACTATGGAGCCAACTGCATTGTACATACATACAACTATCACAAGCCCAAATTCTCAACTAACAATATGTTCGGAAGCCTTAATATATATATAGGTGTAAACTTCGGACGTCAAAAATAACAACTCATAAATAGTCTCTTTGTATATGAAAACCCTATTAATAGCATTGGCATTGCTATCCCAATGCTCTACAGCAAAGAACTCTGCCGACAGCAACACTAAAAAATATGTTGCCAACAAAACCAACAGTTCAGCTGACTCCTTGTCAACAACAAACATACAGAATGCTGAACCTCAGCACAACGATTTTGCTATTGTGTCTAACAGCGAAGACCAGAAACGTATAGAAACAATTCTTTCCAAATATGCCAAGCACGACACATCTGCCTCAAGCCTCATCATAGCATTGGCACGCGAGTTTAAAGGAGTGCCTTACGTGGCAAAGACTCTTGAGAACGACTCAATAGAAAACCTTGTCGTAAACACACGCCAGCTCGACTGCACCACTTATGTCGAGAATGTGCTTGCCATATATCTTTGCATAAAAAACCAGAAACTCTCATTCACCGATTATTGCTCCTATCTGCGCCAGATACGCTATGTAGGCGGAAAGGTAAGCTACCCTACCCGCCAGCATTACTTCACAGAGTGGATTGACGAGAATACCAAAGATGGTTTTGTAGATGAACTTCAGTCGCCTAATCCACCATTTACAGCCACTCAATATCTGCGCATCAACTTTATGAGCAAGCACACGTCGCTCTATCCAATGCTAAAAAACAATCCCGAGTTGGTAAAACCAATAGCCCAGATGGAGTCACGCTTGTCAGGCAATACCTATCGCTTTATCCCAAAAGCGTCAATAGCCAATACCAAACTGTTCCGTTCTACCATCCACGATGGCGACATTATAGCTATCACCACATCCAAAGCCGGACTCGATACTTCGCACATAGGCATAGCAATATGGCATAAAGACGGACTGCACATGCTCAATGCCTCGCAGATACACAAGAAGGTATTAGAAGAACCCATGACCCTCTATCAATACATGCAGAAGCATCCGTCACAGACAGGAATAAGGATTGTGCGTGTAAAGTAAGGCGTGTACAAGAAACCCAAGTAAGAACCTCATTTTATTTAAACAAAAATGACAGAAAAAGAATTTGAAGAATACTGGAAGGCAAACCGTGAGTCTATCCTTTCAAAAGACGAAGAATACCGACGCGCTAAAGATAACTTCAAGATGAGCAATGGTTCCGACATGCTGCTATTTGGTCTTCCTATAGTTGCCGGCATAGTATTTATGAACAACGTGCATCTCGGCAACGAACTTCTTAATTGGATAGCCAGTGCAGCCGTCACCATTGTCTGCTTCGCTATATGCGTATGGATAAAGAGTCTCATTACAGGCAGCGGTTCACCCGATGAAGTGGAAGCAAGGATTAAGGAAAAGGAGAAGAAGAAATTAGCAGAATCTTAACGATTCTGCTAATATGACGATATATCTACAATGCGAACCAAAGTATAATTCTACAACTTACTTCTGTACGCCTTCCTTTTCCAGGATTTCTTCCAGAAATTCAGAAGCATCTGCCACGCAAAGAGGGCATTCGCGAAGCATCTTTCCTGTGCCCACACCTTTTAGCAATTTGCATTGTGTGGTACCATTGCGTTGCTTGAATTTATCCATACTATGGCTTACATAGGACTCCCATACATTTATCTTTTCTTTGTTTTCTTTTTCCTGACTTCGTCATTGCGTCACCCTGGTCAACTCATCAATTATGTTCTTAACACCTGTGCTGTTGATCTGCTTTCGGAAGTGGACAGTATAACCATTTGCAGTCATAGCTTTGAAGAACTCCTCAGCACATGAAATCTTGGTGTCCTCATCAGGTGAGATATGTGACTCCTTATCGTAAGCCTTCGTCTCTATCACGATGTTCAGTTCCTTGGTTCCATCAGCCTTCTTGACCACATACATGAAGTCAGGACTGTAGTTGCTTGATGCCACAGTAGGAATACAGATGCTGTGTGATGGAATCTTGCCATATACGATGACTTCATCTATCTCTGTCTTGATATTCTGTAATTCCAAACCTGAGTCATGAGCATAAGCATCATAGAGATACTTGATAGGTGGTTCGCCTGGCACACTCTTATTGCCAATGTATGCCTGAACAACTTCATCCTTCACTGTACCATCAGCATTGGTGAGCTTGGTTTCCTTCACTGTATAGTTGGCTTGCTTATAGCGCACAAAACCTACGAGCTGGTCACATTTCCAATCATCTACAGCACCTATCAATCTAGTCAACGAACTATCGTTGAACATTTCGTTGGAGAGATGATAGCCACCATTTGCTGCATCACATATAGCCTTATGCAGAATATGAACCGGAATGTTGGTGTATCTTGATGCTCGCTTTAGGAACTCATTATAGCCATAATGGCGGTCATGCAATGTCAATTCTGCATGAGTTCCTTCATTGGCAACTGCTACGTTTCCTTCGAATTCTAAGACTTTACGAGATGACTCTACGGTCTGAAGAGAGAATACGTGCTTATCCTTGATGATTGAAGGCAGTTCGGCTTCTATCTTCTTGTCTATCGCCTTATCAAAGTACAGAACGTACTTTCTATTCAGTTGTGCCCACAGCTCTCGCAGTTCCTCAAATCTTGCCTTACGGATATGAATCTTATCATTACGACTGCTGTTACGGTTGATGATACGATTGGTATTCACACCACTTGTAACATCCTTAAACTCAGGATATTCAATCAACATATCATCAAACTTCTCTGGCACCACCTTCTTATCAAAGTCGACATAACCTTTAGTCATCAGTTCAATAAAGAACTTATTGACTTCGATATTGCGCTTCTCAGCAACCTTAATGATATCTTCTGCGGTGATAGAAAGCGGACTCTTCTGATCAGCGTCAAGTTCACCATTGATTTCAGCCACCAGTTTATTGGCAAAGTCCTTCTCTGTGAAGTCTACGATGTAATTGAGCATGAAGGAAGAATCGCTGATGCGGTTTCCTGCACTATCAACGGGCAGACGCAGTCCACGACCCACTTCTTGCAGCTTGCTGATCTCTGAACCACTTGAGCGGAGCTTGCAGATGGTAAACACATTCGGGTTATCCCATCCTTCTTTCAATGTCCATTTAGAGAACAGGAATCGCAGGACGTTTGGCTTGCCCTCCTCATCCGTAAAGCTTAAGAGTTCTTTCTTGCCATGAAGAATCACCTTCACCTCGTTGGCAATATTCTCATCCGAGTCGTTATTGTCTTGTGAGAAGTATCCTGCACATGAAGCATCTATATTTTCAAGAGTGGCTCTCAGATATGCCTCGTATTCAGGAGTGTTCTGACATGTCAGTTCCTTCTTCACTCTTGCCTCCAGCATATCAATGAACTTCTTTCTCAGCCAACCGTCATTCTTGCCCTCAGGTCCGCGGAAACTTTCAATACTGTCAATAAAGAACAGAGCCAGTGTCTTGATTGGCAATCCTTCACGACAGAAGTTCTCGCGCTCTGTCTCAAAATGACGCATCAAGGCAAGTTCTATCATACCCTCCTGATAGGATACGCCAAACTGATCAGGGAAAAACTCTTCGCCAGTCTGCTTCTCCTGACCATTGCTCAGGCTGACGCTGTTTTTGCTGATAGCCTCTACGACAACGCCATCCAAATCATTATCAATAGAGCCAAGACTCTCACCCACATGAAGCGTGAAAGTCTTACCCGCATTGTCAGCACTTGTCAGCTTCATGTTGGCGCTATCACCTTTCACAGTCGATAACACCTTCACCTTCTTTTCAGCCTTCTTACCTCCAGGCAACTCCAGATGCTCTTTTGCAACGCCCTTTATGAGTCCTTGATTGAAAGAATCTGCTGCATTCAAGTCATAAATTAGTTCTTGATAGTCCTTTACCGCATGTTTGTTCTTACCTTTACCTACCGTAAGCTCTGGGAATGTAGCACCATAACGCAACACCAACTGAGGTCGGAAGTTCTCAATAAGTGCAGCATATGATTTGCTACCACGCTCCACACGATGCGGCTCGTCGATAATCAACACAGGCTTAGTATCTGCAATAGCATCCACTGGACGATGGAATTCGCCCAGCATCTGGTCATAGTCCTCACGGGTAAGCAACTTACCATTAGTAATGAGTTGCGTATTAAGCAACAGCACGTATATCTTATGCTTGGCATGGTGAGTGCCATAAAAGAAATGTCCTACGGCAGAAGGCATATTCAGACGCCCCTTCTTCTGTTGCTTCTGAGGTTCCAGTAGGCACAACTCTATCTCTGCATTGTAGTTGCATACCATCTCAAAATGGCGCTTCACCTCCTGTTCCTTCAAGAAAGCAGCAGTTCCTGCCTTAATAGGCAAGGTAGGAACGGCAATAATGAACTTGTTGAATCCACAACGCTTATGCAACTCAAACATGGTTCGGGTATAGACGTATGTCTTGCCAGTACCTGTCTCCATCTTGACATCGAGAAGACGATGGTAAGGCAAGTTTTTAATCTTATCCGACAGCATATAGTGCGTCACTCTTTGCTTGGTGGCTTTATCCAATATATTGCCTTTCTTACGCACCAAGCGTAGAGCCTCACCATCGAGCTGTCGTTTCAACAGTGGATTCTGATGGCTCTGCTTAGCAGGTTCTTGTATAGAGGCCTCCACCACAACAGCAACGCCATCAACAGGCATTGTCTGATGTGCGAGATTGTTTTCAAGTTTTAATTCCATGCAATTACTTTTTCCAGTGATTGTAACGCTCCTTTATCTCATGAGGAACTTCATTAAAATCCTCAAGATCATACCCATGATACTCCCAATTTCCACTATGCATAAATTTTACATAGTTCTCATTCCGAGAATCCCATGTATAGATAGGAGTTGGAGGCAAAGTTGGAGAACCAGAATCTCCAAAGGCTTTGTTCAGAAGTTCTATCGCATAACTTTCATCATTTGGGTTCCACGCCTTAAAGGTGGATGCAATCTTACCACCACCTATATTTCTTGTTTGCTGAGATATATGCTTTGCTTGTCTCAATTCAGGATGATTATGAGAGAAAAAATGTTTGAGACTTTGACCATTAGATGTAATAATCAGACTCACATTCTTTGATGAACTTCCGTCTGTTATGGTCAAATCCTTTTCTGTAGTGCCATTGGGTCGGGCAATAGCCATCTCATATATTTTATGGGGAGGTTCAGCCAATTGCAACATTGAATAAGTTACATTTTCCGTTTCATCCTCTTCGTTGAGGTTAAGTCCTTCTGAAATATTTGGTGAGAAAGTAATATGCACACCTACTGGTCTCTCATGATAAGAAACCTTTTGAACATTTCCCAATAAATAACAGATGAGCCATGAATTTTGATGGTTAGAGCTGATTATATTATAAATATGATCAGCAAATAGCACTTTCAGGTCTATTCTGTTCTTTGCGAAATCAAGTGAATCAATAAGCATTGAAGAATCACTTTCCCATGCTTTAATATCTATAGCTACTTGCCAGTCCATGCTATCTGTTTTTCATTTGCAGATGAATTATATCTTTAAAATCACTCTCTTGGCTGTCCATGAATCCTGCAGGCAATGGTTCTGAGAACATTCCTTTTTCTGTCAATGCACACGAAAGGTATTCACTATGTCCTTCTTGATTGCTGACAAAACAAACATTGACATCTCCTGTTTGGATAAACTCATGCTTTACCAATAACAGACGCATACGGGTCACAATATGGTCGCTATGAGTTTCAATGATTACTTTTCTCCCATGCGCAATCAAGTCCGCAAAAAAATTGACAAGCTCAGCCTGGACACTTGGGTGCATGTGTGCATCAGGATCTTCCACTATCAAAACTCCATTCTTTGGAGTCAGCAAACCTTGTGTAATGATAGGCAAAATTTGGCTTAATCCAAATCCCGTTTGATCCAAGTCGACTTTTACCTTAGATTCATTACGAACTATAACACGATAACGCTTATTTGCATCGCGTTCTACACTGAGTTCCTGAGCCAAGTGCATACGTTCAACAATCCAATATGTAAGAAGTGATATCAACTTCTGGTCATACCCTTCAACAATTTCATTTTTATGCTCATTGATTAGGAATCTTGAATACTCGCCATCAATGCCCACATTATCGTAGGATAATCTTGAATATGTTCTTGCCAAAACAGGCTTAACTCTTTGCGGACCAATATAGCTAATTCTTTTAAAGAGTGTTTCAAGAGTGTCACTTATATCTTTTATAATCGTTAAAGATATAAATTCATCTTTTCGTTCACCATAGAATGGTAAAAATCCATATTTGTAAGAAAGAGTATAACCTGTGCTGATATTTTTATCTTTTACTCCATTATTATTAACCATTGTAGCTTTTGAGAAAGTCACACTATGTGTATCTTTTGTAGATGGACTATACACGCGGAAACTATCCTTGCGACCTTCTTCGCCATACCATAGATCCAGTTGAAGACTATCAAGTTTAAACGATTTATTGATTGAGAAATCCAATGTAATGTCTAACTTATTGAGCAATTCTCCATTAGGAATATACTGACTATAAGAATCAACATTCTCTATCTCCCTTTTTTCTAAACTAAGTACATAATGAAGTCTTTTGCTCTTGTCTTTATTATGAATCAGGTCTAAAGGTTCATTGGCATGAATATAATCTCCCGTAAAATTGAGTACATCAATAGAATTTGATTCAAATGTCTGTTTGAGTAACAGCAATGCCTGAATAAGTGATGATTTACCACTACTATTAATACCAGCAAGCAATGTAAACTTTCGAAAATCGAAATTTTCCACACGGCTAATTGATTTAAAACCAGATACTGTTAATTTCATAATTGCATTCTCTATTTAATATCTTACATCTATGTTCACTGTTAAAGTCTTGTTGCCCTCCTTTAGCGTGCGGAGGTTCTTCTGCAGTTCCTCACGATGGGTGAAGCCGAAGCTGTAGCCGAAGATCACAATGTTGTGAGGAGAGAACGGCTCACCATTATACTTATCCATCAAGGCTGCGATGCTACTTTCGTCGAAGTCGTGGTCTGGATTTATCATATAGAGGTGATCGTCCTTCCAGTAAGACTTGTAATTACCGAGCATCACTTCCTCTGCATCCTCGGTCAAACCATAGCCGTCAGCGACGAGCCATGTGCGAAGAACGGTCTCAATACCAAAGTCATCCATATTCAAGGTTGTGATATTATTGGATATAGGATCAAACTGTTCCATCAGCAGCAATGCGTCCTCTTTTGGTTCCTCCAATATGTAATGCTTGAAGCCAAGGTCGCCAGCAAAGAGTGGATTGTCTTCCTTTATCTTCTTGGCGGCTCGCTTGATGCGCTCCATGCCTATCTTGCAAAGATTTCCCCATTTATTTTTTACTTTTTCTGGAATCTGCACTAATATAAATTTACGCTTGTTTCCATCATCTGCTTGAGCATTATATTGCATCACAGCATGTGCTGTTGTCGCAGAACCAGAGAAGAAATCAAGTACAATATCACCTTCGTTTGAAGCTATTTGCAAAATACGCAACAACAGTCTTGTAGGCTTTGGTGTATCAAATGGAATTTCTCCATCAAACAAAGCCTTTAATTCTTTTTTGGCTTCGTCTGTATGCCCAACCTCTGCATATGGCCAAAGATTTGTTACCATCTTGCCTTCTACATTATCAAGGTATGTTTTTCGACGTATGCCTCCCTTTCCACTTTTCGTAAAATAGAAACGTGGCCATTGCCCTCTTTTCAAGACAGCTTCTGCCTGTTTCTTAGAATCCTCCAAACTGTTTTTCAAAACAATTGCTTTTACACCCTTTCTGACTTCATTCGCATCAACGCCACAGATTTTTGATCGCTGTTCCTCATCACATAAATCTCGTAACTCATATTCGCACCAGCCACACATATATTCCAACATTGTACCTTGGTCATATCGCCAGCATGAAGAAATGGCAGGATACAACATTTCGCCGGTAAATGGATGTTGTATAGCATAGACCATACCTTGGTGTGTCTTAGCTCCTGGTGCACATGGATCACTACTCGTCCACGGCATGACATCATTATCAGGGTTGCTATATTTAGCATCCATTTCCTTCGTTCTTGGCAATTTCTTAGGAGTCCATTCGGGGTTCTTACCATATACCAATAAATGCTCTACTTCACTAGGTACACCCTTCGAGTCGTTTCGAGGAGAATAAGTCTTTTGCCAAGAAATATTTGCCACAAAGCACTCCTCACCAAACACCTCATCGCACAGCCTCTTCAGATTCGCCTGCTCATTATCATCAATAGAAATAAAAATCACTCCATCGTCAGTCAGCAAATCGCGTGCGAATGACAGACGAGGCAACATGAAAGTGAGCCAAGCCGCATGGCTGGCACTTCCACGACGAGTCATAGAAAGAATACGCTCGGCACGCTCAGGACTTACATCCAAGCGTTTGGCAAGATCCTCGGCAGTAAAATTGAACTTGTCATTATACACAAAGCCGTCAGAGCCTGTGTTGTAAGGAGGGTCGATATAAATCACTTTCACCTTGCCGCTATACGATTTCACCAAATGCTGCAGCGCATCCAGATTATCACCGCTGATATAAACATTCTGACTGTCCTTGTTCTCAGGCTTTGCATTATGCTCCTCATCGGGACGAATAAGTGTGGTAGTGTCCATATTAGTAAGCATACGGGCATAGTTCTTGCCCAACCAGTTGAAACCGCTTGTTTCGTCGGTGATAGTAGTACCTCCAGGCAATGCAGCCTTGAAAGCCTCTATGTCAAATACGCCATCAGCATGGAAGCACTGAGGGAAGTACTTCTTCAGCACATCCATTTCCTTCTGTCCCGCTACTGCATTAGCGTTGTGATTCATTATATCTTTTATCATATTCAAGTATTCTTATCATTAACGTTCACTGCAGTACTTCGTGACACGTCTTTAATAAATAATATTAATTATGCAAATATAGTTAATTCCTTCGAAGAACGTAAACAATTCGCAATAAAAATGAGGTTCATCCTGTATTTGGAGTGATACAAACTGTTGTTTAGATTTAATTTATAATTTGCTTCTGCCAATCAGAATCGTACCTACCGTATCTTTGAAGACTTTGCTTTCTATATGATGGAGCAAGCCAGAAAGAAATGGGTAACGGATATCTTCAAGTTGAAAGGCAATGTAAAAGTAATCCCCAAGTAATATATATTCTCTTGTCATTTAATATATATTACTTGCCAATTTATATAATATTAAATGCCAATTTATATAATATTAAATGCCAATTTATATAATATTAAATGCCCATTTATATTATATTAAAATGGCAAGTAATATATAATGCTTGGAAAGGGGATTTAGGAAGCGGTTGAGGACTTAGTCGAGTGCCTCGTGAATGTTCCTCATCAGACCCGAGTATTTTGCCCTTTTAACGGCACTACCTTTAAACAGTCGGCGGTAGTCTTCTTCGGTAAGCAAGAGCCAATCCTCTCGCTTCATGTTGAGGAGTTCGTCAGTAGGCTGTAGCTCGGGAATATCGGTGGGTTGGGAGAAGCGATTCCATGGGCAGGCCGTTTGACAACGGTCGCAACCGTAGATAGTATCGCCCATCTTGTCGGATAGGTCGGAAGGGATGTCGCCACGATTCTCGATGGTTTGATAACTAAGACAGTTGCGGGCGTCGAACTGAGTCTTTGCTGTGTTGTCAACAAAAGATAAAGCATGGGTAGGGCACGCATCCACACACGCATGACATTTGCCACAACGCGATGGCATTGGCTCGTCATAGCATAGTTCTATAGGCAAAAACAGCTCGCCAAGGAAGAACATGCTACCGGCATGTGGGATTATGAGCTGATGGTTGCGACCTGTCCAACCCAGACCTGCCTTAACAGCCCAATAACGCTCAAGTACTGGAGCCGAGTCGCAGAAGGCACGATACGTATCGAAGCCAAGTATCTCGGCCAACTGACGCAACTTGCCCTTAACTACATCGTGATAGTCTTTGCCAAGAGCGTAAGCAGCAAACTGTGGTTCACCCTGCGGCAAGGTATTGGCAGGCGCATAGTTCAGCGCCACCGACACTATGCTCTGCAGGCCATCCATAAGCAAGCGTGGATCAAAACGCTTGTCGGGATAGTTCTCGAGATATGCCATAGTGGCATGCCCACCCTGGCCTATCCACTTCTTGTACGAAGCCACAACATCTGGGTCAACGGCATTGGCTTTAGCTATGCCACATGCAAAAAAGCCGAGGTTCTTAGCCTCGGCTTTTATTTTTAGAGATAATTGTTTCTTATCCATACGAAGACAATTACTGGTTATCTGTACATTCTTGTTTTGGCACACTCTTATTCGAATGTCTTAAACTCAAAGCCCTGGTCCTTGAGCCATTTCAACGAACGTGGAAGTGCCATGCGGAGTTTGCCTATACTCCTTAGCGAATCGTGAAAAGTAATGATTGAACCGTTGCGTGCATACTTGCGCACATTGTCGTAAACCTCGTCGGCGGTGAGCCACTTAGAATAGTCGCGTGTCACAAGATCCCACATCACGATGCGATACTTACGCTTAAGCCAAAGAAACTCTGTATGTGTCATACATCCATGAGGCGGTCGAAACAGGTGCGAGCCTATAAGGTCGCTGGCCCGTTCCACATCATCTATATACGTCTTGGTAAGATGTTTGAATCCGCCAAGGTGGTGATAGGTATGATTACCTACTTGATGACCGGCTGCAACTATCTGCTTATACAGCTCGGGATACTTGCGCACATTGTCGCCCACCATAAAGAACGTGGCACGAACACCAAACTCCGCCAGTGTTTGGAGAATGAAAGGAGTAGACTCGGGTATAGGTCCATCGTCAAATGTAATGTATACCGAGCGCTCTGTATGATCCATTCTCCAGGTTGCGCTTGGAAATAACCATCGCAACCACATAGCGGGTTGTTCAATTATCATCTTTCTTCGAACGGCTGTCCGCCTTTTGCTTGATACATTCTATATATTGCATTGGCCACGCCAGACCATTTTTCAGCCTGCTTTGTATCAGCAAGCTGCATAATGTCTGATATGCTCTGCATGATGTAGAGCTGGCGCATAAGGTCGTTCTGGCAAAGGTCGAAACGCGAGCCAGTAAGCTGAACATAATAGTCGGCATATCCCTTGGCGTTGTCCCAAACCTGCATCAGCACACGCTTAGCATCGGCTTTCTTGCCCAACATAGCATAAGCGCGGGCAATATCGGCAGAGCCAGACATGAATGTATAAGGCACATTATAGTTGGGCAGCACTTTCTCGCACTTGCGCAGAGCATTAAGAGCCTTGTCGTTCTTGCCCTCCTGGATGAGTTGCAAAGCAAGCTGGGCAAAGAGATGACGATGGGTGAAGCACATACGCATAACTGTCTCGTCGAGATATAGACCAGGAGTTTCGAGTCCACCAAACTTATAACGGTTCATTACATTGTTATATGTCTTCTCCGTATCAAAGTTCTTGGCTCCATTCTTGTTGGTTGTGAACGGAGTGATGCGGTAGGCCAGACCCTCCTGAACGAAGTTGTCGCCAAGGTTCATATAGTTTTCAGAACCTACGGTTGTAGCCACATACAGAGGACGAGTCCAATTGCATTGAGCAAGCATCTCGAGCATCATGAGGTCGTTCTTGTAAAGGGCACGCTTGCCAGCGAGCGAGATAATCATATGGTCGGGTATTGTGTCGCTTGCCATAAGCATACCACTCTTCTTAACAGCCTCCTTGTCGATGGTGAGATACAGAGTGTCGGTAGGTATAACATGTGTTTCGTCATCCTTAGAGCGTACCCAATACTTAAGCACATTCTTGAGCTCGAACGGATTGTCGCCAAGCTGAGCCTTAGCTTCAGCAGGATGCTTAGCATAGAAATCGAGTACCTGCTGCTTGAGAGACGGGTCTACCTGGACATAATCGTTAGTACCAGAGCAGAAGTCGAGACGTGGCCATGAGATAGGAACCGAAGGTGAATCGTAGGCAGGACGCTTCATCTGGTCGATGTACCAGTCGGTCTGCAGGTAAGAAAGGTTGCATACACGAGCGTCGGTACGCACACCCTCAGTCTCCTGATTGTACCAGAGCGGGAAGGTATCGTTATCACCATTGGTGAAGATGATAGGATTGCCCTTGTCCTGAAGAGTCATCAGGTAGTTCTGACCAAAGTCGCGGCATGTATAACGTCCACTACGGTCGTGGTCGTCCCATGTCTGCGATGCCATCTGAATAGGTACAAGCAGGCACACAACACCTACAATACCTGCAAGTGCAACCTCGTTGCCCTTGACGCGCTTCTTAAGCATATCGTAGATAGCAAGCACGCCCAAACCGCACCAAATAGCGTATGCGTAGAACGAACCGGCATAAGCGTAGTCGCGCTCACGTGGCTGCTGCGGAGTCTGATTAAGGTATAGCACGATGGCAAGACCCGTCATAAAGAACAGGAAGAATACCACCCAGAACTGGCGTATGCCACGTTGTCCGCGCCAAGCCTGCCAGAAGAGTCCGATGAGACCAAGCAAAAGCGGCAAGCAATAGAACACGTTGTGTCCCTTGTTGTCCTTAAGTTCCTGAGGCATCTTGCTTTGGTCGCCCAGCATCCAGTTGTCGATAAACGAGATACCGGTAATCCAGTTGCCATGCTCAGGCTCGCCATTGCCCTGCATATCGTTTTGGCGTCCGGCGAAGTTCCACATAAAGTAGCGCCAATACATGAAGTTGCATTGGTAAGAAAGGAAGAAACGTATGTTGTCCCACTGTGAAGGCATCTTGACAGTAACCATCTCGCCGCAACGGTCGTAAGGTACCTCGTTGCCCTGAACACCTCCAAGCCAACTCTCATATGCCTGTGCGTGAGCCGAAGAGTGCATACGTGGGAACAGCATATTCTGAGCATATACCAGCTTGTCCTTGTGAGAAACCACGAAGTAAGAATCCTTCTCGTCTTGCGAAGCCTTCTCCTTGCGCTGCCATATAGGAGCACCTTCCTTGCGCTTAGGAATGCACATGTTGCCATCGACATCGAAAGCCACCTGCGATGTGTATGCCTGACCGTAAACCAAAGGCGAGTCGCCATACTGGTCGCGGCTAAGATATGAACCAAGGGTGAAGACGTCCTCGGGCGAATTCTGATCCATAGGCGGGTTGGCTGCCGAACGGATAACGATAACCGCATAGCTTGAATAGCCAATCATAAGCATAAGCATACACAAGAGGGCTGTATTCTTGAAGCGGGCCGAAATGACCGGCACAAGCTGCTTCTCTACCTTGCGGCGATAGCTTAAGCCAAAATAGATAGCCACAAGGATGATGATGCCAATGATAGCAGCACCCCACTCTGTTCCACGGAATGGAATGCCAAGCATACCTACCGAGAGAGTGAACGAGATGTTCTGACGCTTGAAGTTGCGATCGACATACGACTCGTAAATAGCCCATATAACGATGGCTACAAGCAGAATTATATAAATGATCTCGCCTGTATTGAACGGACAACCTAACTGATTGACAAACAGCAGTTCAAACCATCCGGCTACAGTAATGATTCCAGGTACTACACCATAGAGAACGCCTGCAACGATGACAAAAGAGCCAACCAATGCCAAGAGCGAACCCTTAAGCTCGATGTGTGGATAGCGGCGATAGCAATAGACAAGCACTATAGCCGGAATACAAAGCAAGTTGAGAAGGTGAACACCAATAGAAAGACCGGTCATATAGGCAATAAGCACAAGCCAACGGTCGCTGTGAGGCTCGTCGGCATGGTCTTCCCACTTAAGGATAAGCCAGAATACAATGGCTGTGAATGCCGATGAATAGGCATAAACCTCGCCTTCTACAGCCGAGAACCAGAAGGTGTCGGAGAAGGTATAGATAAGTGCGCCTACCAAGCCAGATGCCTGTATAGCAATCATCTTGCCGGTGGTCATCTCGTTCCAATCCTTAACAATGAGCTTGCGTGCGAGGTGCGTTATGCTCCAGAACAAAAACAGAATGGTGGTAGCACTAAGCAACGCACTCATTGTGTTAACCATGCGAGCTACCTGAGACGGATCGCTAGCAAACTGAGAGAATAGATTGGCCGTGAGCATAAAAAATGGCGCTCCAGGCGGATGACCTACTTCCAGCTTATAGCCGGTAGTAATGAATTCAGGACAGTCCCAAAAGCTGGCTGTCGGTTCAATTGTCGAACAATACACGAAGGCTGCAACCAAGAAGGTAAGCCAGCCAAGCACATTGTTCACTAATTTGTACTGTTTCATTTAATTAATTATATAAACTTGTTTTAATTCTGCTACAAGATACATATAGAATGCAAAGTTACAAAAATTTTGTTAGTATGAGCGATTTATGTTAGTAGTTAATAAAAATTAAGCATGATAAAACCTTAGAAATCAAAAAAAGGGAGCCAAACTCCAAATTGAAGTCTGTCTCCCCAACCAGTTATATATACCTTTTAAAGTATCATTTACTTACCGAAGTAACGCTTGTACAAGCCCATGAAGCCAGCGCAGTGGCGAGCCTCGTCCTTAGCCATTTCATGAACGGTATCGTGTGTTGCGTCCATGCCAGCAGCCTTAGCGTTCTTAGCAATGCGGAACTTATCCTCGCAAGCGCCACGCTCGGCAGCGATACGAGCCTCAAGGTTGCTCTTTGTATCCTTTAATACATCGCCAAGGAGCTCAGCAAACTTGCTTGCGTGTTCTGCCTCCTCGAAAGCATAGCGCTTGAAAGCCTCAGCAATTTCTGGATATCCCTCGCGATCGGCCTGACGGCTCATTGCAAGATACATACCAACCTCGCCGCACTCACCATTAAAGTGAGTCTCAAGATCCTTAATCATCTCGGCATTGGCATCTTCCTTACGTGCAGCGCCAAGAGTGTGTACTGTAGCGAATGCAGGACCTTCTGTAGGGTCGTCAAGTTCCTTAAACTTGCTTGCAGGAGCCTTGCAAACCGGGCACTTCTCAGGAGCCTCTGTACCTTCATAAATATAACCACATACTGTGCAAATAAACTTCTTCTTCATAATGCTATTGTTTTTTAAGTTATTGTATAATGTTGTTGTTTGTCAGGAGGTTAGCTAATTTGACTTGAGCATTCCTCCATATTCTGATTATCCTTTTCAAGACACTCTTTGCAAATGCCTTTATAGTAGAGTTGCACGTCGCTAACCTGATGTCCGCCTATCTCCTTGCACGACAACAAAGGAGAAACCTCGTCGAAGATGTCGTATACACGTCGGCAGCGATTGCAATAGAAATGAGCATGAGCGTTGATGTTTCCATCGTAGCACACCCGATGGTCGTCTATAGTAATCATCTGTGCCGCGTTGTTCTCGGAAAACATACGCAACGTATTGTATACCGTAGTTCGACTGAGCGTGGGTATCTTGGAGAAAAGTCCGCGATAAACATCATCCACCGTTGGATGGGTGAAGTGTGTGAGCAGGTAGTGCATTATAGCTATGCGTTGTACCGATGGCTTTATGCCATGCTCAGTAAGTCGTGCTATTGCTTCTTTGTTGTTCATTTCTTGTTTATCTTTATTACATTTACCTGTTTTTCTTATTCACAATGCAAAGATACAAAAGATATTGATACGAGCAAAACAAAATTGGAAATTTTCCAATGTTTTATTTTTTTTAATCAGAAGTTTACTTATTTTAAATCATTAAACGAATATACCGTGTCGAAACTACACTTATACATATAATATATAAAAATTAATTGATTAAGTAAGTGATCTAAATTATTTATATATATCAGTACTAATATGGTTCATTTTCCGTTTTATAGAAAAAGTAGATTATGAAACCAATAAAAGTACTTGAATTATCAGAGGTTGATCGCCTCAAATTAGAGAAAGGCTATCATAATGGCCCTACTCATAGTTTTCGTATCAGATGCAAATCCATATTGCTGAAGTCAGAAGGTAAATCAGCTCCCAAAATAGCAGAAATGCTTGAGGTGACTGTACCTACTGTCTNGTAGGAGGGTATGGCATCCTTGCCATACCCACTAAATTGGCTGTACAATCATGGCAGAGTGGGTATGGCAGGGATGCCATACCCTCCTACTGATTGCCGCTCATATATAAAGATAAAGATAAATATGAACACATACTTATAAAAATAATTAAGAACACCTACTTATGTCAAAAGTAATAAATAATGTATACCTTTGCACTTGAAAGCGACAGAAAGATGAAAAATACAAATATAAAATGTATAAAAGGCGACTTTGAGAGTAAGCTTGCGCTTGCACTCGCCCCAACGATAAAAGCAGGATTTCCAAGTCCGGCAGACGACTATCTGCATGATAGTCTCGACTTCAACCGTGACATGATAAAGAATCCGGAAGCGACATTCTATGGAAGAGTGTCGGGAGACTCGATGATAGATGCAGGAATATGCGACGGCGACATAGCCGTGATAGACCGATCGTTGCAACCAATGGACGGCAACGTGATTGTAGCATTTGTAAATGGAGAGTTCACAATAAAATACCTTGACCTTAAACACAAGGAGGAAGGATATATAGAACTGAAGCCAGCCAACCCCAACTACTCGCCAATACGTATAGACGTGGAAGACAACTTCAGGGTGTGGGGCGTTGTGGTGTGGACCATAAAACAATGGAGACATTGAACAAGAAAAGAAAGACTATGAAATGGTATGCTATATGCGATTGCGACAACTGCTACGTAAGTTGTGAACGTGTTTTCCGTCCAGATTTGGAAATGAAGCCCGTTGTTGTGCTGTCCAACAACGACGGATGCGTAGTGGCAAGAAGCAAGGAGGCAAAGCAATTGGGCATAAAGGCTGGCACACCATACTTTCAGCTAAAGCAACTGTATCCCAATACCAAGATAGAGGCTTTCTCGTCAAACTATGAACTATATGGCGAGATAACAGGACGCGTGATGACCATTATACGCGACATGACACCAAGATGTTTTCGCTACTCAATAGACGAAGCCTTTGCCGTGTTGGATGGTTTCTCTACAGAACAGCTAAGAGATTGGGGCAAGCAACTGCACGACCGCATACAGATGTCGGTAGGCATGCCCATAAGCATAGGTATTGCAAGAACAAAGACATTGGCAAAGATGGCGTCGTATTTTGCAAAGAAATATCCTGGATACAACCACGTATGCATTATCGACTCGGAAGAACAACGATTAAAGGCTGCAAAACTATACCCTATTGGCGAAATATGGGGTATTGGAAGAAGATATCAGGCACGACTTGAGGCTATGGGCATAAGGACGGCACACGACTTTGCAAGCCATTCGGCATCATGGGTAAGGTCCACGTTTAAGACAGTAGTGATAGAACGCACATGGGCAGAACTTAACGGAACCGACTGTATACCCGACGACATACCTAAAAGAAAGAAGAGCATTTGCACAAGCCGAAGCTTTGAGGGTATGGTAAACGACTTTGACACTCTGCGTACACATGTGGCAAACTTTGCTGCGAGATGTGCCGAGAAGCTACGCAAACAACAGTCGGCGGCTAATATAATTGGCGTATTTATCGACTCAAACCACTTCAGGCCAGAGCTTGAGCAATACAGCAATATGACGGAGAAGACATTCGCAACACCTACATCGGCCACAATAGATATTGTAAAGGCAGCCACTGCGTGCCTAAAACGCATATACCGACAAGGAATATACTATAAACGGGCGGGGGTGATAATGATGGAGGTAGTTACAAACACGGCTATACAAACCGATCTGTTCAACTTTGATGTGGATAGACACAGGCATATGACGCAACTCGACAATGCCGTGGACAAAATAAATAAAGTGGACGGAAGCGAGACCGTTATACTATCGGCACAGCAATATCCAAAGGGAAAGAAGTTTGCGGACGCCATAAAGCACGACCACAAGAGTTTAAACCCTACAACAAGGTGGAGCGACATTATTAAACTAAAATAATATGAAACTGAAATCAATAAGCAACAAAATTAAAGGCAACCCTACAATGACAGAGGGAACAGTATATTCGATACTCGTGATATGCGGCATTTCGCATTTTCTTAACGATATGATACAGTCGATAATCCCGTCGATATACCCTATACTGAAAGACAAGTTCGACTTTTCGTTTGCGCAGATTGGTATCATAACACTTGTCTTTCAGATGACATCGTCTATATTGCAGCCATTCACAGGACTATATGCCGACAAGCATCCACGGCCTTATGCCTTGTCGATAGGCATGTGCTTTACCTTGACAGGATTATTGGTGCTTGCATTTGCCGAATATTACTGGGCTATACTTATAGCAGTAAGCGTTGTAGGCTTTGGCTCATCCGTGTTCCATCCTACAGCATCGCGTGTTACGCAGCTTGCATCAGGTGGCAAAAAGAGTTTGGCACAATCTATATTTCAGGTAGGTGGCAACGGAGGCTCGGCTTTGGGTCCTCTGCTTGCAGCTCTTATTGTGCTGCCATACGGTCAGCATTCAATATCATGGTTTGCCATAGCTGCCATGCTTGCAGCATTGATAATGGTAAGACTTGGAGCATGGTACAAAGCAAAACTGCAATATGTCGTTAATCATCCACAAAAGACAGCAGGACTGAACAACAACATCTCAAAGCGAGCCAAATACGGCGCCTTGGCAATACTTATATTACTTGTATTCTCGAAGTATTTCTATACTTCGTGCATCACAAGCTACTTCACCTTCTTCCTTATAGACAAGTTCGGTGTGTCGGTAAAGGCATCACAGTTGTTCCTATTTGTTTTCCTTGCAGCCTTCGCTATAGGAACGGTGGCAGGAGGAATGCTGGGCGACAAGTTCGGAAGAAAATATGTTATATGGTTCTCAATACTGGGAGCAGCACCATTCGCATTAGCAATGCCATATGTAAACCTAACATGGACTATCATCTGCTGTTTTCTATCAGGACTAATCATAGCCTCGGCATTCTCGTCGATAGTGGTTTATGCCACCGACCTTATGCCAGACAAGGTGGGAATGATAGCCGGTATATTCTTCGGACTGATGTTTGGCTTGGGCGGACTTGGCTCGGCTTTCTTCGGATGGCTTGCCGACAAAACAAGCATAGAGTATATATTTCAGGTGAGCTCGTTATTGCCCTTGTTGGGAATAATAGCGGGATTTCTGCCTAATACGCAAAAGACAAAGAACATTGTTGCAAAAGATACGGGCAAAAAAGGTTAATTATGCCTTTACCAGGTGTTAAATCCGATAAATCTTGTTAAACAAATCATATCTTACCTCTCATGTTTATACCTTTGCACGCAAATTTAATAATCTAAAGGATAACATTGTTTAATTAAAAAGAAAATTAAAATGAGAGAAGAGACAGGAAAATCGGTATCCTTCAATCATCATCAAGTAGGCCTCTTGGGACTGCTCGTCACTCTGGGCATCGTGTTTGGCGACATCGGAACATCACCTCTATATGTGATGAAGGCCATACTCCATACAGGCGAAACCATCAACGAGAACACTATCCTTGGGGCATTGTCCTGCATCATCTGGACACTCACCCTACAAACCACCATTAAATATGTATGTGTAGCTCTGCGAGCCGACAACAATGGCGAAGGAGGCATTCTCGCCCTCTACGCTCTGCTGCGCCGACTCAAGAGTAAGTGGATTTACATATTGGCTATTATCGGTGCAAGTACTTTGCTGGCAGACGGAATCATCACCCCTGCCATTACGGTTACTACAGCCATCGAAGGACTCGAGAGCATCAGTCCCAACCTACCTGTCATCCCAATCACGCTTGCCATCATCACCATCATATTCTTCGTACAGCGGTTTGGAACAGAAAGCATAGGCAAGTCGTTTGGAGTGTTCATGCTGCTATGGTTTCTACTGTTAGGCGTGACGGGAGCCTTCAGCATAACATCTTATCCGATGATATTGAAGGCTTTCAACCCCTATTACGCTATTGCTCTGCTGGCACAATCACCTGAATGGTTCTTAATCTTAGGCGCCGTATTTCTTTGTACCACTGGTGCTGAGGCTCTCTACTCAGACTTGGGACATTGTGGCAGGAAGAACATCACCATAAGCTGGGCCTTTGTAAAGACCATGCTCATTCTTAACTATCTGGGACAGGGAGCATGGGTGCTTAACCATGTGGATACGGCATTATCCGTGAATCCGTTCTTTTCCATTATGCCGCAGAGCATGCTGATCTTCGCCATCATCATGGCCACGGGTGCGGCTATCGTTGCAAGTCAGGCACTAATCAGCGGAACCTTCTCCATATTGAGCGAAGCCATGAACCTGCACTTCTGGCCGCGTATGCGAATCAAGCATCCTACCCATGTAAAGGGACAGCTCTATATCCCGATGATCAACTTTGCCATGTACATCGGCGTGGTTCTTATTATCCTTCTCTTTCGCGACTCCTCACACATGGAGGCAGCCTACGGTCTCGCCATCACCATCACCATGCTGATGACCACCCTTCTGCTCGGTTTCTACCTACACAGCAAGGGTGTGGCTCGAGTCTTCACTATGTTGTTTATGGGTGCCTACTGCACCATCGAAGCCATCTTCCTGGCAGCCAACCTGTCAAAGTTTCTCGCTGGAGGATGGTGTACGATGCTCATTGGCGGAATCCTGTTCCTGATGATGTATGTATGGGTTAGAGCCATGAAGATACGCCGACATTATGTCAGCACCAAACCGCTGGATGACTATTATCAGATTATTTCCGACATCAAAGCCGACGAGAGCATTCCCAAGTACGCCTCCAATCTTGTCTATGTAAACCATGCCAACAAGGAAGGTGCCGTAGACGACAAGCTGCTCTATTCCATAATCAACAAGCAGCCTAAGCGTGCCGATCATTACTGGTTTATAAATATGGAGTTTGTTGATACTCCAGACACGCTCGAGTACAGTTGCGAGACTCTGATTCCAAACACCCTCTACAGCATAACGATGCACATAGGTTTCCGCATAGAACCACGTGTGAGTCTATATCTGCGACAAGTGGTGGAAGACCTTGTGGCAAGCAAGAAGGTAGATTTAAGAAGCACCTATCCTTCGCTTCGCAAGAACGGAATACCTGGCGATTTCCGATTCATCATCATTCATCGTGTATATTATCCAGAGAGTTCCGCCAACCGTCAGCAGAACCTGCTGATGACTTTCTACGCTCTTATCAGCAAGATAGGCATCGACGAGCCTAAGGCTTTGGGTCTCGACACTTCTATGGTTGTGGTGGAACGTGTACCTCTCATCATCAACCAACGTAGAGGAAGTATCAGGCGCATCACGCAAATCATGGAAGAATAAAACAAAAAACCGAGTGACATTAGGCGCAGCCTATCTTATATTGCAACGTTTTTTTATGGGAAATGTCAGGCATACAAGCATCTGCGTGCCGACACCTTGAGCGACCGAGCATTGGAGTATGCCCAGAAGCATCTTTGGATAACGTGTTTCCTATATGGTCTGCTCCGCCCTATGGATGGCATAGTGCCCTATCGTATGGAGCATTGCGTCACGCTCGAAACCACAAACGACAAGCCCATCAATCAGTTCTGGAAGGACCGGCTGACAGAGGTGCTCATCAGAAGCGTGCAAGCTGACGACGGCATCCTCCTGCATCTCTCCACCGAGGAATATGAACATCTGTTCGACTGGAAGAGGGTATGCAAGGAAGTGACGGTCGTCCAGCCTCTCTTCTACGTCCGTCAGAAGGACGGCAGACTGAAGATGCAGGCTGTATGGGCAAAGTCGTGCCGTGGAGCAATGTTCCGTTTCATTCTGAACAACCGCATCGTCGCTCCCGAAGAACTCTCAGCTTTCAGCTACGAAGACTTTGAATACGCTCCGCAATTAGGCGATGCAAATTATCCGCATTTCGTAAGAGAATTTATTAAGTAAAAAGATTATGAAACTAAACAAGATACATCATGTAGCCGTGATTTGCTCTGACTATAACCGGTCAAAGCGTTTCTATACAGAAGTGCTGGGCTTGAAGATTGCGAGCGAATATTATCGTGAGGAACGCGATTCTTGGAAGGCAGACTGCTGGATGGGCGACACATACGTCGTGGAGCTATTCTCCTTCCCCAATCCTCCTGAACGTCCTTCCTATCCCGAAGCTGCCGGTCTGCGTCACCTTGCATTCGAGGTGGACAATCTTGCGGCTGCTGTCAGCGAACTCGACAGCAAGGGCGTAAAGCACGAACCAATACGCATGGACGAATATACAGGCAAGCAGTTTGTATTCTTCTGCGACCCGGACGGACTGCCGATAGAACTGTACGAGAAGTAAAAAAAACATCACTTATAGGTATTGCCCGACTCACAAATAAATTGTATATTTGCATCGTAACTAACAGATAACAGATTATGACAGAAATGACAACAACAATAATCATTGGACTTCTTATTCCGTTATTTGGGACGATGCTTGGTTCGGCTTTCGTCTTTTTTATGAAAAACGAAATGTCGGAGCGGTTGCAGAAGTCGTTATTGGGCTTTGCCTCAGGTGTAATGGTAGCAGCTGCCGTATGGTCGTTGCTCATTCCGGCTATGGAGATGGAGGCTGACAGCGGCAAATGGTCGGTATTGCCAGTAGCTGTAGGATTTCTGTTAGGCATAGGCTTCCTACTGCTTATAGACGAACTTACGCCCCACCTCCATATCGGAACCGACAAGCCCGAGGGCATCAAGTCGCATCTCTCTAAAACAGCTATGCTTGCCCTTGCTGTAACCATCCACAACCTACCCGAAGGAATGGCTGTGGGCGTGGTGTTTGCAGGAGCCGAAAACGGTGCTTCACACATATCCTTAGCCGCTGCCATTTCCGTATCATTGGGCATTGCCATTCAAAACATCCCCGAAGGTGCCATCATCTCCATGCCAATGCGAGTAGCAGGCAATAGCCGATGGAAATCCTTCGTGTTAGGCTCGCTTAGCGGAGTGGTAGAGCCTATAGGAGCCATAGCCGTACTGTTGCTTGCCTCAATCATTATACCCGTCCTACCCTACATGCTCGCCTTTGCGGCTGGCGCCATGTTCTACGTAGTGGTTGAAGAACTGATACCAGAAGCCTCCAACGGTAAGCACAGTAATCTCAGCACCATCGGTTTCGCCATAGGTTTCGTACTGATGATGGTGCTTGATGTTGTGATGGGATGAGTGTTGCCAAATCATTCTCAAATATCTTTTCTGTAAACATCTATCTACCATGCCTCCAACTTGTCGGCAATCTCCGGCATCTTGTCCTTGCTGAACACCGGATTTCGACCTTCCTTCTTCTGTTGGCGATAATCCTGCAGCAAGAACACGGCTTGGCGCGAGAGCAATACTATTGCCACAAGATTGCA
Source organism: Prevotella merdae (assembly GCF_900290275.1). GTDB lineage: Bacteria > Bacteroidota > Bacteroidia > Bacteroidales > Bacteroidaceae > Prevotella > Prevotella merdae. The sequence continues at coordinate 1,034,476 of NZ_LT985324.1, forward strand.
GAGAGTTAGAAGCGCCATCGTGATGTCGGCAAAGCTCCACGCAAAATCAAGCGACACAACAGCTCCCGTCATCACCATAGCCGCCACGGCAAGGCGGTAGACAAACACACCCAGTTTGGAATCCTTTATGTACCTAACGTTGGTCTCGCCATAATAATAATTGCCGATAATGCTACTGAAAGCAAAGAGCCATATCATCACAGCCACAAATGGATTGCCTATGCTTCCTATTTCGTGGGTCAAGGCGTCCTGAGTAAGCTGAATGCCGTTGGAGGCCGTTACGTCCACCCCACTAACAAGAATAATGAAAGCCGTGCATGAACAAACCACCAAGGTATCGGTAAACACACCCAAGGCTTGAATCAATCCTTGCTTTACGGGATGGCTAACCGTAGCCACAGCAGCCGCATTAGGCGCGCTACCCTCACCAGCCTCGTTGCTAAACAAGCCTCGCTTTATGCCTTGTATCACAGTTATGCCAAGTACTCCGCCTGCTGCCTGGTTGAATCCGAAAGCATTCTCCACAATAGTTATCAGCACCTTAGGCAGACAGGTTATGTTCCATATAACTACGCCTACGGCCACCAGAAGATAGACAACAGCCATTACGGGAACCACCGTGGAAGAAAATTTTGCCACTCTATGTATTCCTCCGAAAATGATGAGCAAGGTGAGCGCCGTAAGCACAATGCCCATAGTGGCTGGCTCTATGCCGAAAGCCTTCTGCCAAGCCAGGCAGATGGTGTTGCTCTGCACAGAATTATAGGCAAAGCCGAACGTGATAATCATCAATACGGCAAATAGGATGCCCATCCATCCCTTGCCAAGTCCATACTTCATGTAATAGGCTGGTCCGCCATAAAAGGAGGTCTTGCCCTTGCGCTTGTACAATTGGGCAAGTGTAGACTCAATAAATGCCGACGACGAACCCAGCAAGGCCAGCATCCACATCCAAAACACGGCTCCTGGTCCGCCTATGCTTATGGCTGTGGCTACGCCTGCAAGATTGCCCGTACCTATTCTGCTTGCCAATGCCACAACGAATGCCTGAAACGAGGAAATGTGCTTCATCTCGCCATCCACCCTTACATCCATCGACAACTCGTCATGTCCTATCTCCTGAGGCTGAACCTTGTCGGGATTAAGCAGCAGCCTTACCATCTCTCTTACGAGACGGAACTGAACAAAACGGGTACGCAAGGTGAAAAACACGGCACAACATATCAAAACGGCGATAATGATGTACGACCAAAGAAAATCGCTAACCTGAACTAAAACATTCTGTACTAAATCTATCATCCTTATCTACTAAAAAATCTGTAAATCTACACTTTCAGACTGCAAAATTACAAATTTCCTGTCAATAAATTGGCAATAATCCACAATAACAAGCTAAATCTGAGGAATATGCTACATGATTATTATAAGAATATAGCGAAAATAAAAAAAGTGCAGACTGCCAGCAAAGGCGTCCACACCATTGTCATTACAAGGCGGTTCTGGCTTAGAACCTGAATCCGAAGAACATTCTTACTCGCCATTTGTTTCGTCTCACCTGCAAATGATCCTCGTCTCCAGCCACAGAATAGTTGTATACAGCCGTGGCTCCGGCAAACTTGTTGCGCCATGAATATACCGTAGCTGCTCGACTTGTAATGATGGCAGAGGGGAAGTGATACTTCATGCTGTTACGGATGGTTGGGCTTTCGGCCTCGCTCTCAACGGTTTCTGCCTTCATCTTGGTGTAGTCGTGCGAATAAACCGTGATTGTGGGCAGGGCCGAGAGGTGAAACAGCAAATGAGAGGACGGAACAAGGTTGTAAGCATAGCCGGCACCAACGGCCAACTCGTTCAGGCGTATGGTCATGCCCTTTACTTTGGTCTTTGAACCGTCAAAGCTGGCGCCTACCATAAAGCTTCCTGCGCTTCGCTTCTGAATGTAACTCTGGCTAAAGGCTGCCGGAAACGAGAACTTGCGATGATTGAAGGCATAGTAGAAGTTAAGGTTGAGCGCTTGCTGCGAGATGTCGCCCTTATGCACGTCAGTCGCGTTGCCGCCCACTTGCTGATGGCCATGGAATGTTTTAGACGAGAGATAAACCACATCAAAGCCATAGCGATTGCTGTAAGAGTTGAGGTTGAACTCATAGTCGCGGTTTTTGCCAGCCAACTTGGCTGGGTTTACGGCCAGTCCAAGCCCCACGCCTCGATAAGCCACAGCCATGGAAAGCGTTCCTCGGCAGTCGGCCATCACCTTGGTTTTTGATTCCAATCCATTCGTCTTGGCTGTAGTCAGCAGGTCGGCACCCGACAGATTGCCTCTCAGTTTAATGGTCCATCGGGCATTAGGACGGGCGATGTAGTTGGTGTCGTACTTCACCTTATTATAATTAGCAGCCAACAGCGAGTCTCCAATAAACAAGTGGCGGTCGTACATTTTTAAGCGCCGTTGAATCTTGGCATAATGCTTCATAAACCGTTGCTTTTTCTTCTCGTTCATCTTGCTTTTGCCCAATTCGGCCATCAGGATAGAGTCGCCCCATTGCAGCATGCATCCATTGTCGGCAGAATGGCGCAATTGTAGTCGCAAACTATCCGCCATTAAAAGGATTTGCTTAAACGTCTTGCGGGGTTTCTTGCTTTGGGCGCTGGCGGGAGCAAGCATTCCAACAGACAATACCAACGCAAGTAATGAAACTTTCAACATCATACAAAAAATCCGTATTCACTATATTTTTACTCAGGTTTCGCAAGCGAAAAAAAGTTAAGGAGTTAAAGAGTTTTTGGCAAAGCTCAAGAGAACGTTACTCCCTTGGGTCGCAAAAAGACTCCTTAATTCCTTAACTTCTATCTAGTGTCGTGTGCCGCCGCAAACTACTTCACCTCAGTTGTTCCGAGGTTTCTGTCCACCAGCATTCCGTCCTTCATCTTCAGCGCAAGTTTTCCAGCCTTCTTGGCCTTGAACTTCAGCACAAACAGGTCGCTGTCGCCCTCGTCCAGCAAGAAGTTGTTGCCACGGTTTACAAATGTTGGCAGCAGTTCCTTCTGTCCGTTGGTGTGCAGACGGTCGTATGTCAGGTTCACCATGTCCTTCATGTTCAGCAGCTCGATGCCCACGTACTCCAGTTGGTCGGTGTTGTAAGGCAAGGCGAAGCTTAACGCGTTGACCCAATGCAGATCCTTGCCTTGAACCTTCAGCTCAATGATGTCGCCAGCCGCAAACGTCGTTCTGCTTGGTGTCATCAGCAGCGTACCCGAACAATGGTCGTTCTTGGGATAAACGCCTCCATCGAGCTCGTTCGACACGCACGAAATATCGTAAGCGTCAATCAGGCCGTTCTGGTTGATGTCGCCCGCGCTCACATAGTCGAAGTCGCTGTCGCCACGACGTAGTCCCGTATAGTTCATATACGACGTCAGGTCGTTCTCGTCTATGCGGTTGTCGTGGTTGATGTCGCCTTGCAGCATGCTCTGGCTTCCGGCCACCTTATATATGTACATAGCTCTGCCCGAGGCAAAGTTGCCAACAGCCTTGGTCAGGTGCATCTGCACGTAGCGAGCCTCTGGGTTGCCCTCAAAGGCGAATGTCTTGGTGCTATTGTCGGCCTTCCAGGCAAAGGGCACCGGAGAAGACCACTTCTGTCTGTCCTTGCTGTAAGCTATGGTTCCCTCCATCAGGGTGCCGTTGCCGGCATCCTCGCGCGGGATGTATTCCATGCGGTCGAGCTTGTTAACCGAGCGCAGGTCTATCGTCACATCGCCAGGAATTGCCTCGCCTTTGCCCCATTGCGAGTGCCAAGAGGTCTTCTTGTCAAAGTCGAACATCTTCGAGATTCTCTGTCCAGGCTGGTCCTGGAACGAGGTCTGTGCCTTGATGCCCTTAATGGCAAACTCGAGCGGATTGTTAAGAGTCTTGCCCTTTACGGTGGTCCATTCCGAGGCTCCGTCGCGGTTTACGGCACGCACCCTCATGCTGTACTCGGTTTCGGGCTGTAGTTGGTCTATTGCAAACTGCGTTCCGTGGATTGTAGAGTACACCATGCCGTCGTATTCAATCTCGTAATAGTCGGCATTTGACTGAGCCTTCCACGACGGTGTAAGGTCGAACACGCCGCAACCGTCCTTCTTTATCTGCGCCTCAGGTGCCGTAAGCACTCCGTTGTGCGTCAGCAAGCGTCCGTCTGTGTTAAACTCAAAACCCTCAATCTCCACAGCCACGGCGTTGTCCTTAACGTTGGTCTTCGCTATCTTTACCATCAGCTGCGGATTCTTCTTTATCACAACCTTCTCGGCCTCCGATCCTGGTGTAGAGAATCTGTTAAGGTTAGGCTCGGCGTTGTAGAAATAGACGTTGTCGCCCTTCTCAAACTCGGCAAGCGTCTGCACAGACGTCAACTTAATCTTGTCCTTGCCCACCATGGCCATAACCTTCTTCGGGGCACGGGTCACGTTTATGTGCAACTCGGTCTGCTTCTCGGGTTCGTATCCGTTGTACATTCCCAGCGAGCGCTCGATGTCCACATGCATGCGTCCCTTGCCGTCGGTACACACGCTCACGTCTGTACTCACGCCGTCGCCATGCAGATATTGTGTTGTGGCTCCGTCGTCGTCGTACTCTCTGAACGAAGCCGTTCCGTTAGCCGAGGCGTATATTTCGTAGACGCGATAGCCAGGTCTAATCTCCGACGGATTGTTGTTGGGATTGGTCATCGGTATAATGGCGTCGGCCTTTACAAATACCGGAATCTTCCACAACGGCGTGTCATACTCGTTCACGATGCGTCCGCCCTCGTAAGCGTCGCCGTTCCAATAGTCTATCCAAGTGCCCTCAGGCAGATAAATTCCGTTGCGAATGTCGTTGCCCTCCTTGTCCACACGCGTCTCCTTGTAGATAGGCGCCACGAGCAACGACGGACCGAACATAAACTGATACTCGGTCTTTGTGCCATGCGTGTAGTCGTTGGGATAGTCAAGGAACATGGCTCGTATCATCGGCTTGCCGTCAATAGCCTCGTGGGCCAAGGTGTAGGCATAGGGCATGAGCATCGACTTAAGCTTGAGGTACGAGCGGTTGATGCTTGTTGCAGGCTCGCCCAGGATGTGCGGATACTTGGGGTTGGCTCCCCATCCGTCCATGTTGAGCTGCATGGGCGTGAAGGTCTTCCATTGAAACTCGCGCACGTTTACCGGAACGTTCTTGCCTCCAAATATTCCATCCATGTCGCTCGTGATGTTGGGCTGACCCGACAAGCCCGAACCAATGAACGTTGGGATGTGAAAGCGTATGTATTCCCAATCGCCACCCGTTTGGTCGCCGCTCCAAACCGTAGCATAGCGTTGGGTTCCGGCCCATCCGTCGAGCGTGATGATGAATGGACGCGCGTCCGAACCATAATAAGGCATTACCTGAGCCACATCGGCCACACCGTTCAGTCCGAACGAATAGCCGTAGCCCACCCACGCCACATCTGTCTTTAGCACACGCACGCCAGCGTCGCGCACCTCCTTCACGATGTCGCGTTGTAGCAGAGGCTCCACTCCAGGCTTGGGATGCAGGTCGCTCTGTGTCCACAATCCTATCTCCACGCCCTTAGAGCGGGCGTAGTCGCCAAGCTGTCGCAGGTTTTCTATATTGCCGTCGAGCGAGCCCGTCTGTCCGTAACCCGCTCCATAGCCGTCGTTAGGCAGAAACCATCCCAGAGGCATGTCGTTGTCCACGTAGCGGTCGATGGCGGCACGCGCCGAGAACTGGTAGTTGTTCTTCTCGCCGTTAAGGCTCTCCTTCGTGCCTCCGTTGTCCTTCTGGCTCTCCTTGTACATCTTGCCGTCCTCAAACACCATGGCGCCGTTCTTGTCCTCCTTCCAGTAGTCGCGGTTGTAGGCGTTGAGATGACCCTCGTAGAATCCGAACTTAGGCATAAGTACTGGATGGCCCGTAAGCTGATAGAAGTCGTTGAGCAGCTGCACGGGCGTCTGGTCGAGCATGACGAACATGTCGAGATAATCCTCCGAGTGCTGCAGGCGCACCTCGCCCGGCTTGTCGTGTCCAAAGTCGTAGCGTCCCGGACGGAACGTGTTCCACATCACGCCATATCCGCCCGTGCTCCAGTAGAAAGGAGTAGGCGAAGCCACGCCTCCATCAACCCAGCTGTTTGTGTTCTCTATGGCAATACTCTCGCCTCTATGCGAGAAACGTCCGTTCTGCACGCCTCCGCCATAAAAGTACTCACCCTCGTGCTGAGTAAGGCTTACCGATGTGTTGCCCTTGTCAATCTTGGCAGGCGTAAGGTTCTCCACAACCGTCTTGCCCGATCGCAGGTCCACAATGTTCATGTTGCCCGTATGCTTGTCGATGTTCAGGCTGATGGCAGGCGTTGTGATTTGCAACGTTCCGTCCACATCAACGGCGCTGATGTTTCCCGTCAGGCGGCGGGCAAACTCGGTAAGAATCTTGGCCGGAGGCGTAGCCACGGGGTCGCGCACCACCCCACCCTTGTCGTCGCGGAACAGGCGCATGATATTGTCGCCATAAAAGTCGATGGTAAGCTGTCGTCCGTCGGTATAGTTAACCTCAATTGTGTGCGGATTAATCTGTGCCACGTTCTTCACGGCAAAGGTCTCGTTGGGCTCAATTGCCGTCTGTTCCACAGTCAATCCCGAGCGCAATGGAACAGCCTTGATGCCTTGTGGCATGAGCGTCATTCCAGCCAAGGCGATAGGCATGACAAAAGCAACCGTCGAATATCGGGTTTGCTTCGATTTGTTGTGTTTCTGCATATAGTTAATTTGTTGTTGTTAGTTGATTTTATGCTTATAGTTGGTTTGGTAATTTCAGACCATACAAAAGAAGAACATATTATTTTGAATTCTTAAATCTCATAATTAATTCGTGTTCCTAAATCATTAATGTCAGATAATTAGAACGGCAATCCCACGGCAAAGTGGAACGAGCTATCGCGTCCGAACCTCGGGTTGGCGATAGGGAAATGGTCCCTTTTGTTATAGTAGGCGGGGTTTATAGCCTTCATGCCCAAGTCGAATCGCATAACAAAGTAGTCGAAGTTCAATCTTAGGCCCAGACCATAAGCCACGGCAATCTGCTTGTAAAACTCGTCTATCTTGAACTGTCCGCCCGGTTGGTCCTTATAGTTCTTGAGCGTCCATATATTGCCAGCATCAACAAACAGGGCTCCATTAAACTTCCAGAACAGATAAGTTCTAAGCTCCATGTTCAGGTCCAGCTTCATGTCGCCCGTCTGGTTGATAAAGTCAATGCGTCCGTCAGTTCCCTTAAACGTTCCTGGTCCCAGTTCGCGCACGTTCCATCCTCTAACCGAGTTGGCTCCACCCGAGAAATATCGCTTCTCGAAGGGCAGAATATTGCTGTTGCCGTATGGATAGGCAATACCCATACCGAAATGTAGGGCAAGCGTGTTCTTGCTGTCAAACTCCACCAGTTGTGTAAAGTCGAAGTCGCCCTTTACGTATTGGGCGTAAGCTATATTGAAGAGCGTGTACTGTCCGTCGGCGTTCTTCTTAAGGTTCAGCACGCGCGAGATGCCGTTAAGCAGATTGCCTCCTAGCTCAAAATTGGCGCGTACAGCATGGCTGCTCTTGGTGTAGGCAAAGTTAAGACCCGTCTTAAGTATAAACAAGTCCTCGTAGTTGTACCTTAGGATAGAGTTGCGGTTGGACACATCGTCCAGATACTCCTTCTTGAACGTAGCCGAAATCCATGGCATATGAACATAGTTAAGGTCCATAAAGTCGAATCGGTACGAGTAGCGTCCGTTTGTCGACTTCCAGTAGTATCGCCACGCCGATGTAAACACACGGCGGTGAAACTCGGGGCGATTCTGCAGATTGTAGCTCACCAACAGCTCCGAGCGCATGCTTGCAATCTTGTTGAGTCTGCCCGACACAAACGGGGCTATGATGCGCGGAAACGAGAGCTTGGCCTCAACGTTGTACTCGTTGTAGTTCTTGTTCTGGTAGCCCTCCAGGCCCGTTATGGCCTCGTAGGCTCCACGCAGCTGTATGCTCAGCTGCTCGCTACCGCGGAAGATGTTGTTGTTGGTAAAGGTTAGCGAGGCAGCCGCTCCAAAGTCGCCAGCCGTGTTGGTACCCTCTGGCTGAAACGATATGGTGTTGGGCTTGCGTGTGCTCACAAACACGTTGCAGTCGAGTAGCGACGTGTCGGGTCGCTCGTCAAACCTTATACTTGTAAACCTCACGGCCTGCAGCTGCGAGAAATTGTTGTAGGTTTTCTGCAAGTCGGCCGAGCTAAAGGGCTTGCCCTTCTTTATCGAAGTGTTGTTCTCGAGCACCTTGGGACGTATGGGGATTGTGGTCCCGTCGTTGCTTCTGTACGAAATGTCGCTAACAATGTACTTCTTGTGGTTGGTTTCCTGGCTGTTGTTCGATGCCCTGTACTTCATCAGGTGCAGCACCACGTCCACGCTACCTTGCTTGCCCGTTGAGTCGGCCTCGTAGTGGATAAAGTCCTTGTTGAACTTGTAGTAGCCCAGGTCGTTCAGCGTTTGCGATATCCGCTTGCGCTCGGCGTCAAGGTTGGCCGACGAGAAGTCCATTCCCCTCTTCAGACCCCTGCGTCTGTGCATCCTCTCGTCGAGCAGCACACGTATCGAGTCGTCCTCGATATCATATCTAACCGAATCGATTTTATACTTTCTGCCCGGCCACACTTTATACTCCACCACGCACTTCTTGCCCTTGGTCTTGGCCTCGCTCGTTACCGATGCGTCGAAATATCCAAACGAGTGCATGGCGTTCTGCATCTCCAGGCACGTCTTTCGCATTTCCAAGGAGTCGTACACAACGGGCGCCTCGCCCAATCGGCGCAACATTCTGTTCGACCATTTCGTAGAGTCGCTACCCGAAAGGTTGTATATGTAAAGCGGAATGTTAAGCACCGAGAACCAGCGCGAATTAGGATTCTGCCGCATGTAAGGCACAAGCTGCGAAGCCTTGAAGCCCTTGCCGTCTTGAGCCTCCATATTCACCACGCTGTTGCCCTTCAACAGATGCTGTCCCTCGGGAACACACTTTGTCGACGAGCATGACAAGTTTATGGCCACCAATCCCACCAGAACAACAGTACACAGATGTCGAAATGTAAGTATTTTGTAATTTGTTTTATTTATTATACCCATTGATAATTCTTTAGACTAAGCTTATCTTAAGTTTATGCAAAGATACACATTTTTTATCAAACATACTAACGTTTCACATAAAATGTGTACCTTTGTTTTTTAATTATTTCCGGGTGGGTCTGCCCGCCCATTGTATCACAAAAAACAAGAAAACAAATGAAGAAAAATAGAATTCTGTGCATCGCCACCATGCTCTGTGGCCTATTAGCGTGCCACGCCCAAACCAACAGCTACGAGAGTCTGTCGGTAGAAGCCTACGAGCAAACGATTGCCGACACCTCGGTTGTACGTCTCGACGTGCGTACCGCGGCCGAGTTTGCCGAGGGCCACATCTACAAGGCCGTGAACATCGACGTGCTTAAGCCCGACTTTGAGCAAAAGGCCGTAGCCTCGCTGCCAAAGAACAGACTGATAGCCGTGAATTGCCGTAGCGGAAAGCGCAGCAAGAATGCCGCCAACATACTGGTACACAACGGCTACAAGGTAGTGGAGCTGGACAACGGATACCAGGGATGGGTGGCTGCCGGCAAGAAGGTGGTAAAATAAGCTTGCGGCAGTTTTTTTAATAAAGAAAACATCATGAGCCATCAGTTTGTAGAAACCATAAAGATAATGGAAGGCAAGGCCATGAACCTGTAGCCTGTCCTGAGGGATGCACATTGAATGGACACCTCAATATATAAGGGGTTGGGTTGAAACCAACTCCTTTCAACATTTGGAGGATTAAACCTACCCAATCTAAGACTTAATTCTCCATAACAATCGTCCGTAACACAGAAGAACGTTGTATGGTTGAGATGGGGTCGGTTCAACTGACTCCATCTGCAATTTCACTTATTACAAACACGGAGAGGGGCTCTGTTGAACTGAGGTCCTCGATAAAAAAATTTGGTTCATCCGGAATATGGAGTGATAATAATAATTTATTATTATAATGTTGTTGTAATTCTGGGCTTGCAGTAGCATGTTGTTTAGCGTCGTCATGAACCTATAAGTAGCGGAGGTCTCCGGCCTCCGCAGCAATCAATTATACAAACTATTAATGATGATTTGTATTCGACTTGGTGCTGCGGAGGCCGGAGATTGCCGTTTCCACCCTTATTTTTGGTGGAATCGATGCGAGAATTTGTCAATTTTGCAGCATCGTCAGGCGTTTTTGGGGGGTGTTCAGCAGCAAAATCCGTTGTGCAACCCACGATAGAACACACGAAAAGGACAGCCATCATTGCTGCTACGGACAACGATAACAGCCCTTTAATCAGCACATTATGAGACTTGATTAAATCTTATTCCTCAATTTTCCACCCCGATTTTATTTATGGAAAATTGTTTTTTTAGCATGTTTTAGTCGTTATTTTTGTATTACAAGTACCCTACAAATGGTATATTTTCCCTCATATTCCCCAATTTTTAGCTGTAAAAATCGCCCAAAATCGGCACTTTTTAGGCATAATTCCTTGTTGGCGGAGCGATAATGGAGAAGAAAAGTGAGTTGGCGAGCTGTGGAACGAGACTTGGAATGATATCTAACTTACAGTAAAGCAATAAGTTACAATAAAAACCCACTTACCAAGTAGTCATTTTCAGTCATTAGTCATTTAGTCATTTTCGATTTTGAAAGTGTGAAATTATGCCTATATAATTATATATATAATTATATAGAGGTTGTGACACACTATTTTTTTGAAAATGACTAAATGACTAATGACTGAAAATGACTGAATTTAGGTTCATCCGGAATTTGGAGTGAGTATAGTAGCGGAGGTCTCCGGCCTCCGCAGCAATCAATGATAAAAACTCTATTATTAGTGTAATGATGATTTGTATTCGACTTGGTACTGCGGAGGCCGGAGACCTCCGCTACTTATAGGTTCATACGGAATATGGAGTGATGAACCTTTTTTCTCTTAACTATTTTGTTGTTGCCATAATTTTTTGTATCTTTGCAATAGATTTCAAGCAAGTGGAATCAGAAGGTGGAAAGTGATGTTTTTGAAAGTGAAGAATTTGAATAATCCGCTTGCTTCTTGATTAAATCATAACTCAACAAATGAATTTTTCACTTTTAAAACTTTTAGCACATGGATTCTTCAATCTTCGCTCTTAACCCTTCGCTTAACAACGATCTTGGTTCGTCACTAAAAGATTTAGGTAACACAATTTGGAGGGTAGGGCGCCCCGCCCTACCACGCTCTGCCTTACCCTAAGCAGCCACTCTTACTCACATATTCATGACGACATGCTGCTTATGCTATAGCGAGGCACATAGCCTCCAAAGCCAACATACTTGTGCAGATTATGCTATGGCGAGGGCGCCATAGCCTCCAAAACCTCACTTTTCCCTTAACACATGGATTCTTCACTCTTCACTTTTCACTTAACGAATATTCGAGAGCCGCCACACGAATATTCGAATCTGCCGAAGCCAATTGCCGCACGAAAGACAAGAGATACAGCCTTTAGACTGGCCTTTGACAAAGAAAATATCGTTTAACTTAAAAAATTTTTCCAATTATGAAGATAGAATGCACAGTAAATTTATAACTTTGCAAAAGAAGAAGGACCAAACAGTCCTTACTCCAAAGAGCATAACGTACCTGAAAACCCACAACCGTGGAGGTACGTGCCGATAGGTGTAGCAGAGGATTGTAATTTCCTTCTTCTCCCCCCAAAAAAGGTCCAAGAGATGCTTACTTCAAGATCAATCTGCGGCTAGCTTTTGTGCTAAGCCGAATTATCACAAAAAGTATCTCAATTACCTTCTAAATCATTACTCGATATGAACAATACTTTAACAACTGTTGCCCTGCGTTACCGCGCTCTGTACCTCGACATCCGCCGCGAGGACATCAACCTAAACTCTGAAGCTACGGCTCCGGTTATGGCACTTGTGGCCCGACTGAAGGAGAACGGGTTCAGCCTGAGCGAGGAACTGCTGCATGCGCTCAACAACGTGTCTGCCGACACACTTGCCGAAATAACAAAGTGCATCAACAACGTGATGGGCGTAAACCTAAATTGGGCTCCGCTGGTAAAGAAGTGGAACGTGCCCACGGGCGAGAATAGAGTCGACCATCTGCTTACGTTGTTCACCAATCTGCTGGGAGGCAAGAAGGCGGGATTCAAGGGCACAACATTAAGATGCTGCCACTTTATCCCAGAAGGCACTTTCCCCCTGGAACGATACAACGGTTGTCCGTTCTGCGGAACCCCGTTTCGTACAGCCAACTTTGTGTACAAGGGTCAGGGCAGCAAGCTGAAGGAGCTGCGTCTGTTTACCAACAAGGACATGCAGAACGTGTTTGCGTCGCTACTCGCGTCGCCCACACCATTGGACGCCACCCAAAAGGACTCGCTCGAAAAGCTGCTCACAGAATTCTCTCTGCCCGAGGATGTGCAGGTGGCGATGAAGGAAACCGCCATGCTCGTGGTTAAGACCCTAATAAGCCACGACAAGACTAAGGAGGCTGCTGCCTTGCTCAAGACTCCTACCGATATTCTGCGTTATCTGTGGTACGAGAAGACGGGGCTGGTGCAGATTGTCGAACCCAAGACGCTCGTGGCCCACGCCAGAAGGATGTACTACCACGTATTTGGTCCGCTGAACATGGGTGCCGACGCTGCCGTGAAAATGAAGCAGAAGCTGAAACTGAAGTACAACCGCAAGGCTTGCTTGCGCGTGGCACTTTGGATGAACTCGCTGCCCATGACAGCCCGTCAGGCTGCCGAAAACATGAACCCCAAGCGAGGCATGTGGGTGCGCATGATTAGAGCCTTGCGCATGGGCGAATACTCGCGCAAGAAGGGCATGGAGCATCTTGCCGAGATAATAAACGTGTTCTACAACCAGAGCTATTCTACATGGCAGGGACGTGTGGACAAAGCTCGTATAGAGAACGACGCCGACAAGACGCTTGACTTGCTAAAGGAGCGCCCTGGACTGTTTGCACGCAGTCTGTTTGCAACAATGCTGCGCTTTGGCAGCAAGAGGGTGCTGGCAGCATTCGACGAGGTTGCCGACAAGTTGCCTGCCCGTCTGCTGCTGTCGCTGGGCAATGCTGCCGAGAGCTACTTCGATTTAAACGCAACGCGCCTGGCCCGACCCATCACGGGCGGAGCCGTAAGCATTGAGCCCAACAAGCTGCTTGCTCTGTACAACGAGACGGAAAGACAGAAGATGGCAAGCGACGTGATGGACGTATACAAGGAGTCGATGGTGAGAAGATTTGCAGCCAAGAAGACGGAAGCCAAGACCATATACATCGACCCCGCCTTGTACAAAATACCCGTTGGCGTGGGCGACAGAGCCACGACAATACAAGACACGTCGTGCGCCTTGATGGGAACACGATTCAAGGTGGAGGGCGACGCCGTGCGCCTCTTCTTGCAATGGGGTAAGGGATTGCACGCCCAACCGCTCGACATGGACTTGAGTTGCCGCATAACATTTGACAACTACACTACGGCCGAGTGCGCCTTTTACAACCTTAGTTGCGTAGGCGCAAAACATTCGGGCGACATTCGCTCGATACCCGAGATGGTGGGCACGGCAGAATACATAGAGCTGTCAATGCCCGATCTGTTGGCGGCCAAAGCCAAGTACGTTATGTTCACGTGCAACGCCTACTCGTGCGGCACGCTCTCGCCCAATCTTGTGGTGGGATGGATGGACTCGGCCTACCCCATGCAACTTTCCGAGGAGACGGGCGTGGCCTACGACCCCTCGTGTGTGCAGCACATGGTAAGGATAAGCGAGAGCAACCTGAGCAAAGGATTGGTGTTTGGCGTGCTCGACGTAGAGAAACGCGAGATTGTTTGGCTGGAAATGCCGTTCACATCGCAGACTATACGAGGAGCCGACAGCATGTCGGTAGAGGCCTTGCTAAGCAAGCTTGAGGCAAAGCTGACAATAGGCGAGCTACTCGACTGGAAGGCTATGGCACAGAATCTGGAACCAGCAGCTACGGCCCAAGAGGCCGACGAGGCGTACACATACGAATGGGCGTTGAACCCGGCTGATGTGACGAGACTGCTGAACCAGGAGGGATGAATCGAGATAGAAATATCATTAACTCAGTTTTTGTGGATTAAGAAAGATGAAAACAAAAGAGATAAACGAGCTGTCATTAGAAGAATGAAAACTAAAACAAATCAACAACATATGAAAGCTTACACATACATCGAGAAGGGCAAGTTTGCCTTGACAGACAAGCCGAAGCCTGAGTTGAAGGAAACGACCGACGCCATTGTGCGCGTGACACTTAGCAGCATATGCACAAGCGACCTGCACATCAAGCATGGCAGCGTGCCCAGGGCTGTGCCGGGTATTACGGTGGGACACGAGATGGTGGGCGTGGTGGAACAAACGGGAAGCGACGTGAGGGGCGTAAAGCCGGGCGACCGCGTTACCGTAAACGTGGAGACATTCTGCGGTGAGTGCTTCTACTGCAAGCATGGCTACGTGAACAACTGCACGTCGGCTGATGGTGGTTGGGCGCTGGGCTGCCGCATCGACGGCGGACAGACCGAGTATGTGCGTGTGCCGCTGGCTACGCAAGGCCTAAACCACATTCCAGACCGCGTTACCGACGAGCAGGCTCTGTTTGTGGGCGATGTGCTTGCCACGGGCTTTTGGGCTGCACGCATAAGCGAGATAACCGAGGAGGACACGGTTTTGATTATTGGCGCCGGTCCTACGGGCATCTGCACTCTGCTGTGCGTTATGCTTAAGCAACCCAAGCGCATCATCGTGTGCGAGCCATCGGAGGAGCGACGCAACTTTGTTAACGAACATTATCCCGATGTGCTGACTACCACACCCAACGAGTGCCGCGACTTTGTTGTGAGCCACAGCGACCATGGCGGGGCCGACCGCGTGATTGAGGTGGCTGGAGCCAAGGACACATTCCAGCTGGCTTGGCAATGTGCACGCCCTAATGCCATAGTTACGGTTGTGGCCCTGTACAACGAGCCCCAAGTATTGCCCCTACCCGACATGTACGGCAAGAACCTTACGTTCAAGACGGGCGGAGTGGACGGATGCGACTGCGAGGAGGTGCTGCACCTTATTGAACAAGACAAGATAGACACTACCCCACTAATCACACACAGATTTCCGCTAAGCCAGATTGAGGAGGCCTACCGCATATTTGAGAACAAGGAGGATGGAGTAATAAAGATTGCGATTTATTAAAAGGGAAAAGTGAAAAGTGAAGAGTGAAAAATCCATGTGTTAAGGGAAGAGTGAAGAGTGAAGAGAGAAAAGTGAAGAGTGAAAAGGGAAAAGTGAAAAATCCATATGTTAAGGGAACTTTTTACTCTTTTGCTAAAAAAACGGCCTCGAAAAATGCTTGTACCTTAAGAGGCAAGCATTCTTCGAGGCCGTTGTTTGTTCTTGGCCGTTATGGGGCTTAGAATGGCAGGTCGTCAACCTTGTCCTCAGCAGCAGCGGCTGGCTGGGCAGCTGGCTGTGCAGGAGCCTCGGGAGCCGGTCCAAAGGCGCTACCAGGCACAACACCAGGCTGGGCACCAACAGTTGCTGGATCAACCAAGCGCACGTCGAATGCGCGGATGCTGTTGTACCAGCGGCCCTGATACTCGTGAGCATCGATATCGAACGACACAGTTACTTCCTGGCCTGCCTGTATATTGAAACGGCTAATGCGGTCGGCGCCAAAAACATTAAACACCATCTTCTTAGGATAAGCGTCGTGAGTCTCGAGGACATAGTCCTGTGTTTTCCACTCGCCACGTGCGGATACTCCGCTTCTTTCTGGCAAAACGGCAATAATCTTTCCTTGTAATTCCATTGCTTGAATATTGTATATTTAAAAGTGTGATAAATACTTATTGTGCTTCCGCCCCTTATTGCTCAGGCAACGGAACCAATGTGCGAAATTAATAAATTTGTATTAAAATCAGAAACTTTTAACCGCCTTTTTGTGTGCCACAAAGTTTTTTTAGTATTTTTGTGAGAGAGTTGGTTGTTTTAGTCACGAAAATAACTAACTTTGCATATAGTAACGTTAAAATCAGAATATAATGCAATTCACATTATCCAGCGGAACGCTCAACGCGCGCCTTCAGACTCTTGCAAGAGTTATAAACAGCAAGAATTCAATCAGTATATTGGACTGCTTCCTCTTCGAGGTGGCCAACAACGTGCTCACGGTTACAGCCAGCGACAACGAGAATGTCATGCAGTCGACCATCGAGCTTGACGAGTGCAACGGCGAGGGACGCTTTGCCATCTCCAACCGCATTATCCTTAATGCCGTGAAAGAGCTGCCCGAACAGCCCCTGAACTTCAACGTAAACGAGGACGACCTGGCCTTGGAGATTGACTACCAGAACGGCTCGTTCAACTTCACAGCTCAGTCGGCCGAGGATTATCCCGTGGCTGCCGAGATGGAGGACAACCTTACATCCATAAGCATCGACTCTACCCTACTGGCCGACAACATATCGCGCTCGCTGTTTGCCACAGCCCAGGACGAGATTCGCCCGGTAATGGGAGGCATCTACTTCGACCTTACTGCCGACAGCCTTACTATTGTGGCTACCGACGGCCACAAGCTTGTACGCAACCGCATACTCTCTATCGCAGCCGATGAGAACTCAGCATCGTTCATTCTGCCACAGAAACCAGCCCAGCTGCTTAAGGGCGTGCTGGCAAAAAACTCGGGCGACGTGGTAATAAAGTTCGACGCCCGCAGCGCCGAGATTCGCTACGCCGACGGAATGCTGAGATGTCGCCTAATAGAGGGTCGCTACCCCAACTACAACTCGGTTATCCCAAACAACAACACCAACTGCCTTACCATCGACCGCAAGTCGCTTATGGGCGCCCTTAAGCGCGTGTTGCCATTTGCTAGCGAGAGCAGCCAGCTTGTTCGTTTCCACATCGAAAAGGGATTGCTGCGTCTTACAGCCGAGGACATCGACTTTGCCACAAGCGCCAAGGAGAGTATCTCTTGCGACTATGCAGGAGCCACTATGGACATTGGTTTCAAGGGAAGCGCCATCTACGAGATTCTGAACAGCCTCGCGAGCGACGAGGTTACAATTCAGCTTGCCGATCCAAGTCGCGCTGGCGTGATTGTTCCTTCTACACAGCCCGACGAGCAAGACATCCTGATGCTTATTATGCCAATGTTGCTGAACGACTAATACAATTGTCGTCAAAAAAAGCCACATGCGCTTGACAACAATCAACATTATGCTGATTGACTGACAATAAAAATAATTAGATAAATCTATATTCTATAAATAGAGAATAAGGATTATGCTGATTTTACTAAGGCTACGCTGCTAAGAGGAAGAATCAGAATCATCAGATAAATCTATATTCTATAAATAGAGAATAAGGATTATGCTGATTTTACTGAGGCTACGCTGCTAAGAGGAGAATCAGAATTATCAGATAAATCTATATTCTATAAAAAATAGAGAATAAGGATTGTGCTGATTTTACTGAGGCTACGCTGCTAAGAGGAAGAATCAGAATTATCAGATAAATCTATATTCTATAAATAGAGAATAAGGATTATGCTGATTTTACTGAGGCTATGCTGCTAAGAGGAAGAATCAGAATTATCAGATAAATCTATATTCTATAAATAGAGAATAAGGATTATGCTGATTCTACTGAGGCTACGCTGCTAAGAGAAAGAATCAGAATTATCAGATAAATCTATATTCTATAAATAGAGAATAAGGATTATTAGAATATTTATATCTTTTCGTGAGGGCGTGTTAGACGGGGCTGACTATAAAAGGCTGGCGGTCGACACTCTCTCACGAAAAATCGTTTAAAAACGAAAACGAAAAATGAAACTTAATATTACACGCCCCCTTATTGTTTTCGACCTCGAAACTACCGGACTCGACCTTGTGCGCGACCGCATTATACAGATTTCGTATATTAAGGTGCTGCCCGGAGGCAAAGAGCAACGCGAGAATCTACTAATCAACCCTTGCAAACCCATTCCGCAAGAAGTGACTGAGCTGAC
Organism: Prevotella merdae; assembly: GCF_900290275.1. Classification (GTDB taxonomy): domain Bacteria; phylum Bacteroidota; class Bacteroidia; order Bacteroidales; family Bacteroidaceae; genus Prevotella; species Prevotella merdae. Next base: position 1,052,660 of record NZ_LT985324.1, read on the forward strand.
AGGCATCTCGAACGACGACGTGAAGGACGCGCCTTCGTTCAAGGATGTGGCCCAGCAGCTTAGCGAGAAGATGAAGGATTGCGACTTTGCCGGATACAACTCCAACCATTTCGACATCCCTATGCTTGCCGAGGAGTTTCTGCGCGCAGGCATCGACTTCGACTTCTCGAAGTGCCGACTTATCGACGCCCAAACCATCTTCCACAAGATGGAACGACGCAATCTGGCTGCCGCATACAAATTCTATTGCGGACGCAAGATGGAGGAAGACTTTACAGCACATCGTGCCGACGAGGATACTGAGGCAACGTACAGAGTGCTGATGGGCGAGCTCGACAAGTATGCACCGGGCGTGCAGGAAGAACCCGACCGCGTGCTGGAGAACGACATGGACTTCCTGGCCGAATTCTCCAAGCAGAACGACAATGTAGACTTTGCCGGACGTATTGTTTGGCGACCTTTGTTAGGTGCCGACGGCAAACCATTGCTCGACAAGGACGGCAAGGAACGCCGATTCGAGGCATTCAACTTTGGCAAGTACAAGGGACGCGCCGTGGACGAGGTGCTACGCGTGGACCCAGGCTACTACAGCTGGATGATGTCGGGCGACTTTACCTTCAACACCAAGCAGGTGCTTACGCGCATACGCTTGAGAGGATTCAACAAACAGTAAAATTATTGAGGCTGGGGACAATCTGTAAATTATCAACTGGGATATTTTTTGTTTTCAACTGAGACTTTTTATTTTGTCTTCAGCCTAAACATATTATTATATGCTAAAAGGCAAGAAAATTGTATTAGGCATTACAGGCTCAATAGCCGCCTACAAGTCGTGTCTACTCATTCGCGAGTTTGTAAAGCAAGGAGCCGAGGTTCAGGTTGTAATAACGCCTGCTGGCAAGGAGTTTATCACTCCTATCACGCTCTCGGCCCTTACGCACAAGCCCGTGGTGAGCGAGTTTTTCTCGCAACGCGACGGCACATGGAACTCGCATGTTGACCTGGGATTGTGGGCCGACGCTATGGTTGTAGCTCCATGTACAGCAAGCACAATAGGCAAGATGGCGCACGGAATAGCCGACAACATGCTCATCACAACCTATCTGTCGATGAAGGCGCCCGTGTTCATAGCTCCGGCTATGGACCTCGACATGTACCGACATCCGTCTACACAGGCCAATCTGCGCACATTGCAGTCGTACGGCAACCATATTGTTGAGCCGGCAAGCGGTTTTCTTGCCAGCGGACTCGAGGGCAAGGGACGCATGGAGGAGCCGGCAGTAATAGCCCAATACGTGAGTGATTTCTTCGACAAGGCCTCAGCCACGTCTCCCCTTTCGGGCAAGAACATCATGATTACGGCTGGCCCAACATACGAGAAGATTGACCCCGTGCGCTTTATAGGCAACTATTCAAGTGGTAAGATGGGGTTTGCCATTGCTGAGGAATGCCAGAAGCGTGGCGCCAACGTAACGTTAGTAGCTGGTCCTGTTAGTCTTAAAACTCCTCTGGGCGTAAACCGTATCGACGTGGAGAGTTGCGAGGACATGTACAACGCAGCAACATCAACATTCGCCCAAAGCGACGTAGCCATTCTGTCGGCTGCCGTTGCCGACTTCCGCCCTGCCGACGTGGCCGACAAGAAGATTAAGCGTGGCGACGACGATATGGTGATACGCCTGTCGCCAACACACGACATTGCTGCCGCCCTGGGCAAGGCTAAGACCACAGAGCAGACAATTGTGGCTTTTGCCCTGGAAACCAACGACGAGGAGGCAAACGCACAGAGAAAACTTGAAAAGAAGAATGCCGACTTCATCGTGCTGAACAGCTTGCAGAACAAGGGCACATGCTTCCGTACCGACGACAACCAGATTGAGATTATCAGTCGTTCCGACAAGAAGGAATATCCAAAATGTTCGAAGGCCCAAACGGCTGTCTACATTGTAGACGAGCTGGAGCGTGTGGTTTCAAGCAAATAATTTTAAAAAACCGATTTTTTCTTATAAAATTGTAGAAGTAAAATAAGGTTCAATAACTTAACTGATTATGACAAACCGACTTCTTAAAGCTGCTGTCATCGTGCCTGCCCTAATGGCTTGGGTGGGCATAACCAAGGTGCGTGCACAAGAGCTTAACGCCAAGGTAACCATCAACCACTCGCAGATACAGGGCACAGACGCCAGCGTGTTTGAAGAAATAGAGCAGAATCTGACACGATTTATCAACGAGCACCAATGGACCAGTCTGCAGTTTCAGAAGAACGAGCGCATACCTTGCAACTTCAACATCACGGTTACAAAGTACGACAACTCTACCAACGTCTTCACGTGCAAGGCTGTGGTGCAGGCCAACCGCCCCGTTTACGGCTCGTCGTACACCACTACGCTGTACAACAATACCGACAACGACTTCAACTTTGAGTACGCTCAGTTTCAACAGCTGCAGTTCAACGAGGAACAGATTGACAACCAGCTTATGGCGCTCATTGGCTACTACGCCTACCTGATCATAGGCATCAACCTCGACTCGTTTGCGCCTATGGGTGGCGAGGACGTGCTGCAACAATGCATGAACCTTACCAACAACGCCCAGAACCTGAACTACCCAGGATGGAAAGCCTTCGACAACAGCCGCAACAGGTTTGCCATCATCAACGACTATCTTGACGGAGCCATGAAGCCCTTCAGACAGTTGCAGTACGACTACTATCGCACGGGACTGGACGAGATGTCGACCAACGTGGACCGTGGACGTACCAACGTGTCTACGGCCATAGAGAACGACCTGAAGAAATGTCACGACGACCGCCCCCTTAGCTTGCTGCCGCAGATTTGGACCGACTACAAACGCGACGAGCTTGCCAATATATATAAAGGTAAGGGCACGCAAAAGGAGAAGGAAAAGGTTTACGAGATATTGTTTGCCATTAACGCAAGCCAAAATGCGGCATGGGATAAAATCAAAGAATAAACTGATATGCTTAAAACACTCGACATAAAGAATTTCACTCTTATCGACCATCTGCAAATGCAGTTCTACCCGGGGTTCTCGGTCATAACGGGCGAGACGGGTGCCGGAAAGAGTATTGTCATTGGTGCCATCGGTCTGTTGCTGGGCAACCGAGCCGACGCCAGGCAGGTGAAGAAGGGCAAGGACAAATGCATTATAGAGGCAACCTTCGACCTTAGCATCTACCACTCGGACGTGCTTAAGGACTTCTTCGTGAACAACGATCTCGACTACGAGCCCAACGAGTGCATCTTGCGACGCGAGCTTAACGCCAGCGGCAAGAGCCGAGCCTTCGTTAACGACACGCCTGTGAACCTTGCCACAATACGCGAACTTGGCGAGCAGCTTATCGATGTGCACAGCCAGCACCAGAACCTGCTGCTAAACAAGGAGGACTTCCAGCTTAACGTGGTGGACATAATAGCACGCGACAAGCAACAAATGGCCGACTATAAGCTGGCCTACGACGAATGGCGCAAGGCCGAGAAACAACTTGACGACCTGAAGCTGCAAATAGAGCGCAACCGCGAGAACGAGGACTTTCTGCGATTCCAGCACAAGGAACTGAAGGACGCCAATCTGCAAGCCGACGAGCAAGAGACCCTTGAACAGACTGCCGAGATAATGAGCCATGCCGAGGACATCAAGCGCGTGCTGCACGAGGCCGACCAACGGCTCGATGGCGAGGACAACGGCATAGTTGACGAAACGCGCAGCCTGGCCTCGCAATTGCATGGTATAGAGGAAATATATCCCGACGCAAACGAGCTGGCCGAACGCCTTGACAATTGCTTTATCGAGCTGAAGGACATCGCCCAGGAGATTTCGTCGAAGATGGACGACATTGAGTTCGACCCGCAACGCTTTAACGAGATTACCGAGCGACTGGACACTATCTATACCTTGCAGCAGAAGTTTCATGTGAGCGATATTGGCGGACTGATTGAGAAGCTCGACGAGCTGGACTCTCTGCTGAGCAACATCGACAATGGCGACGAACATCTTAAGGAACTCGAACAACAAGTGGAGCTTCTAAAGGCCAAATGCGAGCAGAAGGCCGCTGTCTTGACCAGTCTGCGCCAAAAGGCGGCAATAGAGGTTGAGGGCGAACTGTCCAAGTTGCTTGTACCGCTGGGCATTCCTAAGGTGCGCTTCAAGGTGGACATCAAGAAGGGCACACTCGGACCAACGGGTGGCGACAAGGTGCTGTTTTTGTTTAGCGCCAACTCAAGCACAGAGATGCAGCCCGTGGCTCAAGTGGCATCGGGCGGCGAGATTGCCCGCGTAATGCTCTCGCTTAAGGCCATGATAAGCAAGGCTATTGGTCTGCCCACAATCATCTTCGACGAGATAGACACAGGCGTAAGCGGACGTGTGGCCGAGCAAATGGCTTACATCATGCGCGACATGGGCGACGCTCATCGCCAAGTAATCTGCATAACTCACCTGCCACAGATTGCGGCTTTCGGCTCAACCCATTACAAGGTGGCAAAGCACGAGACAGCCGAAGGAACGGTTAGCACGATGACCAAGCTTGACGACGAGCAACGCGTTAACGAAATCGCGCAGATGCTTAGCGGTAGCGACATCTCGCAAGCTGCCATTGACAACGCCAAAACGTTGCTTAAAATGAAATAGAGACTTTTAGAAGGAAAGAAAAGAAACCTCAAACAAAATCCTTAGAAAAAGAAAATAATAGTAACAAATAAAAACAAATGAATCGTTTTTTAACATCAGTATGCGTTCTATTGCTTGCTGCGTGTAGTGTTAATGCCCAGTCGGCACAAGTTAAGAAAGCGGCAAAATCGACCTTCAAGCTTACCGCCTACGACTCTAACGGCAACGCTACGAGTTCTACTTGTGGCGTGTTTGTAACGGCCGACGGCGAGGCCATCGGTTCGTGGTCGGCTTTATCGTCGGCTGCCTCGGCTGTAGTAACCGACTTCAACGGCAAGACTTATCCCGTACAAAAACTTATAGGAGCCAACGAGATTTACGACGTTTGCCGCTTTAAGGTTGGCACCCAGAAGGCTCAGGCCGCAACCCTTGCCAAGGCCTTAATGCCCAAGGACTCAAAGCTTTGGCTTGTAGGCTCGGAGCAGAAGAAACCTACAGCAGCCCAATACGAGATTGAGCGCCAGGAAACATTTATGGACAAGTATGGCTACTATGTGCTTGCCTTCCGCGACAGCCAGGGCATTCCGGGTAGCGCTATGGTAAATGCTAACGGCGAGCTGGTAGGATTGTTCCAGTCGGCCCCAAGCGCCGTAGATGCCCGCTATGCAGCCCAGCTCAAGTTCGACGCGCTTACCATCAACAACCCTCTCTACACCAGCTCGGGCATTCGTTTGCAGCTACCTGCCGATAAAAAGGACGCTCAGCTTATGGTGATGTTTGCAGCCGACAAGGGCGATTCGGCAAAGTATGCCGGCTATATTTCCGACTACATCTCGCAGTTTCCACACGATGTGGACGGCTATTCGATGGACGCCTTGCGCCGCGTGAATTATGGCGACTATGCCGGAGCCGACAGCCAAATGCAGACTGCCTTGAAGCAGGCCACCAACAAGGCCGAGGCTCACTCGGAATATTCGCGCGTTATGTATCAGAAACTGGTCTACAGCAACGACTCGCTCTACAACGACTGGACATTAGACCGCGCCTACAACGAGGCCGAAAAGGCTTACAAGCTCGACGCCCAACCTGCCTACCAGCATCGCATGGCACAGATTCTTTACACCAAGGGCGAGTATCAGAAGGCTTACGACATGTTCGATGCTCTTACAAAGACGCCAATCTGCAACAGCGAGATATTCTTCGAGGCTGCCCAATGCAAAACCCAGCTTGGAGCGCCCAACGAGCAGGTTTTAGTGTTGCTCGATAGTTGCGTGGCACGTTGTCCACAACCTCTTACCACGATTTCGGCTCCCTACATCCTCACACGAGGCCACTTGCGCGATGCCATGAAGGATTATCGTGGTGCCCTGGCCGACTACAACACCTACGACACCCTGATGTTAGGCCGTGCGTCTGCCGACTTCTACTACACTCGCTACACATGCGAGGTTAATCTGCGCCAATATCAGCAGGCCCTTAACGACATAGCCCATGCTGCTGTTGTGGCCCAACCAGACATGCGTCCGCCTTATCTTGCCGAGCTGGCTTCGCTTCAGTTGCGCGTCAACAAGCTCGAGGATGCTGTCAAGACGGCCGACCTATGTCTTAACCTGGACCCAAAGTCTACCGACGCTCTTGTTATAAAGGGTGTGGCGCTAAACGCTCTTAAGCGCAAGGCCGAAGCAATAGAGTGCCTGAAGAAGGCTGCCGAACTGGGCGACAAGCGTGGCGACGAATACATCAAGAAGTACTCAAGCAAATAAGCAACATTTTTCATGGCTATTAATCATCACTTATTGTGATCGTTAATAGCCATTTGGTTTTATGGTTAATTCGTGGTTAATTTACGATAACTCGTGTTCTATTCGTGATTAATTTACGATAACTCGTGTTCTATTCGTGGAAAATTTACGATAACTCGTATTCAAAAATAAAAGTAACAATCCTACAGAACAACAAAAAAAACGCTTGGAAAGATCACTCCCTCCAAGCGCCCAACCTTATATCCTTAAGGCCACCACCTTAAGGCATGATTACAATCCTAATTTAATAATTATCGTCATCATCCGTAACATCCTCCGCCTCAAGGTTAAGGTCTTCTGGATCTGTATCGAATGTTGTACGATAACTTTCCTCCGTGAGCTTGTCCTCGTCGAAGGTATCGTCGTCGTCATCGTCGTCGCCATACTTGTCGTCTGGCAAGTCCTCTTCTTCGTCGTCCTCCTCGTCGTCCTCACGGTCGTATTTGTCGCGGAAATCGTCGTCGTCAACCTTGGCCACTGGCTTCTCTACCTCAGGCTTCTCCTTGGCAAAGATAGCCTCAACCCAAGCGCCCTTAGTAATCTCCAGCACCTCGAAACCATCATTCACCTTCTTCTCGTACATGCCGCCTGGCTTGTGCAGACGGTCCTTAGGAAGTGTTGTTGTGCTGATGTCGAATCCGCTTTCTATAATGTCCTGTATGCTCTGCGAGAGCGAGTCCCATCCACCACCAAAGTTACGGTCGAGCACCTCGATAAGCTTGGCAGCCGAAATATGACGGATATTCTCGTAGGTAAGGTCGGTAACGCGCATAATAGGGCGCTTCTTTATACCATACTTTCCCGAGTCGTTGTCTGTAATATGCAACGAAGCAATGGTAAATCCGCGGTCCTCATACTTCTGTATAACCACAGGTTTGTCTATCTTTATCTCCTCTATTTCAAAAGCGCTGCGTATCACGTCAACAAAATGACGTCGGTTGTCCTTAAAGTCCGCGTCCTTCTCGGCTGTTTCCCACATTCTAAGGATATCGTTCTCTTGAACTTCCCATACATTACTTTTTGTCAACGTTTTGAGTGTCAAAGCTTTCTGTTGTTTCATATATTGTTGTTTTATTGTCATTATTATTAGTATAGAGAAGAATGCCACGATTCCTCAAACGTGCACCTCCCTTTAATGTGCTGCAAAAGTATATACTTTAGTTCTAATTTCCAAGTTTTGATAAAGAAAATTTTGTGTAATTCGCATATATTTTCTAATTTTGCGACTATATATGAGTGAACCTTTAGCAGAAAGAATGAGACCTCGCACGCTCGACGATTATGTTGGGCAGAAACACTTGGTTGGCGAGGGTGCCGTCTTGCGCAAGATGATTGACGCGGGGCGCATATCGTCGTTTATATTATGGGGACCTCCCGGAGTAGGCAAGACCACGTTGGCACAGATCATTGCCAACAAGCTCGAAACGCCCTTCTACACCCTTAGCGCCGTTACATCCGGAGTTAAGGATGTGCGCGACGTGATTGAGCGGGCCAAGAGTGGGCGCTTCTTCAATTCAGCCTCCCCCATCCTGTTTATCGACGAGATACATCGATTCTCCAAGTCGCAGCAAGACTCCTTGCTCGGAGCCGTGGAGCGTGGCGTCGTCACACTTATCGGAGCCACTACCGAGAATCCGTCGTTCGAGGTAATACGCCCTTTGCTGTCGCGTTGCCAGTTGTACGTGCTCAAGCCGCTCGAGAAGGACGACCTACTCGACCTTGTCAATCGCGCCATAACATCAGATGTAGAGCTAAGCAAGCGCAACATACAGCTCAAGGAGTCGGGTGCCTTACTGCGCTATAGCGGAGGCGACGCGCGCAAGCTTCTCAATATACTGGAGCTTGTTGTCGAGGCCGACGGCAACGAACAGGTGGTTATTACCGACAAGATTGTGGAGAGCCGTTTGCAGCAGAACCCCCTTGCCTACGATAAGGACGGCGAGATGCATTACGACATCATCTCGGCCTTCATCAAGTCGATACGCGGCTCCGACCCCGACGCCACGCTCTATTGGATGGCACGCATGATTGAAGGAGGAGAAGACCCGCAATTCATAGCCCGCCGACTGGTTATCTCGGCTGCCGAGGATATAGGACTTGCCAACCCTAACGCCTTGCTTCTGGCCAATGCCGCCTTCGACGCTGTAATGAAGATCGGATGGCCCGAAGGACGCATTCCGCTTGCCGAGGCTGCCGTCTATCTGGCTACAAGCCCCAAGAGCAACTCTGCATATAACGGCATAAACGATGCTCTGGCATTGGTACGTAGCACTGGCAACCAGCCTGTTCCGCTCCATCTGCGCAACGCCCCAACAAAGCTTATGCAGAGCCTGGGCTATCACGACGGCTACAAGTACGCTCACGACTATCCAGGCCACTTTGTACAGCAGCAATACATGCCCGATGCCCTTAACGGCAACACGCGCATATGGCACGCCCAACACTCGCCTGCCGAGGAAAAGTCGTACCAGCAAATGCTTAAGTTGTGGGGCGACAGATTTAAGAATTGATAAAGATTTAAGGACTGATGAAGATTTAAGGATTAATGAAGATTTGGGGACTGATGAAGATTTGAAGCACCCAGAAAGAGGTACTCTCAGTAGTACAACGATACTTCTCTAACATCCCTATCAATAACAAGACAAACTAATAAAATATAAAAAACTGAATATTAAAATGAAAATCGTAGTAATGGATGGCAACGGCGTCAATCCTGGCGACATGTCGTGGGAACAGATAGAACAGTTTGGCAATCTTACTGTATACAAGCGTACTGCTCCCGAAGAGGTAATAGCCCATGTTGGCGATGCCGAAATAGTACTTACCAACAAAACTGTTTTCGACGAGGCCACAATTGCCCAGTTGCCTAATGTCAAATATATTGGCGTGCTTGCCACAGGCTATAATGTTGTCGACTTGCAAGCTGCCAGCAAGCGCGGAATTGTCGTAACTAACATTCCTGCCTACAGTACCGACAGCGTGGCACAAATGACCTTCGCCCACATTCTTAACGTTACCAATCACGTAGACCATTATGCACGTGCCTCGCACGATGGCGAATGGAGCCGCTGCCCCGACTTCTGCTATTGGGACCTACCCCTAATTGAGCTTGCGGGCAAGACGCTCGGCATCGTAGGCCTGGGCAACATCGGCATGAAGGTGGCGCGTCTGGCTGCCGACTTTGGCATGAACGTCATCGCCCTAACAAGCAAGCAGGCCGACCAACTACCACAATACATCCGTAAGGCCAGTATGGACCAGCTACTCTCTGATAGCGATATCATTTCGCTACATTGCCCACTAACGCCCGACACACACCAGTTGGTCAACAGCTCCACCATCAGCAAAATGAAGAAGGGCGCCATCGTGGTAAATACAGGCAGAGGTCCGCTCGTAAACGAGGAAGATGTGGCCGCAGCCCTACACAGCGGACATTTGGCAGCCTATTGCGCCGACGTGATGTGCCAGGAGCCACCAGCTGCCGACAATCCTCTGTTCCTCGAGCCTAATGCCTTCATAACACCCCACGTAGCTTGGGCGTCAAAAGAGGCACGCACGCGCCTTATGGCCATTGCCGAAGAGAACATCCGAACATTCCTTAGTGGTAAACCCGTAAACGTAGTGAACAATATATGATGTCGCACCAAGAGCTCTACGAGCCATTACTCAATGTTATTGAGTTTCTCGGAACCTTTGCCTTTGCCATCTCAGGCATTCGTCACGCAGCAGCCAAGCATTTCGACTGGTTTGGCGGATTTGTCTGCGGCATTGCGGTTGCTATTGGTGGCGGAACACTTCGCGATATGATGTTAGGCGTAACACCCTTTTGGATGACCTCCTCCATCTACCTCATCTGTACGCTCATAGCCCAGATGTTCGTCATCATCTTTGCTCACTCGCTCAAGCGCCTGGACAACACGTGGTTCTTCTTCGACACCTTAGGCCTTGCCCTCTTTACGGTAGCGGGCTTACAGAAGACGTTAGATTGCGGACATCCCTTCTGGGTAGCCATCATCATGGGCACAATCACAGGTTCGGCGGGCGGCGTAATCCGCGACGTGCTCCTCAACAACGTGCCAGTAATCTTCAAGAAGGAGATTTACGCCATGGCAAGCATCGTTGGAGGTGCCGCCTATTGGGGACTGGTAGAGTGCGGATGCGACATGACCGTCTCAGTAATCATCGCCTTCGTGCTCATCGTGCTGATACGTATATTTGCCGTCAAATACCACATCTCGCTGCCCGTATTGCGTGGCGAGGAATAAGTAGACTGATTTTGCCCTACGCATAACAACCGTCCACATCCCTATCCTATTGAATGGGGATGTGTACCCTCCTATGTTCTCTACGGCCACGGCAAGCACAATTCTGCCGTAATGAAAATCTATCGTTATCTTGTCTTCACTCCGTATATCTCATAGTCCTTCTTTCGTCTTTCTACTATCGGCGTATTCTTCCCGTCGTAGTACATATCAAACCATGTTGACGATTCTTTTGGTTTCATACTATCACTCAGCACAAAATGTTTGCCGTCCAACGACCGTTGCTGTATGTAATAATGGTGTTGTCTATATGCAGTCTTGACGAACACTTCTCTTAATCCCAAGAAGCAAATGTCATCGTACATCCTTATCTCTGCTCTTCTGTAGGTTTCACCATTGTTTCTTCCACATCTCATATACACTCCACCAATCTTCAAGAAATCCATGAAACCAATGGTGACAAATTCTGGTTCTCGGGTAAAACATGTCATATTCTCCAAATATACCCAGTATTCCTTGCCTTGCTCCATGAAATGAAGCAGAGTGTTGTCCTGCAGCTCTGCAAATTCATACGTCTGTTCTGGCATTTCCATTGGTTTGTACAGTTCGGTGCGTACAAGGTATTTACCTTCTCTGCTTTGCACTACTCTTATACCGTATGCCTGAGGATATATCTTGGCATAACTGCCTAATGACTCCCATTTATCCATACAATGTCTTCTATAGTATACTTGGTAATTGTTCTTCGTGACGCAATTGACTCTCAGATTGGCAGGTTCTTTATAATCAGCCAACTGTGTCTTGCCTTCGATGTGGTCTATTTTTATTTCTGGTCTGAAAAACCTTATATATTGTTTCTTTTCCCCTTCAAATTGCTTGACCTCTTCTTTCCATGTGTTTCTCCTTTCCGCTAATTCTTCAGCTGTCATAGGATGCAACATACTATCCCAAGCCTTGCGCCAAGCCAAACCTCCTTGTTCGTCTTCCCAAATCGAAAGGTCTTCTATTTTCTCCTTAAACATGTATAGTCTGTCTGGCTCTGATGGCTGCACAAAGAAATTGCGGAACCGCAGCCCTTCGTCGGTCCCATTGCCCAACGCATTCCGCAATACAAAACAGTTCTCGTCCATCTTACGTGTCTTTACTCTCGGATAGAGGCGCAGTCCGTCTGTAGTAGAGAACTCCATAAAACCATGCTTTTCTATTCTCGGTCGCTTGAAGAATCTAACTCCATTACGCAAGTCCATCCATGGACGTTCTCTGTCTATCTTCCGTCGAGAGTACAGCTTGGCTATTCCGTATGCTTTCAGTTCTACCTTATTATATTCACAGGGTAGCACTTCCTTATCGTCCTTATCCACAACACCCGACAACCCTTCCTTGTTGCCAACTATCTCGTAGCCGTATGCTTCCTCCAAGTCCATACGTTGCCCCTCATGTGTCATAACGGTAATCAACTCTGTTCGTGCGTCCGAAGTGATTCTCTCTTGTTCGTTGCAAACAGAATAGGCTATGTTATACTGTCCTTCCACTTCCCCTGTCAGAATGCCTTTACCAGCGATACGTCCCTCAAACATGGCTTGCCAGTCTCTGTCATCTGACGGCAGACCAAACAAACGGTACAGTCCGACATTGTCTAATATCAAGCAATACTTCTTGCCCTCAAACACACGCATGCCACGTCCTACTTGCTGCAGGTATTTTGCCAACGACAGTGTGGGTCTCGCCAACTGAATGAACTCTACATCGGGACAGTCAAAACCTTCACCAAACAAGTCCACATTCACCAACACTTGTATGTCGTTAGTCTGTTCCAAAGAGGCATAGCAAGAATTACCATAACGATCTCCTACACTTGTTTTCTTAAACCTTTCAATGATTTTCTTTCTTTCTTCAATCGATGTCTTGCTGCTTATCGCCACTGCTTTTATTCCATGCTGTCTGTACGCTTCCGCTATATGCTCCGCATGAGCTATGTCTATGGCGTAAGTAATGCCTTTCTTGTTAGCTGCATATCTTATCACCGTATCGCAAAGCCTCTCGATGCTTGGCTGCACATTCAGCTTCTCGCTCATCTCTCTCAGCGAGAAGTCTCCGTCGGCACCACGTTTCTTCAGCGAGTTCACCAAGTGCCAATCCTCACTATCCTCTCTTATGGACATATAGTCATACAACGATAGCCACCCATCGGCAATAAACTTCTTTACCGACCACGACTGCAGCAGCACATCAAACAAATCGGTGAACCCTCGTTTAGTCAGTCGGCAAGGCGTGGCAGTCAGTCCCAACTTCTTTGCCTCAGGATAAGCATCCATCACCTCCTTATAAGTCTTCGCCACGGCATGATGCGCCTCGTCAATTATGATGAGCGAAGGCTTCTCCTCCAATTCATGATAATGCTTCGATAGCCACTGTATAGAGAAAACTTTGATAAGTGAAGAGTGAAGAGTGAAAAGTGAAGAATCCAATGGGTTAAGTGAAAAGGGAAGAGTGAAAAGTGAAGAATCCAATTGCTTTGCAAGTGTTTCCTTTATCTGTTCCACCAATTCACGCCGATGCACCACAATCCACACACATGGATTTTTCCATTTTAACTTTTCACTTTTCTCTCCATCTGGATTTTTCCCTTTTAACTTTTCACTTTTCACTACTTCTGCAAGAAGTATCGTTTTTCCTGTTCCAGTAGGCATCTGAACCATAACGGATTGATGAGACTCAAAAGCCTTCTCTATCCGTTCCTTCATATCCTCTTGGTAATCAAATAGCTTGATTTCTTTCATTCAAACACCTATTTATAACACATTACCCAAGTAGTTTTTCACATAGTATTTGTCTGGATACTCAGCAATCATTTTCTTGATGCCGTCCTTGATCACCTCATCTGCACACACCAACATGTGCAAAACAAGCCTCCACCATTCTTCGAGAGTACCTTATCTATCTTATCAAAATCTGTATTTGTGTTCATACAATGTTCCCCTTGTTAAACCATCCAAAATATTCACTTAAAAGTGAACAGTCTTTAATTTCTTTATGTATTTTTGCGCAAAAGAATGGTGTTATTACCATTGAGAAGAATATGATAACCGATATAGAAAGTGCAACCTTTGAAATTTAGTAATTATGGTACAGAATAAACTTTTCCGTGATTGCCTTGCAGCAATGTCGCCACAACTTCACCACACAAACCATTGCTCGCATTCAAACCGCATTGGGATGTAACTTAATAAATATTGCTCATTAGGTATATTGGAGAGTCAGAGTAAAGGCTCTCCAATTTTTTACTATATTTTTCGGTATTCACTATTGAACAAAACTTCATCAGTATCGAAATAGACTTCTGCGATTAGATGCTTTTGGAGATAATCATAATTCTCATAGTCTTCTTTGAATTTCTCCATATCAACATCCATATCATGCACATAGATATTGTACTGCCTATCTGCGTGTTTCTTTTTGAATTCAGAAACATAGTTGGATAAATGGAACACCAACTTTATAGACACCTATGCAAGTGTCTATATAATAAATAAAAAAAATAAAAGATTAGAACCCCATTGCAGTATCGCTCTGCACTATGCCGCCACTCGGATGAGGAGAATTTGAATTGTCTTTGAAAACTTAATGGTTAGCTATTTCTTTCTGTGAAAGGCCTGTTGCTTTCATTATATTGTCGATAGACATTCCCATTTCAAGAAGATTTCAAACTTGTTTAAAGTTTGCCGAGTCGTGATGGCATTCGATGAGAGCAAATTCCAAATTGCTTCTATAAAGTATCTCATTATGCGTATAGTTTTTATACGAATGAGCAATTAACAGACATATATGCAGCCAGCACATTACGTCCATTAATCGCTCATCAACCAATTGCTTATCTTACAATCGCTTCCTTAATGCTCTCTACGATATACTTCACATCATCATCCGTAACATACGGACCTGCTGGCAGACAGAAGCCAACCTTAAACAGTTCCTCCTCTACCCCATTGGTATATACAGAAGCACCCTCATACACGGGTTGTTTGTGCATAGGCTTCCATACCGGGCGACACTCAATCTTCTTGCCCAGCATGAACACACGCAATGCCTCTACATTTTCGTTAGGCTGACAGTCGGTTGTTGCTGAATCAACGGCATGGATTACACCAGCAGCTCCACCTACGGCAGTCTTAATCACTTCCTTGTAAGCGTTCTCCTGACCTTGAATCTTCACATCTGCATCCAAAGTGGCAGCGCAAAGCCAGAAGTTTGCGTCATAGCGTGGGTCTGTTGGCTGTTTGTGGATATGTACTCCAGGAACATCCTTCAACAGTTCCTCATAGAGCTTCTGCACATGCTTGTGATGAGCGATATGGTCGTTAAGCACAGTCATCTGACCGCGACCGATTCCCGCACACACGTTCGACATACGATAGTTGTAGCCGATAGCCGTATGCTGATAGTAAGGATAAGCGTCGCGAGCCTGTGTGGCATACCA
The DNA here is from genome assembly GCF_900290275.1 of Prevotella merdae. Taxonomy (GTDB): domain Bacteria; phylum Bacteroidota; class Bacteroidia; order Bacteroidales; family Bacteroidaceae; genus Prevotella; species Prevotella merdae. Next base: position 1,067,830 of record NZ_LT985324.1, read on the forward strand.
CATCACCTCATTGGCATCCTCAGCATTACGGCAAATCAAAGCACCACCACCAGAAGTAGTAATCATCTTGTTGCCATTAAACGACAGCACACCATACTTGCCGAATGTACCCAACACTTGTCCATCAAAGCGCGAGCCCATACCCTCGGCAGCATCCTCCACCACTGGAATGCCATACTTGTCGGCAATAGCCATAATCTCGTCAATACGGTAAGGCATACCATACAGAGCTACAGGCACTATAGCCTTAGGCAACTTGCCCGTCTTCTCTTTACGGTCAATGATAGCCTTCTCCAGCAAAGCAGGATCCATATTCCATGTCTCTCCCTCTGAACCTACAAACACAGGCTTTGCACCAAGATAAGTGATAGGATGACTTGAAGCACAGAACGTAAAGCTCTGCACCAGCACCTCGTCACCAGCCTTAACACCACATCCAATCAGTGCCAAGTGAACAGCAGCAGTACCAGCGCTCAAGCAAACCACCTCACGCTCTAATTCAACATTCCTAACTCCTAATTCCTCATTGGAAGTTTGACTACAGACAAACTTCTTTAGGTCTTTCTCGAAAGCATTTACGTTTGGACCCATCGGCACCACCCAATTGGTGTCGAAAGCCTCCTTAACGTATTTCTGTTCCAAACCAGCCTCACTCATATGAGCAAGACACAGATAAATCGTTTTTCTTTCCATAATTAAAAATTTATATATTTAAAAATTTGGTATTTACGTCACTATAATGCATGTACAGTATATACATGCACAACAGGGTATGGCGACTCCGCCATACCCACTATATCATAAAAAAAGGCAATTGCCTTAAAAAAATATGAATTGATAAAAAACAATTCAAAATTGAATAATTCAACATCGGCAAAGCCGACCATTCAAAACTCAACACTCAAAATTCAACATTGCGCACAGCGTAACGTAAGTATTCGGTATCCCCTCATATTTCCGATACGCATATGAGTTTTAGCCCTCCACCAGCTAATGCCAGTGGAGGTTATACCTTAATTTGACTAAATTATAAATTCATTTTATTATTCATCATCTTCCCAAAATTCAGGAAGAAGAGTATAAAGCTTATCCTTTGGCGTTGTCTTATGTTTTTTTTAAGTCGATGGCAAAATTACCCTCGCTATCTCTATAGCTTTTTTACATTCTCCTTTTTCTTCTGCACTATCCAAAGAATTCTTTATGTCTCGATAAGCCTTAAGGCTATAATATCACACGCCTCTCATTTCATTGATAAAGTCGTCAACACTTTGAAGTTTTCTACCTTCAATCTTTGCAACCTTCATTTCACTTATAGCTCTTGTCAAGCTATCCTTAACATAAGCCTTCTGTTTTTCCTCTAACATCATGAGTGTTAAGTATTAACACTGTAAAAGCTTAAAGCATATCAATCTCTTTCTGTGAAAGCCCCGTTGCTTTCATTATATTGTCAATAGACATTCCCATTTCAAGAAGATTTTTCGCTATCTCTATAGCTTTTTTACGTTCTCCTTTTTCTTCTGCACTATCCAAAGAATTCTTTATGTCGCGATAAGCCTTAAGGCTATCCTCGTATTCCCTGAGTTCAGCCCTTGTAAACTTGGCAATTTCGGCTTCAGCAAACAATCGGTTAAATACAGCTGTTTGCAAATATTCAGGCTGGCGGTCAAGACGCGAGAGGTTTTTAAGAATAAAGAGCCACTTGTCATAGTTGGTCTTAAGTTCTTCTATCCTCTTGTTGAACTTGGATATTTCCACATATTTAAATGTAAGTTTATCGTTGAACACTCGGTGTGTCTGCTTGTCAAGCAAACCAATGTCATGGTTTATAGTATCATCAGAAAAGGCAGGGTCGCTCATATCGTAGTTGAGCAGCGCCACTACATAAACATGCTTGAGCTTATAGTTCCATCCTTCCCCTTTTTGAGCCTGCTCACGAATGGGGAATGTGGCATAATACAACGAGCGATCCTTGAAATATGTTTGATATGCATTCTGCATCTCTACAATAAATTTCTCGCCTTTCTCGTTCTCGCAATACACATCGAATATCGCTTTACGATCGGTATGTACATCGCCCACATGCTCGCTATTAAGAAACGTTACGTCTTTCACAACCTGTTCACCATTAAATAAAGAGTTGAGAAAGTCAATAAGCAAATCCTTATTGGGTTTGGTGCCAAAAATTCGCTTGAAACCAAAATCGGTAAGTAAACTTATATATCGTTCTTCTGTGTGTCGCATAACGTTAATGTTTAGGAATTATCTAATGCAAAGATAGTGCAAACCGAGAGCAGAACATCAAGCTTGTTTGAATGTTTTGCCGAGGTGCAGCCTATTTTATGCAAAGATAAAAATATATGTTGAACTAAACAAGATTCATGGTCAATTCACGATAATTCACGACTGAAAAACTCAACATTCTTGCTCTGGCAAGCGGCAAAGCCTATTACAACATTCAATATTGCCAAAGGCAACCATTCAACATTGCGCCCAGCGCATAACTCAACATTCAACGTTGCCAAATTTTCCTTGTTCAATCTCCTCTTGCAAATACGAGTATACATACTGAGGAGACTGAAAATACAGCCCCGTATTAGGATTCTGCAATAAGCGATAAGTGTCAGAATCATATAAGATACTAAGAGCCTGACGAATTGTCAGCCCTCTCTTTTCTACGAGAATAGTTGCTAAGTCACGCTCCATACACTCAAGATAGAAAGCACGTCCAAAGTCCTTTGCAGGACGCGACATACTAAGGTTAATATTCTCAACCTTTACATTAGACCCATGATATAGTTTCATGTCAGCAATCCTCCTTTTTTACGGCAAAAGGCAGCAAGTCCTTCTACTTGTTCCTCAAACGACAGAGTATGCAAAATGCTATAATGTCTCTCTGCATACTCTATTCCATCGTGCAGACTAACATATCGGAAAGCCTGCATATAGCTCAAACCGAAATGACGCGCAAACAGTTTTATGAGCATGATTATATATTCTATCTTATCGGCTATCATATCATATTTGGACAAACTACTTATGTTCATCTTCAAACGCAAATTTACGTCATTTCCCCGACACTTACAAGTATTCTTACAATAATCTTTTGATTTAGAAGGAATGTTGCGCTCAGCCCGTAAAGACACTTACCAAAGCAAGAATTATAAGCAAATTCCTAATTGTTCAATTCCAAATCGCAGGCGAAGCCGAGAACAACTCCTAACTCCTAATTCAACATTCAAAATTTATTTTTGTTCCTCACCGCAGTATCGCTCTGCGCATATGCCGCCACTCGTATGGGGATAAAAATTTAGATATTGTTAATATTACACTTGAGAGAGTTCATATTCAACTGAACTTATAAAACCATCAGAAGCAAGGAAATGCAAAATTTCATCTTTGTCCATACCACCCTCAAACATACTTCGAGCTAAAGTCATACTATTCGCTCTACGGTTTTTCAATGTTTCATCATTCAGATTAAACATTGTTATTGTATTTTCTGCTAATGTGTCATTACAATCAGATGGTTCCATAAAACCGTCAGTATAAAACTTGAACCTACCCGTGAAATCATCAACTACCGGATCAAGTATATTTTTATATCTCTTTTTGGAAGAATCATAATCACTCTTCTTTATATGATCATCTTTCCAATCTGCACCAAAACGATAATCTTTAACCGCAGCTATCATATTTGTCCAAGAGAATGTTAAATTAGGGTCGATGTCCCGCTTAACATAGTGGTCTATATGTTTCTTTCCGCTACTAAGAGGTATTTCGGTATATCCACATAATTCGCCTTGATCCAATTCACATTGGGTCAAGCAATCATCATATACATGTTTATTATGCTCATCATGGATTTCTTTCCACATAGTGTGCTTCTGCTCCTTGAAATCATCAAGTGATTTGGGAACTGTACTTTTACATATGTGTCTCATCTTAAACCGTTCCTTTTAGCTTCAACCATTAGTCTAACCATATCAGAATCTGCAGGACCTATGATCTGCATAAGTTTTCCGAAGAGTTCATTGAACCGTTCTGCATTCCCCATTCTGATAGCAGTATATGCTTTCTCTATATCTTTAGCCACAGTCACATTCCTCAGATATGGCATATCAAAGAAATTGTTCATAATACTGCTGACAGGTTTGCCATAAGGGTCGAAAGCCACATCTATTTTTTTCCCGTTATCAACAGCAATAACTTGATATTTTCTTATATCCGAAAGGACTAAAGGCGAATGAGTTGAAATGAAGAATTGGCAATTTTTAAAGATGCTTGTCAATTTATACACAATTTCCATTTGCCATTTGGGATGGAGATGTAAATCAACTTCATCAATCAGAATAATTCCTTCACCCTCAAGAGGATCATCCATTCCAGGATTAGCTATAGCCAAGCGTCTTGCAATATCACTCACCAAGGACAGATAGCACTTTTCTCCCTGCGACAATTGTGAAAACTCTATAACTTGCTCACCTTTCTTAATAATCATTGCTTGGTACGGTCTACGACGAACACGCATCTCACTAAAGTTTGGAAAGAAAGCAGAAATAGCCTTTCTTACAGCATTCAAACTATGGTCTCTATAAGACGCATCATCTCTAATCATTTCATTTTCGATATCCTCCTGACGCCTGTACCATTCAAAGAACGATCTGAAATTAGAATTACCCGACAACGCATCCTTATATACATCCCATATATTAGTTTCCGCTTTATGCAAGTTGACAGGAACAGAAGCGATGGCCCTTTCTACGGGGTAATACATCAAGACTGGCACATTACCTCCATGTTCTGCATTCTCAACAATCTCATCAGCCAAAACAGACATTTCGCTCAAATCCGTCTTATAAGCTGTTTGTCTTTTGCGAACCGTGTAAGCCTTCTTCTTCCCTAAACCCCAACTTACACCGTTCTCAGTATCTATAGACAAAAAACATGGCTCTTTGCTACCTATCCTGATATCCAAATTATTTGGTAATAATCCTTTTGCATTAGAAGAACGCATACGTGCTATAAACCATGACAATAACATTGCCAAAGCATCAAGCACACTCGTTTTACCTGCTCCATTGATACCTACAATCAAATTCATATGAGGGTCGGCATCTGCAATACTTAGATTTTCAATACCGCGAAAGTTTTGTATATGTATATCTTTTATTTTCATTACTTAAAACCATTTATATTATATTATGCAAGGATAGTGCAAACCGAGAGCAGAACATCAAGCTTGATTGAATGTTATGCCGAGGTGCAGCCTATTTTATGCAAAGATAAAAATATATGTTGAACTAAACAAGATTCGTGGTAAATTTATGGATAATTTCTGGTAATTCGTGTTCCATAACAATTCAAAATTGTTCAATTCCAAATCGCAGACGAAGCCGAGAACAACTCCTAACTCAAAATTCAAAACTCCTAATTCATAGAAACTCCTAATTCATAGAAACTCCTAACTCAAAATTCAAAACTCCTAACTCATAATTCCTAATTCCCTACACTTCTTCCCCCGCAAACTTCACCTTAAACCCAAGTACTGTTGCGAATATCATTTCAATATCCTTCCAGAACGAGTAGTATCGATAGTAATGACAGTTCAGGCGCACTTTATCAGGATAAATCACGTTATCGTTATACCACACAGCAACTTCCTGATCACTCTTCACTATCAGCTCAGCATATTCCTTATCTGATATTTTAATCTGCGGATAATTCGTGGTCAATTCATGGTAATTCATGTTTCTAAAGTCCTTCATAAAGTCCGAAATCATTTCGTCCTCCAGTCTATACTTCAGAGTAGCAGGACCAGTAATGCCAGGACGCAACTTCAGTACATCCCTATCATCACCTTGCAGTTTATCCGCATAACCAGGCACATCAGGACGAGGACCCACAAAACTCATATTACCAATCAATACATCCCACAGCTCAGGCAACTCATCAATCTTATAATGTCTTAGCTTAGCACCAAACGGAGTGATACGACTATCGCCAGCCACCGAAACAGAAGAGCCAGAATGCTTCACCGTCATCGAACGGAACTTATGACAAGTAAACAACTTGCCATCCTTTCCAACTCTCTTCTGACAGAAGAAAGCCGGACCACCTGGCATCTTCTTATGGATTAAAAACGCTACTATGGGGAATATCCACCAAATCAAAAGCAGTCCCAATAGGGATGCAACAATGTCAAAGAGTCTTTTGAATATCATTTTATCTAAATATATTGTTTCCAAATTAATCCATCGTTTCATTGAGGAATTGATACCTCACACATAGCTTCATTCGTAGCTAAGAAAATCCATTTAAAGGTATTGTATCTTTTTTCGATGTCCATTCCCCAAAGAGTTCCTACATTTTCTATTTCTTTTTCAATATTGTCTTCTGTTATTTCATCAATAGATAAATGTTTATTATTTTGACTAATCCTGCAATTCCAAGCCTCACAGTTTATCAATTGACGTTTCCTTTCTTCAAAAGGCATTGTTGAAGGAAGCATTTTCTTCAGTCTGAACTTTGCGAGTTCCCATATATACATCACCCTATATGTGGGATTTTGTCTTTGCTTCTCTTGTTCTTCTAAAAGTATCGATATAAATTCTGTATCTTGTAATTCTGGCTGTTGGCGCCAATAATTATTTAAAGCATCAGCATCAGACTTTTGCATTTCTTCTATACGTTTATAGTCTTCTGCTTTATATCTTACAACATAAGGGCTATCACTTTGTTTTGGTTTATTGCCATACCATAGTTGTTCTACTATTGGTGGATTCACTGCAAATATTGAAGAGTTTAAACTATAATCTGTCTTACGTAAATCCTTATAAGGTATAACCCACGAGTCGTTCCTATAATATACATTTAATAAATATAAAGCAGCCAAAGCATGCAATACAGCTTTTACATTACCATGCTTTAGAGAAGCAAACCTATCATGTTTTACTGCTTGATATGCCTTACCCCAATATGTTCCTCCTCTTTTATGAGCTTCTTTTAATGGTCTCAACACTCTATTTTCATCTTTCGTAAGATTGAAGAAAGGCGCAACAACTAAAACCTTTTTGTTATGAGTTTCCCACTTTATATCAATTAGTTTCAAGCAGTCCTCATCAAAAAACAGTGCTTTATCACCCCGCTCTTTTGTGCCACCATTAGCATGATACAATTCTTTTGAGATTGCCTCTATTTGAACGCAAATACGCACTAATAAGTCTGCCAAATGTGGGGAAAAAGTGTTCAGTTGTGCTTCATAGGATTGCGTTGTTTCCGTACCATTATGTCGCACAGTTATCTCATCTGTAATAAAGATGTATCTTGACACTTCTATCATTTCTTTTTCGAGATTCAAATATGTTTGCCAAAAAATATCAGACTTATTCATTCTATATTGTTTATATGATTAGCATTTCAATTTATTATTCACTACAAATACCCATGCTTCTTCCTCCACCCATAATGCCAACACTTCCATATTGGCGAGAGCAATACTTCCTGTGGATAATAGCGAACAAAACGAAGGTTTCTTGCAAATTGAGCAAACCCTCTCTTTATTCGTTTCTCTTTGTTTATCCTTGTTATGCGGTTGTCATATTGTCCGAAGTTACCTGCCAATAGTATCTCCTTCAATAGGAAAAGTCCAGACTTTCTTGACGATTCACAAAGCAAATATTCACCCTTCAATCCCAAAACCTCTTGCAAAACAAACATTGCCGCACCTGCAAAATCTTTCATGCCAAAACGACAAATGGTTTTATACGCACGCTTTCTCTCATCCGTTGTACTATTTGTCAATATATAGTAATAGTCCAACATTTGCCTTAAACCTATACCCTCAGAAAAAAGATGACGGTAGATATGCAACAAAGAATAAACAAGATTAAATGAAATAGTTGGATAAGCAAAACCTTCTGCAGAATCAAAGTTTTCAAATTGCTCCTTCGCCTTTAATCCAAACCAGGAAGTCAGACGATGGTCATAAATAAAATTATAAGAATAACTTGGCTTAAAATGAATTTCTACTTGCGCATCATTGAAGAACCGCATATCAGCATGTTTGATATCAATATGCGACACACTAACACCTCTGTGCTTTGCATAAGACACAACAGAAGCAATAGAAGCAAGCTCACCATCTGATGTTCCGACCCACATATCAATATCCCCGCTCTGACGATACTCTGGCTTGGGATAAAGCAAAGCCACGCCTTGGCCTTTAAGCACGCATCCTTTAAAGCCGCCTTCTTTCAAGATGGTGGTTAACTCTGCACAACGCATATTCAATTTGGCATTAGTTCGTTTTATTTTTTCTGCCATAGCATACCACTTTAAGAGTAAATCCCTCTTAGGACGTTGCTCATTGGGCAGTCTTTCAATGGCACAGAAAAGGAAACCAACCAATGATTGCTTTTGTGCGAAATAAAAGAGTCGTCTCCACTCTTCATCTGAGGGGCAACCTAAAAACTTATCCTTATTACCAATTGCAATTTGTACAAATTCAAATTCCAACATCTTATCTAAAAATTTTATAGGCAATCTTCTTTACCCACGGTGGCGAAACCAACATGCAGAACATCATATATCCAAATACTGTTGCTCCGAAGCCATATCCAAGAGTCTTGTTGATGATTTTACGATCGTGCAATTGTTTCTTTGCAAAAGCCCAACCATTACGACGCTTCTTGAACAATGAGTTGGTGAAACGGAAACGCAACACTACATCCGGCAAGTTGGCATGTTTTGTACCAGCCTTCATGCCGTCAAGCCAAAGCATAGTATCCTGGTTCTGTCTGTACTCAGGGCGATACTTACATCCAGCCTTGTCAAAGAAGCTCTTGCGGAACATCACAGCAGGATGGGCATGAGGATTTCTGCGGGCAAAGAAATTATAGCAATCATCCGATGTCAACGGATAAACGATTGTCTTTCCCCTACTCTCGCTGTTCTCGTCAATCTCCTCTATCGCTCCACCCACAACATCTATTTCGGGATGTTGTTGCAGATAAGCCATCTGCCTTTCAAAACGCTCAGGCATCGAGATGTCATCGGCATCCATTCGGGCTATATACTCATAACCCTCCTTAAAACAGATGTCAAGCAAATCGTTCAACACAATGGCAAGACCGCGGTTTTCTTTAAACCATTCCACGGTCACGCGTTCATCCTGCTCATACTTTTTCAAACACTCTTCCAAATCCTTGCCTACAGGACCATCCACCCCAATAAAGAGGTGAATGTCCTTGTATGTCTGATTTAGAATACTGTCAAACGACAGTTTAATATACTGAACTTTATCGTTCTTGTATACAGGTAATATTACTGCTATTTTTTTCATCTTAATCTAATTTTACATAATATAATCCTCTATGTCCTTCAAAGACACTGTCAAAGCATATAGCCTTTCCGTCTTGTCGCCAACGAGGATGAAGGTCACATCGAGTGTCATTATCATACTTGAATGGAGAGAACACCTTTGCCAACACCATTACACTCTCTCCCTTCGTGTCCGTATCAAGTCCTATCTTAACCTCCTGAATACGCGAACGGCTTGGATAGGTGTCAAACACTACAAGATTGTTGTCGGTAGGACAATAACTCGGATGACCGTCATTGCTTAACTGAGGCCAGATATGGGTCCATTCTTGGCTCTTGTCTTTCATCAGATAATAGCCAGGACCAAATTCCTTTTTTCTTTCAAAAGCAATTATTTCCTCGTCATTCTTCCAATAGCAATGGCTCACCATGTCGTCGTCGCTCAATACATACATGTCTGAGCCATCGACATTACATGTTACCAAACGGGTATACTTTCTTTGACCACAGAACCAACGATACAACACCATAAATCGCTTACCGTTTGGCGAAAGCATCAAATGGTTCACCTTATGCACACTTCCCTCCTCCTTCATTTCGTGGCGAGGCTCAAAGTTTGCAAAGTCTGTATATTTCAACAAGTCTGTTGCCTTTCCCGTTTCAATGTCTATCTTCCATACGGCAGTAGCATTAGGCAAAGCTATGCCCTTTGTCTTCTCTGGCAGTCCGGCATATCCATAACCCAATCGCAGACTATGCAGGCGAGAGAAATCCAAGCTCAAACCTGTCTTGCCATCGGCAGAAACAGTATAACAAGGCATTGGCAGAACTCTCTCTTCCATCGTCTCCACGTTAAGTATCACAGAGCAATACTTACCCTCACGCATATCATTATACAATATGCGAGACTTGAAATCAGGTCCCAACCATTGTGCCATACATCCTTGTTGCACATTCCAGGTATGCGTAGTTGCTATATGCTTTACATTATTGCCATTCTTAGTGTCAATAAGCAGGATATCTGCTGTACCCAAAGGGTCTGGCTCACTCCAAGTGTCCTTAGCCCTCATGCAAATCATATATCGCATAGTGGCATCCCATGGCGACTTGTCGTAGTAACCAAAGAAATACTCATGCGAAGGGTCGTCAGGCGACACCTTCACAATGTTGCCCTCCGACTTTATCTTCTTACTCACAGCATAACAACCCAACTGGTATGCACGCTTGATATATTTCTTAACACCAGGAACTTTGTTCAACTGGTAGTTTACTTTCTGCTCTAAACTCATTGTTTTGACTTCTTTTATTCAATTAGACGTTCCTTTTTATGCACCCTTCTTTATCATCTGCGAATGTAAGTATGCTATCAATTTAATTCCTGGCACAAAATGCCACTGGGCAAATTTCAAGAATGCCATTTTAGGCTTGCCAAGATATTTTATAATCTCACACTTCCACCACTCTGGATACTTCTTCTCGTACTCTTTTATATAATTAAGTATTGTAGTATTATCCTTTCCAGACTTACACATCATCAAAAGAGCACCATACAGAATGTCTGTTACCGACTTATTCTTCATCTCAAGAGGATACTTCTTCAAGAACTTATCCTCAAGTATTGCAAAAGCATTTACCATATCACTATGGTCCATTTTTGCATTGTTAGACAAAGACGTAGGACGTTGGCGATAGAAATAAAGAGGTTCGTTCAAATAGTAAGCATTGCCACATGCAGCAATGGCCTGACAGACGTATGCCACATCTTCACATCTACGAATTTTCGGAAAACGTACATGCTGACATTCGGAAAGTTTGTAAAACTTTCCGAATGTATGATTTCGTACCGAAATCATACAGTCGGAAACAGATTTCCTACCTCTCTTATTAATATACATAGATCTTGATATACTTGTATTTCCATCTAACCAAGCATAATAGTCATAGATTACGCAATTGACATTTTCCCTTAAGATAACTGCATCTATCTTCTCAAGAAAATCTCTTGCCACCCAATCGTCATTATCCACAAATGTTATCCACTCGCCTTTGGCAGCCTCAATGCCCATATTACGTGCATTACCAGGTCCGCTATTTTTCTCGGCTTGAAGAAGGGTTATCTGTAAAGGACATTGCCTAACATACTCTTGCAATTTCTTCCAAGATCCGTCTGTAGAACAGTCATCAACAATGACCACTTCAAAGTCCTTTACCGTCTGATTCAACAAAGAATCAAAATATTTGTCCATCAGTTCAAATGAGTTGAACTGAGGAGTAATGATAGAATATTTTGCCATACTTCCAATTTTGAAAAAAAGATACGACTGGAAGCACAGCTTTGTATGGTTACTTTCTCATAGCCTTAAGCTTTGCCAATACCCAAATCAATAAATAAAAACCGTGTTGCAGCAACCATCCCACAATGCGGGCCTTGCCACTCATATTGTTTTTATCTATTGGATATTTTTTGTCTATTACCTCGCTCAAGCGTCTTCTACATCTCTTTACTTCGGTAAGATATGAAGAAAACGGATAGTTATTGGCAAGACAATTGGCAGAAACTGCTGATGCCGTGAGAAGAAAAGCATTGATGGTGTTAGCGAACTTAGGATACAAATCCATTTCCTGTACTTTATCTTTCATTGCTAAAGCCACTCCTCCCCAAGGATCATCCACCTTTAAATGAGACTGGCTGTCACCTCTTTGCACATAGTTATAAAGAGGCTTATCAATGAACGCTACAGACTTTGCATACCACAATACTTGAAAACTGTACAGTGCTTCCTCGCCGATTTTATGTTTTGTATACTTTACATTATTTTCTCGTAAAATATTAATTTTCAAGGCCTTTCTTACCCCCCCCCCAATCAATTTTGCCTGTCATCTGACGACGCAAAATTGTCTCTATTGAGAGATTTTTGTTCTTAGCCATAAAATCCTCCTTAAGCACACGTCCATCCTCATCAACGTCACGAACGTTGATAAAAACAACATCTTCATCATGCTTCGAAAGGAGTTGAAAATAATCCTTTTCTATATAGTCATCTGAATCGATGAAAACAACATAATTACCCGAAGCCTTTGCTATTCCCGTATTACGGGCAATACCAGGCCCTGCATTTTCTTGGTGTATCACACTGATACGGTCGTCCACATCTGCATATTTCTGACAAATCTCCAGACTTTTGTCTTTAGACCCATCGTCAACGAGAATCATCTGCCAATTATTGTATGTCTGAGCTTGCACGCTCTCAATACAACGACCAACATAATTCTCAGCGTTATATACGGGGACAATTACTGAAATAGTAGGAGCCATTTTATTTTTTCTTTTTTAATTCTATAGAAACTTTTCCATATAATGCCAAATATAATATTGGCAAAGGCATACGTTTTATTATAGCCATCATTATTCTTTGATAAGGACGCAATATGCTTGGTTCTGCAACATGGCGTATACCTGTCTTATCAATTGCTTGACTTAACCATTTTTTTCTTTGTTTCCTGTCAAAATTCATTTTAGGAGAGAAAGACAACTCCAATGACTTTATAACATTACAGATATATTCTTTTGATATAAGCTCATGTGTTATCTTATCATTTTTATTCCATGTCAAGATTGTTTCCTTACGCACTTCATTCAAACCTATAACTGCATCAATATAGTCCACTGGATATTTCTTCCATTCAAGCGTTAAGTCATTTGTATAGTATGTATAAAGTACATCACTTATAAAGTGCACACGTTTAACATAACACATATAACGTCCTATAAAGCCTTCATCTTGATGGCGTCTCAATGAAGGATATCTAACATCATTTTTACGAATAACGTCCAAATCAAAGAATTTATTCCAAGGAGCACCCTGTATTCCATATTTGGACATCGTTGTCATATAATCTTTATAATCCGCTCGTATTTCACTTCCGTCTTTAAATAAGTCCGGATATTGTTTAACAGATGTTGTGATACCTTTAGTATTGACATTTCGAAATCCAAAAACAACCAAATCAGCCTCCTTCTCCTGTATAGACCTAACAAGAATTGTTAATGTATTCGGTTCAATATAATCATCTGCATCAGGAAAATATATATACTTTCCTTTTGCACAATCAATACCAGAATTGCGAGCAGGACCAGATCCACGGTTCTCTGTATGTACAACTTTTACGATTTGTGATGTCGATGCAATTCTATTGCATACTTCAAGACTATTATCTTGCGAGCCATCATCAACTAAAATAACTTCATAGTTAGAATAGTCTTGGCAAAGTATCGACTTAACACACAATTCTATTTTATCACCCATATTATAAATAGGGACAACAATACTTACTAGTGGGTTATTCATTTTCGTATCTTTTTTTTGACAAACTTCTCAGGATGCTTTATCATCATTTCTTTTACTTCATAGCGACTCATTGCCATATCCTGAGATTTTGCTATAAATGAGTCCCATGTTCCTATCTTTTTAGCAGGATTACCACCTATAATAATCCGTTCTTCATTAAAACTATTGCAGACAACACTACCAGAAGCTACTATAATGTTATTGGCAAGGGTAACTCCATACATAATAGTAGACCTTTGACCAATAAAACAGTTATCTCCGATGACAACATAACCAAATAAATTATAACATGAAGGACTCACCTTCATTATACTATTATCATGAGTTACAAACTGTACGTCTTCTGCAACTGTAACATTATTTCCAATACGTATCAAGAAACTTTCTGCGGTACAAATATTCGCAACAATATTCCCCCCCCCACCGATTTGTATTCCTTGCCGTCTCAGAAAATTATGCTTGATTTCATTATTATGAAATACTTTTGAAAGAAGTTTAAAAAACAAATATTGTAGTTGTTTCATATTTATCATTTTAAAGATAAAACAATTTCTGATTTGAATTTTTTCAGAACACATGGATACTCTAATGTCGATACAAATTGATTTATATCGTTTTTAAACATTACAGGATCTGTATTTTTTGCCTTAACAAGAGCATTTTGTATAGAAACTGGACTTTTAATGTCATACAAAATGCCTACACCATATTTATTAACCATTGTTTTATAAGGGTCATAATCAGGCGCAATTATAGGCTTACCTGCAAGAAGGGCTTCCGACATTGTACCATTAGTTACTGACGATAACTGTTTCTCGTCACAAAGTAAAAGATACTCACATGTATTTATAAGCAAATTATACTCTTCATCTGACAAACGCCTATCTATACGCTTAATATTATTATGTCCATCTATCAATTCTGCAATTCGTTTGCTATAACCATGCTCTTCTGAAGCTTTTCCTGCAATTGTAAACAATATGTCTTTATCACCTAGCTCATTCAAAGCTTGTATACATAAATCTACACGTTTTTGAGGCCGTAAAGAGCCAATACACAATATTTTACATTTTCCATCTTGTTCTCTTTTCTCATTTCCTACTCTCTTACCAGTATATTCATCTATCACACGCTCTGGCCTGAGAACTAATTGCCATGATTGAAAACCAAGCTCAAGAAATTCCTTCCTAATAATTTCATCAGATACAAACAAACGAACATTACTACTATGTAGATAATAATTAGATATTATTTTTGAACTGAATGTCTCATATTTAAGATGCAATCTCTTGTAATACGTTAAATAATAACTTCTTAGACCCCAGAAAAAAACAGTTTTGTCTTTAGGTATTTTCTTCAACCACATAAACGGCATTCCTATCATCATTGTACCAGCATAAAGATACTTTGTAATAGGAGCCAATTCATCAATGACTTTACATAAATACCTATCAATTATATATCTATTTTTTAGATTTTCATAATAGCGTCCAACAGAAGTACGTGCTGAACTGGGACGTAACGAAGCCTTACATTTTGCATTAACTTTAACATGTGGAATACCTTCCACCTTACAGTATTCTGCCTCATGAAAAACATCTGCAATCGCTACATGATAACCGCTATCACGCAATAGACGAGCTATATTACACAAATCTGTACAATGATTAATACTATTATACAGAGTTTCAAAAAGTATAAAATCGTACATTATCTGTTTTGAATATAAAGTTTATTATTAAAATATAGTATTGCAGTTATAACATATATATAAAACATAGCAAAATGAATAACAGAGCAATGAAAAGGTCTTTGAAGATAACCTGCGAAAAGAATAGTGGAAGCAAACAAAAACTTTTTACGAGATTTCCGACCTCTTGCAACAACAATAAGTGGGAAATATATTAGAAACATCCCGACTATACCGTCAGAGGCTAATAATTCATATTCATTATCACCCATATATTCACCACTTCTAATATTAGTTTGCCCAACTCCAAAAACTGGACTGCTTTCAAAAACACTTTTAGCTCTTTCGGCCAACAAAGAACGTTCCGATTCTATTGTCACACTACCTTTATTAACCTCAAAACGTCCTATTGTTAACTTATAAAGAGTGGACCCGCTATTATTATTTACATATACAAAAAAGCCGACAAGTAATGTCACTATAAATATTATATATAATTTATTTTTCTTTATTGTTGAACCATAATACAATAATACGTACAATAAAGCTTGAATATAATATGCAACCGATAATGTAAACAATAAACAAAATATTAATATTGCTTCTACCTTTTTATTTTCTATAAAAGTTTTATTTAAAATCAATGCATAAATACCCCAAAAGGCTAATGATCCAGGCTCATCAAAATAACCAGCAACTCTTATAACATTATCAACAACAGCATTTGAACAAGTCAGACCATAACAATAAGCTATTCTTCCATCTGTATTCTCAAAAGGAAAAATAGGGGATAATTGTCCAATGAAGAATAAAATAAAAGCAACTACTCCTAAAATGCATTGCAACGACAACAAATAGTTATTAAATTTAATATATTTAAGAAGTGTACCAGCATTATACAAACATAAAAGAAGCAAATAAACTATTATCAAAAAATAGCACCTTACAAAATCAAGCTTATCATTATGAATTATTCCAAGTAGAAAATATCCTACAAATTGTATTATTACAATTTTATTTATTTTTGGTGGAAACGTAATAAATTTCTTTCCAGCAGTGATGACTATTAAAAAGGTTGCACACAATATTGTACCATTCAACAGAATGGGATTTGGCATTGCTATAAATTGACTAAACACATATGGATAACTTGCAAAAAGGGCCATTGTGAAAAGAATTACAAGTAATGCCTGTCTTATATTATTTGTCAGTGTATTCATTAAAGTCTAATATTATTTTTTGATAAGTTTTTAATAAATTTTCAACGATTCCACTCCTATCATGTCGCAAGGAAGCTACATGTTTAGCTTTCAATGAAATATTAGTCAACTCGTCATCTAACATATATTTACCAGCAATAATGTTGCTCAATTGTTCAAAATCACCATCATCAAACAAATATCCAGTAACTCCATCTTTGACGAGTGATGGAATTCCTCCTATATAAGTAGAAACTGTAGGTGTTCCTACTATTTGTGCTTCACATAAGGAATTAGGGCTATTATCTACATGCGATGGATGAACATAAAATGTAGCACTTGAAAGTTCCTTAGCAAGTTCAGATGCTGTTTTCTTTCCATTAAATCGTACATTGTTTTCATTAAAACTATATCCCAAAATTTCTTCTACTATTTTTATGATAGGGGCATTGGCAGAAATACCATAAACATCCCACACAAAAGAGATACCTTTCTTTGTCAAACTATGGGCTGCTAAAAGAATAGTATCAAATCCTTTATACAACTCCCCATTGTTTATAGAAACCAAACGTAATCCTTCTCTTTTATGCCATGTTTGCTCGTAGAAATCAGACCTGATTACTTCATTACAGACATAATATTTACGATTTGGGGAATTTTTAAGACTCATATCCTTATCCCATTGCGTCCTTCCCAAATAATAATGGTAACATCTATAATTATCTTTCTCTATCTTAGTAAGATTTCTAAATCTATAGTACTTATCAACAATTGTTTTTCTTAATAATCTCTGTTTGAATGGATAACGATTCCATACATTGTATTTCGTAAATCCTTTTGGAAACCATGCCTTAAGACATGGTTCACATATTCCTTGGATATGTACAACAACAGGAACTGTTGTTATACATTTCACAATACTCGAAACGATGGTCTCTAATCCAAACATCTGTATAATATCCGGTTTGAAATATTCTACATACTTTTTTACAGTATTATCATCCTTCACTAATTGGGCAGAAGTGCAAAAAGTGTGTTTTATCTTTATAAACGGGTTTAGTCTTATTTTTACAGGAAAATAACTTATACCATTTGCACAATAAGGCTCATTTCTACTGTAGGATGGATATATAATACCAACATCTATACCTTTAATATCCTTCAATAAATCCATTAATGCATTTATCCAACTTCCACCACTATAACCTGGCTCATCGTAGAACAAATGCGAAGTAAACAACACTCGCATAGTTTTATTTTTTTTATTCAAATAAATTCTTTAGTTTGTCATAATAGTTCACCTTAAAATAAGGAGAAAGATGATTTGTCAATTTTTTATTTATTACAATATTAAACAAGCGGTAAGCATCATCAAGATCCTCTGCCACATAAACATAATCATCGTATACACCCTTAAACCAATCAGCACCAGTTGTTACTTTGTGGTCTGTAGTTTTAATTATAATTACAGGAGTTCCTGCACAAAGTGAGAAAATAGTACCATGGTATCTATCAGTTATTGTAACCTGAAAATGAGAATAACTTTCTATTTCTCTTTCTATAAAACTTCGCAAATTTGCTCGAATTTCTTTAAATGGACTTTTACCTTGTGTATCCTTACAAAATACAGAAATCCCATTTGATTCCAATCGAGTTTTCAATGTTTCTATTTCCTCATAACTATACAATTTCTCTCCGTCGTTTCGGGTACAAAGACACACACCATTACGCTTATTATTAAACGACAACGTTCCAATAAGCGTTGTTACGATATCGGGAAAAGCTTCTACATGAATATCAGGAAACATTTCTTTAGCTTGCTCATAGGAATATTGGTCACGAGCAAGGAACAACATATTTTTAGCTTGGTTGTGGTTTCTTGAACAGATTCTACGATTTTCCTCATGCTGAAAGTAGATGGTCTGAGGCATCATAAGTATTTTTGCAGTCTTCATTTGTTCACATACCAAACGATGCATCAATGGATGATCGCCTCCCAAATCCTGTGTACAATATCCACTTTGAATAACAATTCTGTCATTCGTTTCATTGAAAACACTCTTAAACATATCAAAAAAGACATTGGTAGTAGCAGGATTTGTAATAACCTTACTTTCCACCATAATCATTGCATAATCAGGATAGTTTTCTTTTATCCATTTCTTTATGCAATAATGTTGTCCCATATCTCCAAGATTTGGTTGTTCTGTAATACCTAAATAGAAGATACGTTTTGTGGATACCTTACTTTCTTCTCGTACTCTCTCTATTTCACTCAGATTATATCTTTTGGTTTTATATTCTTTATATAAACTCTTAATCGGACGATATGTCCACCATAAATATTTGTAAATAAACTGTCGAATATTCATCATCTTATTTTTCTAATTATTTTTAAAATTGCTCTTACTTTATTCATAAAATTCTCAGGAAAGAAAGCATTTACGAATTTCCTCATTTCATATTTCCACGTCGTAAGAAAAGGCGTTGGAGAAGTTAAATACTTCCTTTGTATCTCACTTTTGGGTATATTTCCTCGCTCATAGTCCGTCCAATATAAATCATAATCATCAGGTTTCAACTGGGGTTTATACATATTTCTGTTTATACATTCATGATAATCTCTTTCTTCATAAACAATAGAATCTTTAACCATATCTATCAACCTCTCTCCCTTTTCACTGTTCACGATTATAATAGACACGCCCAACTCATACTTAATAAACTTAAGCGATTTCGGTTGATAACCCCAAAAATCGGCCATAGTAATATCAGACACTCTCTGTATACGAGAATAATTACAGTTAAAACAATTTTCTCTGAGTGCATAATTATCTACAAATGAACGGGAAAAAAAGTCTTTACTATATTCATGAAGAACAAAAGTTCCATCCTCAAAAATGTATTTACAGCATGTATGCAACTGATCAGGTTGTTTATCACGAAAACGCATCTCAACAACCTTTTTCCCATGTTCTTGCTCAATATCCTTAATGCGATCTCTCAAAATTCTACGAGATGGAACACCATGACAAATTATATCAACGGTAAACAAATTTTCATACTCCTTATTTAGGTATTTTCTTAAAGCAGCAACTTGACATGGTGTACCTGTAAATAACACATGACGTCCTAATTTTAACTCCTCACGGATCTCCTTGTAACAATCCTTTACATCACTATGTGAATACTTAGATCCCTGATATTTTTTTATATCTGCAATATCAGAAGATAGTTTATGTACAGCTCCATCATTTGTCCATAATGCACCACAAAAGACATCTTTTTTCTCAAGGAAATGCTTTGACAGCACGTATGATATACCTCCAGAAGTGCTATACTTACGCGCTTTTTTATCCTTTACCCATCCTGCATAGACTTTTAGAGGTTGCTTAGAAAAAACAGGAGGATTCAGAGAAGGACATACTTTCTGACATCGTCTGCAATCAATGCATAGAGTTTGATCAACAGCAGGATAGATGTTTCCCTTATCATCCTCCTTCATACTAATACAATGTTTTGGACATGCCATACGACAGGCTTGACATCCCGTGCACTTTTCATGTGAGCATATTAATTCCATTTACTTTTAATTAAATTTTTAACTTTAGTAACAACAAATATCCTTTCTCCATGAGTTAATCCTATTCCCATTATGCAAATTAATACTATCACTAAATGGATCATTGTTTGATATACGAACTGCATAAATGAGTTCGCCTGCATTTGGAAAAATTGGACAGTAATATAAATTCCAGATAACACTACAAAAATTATAAATAGAGGTAAAATTACATATTTAAGAAACAACTTGTTATTCAACTTTATATATCTTGAAAGGAAATTCAATCTAACCACCAACGCTATAATGAAAATGGCTATTCTTATTAAATACATTCCATGAGGTGGCATTCCTAGTTTTCCTCCAATATACGAAAGCGGAAGATTCAGTAAAAGAATGGCACTTATGATTATCTGATAAATTTTTATCTTACCAGTTGCAAAGATCGTTACCCACAGAGGACCAGAAATAGTTTCAAGTAATGCTCCGAGCATTATAAACAAGCATATATCATTAGTATATGTAGGATAATTTCCCAACCAAAGTCTTAGAATATAATCAAGATTTACAAGTAAAGGATATGTTATACATACCATTATTAAGAATGAAAACTTTGAAGACTTGAAAATTAGATCCATTTGACGTGTTCTATCCTTTGCGGCCTCCGCCTGAACTAGCTGTGGATTCAATGCTTGTTGAAAACCAGTAACAAACTGCATAACAGCAGAATTTATCTGATTGGCAATTCCTACTGCTGCATTAAGAGCAACACCAAAAAACAAGTTAACAATTATGTTTACACCTTGTTGATAACCCACATTGGCAAAAGAACCAAATAAGGCCCAACCCGAAAAAGAGAGGAGTTTTCTATAAAGTTTAGTATCTCTTATTCTTACATATTTTATATCATTCAATTTAACACGACAATAAATAATATAGATCGTGAATGTGGTTATTTGTACAACCAATAGTAATATAGCATACAGCAACAACTTGTCAACCAACAAAGTCATCAAGATATAAAGAATACCCAACTTCATAAGTACATCATATATGCTTAGATACGCGTAAAACGACATTCTTTCATGTGAAAGTATTGCTGCCGTAAATGGTACCTGTATTATACTTACCATACATGACAATATAGAAAATTGGTATATCCAATTTATCACGTCCATACGGTCTAATGGTAAATTCATTTTTACATTGACAAACCAAAGCCCTATAGTTTCAGCTAGAATTAAAATAACAAAAGCCAAACACACATGAATATTAACACAAGCTGAAAAAATTACAGGAACATTTCCTTCTGATTTACCTAGCTCATAGGACAAATGGCGTTGCGTACCTGTAGCCATCGCACTACTTATAAAAGTAAACATTACGACAACACCACCAACTATATTGTAGGTTCCAAAATCCTGTTCACCAAGAGTATGCAAAACCACACGACTTGTAAACAAAGATACTACCATTATCAGTAGCATCCTCATATACATAAACATTGTGTTCTTTGCTATACGTTTATTATTTGAATTTTGCGACATTTTTTTGATTATGTAGGCAGTCAATTTGGGCTTTCTGTAGAGTTTTTGCACTTTTCAGTACCCACCTCCATTGACTTATTAAATTATTGATTGATAATTAACATCTGGAACTATTAAAGTCTTATATAGGAGGGTAAGAGAGAAAATTAATTCCTATCCCCTATATTTTAATATTGATATAGTATGTAATCATATCTATTTTTATATATGAACACATACTTAATACAAGTGACGCAACTAAAAATTGACAAGAAATTACACTCTCAATTACACGTTTCCGCTTATCCACTAATGTCAAAGTATCATCACCATGTAATTTCGTCATTAATATGGAGCGCTCGAAAGCATAGCAAGCGTCCTTATTTACATAACTATTACACTCTTCGAATATGCAGTTCTATGGCTTCGCGATGCTCTTGCGCAAAAGCCTTAGCGTCTTCAACAACCAACGCCAAATAACCTCCGCCACCTGCTCCCGGCATCTTCCATGCCAGCACACCAGGCATTGCGCTATATTTCTGTATATACGGTTCCACGCTTGCCTCTGGACATGGCTTGCCGTAAGCCACTGGATTTACCATTGCAGGGAACATAGCTATTTGTGCATTGAATGATGCCTTATATGCTGAGGCAAAAGCTTGCAAGTCATGGGCAAGGATAGCCGACCAACAAGCGTCGGCTGCATCGGCAAGGGCTTTTACCTTGGCAGGAGTGATATCCTTGCCTTCCACTACTGAGCAACCGGGACGACGAGGGTCAAGAGGAACCATTACAAGATGCTCTTCAAGAAAACGGAGAGTCATTTCGTCGTTGGTGTTCTCAATCTTCTTAGGCCAGAAGTTATTGTCATAGTAATGGCGGCAGAGACCAGGCACGCAAATGCCTATGGAATCCTGCGCTCCAGAAATATGGCCATCCTCACGTTCAGGATTGTTCTCAAAGCAGAACACAAGACGAGCAAGCATCTCGGGGTCCATCTTTGGGAGTTTAACTGGCCAGATTTTCTTGATCATGTTGCGTGTAGATGTAGACAAGCCACAACGGTCGCGCACCTCAAAGGTTGGTTCAAGTGATATTGTTATTGCCCAACCCGGATGAAACACCGACACATAAGGCTGGTCAATCCATGTGCCAGCCAAGTCAAGACGTGTAGGTATGCCACAGCTGTCACCCTTTGAGGCATCAGCGTCGCTTGCCTTTGACAACTCCGCCTTTAATGATGACGAGGAGCGTGCCTGCAGTCCTGCATGAGGAGTGCGCTGTAGTTCCACATACTCTATGCCACGCTCCTTGCAGAGCTGACGCTTGTCGTCAGAACCTCCCTCGGCGTTTACCACAAAGATGTCGGGCTTAACAATGTCGAGTGTGGGGATAAAGTCGAGCACACCGCTGCCCTGATTGATATAGGCATCCTTTACAGCCTTGACATTCTTCACCATAAACAGGCGTTCCTCCTGCGGGAACATAGGTTTGCGATGCTTGTACTCTTGGTAGGTTGCGTCTGAACCAATACCCACATAGAGGTCGCCAAACTGCGACGCCTGTTGAAAAAACTCAACATGACCGCTATGAAGCAGGTCGTAACATCCGCTAACAAATACTTTCTTATTCATAAGTCTTTTTAATTTTTTTAGCATAGGTAGCTACTACAAGGTAGCAGACAAGGGGAATGATAAAGCCGATGGCCATATTGTTCTCGCCTATACA
The DNA here is from genome assembly GCF_900290275.1 of Prevotella merdae. GTDB lineage: Bacteria > Bacteroidota > Bacteroidia > Bacteroidales > Bacteroidaceae > Prevotella > Prevotella merdae. Next base: position 1,091,202 of record NZ_LT985324.1, read on the forward strand.
TCCCATTAGCATGGGAGCGATTGCACCACCTACGATTGTCATAATCAAGTAGGAGGAACCGCGTTTGGTGGCTGATGTACTTAGTCCTTGAAGAGCAAGGGCAAAGATGGTTGGAAACATGATGCTCTCAAACAGATAGGTCACTACCAATGATATGAGTCCGACGGTTCCGCCACATATCACACCTATCATACATATCATGGCACCCACGGCGCATATCAGCAACAGTCGTGTGGCTGAGAGGTAGTTCATCAGCCATGTGCCAAGGAGTCTGCCAACCAGGAAGAAGCCCATGCCTCCAAAGGAGAGCATCAGGGCCGCATGCTGATTGGTTATTGTGCTTGAGACTTCAGTAACATAATTGATAAAGAAACTGTTTACGCCTGTTTGGGCTGCCACATAAGCAAAGAGGGCAACAAGGCCCAAAAGGTAAGGTGCTGATTTACTGAGTTTGTCTAGACCCGCTTTCTCGGAGGTGGAAGTATCCACAATCTCGGGCAACTGCATATGGCTGAACAATACTGCTATAACAAGCACTGCGATTCCGATGACCGCATAAGGGAGTGCCACTGAACCTGAATCACCAAAGATGATAAGTCCGCCTACCAATGGACCTACTATCCATCCCAATCCATTAAGGCTTTGAGCGAGATTGAGTCGTGAGGCTGCCGTATCAGGCTCGCCAAGCACTGTGACATAAGGATTGGCAGCGGTCTCCAAACATGTGAGTCCACAACCGATGATGAAGAGACATAGCAGGAAGAACTCAAAAGACATCATCCGTTCGCCAGGCACAAAGAGGAGCGCTCCAATACCATATAGTATAAGTCCTGTGATTACACCTGCCTTGTAGCCCCATTTCCTTATGATGACACCTGCCGGAATTGCCATGATGAAATAGCCTCCATATACCATTGCCTGTACAAGGGCAGAACGGGTCTTGGAGATTTCCAGCATGTTCTGAAAATGCTTGTTGAGCACATCAAGTATGCTATGCGCAAATCCCCAACAAAAGAACAGGGATGCTACAAGGGCAAACGGAATCAGGTATTTACGTGTTACGATTGACTTCATTAGCTGTTGAGGCTGTCTTTATACCACTCGAACAGCTTCTGAACGCCATCCTCTATCTCCACCTTATGTGTCCAACCAAGCGAATGGAGTTTGCTCACGTCAATAAGCTTGCGCATAGTTCCGTCTGGCTTTGTTATATCAAACTCTATTGTGCCTTCAAAGCCAACAGCTTTTACAACAAGTTCAGACAACTCACGAATGGTAAGTTCCTTACCCGTACCTACATTGATATGACAGTTGCGTATCTCGCCTAATGATGGAATTGCACCGCCACGACCTTCTGAGTTGTTTCTGTCAACGGCTCCATCTGCCTTTGCTCCATAGAACACGCTGCTGTATTTCTCGATACCGATAATATCCTTGAAGTCAACATTCAAGAGCACATGCACACTTGCATCTGCCATGTCCTCGCTCCAAAGGAACTCACGAAGCGGAGTGCCTGTACCCCATAGCACCACCTTATTATTATATATACCATAAAACTCCAATGCCTTCAAGATTCGTTCATGAGAGTTGCTTCCATCAACATTGCCCTCCCCTATTATTGCACGAAGCTTGTCTGTCGGATTGATAGGACGCTTGTTCATGTCAACCTCAATGCTGCGCCAATCGCCCTCATGGATGAGCTTAGCCAAGTATATCTTGCGCATCATTGCCGGCATAACATGACTGTTCTCCAAATGGAAATTGTCATTCGGTCCATATAGGTTTGTAGGCATAACAGCTATATAGTTGGTGCCATACTGCAGATTATACGACTCGCACATCTTCAATCCCGCAATCTTCGCAATGGCATACTCCTCATTGGTATATTCCAATGGAGATGTCAAGAGGCAATCTTCCTTCATCGGTTGCGGAGCGTTCTTAGGATAGATACATGTTGAACCAAGGAATAGCAATTTCTTTACTCCATGCTTATAGGCATTCTCTATCACGTTGCACTGCATCTTCATGTTCTGCATTATGAAGTCGGCACGGTAGAGAGAGTTAGCCATAATGCCACCAACAAATGCGGCTGCCAATACTACAGCATCGGGACGTTCCTCATCAAAGAAACGTGTTACTGCCTGCTGGTCTGTAAGGTCCAACTCCTTATGGCTGCGTCCAACAAGATTGTTGTAGCCACGAGCCTTAAGGTTGTTCCAAATAGCAGAACCCACAAGTCCGTGGTGTCCTGCTATATATATTTTACTGTCTTTACTTAACATAATTATTTTACAATTCCCTTCTCCAAATACTCAGCCAGGTTCATACGTACCTTGGCTGCCGCACCCTCAGATGCTACCTTTGCCATATCATGGTCAACCATAATCTTTACAAGCTCCTCGAATGAGGTAGTGTTAGGATTCCAGCCAAGCTTTGCCTTGGCCTTGGTTGGGTCTCCCCAGAGATTAACAACGTCTGTTGGACGATAGAAGTCAGGAGAAACCTCAACAAGTGTCTTGCCTACAAGGTTCTCCGGTCCGCTTACGCAGATACCCTTCTCGTTCTCTTCCTTACCTTCCCACTTAAGTTCTATGCCCACATAATGGAAGGCAAGCTGTGCAAACTCGCGAACGCTGTGCTGTACACCAGTAGCAATAACGAAGTCCTCTGGCTTTGGAGCCTGAAGGATAAGCCACATGCACTCAACATAATCCTTGGCATAACCCCAGTCGCGCAATGAGTCAAGATTGCCAAGATAGAGTTTGTCCTGCAAGCCCTGGGCAATACGGGCAGCTGCAAGAGTTATCTTGCGTGTAACGAATGTCTCGCCACGACGCTCACTCTCATGATTAAAGAGAATACCATTGCAGCAGAACATGTTGTATGCATCACGATACTCCTTTATTATCCAGAAACCATACTGCTTGGCAACTGCATAAGGCGAGAAAGGATGGAAAGGTGTGTTCTCATTCTGCGGAACCTCCTCCACCTTGCCGTAAAGCTCGGAAGTGGAAGCTTGGTATATCTTACATGTATTGGTAAGTCCTACCTTGCGCACTGCCTCGATTATACGAAGTACACCTACTGCATCCACATCTGCTGTAAACTCTGGAGAGTCGAAACTTACCTGTACATGACTCTGTGCTGCAAGATTATAAATCTCTGTTGGACGAACCTCTGACACAACACCTACGATAGACATAGAGTCGCCAAGATCGGCATAGTGAAGATGAAAGTGTGGTTTTCCCTCAAGATGAGCGATGCGCTCACGATAATCAACTGAGGAACGGCGGATAACGCCATGTACATCATAACCTTTTTCCAACAGCAGCTCTGCCAAATAAGAACCATCCTGTCCTGTAACGCCCGTGATAAGGGCAATGTTCTGTTTGCTCATAAATTAAAAATTTGCTTTTATGTTGTATATTATTGAAATGCTTATTATTCTTCTTTATTTACCATTCAAATTCGAATCTCTCTATATCTTCCTCCACAAGTGGATTGCCTATCTGTACTTCTATGAATGTCAAGTCCGTTGTGGCTTTAATGGCATGGAGATGTCCTACTGATATATTCATCACATCACCACGCTTTACATCTTTGCGCTCGCCATCCAAGACAAAGATACCTTCTCCTTCTACGCAGGTCCATACCTCGCTGCGATGATGGTGCAACTGATAGCTTATGTTCTTGCCTGCATTTAGGTGTATCGTCTTTGTCAATGAACGTGTGCCGTCCTCGTATTCTACGTTATCCAATACTCGATAGGTTCCCCAACGACGTTCCTCATACATGGGACGTGTAGTGAGTTTATTGGCATAGTCCTTTATCTTCTCCGAGTCTTGTTTGTCGCACACCATTATGCCGTCAGGAGAAGCGGCTACTATCACATCCTTTAGTCCGTTGCAGAATACTGGTATTCCAAGTTCGTTTACAGCATGAGTGTTCTCATTGTTGTCTCCCATCATTACATTGCCTATATGTGTGCTTGGCAATTCCTCGCATAATGCGTTCCATGTGCCAAGGTCTTTCCACTCACCAGTGAAAGGAACAACGGCTACTGACTCAGCCTTTTCAGCCACCTCATAGTCGAAACTGATTTTAGGAAACTCGGTATAACGTTTGTGGGTCTCTTGGAATGTCTCTGTTTGTATGTATTGGTTTACGATGTTCATCATATAACCAAGACGGAAGGCGAAGACACCACCATTCCAAAAGGCATTCTGTTTAAGCAATTCCTTTGCCATCTCCTCATTGGGTTTCTCGGTGAAACGTGCTACACGGAGACAGTCATTATTGAATACGGATTCTTCTGATTTAACTGATTCTGATGAAGTGACCGATTCTTTTGATGTAACTAATTCAGGAACTACATATCCGAACTTCTCGCTTGGGTAAGTAGGAGTGATGCCCATCAACACAAGGTCGGCAACGTTATTCTCAACAGCCTTTACCATTTTGGCTATAGTGGCAAAATACTTTGACTCTGTATATACGTCGCAAGGCATGATAACTACAACCTCGTCATCATTGCATTTCTTTTCTTTTGCAAGATAACTTGCAGCAAGAGCAATGGCAGGGAATGTATCCCTACGCTCAGGTTCTGTCACTACATTAACGTCCTCGCCCAACTGGTTGATAATACTGTCACGTTGTACTGCATTGGTTGCGAACGTTATATTGTCTGTAAGCTTTGCCTCACGAATTTGGCGTACTACACGCTGTATCATAGATTCCATACCACCATTTGGCGAAGCCAATAATGGAAGAAATTGTTTACTACGTGCATCGTTGCTAAGAGGCCACAGACGCTTGCCGGAGCCTCCTGAAAGTAATATTAGTTGCATATTTTATTAGTTTTTATTCTGTTTATATTATATCTATGTGCTTTCACTGCAAACACTATTATCTTCATCACTACCATTTCCCTTTCATTTCCTTGCTCATCTTAGAAACGCTCAATGGCAGAGCCATAAATACATACAACAACTTCAGATGTATCGGTATGGAGAATTTAGCGGGTTAACTGCATTAGGATTTTGAATAAAGTTTTGAATTCTTTGAACATTAATGACCATTAATTGAACATTAATTATCCGTTAATTTTCTTTGCTTGAGAATTGCATATTTCCTCAATCCATTCTCTACATCTTTTCTTGGTTACATCGTTAGTGCTCAATTTAGGGCATAGCCCTTTGTATAGGCACTTTTGCAAGTGCCTATATATTGAGATGTTAAGAATTTCACTTGTTTGTTAAGTATTATATACTTTTTCTCGCCATGGCAAAGTTCAAGCAATCTTGCTTTGCTCATGACTTATCGAAAAAGCTCCAAATCTTCACTGCTGTACATAATTCATTTTTAGGTTCTGCAGCGAAAATATCTCTTACTAATTTAAGCCCTAATTTGTGGGCTTAAATAAGATATGTCAAAAATGTTTAGTGCCCCAGTTATTGTGTCAAATTGTTTCTGGAAGTCCAACATTATTATATTCTATTTCAAAGTTAACCACTGTCCTATGTGACAAATCTACTACATGACATCGCTTCAACCCTTGCAACGATGCAGAGAACATAGTTTTAGTTTTCCGATTCAACACTTCTATATATTTATAGCCACGTTGAAGAACATAATAAACATCCCCACTGCCATAATCAATGAAAACCTCACCATTGCCTTCAACAATCGAACGGCTGTCAAACCTGAAGAAAGAGAACTTTCTTCTGTTTCTCGACAAAAGCATAAAACGATAAGCGTCATCCTTATGCTCGGAAGAAATGTTTACAAAGACATCTGCATCTTGTTCTTGCTTACTGTCATAATAATACATAAAAAGCCCTGCAGCTACAACGCTCAATTCATTTGTTTTCATTCCTTAAAACGATAATAGTTACTTGTTTTTATCATATTCTTTATTGCTTCCACACGCGCATTGAATCCATATCCGTGACTTTCCAGATAAGAAGATATCCTGGCATATTCTATGTATATTTTAGTCATAAATATTCCAGGGTCATCAGTACCAACAACAATCGGCGGTATCAACAAGTCATTATCCGACGAATCGTCCATCCACCTCTGCAGATGATGTTCATTAGCATTATTGTAAAAGCTGATAGCAACATTACTAGACAATGGCACTTCTATCGCAATATCCTTATGTGCTATATAGTCAAGCACCAAGTTCTGCAAATGCTCTATATGCGTAGTTGAGAAATAGCTTTGCCTTATCTTTATAGACATCATTTGGTTGTATCTCGTCTTCACATTGGAGTTAAAATGATAAGCCCAAAACATTCTATCAACTCTCGACTTATCCTTCCTGTCGGCATTAGGTTCTTGCCTTCTCATTTGCCAAGCCTTCACCATGTCCGACACACTATTGTTGTCGTCATATATTTCATGATACAAATCCATTATCTCAGCATGTATTCTTGGCAAGAGTTCCACCAAATCGGCGTATGGATTGCTCGGTCTCAGAATAAGCTCATGAACCATAACCAAATCGTCAAGCCACTCCCCTTTTCTGATATTGACAGAGCCATCCATTCTTTCTATCCATAATTGCGGACTTATTCCAGCAGCTGTACCATGTCCTATTCTGTCACCTTGTTCCATTTCAAGAAAGTCCACAGCCTCAACCATCATTCTCAGTCCACTAAATATATGTCTGAAGTCCTCGCCGGCATGAAATGTAAAATGCAAATCCCGGTTTCGCTTCCTCCATTTTTCTCTAAGCCAATGGAATGTAGGAGCGAACACTTCTGGTCCGGCATCCATTTCATTAGCCGCCGCATCAATGCCTACAATGTTTATCCTCTTTTGTTGCTCAAGATACAAGCCCATTTGATTCAAGGCTATAGCTTTTTTATGGTTCATTACCCTCAAGTCTCTATGTCTGCAAAAATGGTAGTTTGGATAGCGGTCTTTCATCTTGATAAAATGCGCTATAAGTCTCAAATCCACATCGTCTGCATTATTTTTAGCCTTGAAAGTCTTGAACCCTTTACTTATGCCATTCACAAGAGCCATATTCTCCTCAAAGGTAAGTTTCGGACTAAATCTTCCCTCTATATACCTTAGGAACCTAAAACCATTATCATAAGATAATTGTGCGAAACGGCTTTCATAGTTCTTTTCTTCATGTCGCCATCGATATCCATTTTCGGTAATCATCTGAAACTGCGGAAAACCTTTCTGCCATTTCTGTTGTACAATCATTCTGTGAACACTACCCAAAATCAGTAGAAGATGATAAAACTTATGCGATGTCTCTTTCTTGTGTTCAGGATGTACTAAAAACTGAAGCACTTTTATATAAAAGTAGGCACCCAACGCAAGTCGCGGAGTCTCATCCAAAGACTTAGGGTGATAAAACATTTGATTGGTCCTAAACAGCATTTTTAAATTCTCACAAGCCGTCAACTCTTTAAGAATATCATTTATAAACTGCTTGCCCATACGAAGTCTTTTCTTATATACAGACAATGGAACCTCCGACAGCTGTTCCCTCTGTCTATTTACCTCGCTATATCCCCAGACCTCATCAAAGCTACGGCTCCATATATCCACTTCTCCAATCTGCGACCACCATATCATATCCGTCTCCGAAGTGCCATTAATATGTATATGCAAGTCAGAAAGTCCCGTTGCCTCTTCAACAAGTTTTTCCAGATTTCTATGATACGGTCGCCTTATTGCAGTATTGGCAAATAGAGGTCGCAACACATTCCTGAAGAAAGCAGGCTCATCCAGTGCTAACTGTTCGTTATCCAAGAAGAAAGCTGCCTCAATCACCAATGGTGGAAACACCGTTACTACCTCCATCCATTCTTCCAGCATCTCCTTCTTTACATACATGCGTCCCTTCAGATACAACAGATAGCGTTTGGCCAACCATTTTAGGCTCTTCACAAGAAACAGCGACAAACTATGTTCATCACTTACACCCACATCCTGCATTTCTTCGTTCATGTCATCAACAAAGCAATAGTCAGGCTTATACATATCAAGACATTTTGCCAAAGTATAAAGGTGACGTTTAATATCTTCTACAGAAGGATTTTCACCCTTATGTTCATAGACATTTAAAGCCCATTGGTTGCACAACAAATATGAAATAAAAGGTAAACGCATTATAACTCTATATTGGCAATTTCTTCATATACATTATATGGAATAGTAAAAACATGTTGATTTGATTTAGATCCTTTTTTATTCGACTTTATTTCAGCATCATCTAATTTTTCTTTTAAACCATTCTTTTGATTAACATACCTTAATCGTTGCATTTTCGTCTGACGTTGAATATTCTCCAACTCCTCTAACGGTTCCAGAGGTTTTAGTAATGATATAAACAAATCTATATGCTTTATATCATCATTTATTTCTTCCTTTTCTTTACGGTCAAGATCTTTTCTCTTTAATTCTTCTTCAAGAATAATTTTCTTCCGTTCATGTGAACGCGCTTCAATTATACTATTTATTTTACCAGAAATTTCATCAAGATCATCATCATACTTCTTAATTAATCCTTCTATTTTTTCTATTTCCTTTTTTACGAAATCCGAATTGCGCAAATTTCTTTTAGCCTCAAAAGCATTCCAACTTATAGACGAGTTATCAATTAACCTTAAAATCTCGGGATCTACATAACATCTCATAAGCGGACATGAAAGTATCCAATCAACAAAAGTCTTCTCATTTCTTCTGTTATAAACATTATTAATAATAAATGCCCTATAATTTGTTATAAAAAGCCACGCAATATCTCCCTGATGATTCAACTGTATGCCATTCATCTTTTTGTTAACAATGCTATGCTCTATTATACAGGCATTCCAAAAAGCCAACACACAATTGCTTAATTCATCCGCTAATGATTTATATGTTGACACAACCTCTGATTCTGCTCCTTTTAAGGTGTAATACATCCTTGAAAAAATTCTGTCCAAATTGTACACAGTAATTTTTTTTGAATCGGACGGTTTACCAATCCAAATATCCAAATCATTAAAGAATTCGTATTCAGCGTTTCCCAACTCTTCTAATGATGATCGTTGAGTTAGATTTTTCCGTCTTAAGTTTCTGTCCGTTCGAAGCTCATAAGGCTCCATAAATGTATGAATCTGAGACAAACGATTAAATCTGTCTCTTAATACAGTTTGTAGATCAGAAATCTGCGAACCATCGTCTTCATTTATATTACTATAAGATGGTATGTCTGACAACTTCTCTGCCGACCGCAATAGTTCTGCTAATACTGCCAATATCTTATAGAAAGAAACCATATACGTTTCTTTCATATCCGATGCTACTGTGGTAAGCTGTACAAGGTCTACTAATTTCTTTTTAAACGCTCCATTTACATACAATACAGGCTTTGACAAGACATACACTCCACACATCTTGTTTTTCTCGAAAGAAACAACCCTCATATTGGGTATTATGTTCATTTCTGCATTCACATAAGCATGCACATTACCCAATATCTTGCATATTCCCATATCATGATAAAGATGAGCAAAATCGTTTAGCTTTTTTCCATCTTCACCAAGAGCCAATAAAGCCTGTCGTACAAATGACACCCTTACCCAAAAATCAAATGCTATAGAACGATTGTTTTGAATTTGACGTGAGCATGACGCACCAAGAGCAAACAATGCATTGTTCAGGCTATCATTTTCCATATTAGGCAACATTTGCGATCCTGTTGCCAATATCTTATTGTCTATAAGAAACTTTAATATCCATGCAGCATAAATAGGTGTCTTCGACATAAGATGCTTATTATCTGAAGAAAATTGATTTATGTACACCTCAAACACCTTCTGTAATTTGTCTGTCAGTTCCTGTTTTTCTGTAGCCGATAGTTCCTGTACATTTGGAACTTGCTTGTTTATTGTCAAAAGCCAGTCGTTATATACTGACAACAGTCGATATTGATTTCTGAATGGCTGTTTCAACAAATGGTCAACATATATATTGACATCTGTTTGATTACTATAAGTCAGTCCAAGCATCAGCAATATTTCTCGATAAATATTTGTCAGTTCCTCTTCCCTGTCATTTGAAAATTTTATATGTACTGAATAACGTTCGTCTTTATTAGTTACAAATCTATTCGACTGGTATTTTTCAAACAGATTGTCGAGAGCAATTCTACATTCAGGCTTTATCATCTTCTGTAAATATTGCGTCTCCAATCTGTTCACCATTTTCTTGTATTCAATACGCTTACGTTCCTCAGCTCCATCACCGCATTCCTTATCAAGAAATTCCTTGTCAAAGAATTTCCAATAATTACGTCTTACTGTCATGCCATATAGCGACGACTCACCTGTCATCACAACTATCACTTGGGGAGAAGTAAAGAAGAGTCGTATTGTCTCAAGTATCTCAAACGTCTTCTCGATATTCACATCACAGTCGTCAAGCACAAACAACAATGCTTTCTTTTTTACCAATTCAAGCGCTACTGCCAAGTACTCATGAAATCTCTTCTCCAAGTCCTTTGCCTTAATAGCAAGGCCCATAAAGCGGTCGGCTACATACTCCGAATCATCCCAATCAGCATACATAGAGAGTTTTCCTACTCCATCTATCACTGGCAAAGCCTCATATATACGGTTCGTTACCCTCTCAAATCTTACCTGATCTTCCTCACTTTTCTTTTTTATAGCCTCAGAGAAGACATCATGTATAGAAGCTAAAAACCTTATCATGAAGTTCTCTTTTTTCTGAATCTGATTAGGTTCTATCACCTCCACATACATCAATTTGTCGCATTCCACACCATGACATTTTTCTTCACTTTTATGTAGAATACTTTTAAGCGACTTTACAAACGTTGTCTTGCCTGCTCCTCGTCTGGCAAATATGGAAATAACCTCATTCATCGAAACCATCTTCTTCGTCGGGTCATAATCATTCCATGCGTCCATACGCATTTTTATGATACGACACACTTCAAGAAATTGCCTCTGATGAATCAAGGATTTCTCATCACAAACAAGATTGTTACGCTTAAGCTTTTCTAAGTCTATATGTACGGGATATTTGGGATTATCCATAATTTTATTAGGATTAGTTCTGTAATACATTATTGTTTGGTAAAAGGCATTCTTCTTTCTAATTTGAGTGCTTACTTAATTATTTAATTTCTGATAAATTTGCCAAACTTCATCTTTTAACTTTCTGAGTTCTGCTATTTTATCTCGATTCTTTTGGAATACATACTCTGTACCATCTACCGACTTAATCTGTAAAAGTTGATTTTCATCTTTTAAGAGATTATACATATAATGCCACAACAGGTATACCATATCAAGATAGTACGTGTTTCTGTAAGAATCTACGGGGATAGAATAACAAACAGCATTTATTTCGAAGCTCGTCAACTCTATTTTAACGTCTGAATCAGAACGAACATTCTTCAAAAATCGTATCATTTGTTTTAATCGCCCATTGGTAGCAGCACTACGGTTATTGATATTTTCTATAGCTAAAAATGGACAACTTGAAGGTTCTGTGCTATTCGTTTTCTTGTTATAGATAGAAACACCTCGGTATTTTTCCTCCTCTTTCACTACAAAATTTATTTTATCTTGCCAGCACGCAGTAACAATATCCACATCTCTTTTCAGATTTTTATTATATATGTGGACAGCTTTTGCCTTTTCAATGTCACATTCATCATACCATTTACGCATTACACTCTCATTACTTGCCCTTAATTCACGTAAATCTTGAAGGAAATCACCAGTATACAGAGAAAAATTATCTGCATAATTTCGTAACTTGGTTAAATCATAAGAATCATAAGCACTTGAATAAGGGGATTTTAAAATTTTTCTTACCTCAAAGATTTCTGTAGAGACAAATTTATTGGTAAAAGTTAGCAAATCAATATCACTTGCACCTTTAATATGCGTATTTGTCATCACAGAACCTTGATAACGATAAGTGACATTCATATATTGCTGTTCATCCTTTAGATGCTTTTTCACGACCTCTCCGGCTTCCTTAGTGATAGCCGTATAATGATCATCAACAGCAGACATTGCCATCTTGACGTATTTGGCAACATCCCTACCTTCTGTTGATAAATCAGAGAACATCCTTTGTTCTACCAATCGATTTTGATCGGGATTGTAACGATCCTCAATCCGTCGAATAAGATTTGAATAATCTTGAATCATAATGTATGAAAAGGTTTATATTCTTGTTTTTGATTTTCAAAAAAAGCCATTATCTGTGTCTGATTATCAGAAAATAGGCACTGCCCAATATTTTCCAAAGTTTCAATTGATTGATTATCAGAAGCATCCAAACCAATGACATTATCATTTTCAAAAGAATGCTGCAATCGACAATAGATAAAATTCTGTTCACCTCCTATGCCTATTCCCTTCTGATAAAATTTCATCAAGTTATCTGTATAATCTGCCTGAGCGGAAGATATCAAATCATAAAGAGGTAATGGCTTCTTATTATATAGCCAATAGCGTCCTGTCATCTTTTGAGGATTATCCTTAAACATTCTATTGCCTGTACCCAAAGAAAGTATTGCAATGTTTCTAACTGGTATATTAAGTGAATGAACAGCCTCTGTATATCCAATCAAAGTAGGATTATTAGCCATAATTCCACCATCAATCATAGATTTATACCTATGAATCTCCGTTCCATTTTTTATCGTATATTCAAAATCATAACTATCAAAATATACAGGTGCGGCAGCAGTAGACAAAGCTATATCACATGCAGGTATCTGATAGTCACGAGTTAACTGCTGGTGATGAGAAGTCTTGAAGACGTGCATCATACCCCGATCAGCATCGTAAGCAGGTATACAGACCCTAGTTAAGCAATGTCCCAATCGTGCAGGACTCTCTCCCGCATACCCATCATAGGAATCAGACAGAAATTTCTTCAAAGCTTCACGCTTATATAGCTCTTTCTTAAATAGTATCTTTAATACTTTATTAAAGTTACTCTGATTAGGAAATATTGTCTTGGCATTATCCCGGTAAAGAGATAAAATCTCATGAGCCGGCATACCTAAAGCTAAACCTATGGCAATAATTCCTCCAGTTGAAGTACCACAAATTAGGTCGAAATAATCACAAATTCGACAAGCATGATTAGTTCGATTCAATTCTTCTTCAGCAAGAGCGAGAATCTTGGCTGGTATAATGCCACGAATTCCTCCTCCGTCTATAGAAAGTATTTTAAACATAATGCTATAACTTATTTAAATCTACATTTGTTAGTACACTATTAGTAGCATAGGTTGTTAGTGCTCAATTTAGGGCATTGCCCTTTGTATAGGCACTTTTGCAAGTGCCTATATATTGAGATGTTAAGAATTTCACTTGTTTATTAAGTATTATATACTTTTTCTCGCCATGGCAAAGTTCAAGCAAGCTTGCTTTGCTCATGACTTATCGAAAAAGTTTCATACATTTTACACACATGTGATTTTCGGCTGCACTCGGCATAGCTCAAACAAGTTTGGCTCTGCTCTCGTTGGCACGAAAATTCTTCGCTCGACAATGCCAATTAGGATTTTTGAGTTTTGAATGTTGAATTTTGAGTTATTCGCTGCTACGTATGCGATTGAGAGTTGGTCAATTGTGAATTTATAATCTTTGAACATGAATTGTCATTAATTGGCCATGAATTATGCCACGAATTAATATGGTTTGAATTGATCCTTGACTTTTATCTTGATTATTCAAGCAATTTGTCACTATCACGTAACCTTTGTTTAATACCATCTAAAGTCACGTCTGCCCAATGCTCAGTAACCATCTATATTTCCATACACCATCTGAACCACCTTTAAACAAAGGCAGTTCATAAGATGTTAAAATAAAAAACGATTGAATTTAACGTTTATTTCTGTATAAAGCATGGCAAGATTGCCTCCTTTTCAGCATGGCTGCAAGGTTTATCTGTAAGACGAGAGACCAACTCCTTGATGTACCTTACAGGAGACAACTTGTTCATACTACAGCTCTCTATAACAGAAAACATAAAGGAAAAGTCAAGCGCATAATCTTCACTGCCGATATTCAGACAGTTTTTAAGATTCAGCTTGATGTGTCTCATCATTTGTTCTGCCAAGTTGTTGGATAACTCGAGATTGCCATCCTGCAAAATTGTCTGCATTGCAGACCACTCTGCTTTGATATACTTTAGTGCTTTCTTTGTCAAGGTCCCTAAGCCTTTGTAGCCTGATCTGGCAAACTGCTCAAATTTTTCTTTAATCCGTTCCATTATAGGACGACTCCTTTTGAGTCTTTCCAAACGGACTTGCTCGGAATCTAGATTTGCCTTTTTGCAATCATGCTCTATTGCAAAAAGCCTTCCTATCTCATCTATAAACCACATTGACAAGGAATGGTTCTCCTCCAGGGATTCTACAAATTTTCTCCTTATATGAGTAAGGCAGGCTGAGCGATGTTGGTTTGGATGTTCCTCGTCATCATATACCTTATATACTACATAACCATCTGTAGTGAAGAAGCCGATGAAGTTGTCCAAGAACTGACGGATTGCCTTGAGGCCACGGCTTCCGTGCTCGTATATAAACCACACGAGTTTTTGGACATTAGCCTTGATTCCCCAAAAGTAACGTTTCAGGTATTTACGGATACCCTCATCTGTTTTAACTCCTACTAGTCCGGAGGTTTCATCTATCATCCAGTTGTGGGTCTTCTTGATAGTTGACTCCCAAACCTCCTTCATCGCTTTACGGATATAAGTGATAATCTTATGGACTATGACACCAAGAGTTTTGGTGTTCATGTTCAATCCCATATGAGACAGTTTGTCTACGATTCTTGTAAACGGAGTGTTGTAAGCGAAATGCTCGGTTAGAACATAGGTTATCAGCTCCAAATCAAAAGGCACTCCCTTTATTAAGCGAGTGTTTGGGCGTGTTATCCCTTGGCCTTTACCTTTCACATAATAACCTGCTACTTCATAGAAATGCTCTTCATAATGCTCCGGGATGCGGACCAACTCACGATACCACCATGTTTCGATTTCTCCATTACGCTTCACGAAATGTCCGTTTTCAGGAAGAGAGAAATATTCATGTAACTTATGATATACAGGAGTGAGTGTATAGGGCTTGTTCTTCTGATAGTCTGTACGGACTGAACGCTTGTCATGTGAGTCCTTCTTTTGGGGAGAAACATGTCCTCCTGAAGAAGTGGATGAATCAGACTTATTGTTGTTCTTCTTATCTGGCCAATCATCCTTTTCCTCTTCTCTCGTCACCTCATTGCCCGACTTCAATAGCTTTGCCTGCTCGGCATTGCGCTTGAATTTCTGACGTTGACGATAGGAAGCCAACCATTTTGCCTCTGTTTCCGAGATTGCAGATTTCTCAAGCATAGCAGTAAGTTTTGATATCTTCTCGTTCAAGGAAGCTATCAAATTATCGGATGCTTTCTGATGACAAGCACTCTCCTCCATTACACGCTTGACATTTTCCATATTATCAATACGCAACTGTTTGAGTTCTGCCTTATGACGTTCTGCCTGATCCTTCATCTGTTGCATGTAGAACTCCTTCATATTGTCCTGCTGGGCTTTGAAGAACTGACGGTCCTCTTCACGTTGACGTTCAAAGTCGGCACGCATGGCTTGATCGTGGGCTACAAGATCTATCTGCCCACGATTCGCTGTAGCCTTCTCTTCATTAAGACGGGCTATCTCAGCATAAGCCAAACGTAACTTCATTTCGTCATTCATATCCATAAAGGTACTGCTTTTTTCTGACATATGCAAGACTTTTACTAGATATTTTTATATGTATATTGCTGATAAACAAGAGTTTACATGACTAAGCAACATCTTCTTTTATCATCATTTTAGTTACTTGTACGCCTTCTGTAAGTGCAACAAAATCGCTCCAGCATATTTTGTAGCAAGAACGCTTTTCGTCGAATATGGGCAAAAAGAATTTTTCATCATCCAAACGAATTTTTATCAATTCAAATCTACGGCGACCACGATAGAGTATTTTCATCGTACGGAGAGTCTTTGACATAAAGATAAAAACAGATTCATCAAGAAATGGATCCAAGCCCATTTGGGAGCGGACCACTTCTGAAAGGGTATCGATATCCTTACGCATATCCATAGGGGATGAACAGAAATAGTACCTCTGTTTACTTGTAAAGGATATCATTTAGCCTACGATTTTGTGCAACAATGCGGTTATCTCATTCACATCTGTTTCACAAAGAGACAACTCCATTCCGTTACTGAAAGACACGTGCATCGATATGATGCTATAAGTGGAAACGGGAGGTTTGGCCGGAGATATAGGATCTTCCGTATTGTCTGTTTCCACCGATGAAGAGGTTGGAGCTTTTCTCTCAACAGATTCAATTTCCAAGGGAACAAAAGCTTTGTCTCCTTTGGATAAATCACCGCTCCTTGCCTTGCTGTCCCAAAAACACTTTCGATAGTAATGTAGAACATTAGCATATGTATAATTACTTTCATCACAAAATTGCTTAAGGGAGCGGCCTCGGCCATACATCTCGAACTCACGAATAATGGCTGCATAATCAACCTTTACCTTCTTTACTTTATTTTCCATTTGCTACTGATTTTTTGTTCAGTAGCAAAGTTAATATCTACTTCTTAGTAAACGATATGGAGAAATAGACGGTTACCAATGCTCATAGTTATTCTTCAGCTCCTCTTTCTCTTCATTAGAATAATCAGAGTGTTCGATGTAATCTTTCATACATTCAATTGCCGTCTTCTTGAGTTTATCAAGATCAGAACTCTGAATCTTACTGGTAATGAGCTGCTCTGTTATCTTGGCTTAAAAATAACCTTCAAGGTAGGCGGCACATATGTCTTGCAACTTTTCCATTAGTGCTCAATTTAGGGCATAACCCATTTCTAAGAGTTCATTGTTTATAATTACTTGATTTCTCCTGAAAGTATTTCTTTATAAATCTTTCTTGAATTATTCCAGAATTCAGAACGTATCTGTAAGTTCCGTTTTACGGGCAATGGACATGTTGTTAACTTGCCATCGGTTCCTTCAGAAACATAAGAACTTACGATTGAAACCTCAAATATCTTAGGACTTCCTTTAAACTCTGCACGAATATGAATAATTTCAGGTGTGGTAGTGTTCTGAAATGCCAAGGTCATAGCAGCAAAGACACAACCTTCTTCTTCGAACTTCTTTACAAAAGCATCGTCTCGAAGATGACCTCCTTCAAGTATAGCCTGACGAATACCTGTCAATGTTGCCTGTGGTATCTGTTCGTCATTTTCTTCTTCTGTTATTTCATCACGTCCTCTACGAAATGTCAAGGCTACAACATCACAGAAACGCCATTCATCTGACAAACCTCTTTTTATGACTTCATCAAAGAATAGAATGGTTTGTTTGTCTCTCAAGTTGTCAAAGTTCAAAACATGTATAGTGGTCCTTTCTTTATTGAGTATCTGCGAAAACAAACGTTGCACTTCCTTACCGTCATTTGTACGTGTGCCATCAACCTCTACTTGCCAAACACCAGATTCTTTTGTTTCAAACATCTGAAATTCGCAGTGGCTTTCTTCATTATCCATAAATTGTATTCTACCAGGACGACGAATTTCATAATCCAACCGTCCCCTAAAAACTTCCTTTCCATCTGCTCGAACTTCTTTTGTCAGAAAACCAAGTTTATATCCTTTAGTACATAGTACCTTATCATCGTCTCGTGCTTTTTCATAAACATCCTTGATAGAAAAATCATTTAAAGAAGAACTCACAGTAAAACCTGACAAAGAATTTTTATTGGAACATTGATAGGCATTTGTTCGTAAATCATCAATTGCCACTGCATCAAAAATACAGTTAGAAAGTATCTTGCTAACATCATCCGTAGAAGCATTAATTGCAAAAATGCCACGTTCTTGCATAAAGGTGTTTAATGTGCGACGTTTGATAAAATTCTCACATACTTCCTTTATCTCATATCTTTCTGGATAAACTATATCTTTCATTCTTATTCAGCGTTTACGATAAAACTTGGTATATTGTTATTAGCTGTCATTCGCTTTATCGAAATCTTAAAAGTGTCGAAGATTTTCTCCTTTATGTCATTTTCTATTTTACGAAATTCATCGTCTGCATTATATACATAAAGCAAGATATCTTTCGTGCGATCCCATCCTATTGTTTTGGAGTATGCAACTTTAAGCATTTCAAAACTATTATAGTTTAAATCTCCAAAATAGAAGATATATGACAGAGTCCTTTCTTTTCCGTCTTCTTTAACTTGCTGTTCTGCAAATATTGCATCCGAAAACATATACTCAATTGTTAATGTTGAAGATTTAAATAATGGCTCTTCATTATTGAAACGTGGAGAATAGGTAAAATTCAAATCACCATTACTCTTTATAGTGTTGATTTCGGTTTGAAGTGAAAAGAGTTTCATGAAACTGGTATTGTCCATCACATAAATCTTGTTCAATCCAGCTTTTCTCATTCTCGTCGAAATGCTGATTTGTGATAAACACTCCTTGTATTTTGGAAGGAAATTCTTATAATTGTCTGTGTCTGAGAACCAAATTGCTATAATTCCAGTATCAGCTATTGTACAATTATTAGTAGAAGGGAACGTGTCGTAAAATTTATCAGAATTACGTAATTTCAACAATTTCGCATCCAACCTAGTTACCCAGTCTTGCAGCAAATTCTTGGTAAAACTGGTAGTCTTATATCTCTTGGCTTCTAAAATGGCCAACTGAGGTTTATTCTTCAATGGCGTTTCAAAGGAAACAACAGTGTCTATTCCCATCTTCTTCCCATCCTCTCCTATTACATCCATATCATAATCTCCAATACGTTGCCATCCTAAAAGATGGAACAATCTGAAGATTTCATGGTTCCAAACGTCTCCATTATAGTGTTGATCTTCCATTATAAATTCTTTTTTAATTGATTGATAATCTGCCAATAATAGTTCTCATCACATTTTATGGTAAATGAGTTCTGGGAAGCTATGGACAAAACAAAATCAGGATATATCTCAGACTTTACTAAAAATGTTATTTTATTGATGCTGTCTGAATATTTTAACAACAATTCTTCTCCTACAGAACTGTCCTCAATATGGACAGAATATCTTCCGATTGCACCTTCTTGACATCTGTACCTTTTAATAGATAAATCCATTATATAAGGGGTCATACCTTGACATTGAATTTTATTAAGCATATTTACGGCTGTCATTTCTATATTTTGGAAAGTTATCTTTTTCTCAAAACATTCTCTTAATAAGGTTTTTGCTCTACTAAACTTTGTTGAAGAAGAAGGACAAAATATCAAACCATGCTCAATATCAACTGCAATTTCAAAATCTCCATAGATGTTAACAACTTGTTGCTCAAACATCCCTTCTTTCTCATTATAGCTACGTATATAAGAAGGTGTGCGAAGCAAGATCGTAGCAAACACCATATTGTCTTCTATCGTTATATTAGTAAAGCCAAGTCCTTTTCTATCATTATACATCTTTTGATGCATTTTTTCAACGACTTGTCCAATAGAAGGAAAACCTTCTATTTCAACCTTATTGAATATTAGTGTTTCTTTTTTGTCCATAGTTAGTTCTACTTGTCATCAACAACGTAAATTCACAGTTCATGGCACAATCCTTTGAGGGCGTGTCAAAACATCCTTACTACAAGTGAGCAGTTAGTGCTCAATTTAGGGCATACCCCTTTATATAGGCACTTTTGCAAGTGCCTATATATTGAGTTGTAACCATCTATATTTCCATACACCATCTGAACCACCTTTAAACAAAGGCAGTTCATAAGATGTTAAAATAAAAAACGATTGAATTTAACATTTATTTTTGTATAAAGCAAGGTAAAAGTGCCACTTTGTCTACATTAGAACTTGCTTTGGATGTAAGACGACTAACCAGCTCCTTGATATACCATCCAGGAGACAACCTATTCATATTACAGCTTTCTATGACAGAGAACATGAAGGCATAGTCAAGCGCAGAATCTTCACTGCCGATATTCAGACAGTTTTTAAGATTCAGCTTGATGTGTCTCATCATTTGTTCTGCCAAGTTGTTACGGAAGCCAACCATTTTGCCTCTGTTTCCGAGATTGCAGATTTTTCAAGAATAGCAGTAAGTTTTGATATTTTCTCGTTCAAGGAAGCTATCAAAATATCAGATGCCTTCTGATGACAAGCACTCTCCTCCATTACACGCTTGACATTTTCACGATTATCAATGTGCAACTGTTTGAGTTCTGCCTTATGACGTTCTGCCTGATCCTTCATCTGCTGCATGTAGAACTCCTTCATGTTAATTACTTTCTTCACAAAATTGCTTAAGGGAGCGGCCTCGGCCATACATCTCGAACTCACGAATGATGGCTGCATAATCAACCTTTACCTTCTTTATTTTCCATTTGCTACTGATTTTTGTTCAGCAGCAAAGTTAATATCTACTTCTTAGTGAACAATATGGAGAAATAGACGATTACTGCTGATTTTACTGATATACTGGCTCAAGACGAAGCATAAGTTAAATCAGAAAAATCTGTATTAATTTTTTTGAATACAGATTCTGCTGATTTTACTGATTTACTGGCTCAAGGCGAAGCATCAGTTTTATCAGAATAATCCGTATTCATATATTATTGAATACAGATTCTGCACTTTCAGGCAAATCCGTATTTAATATTACATCAAATTTAGTTGGAAGTACCATAATACTTTGCATACCATTCGGCAAAGTGTCTCAATCCTTCTCTCAAGCTTGTATTTGGCTTGAAACCAAAGTCTTGCTCCAATGGGGTTGTGTCTGCATAGGTTACTGGTACATCACCAGGCTGCATTGGTACAAGTTCCTTGTGGGCTTCGAAGTCGTAATCCTTAGGAAGCACTCCTGCACGTACAAGTTCTTCTTGTAGGATGGTTACGAAGTCAAGGAGGTTTTCGGGAGAGTTGTTGCCGATGTTGTATACCTTATATGGAGGGATAGGAAGACCGTCCTCACCATTCTGCTTCTCTGGAGCATGTTGCATGATGCGGACTACACCTTCTACAATGTCATCAACAAAAGTGAAGTCGCGCTTACAGTTGCCATAGTTAAAAATCTTGATAGTCTCGCCTTTAACAAGTTTGTTGGTGAAACCAAAGTATGCCATATCTGGACGACCAGCTGGTCCATATACGGTAAAGAAACGCAAACCAGTAGAAGGAATGTTGTAGAGCTTGCTATAGGCATGAGCCATAAGCTCGTTACTCTTCTTAGTGGCTGCGTAAAGCGACACAGGGTTGTCGACCTTATCATCAGTAGAATAAGGAACCTTCTTGTTGCTGCCATAAACAGATGATGAAGAGGCATACACAAGGTGCTCTACTTCATGATGACGGCAAGCTTCAAGTATGTTGTAGAAACCGATAAGATTACTCTGAATATAAGCATCAGGATTAGTGATACTGTAACGTACACCTGCCTGAGCAGCGAGATTTACAACAACAGAGATATTGTTTTCGGTGAAGATCTTATCTACTGCTTCTTTGTCTGCAATTGAGGCGTGGACAAAAGTCCAGTCACGACCCAAAGCCTCTATTTCTTTCAAACGTTCATACTTGATGTTGACATCATAATAATCGGTAATTGAATCAATACCGATTACCTTAATGTTCTTTACATCGTGGAAAAGACGCTTTACGAGGTTGCTGCCGATAAAGCCAGCGGCACCTGTCACGAGGACAGTTTTGCCTTCGAGATTTATATTATATTCTACCATATAGCCCCCCTCTTACCCCCTAAAGGGGGAAGATCCGGAAGGGTGCGGATATTAAAAATTATTCTTAATTATGTCTATTACTCTTTCGATATCGAATAACACAATTGGGAGAAGGGACGCCCACGTCCACGACAAAGCAATTGATTACTCTAATTCTTTCGGGGACGAGGGCGTCCCCGCTCCTGGTATCAATCTCTACGGAAGATATCGCGCGTATAGACCTTGGCTTCTACGTCCTTTAAACAGTCATCAAAGCGGTTGGCAATAATAGCCTTACTCTGAGCCTTGAACTCTTCGAGGTTATTAACGACTTTGCTGCCAAAGAATGTTGTGCCGTCTTCCAATGTTGGCTCGTAGATGATTACTTCTGCTCCCTTTGCCTTGATACGTTTCATGATGCCTTGGATGGCAGACTGGCGGAAGTTATCTGAGTTGGACTTCATTGTCAAGCGGTATACACCAATGACACAAGTCTGTTCCTTGCTTGCATCCCACTGACCATTTTCTGCATAATAACCAGCCTTGCGGAGTACTGCATCAGCAATGTAGTCCTTGCGTGTGCGGTTTGACTCTACAATGGCTGACATCATATTCTGAGGAACGTCGGCATAGTTGGCAAGGAGCTGCTTGGTGTCCTTAGGCAAGCAGTAGCCACCATAACCGAATGAAGGATTGTTGTAGTGGGTGCCGATACGTGGGTCGAGACCTACGCCTTCTATGATAGCCTTTGAGTCAAGACCTTTCACTTCTGCGTATGTGTCAAGCTCGTTGAAGTAGCTTACGCGAAGTGCAAGGTAAGTGTTGGCAAACAATTTCACAGCCTCTGCCTCTTTCATTCCGACATACAATGTCGGAATGTCTTCCTTAATAGCTCCTTCCTGCAAAAGAGCAGCAAAAGTGTGAGCAGCTTCTTTAAGCATATCAACATCTGTTACTGATTCGATAGCCTTGTTCTCGGTTTCGAACTCTGGCTTGTTGATGATCTTGGGATAACCTACGATGATACGACTTGGGTAGAGGTTGTCATACAAGGCTTTGCTCTCACGAAGGAACTCTGGAGAGAAAAGGAGGTTGAACTTCTTTGCTCCTTTCTGGGCGTATTTTAAGTAGAGATTACGGGTGTAGCCTACTGGAATAGTACTCTTGATGACCATAACGGCATCTGGGTTTACTTCCAACACCAAGTCAATAACTTCCTCTACATGAGTAGTGTCGAAGTAGTTCTTTACTGGGTCGTAGTTGGTAGGAGCGGCGATAACTACGAAGTCGGCATCTGCGTATGCTGACTTGCCATCGAGTGTGGCTACAAGGTTTAATGGCTTTTCTGCCAAATACTTCTCGATATAATCGTCCTGAATAGGAGAAATCTTATTGTTGAGCTTCTCCACCTTTTCGGGGATTACATCTACTGCTGTTACATGATGATGTTGAGACAGAAGTGTCGCAATACTTAGTCCTACGTAACCAGTACCGGCTACGGCTACTTTAATGTTGTTAAAATCACGCATATGTTTTAGAATTTTGAGTTTTGAGTTTTGTAATCGGCTTTGCCGCTTGCTAGAGCAAGAATTTTCGTTAATGCTCAATTTAAGGCATAGCCCTTTGTATAGGAGCGGGGACGCCCTCGTCCCCGAAAGAATTTGGGGTATCAATTGCTTTGTCGAGGACGAGGGCGTCCTCTCTCCCAGTCGGGGACGAGGGCGTCCCCGCTCCCACTTTATCGTCTATTGAGGGAGAACTTCCAATTTATTTTTAGGGTGAATAGAAAGAAGTTGAACTTCATGCTGAAGAATGGGGTGCTAACTACTTCTACTTTGAGCTTGTCTGTGGCTTTCGACTTTTGGTTAAGGAACTCGTCGCCGATGAAGATCTGGATTGACTGGGTGGCGTTGGGCAGTATCTGGTTGCTGCCTCCATTGATAGTAATTGTTTCTGTTGTCATGATTAATTCATGGGTCGTAGTTTGACGAAAAAGTAATATAATATACTTGGCGATTTAATATAATATAAATGCCACTTTAATATAATATAAATGGCAAAGTAATATAATATACTTTTTGCTATAGATTTTGATTATTTTATGCGATTGGGTTTGGGGCGTGACAACAAGGCGTCGNATAATATACTTGGCGATTTAATATAATATAAATGCCACTTTAATATAATATAAATGGCAAAGTAATATAATATACTTTTTGCTATAGATTTTGATTATTTTATGCGATTGGGTTTGGGGCGTGACAACAAGGCGTCGTTGATGCGGGCGCGGAGGTTGTCGATGGTCCTACCCTTTTCGAGTTTGGTGGCGAAGGGCAGGAGGAGACGGATGAAACGCTCTTTTACTATCTCTTCCTCGGTGAGCCGTGACTCTTGCTCGAAGATGGAGATGACGATCATGGCAAATTCGGTGGCGTTAAGGCATTCGCTTATTTGAGAGATATAGCCAGGTAGGTTCACCTTATCTATATATAGGGACAGCTTGCCTAATTCGGGGATTGAGGCGCTGTCTGGAGTTGGGGTGCCAAGAATTTTCTCAGCATATTGGTCGCCATAGAAGTTTTGTACAGCCTCTGTGGCATTAGGGAGAATTTGGTTGTTTCCTCCGTTAATGTTGATTGTTATATCATTCATAAGGTTAGTTTTTAATGATTTATCAATGGTTTGTAAACAAAAAATCAACGTGTGTCAACAGAATTGATTTGGGGTGTTGGATGTTGTACCTTTGCAATGCAGTCAAGAAACAATGTATTACTTTTGCTGGGCGTCATGACTGAAGGCGTAAACACAAAGTCCCATACCGGCGATGGGCGCTGAAAAATGATTAACTATAGTGTGTTCATGATGTCTAATCACTTTAGTAATGATGCTACTCCTAAGGCTTATGCCAAGAATCAGGTGAACGAGGTGTGGCCTATCGAAAAGTTTGCAAAGCACATAGCCGACCACAATGGCGTATATAGTCGTGGCACGGTGAAGGGTGTGTTGAGCGACATGTGCGAGTGTCTGGTGGAGCAATTGCTTAATGGCAACAAGATTCAACTGGGTGAGTTGGGTACGTTCGGTATATCCATCAGCAGCGAACCTGCTGAGAATCTGAATGATTTCTCGGCTAAGAACATCAAGGAGGTGAATATCGTGTTCGCTCCTGGCGCTGACTTTGAGAACCTTATCAACCGTGCCAAGTTTAATCCAGTGGCAAGTCGTGTCGTTCAGAATGCCGCGCTTAAGGCGGAGAAGAACGGTGAAGCCAACGTGGATATCGAGGGCATTAAGAAGAAGTAGTTATTGAACTCATGTAATGTATGAGGCTTATTTTATTCATCTATTTAAAGACTACGAGTATGAAGATTAACTGGAAGAAGGTGGCAATGTATGTGCTGCGAGTGATTGAAATGATTGTTACGGGTGCGGCGGGCGGTGCCATGACGCAACTTTAATTTTGAATTTTGAATGTTGAATTTTGAGTTGTTCGCTGCTACGCATGCGATGAAGAATTGTTCATATGTAGATTTATGAGAACGATAACTTTGATTATTGTGCATTGCAGCGCTAACCGCGCTGGCAGCACATTGAGAATGGCGGACATTGACCGCTACCACCGCTCGCTGGGCTGGAAGGGTTGTGGATATCATTATGTTATTCCTACCGACGGCACTATTGAACGGGGTAGACCTGAGGCGCAAATCGGTGCGCATTGCAAGAATCATAACCGACATTCTATTGGTGTTGCATATATAGGAGGTCTTGCCGGTGACGGCAAGACTCCTTGTGACACCAGAACGGAAGCACAGAAGAGTGCGTTGAAACGGTTGCTTGGTGAACTGCATAAGCGTTATCCGAAAGCGTTGATAGTAGGACACTGTGACCTTGATCCACAAAAACCGTATTGCCCAGGGTTTAAGAATTTTGAGTTTTGAATTTTGAATTTTGAATTGTGCGCTTTGCGCATTAGGAATTGTTCAATTAGGAATTTTGAGTTGTGCACTATGCGCAATGTTGAATGTTGAATTTTGAGTTTTGAATTGTGCGTTATGCGCATTAGGAATTGTTCAATTAGGAATTGAGAATTATTAAATCAAAATTCAAAACTGAATAATTCACAATCGCCAAAGGCGATAATTCAAAATTCAACACTCAAAACTCAACATTCAAAAAGGTAGCCGTAGTTGTTTTGCAACGCCTCGAATTCTGTTTCGCAGCGATCATGCAACTCTTTATTGCTGTTCTTGAATATCTTTATAGTTTTCTCTATCTCTTCCTTTACGGTTCGTCCTGCATCAAAGATGGGTTTCAGTTCGTCCTTGAAATAGTCGATGAAAGGTGCATAGTAGTAGCCTATCTCTTCTATCATGAAATAGAAGGTATTATATGCATCTTTCAGATCCAGTTTTTTGTCTCTTACATCTGCAAGTGTCTGAAGACGGAGTATTTCGATGTTTTCTGCTTGGGCCGACACCTCTTGGGTGGTCTTTACTTTATGAAAGTAACGGTCGATAAAGGCGTTGCGCTCATGCAGGTTGCGCTTGTAGAACAGCTGGCGTTCTTTTTTGTCTGCCTCGTTCTTGTTTACTTCCTCAAAACATTCGGCATGTACGCCTGATAAGGCTACTGCCATTCCACCGACATCCATAACGAGCTTGCGGTCGCGGGCAATGCGGATGACATAACCTTCGAGTCCTGCATATTCACCAGTCATGATGCGAAGTAGAGTACGGTTCTTGGAATAATAAACAAAAGGACGAAGAAGGAAGCGGAGACGCTCTGGCTCAGTTTCTGCCACACGCATGAATGGCTCCATCTGGTTGCAAGGGATAGTGGCTACCTTTCCAGTGCTACAATTCTTACAGAGTTTGTATGAATTTATGTTTTTATTTAAGTAGTCCTGTAATGTTTTCGGGTCACCTTGCAAGAATATCAGTCCGCTAACAGAAGGAGTTTCCACTTCGCGCATTCCGCCTCTGTTACGGTGACGAGGGACATACCTTATTGTCTTATGCACAAAATGGGTTAATCCATCTTTTTTTAGCTGTTCTTCTATAGATTTTACTTTCTGGTTGTGAACAAAAAGATAACTCCATGACGTGCAGTTATTCTTCACCAGCGAACACTTCTTTATCGCTGAACCAGTCATTATGTCTGGCTCAGGAACGTGTGTGCCCTTTGGAAATTCATTGTTCTCAGATGTCTGAGAACTCTTTGTTTCGTCGGCTGTAGACTGAGAAATCGTGCAATCCTGCTTCATAACCTCTCTGCTACTTTATGTCACTGTTGGCTGCCATCACCTGAGATGGCAATGCCAATTTTACAATAACATTGTTCATAAAATCATACTATCTGTGTGTATGCTTGTCCAGTTATGGAATTCAATGTTTCACAAATCAAATGTGCTGATTGCGTCGCATTATCACCTCATAGTTGGCTTTGTGTCTCTATCTCTTTACGTACTGTTTTCACATGATAAAACATTCACAATGAGAAAGAATGCTGTAAACAAAGGGCTTTTGAAACCTTGAAAAGTTGGATTTGTGAAACATTTTAGAGGGAATTCGGGGTTTTGCTAAACTTTTTCATTCAAAAATGATAAGAAGTGAAAGAAAAGTAGTATATTTGCAATGTAGATACTGTTTTATCATGTGAAAACAATCACTCCTCCCTCCATTTGTTAAACACCACTCACCCTCCTTCTCCATAATAGGTAGTCTCCTCACATCTAACATCACCGCATCCAATATGTTCAGTTTTTGCGATATAACCTTACCTTTCCATCGGTAGAAGTTCCAAACCACTTCTTATAAAAAAGCTAAAGAGCTGAGTGAAAATATCACTCAGCTCTTTAGCTATATTGTCCGTTGTTGGCAATGTCATAATAAGTACTACATATCCAACTTTTTTGTAAGTCCTTCTACTCCGTAGTAGTCAAGCACATAGATAGGAAATGCACTCAATACTGCCACCTTCGGACATTTGTGGTTGATATACTTTGTGTATTGGTTCTCAAATATGGTACTTTGTGCCTCGATATTCTTGGGCATTGAATAAGAATCATTCACCAAATAGTTCATCTTGAAAACATGGGCTTTTATTAACGTCTTCCACACTTCTTCGTTATAGTGATTTATATTGTTTAGTTGTGGGTTGTTGTCACTTGCCGAAATTGATTTATAGTGTGGCTCTTTCAAACATTCGTCCAGTGTATCACATTCTTCTTTATAAGGACATTTTATCGCATCAAGGCTTTTACCTCGTTTGCATTTTGCAGTAGAGTTTTGAAAGGAGTCCAACTCCTTATAATGCCGGATGGCTTCTACCATGGGATAACTGATATACAACATTCCGTTCTCTGTCTCATTGTCGAAGAATTGGAGCATTTCCATGATCTTAGAGTCGTCCGCCATTGTCGAATGTCCGTCATAATCGAAAAACAGATATATGTATGCGAAACTGTCACGATTGTAGTCTTTCAAGATTTCAGCGTTTTGGTGGCTGCGCTCTTTCAGAATACTGACTATATCAATGGCAAAGTCATCATCTTTCATCTGTCGGTAGAGTTGATATATCTCTGCGTCGTAGACGCACTTGATAGCTATCCTTTCGCCAAGAAAGTTCTTTTCAAGTTTATCCACGTATTTCGGCTCAGCACTGTTGCCCTCATATACAAATAGCTGTAACTCCTTATTCGACATAGAAACCTCCTGCATTGTAAATCTTTTCTATATTATGCACCTCACGTAGTTCCTTCTCGGTACATTTATGCAATGGAAGTATCTTTTTATTGTTCATCAGATAGTAACAGTCGGGACGCATCAAGTCATTGCTCATGATTGAGGTGTTATGTGTCGTCAAAACAAACTGTATGCCTGTCTCTTTCAATTTCTTGACAACCAATCGCGAGAGTTTATGATGATAGAAAGCGTCAAATTCGTCAATAAAGACAAATGACACTTCTTTTTTCTGTATCTGCAAATACCAGCAATAAAAGAGCATAAGTGAACTTGTTCCCGTTGACATGATTTCACGGAACAGCACCTTGTTTGCTCCAAAGTCAAAGGCTATATCTTTCTCTCCCATCACGTCGACAATCGCAAGTTTACACTCCACGTTAGCCTCGTTTAGGAATTTCTCGAAATCCTGTACCTTACCTTGTTGGATAATGTCATTGATCAGGGTTCCTTTCTTCGATTCCAGTCCTATATAGGTTCTATCTTCTAATGAACGAAAGAACAACATATGCTCAACAAATGCGAAAAAGCCTTTGAAAGCATTGTTCTCACCATTATCTTCCAACTCCGAGTTGTTCTTCACATATTTCACTACCGACAACTTGTTGTCAGTAATGGTTTTATTCAATGTTTCCGTACCTTTCAACTTGGAAACAAAAGTTGTGTTCTCATTATGTCGATCAAACGAAATCACTTCATTTCCATTGATATAAAGGCATTCAGAAACGATGGTTTTATAATCGGTCTTTACGTAGGTATACCTTACAATAGAATCGGCAATCTGAAATTCATAGTCAAACTTAGCCTCTCTGCTGTCATTGTAAGCATTGGTATAGTGCATATACGGAAATTCCAATCTTGCCTTTTCCGTCAGATGCTCAATGATGTCAAAGACAGCCCATCCCAAATTGGACTTACCACATCCGTTGTAACCATATATCATGGCATTATTCACAATGCCACCCTTTACACATTCCGGGTTGAACGTGTAATTCTTTGCTGTAGAGAGGTCAAACTCAAAATCTCCCTTAAAGCACTTAAAATTTGAAACCTTGAATTTTCTTAGCATAACTACATTCTTTTGTTTGCATGCAAAGTTACTACTTTTATTCATTATTCCGTAGTTTTGCTACGGAATAATGGGCATTTCATCAAAAAACTGGGCATTTTTGCCATTTCTGTTGAAATCCTCGCACTTTTTATTCGGGCTCATTCTCTTCGAATGCAATTTTCCATGCATGATTTATGAACCACATTACCATTCCTCAACCTCCAATCCTCTTTATAATCCTCTTATTCGCCTCGTTGATTCTTGATATATCGATGGAGTTCAGATACACCTGTGTCGTCTTTATGGAATTATGTCCCATTCCCTCACTGATGACAGCAATGGGTATGTTCATATCTCTGGCCACGCTTGCCCAAGTGTGACGTGCGACATAAGTGGTAAGCGGCATTTTCAACTCCGCCATTTCCCCAATCTTCTTCAATGCACGGTTTATGTTTATCTGCATACGTTGGTATTGCTTATATTCTGTGCCATCCTCCTCCTTTATAATAGGAAGTAGATACGATCTGTTTTCCATTTGATGGGCATAGCGGTCCAGTATTTTCTGTTGCGCCTTTTCCCATTCCACCATCAGACATTGGTTTGTCTTCCTACGGCAATATGTCCACATGCCGTTCTTCAAGTCTGTCTTTCGCAGATAGGCAATATCCACGAATGGCATTCCACGCATATAGAAACTGAACATAAAGATGTCACGGGCAAGGGCCATTGTAGAGTTTTCTGGCAGTTCAAGGTTAGCTATCACTTTCAGTTCCTTCTCGCTGATTGCACGTTTGGTTGTCTTGACGTATGACAGACGCACATGGCAGAACAGATTCGTGTTGTTCAACAGACCTTCTTCTACCGCCTTGCACAACAGAGTGTTGAGTGTGCGCAGATAGCAGCGGATGCTGTTCTGCTTCAATCGCTTGTCTATAAGCCAAGCCTCGTAACACTCTATCATATCAGGTGTAAGTTCATCGAATGTCAAATCTACATTCTCACGGAATGCCTTGAAACGTCGATAGGCATTTCCGTATGTACGGGCTGTGCCTTGTCGCTTCATTTGCTCTTTCTTGGTCACTTGCTCCTGCAAGAACACAAACACAGTCTTATACGTCTGTTCCTTGCTGAAGGCATCGCATAACTCTTCTACTGTATAATCCTTGTGGTTGCGTTCCATCGTGTCAAGGATAGTATGCCAACGCTTTAAAGCCCAGTCGATTTTACATTGCATCAGAGCCAATACAGCCTTCCGTTCGCTCCCTGCTGCCACCACGATAGTCTCCGTATTCTCATCCCACTCGTTGGCATAAATGTGGTGCTCAGTACTAATCCATTTCACCTTGCGTTTGTGTATCACCTGATAGTATAATGTACCCTCTGCTTCTGGTACAGACGAGGGACGAAATTTGAGTTTTATTGTTGCCATAAATCTTTAAAAAAAATAAAATATAACTTACTTTTTTTCCATTAATTATGATTACCTTTGGCCTCGAAAAAAGCAGGAGGTAATCTTTATCGTATAAAAACACATCACCTACACACTCCTTACAACATTGGCAGCCCCGGCTCTGCTTATGGCCCTCTTCACCAAGTCGTCGGCAGAGAACGTGTGGTCAGACTCTTGCGTGTGTGCCATAACCAACCACGCTCTATCCTAAAACTGGCACTTGAGCAATTGGCAGAAGCCATAAGGCTGTAGGACATTACGATGAGTGGCATTATGCAAACCATAGCCAGCTGGACTGAACAAACTGGTACACATCTTGCACATGTCTACAATGAAAGCAGAGGCTGAAGGGCAAACGGAATAACAAGAACTCTAAATAATTACATACGAGAGTTTCTTCATTATTTCCAAAATCCCAAAGCCGAAGCTTTAATTATCAATAGAAAGGGTAATGAAATATCAAGAATATTTGTTTCGCTTTTATTGATTCTCAATCTGATTTCAACTGCTGCATCTGCACAGTCAACCCACATGCATAAAGGTAGCCATGAAGCAAGCGTAGAAATGACAGAAATTGTCGACAGGCTTTTTATTTTACCTAAAAGAATATTTTGGTTTGTTTACCTCACTTGTCAGATATTAAGGCATGAAAAAACGTTATGATGCATCAGAATAAGCAAATATAATAATCTGCAATCAAAATAAATACATTTACTTTCAATTCGATACTTTTATTCAATATATAAACACCATATGCAAGTATAAATAATTTATCAATACATTGTGCTATTAATTATTTGCATATAGCGACATATTATCTACCTTTGCACCCATAAGATAACAATATGTATTAATTTAATAATTAAAGCTATGAAAAAGATTGTATTGATGGTAATGTTGGCAATGTCTATACTTACATCCAACGCACAGAGCGAGTATCCTACATCTAAGGTTGAAAAGCACGATGTAGCAATTCTTATTATCGACATGCAGAACGACTTTGTTGACCCTAATGGCAAGTTGTGCGTAGCAGGAGCTAAGGCTACTATTCCGGCAATCAACAAGCTTATTGCTTATGGCAGAAGCAAGAACTGGAAAGTGGTTTGGATTACACGCGACCACAGACCTTCGGGTGTTGACGTTGATGCTCCACGTATTCCGCTCTTTGTTGACGGCAAAACTGGCTATTGCGTTCCTGGCACATGGGGCGGAGCTTTGGTAGATGGACTTAAGCCCGAGAAAGAAGACATCATGTCGCCAAAGTACAGAAACTCTGCCTTCTTCAACACCAATCTCGACCTTATGTTAAGACGTATGGGCGTCAAGACGGTTGTATTGGCAGGCACACAGTATCCTAACTGTGTAAGAGGTACAGCCAACGACGCCATGAGCTACGATTACGAGACTGTTGTTTGTACAGATGCATGCTCGGCCAAAACTCCCGAGGTTGCTGCTGCCAATGTGTTCGATATGCAGAATATGGGCATCAAGTGCATCTCTTTGGATGAAGTAGAAAAGGAATACAAGTAAATCTAAAAAAAAGATAGCTAATATGAGAAGACTACGTTTATGTGCCATGCTTACGGCTATGTATTCGCTCTCTTTATTTGCCCAAAAGGCAACTTGGTTCGACAACGTCAAGGTATCGGGCTTCGCAATAGCTCAATACCAATGGTCGAACCCCAAAGACAATGAGGCCAACAGCTTTAATCTAAGGATGGCAAGAGTGGCTTTAGACGGCAAAGTAGCAGGCGACTTCTATTGGAAAACACAGATACAGATAACGGGCAACACATCCACCCTTGCCAGCTCGCCACGCCTTGTCGACTTGTTTGTTGAATGGCAAAAATACAAGGCTTTCAATTTACGGCTTGGCGAATTCCAGGTGCCGTTCACATTCGAGAGTCCTATACATCCTGTGGATGTGGAATTCATGGACAACGGTCAGGCTGTGCTTAAACTGACGTGATACAGCGACCGTTCGGGTATGCATTCAAGCAATGGTCGTGATATTGGTATAATGGCTCAAGGCGACTTCTTGAAGAATGCCAACGGGCGAAATCTCCTTCATTATGCCGTGAGTGTTGTCAATGGACAAGGAATAAATCTGAAGGATGTGGACCAAAGAAAGAATGTTGTGGCCAGTTTTTGGGTAATGCCTATTGAGGGTATGCGAATTGGCGTCTCTGGTTGGGAAGGCTCTTATGCTAGAAAAGGCAATTGGACAGACGAACAGTCGGGCGAAAGCCGAAGTGGAGTAAGAAGTTTGCCTCAGCATCGATACGCCATTAGTGGCGAGTATGCTTCTAACGGATTTACCTTCCGTTCCGAATACGTTCATTCTACGGGCAAAGCCTTTGCCAAGACTATGACCGACACTAATGACGCAAGCGCGTCGGATTGCAACTTGTCGGCTATTGGCAGCAAGGCCGATGGTTTCTACGCTCTTGGCATTGTGCCTGTGGTAAAGAGCAAAGTGAACATTAAGGCTCGATACGACTTGTATCGAAATAATGGCAAATGGAATTCGGCAAAAACATTCTACGAGGCTGGAGCCGATTACTATCTGGCCAAAAACTTAAGACTGTCGGCAGAATACGCCTTGGTAAACGACCGCAGCCTTAGCAAGCACAACTATAGCCTTGTTAATACCGAACTTTCTATAAAGTTTTAAATTGGATTGAGAGAGCCCCGAACAGAAAGTAGCAGGTACTGCAACATATTGCCGTACCTGCTACTCTTTTTGTCTTTATAATGGTTCATCCGGAATTTGGAGTGATAGAAGTGTAAATTGCAGTTTATCGGGGAGAAGCTCTTGTACTTGTATCTCCTTTGCTTGTAGTTCCCACAGAACGCACTCTAAGTTTGCAGAAGAAAGCAATTAGGCTAAATAATCAAGGTAAAACTATGATTGCTAAAGACAGTTTCGTACCTTTGTTGTAAAAAGGTAGAATCGGTCTGTCGAAGAGGTAAACCAAAGATCGCACAAGTCTGAAGACTATGTTCTGTTTCGGACCTCATCGACATAGTTGCAAAGACCAGATAGAAAGTTATCGGCTCTGAGCCTTGTTAGAGTGTTAGTCCATACAACTATTGACCAATTCTACATAACTAAAATCGTACAAAGATATGAAGAATTTATTTATTGGAGTTGATTTTTCGAAAGAAAAAGTTGATGTGGCTATCATTTTTGCAGATGGACTGACAGAAACAGCTGCACGAATGTTTAACGAGTTCAAGACAACTGTGTCTGGCTACAAGCAACTGGTCAAGTGGGTGGAGCAGAATTCCTACGGCATCGACTCTTCCCTGTGGCTCTTCTGTGGAGAGAATACGGGCGACTACAGCAAGGGACTGTGCAACTTTCTCTATGGTAAAGGCTACGACATGTGGCTTGAGAATGCCAAGAGCATCAAGGATGCATCAGGTCTCAGACGATTGAAGTCGGACCGCGCCGACGCCTCGATGATTGCCGAATACGCAATGAGGAATTACGACAGAGCCATTATGTACGAGCCACTTAGCGAGTCACTTGCACAACTGCGCGAACTGTTTCTGTATCGTCAGATGGTTATAAGACACAGATGCAGCTTTCAAGTGCGCAGAGGCGAGAAGAAACTCACAATGGAGAAGTCTCCTGTCAAGACAATGATCTCGCAGAGCGGAAGGCATATCGTGTCTGAACTCAACAAGGAAGTAGAGAAAATAGACAAGCGAATCGCCGAGCTCATCAAGTCAGACGAGGAACTCACCGAGGTGTTCACCATCGTGACCTCGGTGCCTGGTATAGGAACGCAGAATGCTGTCTGTCTGATGGTATACACCGACAACTTCCGTCGTTTCAACTACGATTCAAGGAAGATTGCCTGCTACTACGGCATAGCCCCATTCGGCAAGGATTCGGGCACCAGCGTGCATTCAGATCCTCGTGTGCACTATATGGCGAACCGTCAGATAAAGTCCATGCTGACGCAGGCTGCACTGGCTGCCGTGAACTTCAATCCTGTTATTGCAAGGTACTATATGCGTCTTGTGGAACGTGGAAAGAAGAAGCAGGTTGCACTGAACAATGTGAAGAACAAACTCGTGCATTTGGTCACTGCCATGGCCAGAAACCGCCAGCTTTATACCCCAGAATATAAAATCTCAGCTTAAAATGAAAATAATGGTCAAAACATTTGGATTTTAACATAGAAAGCAGAANACAATGTGAAGAACAAACTCGTGCATTTGGTCACTGCCATGGCCAGAAACCGCCAGCTTTATACCCCAGAATATAAAATCTCAGCTTAAAATGAAAATAATGGTCAAAACATTTGGATTTTAACATAGAAAGCAGACCACACAGAAGCCTACGGGATTAAGGTTTGGGAATCCACAGAGCGTATAGGCGCTGTGCGTCATACGACAGAATCCACAGAATTGATTGCTTGTGTAGCGTCGCCGAGGTTAAGCATGGTTTGCTGCCTATGGCGGCGCAAGCATTCATTTCTGTGGATTCTTGCATCGCGAAGCGTAGGCCATTCTGTGGATTCGAAAAGCTTAGGCCCGTAGGCTTCTGTGTGGTCTGTGCATTCTGTGGGAACTACATACAAAAGAACTACAAGTAAAATTATACGTTCATTATACGAGCTATAAATTATACGTCCATTATACGAACATCAAGACGCTAACCTCCACGATAAACTCCAGTTTGTATCACTCCAAATATCGGAAGAACCAAAAATAAATTGCTAAAAATTGATTAGCTCAACTTAGTTTCCGACTCCTCCGACTTCTTCGAAGCGGCTGTCTTGCGTGTAGTTGCACGCTTGCGCTTTGGCTTGTCCTCAACAGTCTCCTCAACTACAGTCTTAACGCCAGCCAATTCAGGGTCGATCATGATACGTCCGCAATACTCGCAAACGATAATCTTCTTGTGCATCTTGATGTCGAGCTGACGCTGTGGCGGAATCTTGTTAAAGCAGCCACCGCATGCGTCGCGCTGTACATACACGATGCCCAAACCGTTGCGTGCATTCTTGCGGATGCGCTTGAAGCTTGAGAGCAAACGTGGCTCAATCTTGGTCTCCAGCTCTTCGGCCTTAGCCTTAAGCACCTGCTCCTCCTCGCGGGTTTCCATCATAATCTCGTCCAACTCGTTCTTCTTCTCCTCAAGAGCCTGCTGACGGTCGGCAACAAGGTCGTTGGTACGTGCCAGTTCGCGCTTCTTGTCCTCAACCTTAACATTAGCCTCACGAATCTTCTTGTTGCAAAGCTCTATCTCAAGGCTCTGGAACTCAATCTCCTTGGTAAGTGTGTCGTACTCGCGATTGTTGCGCACCTCGTCGAGCTGCTTCTTATAGCGTTCTACGCTCTCCTCAGCCTCCTGTATTTCAGCCTGCTTCTGTACAACAGCCTGCTGGAAGTCGTTGATGTCGTTCTCAATCTTCTCGATACGAGTCTTCAGGCCGGCAATCTCGTCCTCAAGGTCCTGTACCTCAAGAGGTAGTTCGCCACGCAAAGCACGTTTCTCGTCAATAGACGAAAGAGTGGTCTGAAGCTGGTAGAGGGTGCTCAACTTCTCCTCTACAGAAATTTCTGATTCCTTTTTTGCCATAGTATTGTTTTTATAAATAATATATCGGATTGGTACACGTTTCGGCAATAATGCACTTAACGCCGGGGCAGTCGCGCTCGATAATGTCTCTGAATATCTCGCTTGTATACTGCTCGCTTTGGTAGTGGCCTATAACGGCTATCTGTATCTGCTGTTCTCGGCCAAAGAACTCGTGGTAATGCATCTCGCCCGTTACAAAGGCGTCGCAGCCCAATGCCACAGCATCATCAAGGAGGAATGCACCCGCGCCACCGCATATTGCCACAGTCTTTATAGGTCGGCGCAACAATTGGTTGGTCTGAACACACTCTACGCCAAACTCTCGCTTTAGCATTATCACAAAGTCGTCGGCGGCAAGTGGTTCGGCAAAGCTGCCCATAACCCCCGATCCATACTCAACGCCATTCATCTGCTTGGCTTGCATAAAGCGCACGTCTTCAAGTCCCATCTTCTGGGCTATCTTAAAGTTTACGCCACCCATGGCGTTGTCCATATTGGTATGAAGCGAAACGATGACGATGCCGTTTGTCAGAGCCTTCATCACAGCTCGCTGCACATAGTCCTCGCCGCAGATGCGGGCAAGCTTACGGAATATTAGCGGATGGTGCGAGACAATAAGGTTGCAGCCCTTATTTATGGCCTCGTCCACAATCTGTTCGGTAACGTCCAGACACAATAATGCCCCTGATACTTCCGCCTCTGTCAGTCCAACTTGCAAGCCAGCATTATCCCAACTTTCCTGCAAGGGCAGAGGCGCGAAACGTTCAAGGGCTTCAATAACTTCCTTTATTTTCACGCTTTTCAGCCTTTTAAAAATATAGATAAAATATAATCAATTGCAAAGTTACGTATTTTTAGGGTGATTTAAACACAATACTCCATACAATTAGTATATTTTAACGAGTTTGACCGTTAAAAAAGGCACGATGTTACATAATAAAATTGTATCTTTGCATCCATAAGGTCAAGGCTGGCATACTTCTATATAATATTGTAGTTATTATCATGCCAGCCAATTACCTTTTTTCCCATTTCATTTTCACATTACCCTAACCACCAAGGTTAGGATATTTGATCTACATAAACTTCATCTTTACGCCCAACGACAATCCTAATATGTCGCTCAGTCGGATATATTTCTCCGTGAAATATGTTCGCAGATACAAGTCGCATGTGCTCACCTCGTAGAATAGGGTTATGCTCTTGCGCTTGCGTTGCATCTCATGCGGAATGTTCCACGTTATCTGCTGACCTACAAACACGTTTATCCTTACCTTGGTGGATAGGAAGTCGTAGTAGCTCTTGGGATAACGGTCGGGCTGCGAACCCCAAAACTCGTCGCCAAATACCGTGTTGAGATAAATGCCCGTAGTTAGTGGCTCAAAGTACAAGTCTCTATAAGCCTTTAGTTGCCATGGGCGGAATGTCTCCTTAAGCGTCATCGTAAGCTTGCTGGTAGATGCGTCGTGCTTCGGAATGTAACCTATAAGCAGATGCGTCTCCCATTGTTCACGCTTTCCGTAGTCCCATCCCAGTCCTACCGACACGGCACCCATGTTGCCGGCTGTCTGCAATATTGTTTGCGATGGTATTAGTCTCGACCAGCGCAGATATCTCTTTATCACCTTCTTCTCATAACTCGTGAGCGAGGTGTCGCGGTTTACCGAATCCCTTATCTGTCGTAGCCACTCGTGCGGACGTACTTGTTGTGCGTTGGCTCCCAAGCTGCACACAAGCATCAGAAGACTAAAAATCAACGATTTCATAACGGTAGCTGTTTGGTGTTATGGTGAATATTAAGTACTTGCGCTTGACAACACTCGGCAAACCGTAATAAATAAGGCCGTCATTAAAGATGTCGTCTATCTTTGTGGAATGGTCGTGACCGTTGATGCAGCACATCGGTTTCAGAAAATTCTGAAGATAATACTCGAATGGCTCCGCTATGTTGTTGTTAAACTGGTCGCTGTACGGACGCGCGTGCATCAGCACAATTGTGCGGTCAAACTTGTCCGTGTCTTCCTCAGCCTGCTGCCGTATGTAGTTGAGGTCGGGCACAGAAGCCACATGGTCGTACTCCGTGGCGTTGGTGTTAAGAAACACAAACTTCACCCTTCCGGCTATCATGCTAAGGTTCTTCGTGCCATACTTCTTTACATAATATTCCTCGCCCGTGCCCAGAAAGTCGTGGTTGCCTATCATGGCAACATAAGGCAACTGCAGATTGCCCATAACCCTGTCGCACCATTCAAACTCCTTGTTGGTGCCCGTGTCTGTAAGGTCGCCACAATGCACCACAAAGTCTATCGAGTCCTTGCGTCGGTTTATGTCGTTCAGGGCGTCGCGCATGTCTGTGTACCATTGATGCGTGTCGCTTATGCAGGCAAAACGCAAGGTGTCCTTGCCTTGCGTTGCCTGTTCTATCTGCTGAATGTTGCGGCTGTTTATGCTTGTAGTCCCCTTAACATCAACATCGTAAGGATGGATGTCGAAGGCGCCACAGCCCGACAACAGCAAGGCTGCCGTCAGGCCAAGTATTGTCTGTTTTATGGTATAAAGTCTCATATCTTTGCAAAGATATACAAAAACCATGATAGAGACAAATACTGCACCTTCTTTTTTTGCATCCTAAGATTATACCCTACCCCCAAGCTTCCAATTGGGAAGCGTTTGGTGGTAGGGCTTTTTGTAGGCTTTTTATTTCTTCTTAGGCATTTTCGTCAGTTTATACGCCACGTGCATCATCACGTAGTT
Source organism: Prevotella merdae (assembly GCF_900290275.1). Classification (GTDB taxonomy): domain Bacteria; phylum Bacteroidota; class Bacteroidia; order Bacteroidales; family Bacteroidaceae; genus Prevotella; species Prevotella merdae. The sequence goes on from NZ_LT985324.1 coordinate 1,130,600, forward strand.
TGGTATTGTGTTGCGCCACACCTCTGTGCGTCCTTGCGCATTTACCGTATATGTGGTGTTTGACAGCTGGTGCAAGAGGTCGAAGCCTTCGGCTGTAAGCGTGAGTCGACCCTTGCAGAATGAGCGTGCGAGCGAGGCGTTCCATACGAGGTCGTCGGTATTCATAGAGCTGTCGCCATAGCCGCGGCGGGAGTATTGCTTGAGGTCGGTGGCAAGCTGTATGCCGAGCGGCAACTTATAGGAAAGCGTCATGCCGTAGTTGTAGTCGTAGGCGTTAAGCGTCTGGAAGTTGTCGCGATTGCTTGTAGAGTTGCGCCATTGTGCGTCGGCTACGAGAGCCACATTCAAGTCTCCCTTTTGGAACGACAGCTTCAGATAGTCGCGAAGTATTGATGTATAGACACGGCTTAATACAGAGGCTGCGTTGTTGATGTCGGCATCGTAGGCTATATCGAAGTCGGTACTTTTGGTGTAGTCGAGCGAGAGGCGGGTCTCTATAGCGAACAGTCCTTTCTTGTCGAGCTTGCCAGAATAGACAACATAGGGATTGAGAGTCCAGTTGCCCGAATGCACGTTATCGTTCATATAGGCGTAAGCACCTGTTTGCGTATTATAGGTGGTGCGTGTTCCTATCATGTCGGTATATACCGAGCCATTGACGGCAATCGACAGACTGCTCTTGTTCTTGAAGATGAAGCTAACATAACTATTGATGTTGTGCGTTACGGATGTCTTCAGATTAGGGTTGTTGACGCGGCGTGCAAGCGGATTGATGTCGTTGTCTATAGGCATAAGCGACTCCATGCTGGGTTGGCTACAGTTAAGGCTATAGCTGGCATTTAATTCAAGCTTATCGTTCCATTTGTTGAAGTACAGCGAAGGCTCAACAAGCCACTTGCGTCGAACAGCCGTTGTGTCGACCGAGGCACAGTTGTAGTTGATGCGCTCGCGCACAAGACGGTAGGGCAATTTCAACGAGAAGTAAGTGTTGTTGTGGTTATACCGCAGAGTAGGCTCACCTTTATACTGACGTGTCAGCAAACTGTATTTCTTGCTATTCTGTATGTCGAGAGCAAGGAGCAGGGAGTCGCGAGTTGATGGCAAGCGGTCGAGCTGCTGCTGGTCGAAACGGTTGTACAAGCCGCCAAGACGCTCAAGACGATAGTTGAGTTGGTTGGTAGAAGTCATGCTCTGATTATATGCCTGGCTCAATCCTACATGCCAATTATTCAGCTTAACGGAGTAATTGGCTGATGCACCATAGTTGTAGGAATTGTTGTGGCTGTCGGCATAGACACGTCGCAGGTCGTTCTTGTTCTCGCGCAGATACTCGTTGTTAGAAAGGCTGAAACTGTCCTGAGGCTTGTTGGATGTGTAGCTGCCGTTCAGATTGAAGCCAAGCATGTCGCCCCAGGGCAGGACAAATCCAAACATAAGGTTCTCGTTGATTGATGTTGTGCGGAACTTTGTAAGGCTTATTGTCTGCGAGCGGTTGGTGGGGGTATCTGCTGTCATATTGCCTTCCGAATCGAATGTGGCACGCTCAGAAGAGGAGTTGTTGGTACCGTCGCCATAGTTGAACGATGTTGACGACTGTAGATAGAACTTGCTCTCATCGGTATACGTTATCTGATTGTTGGCATACAGGCGAAATTCCTTCTGTACGGAGGTTGAGGCAGAACGGTTGAAGATGTTGCCTGCCGAGGCAAACTGTTCGCTTGAAGAGCGTGTGATGTCGGTAACATCGTTCCATGAGGCTGTGGCATCGAATTGCTCGCGCAGGCTGCCTGCCTTGTTCTGTGTGCTGAGGCTGGTGCCAACCTGCTTGGTAACAACCTGACCTTGCGGACTGTTCGACGGACTCCAGTCGCCTTCTCTTCCCGGACGGCGGTTCTCGTTGACGTTGTTCACGTTGCCAAAGACAGAGAAGCGGGTGTAGTCGTCGTAGTAGAGGCCGAAGAGACGAGCCATATAGCGGTCGCGTGTGCCTCCTGCCACTTCTGCATTCGATATGTATCCACGGTTGTACTCGCGCTTCAGTTCCACGTCCATAACGTAGTCTTTCTTCTCCACTTCCTTACCCACAAGCCGGCTCTTCTCTGTCGACTTGTTGTATACCTTCAGGTCCTGTACCGTGTAGTGAGGCAGATTGTCGAGCATAATCTTGTTGTTGCCCTTGAAGAAGTCCTTGCCGTTGAGCGTGAGGTAGTCAATCTTTTTGCCATTCACGTAGATGTCGCCATTGCTCTTTATCTCAGCTCCAGGCAACTGGCGCACAAGGGCGTCGAGCATAGAACCGTCGGGTACGTTGAAGGCACTGGCATTATACACGATTGTGTCGCCACGATAGGTGAACTTCACCTTGGTGCCCGTAACCACCACTCCGTCCAAGTCCACCTCTTTATATATGTCGCTTTGGGCGAGTTTCTTCAGGTTAAGGTCGGGCATCTTGAAGCCGCGGTTGCGTGCCACGCGCTTAATCTCGTAGTCTTGACAGTTGGAAGCATAGCCCTCACACTCTGCCTTGACAATATATTTCGCAGGCTTAGCCTCCACTTCAAAGCGTGCAAAATAGTTACCCTGCCATCCGTGACAGGTAATAGTGTCGACCACCGTACTGTCCTGGCGCATCAATGTGACATGAGCCTTAAGCCTCACACCCGTAAACGAGTCCTTGACAATCTGTCCCAGCATTACAGTACGCTTGGGCTTGTCGGTCTTGGCGTTTTGTGCTGCCCCTCCTATCACATTAAAGCGGAGGAGAAGCAATAACGGTAAAAGAAACTTTGTTTTCATAAGAGAAATTCTTTAACTACTACAACTACTGAACTTGCGAAAGTTCTATTACTGTTTTCTTACGCTCTCGTGCACCATCTTCACATATCCGCCATTGGTCACAATATCCTTGACATCGTGCTGACCTATGCGCAGACAATACTCCAGTATTCCGCCTTTATGATGGAATGGAACGGTAGAGAGATAACGCCAGTTGTCATCTTGGGCATTCGAGGCAACGTAGTCCACCCATGTGGTACTGTCGTTTTGCTGGCACATTAATGGGGTTTTGCGGCTTTCAGCCCACGACAATCCCTTGAGCGGAATGTTTGAGGCAGAGCCATAACCGTCGAGACGCAATATAGAGAGACACTTGCCCTCGCTCCACACGCTAAGCGTAGCATCAACAACCGAACAACTCGAAAGACACTCAAGCACATAGTCGCCCTCTTCCTTTGCCTCCTTGCGGCTCATGACAAACTCTATAGGCTGGTTGCTCTTGTCAGCTCTGATACGTATAGGATTCTTTTCCATACACAAAGGGTCTTCGTCCGACCAACCATAAATGGTCTCGCCAAAGTTCTTGGCTACTTCAATGGTCCATCCATTCTGCGAAATCAAATCCCAGTTGTTGCAATCCATATAGATGCCATTGTGCGTATTTTCTAACCTATTGTATTCTCTGCTTTTCTTCCGCATCTGTATGCCTATCATCACAAACATAATGAATCCTAACGTCATCGCCACAATCCAAATGCCGGTAAGCATTGCAACAATGCCGGTTTGCATTGGCTTGGGTTCCGACTTGAACAAGCGGAAGACAAAGAGCAATGGCAAAAGCATCACTATGAAACAACACAGAGCCGACACAATCATATAGACTTTCAGGTAAGGCAAAGATGCCAAAACACTCAGGGTAATCTCGTCGTTGGTGAAAAGTCGTACAAACGGATCGCCTATCACGGAATATGCTATAGAGAAGAGGAGATAAGCAAGGGCAAAGGCTGTCATTACAGAGAAGAAGCTAAGCGCAGCTATCTTTATGCAGAACTTCAGAATCTCGGCTATTCCCGACAATATGCTGCCACCCTTGCCACGCTTTGCTGCGGGTTTAACCTGCTCTTCGGCCTCGGCAATAATGGCCTTGCTTATCGATTCGGGCGTTACCTCCTTGCCCGTCATGCAGAGGCGTTCCTCGGTTGTTCGCGCCAAAGGAGCCACAAGCCATAGGGCAATGTAGACAATTATGGGCACGGAGAATAGCAGACCAAACAATGGACGGAAGAAATAATAGTGGAAGGTCTGGTTAAGGGCAAATGCCGCCATAATGAAGAGTACTGTAGCCACTCGCCATACAACGATGTCGCCACCACCACAATAATGACATAATCCGGAGATAACCCCACCGCCTATCTTGTCCTTGCCGTCGCGATAGAAACGATGGGTACTTAAGTGATGCAACACACGGTCAATCCATTTTCCGCCAATAGTTTCTTCGGCTGTGGTGTTGCTGTCGGTATCGTTGGAAGTATTGGAATAGCTTTCGCTTTGGTCGTGACGTTTGCCTTCGTTTTGGCCGTTGCCTTCGTTTTGGTCTTTATCCTCGCTGTCGGTTTCTGCGTCAGAAGTTTCTTCTGTATTGGAATCGGCAGCTTCTTCTACCCCACTCTCCATCTCGTCTGGATTGCCTATGCTACTGATAATCTGCTTCACGGTGTCGATGTCGATAGCTGACATGCCGCTCTCCTTCAAGCTCCACAGATGTTCGGCCACACGATGCTCTATGTCGTCGTATATCTCGTCGCCTCCGTCGCGCTTGGCAAAATAGCTGCGCATGTTGTCGAGATAGTTCTCAAGAAGTGTGCAGGCGTCCTCGTCGATGGCATAGAGCGTACCGAAGAGGTTTATGTTGATGTTTTTCTTCATAATTTTATTCAGATTTAAGAGTTATTCTTTCGGTTTTATGTTCTTTAATACGTTTACGGTATGGGCTATCTCCTGCCAAGCCTTGTCCAGCTCGCTAAGCGTAGCCTCACCATCGGATGTAAGGGAATAGTACTTGCGTGGCGGTCCTTGCGTCGACTCCTGCCATTCGTATCCCAGCAGTCCGTCCTTCTTAAGGCGCGTGAGTAGCGGATAGAGCGTGCCCTCAACCACTATCAGCTCTGCCTCCTTAAGGCTAGATATTATGTCGCTGGCATAGGCAGCCCGATGGCGCAGCAGCAGCATTATGCAATACTCAAGCATTCCCTTGCGCATCTGCGATTTGGCGTTGTCTATATTCATAGCTTTAGGGTTTTAAATATATGCGTTTGTGTATGTATACGACTCTCATTTTTTATGATAATGCAAAAGTAGGCATAATTATGGTACTATGCAATACATAGTACTATAAATCTTTTAAGCACTATATACATTTAACCTTTGTTTACAGTTGGCTGGGCTTCTGCAGGCTGCTATACTGTCATGAACAGAATATTCGCCTGAGGTCTTTCGATTATTCGCTTGAGGCTTTTCGATTATTCGCCTGAAGCCTTTCGATTATTCGCTTGAGGCCTTTCGAGTAATAAGTTCAACATGTTCTTCTGTTCTCATGTCCTCTAAAAAACATGTTCTTCTGTTCTCATATCTTCAAAAAAACATGTTCTTCTGTTCTTATATCTTCAAAAAAAACATGTTCTTCTGTTCTCATGTCTTCAAAAAAAACATGTTCTTCTGTTCTTATGTCTTCAAAAAAAACATGTTCTTCTGTTGCGAGAGCAACAAGAGCACGCTTTTAAAGCCTTTACCGAGGTTTTATATCGCCTAATTAGAGATTTTACTGAGGTTTGATGTAACATTTGGGACATCTATTAACATGCTATGTCGTTGATTATCAGCCCTTAAGAGAGAAGTAGATATAGACTGGCGTTACAGTTACAGTTGTTACAGTTTTATTTTCAAGGGTTACAGCTTCCCCTATTTACATATATAACTATTTGATTATTAATTAGTTATAAAGTCTTTAATAAGGGGTTTGTAACATCATTACCCTTTTTGTAATAACTGTAACAACTGTAACTGTAACGCCAAGAGCCTTCAGCCCACCTTATGGAGAACCCTTTTTAAAAACATAGATACAGAGATTGAGATTAAAACAATTTAACCCCTCCGTAACACAAATGAAACAAATATTGAATACTTTTGCACGTGTAAAACACGTTACAATAATTAATGATGAAAAAGATTAAGGTTATTAGTTTCCTCTCCATGGCCTTGCTTGGATGCGGCACAGCCTCGGCTCAGCAATCCAACGCAGCTGCCATAGAGCGCCCCAAGCTTGTTGTGGGCATTGTTGTAGACCAAATGCGATGGGACTATCTCTACCGCTACCAAAAGCGTTATACTGACGGCGGATTCAAGCGATTGCTTGGCGAGGGCTTCTCGTGCGAGAACACCATGATTCCTTACGTGCCATCGGTTACAGCTATTGGCCACACCTGCATCTATACGGGCAGCGTGCCCTCTATACACGGTATTGCTGGCAACAACTTTGTGAAGGATGGCAAGAAGGTGTATTGCACAGACGACGACTCAGTAAAGCCCGTGGGCACAACAAGCGTGGCTGCACTTATGTCGCCACGCAATCTGTGGGTCTCTACCATTGGCGACGAGATGAAGATTGCCTCTAACGGCAGAGCCAAGGTTGTGGGTGTGGCCTTAAAAGATCGTGCCTCTATCCTGCCCGCCGGACATAATCCGAATGGAGCTTTCTGGTTTGACGACCAGACGGGTTGCTTCATCACAAGCTCTTATTATATGGACCATCTGCCCAAATGGGTTGAGGCGTTCAACGACAAGCGTCTGCCCGAACAGTATCTGTCGCAGAAGTGGAACACGCTCTATCCTAAAAACACATACACGGAGAGCACAACCGACGAGAATGAATACGAAAACGGCATTCGCGAAGGGGTAAAGGCCACTCTGCCGCTTAATCTTCCGGAGTTGTACAAGAAGTATGGCTACGGCATTATAAGGAACACACCCTTTGGCAACTCGCTTACATTGGACATGGCTAAGGCTGCAATAGACGGCGAGCAACTGGGTGCCGACGACGAGACCGACCTCCTGACCGTAAGCTGCTCGAGTACCGACTATATTGGACATCAGGTGGGCACGCATGCCATAGAGACTGAGGACACGTATCTGCGCCTTGACAAGGCCATTGCCGACTTCCTGGCTTATCTCGACTCAAAGGTGGGCAAGGGCAACTATCTTGTGTTCCTTAGCGCCGACCATGGTGCCATGAACAATGCCGCCTTTCTGCAAGACCGCCGCATCCCAGCTGGCAGTTGGGACGCCTCAGCCACAGCCAAGAAGCTAAACCATGTGCTGGCTAAAGAATATCCCGAAGCTGGCGATATTGTGAAGACCGTGATGAACTATCAGGTGTTCTTCAACCGCGACGTGATTAAAAGCAAGCAGCTGGATTTCGACAATATTAAGCAGACGGTTGTAAATGTGCTGAAGGAAGACCCAAGCGTGCTGTATGCTTGCGACATGGCAAAGGCTTCGACAGAGAGCATTCCGGAGGAGGTTAAGTTCCGCATAATAAACGGCTACAACCGCGAACGCAGCGGCGACGTTGTTATTATTCTGAAGCCCAACTTCTACGCTCACGGCATGAAGGGAACCGACCATGGCGCATGGAACTCGTACGACACGCACATTCCGCTTGTGTTTATGGGATGGGGTATCAAACATGGCGCCACAACAAAGCAGACTTTCATGACGGATATTGCACCTACAATTGCGGCCATGCTGCATGTTCAGGCTCCTAACGGATGCGTGGGAAAAGCAATCTGTCTTTAACTTCTTTAACGTCGCCACACCCCCACAACTTCCCAAATATTTGTACCTTTGTATAGAGTTAATCAACAGATAACAACAACTTTAAAAACGAGATTGAATATGATTAGACTGAATGTTTTCTTCGAGGTAAAAGATGCTGCGCAGACAGCCGAGATAAAGGCCCTGTGCCAGGAGTTGGTAGAGAAGTCGCTCAAGGACAACGGCAACGTTGCCTACGACTATTTTGTTAGCGGAACACGCGAGGGTGTGATGATGATTTGCGAGACATGGCAGAACGAGGAAGTGCTAAAGGCCCACATGGCTGCCGAACACTTCACAACACTTGTGCCTAAAATTGAGGCGCTTACAAAGAATGGATTGAAGCTGGAGCAGTTTGCGTTCTAAACACACACACAAAGCCCCACCCTATTTTTAGGGTTTACAAGAATACAAAAGAAAACGTCCGACTTTATACGGAGCTTGATTATCCATATAAAGTCGGACGTTTATTATTAACGTTGTATTCTGCCTCCCGATGAGGTAATATTGCTTATCACTTCTTCTTCGCTAACCAAGTTTTGGTCGCCAGGGATTGTGTTTTTTAAGGCACTTGCCGATAGGGCGAAGTTGAGACAATACTGGTTGTCGTCGGCCCACTTCTGATGGGCGTGAATGTAGCCAGCCACAAAAGCATCGCCCACACCCATTGGGTCGACAACAGGCTGGATGTCGTACATCTTTGTAGTATACAGTTTGCCCTCAACAGCATCGTAGAGCACGCCAGTAAGCACATGGTGGCTGCTTGCCAACTGGTTGCGCAGAGCCATAATCATCTTCTTGCACTTAGGGAACAACTTGTGCATCTGCTGGAAATACTCTTGATAAGCATCCTTGTCGAGCTCACATTTGTCGTCGGTAGCCACAAAGGGGATGTGAGGCACGCCACTTGCTACCTCCCACTCGTTTTGGTCGCCAAAGACAATGTCGCTATACTGCATCATATTGAATATCACATCGTGCGGCTCCATGCCGTATCCCCAAAGATTCTTGCGGTAGTTGATGTCGCATACAATAGTCAATCCATCAGCCGCGGCAAGCTTTATGGCATCCATAGTCGACTCCATTGAGTCGCGACTAATGGCGCATGTAATGCCTGAGCAATGGAACACGGCAGCATCGGCAAATACCTTCTCCCAGTCTATCATTCCCCTCTTAAGCGAATACATAGCCGAGTTCTTGCGGTCGTAGATAACGTGCGAGTTGCGCATGGCAACAGCCTCCTCGAAATAATAAGTGCCAAGGCGCTCGCCACCACGCACCACATGCGAGACTTTAAGACCAAACTCTCGTAGATGCATCAACGCCGCCTCGCCCATAGCGCCATGTGGCAAACGTGTAACATATTCCACATTGTCGCCCATGCAAGCCAAAGAGATGGCTGTATTAGCCTCGCTGCCACCATAATTGCCCAGCATACGATGACCTTGGAACAAACGTTGATACTCGGGTTTGGAGATTCTGAGCAATATCTCTCCAAAAGTTACGATCTTAGTCTTCATACTCATATTGATTTAAGTAGCATCCTAAAGATGCACATTATTGTTGTTGTCTTTTTACTTGAACAAGCCGTACAGCATGGCGTCAATACGGTCGGTAATTCGACGGAAAGCCTCGGGGTCTGACTCGAACTTCTGGGTGTCGCCATCTACAATTATCAGGTTGCCCTTATAGTCCTTAATCCAGTTCTCGTAACGGTCGTTAAGCCCCTTGAGATAGTCGATACGGATAGTCTGCTCGCATTCGCGTCCACGCTTGCTAATCTGATTGATAAGGTTGGGCACGGTAGAGCGGATGTAAATCATAAGGTCGGGCAACTAGACGAGCGTCATCATCGTATTGAAGAGGTCGGAATAGTTGTTGAAGTCGCGGTCGGACATGTAGCCCTGTCCATGCAGATTAGGTGCAAATATGCACGCATCCTCAAAAATGGTTCGATCCTGTATGATGTCCTTGTCGCTTTGGCTAATCTCCACCACCTCTTTAAAGCGCTTGTTTAGGAAATAAATCTGCAGATTGAACGACCATCTTGACATGTCGCTATAGAAGTCGTCGAGATAAGGGTTGTGTTCTACAGGTTCGAAACGTGGCGACCAGTTGTATCTTTTTGCCAACATCTTGGTCAGGGTGGTCTTGCCGCTGCCAATGTTACCGGCTATAGCTATATGCATTGTTATTTCTGTTTTGTAGATTGGTTGGGATTGACGGGGAATATAGAGTCTATCTTATCGGTAATGAACTTGAAGTCTTCGGGGCGCGTCTTGTAGTCGAGTTGGTCTACATCGATAACCAGAACCTTTCCCTTGTACTTGTTACGTATAAAGTCGTCGTATCTATCGTTCAGGCCCTGCAGATACTCTATAGGTATCTTCTGTTCGCAAACGCGTCCTCTCTTCTGGATGTTCTCCACAAGATGTGGCACCGAAGCCTTAAGATAAATCATGAGGTCGGGCAATTGTACCTTGTCCATCATAATCTCGTAGAGCTCCATATAAGTCTCAAAATCGCGGTCGCTCATATTGCCTTGCGAGTAGTTGTTTGCCGTAAACACGAACACTCCCTCATGAAGGGTGCGGTCTTGAATAATCATATTCTCCGAATTTGAGAACTCGAGCACATCCTTAAAGCGTTCCTTGAGAAAGAACACCTCCATTGCAAACGACCATCGCTGCAGATCCTTGTAGTAGTCGTCCATATACGGATTGTCCACTACAGCCTCATACCGCGGTTCCCATTGGTAATGCTCGGCAAGCATCTCTGTGAGCGTGGTCTTGCCGCAACCAATATTTCCTGCTATTCCTATATACACTTGTTGAAATCTGTATTTTAGTAAATTTAAATGATTATGCAAAATTAATCAAAATAAATTTATTAACAGACAGGAACGTACAAAAATATTACCTAATGCCAGCACTCGTGCCAATAAATCTATCAGCAGTTTGGGTTTGTGGCAGGCATATTCTCGGCTATAAATGCATCAAGCTTTACAATGCCTTCGGCTGTGCACACGCCACGCAGGAAGAGGAAGAGGATGTTGTGCAATAGATGCTTCATGTCGTACTCCTTGTACATCTCTGTACGCATGGCATATTCCATCGACTTTTGACATATGCGCAAAACGATGTCGAAATCGACATCACTACGGAAAAATCCCTCCCTTACACCACGCATAAAGAAGCTTTTGGCATCGCGGTTGCGCACGGCACGCTTCCTCTCATAAAAGTCTACAACGCTTTGATACTTGTTGATGTCCTGGAAGAATGCGGGCGAGACATTAGACACGCCCTCTATCTGATGCTTGTAAAATTCGATGAAAATATCGATAACACTATGATTGGGCATATTGCTGTACTCAAACATGTGGCGGTCGTTATCTTCCTCCTGCAAACGCACACACTCAAGCAGAAGCTCCTCCTTGTTTGAATAAATCTCATACAACGTGCGCTTGGAAATACCAAGATGATTGGCAATGTCGTCCATCTTCACCGACTTAACTCCTCGATGAAGAAACTCGCACATTGCTGTTTTAAGGATTTTGCCAGGCAGTTCTGTTCTGTAATTTGTCAGTTGAATATCTTTATGCATTGTATGAATATGAATGTGTGATAGTTTTGCTTTCGTCTTATCTTATATACCTTATTATATATGTATACATATATACATAACTATATGTGCATTTAACACATATCTAAATGCAAAGTTACTAAAAACTATTAATGCTGTAATAGTTTTATACTGTTTTTTTACCCCACAAGTACAAAGAATATATTTTAATGTCAAAAATAATGTAATATAGTTGGTTGTATGCTCGTTTTTAAGTAACTTTGCCATACAAATAGACCAATAACAAACGATATAAATAACTTAAACATGGTGAAAATAACAAAAGAAAGTGCCTTGGAATATCACTTAGGCAATCGCCCTGGAAAGATTGAGGTAAAGCCTACAAAGCCTTACCATACCCAAACCGACCTTAGTCTCGCCTACTCGCCAGGCGTTGCGTTTCCTTGTTTGGAAATTCAGCAGAACCCTAACGATGTGTACAAATATACCGACAAAGGCAACCTTGTAGCTGTTATCTCTAACGGTACAGCCGTGCTCGGTTTGGGCGACATAGGCGCTATGAGTGGCAAGCCTGTGATGGAAGGCAAGGGACTTCTGTTCAAGATATATGGCGGCATCGACGTATTCGACATCGAGGTTGCCGAGAAAGATCCTGAGAAGTTCTGCGAAGCTGTAGAGAAAATTGCTCCTACATTTGGCGGTATAAACCTTGAGGACATCAAGGCGCCTGAATGTTTCTATATCGAGGAACGCCTTAAGAAAACACTCGACATACCAGTTATGCACGACGACCAGCACGGTACAGCCATCATATCGGCTGCAGGTCTGAAGAACGCTCTTGAGGTTGCTGGCAAGGATATTGCCAAGGTAAAGATTGTAGTAAATGGTGCAGGTGCAGCCGCCATTAGCTGTACAAAGCTTTACGTGGCTTTGGGCGCTAAGGTAGAGAACATCGTGATGCTCGACTCAAAGGGAGTTATCACAGCCGACCGTCCTAACCTTACACCGCAGAAGAAGCTGTTTGCAACAACACGTACCGACGTACACACCCTGGAAGAGGCTGTAAAGGGTGCCGACGTATTTGTTGGTCTGTCAAAGGGCAACGTACTCTCGCAAGACATGATACGCTCTATGGCCGACCAGCCTATAGTGTTTGCCCTTGCCAATCCTGTACCTGAGATTAGCTACGAGGACGCTATGGCAAGCCGCCCAGACGTGCTTATGTCTACCGGACGAAGCGACTATCCTAACCAGATTAACAACGTTATTGGTTTCCCTTACATCTTCCGTGGCGCCCTCGACGTTCATGCCAAGGCTATTAACGAGGAGATGAAGATGGCTGCCGTACATGCCATCGCCGACCTTGCCAAGCAGCCTGTGCCTGATATCGTTAATGAGGTTTATCATGTCAACGACCTCTCGTTCGGTCCTAAATACTTCATACCGAAACCAGTAGACCCACGTCTTATCACAGAAGTGAGCGCGGCTGTTGCCAAGGCTGCTATCGAAAGCGGAGTAGCACGCAAGACCATTACCGACTGGGACGCTTACAAAAAGAACCTTATGGAGTTGCTCGGTCAGGAAACCAAGCTTACACGCAACCTGCACGATACTGCACGCATGCACCCACAGCGCATAGTGTTTGCCGAAGGCGCACATCCATCGATGATGAAGGCTGCTGTACAGGCTAAGACAGAGGGCATCTGCTACCCTATCCTTTTGGGCAACCCCGACCGTCTGCGCCGTGTGGCCGAGCGTTTGAAGCTTAACCTTGATGGTATTGAGCTTATAGACATGCGTGCCGACCAGGAGCAGGGCCGTCGTGCAACCTATGCTAAGCATCTTGCCAAGAAGCGTGCACGCCAGGGCTACACATTTGAGGAGGCTTACGACAAGATGTACGAGCGCAACTACTTTGGTATGATGATGGTAGAGACTGGCGACGCCGACGCGTTTATCACCGGTCTGTACACCAAGTACTCTAACACCATCAAGGTGGCCAAGGAGGTTATCGGCATACGCAAAGAGTATAACACCTTTGCCACTATGCATATTCTCAACACCAAGAAGGGCGTATTCTTCATTGCCGATACTCTTATCAACCGCCACCCCGACCAGAATGTGCTGGTGGATATCGCCAAACTCTCGGCCAATACCGTTAGATTCTTCAACGAAGAGCCACACATGGCTATGATTAGCTATTCTAACTTCGGTACCGACGAGATTGGCAGCCCGGTTTCTGTACACAATGCTGTGGAAGAGTTGCAGAAGCAATTCCCCGACCTTGCCGTTGACGGCGAGATGCAGGTTAACTTTGCTCTGAACAAGGATCTACGCGACGACAAGTACCCATTCACACGTCTTAAGGGGCTTGATGTCAACACTCTCGTATTCCCGAATATGAGCAGCGCCCAGGGCAGCTACAAGCTTCTGCAGGCTATCGACCAGGATGCCGAGATTATTGGCCCTATCCAGATGGGCCTGAACAAGGCTATCCACTTTACCGACTTCGAGAGTTCGGTTCGCGACATCGTAAACATCACAGCTGTTGCAGCTATCGATGCTTACGTTGACAAGATTAAGAACAAATAATAAACAACAGTAAATCATTGAGGCTGTGACATTCTGGACCAACAAAGTAGAGAATGTCGCAGCCTCTTTTTATCTTAATGAGATATGATAGAGTTTCCTTGCGCCAAAATTAATCTCGGACTGAACATTACAGAGAAGCGTGCCGACGGCTACCACAACCTTGAGACTGTGTTCTTCCCTATCCCAATATGCGACGCCCTGGAGATAAAGACAATGGACGAGCGTTTCCCGTCGGACATGGCTTGCGACCTAAAGGTTACGGGCAACAACGTGTGTTGCGACGAGAAAGACAACCTTATTGTCAGAGCATATAATATGATTGCAGCCGACTTCGACATTCCACGTGTACACGCACATCTATACAAAAACATTCCATCGGAAGCTGGATTGGGAGGCGGCTCGAGCGATGCTGCCTACATGATAAGACTGCTCGACCAGCGATTCCGCATAAATATAGGTAATGCCGAAATGGAGAAGTATGCAGCCCGACTGGGTGCCGACTGCCCCTTCTTTATTACTGCCGAACCGGCTTATGCCGAAGGCATTGGCGAGATATTGGCGGCTGTAAACATAACAGGCAACAATCTGCAGGGCTATTGCCTGGTAGTGGTCAAGCCGCAGATTGCGGTTTCTACAAAAGAGGCTTTCAGCAATATCACACCACGCAAGCCTAAGATGTGCTGCCGCGACATTGTGGCTCAGCCTATTGACACATGGAAGGATGCTCTGTGCAACGACTTCGAGGAGAGTGTCTTCGGCATTTATCCTAAGCTGAAGGACATCAAGAACCGTCTTTATACCTTAGGTGCATCGTATGCGCAGATGAGCGGAAGCGGAAGCTCATTGTTCGGTATATTCAAGAACAACATGGACGAACAGTCGATAAAAGACGAGTTTGCCGACTGCCGTACATTTGTAATGCAACTATAAAAGCATGCGCTATGAATAAGGACAATAAGAACGAGCTGTTTCCTTGGGTAGACAACGAAGGCAACGTGATAGGACACATATTGCGTGGCGAGGCTCACAACGGGTCGAAAAAGTTGCATCCTGTGGTGCATCTGCATGTGTTCAACAGCCAAGGCGAACTGTATCTGCAGAAACGTCCGCAATGGAAGGATATACAGCCAGGCAAATGGGACACGGCTTGTGGCGGACATATCGACTATGGCGAGAATGTTGAGCAAGCCTTAAAACGCGAGGTAGGCGAAGAATTAGGCATACACAACTTTGTGCCCGAAAAGATAACAAGCTACATCTTCGAGAGCAACATAGAAAGAGAGTATGTAAACGTATTTGCCACCGTTTACAATGGCGATGTTAACCCAAGCAAGGACGAACTTGAGGGTGGACGTTTTTGGACATTAGAGGATATTGAGAACAATATTGGGCATAACGTTTTTACGCCTAACTTTGAAAGAGAATACCGCAACGTTGTTGTGCCATATCTTCAGAAGCAAAACACCCATCTCAAGCAACAATAAAACTCGTACGCAAACACGTACACCACTATGAGTGGCGACACAAAACCTATGCCGCGCAATACAGCAGAAAAGATGCTGTCTACCGACTTGAACCTGCCGATAATGCAGCCATAGGTTATTGCCACTATGCCTAAAGATACGGCTACAAGCGGAACAAGACAAGCCGAAAAGCTGCTTGGCATCAACGTGCCAAGGGCACTTAAGAGCGCAGCATGCGGCACAAAGGCAAGAAGGGCTATTACGACGATTATGACAAGAAGCTCCCACAATGCCACAAAAAGAGCCATACGCTCGTAGCCAGTAGCTTCTTTATAGGCAACAATAGAGCGTGGCAGACCACTCTCAACAAGCGGTCCTGCACACATACCTACAACAAGCATCCACACAAGGAAGCTGGAGGCGATATTGCTGACAAATGTACCAAACAACCAGCGCAAGCCTTCGCTTCCAAGTATGGAGCGTATCTGTATGTCGGGATTGACAGCCGTGAGCACCCATGACACAACAATAAGCACCAGCTGCAACAACAATATCACAAGTGATGTGTATGCGGCAACGCTCGAAAACTTTAACCTCTTTGTCATAATCGCAACGTTTGTTTAGTCTTCGTCGGCACTAAGATTCTCAAGACTTAATATCTGCAACTCGAAAGCCTTGACCACAAGGCGTGTAGCATTAATGCCCACACCTCCGTTTCCGTTTGGAAACAGTTTCTGTATTAGTTCGTTCTGACGTTTCTCAAGACTCTTTACGCCAAAAGGCATTCCTCGCAAGTTGGATATCTGCTCCTTGGTGTATCCCAATGCAAGATGACGCAAGAAACGCTCGTCGTATTCGTCTATCTCGTAGCGTATCAGCGCCTCTCTATTCTGTATCTCATTCTTTACAGAACGTATAAAGCTTTCCACTATCTTTGCAAGTATAGGCTGATTGAACACAAGCCGCTTGCCATTCATAACACTTGCAACATCGTCACGAGTAAGCAATTCGCCCGTCTTAAGTATAATGCCGTCGCACTTGGCGTCAAGGGCGTCTACCCACAGATGCTCATTAAGTATCTCGCCCGTAAAAATCAATACCTTTACCTCAGGATGCTCGCTCTTAAGGCGACTACAAATGTCTATACCTACAGTTGTGCTTCCACCTAATCCCAAGTCGAGCAGCACCAAGTCGGGTTTTGACTTGGCGAATGCTTGCCAGAACGACTCTTCCGAGTCGGCTGTTGCTATTATCTCGGCCTCGGGCACCTCGTTACGCAAGATGCCTTCTGTACCTTTTAGTTCGAGAAGTACGTCCTCTACTATTATTACTTTAAAATTGTCCATAGTATGGCAAAGTTAATTATAAAGGATGAAAAACAAGCAACAAACGACAGAAATATACAATTTGTAAACGAAAATTATGAGTACTATTCACAGATCAGTAACCATTTTATATCTTAAAGTTATCGCATTCAAGAATAATGGTAAAAGTTATGCATTTTTCAAACGTAGTAAAAATGGCTACGGATATTTTTTGCGTTCTCTCATAAATAGTATAATTTTGCATTTTTATATGTAAGACAATGAAACAAAATATTATAGACCGTATCAATCATTTGGCTAACGAAAAGGAGCCTTTCCTTTTTGTCGTCAACTATGCAGGTTCGGAAGCATACATACGGAAGCTGTCTGAAATAGCCACCAACGAATGCCTTTATGACTTTGAGGGTATAACCAATGTAAAACGGCAGCCACTCTCTTCGGTTACCAAACATCCGACGTGGAAAGTGTTTGAGCCAAATTTTGAAGATTACACGAAAAGTTTTGAAACCGTCAAAAGCAACATCCTGCGTGGAAACAGTTATCTTGCCAACCTTACTTGTGAGGTGGCTGTGGACTGCAACCTTACGTTTGAGGACATATTCCTACGTGCTAAAGGCAAGTATAAGATTCTACTAATAGACAATAATAGCAATAGGCGGTTCGTGTGCTTCTCGCCGGAAACATTCGTGAAGATAAAGAACGGAATGATATATTCTTATCCGATGAAGGGCACGATTGACGCGTCCTTACCCGAAGCTGAGCAAGTGTTGATGGGCGATAAAAAAGAAGCTGCCGAACATGCTACCATTGTGGACCTGATTCGCAATGACCTTAGCCGTGTGGCAGAGCATGTAAGTGTGGATAAATACCGTTATATTGATGTGCTCCATACCAATAAGGGGGATATTCTCCAGACCAGTTCCGAAATAAGCGGCAAGTTGCCAACCGGTTATCAAAAGCACATCGGAAACATATTGGATGCAATGTTGCCCGCAGGTTCCATAACAGGTGCGCCAAAGGACAAGACTATGGAAATAATCCATGAGGCGGAAGGCTATGACCATGGATTCTATACAGGAGTCATGGGTATATATAATAATGGTGAACTCAACTCGGCTGTAATGATACGCTTTCTTGAAAATGACGGTATAGGAACGTATTTCAAGGCAGGAGGAGGCATTACTTCGAAGAGTGATTGCAGAAAAGAATACGAGGAAGTGTTACAAAAAGTGTATCTTCCTTTTGAATAGAACTGATTTTAATATGGCACAGCAATTCGTAGAGACAATAAAGATTGTGAATGGAAAGACACAAGCTCTTGCATACCATCAGGAAAGAATGGAAAGAACGATCTGTAAGTTCTTTCCTTCATTATGCAATGCGTCCATGCCTTCATTGGAAAAACTGATAAATCCAACGGAAAGCATGGATTTTTACAAGGCGAGAGTGGTGTATGGCGAACAAGGAGTTGAAGCAGTAGAATATGCTCCGTATTTTATTCGAAACATAAAATCACTTCAAGTGGTCGCAGACGACACGATAACGTATGGCTACAAAAGTACCGACCGCAGTCGCCTCAATGCCTTGGTCGCACAGAAAGGAAACTGTGACGACATCATCATCGTCAAACATGGACTTTTAACGGATACCTCATTCACGAACCTTGCCATATTTGATGGCAAACATTGGGTGACTCCCAGACATCCCTTATTGCCAGGCACAAAAAGAGCCGCACTATTGGACAAGGGAATGATACAAAAAGCAGATATTACATTGGAAGATTTGCGAAATGCCAACAAGGTAAGTCTTTTTAATGCGATGATTGAGTTTGGTGAAATAGAAATAGCAATAGAAAATGTCCACATCCTATGATGTCTGCACCCCTGTGCGCCATTCAGTTGGTGTATTGCCGGTCTTCTCTTTGAAGATCATATAGAGATAGGTGCGAGAGGAGATAAGATAACGAGGAATAATTACCAAAAAGTGGCGATAGACCATTTTATCCACCAAATGGTGTATATTGCAAAAGAGGGTCTATACACACTTTTGTCGAGGTGTATAGACCCTTGTCGTTTTCCCGTGAAGTGCGGGGGAAGAGATACTGAGAAACTGAAATATGAGGAATAAAAAGTACTAATTTTATTCATTCTATCCATCGTACTGAATAAAATCAGTACTTTTTTATTCAATAAAATAGATGGAATGAATATTTTTTGTATCTTTGTCTCGGTTTAATCAATTCATCTGAAGAGAAATGAGAACAATTATCAGTAACCAGAAAAAGGAACGGGATATTCTGCTTTCCCGTCCTTACCTTACACGTCATACCAAATATGATGAGGATGAACTGTTGGCAAGCAAGCAAATCAAGTTGATAACGGGTCCTAGAAGAACAGGCAAATCGACAGAGGCTTTGCTGATGCTGAAAGGCAGGAACTTTGCCTATCTGAATTTTGATGACGGCAAACTTCTGAGTGCATGGGACGATGATTTGGTTTGGGAAACACTACATGCCGTTTATCCCGACTTCGAGTATCTTCTGCTTGATGAGGTTCAAAATCTGGATGGTTGGCATTTATGGGTCTCCAAACTTTACCGCATGGGAATCAACATGGTTATTACGGGAAGCAACGCCAAATTGCTGAGTAGCGAAATGGCAACATTACTCACAGGCAGATATATCCAGATAGAGATGCTGCCTTTCAGTCTTTCAGAATTCTTTATCTGGAATCACAGGAATCTTTCGGAAGTATCAGAGATGAAAGATAGCGCATCAGACCTCTCGCTTATAGCAGACTATCTGCACCATGGGGGCTATCCAGAGACAGTAGCAGCAAGAAGTCTGACCCAAAACTATCTCTCCACACTCTTTGATTCCATCATTTGGAAAGACATTGCCAAGCGCCATAAAGTACGCAATGTGGAGGATTTGAACAACCTGGCCATGTATCTGGTTTCTAACTTCTGCAATCCTTTCAGTGCCAACGAACTGGCAGAAACGCTGGGATTTTCGAGCGTAGCAACCACCAAGAAGTTCATGGGATTTTTAAGAGAACCCTATCTCTTGTATTATCTGCCACGTTACAACAACAAGTTGAAAGTGATGAAGAAAGCTCCACAGAAAGTATATGTGGTTGACAATGGTTTTGTAGAAGCCAAGGCTTTTAGTGTGAGTGAGAACTTAGGCAGGTTATTGGAGAATCAGGTTTTTATAGAGTTGGTTCGCAGGGGATATCATGCAGAAACATCACTTTTCTATTATCGCTCCCGTAATGACAAGGAGACAGATTTTGTTACAAGGCAAGGTGCTCATGTAGAAAGTCTTATACAAGTATGTTATGACCTCTCATCTGGACGAACGCTCAAGCGGGAAGTAGATAGCATTATTGAATGTGCAGGAGAACTCAAATGCTCCAATCTGATCATTGTCACGATGAATGAGGAAAGGGTAATTGAGAAAAATGGATATAAGGTCAAGGTTTTGCCTATATATAAGTTTTAATAAGCTGCAATAGAGGTAACGACATGTCTCCTCGAAATCATCACCTATGATGTTGGCACTAAATTGCCGAACTCTTGATATTTTCCACCATACAACCATATTATCCACCCAACGGTTTATATTGAGATAAAGGGTCTATACACCCTTTTGTCGAGGTGTATAGACCCTTGGAACAACCGCGAAGTATGGATTGATAAATATTGCCAGATTCTTTATTCTCCCATTTGGCGTAGGAGCTATTTTATTCAGTAATCAGAGTTACTTGATTCGTCTGTCCTACACCTGTTCCTCTTTCGTGAAAGTCTCTATCATATTTTCCATGGCGCAAAAATATTGTTTTTCTTCAGAAAAAGGTGTCCACTTCCCCCATGTAGGTGTCTACTTCCTACAAAAAAGGTGTCTACTTGGTGGGGGAAGTAGACACCTAAGGCGTGATTTTATTGTATTTTTGCTCTCCAGACAGTTGGGGAGCAACCTTCTTTCTCTTTGAATATGCGATAGAAATCATGCTTAACCTCGGGTGACCAGAGGGAGAAAAAAAAAGGGATGTAACAAAACAATTTGTTTTATTACATCCCCTCATATGTATAAAGAGTGTGCTGAAAGCCGCAAGTATATTACTCGCCAAATGAATATATATTACTTTGCCATTTAATATATATTACTTTGAGTTTGAATATATATTACTTTGCCTTTGAATATATATTGCTTGAAAAGCTTCAACAGACCCGTATTTTACTTGATAGCCTCAACAAGCTTGTCGGGCGTAACAAGGCTCTGCTCGCCAGTAGCCATATTCTTGAGAGTAAGCTTGCCTTCGGCAATCTCCGACTCGCCCACAAGAGCCACATAAGGCACCTGCTTGGCATTGGCATAAGCCATCTGCTTCTTCATCTTAACGCTGTCGGGGAATATCTCTGTGCGTATGCCTGCAGCACGACACTTAGTAAGTATCGGCAAACAATAAGCCACTTCCTTCTCGCCAAAATTGATGAAGAGAAGTTGGGTTCCGTTGACAGCCTCCTTTGGATAAAGGTCAAGACCGTTGAGCACATCGTAGATGCGGTCGGCACCAAACGAAATGCCCACGCCACTAAGACCTGGAAGACCGAAGATGCCGGTAAGGTTGTCGTAACGACCGCCACCGGTTATAGAGCCAATGGCATAGTCGAGAGCCTTAACCTCGAATATGGCACCAGTATAATAGTTCAAGCCACGAGCAAGAGTAAGGTCGAGCTCTATCTGGTTGTTCAGACCGCAAGTCTTGAGTGTGTCAAGAATAAAGCGAGTCTCCTCAACACCCTTCAATCCTGTTTCGGATGCCTGAAGAACCGAAGCTATAGTGGCAAGCTTGTCGTCGTTGGTACCTTCGAGAGCTATAATAGGCTGAAGCTTCTCGATAGCCTCCTCAGAAATACCGTCGCGGCGAAGTTCGTCGTTCACGCCATCAAGGCCAATCTTGTCGAGCTTGTCGATTGCAACTGTAATGTCAACAATCTTCTCGGCCTCGCCAATTACCTCGGCAATACCGGTTAGAATCTTACGGTTGTTAATCTTGATGCAGACACGCACGCCAAAACGTGTAAATACGGTATCGACAATCTGCATAAGCTCAACCTCGTTAAGCAACGAGTCGGAACCTACAACATCAGCATCACACTGGTAGAACTCGCGATAACGTCCCTTTTGCGGACGGTCGGCACGCCATACGGGCTGAATTTGATAGCGCTTGAACGGTAGCTGAATATCCTCACGATGTTGCACAACATAGCGTGCAAATGGAACAGTAAGGTCGTAGCGAAGACCCTTCTCACACAGTTTGGTAGCCAAACGCAATGAGTTGCGCTCCTCAATCTCCTCGCTTGTAATCTTAGAAAGATAGTCGCCCGAATTCAATACCTTGAATAGCAACTTGTCGCCCTCTTCGCCATACTTACCCATAAGAGTCTGTAGGGTTTCCATTGCCGGAGTTTCTATCTGCTGAAATCCGTATAGACCATATACACTACGAATGGTGTCGAAGATGTAATTGCGCTTGGCCATTTCTACGGGCGAGAAATCTCTTGTGCCCTTTGGTATGCTTGGTTTTGCCATTTCAAAAAATGTTTACTTACGTATAATGGTTTGCTCGCGGTCAGGACCTATTGACACAATCTTTATAGGTGTTTCAAGATATGTCTCAAGGAAGTTGACGTAGTCGTTGAACTCCTGTGGGAACTGATCCTCGGATGTGAACTTGGTCATGTCGACATTCCATCCCTTGAACTCCTTGTAGATAGGTTTAGCATCGTACAACTCGTAAGGAAGCTCTGTTGTCTGTGTGCCGTCGGGCAACTCGTAGGCAACACAAGCCTTGATAACTGGGAATGTGTCGAGCACGTCGCTCTTCATCATGATAAGCTCGGTAACGCCGTTAATCATTACAGAATACTTAAGCTGTACAAGGTCGCACCATCCGCAACGACGCTCACGTCCGGTAACAGCTCCATACTCATGACCGAGGTCGCGAATCTTGGCTCCTGTCTCATCGAACAGCTCTGTTGGGAAAGGACCTGCACCAACACGTGTGCAATAAGCCTTCATAATGCCGTATACATTGCCAATGCGGTTAGGGCCGATACCCAAACCTATGCAAGCGCCAGCACAAATAGTGTTAGACGATGTAACGAAAGGATAAGAGCCAAAGTCAACATCAAGCATTGTGCCCTGTGCACCCTCGCACAAGATGTCCTTGCCCGAACGCAATACATTGTTTATTTCGTGCTCAGAGTCGACAATCTGGAAATTCTTGAAGATATACTCTATGCCTTCCATCCATGTCTTCTCTACCTCTGTAATGTCAAAGTCGGTATAACCCAAAGCGGCAATCTGCTTAAGATGAGCAGCCTTGTGAGCCTCGTATTTCTCCTTGAAGCCATCGAGAATATCGCCTACACGCAAGCCGTTGCGTGATACCTTGTCTGTGTAAGTAGGACCGATGCCCTTGCCTGTTGTTCCAACCTTGTTCTTGCCCTTAGATGCCTCGATGGCAGCATCAAGCACACGGTGGGTTGGCATGATAAGATGAGCCTTCTTAGAGATATGCAGACGTGAGCGTAAGTCATGACCGCTCTTCTCAAGCTCTTTAGCCTCTTGCATGAAGAGATCTGGTGCCAGTACAACTCCATTACCAATGATGTTTACCTTGCCACCCTGGAATATGCCTGACGGTATGCTACGCAAGACATACTTTTGACCTTCAAACTCGAGAGTATGGCCAGCGTTTGGACCACCCTGGAAACGGGCAATCACGTCATACTTTGGTGTGAGGACATCTACAACTTTGCCCTTGCCTTCGTCGCCCCACTGAAGTCCCAACAGGACGTCTACTTTTCCTTTGTTCATAAATTTATGACTTTTTATTATTCTAAATATTATTCGGCATTTCTGCTTTATAAATTCAAACTATGCTATATAAGTATTTATGTGTAATCCTTTCGGATTGGTTGCTTATTTTCTTGCAGCCTGCGTCTTGCGTATACGGTATGCACACGACGAGCACACACCATATATATATAATGTGTATTGCTCGCCACGGAATCGTTTAAGCTTAACGCCATTCATCACACCTGACAATTCAGGTATCTCCACATCTGTTATGTTGCCACATACTGTACATATCTGGTGGCAATGGCTCGACGTAGCGAGACATGCCTCATAACGTGTGCCGGTTTGGAACCGATGACGAATTACAAGACGCAGTTCGATAAACAGTCGCATTGTATTGTATAGGGTAGCTCTGCTCACATTGAAATGGCTCTCTGCAAGCTTGTCGCTAAGACCTTCAAGTGTGAAATAGCTGCCCATATCGTAGGCTGCCTCCAATATAGCATAGCGTTCTGGAGTTTTACGACATCCATTACCCTCGAGATAACTTGTAAGTACTCCTTTAGCAACTGTCTTGACATCATTCTGCATCATATTGCAAAGTTACATTTTTTTACCAACTTGACCAAAAAGATGCACTAAAAAGCGTCAAAACCATTGTCATTAAGTAGCTGACGCACCTCAAATGCCTTTTCTGTGTTGGTCTGCTCGATGTATTGCAGGCAATTGAGAAGCGAATGCAACAACTGTCGGTCGGCAGAATGTATGTCTACCGAAGTTGCCGACAACAGTTTGTCTAATGTGTCGGTATCGGGTTTTATACCACGCTTCATAAGTCGGCACATAAGGTTGTAGGCACATATACGACCGACGTTGTCCTTATCAAGCATCTGCCTTACAAGCGTGTAGCCAAACGGCAGATACTGGAAGAGGTTGAATGCCAACATCTCTGCAAGCTCGGCAGAGGTTATGTCGTTGGCCCATTGCAAAGCCATGTCTTCCGACATCTTGTCGGAAGGCATAATGAGTGTGGCAAGCAAACGACACTCGCGCACACCTTTCTCGTTCCAAAGAGCTTGGGCAAGAGCGCTGTCCTTGTCGTATTGCATGGCCATTCGGCGCAAATCGGGTTGAGATACTCCCCAATTCACCTTATACTCCAGTCCTTTCTGTCGCATCGAGGCAGCTGTAACGCCATTCATAAATAGGCGGAACGAACGCTTTATCTGTTTTACCAGTTCTGAGGTTTCCATTTTTTGTTAAATCAATTTGTTACACTACTCAAGTTTAGCAAGTGTAGAAATTAAAGAAGTTCAACCATATACTTATACTCCCGTGGTTAAAGGAAGCCATACTCTGACGAGTAGCGCAGCATCTGATGGTCGTAAGTCTCGGTATAGTCTACCTTTACGTCGGCTGAGCGACCTTCGGCATCGTTTATAAGAGACATTCGTGGATTGATGAATCCCTTGTATGGCGCTATGCCAAGCTTGCTGTAACGCTCAAGAAGCTCGTTGTGCAACTTGGCGTCTACATGTACGGCATAACGTTCAACAAGCATGTGTGCAGCCTCAAAGTCGCCCTCGCTCTTGATGCGTTGTATTTCGGCAAGCAATGTGGCAAAGGCAGTACGAAGCTCCTGATAATTGGTTATCTCTACATAAGTCTTGCCATCAAGCTCTACAAGCCTTACAGCCGACGGATAGTGGTCGAGTGTCCAACGTGCAATAAGCGCACGGTTGCGCATATGAGCCTCTTCTATCTCATTGCCTGGCTGTATGCGGGTGAGCTGCGTAAGCAAACCATTCATCATATACGTATAATACTGCGAGCGATAAGCCTCGAGCGACGGAGTTAGTCCGAGCTCGTAAAGCTTAGGATCGGCAATGTAATACAATCCGAACAGATCGGCACGTGCCTCCTCTATCGTAGAACCATAAGATCCAAGTGCGTCGGCAGAAACTCCAGAAAGCAATTGGCCCGAACCATGACCAAGGCATTCGTGAAGGTCGGTATGCAAATCGTCGCATACATCGCCCCACTTGTCAATCATGTCGCGTGTTGCATCGTCGATAACAAACTCCTTAGCAAATCCGTTGCCGCGTGCAGCCTGATTGTAAGCGTGTGTTAGATTGCCTATGGTTATGCTCTTGGAACCATAACGTGCGCGAATCCAGTCGGCATTAGGCAGATTAATACCTATAGCTGTAGATGGATATTCGTCGCCACCAAGCATGGCAGCACATACAACATTGGCTGTAACGCCAACTACTTGAGGTTTGCGAAAACGTGGATCAACCGGCGAATGGTCCTCAAACCATTGTGCATTCTGCGATAATGTTTGTGTGCGGCGTGTGGCAACAAGGTCTTTATAATGAACAATTCCTTCCCATGAGGCCTTAAGCCCGAGCGGATCGCCATACACCTCGATGAAACCATTGATAAAGTCGACACGTCCTTCATGCTCCTTAAGCCATTCTATCGAGTACTGGTCGAAGGTATGCAGGTTGCCTGTGCGATAATATTCTATCAGCAGATTGATTATCTCAACCTGACGCTCGTTCTCGGCCACCTCGGCAGCCTTGCCAAGCCAATAAACAATGTGGTTGATAGCAGAGCCATAGAGTCCGTCGGCACACCAAACGTCTTCCTTTATACAGCCATCAGATGTTTTACGAAGTGTTGAGTTAAGGCCGTACGATATAGGTGTAGCGGCATTATCGGCATCATCCTTACGCATCTGGGCATAGAAATCCTCAACCTCCTTCTGAGTAAGACCCTCGTAGTAGTTGCAAGCCGAGGTTGCAACAAGGTCGTCGCCAGCCTTTTGGTTTACACGCTTAGGCATAATGTTGGGGTTGAACATAACAGGACAGATGTCGGCAAGCAAGCCTTCTACGGTTTCGTTGGCAAGAAGCGGCAAGTGCAGATGCTCGTCAACATCACTCTTCGAGGCTATGTCGTTGGCTGTAGCTAGCACCACGTTGCGGAAATAAGCCTCGGAAAATTCAGGCTCAAACTTCTCGCAACCATAATGATGGTATATGCCATTAGAGAACCACACACGCTTGAGATAAACCGTGAGAGCACGGAACTCGTCGTTATCGCGCTTGCCACTATAGTTTACATATACAGCCTCAAGGGTGCGACGTATACGCAGATTGTAACGGCCAAACTGGTCGGTGGTTATGTCGCGACCGCAAAGCGTGGCCTCGGATAGATAATATATGTATAGTTTCTGGTTGAGCGTAAGGTTGTCGAAATCGTCGAGACGATAGCGCAACATCTGTATATCGGCAAAACGCTCATCCGTAAAATTGAATTTGTAGGTCATAAATATCGATAGTTTATACTTTTTATCGGTTGCACACAATGTCAACCGAGAGATTCTTGATACTCTCTCGGTGTTTTGTTTGTAATCTGACAGAAAGCGCGATAGAACGTTTGCCTATTGGAGAAGCCCACCATATCGGATATCTCCTCTATACGCAAGTCGGCATAGCGCGAGTCTTGCAGCAACGCCATAGCCTCTTCTACCCGCAACCGATTGACAAACTGAGAGAAATTGGCATGATAACGCACACTAAGCACTATAGATATGTAGCGCGTATTGGTGTGCAGAAGCGTGGCAAGCTGCTTGGCCGTAAACATACGGTCGCGGTATCGCTTCTCCACAACTACAGTTTGCAGAATCTGCTCTTTCAGTTTGTCAAATGTCTCGTGCGAGATTTTGGCAAGATAGGCAGGTGCATGTTTGCCTTTTTCTATATTGTTAGATGTCATACAAACGTTTTTGTTCTACTAAAGCGAGTCACACTCAGCAAGCCATGCTGTACTCATAGCATCTGTTGGCATACGCCAATCGCCTCGTGGCGACAATGTAACGCTACCTACTTTTGGTCCGTCTGGCAGACACGAGCGCTTGAACTGCTGTTGGAAGAAACGGCGCAAGAATGTTCTAAGCCAATGCTTTATAACATCATCGCTATATACAGTCGCGTCGAAAGCGTTGCGTGCAAGCATGAACAACTTGGAAGGACGGAAACCAAAACGCAGGAAATGGTAAAGGAAGAAGTCGTGCAACTCGTATGGGCCAACAAGGTCCTCGGTCTTCTGCTTAATATCTCCGTTCTCGTCAGCAGGTATAAGCTCGGGCGATATTGGCGTGTCGATAATGTCGAGCAAGGTGGCACGCGACGTCTCATCAACACTATTATCAGCCACGTGGCTAACAAGATAGCGTATAAGCGTCTTGGGAATGCTGGCATTTACACCATACATCGACATATGGTCGCCATTGTATGTGGCCCATCCAAGAGCAAGCTCGCTAAGGTCGCCAGTACCGATGACAAGTCCGCCAAGCTTATTGCTCAAGTCCATAAGAATCTGTGTACGCTCGCGGGCCTGACCATTCTCGTATGTAACATCATGCACATTGATGTCGTGACCAATATCCTCGAAATGCTGTGTAACACTTTTACGGATGCTTATCTCGCGTATGGTTACACCAAGGCTCTGCATAAGCGACAGAGCATTGTTGTAGGTACGGTCGGTAGTGCCAAAGCCTGGCATCGTTACACCTATAATGCCTTTACGGTCGTAGCCCAGTTTGTCGAATGTCTTTACGCAAACCAATAATGCCAATGTAGAATCCAATCCGCCACTAATGCCCAGAACCACACGCTTGCTGTTGGTATGTACCAGGCGCTTGGCAAGGCCACACACCTGTATAGAGAAAATCTCGTCGCAAGAGGCATACATATCCTTGCTTGTAGGAATGAAAGGATGTGGATTGACGTTGCGCAGCAAAGCAAAGTCGCGTGGCTGAACAACCTCTGTAGGAACGATAACAGCCTTAGACGATTTGGCAGCATGTACAAACGATGTGTTCTTGCGGCGCTCTGTACGCAACTTCTCAACATCTATCTGACTTACAACAAGCTGCTCGTCGAGAGAGAAACGTGTAGACTCAGCCACAAGCGAACCATTCTCGTAAACATAAGCGTTGCCGCCATAAACCACATCTTGTGTGCTCTCGCCAAATCCACAAGAGCTGTATACATAACCGCATATCAAGCGAGCACTCTGCTGAGAGAGCAAACTCTTGAGATAAGCATTCTTGCCAATAAGGTCGTCGCTTGCCGAGAGATTGAACACAATGTCGGCTCCGGCAAGAGCTATGTCGTTGCTTGGCGGTACGGGTGCCCATACGTCCTCGCACAACTCAATACCAAACTTTACACCATCGCAAGTCTGGAATAGTTGTATGTCTGGCGATACTGTTATAGTATTGCCGGCAAAGCGAACCTCGGTAGGACAGTCTAAATCGTCGGCAGATGCAAACCAACGCTTCTCGTAAAACTCGCCATAATTAGGCAGATAACGCTTAGGCACAATACCAAGAATATTGCCATGCTGACAAACTACAGCACAATTGTAAAGGGCTGTACCAATACAAACTGGCGCGCCAATAATACAGATGATGTCAAGCATGCGCGAGAAGTCGAGCAGCTGCAATATCTTCATCTCTGTCTGGTCGAGAAGAGTCTGCTGTGCAAAGAGGTCTTGGCACGAATATCCTGTAACCGATAGTTCTGGGAAGACGATAATCTCGGCACCCTTGCCCTCGGCTTGTGCTATAAGGCTTTCTATCTGCTTAATATTGTAGTCGGCATCGGCAACACGCACAGAGGGTATGGCCGAGGCTACTGTTATGTAACCGTAATTCATATTCAATAATTATTATACATTATCTAATCGTAACCTGAGTGGCTCCATAGCCGTATTCCTGGAACGAAGCATCCTGATAAGGATAGTTCTTGTAGCGGTAACGCAACTCGTTAACGATGGCATGACGCAATACACCCTCGCCCTTACCATGTATAAACACTATGCGGCGTCCTTTATTGTGCTTGTTCTCCTCAAGTATGCGACGGAAGTAGTCGAGCTGATAATTCAATATATCGGCTGTGCCCATACCTGCTGTAGTCTCAAGCAAGCTGCCGGCATGAAGGTCAACAACAATCAAATCGTCATTCGACTTCTTCGACTGAGCGTGCTTGGATGTGTTGAGCGACTCCAATCCCTTGAGCTTCTTGTACGAAGGCTCGTTGGCACTAATGTTATTGAGGTTTCCCTTCTTTGGCTTAGTGGTGGTTTCGTCCTCTTCTACATATATCAGCTTATCAGCCTCAACAGGCTTAAGCTGTGCAACATTGTCGTCCTTAACAACGGGATAAAGCAGAGCAGGTTCGTCGAAGAACTCGCTTGGCTGGAATGTATGAAGCTTGTAGAACTTAACCTTGTCTATGCGGAACTGCACATCGCATACGGGTTTAGCCACAAAGTCCTTGTCGCGCTTGAACGAAAGCAACTGGAATCTAACTCGGTCTATCTCGTTAAGCTGGTCGAGCGCAAACGACTCGATGTATATCTTTGTGTTAGGCTCAAGCTCGCCCTCGCCACGAAGCTTGAACGACTGTCCGTCAACACTCATATATAAATAATGTACGTAATAGTTGCTGTCGTTTACAAGATAGCAAGCAAACGTAGACTTAGAGAAGTTCTTCACATCCTCTGGCACAAAGGCATAATAAAGGTTGAGCACGTTGCCCCCCTTGCGCTCTTCTACCTTTGCCTTGTAGGTTATCTCGCGGTCGGCAGCATCGTATTCTTCCTCGTCTTCAACAACATCAGCCGAGAAGGCATTAATCTTGGCCTTAACCGACATATTGAATGTATCGGGGTCGGCACTCTCGACAGAACCTTCTGCCCCACTCTTCTTCTGAATCGACTTAGACGAGGAATACTCATCGCCACTACTCATTACAACCAAATCGGATATTGGGGTTGGTATCTGGAATCCATCCTCGTCCTCAACCAGAGCAATGTCCTTGCCCTGAAAACCTGCTATCTTACCACCACCTATATCGCTAAGGAATTGTACCTTGTCTCCTATTTTCATCGTTTTCTTTTAGCTTAAATTATAATTACTCTTTTTGCTGAATATTTAGCTATAAAGCATATGGCTTTAACTTCTCTAACTTCTTTAAATTCTTTAACTTCCCCATTTGCGAAAGTTAAGTATATAACTCTCGTTAAGCTTCGGGTTAAGGTATCAGCAACGAGCTGTCGCCATAACTTAAGAAGCGGAAATCGTGCGAAAGCGCATAATCGTATATCTTGTGCCAATCGCCACCATGCAAGAAGGCACTTACAAGAAGAAGCAACGTAGACTGTGGCTGATGGAAGTTGGTAACAAGCATCTTCACAATCTTATAGTCGTATCCTGGTGCTATTATTATCTGCGTGCTCGAATGTAGCGAGTTAAGACCATGGCGGTCAAGATAAGCCAGAATGTTCTGTATAGCCTTAAGCGGAGTAACGTTTGCAGCTGCAGAAGCAATCGGACCTTCATAAGGATCCCATTGGCATATATGCAACTGGTCCTCGGCAATATCAAGTCCACCCTCAAGCTTTACACCCATATAGTAAAGACTCTCAAGAGTGCGCACACTTGTTGTGCCTACAGCTATTGCCTCTGCATTGTGCTTAATAAGTTTCTCAAGAGTCTGTCGATGCACACATATATATTCGGTATGCATCTCGTGGCCCTCTATCTCTTCGGCCTTGACAGGCTTGAATGTACCGGCACCCACATGCAAGGTAAGCTCCTCTCTGTCTACACCCGCTGCATCAATCGACGCAAGCACTTCAGGTGTAAAATGAAGTCCAGCTGTAGGTGCTGCTACCGAGCCTTTAATCTTTGAGTATACGGTCTGGTAAGTGGTCTTGTCGCTTTCCTGAGTCTCACGGTTAAGATAAGGAGGAATAGGAAGTTCGCCAACCGAATCGAGCAACTCTGCCAACGAGATAGTGTCGCTATCCCATTCGAAGTCTACACGATAGCTCTTGCCTACATCCTCACGTCGGGTTGCGGTAAGAGTAACAATAGTGCCGTTGACATCAAAAGTGCGAGACAGCTGTCCTTCCTTCCACTTCTTAAGATTACCTATCATGCAAAGCCACGAGCACTTGCCCGTTGCCTGAAACATCTGCTCGTAATCGGCTGGCATGTATGGCTCAAGAAGAAATACCTCTATCAAAGCGCCAGTAGTCTTGCGGAAGTGCAAGCGTGCCTGTATCACCTTGGTATTGTTGAACACCATAAGCGCTCCCTTAGGCAGATAGTTGGCTATGTTGTAGAATACATCTTCGGACACCTCACCATGCTTATACAAGAGAAGCTTGCTGTGGTCGCGCTGAGCCAAAGGAAATTTGGCTATGCGCTCATCGGGAAGACAATAGTTGAAATCCTTAATATGAATGTGTTTTGTTTCCATTTTCAATTAGTTGTATATCAATACGGCTGCTATTACCGTATATATAAATGTTAGTATTAGTACCAATTCCACAATGTCTATATCAGAGAGGCTGTAGCCCGTGGATGTGTATTGTGTAGATATGTAGTTGTTGGCCGGAGCTATACGGCTGTAAACCTTATGGTAAACGATGTAAGATACAATTCCTACCACACCACCCCACAACAATCCGCAAAGGATGTCGAGTGGATAATGAAGTCCGAGATACATTCGGGTATAGCAATTAACGAGCGACCACACGATAAGCGACGTGCTCAATATTTTGCTTCGTACAAGCAAGCAAAAGAATATTGCTATAGAGAACGTATTGGCAGCATGTGCCGAGAAGAAACCATAGTCGCTTCCGCGCATTCCGCCTACCACTCTAACCGCATACTTTATGAACGGATCGTTGCTTGGTCGCCATCTGCCTACAAGTGGCTTCACAATAAAGTCGGCAACGCCGTCGGCCATAACCACACACAGCAACGAGCATCCCAATATCAACAGTATCTGCGCCATTGTCTCGTTGTTCTTGATTACAAGATACAGCAACGACACATATAATGGTATCCATGTGAATCCACACGTGAGGCATGCCATCCACCCGTCAAGAAACAACGAATTGCTGCCATTTAATGCCAACAGCAAATCTTGGTCGAATTGCAATATATTCTGAATGTCTGTCAATTTTCTGCGAATTAAATTGTTTTATACACCTGCTTATCAAATCACCTCCACCTGACTGCGCTTTACCCAGCCTTCCTTGCCATCGGCAAGAATTATGGCAAACCAGTTGCGCATAGTGCGGTCGGTAATTTTAACACTCGTTCCCTCGTGTATAACGAAAGCATCCGAGCCTGTATCGGCAGGTGTCTTCTTTACATTTATTGTTGGTGCCGTAACCACAGCCGTGTCGTGTCGCTCAAGATTCAACTTCTGCTGCCATGCAAAGATGTTGGAGCATACAAACAATACTGCCAACACCATACCGGCATAGAATCCGGTTTTGCGCATCCACACACTTGTGCCAAACAAGAAGAGCAACCACATTAAAAGCGACAACACAAGCGAGCCTATTGCCACACGTGCCCAACCGTCGATACCAAATAAGTTGACTACCGACTTGAACCATGACAAAAAGAAGAACTCGTCTACGGGTGTTATCTTGTCGATTGTCTTGCTGCGCACAAACTCAAGATTGTAACGCACGTCACGATCGGAAGGCGACAGGCGTTGTGCCTTCTCGTAGGCAATAACAGATTGTGTAATATTGCCTAAACGATAATGGCAGTTGCCAAGATTGTAGTAAAGCTCAGCACTCTTCTGCGACTTGAGCAGTTCGTTGTAATCTACAGCTGCCTGCTGATAATTGCCCTTGGCATACTCGGCATCGGCATTATCCTTGGTTATTGCCGATGATGGTAGGCTGAAGCTGAAAGCAAAGAACAGCATAAGCAGAATGCCCATTGTAACATCTGCTGGCTTCTTCTTCTTGATTTCCTTCAACGATGTTTCAATATCCATAATAGCCATAATAGCCGAATCATAAGTTTTGTTCATGTTACCAGCAGCATCGCCTGGAGCATATCTCTCAAACTCGCACTCGTCAAGAGCATTGATAAACTTGTCGATTGTTGCCTGTGTAATGCCACGACCAATAAGGGTATCCGAAATGTTCTCACGAGAGAGTTTCTCTACTGACATGTTCATCCTGTCGCTTACATATCCCCATAGAGCACGCAACACCTCGTCATAGAACTCGTTCTGGTTGCCAGCAAGCATCAGACGGTTGGCTTTCTTCAGACGTTTGGTTGCAACCTTGTTTGCACGCTTGCCCTTAGTCTTTACTATATCGGCATTATCGACAGCACGCTTTCTGAAGATTACGACCAATGCCACGAAGACTCCAATAAGCAGAACTACTGCCAACCAATAGCCCATCGAGCCATAGTACAGATTATTCTCATCCATATACGAGGCCTTGCCTTCCTTGATTGGACGAATGTCTGTGTTCTGCTCGTCAGAATAATCGCTTACAGACGAACTGTTGCCGTCGCCCTTTTCTACATTTACGGTTATAGGCTGTGTCTTTATTGTCTTATACGTGTTTGAGGCTGTGTCGTAGTAAACCAAAGATACGGCTGGAATGGTGTATTCGCCGCGGTTGCGAGGAACAACCAGATAATCGAAAATCATATTGCCCTCAATACCGTTGGTTGTCAGCTTGGTCTTGTCTGTAACCTTAGGGTCGTACTTCTCAAAGTTCTTTGGAAATTCTACAACAGGCTGCTTTACAAGCTTAAGGTTGCCAATACCTCCCACCACAACACGCAAGGTAAGGGGATTGCCTTCCTTTACTGTAGTATGGTTGAGTTGGGCTGATATGGTAAAGCGACCTACTCCACCCGAGAAGTCGGCTGGTTTGTTAGGAAGCGGATCTACAACAATGTCAAGACCTGGCGCCACGATGTTGCGCTTAACCTCGACATATCCAGAACCGCCATTAAAGAAGGCTTCAAATGGATCGACCGAACGGTTCTGCTGTACAACAATACCCTTGAATGTTATGCTTGGAATAGACAATTTACCCGTCATCTGCGGGAACATAACATACTGGCTCCACGTTACACAACGGTAGTTGCGACCGTTGAGACGCTCTATATGATAGCTCTTCTGCTGCGGCAGAGGCACTTCCTGGGTATGAAATCCTGTAAGGTCGGGCATCTTACCGTCAAGCGAGGTAAGATCTACAAGAGTGTAAACCTTATAAGTAAGGAGTATTGGCTCCTGCTCGTGCACACGTTTCTTGTTGGCTGTTACCCTTACAAAGAGGTCGTTGCCTGTAATTCGTCCACTTGCATTAGATGGCGAAACATCCTCGTCGTGCATTCTTGGAGCGCCATTGCCACGACGACCCGAGCCAGAAACAACAATACGTACAGCATGCGATGCTACCTGCCTGCCATTAATACGGGCATGAGCAGCCGACAAAGTATATGTTCCTGCTTTCTCGGCATACAAAGTATAAGTATAGGTTATTGACGACGAGCTGCTGGTATGACCGTTAACAAACTGATAGCTCGACTGCTTTGAAGTGTAAGGTCCTGCTATAACCTCCAATCCTGAAGGTATGTTGCCGGCTCTAAAATCGTCAATATCCTGTGTATTTACTGTATAGGATATACGGAAGTTTTCTCCAACAGCCACATTCGAAGGAGCCGAAACTGTTATGTTCTGCGCATTAACCAAAAATGCGCAGAGCATAAATAATACCATTAATATATAAGTCTTTTTCATTATCTATATAATATATTTACGTTTCAGCAACTACCAGTTTTTATCCAATTTACGCGAACGTGTCTGTCGCATAGCATCCTTCACACGACGTTGTGTGGCTTGCTCGTTCTGCATAGCGGCATTAAGCAGCTGCTCGGCATTGTCGCGGCTCATCTTCTCTTGCTGCTTTTCCTTATTCTCCTTGTCTTGCTTGTTGTTGTTCTTGTCCTTGTTTTGGTCTTGCTTCTTGTCTTTATCCTTCTTCTGCTTGTCTTTGTTCTTGTTCTGATTGTTCTTGTTGCGGTTTTGCTCCGACTTGTTAAGACGTTGGCACAAGGCAAGGTTGTAACGGGTCTCGTTGTCAGCAGGATTGTTGCGCAAACTCTCCTTATATGCGTTTATCGCATCGCCATACAATTTATGGCTCTGGCACACAAACCCTATGTTGTGATAAATCTTTGCCTTGCGCATTCTGCCCGTTTCTATCTTGGCAGCCTTCTCAAACTGCTGTACGGCTACCGAATCCTTTTTCTGCATAACAAGGGCACAACCAAGATTGTAGAGAGCCTGTGGGTTTTCAGGATTAACAGATAACGACTTTCGGTACTCGGCTTCTGCCTTTACAAAGTTTTGTTGACGATAATATTTATTGCCGCTACGAATGTATTGTCTGTCGGTTTGCGCCATTCCCGAGATGGTATAAGCCAACAACAACGCCATAACAAATAGAAATCTCTTCATGCTATATGTATTTACAAAACATTTCATATCTAAAGATTGTAGACCCTATTGTTTCTTGAAAAACTTAATATTCTTGAACAACGGGTTCTTTGCCTCCAACAAACAAGCTTCCACAATGAGCAATATCAGCACCAAAATGGCAAACGCCTGGAACTGTTCTGCATACTCGCTATACACAACACTCTGTGTCTCGCCCTTCTGGAGTTTGGACAGTTCGGAGTTCAACTTCTCTTGAGCGTCGCTTGTATTGTCCACATGTATGTATGTACCACTACCAGCCTGGGCCACACTACGACACATCTGCTCATTTAAGGCTGTCATTACAACATTGCCGCTTGCGTCTTTCAAGTAGTCGCCATTGCCTACTGGTATTGGAGCACCCTTGGTGCTGCCTATGCCAAGTATGAATACATTTATGCCTTTCTTGCGTGCCTGCTTGGCTGCTTCCTCGGCTCCGCCCTCATGATCCTCACCATCGGTTATCAGTATGATGGCTCTACCTACACCTTGCTGCTGGGTAAAGCTGTTGGATGCAAGTGTTATTGCACGCGCCACATCTGTGCCTTGGGTAGTGATGAGCGAAGGGGCTATACTCTGTAAGAACATCTTGGCCGACACATAGTCGCTCGTTATAGGCAATTGCACAAAGGCGTCGCCAGCAAAAACTACAAGTCCTATCTTGTCGTTGGTAAAGTTGTCTACCAAGTTCTCGACCAACATCTTGCTCTTGTCAAGACGCGAAGGCACAACGTCGCGTGCCAACATCGAGTTGCTTATATCTATGGCAATGATAGTCTCGATGCCATTACGCTTGTCGTTAGACACCTTTGAGCCCATTTGTGGACGTGCAAGCATCACCACCATCAAGGCTATGGCTGCCATAAGCAAACCAAACTTCCACTCACGACGTGCCTTCGACACATCGGGCATAAGCTGTTTAAGCAAGGCTGCATCGCCTATTTTTTGCAGACGTTTACGGCGTTGCCATAGTACGCCAATACGTACAACTGCCAACAACGGAATAATCCATAACAGCCAAAAATATGTAGGGTCTTCAAACTTCAACATTTCTATCTTATACTTTAAGGAATTCTACGTAACACTGTGAGTTTGAGCATTATCTCCATAAGCAGCAACACAAAAGCAGCAATGGCAAACGGCTGATAGGCCTCGTATCGCTTTGAGAATCGCTTTACATCCATCTTTGTCTTTTCGAGCACATCGATGTCCTTGTATATCTGCTTCAACTCGCTGTTGTTTGTTGCACGATAGGCATTGCCGTTAGTGGTAGATGCTATATTGGCAAGTGTCTTGGTATCTATCTCTACAGGCATGTTCACATATTGCACACCACCTGCCACCGGCACAGGATAAGGCGCAACCTTGTTTGTACCTACGGCAATGGTGTAGACACGTATGCCCATGCTCTTTGCTATCTCCGCGCTGGTCATTGGCGATATGTCGCCCATGTTGTTGCTACCGTCGGTAAGAAGAATTATCACCTTGCTCTTTGCCTTCGAGTCCTTAAGTCTCGACACGGCATTTGCCAATCCCATGCCTATTGCCGTACCGTCCGAGATAATGCCACGAGCAGCTATGTCTGTACGCACGCCACCCAACAGACTAAGCAGGGATGCGTGGTCGGTTGTCATAGGACATTGTGTGAACGACTCGCCTGCAAAGATTGTTAGTCCGATGTTGTCGTTAGGACGGCCCGATATAAACTCGGCAGCCACATTCTTTGCAGCCTCAAGACGGTTAGGCTTCAGGTCCTCGGCAAGCATAGACGTAGACACGTCCATAGCAAGCATGATGTCGATGCCCTCTACCGACTTGCTGTCCCAGGCATTATATGTCTGAGGACGTGCAAGCACACACACCACCATTGCAAAGCAAAGACAACGCAGCACCATAGGAGCATGTATTATACGTTGTCTCCAGCTGATGGGCGCATTGCGGTAAGCAGCAGTTGTGCTTACACGCATTGTTGGCTCGCTCTTCTTTTGGTACAGCAAATACCATATTATATAAGGTATAAGCAAGACGAGCAATATGAAATATTCTTTGTTAGCAAATTCCATTTTCTTATTCTACTTTCTATTCAAGTAAGCTTATATATCCTTCTGTAGCTCAAGCTATTGCATTCTATTCGAGCAGCAGATAAACATGATAGACAATATAACCCAACATACCTACAGCAACCACAGCAACCGACCACAAGAGCGTCTTGATTGTTATTCGGTTCTGGCGTGTCTTTGCCTCGTCCTCTGTAAGCTTAGGCACAATCTTCTCCTCGGTTGGAGCCTCGTCGCGCTTGGTCTGGTCGATAAAGTTGATGGCGTTTACAAGGTTCATGTCCTTCTCGTTAAGCAACGACGAATACTTGGCAAACTTCACCAAGTCGGCTGTATTGAACAGTTCGCGCAACTCGTCTATCTTTGTATCGTCGCCCACGCTCTGTAGCTGCTCCAATATTTCCGAGCTTGTCATCTCCATTGCGTTAAAGCCGAAACGCTCGCGGATATACTTACGCAACGTGTCTGTAAGCAATGTATAGTATTGTTTCTGCTCGTCGGCTGTATCGAAATGCTCGGCCTTAAGTCGGTCTATCTCTGAAAGGGCCCTCTGGTGTGCCGGTATTTTCTTCACTACACGTATGCGTGTGACGATAGGTTTGTTCTGCTTGAGTCGCAGCACAAGATAGCCGAAACCAAGCACAAGCAGCATCAGCACAATACCCATCCAGAACAGCGGGCTCCACTCTGCCCATAAAAACGGATTGTCCTGAACATCTTTAGGGGGATAAAAATGCTCAGGATGCAAAGTGTCGACATCGCAAGTAATCACCTTCAATGCCAACTGGTTTGATGCATATGATTTGCCGTCGACCTTTACCTTCAAGCCTGGAATGGCATAAAGATGCTCGTCGAAACTTGTAAGTGTGAATGTCTTGCTGACGCGCATCATTCCGTCAACATCAGACGTATCGGCCTTTGTGTCGTCCAACACCTCAACACCTGGCACAATATACTGTGTGCGTTTGAAGTGCGGAAACACCACCTTTGCACCCTTGCGTGCTGTAACGTCTACCGTCATACGTGTCTGCTGTCCGATGAGAATAGTCATGGTATCTATCTTCGACACCACGCTCACCGACTGAGCGTGTCCTACGCCCACAGCCAACGACAATATAGCAGAAATTAATATATGTTTCATATTCAATAACTTGTTTTAGACAGCCCCTTAGTCCAAGGAGCTTCTCTACACTCAGCCTCAACCTCTCGAGGCAAAGAGCATCATCATGGCCTTAACGTAGTCCTCGTCGGTTGCTACCGACACCCAGTCTACCTTAGAGCGCGAGAAAGTGTCACGCAGCATGCTTTCGTGCTCAATCCAATGGCGTGCATGTGCCTGACGCACACGCTTGCTGCTTGTGTCAATATACATCTCATGTCCTGTCTCGGCATCTGCTATCTTCATAAGCCCTACGTCCGGCAACTGCTTTGCCCAACGGTCGTACACCTGAATAGCCATAACATCATGCTTGTTGTTGGCTATCTGCATCTGACGCGTAAAGTCGTGCCTGTCGTAGAAGTCGCTTAGAACAAACGCTGTTGTGCGTCGTTTCATCATACGTGTGAAGAAAGCCACGGCCTCGCCTATGTCGGTATTGTGGCTAACGGGATGAAAGTCGAGCATCTCGCGTATGATATAGAGAATGTGCCTGCGTCCCTTCTTGGGCGGAATGTACTTCTCGATACGGTCGGAAAAGAAGATAACACCAATCTTGTCGTTGTTCTGAATAGCGCTGAAGGCTATTGTTGCCGCCATTTCCACAGCCATGTCAGACTTCATGCACTTGCGTGTGCCGAAGTCCAAAGAGCCGGAAACATCGATGAGGAGCATAACAGTAAGCTCACGCTCCTCCTCGAACACCTTGACATATGGTTTGCGGAAACGTGCCGTGACATTCCAGTCGATATCTCGCACATCATCGCCAAACTGATACTCGCGCACCTCGGCAAAAGCCATACCCCTACCCTTGAAGGCCGAGTGATACTGTCCGGCAAATATGTTCTGGCTCAGTCCACGTGTCTTTATCTCTATCTTGCGAACCTTTTTTAATATCTCTGACGTTTCCATGTCACTTGTCTATCTAATCATTAAGGCACTTCTACCTTATTAACAATCTTCGAAATGATTTCTTCGCTGGTAATGTTGCTTGCCTCTGCCTCGTACGAGAGTCCAATACGATGACGCATAACATCATGCACTACGGCACGCACATCCTCTGGCACAACATATCCGCGACGCTTGATAAAGGCGTAGGCGCGTGCTGCCTTGGCAAGCGAGATACTTGCACGTGGCGAACCGCCAAATGTTATAAGGTCCTTAAGCTCTGCAAGGCCGTACTTCTCAGGATAGCGGGTTGCAAACACAATGTCGGCAATATACTGTTCTATCTTCTCGTCGATATAAACCTCCTCTACAACGGCACGTGCCTTGAGTATCTCCTCGGCTGTAGTTACCGGCAACACCTTCTTATGCTCGCCCTTGATGTTCTGGCGTATAATCAGCTTCTCCTCCTCAAGTGTTGGATAGCCTATCACAACCTTAAGCATAAAACGGTCTACCTGTGCCTCTGGCAGCTGATAGGTTCCTTCCTGCTCTATTGGGTTCTGTGTTGCCATCACGAGGAATGGTGTAGGCAGAGGGAATGTCTGCTCGCCGATAGTTACCTGATGCTCCTGCATAGCCTCGAGCAACGCACTCTGCACCTTTGCCGGAGCACGGTTTATCTCGTCTGCCAATACAAAGTTGGCAAATACCGGACCCTTCTTTACATGGAAGTTCTCGTCCTTCTGCGAGTAAACAAGCGTACCCACAACGTCGGCAGGAAGAAGGTCTGGAGTAAACTGTATGCGGCTGTAATCGGCGTCAATAAGCTGTGATAGTGTTTTTATGGCAAGTGTCTTGGCCAAACCAGGCACACCCTCAAGCAATATATGACCATCGCTCAATAGAGAGATGAGCAACGACTCTACAAGATGTTTCTGTCCTACAATAACTTGGTTCATACCAGTCACCAGGTTGGTGACAAAGCTACTTTGCTGTTCAATTCGCGCGTTAAGCTGGCGAATATCAATAGATTCTGACATATTTATATTTTTTAAAATACGTGTTTTGTTTTCTATCTTTTTACGCATGCAGCCACAAAGCTGTATAAAGTGTGGCTGCATAACGATGCGCAAAATTACAGAATTATTATTTCAGAGGCGAAATCTACTGTCTAAAATATATTAAAATGTCACAATTTCTTACTTACCCGTAGTATTATTCGGTAAAATCCAAGCCAAAATGCGTGGTCAGTTCCTCGTAGACACGCTGAACCGGAAATCCCATTACGTTATAATAGCTGCCGCTGAGTGCCGTCACACCTATGTATCCTATCCATTCCTGAATGCCATAGGCGCCTGCCTTGTCATAAGGCTTGTACTTGTCTACATAATAGTTTATCTCGGCGTCGGACAGTTGTTTGAAGGTTACGTCTGTTGTTACCGAAAAACGGCGTTGCTCCTTGCTTGTTGTCAGGCACACACCTGTTACAACCTGGTGGGTCTTGCCACTCAGTTCGCGCAGCATTCCGCATGCGTCTGCCGCATCGGCTGGCTTGCCCAGAATGTCCCTACCTACTATTACAACCGTGTCGGCTGTTATCAGCAGTTCGTCGTCCTTTACGGTGTAGGCGGCTGCCTTTTCGGCTGCTATATATTCGGCTACGTCGGTTGCGGGCAGACTTTCTGGATACGATTCGTCCACACCTTTCAACACTTTCACCTCAAAGTCTACGCCCAGTCCACCAAGCAGTTCCTTGCGTCGTGGAGAGTTGCTTGCCAATATTATCTTCATCATATTTTTAAGAAGTTAGAGAAATTAAAGAAGTTATAGGTTTTTAAGAAGTTATAGAATTTAGAGAAGTTAGAGAAGTTAAAGCCATATGCTTTATAGCTAAATATTCAGCAAAAAGGCTATTGGCTATCGCTCGGCTTTGCCGCTTGCCTTAGCAAGAACTTCTAGCGACCGTAGGGAGCGCTAACTTCTTTAACTTCTGAATTCTATGAAATTAGAGAATTTAGAGAAGTTAAAGAAGTTAAAGCCATATGCTTTATAGCTGAATATTCAGCAAAAAGAGTAATGGCTATAACTTCTAGCGACCGTAGGGAGCGTTAACTTCTTTAACTTCTGAATTCTATGAACTTGCTAAAGTTCAGGAAGTTACCAGCCAAATGCGTCGCTATTGTCCATCCATTTGCCCTGAGCCTTCAACACTTGCTCTATAATGTCGCGCCCCACTCCATATCCTCCGTTACGGTCGCTTATGTATCTACTCACGCTCTTCACCTCTACACAAGCGTCTTTCGGGCAGCATGCACACCCCACCTCGCGCATAATCTCGTAGTCGGGAATGTCGTCGCCTACATAAATCACCTCCTCGCTCTTCAGTCCGTACTTCTTAAGCAGTTCGCGATAAAACAACACTTTCTCCTTAACGCCCATGTACACATCCTCAACACCCAGTCCGGTGTATCGTTTGTTTACGGCCATTGTGTTGCCACCTGTTATGATGGCAATACGCAGCCCCTTCTTGCACGCAAGCTGAATGGCATAGCCGTCCTTGATATTTACCGTGCGCAACGGTTCGCCATCAGACGACATGGTTATTGTTTCTGCCGACAACACGCCGTCCACATCAAAGAAAACGGCACGTATCTTTGTCAAATCATAATCTATCATACGTTTTTCTATTTTTTGCTGTTCATTATTATTTCCGACATCATCCGGTAAACCGCCTGCATGTCTGCATTATCCTTCAGCATGTCCATATGCCGGTTCATCACGTTATGGTCGTTACGGGCTGCCGGACCTGTTTGAGTCTCTACTGGCGACATACTATGCAACTTGGCTGTAGTCTCGTCCACAAGTGGCAGCATAACATCAAAATCCAACCCATGCTCTCTCAGTATGCGCTCTGCCATTGTGTAGCAAGCATTGGCAAAGTTGCATGCAAAGACAGCTGCCACATGCAGCCACTTGCGGTCCTTGCCTTCCAGCCTATGCACATTGTCCGACAAAGTGTTTGCAAGCTGCATTATAGCCTCGTAGGCCATTTGGTCAGAAGCTTCAACAAAACAAGGCACCTTCTTGAAATCCAATGCTTTATCCTTGGAGAATGTCTGCATAGGATAAAGCACACCATAATGGTTGCATTCGCCCTCAAACAAGTCCATCGACATTGTTCCAGCAGTATGCACAAAAACCCCTTGCTTACAGTATCTGCACAAGTCTTTTATCACCCCTTCAAGGGCCTGGTCGGCCACAGATATGATGTATACGTCGGCATCAGTATCAATATCCTCAAATCGTGCAACAGCCTTGCTGCCCACCTCTTTGGCAAGTACAGCAGCCGTATCAGCATGTCTGCTCCATATCTGTACTGGAGCACAATTGTGTGCCGCAAGTGTCTTGGCTATATGAGTGGCCACGTTGCCAGCTCCTACAATAACTGTTTTCATTTTCTCAATATGATTCATATATAAATAGGTGGTTGCAGAATCGCTCGCCTCTTCCACAATATTATATTATTTAAGTTTCGCAAGCGAAAGAAGTTATCGGAATTTATCAGAAGATAACTCGCTTCGCTCGTGAAGTTAATGGACAAATGCCCAATTGTTTAAGCAATAAAGCTATTGTCCGTTAACTTCCTGAACGACCGAAGGGAGTGTTAACTTCTTTAATACCATTAACTTCTGAACTTGCGAAAGTTCAATTATTGAACTTGCTTAGGTTCAGTTACAAAGTTAATCATAAAAACTGACATTGGCACATTTATTCACGCTTTTTGCAAAAACAACAGGCAGACTGCCGTTTTTTAAAAAAGTTTTGGTATTTTTGCCGAATGAAAGAAGAGGTAAGCATACGATTGATATCACACGAATCAGATTTGCCCGACATTGCAAGCCATAATTTCTTTCATAGCGTTGACTTCTTTCGCATACTCGAAGCCACCCCTATGCAAGAACCCTGTATGGCTATAGCCGAGGACGGGACAGGGCATGTCGTGGCCCACATGTTGACCACAATATTCTTTCACAGGTCTCTGTTGCCGCCTGTAGTCTATCTGCATGGGCGCGTTTATGGCGAGGGCGAATACAACGAGGGGATAGACAAGAACCTTATCTTCGGGCGCTTTCTCAATGCGGTAACGGCCCGGTTCAACAACCGCCTTTGTCTGTACATCGAGTTTAGCCACCTTTCTAATAAGATGTTTGGCTACGAGGCGTTCAGAGCCAACGGCTACTTCCCCATATCGTGGCAAGAGATTCACAACTCATTGCATAGCCTGCCACCTGCCGACCGCCTATCCAAGAAGGCTCGGCACAGAATAGACCGAGCCCAACAAAGTGGCTCTACAGCATGTGTGGCCCAAGCCTCAAGCAACGAACTGGCAGATGCAGCACGCTTGCTAAGGCGCCACTTCAGATTCAAGCCGCGCCGTACCGTGCCCAAGATAGAAGAGCTGCGCATGCTTGTCAAGTCTGGCCACAGCAAGGTGTTTGTAACCAAGCAAGGCACGAAG
This sequence comes from Prevotella merdae, assembly GCF_900290275.1. GTDB lineage: Bacteria > Bacteroidota > Bacteroidia > Bacteroidales > Bacteroidaceae > Prevotella > Prevotella merdae. The sequence continues at coordinate 1,175,092 of NZ_LT985324.1, forward strand.
GTGGTTGCCACATGCGTGTGCATCTACTCCGAAGGCAATGCCTACATATGGTATCTTGCCTACAACAACAAGAGGCGCATGGCGCTATCGCCTATGTCGCACACAGTATGGACCGTACTCAACGACGCTCACAAGACAGGCTATCGGCACCTCTACTTCCTTGACGCCGGACTGCCTTTCGAGCACTCTTCCATGCGCGAGTTCATCTTAAGCTTCGGCGGAAAGCCTGTTACCAAATACCGTTGGTTCCGCACACCCTTTGCATGGCTCAATAGGCTCTTCAGCTGGATTTACAGCGAATAGACAGGCAGAACATACGCTACATTTCGATTTTATCAACACGATATTTAACTTTAAAAAAAAATAATAGAAACGATGAAAGCTCTTAGAGACAGAATTCTTAAAGACGGAAAATGCTACCCAGGCGGCATTCTTAAAGTAGACAAATTCATCAACCACCAGATGGATCCTAATCTGATGAAGGACATCGCCGTTGAGTTTATACGCCGCTTTGCAAGCACCAAGGTGAACAAGATTCTAACGATAGAGGCCTCTGGCATCGCCCCGGCTATCATGATGGGATTTCTAATGAACCTCCCCGTTGTCTTTGCCAAGAAAAAGAAGCCGAGCACGCTTGACAATATGTTGACAACTAAGGTTACATCGTTCACAAAGCAACGCGACTACGACGTTATCATCAGCAGCGACTATCTAACTGCCAACGACCACGTGCTCTTTATCGACGACTTCCTTGCCAACGGCAATGCCGCAAAGGGCATCATCGACCTATGCCAGCAGGCTGGAGCTACACTCGAGGGCATGGGCTTCATCATAGAGAAGGCTTTCCAGGACGGCGGACAATATCTGCGCGAACGTGGCGTGCGCGTAGAGTCGCTTGCCATCATCGAGTCGCTCGACAACTGCGAGATTAAGATTAAGGAACAGTAAACCCTTTTAAGGCATGGCCACTAAAAGACACAACAACCACATAGACGGCGTCGTACGCAACAATCCTCGCCTACTTGCCATCCTGCTTAGGGACCAGTCGTTAAGTGGTCAAGGCCTGTCTGCCAACATTTCTTGGGCAACCGACGATTATGGATACCCCCACTCTTCGCCTATACTTATAGAGCAAGTGTCGGGGGTAAATCGTGATATTATACAGCCACGAGTCTACAAGCACGAGTCGCTGCAAACAGCGCGTGCCAAGGACCGTGGCGAGGTGTTTACGCCGGCATGGATTTGCAACGCACAAAACAATCTGGTTGACCAGCATTGGTTTGGCTACAGCAACGTGTTCAATACCGAGATCACACTCGACAATGGTACCCACACATGGCAGACACGCCAAGAGAGGGTTGAGTTTCCCGAAGACAAGTCGTGGATGAAGTATGTGCGATGCCGACGCATGGAGATGGCTTGCGGCGAGGCTCCCTACCTTGCAAGCCGCTACGACACCACTACTGGCGAGCACATCAGCATCGACAACCGCATCGGCATATTCGACCGCAAGATGCGCGTGGTGAACGAGAACACGCCCACACAGTCCACCAAGTTCAACAAGCGACATTGGCTGCGCAAGGCCTACCAAGCCTTGCAGTCTGTCTATGGCTTCGACTGGCAGGGCGACAACGTGTTTCTGTCAAGAGAGACGTTGCTCATCAGTTTCTGCGAGTATTACATGGCACGCTGGGGGCGCATGCCTCACCTTTCGGCCATTGTTAAGGCGGCCGAGATAATAGCATGGAACATTTGGCAGATGGACGGCACACGATTCACCATACCCGACACGGATAATTTGTGCACCATAATGGAATGGCACGGAACCGAACCACTTAAGGGCAAACAGATAATCTTCAAGCAACTTATAAAGAAATAAAAATCAGAATTTGATATAAATGACATCCACCAACAACATAGTTTTTCGCTCTGAACAGCAACAGGCTATCGACCTCACCGTGAACAGTCTGAAACGCAACCGAAAGATGCTTTGGAATGCAAAGATGCGTTTCGGAAAGACTCTTTGCGCACTTGAGGTGGCAAGACTGTGTGGCTATCGCCGAACACTCATCCTTACCCATCGACCCAACGTGCGTGGCGAGTGGTTTGAGTCGTTGCTTAAGCTTAAGCTCGACGGCTGGCTATTTGGCTGCAAAGACCCAAACGCCGTGGCGTTCGACGCCCAGACCTTCGAGGCTATAGAAGCTAAGGCTAAACAAGACAAAAACACCCATTACATTTATTTTGCCTCTATGCAAGACCTCAGAGGCTCCAAGCGCGTAAACCAGCAGAAGGGCATCGAGAAGAACGACCATATCTTCAACACCCATTGGGACTTCCTTATTGTCGACGAGGCTCACGAGGGCATTATGTCACGTCTCGGACGCGACGTTATTGGCGAACTGCAGAAGCGTCGCACCCTGCGCACATTGTACCTATCGGGCACGCCTTACAACATTCAGCAGATGTTCGACAATACCGAGGTGTATCATTGGGACTACTGCATGGAACAGTCGGCCAAGGCAGCATGGACTCAAGCCCATGCCAACGAGCCCAATCCTTACGAGGGTCTGGCGCGCATGAACATCATTACCTACAACCTGGCACGCGAAATGCGCAGCTACCGCATAAGCGAAACTGGCGCATTCAACTTTGCCGAGCTCTTCCGTACCGAGAATGTTCCGGCGGACGAAGCTACAAACGGCGCCACAACTCGTTTTGTACACGAGGCCGACGTGCGCAAGTTTGTCAAACTAATAAGCAAGAACAGCACCAACAAACTATATCCCTACGCCAACAAGCAGCTGGCTGGCTCGCTCGACCACACCCTTTGGTACGTGCCGGGCGTTCAGGCTGCTCATTGCCTTGCACGCATCCTGTCTGAGCAGACACCCGACAACCCCTTTGGCCAGTACGCCATTGTAGACGTTGCTGGCGAGGGCAACTCTGCCGAGGAACGTTCAGACATATACGAGCAGACCAAGCACGAGCGCGACGCTCTCGAACGTGTTAAAACGGCAATTGCCAACAACAAGCTCACCATAACTCTCTCGTGCGGACGCCTAACCATGGGCGTGTCGGTACCCGAATGGACAGCCGTGCTTATGCTTGCAGGCGCAGCCGAAACGGGTGGCATGCGCTACTTCCAGACTATCTTCAGATGTCAAAGCCCATATACCGATGCGCGCGTCAAGACAGAATGCTACGCCATCGACTTCTCGCCTTGCCGCACACTCACCGTGGTAGACCAATACGTCAACAACAACACCTACACCTCAAACCAAGAGGAACGTGTGGCTAAGCTCACCGAATTCCTTGACTTGTGCCCCATTACAGAGATCTCGGCTTCAAAACAAACACGCTTCGACACCGAGGCGTTCATACGCAACGTAACATCGGCCTACTCCGACTCGCTCATACGCAACGGATTTAGAGACGACTGCCTATACGGCAACCTCGACAACCTACGACAGCAAGACATACGCCTGCTCGACCAAGTGGCCGAGGCCATTGTGCGTGGCATCGCTTCTGAACGACAAAGCAACCGCGAGATGATAGCCGAGTCGTTAGGACGCAACAAGCGCAAGACCACAAACAACGCCAAGGAGAAGGCTGCACGCGAGAAGCAGGCAAAGGCCGAGGAAACTGCTGTTGCTGCCATGCGCGAGGCCACACGCCGACTTACGCCACGTCAGCGCGCAATAGCTATACTCAACCAGATTTCAAGTCGATTCCCTATACTTATTTACGGTACGGTCGACCGCATAGAGGGCCTAACACTCGACTCGTTCATACGCAGCATCGATGCCGAGTCGTGGCGCGAGTTCATGCCTAAGGGCATCACCCTTAAGCTATTCCAGCGCCTTAAGTACTTCTATCGCGAGGACATCTTCGTGGCTACAGCCAAGGCAATATTCAACCGCTTGCAACGTGCCGACACCCTGCCCGTAAACGAGCGCGTAGCCGAGGTAGCCGACATTCTTGCCGACTTCTGCTATCCCGACCGCGAAACTGTGCTCACACCATGGCGTACCGTAAACCGCCAGCTTGCCGACACCATAGGAGGCTATTGCTTCTTCAACGAAAAGTTCAATAAGCCTATATCCGACCCACGATTCGTCTACAACGGCGACGTTACCGAGCGTGTGCTCATGAACCAGAAGGCACGCATCCTCGACCTTACGTCAAAAACCGGACTCTACTCGCTCTACGCAGCCTTCTCTATGTACAAGCTGCGCAGCGGACAGTCGCAAGGTTTGTTCGACATGATATCCGACGAGGACTCAGAGGCACTATGGAAGGAAATCGTCGAAAACAATATCTTTGCCATTTGCCGCACACGCATAGCCGAGCGCATCACACGACGCACTCTTCTTGGCTATCGTCAGGACATCAAGGCCAACATAAAGATTCTTGAGGATCAGACATCGCTCGTTATGGTGTACAAGCGCAAGCTGATGCGCACGCTGGCCGACGGCGAGAATTTTTGGAACATTAACAAGCAGAAGGATATGAAATTCGATGCCATCATCGGCAACCCGCCATATCAAGTGAATATTGGTGAGCAGAAGGACAACTACGGCATTCCGCTCTACAACCAGTTTGTAGAGGTAGCACGCGAGATGAAACCCAACTACATCTCCATGATTATGCCTTCGCGCTGGTTTACCGGAGGACGCGGACTGGAGAACTTCCGCCGCACCATGCTCTCCGACCATCGCATGAGGTCTATCTTCGACTATGTCGACTCTAAGGACCTCTTCCCTACCGTTGACATCTCGGGCGGCGTCAACTACTTCCTTTGGGACGCACGCCACAAGAAGGGATGCCGCTTTACTAACACGCTGCACGGAACATCCAACACCTGCGAGCGCGACCTCAACCAGTTCCCTATCTTCGTGCGCAACAACGGGGCGCTGTCGTTCATCAACAAGGTTCTCGACAAGTGCAAGGGCACGCTCAACACACAGGTCAGCGGACAGACCCCATTCGGATTCGTCAGCACCTATCGCGGTACAGCCAACCCCGAGCAGGACACAACAGCTGTAGAGCTTAAGTCGTCGGGCGCTACCACATACGTGGCTCGTGCCGACATCAAGAAGAATGCCGCTTGGACCGACATGTACAAAGTGGTGTTCTCAAAGGCCACATGCGAGCATGCAGGCACACCCGACCGCAACGGCAAGTTCCGCGTCCTCTCGGCTATGACCGTGCTGCCACCTGCTGTAGTGTGCACACAGAGCTATCTGGTGGGCGGAGCCTACAACACCAAGGAAGAGGCCGACAACTTTATGGCTTACCTCAGCACCAAGTTTGCACGCTACCTCATGCTACAAACCATCACGTCGCAAGACCTCTCGCCTGAGAAGTTTATGTTTGTTCCTACAGAAGACTTCACAAGCAACAGCGACATCTGCTGGACAACCAACGACATTCCTAACATCGACCGACAACTGTTCGAGAAATATGGCATTACGGACACCGAAAGGGCTGTTGCCGATAATACCATAAAGGAGATGTAAAAGTAGTGGGGGTGTCAAAATAGGAGTTAACGGAAGTTTGGGCTTCGCCCGAAGTTAACGGAAGTTAGCGGACCTCCCATCCATCGTAGATGGATTAACTTCTTCTTAACTTCCGATAACTCCTATTTTGACACACCCTCTGTATTGCATTCAAAAGCAAAGCGCCCTGTAAGGGCAGAAGCGTCGATTATCAATGCTTTTGCCCTTACAGGGCGCTTTGTTTGGTTTTAATCAGAAATCGAAAATAACCTTAATGACAAATGACCTTAATGACACGCTAACAAATCCTTGTATTCTGCGGTGGCGTCAAACGATGGGCATAATTTTTACTTGTAGTTCTTTTGTATGTAGTTCCCACAGAATGCACAGACTACACAGAAGCCTACGGGCATAAAACTTTTCGAATCCACAGAATAGCCTACGCTTCGCGAGGCAAGAATCCACAGAAATGAATGCTTGCTGGTCTGCGCGCTGTGGTGAACTACAAGCAAGGAGATACAAGTACAAGAGCCTTTCGCCATGCTTAACCTCGGCGACGCTACACAAGCTATCAATTCTGTGCCTTCTGTCGTATGACGCGCAGCGTCTATACGCTCTGTGTATTCCAAAACCTTAATCCCGTAGGCTTCTGTGTAATCTGTGCATTCTGTGGGGAACTACAAGCAAAGGAGATGTTAAGTGAAGAGTGAAAAGTGAAGAGTGAAAAATCCAATGGTTTAAGTGAGGATACCGCAAGAAAGGAGTGTTGGGCAAAGCCCAACCAAGCCTCATGTTCTCTTTANAACTCTATTATTATTAATGATGATTTGTATTCGACTTGGTGCTGCGGAGGCCGGAGACCTCCGCTACTTATAGGTTCATATTGTCGCCGAAGGCGGCGAATTATGCTTAACCTCGGGTGACCAGAGGGAACCCGAGAATTGCTCCTAGCCCACTTCGGGGCGTACCACTTGAGGAACCCGAGGGGAACTATTGGATTTTTCCCTCTTCACTTTTCACTTAAACTCCCTTTTCCCTTTTCACTTAGTCTCCGCTACTATATTTACTTATCTTCGGCAACGAGTCTTACTGGCATGGCTCTATATCGTTTCGTATTATTTCCCGACGAACCCGACACAAATCGGTAGTTTGACAAGTTTAGGCTCTTGCCGAAAGCATCGAGATACAAGTACCAGAAGCCGTACTCAGGACTGCTTTCCGAGAATCCCTGATAACCAGCCAGACGTGAGCTTGTCCATAGGTTGGCATGATTACTGTCCTTGTAAATCGCATCCTCGTCGGTCTTGCCCTCATAATATCCGCTCATCGGGATAAATATCTGGGGAATATCCCTTTCTTCCGTATTAATTCTCAGACAGTTGTACACCTCGCCATAATGAGTCTTCTCCTCTACTATCGCCAAGTTATTGTTGTTGTCGATAAGACCTCGCAGACACATGTTGTCGCACACCTTGAAGTCGCCTATTGCCAAAGCATCTACCACAGTGTTTTGGTTCTTAGCATCATTAGAATTTTCGGCTACCGAAATTTTGAAGTAACCACCTATTGCTCCCTTGTTGCCTTCAAGCGCGGTTGTGGCAGGAGAGTAGTAGCCGTTGTTTGTGGCACCAAGGTTGCGGTCGAGCATGTGGTAGGTTCTGTCCTCGGTAGTTCCGTCTGTTTTGGTAACCTTAGCCTTTACGTCAACCATCTCATAATAGTACCATCCCGAAGCCTTGCTATTGCCAAGCTGATAAGCAGTTGTCAACTTTGCGAACAATCCTACATGATAAACCGGATAGGATACCTTAATATTGGTTCTCGCGTTGGTGATGGATATAATGGTGACACCCTCACTACTAATCCACCTTTCATAATTATTAGCCGCGGCCAGCGTCACCTTGTAGAAGTTGTTGTCGCCATCGGTAATCTCCTCAACATTCACTCGCGAGGCGTCGTACTCCATGTGGTCACCGGTAAGATGTGGTATAAGATAGTAAACAGGATTGTTGCCCACAAAGAAGTGCAATCCGTCGTTGCGCACTCTGCCTTGGTTTTCCGCCGGTGTTATGCCCTGAAGCGAGTTCATCCAGAGGAAGTAGTTTTTCTGTTCATCCTGAGTAAGCCCGGCTAGTCCTCGTATCTGCACAATTCTATTTGGATCAGTACGGAAGTCGTAGCCCAACTGTGTAATCTCTACACCGCGCGACAAGTCGCCTGATGTTATTGTCACAGTACCAGTATGCGCAGTCGATTCGCAGTTCTCGGTCAGAGTAAGTTCGATAGTGTACAGTCTGCCTCTTGACGAGTAGGGTCCAGCAGTTGTTGGCAAATCAATATACGATGCTTTTGTTTTATAATCAGTGGGAACTGAAATCCAATCAGGGCTGTTCGAAACTACACTAAAATCTTCAGGGTGCTGCTTGGTTGTTACAAACGTAATTGTAGCCGTCTTTTCCTTACCCAATACAGTCTGCTTGCCACACACACCAAGTTCGTAGTCCTTACATGCTATCATGTCCACAATACGCGGATTGTCGTCCTTCACTTCTACAGACAGTCTGTTCTCTGGGGGATTATTTATTGCCTCTGTATCTGTAGCCCATCCTTCATGGTTTACAGCCGTAACCTTAACCTGATAATGATGGTTGCGAAGAAGATCCATCTGCGTTGAAGTGCCGTTGTTAAAGAACTCCACTTTATAAAAGGTATCTGGTCCGCCATTATACTTTGCCTTAATTATCATGTATGCTTTGCCAGCAGGTGTCTCGTAGAAAGGATGCTCGCCCATACTATAGTTTCCCTCTTTCGTGTAAGCTACCGACGAAGGCAGAGACACATCTTTATCCAACGCAGTGGTGGCTATTGTGCCCTTTGTTGCCGTGTTGAAGAGCTTGAAACCAGTAATCTCGAAGTTTTTCACCTTAGTATCATCCTTTGTAACAGACGCCTTGGCAAACTGTCGGAACAACCACACTTTGGTTTTGCTATTAAGCAGGTCGTCCACCTTTACGCTTCCCCAACAAACGGGAGCGTCGAGGTTGGGGTTGCCGCCGCGTGTTGCGTTGTACAGGTTGTTCTTGCCATCAGCATCCTTGGCGTCGCTCTTTGATATGTTGGTATTGGCTACAATATGTAGCGTGGCTGTTCCGGGCACAGCCTTCACCTTAACATCATAAGAGTCGCTGCCCTTAGGCTTGATGTCCGCGCTTGAAATATTGCTCATGCCGAGATACTTGTCTTCTGCATCGTAGCACAATACGCAGAGGCTGTTGATTTGCCGCTCGGTTGCTGCTCTTGTCGCCACAGTATTCTTGGTGAAATTAGGCAACTTAAGAGTCAGCACAACTCCATCGGACGGCAAGTCTTGCGTGCCGCCTCCTACAATGTCTCTGATGTCGCTGCAAGCAGTCGACACCATAGCCAAGAGCATGAAGAGCCAAATTGTCAATTTCTTGATATACATATTGTTGTCTTTTAATTGTTACTTTATAGTAGGGCGTCCCTTCTTCCAGAACTTTGCGCCTGAGCCCGGATCGTATGAGCCTTCTATCACATAGCGCACACATTCGCGACCGTTAATCGTTCTTTTTACCGTTCCTGTTACAGGATAGCTATCGCCGTCAAACAGCAACGGTTTATCATATACTAAACCGGATGAATTTTTTATATTCACATGCAAGTTTTTATCATACTCCCCCAAAGGAGCTTTGAGGTGGAGTATGGTCTTGTACCAAGCTTTATTATCACTTGGGTCGTCTCCGTAGTATACGCACGTAAACTCGTTAACAACATTAGGGTTGTCACTCTTCATTTCGAATTGCTCGGTTCCACCTCCGTTTTTGACACCATAATTAACGAACCATCCCGATATTTTGTCGTACTTGGTGTATATGGTATATTCCACGTCTACTATAGTGGGTTTCTCGTCGAATACTTTGTAGTATGGATCTGATGTTGGGTCATACAGATACCAGCCTTCATTGTCCTCATAGTTGAAGAGTGTGATGCCAGGGTCGTTGTGATGAGTGAAACGATGCGACTGGAAGCCCTTGCTAAGGTATGTACCATTGCTGAAAATCAACAGAGTTTGTCCTGGATTTATCATCTTATCCTCCTTAGCTACCTTTTTTCCTACCGACATTTGATTTGTTGGAATACTTAAATAGTACCAACCTGGGTTGTTTCCGTCGGCTTTCATCGAGTGTCCTGGCCACCATTCCTCGGTGCCAAAGCCACTATCATCACCATTCGAAACAGTGTGGCGAGTAAAATCTCCGCGGTCGGGTTTTACGAAATACCATTCCTTTGTTGTTCTATCCTGAGAACCTGTACCAGGTTTTGTCTCACCTATCTGTGTATAGACGTAAACATAATGGTAGTCGTTATGCGGAGAAAAGTCTTCATCCCACGTAACATTCTGCCAATTATCATTTGACACTTCCTTTTGCGCTTCCCACCAACCGTCACGCCAGTTGTTGCTTACAGTACCCAAACGAGAATCCTCATCAAGCATTAAATTATGCTGATAGTCATCATTACTGTCACCCTTACACCATACCAAGTCGTTTATGGCTCGCATATATATAAAGTAGTTACCCTTTGGCGGACGCACCGTTACACGTACCGGTTGCTCCATATATTTTTCATTACCGTCTGCGTCTTTATACTTTTCAATCGACTTTACCGTAAACGTATGTGTGGTTGTTGTCTGAGGGTCGGATGTAGCCGTAATAGTAAATGTGCCTTCTGCCGATTGAGTATTTTTGCACTTGATGTTTATTGTCGAATTAGCATACGTAACATCATGTCCGCCGCCAGAAACCGTCCAGCCATCAGGGAACTTAATACCACCAAGGTTGGTAGTAAACTTCACCGATTTAGTCAACTCAGCTGTATTACCTTTATCGTAGAAGATAACAATATCCACTGGATCTACCTTGAAATATGGCGTAACGTTGTAATGAACATTAAGATACTTCTTTAGGTTGTTTACCTTTATCGACACCTTGGCGTCGCCTTCAGTTTTAGTACCAAAGTCGGCAATCGAAAGTTCAGGATTTATACTGAATTTTAGACGCTTGGTTGCTGGATAGTTTTCTACTTTAATTATCTCCAAATCGCCTAACGTTGTCTTATTAACCTTAGATATACATTCAAATTTCAAGGTACTTGGATCGGCATTTGTTACGTAATCGATGTAGTCGTCTTGCAGCGACTTTACCTCGGCTTTTGTCTTCGAAACCCAAAGCGTAGTATGTGTAAAGTCAGCATCCACCTCTGCCGGTTCCCAATCCTTTACACCTACCACACAATCGAGGTCGATGTTGCCCAGACTCTTTATGCGTCCTACAATCTCGTAGTATGTGCCGCGTGGGAAAGTTGGAACTTCGGTTGTAGATTTTTCGTCCTGACGATGTCCAAGTTTGATGTTGTAGCTGTTGTTGTGGCCTGCTACTTTTCCGCCTATCTTCAATGCCGACTGCTGCAAAGAATCTGCCACGTAACGCTCGGGCAGGTAATATGTGGCACGGAAGAGCCACGGCTCCTTAGGTTTTACGGGGTTAACAACATCCTTAGGATCTACCGTGACAATATTCTGGTCATTGACATTAGCATTGTTTGTGTTCTCTGTCCACTTAGAATAGTAAGCACCATTAGCGGTAGAAGCTGTAGAGTTAGGGTATAATGTAGTAGGATCAAGTCCCTTGGCATAAATGCTACCAGCATCCAAGTTTGGATTGCTGAATTTTCCATCCCACACCAGCTTTGTCTCAGGCGATAGACGCTCGGCTTTAACATCAGTAATCTGCAATCCTTTCTTAAGCGCCGAACTAACGCCTTCGGCATCAGGGTCGTAAACAAGATTAAGACACACCTTGACACACGAAAATTGCAGATTAGCCGCCACTTTCTGAGGATTTGTGGCAGAATTCTTAATGGTAACGACGGTAGTTGAGCCGTCGGCTGCCTTTGTAGGATCGTATATCATAGGGATATTCTTGGCTACGGGCAGCATGCCTGACTTTGACATCGGATTATAGCTCAACACCACTTTCTTCAAATCCTCCTCGGTATTGATGGGCGTGTCTTTGAGCACATCGTTCATGTTGGCCACCACATACACACGATATTCGCCAGGCTTAATCTGTAGCTGATAAAAAGCAACATTCTCGTCGAGCATATTGCTTGCTTCGGGCGATGGAAGGTCCTGCGACAGAAATGTGCCTTTGCCCTCAACGGGGAAGGCATAAAGATGAAGGTCGTTTATCTGGCACTCGTCTACAGAGGCATTGTATGTAGGGTTGCTTGGGTCGAGACTGCTCTTAACCTCATCGCCCTCGCGAGTAACTGGCACATAGACACACAGATTGCCCTCGGATGAAGCCGGGGTGTTGTACACATCGGCATCATCTGTGCATGCTGCCAACAACAACAGGGCAGCAAGAGAAAGGAGTATGTCTGCAAGTCGTTTCATCGTTCTAATTATTATTAGGTTCAAATTCAGAAGTTTTATTTAATTCTACAAGCTTACGCGCTGAATGCGCTTAGCCCAGTCGAGCACACCTACCGAAAGGTTTACGTATTGCCACTCGGTTCCGATGAGGAAGAAGTCGAGGCGGTAGTCGTACTCGCGGTCCAGATATTCCTGAATGCCGTAGTTTTGCGAGGCATAAGCGTCGCGTCCCTGCTGCAGAATGTCTGGCAGGTTGATCAGGGCGATAGTCTTGCCCGACACCTTATTATATATATGCAGCATGGCGTTGCGGTTGTTCTCCTCGGGTGGGAAGTAGACCAGGCGCGAGAGCATCAGTCCGGCATGAGCCGTGCGCTCCTTAACGTTTCCGGTCTCGTCCTTGAACTCGGTGGTCCATGTATGGAAAGGCGTGTAGCGAAGCTTAGAGTCGCTTGCCAAAGAGTTGTCGTAGTTAATCAAGCCGTTGTCGGCTATTACCTCGTAGCCGAAGTCGTCGGCAGAGATTTTCTCGGGTGCGTCTATTTGGTGCAGCGAGATAGTGAGCTGCTTGGTGTCGCGCACCAGGGAGATGGTGTCGTGTGTTCCCTTAAGGTCGTACACGGTTGTAAGGTGTTGAGAGCGGCCAATCCACAGCGTGTCGAGCGGAGCCGAGCAATCCACCTCGTCTATTTCGCCCGCCTCGTTGCGGTCGAGCATGGTGTTGAAGGCAGTCATGTCCTCGCCTTCCACATGGTTGTGGATGCGGAACTTGGCTCCAGGTGTGGCCAGAGCGTCCTCGTAACGTTTCTGCTTTGCAATGGCGAGGAATTGGTATTCGCCAGGCTGCAGATTAAGATGTACGGCAAAGTCGTGACGGCGGATAGGAGCGTCGCTATTGGTATTAAAAGCGTCCTGACGGAAGAGGAACTTGCCGTCCTTATCGTACACCATGACAACAACGCCTCCAACATGGTCGTTGAAGAGGTCGGCGCGCTGCGTGTTGTAGTCGTAGCGGAAGTGCAGGTAAGCGCCATTGTCGCATGGCTCAAGGTCGTCGTGCATCAGCGAGCACGAAGCCAGCAATGGTGCAAAGGCGAGGAGTGAGCATATAGATTTAACCAGTCCGTGAAACATAATGTTTGCCGTTAATTTAATTAGAGTTGTTGGTAAATAATATAAATATTCAAAATGAAGGTATCAAAGGAAGTACGGCTGCATGAGCCGTACCTCCTAAGATAAGTACGTGTTCATTTTTAGCTTTATATATGAGTGGCAATCTGTAGGAGGGTATGGCATCCCTGCCATACCTACTCTGTAATGAGTGTCCTGCCGATTTAGTGGGTATGGCAAGGATGCCATACCCTCCTACTATATGTAAAGATAATTCTGAACTGTTACTTATTAGGGTTCTTGCGGCCCTGATAAGAGGACGCGCAATATTGATTAGAGGTCGATTACCTGCTTGCGCAAAGCCCAGTCAAGGATCTTAACCTCAACGTTGATGTACTGATTGTTCTCGTCGTCTGGAAGATCAGGCTTAACCTCAGGAACCTCAGGATAACCAAGACCGCTAACGCTATGTACAGAAAGTGAATACCAGTTGTTGCGGAGAACACCATAGCGACCGAGGTACTTGGCGTTTTCTGTACCATAAGCTTCGCCAGCATTCCAAGGAGTCAACTCGTTGAAGTGCTTGATGCGGGCGATATAGTAAGCCTCACCATTGAGGTATGTTGAGATACCTGTAGTAGCGGTCAAACCAAGTTTCTTGTTGATTTTATCAACAATTTCATCTGTAACCTGTGACGTAGTAACAGGGGTGGCAGTTCCATTATCGAATGTAATATTTTCTTTAGCTATAAGGTGCTGACCAGCCTTACCACTAATATCTGTGCCCTTAGAAAGATCTACACCATATTTATCCTGCTCAGCAGCATCAGTAATACCCATAAGTGTTAGAGCAACGGTCTTAATCTGCTGTTCAAGCTTAACTTTGCTCCAGATAGCGGTATTGTTACCAATCTTATAGAATGTCACAGGTGCTGTAAAGTCCTTAGGAGTGAACTTTGCCTTAAACACAACACGTGTAGTCTGGCCCTGCTTCATATTAGCAAGATTGAAGGTGTTCTCAAGACAATACTGAGGCGTACCTGCAACACCATCAACATCACCATTAGCAATCATATTGAACTCATTCTTGCAGTTTGCCAAAACCTGGAAATCAGCATTAGAATAATTCGGGTCTACACCCCAATATACACGTTTGAAAGTAGAGGATGGCTTGGTGTCATAGAAACGATCTTTACTCCATATACCATCATAATCTGTAGTCAAACCACCAATCTGATGAACAGGGAATGTTTTAGTATTGGTTACGTCGAGCTTCCAGTTCTCGATTTCAACCTTACCACCATCGTATGTGCCACCACTGATATCGTAACCACCTGGTGTAAACGTCTCCATTGTAACCTTAGCCAAACCACGCTCTACGTGAACTGTAGTTGCTGCCTTAGCCTGAGCTTCCTCAGGTGATGCGCAAATATACTTAACGTCTACAAGAGTTGGCAAATCTGTTGCTGATTTATGCTCTGGAGCATTTGCCATAAAGATACCATCTGTCGACTTCTTATAGTTATTAACTATTACCTTTGTATAATCCTTACTCCAATCAGCGTATGTGTCTGCAATAGTAGGCAATGTTACTTTTCTATTAGAGCTATCCTCATTATAATTATTAAGGAGCACCAATGCCTTATAGCTGTCAGTTGTTGAAACATCCTTGAGCTTTACAGTAGCAATAGCCGCAGTTGTTACACCATTATTATCTGTATCTGCAGTCCAAGGGTTCATGTTTCCAAGCTCGGCACTTGTAACAAACTTATCAGTAGAAGCGTCGAAGATAAGAATTGTACCATTCTTTACCTCATACTCCTTAGCATCGCCTTCAACAAATGAAGGATCACCATCAGTACGTGTACCGCTTGTTGTCGGCAGATTGATCTTGAACGAAGCATACGCAGTACCAGCCTTACCTGCACCCTCGTTAGGATTAGGATTAAGGTTGTCGTTGCTTGAGCAACCTACCAAGGCTGTAGCCATTACAGCCATTCCGAATAGATTTTTAACATTCTTCATAATAAAAAGAATTTAGTGAATATAATTGTTTAACTTAAAAATTTTGATCGTAACGTGGTTGGGAAGGATGCTTTTTGGCGGCACCCTACCCTGTTTTTTCTATAGATAAATATTTTGAATGTATTATTTGGCGTTGGCTATGCGCTGTGCGTTAGCCTTTGCGTCCTCCGAACCAGCGGCAGCTGCATCGGCAAACAGCTGACGAGCCAACTGATAGTCTTTTTTCATTACAGCCAGAGCGCCACGCGCGTTAAGGGCTGCAGCCGAGTTGTCGGCCTTCTGCAGATGCTTCTCAGCCGACGCGATGTCGCGGCGTTGAAGATCGGCACATGCAGCATTAAGGTTGGCAGTTGGGTCGTCGGGGAACATGCGCACGGCAATGTCGAACACCTCGTTGAATTCTGCCGAACCCGGCTCCATTGTCTGTGCCACCAGAAACATCTCCTGAAGCGACAACTGCTGCGGACGAGTCTTAAGTATCTGTTTGGCTTCCTCAACCGAGAAAGGCCTTACCGTATAGCTCACGGTGTAGTCGCTATGGCGCAAGCGCGGATAGATGTCGCTCATTATCACGGCATAGTCGTGCGGATAGAGCTGGCGTATGCGCTTGTCCTTGTCGTCGGGCGCAAGGCTCGAGTTCGAAATTTTTATTATCTCCTCCTTGTTAGCCAAGTTAGACTGCTGCACCTTGCGGCGGAATCCGTCCCAGTCCTCAGGTGTAGAGTTTGAGCTGAACAGCTTGGCGTTGATAGGATAAAGATTTGCCACATAATTCTTTAGCGAAGCGGCACGCTCGCGAGCCAATCGCTCGTTGTTGGCGTAAGGACCATCGGGCGAGGCAAAACCATGAATGTTTATGCCCGTAATCTGCACGTTCTTGTCCTCGCGCACAAGGTCGATGGTCTTTGTAATCTTTGCCAATTCGCGTGAGTTGTCGAACAGGTCAACCACGATGTCGGTCTTGTTAACGCGGAAGCTTAGGTAAGCCTCGCCTTTCTCGGCGCGTTGCTTGCGTGCCTCGGCAGCTGGCTTAACAAATGCAAGGGCTGGCATCCAAGCGCCAAGGTTGTCGATGGTGGTGATAAGCGTGCGGTCTTGATTCTTAAGGTCGCCACATCCGCAAAGGTCTTGTGCGGCAAGCACCTGCAGCTGATCAGCCTCAACGGGGCGCATACGCTCTACCGACTGGCTGTAGATAATGCTCTGCTCGGTACCATTCTTGCGCAACACAACGATAGGCTGCTCGCCATTCGTGTTCTTGGCGTTGAGTTTGCCGGCACGCTGCATGCGAATCTGCTGCGAACGACCGTTGATGATGATAGGCTGCAAAGCAGTAGTGTCGCCGTCGGCGGCAAGCAACGGAGTAAGTATAAGTTGCTGCTCGGCCTTGAGCTTAAGGTTGTTGAGGTTCAGTCTGAACGCAACATCCACCCGTTTGTTCTCTACATTAGTCTGCACGTTGTCAATAGTCACGGCACCCGAAGCAACGGTCTGCGCCATGGCAGAGCTGCAAGTGGCTGCTCCCATGAGACATGTCAGAAAAATGCGTGTCAATGAATTGGTCTTCATAACTCCTGGGTTTGTTATATTGTCTATTGAAGATTCTATACTTAGAGTTTTTTCTGTGTAAAAAGCCTCTGGTTTAAATCTTTTTCTCTTAATTCTCTATATATTAGAATATGTAGGCAAAGCTTATTGCCGCCTTGGTAGGTCCCACATAGTTGCGGTGCGAGTCCTTAAGACACTTGGCGCAACGTCCGTAGAGCTTGTACGGACTGTAGGCGTAGCCCACACCAAGCGAAGCCTCGAGGTTCCAATGTCGCGACAGCAACCATTGGTAGCCGTAAGTTACACCAGCTCCCACGTACCATCCCTCGTAGTGGCGTCCGCGTTTGGTCTTGGCCAGGGTGCCGAAGGGCAGGTCAACATTCTTGACGTTGTACTCGCCTACCAGAGCGTGCACACCAAAGAAGCTGCCTCCAAAGCGTTGGCAAGTCCACCAGCGATATTCGGGCTCGATGTTCCAAATGCGCACCCTCTTCTCTCCTGAGAAAGTCCACGGGTTGAGCGTAGCAAACACCTGTGCCGTCTGCTTCTCGGCTGTACCTATCTCCACACCAGCGTTGAGCGATGTTGTAGCCCAGCCCAAGAGATTGGTCTTCAATGCCACGTCCTGTGCCTTAACTGTGCCAGTCGTTGCAAGTAGCCCCATTGCCATTCCTAATATGTATGAATGCTTCATCGTTTTAGGCTTTTTATTTTATCTAATTAAATATTACTATCGGTTTAAGTAAGATATGAATTCCATATTTAAAATGTCCATGTCACATTGTTGTTGTATGAGTCACATTTGTTGTAGTTTTGTGAGAATCAAATCTTATTTTGTCTTGTGCGTTTGCAAAGATATTAGGAAATTTAATAGGTCGTATAAAAAAATACGTGAAAACCGTTACATTTTGCATGAAAACGTTTGCAGCAGCAAAAAAAGGGTACATTTGACACTAAACAACCCATAATTACCCCCCCCCGATAGGTATTTATGACGATTGAACATGTGTAAAGGCTATTAATGGGTTTTATTTACACTAAGAGTAGGAGGTACGGTCTCCGAAGAGGGCACTGAAAAAGTCCCTTGCGATATATTTATCAATTATAATCTGCACATAATTTGGCTATGTGCAGATTTTTTTGTACCTTTAAGGAATAAAATCCAAGGTACTTATGCTGTCACAACAACAACTTCCACTCAGTGAATATAGCTCACTTTATGATATAGTCGTCCCCCAGGACAACCTTCTCCGCCGTATTAATAACCTGATAGACTTCAGCTTTGTCTATCAGGAACTGGTCAATAAATATTGTCCTGATAACGGCCGTACAGCTGAATCGCCCATTCGTATGTTCAAATATCTTCTATTGAAGACAATATACGATATATCTGACGTGGATGTTGTAGAGCGTTCCCGTTATGACATGTCGTTTAAGTATTTTCTTGATATGACTCCTGAGGAAGGCGTTATCAATCCAAGCAGTCTTTGTAAGTTTCGCAGATTACGCCTGAAAGACACGGATCTTATGAACCTGCTTATCAAAAAAACTGTAGAGATAGCAATAGAGAAAGGAATCATCACATCAAAGACTATTATTGTAGATTCGACTCATACAAAAGCCAGGTCAAATCCGTATTCACCAGTTGAGATACTGAAACTCCGTTCGAAGCAACTCCGCAAGGCGCTTTATGCCATGGATGATAATATAAAGGAAACACTTCCGGCTAAGAATGAAGACGATGACCTTGTTCATGAGTTGGATTATACCAAGGACCTTCTAAATCATATCACCTCGGATTCCTGCCTTTCGGAAGTGCCCGCAGTAAAACAGCGACTAAATATGCTAAAGGAGACGCTTGCGGACATAGAAGACCACTATACAACCTCAAAGGATACAGACGCACGTGTTGGGCATAAGACAGAAGACACGTCGTTCTTCGGTTACAAGACTCACATCGCAATGAGTGATGAGCGTATCATAACTGCTGCCACAGTCACATCTGGCGAGAAGGGTGACGGGCCTCAGTTGGAAGAGCTTGTTGAGCAAAGCAGAAAGAACGGAATGGAGGTTGACACGGTTGTTGGTGATACCGCATATTCTGGCTGCAAGAACCTCAAACTGGCAGAAGATGAAGAGAGGGGATTTCGTTTGGTGTCCAAATTACATCCGTCTATTAGTAGTGGATTTAGAAAGAGTGAAGACAATTTTGATTACAACAAGGATGCAGGCATGTTTGTTTGTCCTGCTGGCCATATGGCAATCAGAAAAGTAATAATGGGAAAGAATAGGAACTGGAATCAATCCATGACTTATTTCTTTGATGTGGATAAATGCAAGACTTGCTCACGAAGAAACGGATGCTACAAGGATGGAGCTAAAAGCAAGACCTATAGTGTACCTATCAAGAAAGGAGAACATAAAAGACAACTGGAGTTTCAGAAGACACAAGAATTTAAAGAAATAGCCCGCCAGAGATACAAGATAGAGGCAAAAAATTCGGAGTTAAAACAGGTATACGGCTATGATAAGGCATTGTCGTATGGGCTAGATTGTATGCAAATGCAAGGTGCAATGACAATATTTGCCGTAAATATCAAAAGAATATTGAGACTAAGCTAAGAATAATTAGAAGAATTATACACTTGTGACATAAGTGCCCTACATCCTCTATAAGGCTGTATATTAGACCATATCAAAGCAAATTAAAAGCAGATTGCAAAACCGACATAATGTTTAATGCAATCTGCTTTTTTATTTAAAAGAGTGGAATAAAGTCTTAAAGGGCTAACTTTTTCAGTGCCCTCTTCGGAGACCGTACCTCCTACCATATGTAATCTTTAATCTCTATATGCAGCAATACATAGTTATATATTGCAAGCAATCATATCTGCTTTCTATGTTAAAATCCAAATGTTTTGACCATTATTTTCATTTTAAGCTGAGATTTTATATTCTGGGGTATAAAGCTGGCGGTTTCTGGCCATGGCAGTGACCAAATGCACGAGTTTGTTCTTCACATTGTTCAGTGCAACCTGCTTCTTCTTTCCACGTTCCACGAGACGCATATAGTACCTTGCAATAACAGGATTGAAGTTCACGGCAGCCAGTGCAGCCTGCGTCAGCATGGACTTTATCTGACGGTTCGCCATATAGTGCACACGAGGATCTGAATGCACGCTGGTGCCCGAATCCTTGCCGAATGGGGCTATGCCGTAGTAGCAGGCAATCTTCCTTGAATCGTAGTTGAAACGACGGAAGTTGTCGGTGTATACCATCAGACAGACAGCATTCTGCGTTCCTATACCAGGCACCGAGGTCACGATGGTGAACACCTCGGTGAGTTCCTCGTCTGACTTGATGAGCTCGGCGATTCGCTTGTCTATTTTCTCTACTTCCTTGTTGAGTTCAGACACGATATGCCTTCCGCTCTGCGAGATCATTGTCTTGACAGGAGACTTCTCCATTGTGAGTTTCTTCTCGCCTCTGCGCACTTGAAAGCTGCATCTGTGTCTTATAACCATCTGACGATACAGAAACAGTTCGCGCAGTTGTGCAAGTGACTCGCTAAGTGGCTCGTACATAATGGCTCTGTCGTAATTCCTCATTGCGTATTCGGCAATCATCGAGGCGTCGGCGCGGTCCGACTTCAATCGTCTGAGACCTGATGCATCCTTGATGCTCTTGGCATTCTCAAGCCACATGTCGTAGCCTTTACCATAGAGAAAGTTGCACAGTCCCTTGCTGTAGTCGCCCGTATTCTCTCCACAGAAGAGCCACAGGGAAGAGTCGATGCCGTAGGAATTCTGCTCCACCCACTTGACCAGTTGCTTGTAGCCAGACACAGTTGTCTTGAACTCGTTAAACATTCGTGCAGCTGTTTCTGTCAGTCCATCTGCAAAAATGATAGCCACATCAACTTTTTCTTTCGAAAAATCAACTCCAATAAATAAATTCTTCATATCTTTGTACGATTTTAGTTATGTAGAATTGGTCAATAGTTGTATGGACTAACACTCTAACAAGGCTCAGAGCCGATAACTTTCTATCTGGTCTTTGCAACTATGTCGATGAGGTCCGAAACAGAACATAGTCTTCAGACTTGTGCGATCTTTGGTTTACCTCTTCGACAGACCGATTCTACCTTTTTACAACAAAGGTACGAAACTGTCTTTAGCAATCATAGTTTTACCTTGATTATTTAGCCTAATTGCTTTCTTCTGCAAACTTAGAGTGCNACTTGTGCGATCTTTGGTTTACCTCTTCGACAGACCGATTCTACCTTTTTACAACAAAGGTACGAAACTGTCTTTAGCAATCATAGTTTTACCTTGATTATTTAGCCTAATTGCTTTCTTCTGCAAACTTAGAGTGCGTTCTGTGGGAACTAAACTCATAATTCAAAAAATTCAGTAAATACCTTAACGCAATATTCATGGTCGCGCACGCTACCAGTCTCTCTACAGCTGTGCATGGCCAGGATGGCGTTGCCCATATCTACGCCACGCAATGGGATAGACGAGGCAAGAATATTGCCGAGGGTGCTACCACCTGCCACATCACTATGGTTGACAAAGCGCTGGCATGGAACACCTGCCTTGGCACACAAACTTGCAAACACGGCTGCAGAGGCAGCATCGGAAGCGTACTTCTGAGCCGCATTAAACTTGATGACCGGTCCGCCGCCAAGCATAGGATGATTGGTGGGGTCGTACTTCTCGGCATAATTTGGGTGCCATGCGTGGGCATTGTCGGCAGAAATCATGAAGGCACGCTCTACAGCCTGATAGTAAGCCTCCTCTGTTTGGCTCTGCGCCAAAGCAATGCGCTTGAGCATATACGATAGGAAGGGGCTACCTGCTCCCTGCTTAGTTTGCGAGCCCGTCTCCTCGTTGTCGAAGATGGCAAGCACTTGTGTGGTGTCGGTGTCGTGGGCAGCAAGCATGGCCTCAAGACCGGCAAAACACATAGAGAGGTCGTCGAGACGTCCGGCAGAGATAAACTCGTTGTGCGCGCCGAAGGTGCAAGCAGGTGTGGTGTCGGCAAGATAGAGGTCGAAGTCGAGAATGTCCTCTTGTTGGATAGGGCGCTGCTTATTTAGCTCTTCAACAATAACATTCATAAGCAAGTTGCCTGCTTCAAGCTGACTGTTGATTTGTCCGAGCAACGGCAGCACATCCTTCTGCTTGCTGAGCTTTACGCCATCGTTTACCTGGCGGTTGAAGTGGATGGCAAGATTGCTTATCTGCAGCAAGGGGCGCTTGATATGCAGTAGCATGGTCTGCGGTTGCATAACGTCTTGAGAGCGCACAATGACACGTCCGGCAAGGGTGAGCGGACGGTCGAACCAAGTAGACATAATAGGTCCGCCATACACCTCGGTATTAAGCTTTACGAGTCCGCCCTCGCATAGCATCTCAGCATTAGGCTTGATGCGGAACGTGGGCGAGTCGGCATGTGCGCAAATCATGTGGAAACCAGCATCGGCAAGCGTTTTGGCGCCAATGCGGAAGGCAAATATAGACGAGTCGTTCTTGGTAACAAAGAAGCGGTCACCCACGTTAACCGTGCCAATAGGCAAGGCTGGGTTGAGGCGGCGGAATCCGCCAGCCTCAAGCATATCAGCGATGTTCTTAACAGCCAGAAAATTAACTGGCGAAGCATCGAGGAAAGATAACAGTCGATTTATCATATTTTTCACTATTTAATTTTTCACTTACATGTTTTTAAGTTTTTATTAAGACATGAGAACAAGTTTTATTAAGACAGGAGAACAGAAGAACATGGTTTTGGGGGAAGACATGAGAACATGGTTTTTGGAAAGACATGAGAACAGAAGAACATGTTTTTGGGGAAAGACATGAGAACAAGAGAACATGATTTTTTGGAAAGACAGGAGAACAAGAGAACATGAGAAGAATGGCAAAGGATTGATTGAGCAAAACGAGAACAAGAGGTTTGGTTGGGCTTTGCCCAACACTCCTTTCTTGCGGTTTCCTCACTTAAACCATTGGATTCTTCACTTTTCTCTTTTCGTTCTTGACTTAAACCATTGGATTCTTCACTCTTCGTTCTTCACTTTTCCCTTAACATATGGATTCTTCACTCTTCGTTCTTCACTCTTCACTTAACTATTGGATTCTTCACTCTTCGTTCTTCACTCTTCACTTAACGAGCCTTGGGCAAACATGGGGGCAGGCATCTGCAAAAGTGCAGAGGCCAAGCCGAGGGTAAAGATAGTTCGGTTGATGTTCATAATAGCATTATTTTGTTGTTAGTTTATTTTTTTTACTTCTATGACTTTGAATTTCATTACATTCACAACTTGCGCAAGCAGAGTTGATTTATAATTGAGACAAAGCGTAAAGAGGGAGAATTGTAACATGTCTGACAACGTCGTTGTCGGCATGATCAACATATTCGAAATGTCCAAAATTCTCTAAAGAACATCGCAAAGCTTCGGTGAGATGTTTCTCGCGCATAAAGAGCCACAGACTCTTCATTCCACCCTGCGTACCCGATTTTATCTCTATCGGCATGATTTTGAGATTGAGGATTTCCAGATAGTCGATCTCGGCAACACTATTGCCTTTCTTTTCCCAATAAAACATTTTCTGACGCTGAACACAAGGTTTATTACGCATAATCTCAAGTCCAGCAAGCATTTCTGTCAGCCCACCCTTATTAACCAACTCTTGTGGTGTTCCGGCCATAATAAGCTGGACGAGAGTTTGCGCCAAATTGCCCTCAAGCTGCAAAACAGCAAGCAGCAGACCGGTGTCGAGGAACAGCATCTTAAGACTCTTCTCGTCGGCCTCGGCATCAAGCGGAATGCCATTAGCCGAAGTAGAGACAACGGGAGTGACTATTCCCGCAAGCGTAAGCAACCTTAACGCCTCTCTGATTTGGGAGCTTTGGAAATCGGTGGAAATCTGTCGGTATGTGATTTTCTCGCCCACTTGGTGACAAACACCCCTCATGGTAGTTCGCAACAAATCGGGATTGGCGCGTCGCTTGTATTTTGCGAAATCGTCCTCATAGGTAAGAACAATATCTTCCTGAATGCTGCGACAAGCATTAAAGTCGTGAGTCTTAATCCATGCCATAACAGCCTCGGGCATTCCCCCCACAAGCATGTAGATTCTGAAGTATTCTATCAGCTTGTCGTGAAAAGCCGTATCAAGCGGATTGTCGCTATCAGCCTGATTGCGCATTTCCATTAGCCGTTGCTCTTGATTGGCCCCTAAAAACTCGTCGAAAGTCATAGGATACATAAACAAGGAATGGATTCGGCCGACCCCAAAAGTTGGAAGTTCTTGAAGCGTAAACTCGAGGAGCGACCCTGCAGCAACAACATGCAGTTCGGGATAATCCTCCTTGAAAAACCTTAAGGCCATAATGGCCTCAGGACACTCTTGTATCTCGTCCAGAAAAAGAAGAGTCTTGCCTTCCTCAATCGGGACATTAATATAACTGGCAATTTTTTGGACTATGAGATGCACATCAACATCGCCCTGAAAGAAACTCTTGACAGCCTTATGACGCTCAAAATTAACCTCGGCAAAATACTTAAACTCCTTGCCGAAATGCCTGATGGCAGACGACTTGCCTACCTGTCGGGCACCTCGAATCAAGAGAGGCTTACGCATTACATCCTCTTTCCAAGATAGGAGCTGAGCGTCTATGTTTCTTTGTATGTATTCTCGCATAGTTATAAACGTTTGATTTTCAGACACAAAGATATATAAAAATACTCAAATACGACTAATAATCGAGCGTAAAATACTCAAATACGACTAATAATTGTGGCCAAAATACTCAAATACGACTAATAATCTAAGACAGTATCTAAGCAATACCCAGTAATTCTATCTCGAAAATAAGCGTTGAGCCGCCGGGGATTCCAGGCTGCGAGAACTTGCCGTAGCCCATGTCGGCAGGGATGTAAACCTCCCACTTGTCGCCAACGCACATCTGCTGCATAGCGACAATCCATCCTTCTATAAGATCGCACAGGCGTACAGCCAAAGGAGCTCCGCCACGACTGGAGTCGAACTTCTTGCCATTGATGGTGCGGCCCGTATAATGAGCGGTTACTATACTGCGAGGTGTAGGATGCTTGCCGTCGGCATTGCCCTGTGACAACACCTTATAATAAATGCCACGAGGAAGAGCCATTACGCCCTCCTCCTGAGCTTTGGCAGCAAGCCATTCGAGGTTTGCCTTAGCGTATTCACGTTTGTTCATATTGACAGTTGATTAGTTTTTACTTCTCTCTGTGCACCACAGTTCCGTTGGCCTGATGTGTGGCAAGAACCAACACTTCGGCTATCTGGACATGCTCGGGAGCGCTTGCAGCATAGAAGGCAACATCGGCGATGTCGGCACCACGCAGAGGCTCGATGCCCTTGTAAACATTGTCGGCACGCTGGTTGTCGCCATGGAAACGAACATTAGAGAAATTGGTTTCTACAAGTCCCGGCTTAAGATTGGTAACACGCACACGTGTGTGAGCCACATCAATACGCAAGCCATCGGTCAAGGCCTTGACGGCAGCCTTTGTGGCACAATAAACACCACCACCTGCATAAGCAGCGTCGCCAGCCACACTACCTATGTTAATAACATGACCATGGTTGAGGCTGACCATCTGTGGAACAACAAGACGCGTCATGTTGAGCAGACCCTTTATGTTGGTGTCAATCATCTCGTCCCAGTCCTGAAAACTACCTTCGTACTCGGGCTCAAGACCGCGCGCAAGACCAGCATTATTGATGAGCACATCAATAGGCTTGAAACTCTCGGGGATGCTGTTGACAGCCTCGCGAGTGGCATTGCGGTCGCAAACATCAAACGCAAGAGCAAGAACAGAAACGCCCTCGGTCACAAGCTCGGCCTTAAGCGCCTGAAGCTTGTCGGCTGTACGACCCGTAATTATAATATTGTAGCCACCATTGGCAAAACGACGTGCACAAGCCTCGCCTATTCCGCTTGTGGCACCAGTGATAAGAGCTGTTTTTCTTTCCATGATTATTGATATTTATTAGAGTTTTATATTATTTGCTATCGAATGTTAGTTTATTCGCTATTTGATTGCAAAGTTAAAGAATAAATACGTAACTTTGCATTGTTTACAAATAAAAACATACATACAATAATCCTTCTATGGAAGTAATAAAAACAGGAATAGATGGCGTGGTGATAATAGAGCCACGTATCTTTAAGGATGCAAGAGGCTATTTCTTTGAAAGCTATTCGCAACGCGAGTTTGAGGAGAAAATAGGCAAGATAGACTTTTGTCAGGACAACGAAAGCATGTCGTCGTACGGCGTGATGCGCGGTCTGCATTTCCAACGTCCGCCCTTCACACAGAGCAAGCTTGTGCGCTGCGTAAAAGGACGCGTGTTGGATGTGGCTGTGGATATACGCAAGGGATCGCCAACTTACGGCAAGCATGTGGCTGTGGAGCTGACCGAAGACAACCACAGACAATTCTTCGTTCCACGCGGATTTGCACACGGATTTGCCGTGCTAAGCGATGTGGCTGTGTTTCAATACAAATGCGACAACTTCTATCATCCTGAAGCAGATGGAGGAATTTCAATACTTGACGACTCATTGGGAATAGACTGGCGCATACCTACCGACAAGGCTATACTGAGCGAGAAGGACACCAAGCACGAACTGCTGAAGGATTTTGACTCGCCATTCAGTATAGACACGCCATTGTACTAAATAATGATGTTTGAAACGACAAAAAAAACAATACGATGAACATTCTTGTTACTGGAGCCAACGGACAACTCGGACACGAGATGCAACGTGTGGCTAAAAACAGCCAACATACTTTTACGTTTACTGACGTTGCCGAGGGCTACAAGAAACTCGACATTACCAATATCGACGCCATACGCGAGATGGTGAAGGAGCTTGGCATAAAGCTGATTGTAAACTGCGCCGCCTACACTAATGTGGACAAGGCTGAATCGGACTACGACACGGCCAATATGCTGAACAATACAGCTGCTGGCAACCTTGCAGCAGCAATGAAAGAAGTGGACGGAACGCTGATTCACATCAGTACCGACTATGTGTTCAAAGGCGACCGCAACACGCCTTGCCGCGAGGATTGGGCCACAAACCCTCTGGGTGTTTATGGCAAGACAAAACTGGCTGGCGAGAAGGCTATAGAAGCTACCGGATGCAAACATATCATAATACGCACGGCGTGGCTCTACTCGCAATGGGGCAAGAACTTTGTGAAGACAATGCAGAATCTGACGGCAACAAAGGACTCGCTGAAGGTGGTGTTCGACCAAGTGGGAACACCAACATTTGCAGGCGACCTGGCCGACGTGATTGCACACATCATCAACACAAACCAACTGGAGAAGACGGGCATTTACCATTTCTCCAACGAGGGAGTGTGCTCATGGTTCGACTTTGCAAAACTGATTTGCGAAATGTCGGGCAACACATGCGATATACAACCTTGCTACAGCGAGGAATTCCCCAGTCCGGTAGAACGTCCGCACTTCTCTGTGCTGGACAAGTCGAAGCTGAAGAAAACATTCGGCTTTAAGGTGCCATACTGGACCGACTCGCTAAAGGTGTGCATCAAGCAACTAAACGACTCTACAAACAACTAATCGTTACACATTAATAATTAAATTTTATGAGAAGTATCATTATCACAGGTGGCGCCGGATTTATTGGTTCGCACGTAGTTAGACTCTTTGTGAACAAGTATCCCGACTACCGCATAATAAACCTCGACAAGCTGACTTACGCTGGCAATCTTGCCAACCTAAAGGACATCGAGGACCGCGATAACTATACATTTGTGAAAGGCGACATATGCGACTTTGAGCTGGTGATGGACCTTATGAAGAAGTATGAGGTGAATGGCATTATTCACCTTGCAGCCGAGAGTCATGTAGACCGCTCGATAAAAGACCCGTTCACATTTGCACGCACAAACGTTATGGGAACACTAACCCTGCTGCAAGCTGCAAAACTGTACTGGGAAAGTCTGCCTGAGAAATACGACGGCAAGATGTTCTACCATATTTCTACCGATGAGGTGTACGGAGCTCTTGAGCTGACAAATCCAGAAGGCATAGAGAGTCCGTTCACTACAAAGGCTTCGTCGGACCACCATCACGCTTACGGCAAGGACTTCTTTACGGAGGAAACAAAATACAATCCACACTCGCCCTACTCTGCCTCAAAGGCTTCGTCAGACCACTTTGTACGAGCTTTCCACGACACTTACGGAATGCCTACCATCGTGACCAACTGCTCAAACAATTATGGCCCGTACCAGTTCCCTGAGAAACTGATTCCACTATTCATCAACAACATACGCCACCGCAAGCCATTGCCAGTATATGGCGAGGGACTGAACGTGCGCGACTGGCTGTATGTTGAGGATCATGCACGAGCCATCGACTTGATATTCCACAATGGCAAGGTGGCCGACACTTACAACATAGGCGGATTTAACGAGTGGAAGAACATCGACATCATACATGTACTTATAAAGACCGTAGACCGACTGCTGGGACGCAAGGAGGGCGAGGACCTCAACCTTATAACCCACGTAACCGACCGTATGGGACACGACATGCGCTACGCTATTGATTCGCGCAAACTACAACGCGAACTTGGATGGGAGCCTTCGTTGCAATTTGAGGAAGGCATAGAGAAG
Source organism: Prevotella merdae (assembly GCF_900290275.1). GTDB lineage: Bacteria > Bacteroidota > Bacteroidia > Bacteroidales > Bacteroidaceae > Prevotella > Prevotella merdae. Next base: position 1,203,443 of record NZ_LT985324.1, read on the forward strand.
ACCGTACGCTGGTATCTTGACAACCAGGCATGGATGGACAACGTAACGTCGGGCGACTATCAGAAATACTACGACGACATGTATCAGAACCGTTAAAACCGTTTATCGGAACTAAATAAAATACATTACTATACATTATACAATAAGAGGCTATGACAAGATTTTGTTGTAGCCTCTTATTGTATTGTTAGCATACAAGCACAAAAAAGGCGGTGTCAAATTAATGACACCGCCTTAAATATCTGTAGTTGTAAGATTTCTAAAAGAATTACTTCTTGAAGAAGTCCTTAGCAGCCTCGTTAGGAACCATACGCTCGTCGAAAACATAAGCGCCGGTCTTAGGGCTCTTTACCATCTTGATAACCTTTGTATATGCGCGACCGTCCGATGAACCTTCATGGAGGGTAGCGACCGCTTTCTTTGCCATATCTTAAACGTTATTACTTAATCTCCTTGTGAAGAGTCATCTTCTTAAGGATAGGGTTATACTTCATTAATTCCATACGGTCCGGAGTATTCTTACGATTCTTGGTAGTCACGTAACGGCTTGTTCCAGGCATACCGCTGTTCTTCATTTCAGTGCACTCCAGAATAACCTGTACTCTGTTGCCTTTTGCTTTCTTAGATGCCATTTACTTATTCTCCTATAACTTTAATGTCACTCCAGTCACAATAGCCTTTAGACACAGCCTGCTTAAGGGCAGCGTCCAAGCCCACTTTGTTAATAAGACGCAGACCCGCTGCGCTAATCTTGAGGCTAATCCAGCAGCTCTCCTCTACATAGTAGAACTTCTTGCTGAACAAGTTCACATCGAAAGAACGCTTTGTGCGATGCTTTGAGTGTGATACGTTGTTACCTATCTGGGCTTTCTTTCCCGTAATCTGACAAATTTTCGACATTTCTATCTTCTTTTTTGTATTCGTTTTTGATACCTATTCCAAACAGGATGCAAAATTAGCGACTTTTTCTGAAATGACAAAACATTCTCTTAACTAATATTGTTTATTTAATGTTTTTTTTGTTTTCAGACAGTATAAAGTGCTATTGCATTGACTTTTACCTATTTAAATACATATTTTGGGGGCAGACACGGGGCTTGATTTGCTATTCTGTAACAGGGATCACCGGAGCCTTGCGATTGTCCTCGTGCTTAGGCATATTGTCTTTAAGAAAATCGATAAACATCTGCAGAGCCTTGCTGGTGGCAATGGCAAGATTGATGTCGCGGCCATAATCCTCAGTAAGCTTCATTGTAATGATGTTGTCGGCATTGCCGCAAGCCAGCCATATAGTACCAACCGGAATGCTTGGTGTTCCACCGCCAGGACCTGCTGTACCAGTAGAAGCTATTGCAAAGTCGACACCAAGAGTCTTTATCGCTCCCTTAACCATTGCCTTGGCAACATCCTCGCACACGGCTGTCTGCTCCTCAAGCAACTGATGGTCAACACCAAGAAGATGCTCCTTAATCTCGTTTGTGTAAGAGATTACGCCACCCTTGAAATAGGTAGAAGCACCAGGAACGGCAATTATCGACTCGGCTATACGACCGCCTGTGCAGCTCTCGGCAGAACCAACTGTAAGTCCTGACTCGTAGAGATACTGCTGAATCTCACGGCTAAGTATTTTCTTTTCAAATTCCATATATTATCTGTATTTATTTTTTATTGCATAAAAGTCTCGGCCAAGCCCATCTCCACAAAAAGAAACGGGCTTGTTGATTCTACTTGAACGTAACCTTGCTGAATGCAGGTTTGTCGATTGAGCAGAAGTCTTTGTCGAGGAACTTATAGTATCCTGTAATACCAATCATTGCCGCATTGTCGGTAGTATAGCTGAACTTAGGAATATAGATAGTCCAGCCATAACGCTTGGCATGATCGCGGAAAGCATTGCGCAGACCATTATTGGCCGAAACGCCACCAGCCACAGCCACATGCTTAATGCCAGTCTGCTTTACAGCAAGACGCAACTTCTTCATTAGAATATCAACAATAGTGTGCTCAAGACTTGCGGCAAGGTCGTTCTTGTGATGCTCGATAAAGTCGGGATCGTCCTGAATCCACTTGCGTAAGCTGTAAAGGAATGAGGTCTTAAGTCCACTGAAGCTATAATCCAAGCCTGGGATGTGTGGCTCGGCAAATTTATAGGCAAGCGGATTGCCCTGACGTGCCAAGCGGTCAATGATAGGACCACCAGGATAGCCAAGTCCCATAACCTTAGAGCACTTGTCAATTGCCTCGCCTGCAGCATCGTCGATAGTCTGTCCAAGCACCTCCATATCGTTGTAGGCATTAACCTTAACTATCTGCGAATTGCCACCCGACACAAGCAGACATATGAACGGGAACGGAGGCGTAGTATCCTCGGGCTTCTCCTTAATGAAATGAGCCATGACATGGCCTTGCAAGTGGTTTACATCTATCATAGGAATGCCCAAGCTACGGGCAAATCCCTTGGTAAAGCTTACACCTACAAGCAACGAACCCATAAGACCCGGACCACGTGTAAAGGCCACAGCCGAAAGCTGCTCTTTGGTAATACCGGCACGCTTCAAGGCAGCGCTTACAACAGGTACGATGTTTTGCTGATGAGCACGCGATGCAAGTTCGGGCACTACGCCACCATATTCGAAGTGGACATCCTGCGAAGCTGTAACATTGCTAAGCAATATGTTGTCGTTGAGCACCGCTGCGCTTGTATCGTCGCAGCTGCTCTCAATACCTAATATGTACATATTATATATAATATTAATAAGTCAATATCTCAACACCATGTTCGGTCATTACAAATGTGTGTTCCCACTGAGCGCTTGGTTTCTCGTCGCCAGTAATAACCTCCCATCCATACTCGTCGTCAGCATCGATAAACACCTTCCATGTGCCCATGTTTACCATAGGCTCAATAGTGAACACCATACCAGGAACAAGCAACATGCCTGTACCCTTATGACCATAGTGCATTACGTCTGGCTTCTCGTGGAACTTAAGGCCAACACCATGTCCGCAAAGGTCGCGCACAATACCATAATGATACTTGTCGGCGTGCTTCTGGATAGCATGACCAATATCGCCAACAAACGAATAAGGCTTGGCTGCCTCCATACCTATCTCCAAACATTCCTTGGCAACACGCACAAGCTGCTCCTTCTCGGGAGTGGTCTTACCAATGATAAACATGCGCGAGGCATCGGCGTAATAGCCGTCAAGGATGGTTGTGAAGTCGACATTCACGATGTCGCCCTCCTCAAGAATATCCTCTTCCTTAGGAATGCCGTGGCACACAACCTCGTTGATACTTGTGCACACGCTCTTAGGAAAGCCCTCATAATTAAGGCAAGCCGGAATTGCACCATGCGATGTGCAATAATCATAACAAATCTGGTCGATTTCAAGAGTGCTCATACCGGCACGAATATTCTTGGCCACCTCGTCAAGCACACCAGTATTCACAACACCGCTGCGGCGAATACCTTCTATCTGTTCGGGAGTCTTGATAAGGTCGCGCGATGGCACCTCCTTACCCTTGTTTTCCCAGTACATTACTTTCTTGTCAAGTTCGGTAGGCTCCTGACCTGGAAGGCAGTGCCACACTCTCTTCTTTTTGAATACCATAATAAAGATATTATATTAAAACAGTTCCAATTTATTCTTTCTTGCCTCGTCGAGCGACGAGAGTTTACGCTGATGCACCGCATATTCTTCGCGCAATCGTGCGTAGCGTTCCTTCAGTTCAGCCTCAAAGGCTTGGCGGTCGGCTGGGTTCATCAATCGCTGTGCAATCATAGGGTTCTGCGCAGCATCCTTAACCCATACCACAATACCACTATATATAGGTGCAATCTTCAAGGCAACGTGCATCTCGGAAGTTGTAGCGCCGCCCACCATTATAGGCAGACGCAATCCAACCTTTTCAAATTCGGTAGCCACATGCACCATTTCCTCAAGACTCGGCGTTATAAGTCCACTAAGTCCTATCATGTCCACATCTTCCTCAATAGCCTTCTTTACTATCTGTTCGGCAGGCACCATAACACCAAGGTCAATAACATCGTAGTTGTTGCACGACATCACAACATCAACAATATTCTTGCCTATGTCGTGTACATCGCCTTTAACAGTAGCCATCAGCACCTTTCCTGCAGCTGTAGAGCCTTCCTTCTTGTCTGCCTCGATATAAGGCTGAAGTATGGCAACAGCCTTCTTCATAGTGCGTGCGGTCTTTACCACTTGCGGAAGGAACATCTTGCCACAACCAAACAACTCGCCCACCCTATTCATGCCAGCCATCAGCGGACCTTCGATAATATCGACAGCCTTGGGATAAATATCGAGAGCCTCCTTAAGGTCTTCCTCCATATAGTCGCCTATGCCCTTCTGCAAAGCTGTGGCAAGACGCGACGCAACATCAGCGCTACGCCATTCGGGTTCGGCAGCTACAGGATTGGCGGCTCCATTGGTTGCAGTTCCATTCTTCAGAGCCTCTTGCTTTTGTTTTATATCGTCGGCAAGCTGGATAAGTCGCTCGGCAGCATCCTTCTTGCGATTTAACACAACATCCTCGATAATCTCGAGTTGGTCGTCAGGAATGTCGCTGTAAGTAACCTTAGCGGCAGGATTGACAATACCAAAATCCATACCCTTGGCAATGGCATGATACAGGAAAACCGAGTGCATTGCCTCGCGTATGTAATTGTTGCCACGGAACGAGAACGAGAGATTGCTTACACCTCCGCTGACATGAGCTCCAGGCAGATTGGTCTTTATCCAATCTACGGCACGTATAAAGTCGACAGCATAATTGTCGTGTTCCTCCATACCCGTGGCAATGGCAAGAACATTAGGGTCGAATATAATGTCGAGCGGGTTCATGCCCACCTTCTCTGTAAGCAATTTATAGGCACGGCTGGCTATCTCGATACGGCGTTCGTATGTTGTGGCCTGGCCTTGCTCGTCAAAGCACATCACCACTACAGCAGCTCCGTAACGCATAACATCGCGCGCATGACTGAGGAAAACCTCTTCGCCCTCTTTAAGAGATATTGAATTGACAATGCACTTGCCCTGAACACATTGCAGACCAGCTGTAATGACATCCCATTTAGAAGAGTCGATCATCACCGGCACCTTTGCAATATCAGGCTCAGAGGCAATGATATTAAGAAATGTAACCATCTCCTGGCGTGCATCTAACAGACCGTCGTCCATGTTTACGTCTATCACCAATGCACCATCGGCAACCTGCTTGCGTGCTATGCTTACAGCCTCGTCATAACTCTTCTCCTTTATAAGTCGCAAGAACTTGCGCGAGCCCGCAACATTGCATCGCTCGCCAACATTAACGAATCGCACATCGGGCGTAACGTCAAGCAATTCGAGTCCGCTAAGCCACATAGTCTGTGGCTTAGGCTGAGGCACATGCGGTTTGGCGTTTTCGACAATAGGCACATACTTGGCAATAAACTCGTCGGTAGTTCCGCAACATCCGCCAATGATATTGACAAGACCCTCGTCCACAAAATCCTTAATCAGCGGAGCCATTGTCTCGGCAGTCTGGTCGTATTGTCCAAGACTGTTTGGAAGTCCGGCATTGGGATAGGCACTAATATAATAAGGTGCACGTCGGGCAAGCTCTTCAAGGAAAGGTTTCATCTGGTCGGCACCAAACGAGCAGTTGAGTCCTATAGAGAACAACGGATAACTGCTTACGCTTGCCAGCACAGCATCGAGAGTCTGTCCGCTGAGTGTGCGTCCGGCAAGGTCGCTCACGGTAATGCTTAGCATTATAGGCATCTGTCTACCCGAACGTCGTTCCACCTCCATAGTGGCATCGATGGCAGCCTTTGCATTAAGAGTGTCGAATACAGTCTCTATAAGTATTGCGTCGGCTCCGCCCTCCTCAAATGCGGCAATCTGCTCAAGATAGGCATCATACAATTGTGCATAGGTAATGTCACGAGTTGCAGGATTGCTTACATCCGGACTCATCGAGCACGTCTTATTGGTAGGACCGACAGAAGCAGCTACAAAACGTGGTTTTTCCTCTGTAGAGAATTCATCGGCAGCCTTGCGTGCAAGTTGCACACCAAGAAGAGCCATCTCGCGGGCAGACTCTTCAAGATGATAATCAGCCTGACTTATACGTTGCGAACTAAAGGTGTTGGTTGAAATAATATCCGCACCAGCACGCAAGTATTTGCGGTGAATATCGGTTATAACGTCAGGACGTGTGATGTTGAGCATGTCGTTGTTGCCCTTCATCATGCCAGGTGTCTTGCGGTAACGATAACCACGGAAGTCTTCCTCCTCAAGCTTGTACTGCTGAATCATAGTGCCCATGGCACCGTCGAGTATTAGTATCCTGTCTTTTGCGGCTTCTCTTAAAGTCTTTCCCATTTAATTCTTTTTACCAAATAATGACTATATTCTCCCTATGCACCTATCTCAATTTAATAGTGCTTCATAGCCCTATCCATTTCGCGACGGTCTTCTTTCTCTTTTAGCGTCTGTCGCTTGTCATACTCTTTCTTGCCTCGGCACAGAGCAATGTCCACCTTGGCACGTCCATGCTCGTCAATAAACACAAGCGTAGGCACAATGGTGTAGCCAGGCTGCTTGGTTGCATTCTCGAGTTTGTAAATCTCACGTTTAGTAAGCAGCAACTTACGGTCGCGGCGTGCCTCGTGGTTGCTGAACGAACCATAGAAGTAGGGCGAGATATTCATACCCTTAACCCACACCTCATGGTTGTTGATATAACAGAATGTATCGACAAGACTTGCCTTGCCCAAACGTATCGACTTGATCTCTGTGCCCGTAAGCACAATGCCAGCCGTGTAGGTCTCGACAAAGAAGTACTCGAACGAAGCCTTCTTGTTTTTTATGCTTACCGGACTTTTCTTTCTTTTAAGTTCCTGTTCCTTGTTCATCTTATTGTTCTCCCTAATCTTCTATAACAACAAAATCGTCGATATGCTCGTCCACATAGTGTGCCACTTCGGCAGTCCAAGCCTCTTCGTTCTCGACAAACTCGTCGTCATAGTCGTCAAACTCGGGATATTGCTCGAACATCGCCATAAACTCCTCGTCCGAGCAGTTGCGCTGTATTTTGCCTCCATACTCCTTGTAGAGCTTGCGCACAGAAAAGAGCATCTTGGCAAGATCGCGCAAACCCCAGTCGCGCAACACCTTTGCAAACGGGTTATCGAAGATAAAACCTCCATAACCGTTGTATATCAATTGGACAAATCCGCCGTCCATAACCTCCTCATGCAGAATGTCATAGGCAAGCAGCGTTATTTGCGACACGCTCAACTGCTGCATGTTGTCAGCATTAAGCTCGCCGCCAATAGCCTCCTTCGTAGCGTCTATAAACACCCGAAGAAAAGAATCCATATCTTGCATCGCTGCCTCACGTAGTGCAGCGTCTTTAACCTTTACCTGTATCATAATCTGCAAAGTTAGTGCAAATCGAAGACAATACAAAATAAAATGCTTTTTATTTTTATTGTTGATACTAAGCCTATCTTTGCAAATTAACTTTACATGGTGCAGATAATATATGCGTGCGGTTTCGACCTAAGACTAAATGTATCTATGCTTGCTATCAAATGTATCTATGCTTGCTATCAAACGCATCTATGCTTGCTGTAAAACGCATCTATGCTTGCTGTAAAAACCATAATTGAATGTAGAGATGTGGCTGTAGCATCACTAAAAACGAAGAATAAACCTTTTTTATTTTATTATGTCCTTTCTCATTTATTTGTTGTACCTTTGCACGAAACATATTAAAAAGAAATGGAAAATAAAACTAACAAGCTCATAGCAGCTCACTATCAGCTCTTCACCATCAACGACAACGGAGAGCGTAAACTTGTAGAAGAAACTTCTCAGGAGCAACCATTTGTGTTCATCACTGGCTTTGGTGCCGCTCTCGACGCACTTGAAGATAAGCTTCAAGATTTGGAACGTGGCGCCAAATTCGACTTTGAACTTGATAAGGACCAGGCTTTCGGCGAACACGAGCCAAAGAGAGTTATCGATCTCAACAAGGAGATGTTCTGTATAGACGGACACTTTGACAGCAAAAATATATTCAAGGGAGCTCAAATTCCTTTGAAGAACGAAGACGGCAACTTCTTTATCGCTACTGTACTCGAGATTGGCGACTCAAAAGTTAAGGTCGACCTCAATCATCCTCTTGCAGGAAACCGTCTAAACTTCAAAGGCTACATTATCGAGAACCGCGAAGCTACAAAAGAAGAGATACAGACCATGCTAAACCATCTCAATGGTGGCGGATGTGGCGGCCACTGTGGTGGTGATTGCGGCGGATGCGAAGGCGGTTGCGACAACCATAGCCACGAAGGTGGATGCGGCCACCATGGACATGGCGACGACAAAGGTTGCTGTGGCGGACACTGCCACTAATATATACTTGAATTAATGCCCACACTCTAACTCGTCAACTAATTAATAATGAGAAATACCTTCGGAAACCTTTTCACCCTGACAACGTTTGGCGAAAGCCATGGGCCTGCAGTGGGTGGCGTTGTAGACGGAATGCCTGCTGGCATTGACATCGATATGGAGTTTATACAAAACGAGCTCAACAGACGACGTCCAGGACAAAGCAAGATTACTACATCACGCAACGAGGCCGACAAGGTTGAATTGCTTAGCGGTGTGTTTGAGGGCAAGTCTACAGGATGCCCTATTGGGTTTGTTGTGCACAACACCAACCAGCATTCCAAAGACTACAACAATATGCGCGACTTGTTTCGTCCATCGCATGCCGACTTTACTTACACAAGCAAATACGGCATACGCGACCATCGTGGTGGCGGACGCTCATCGGCTCGCATTACAATTAGCCGCTGCGTGGGTGGCGCTCTTGCCAAGCTTGTCCTTAGACAACTGGGCGTAAGCATTACTGCATACACATCGCAAGTAGGCAACATCGAGGTTAGCCGCGACTACTCTACTCTCGACTTTGCAGAGATTGAGCGTAATCCGGTACGCTGCCCCGACCCTGAGAAAGCTCGACTAATGGAAGAGCTTATTTCTGATGTAAAAAAGGATGGCGACACTATTGGCGGAATCATAACTTGCGTTGTTAAGGGTTGTCCAGTAGGTGTTGGCGAGCCAGAGTTTGGCAAACTGCATGCTATGCTCGGAGCTTCTATGCTCGGCATTAATGCTGCAAAGGGTTTTGAGTATGGCGAAGGTTTTGATTGTGTCAATTCACGCGGCAGCAAACAGAACGATGTATTCTATTCGGAGAATGGCAAAGTATGCACTCGCACCAATCACAGCGGAGGCATTCAAGGCGGCATAAGCAATGGTGAGGACATCTACTTTCGTACCGCCTTCAAGCCAGTGGCAACCATCTTGCAAGAACAACAAACTATAGACAAGGAAGGTAATGCCACTACGTTCTGTGCACAAGGACGACACGACCCATGTGTGTTGCCACGTGCCGTTCCTATAGTGGAAGCCATGACGGCTATGACTATATTGGACTATATTATGATAAATAATGGCACATCTTTACGGTTTTAACGAACATTATGACAATTATCCATTTCATTAGGTAAAATTTATATCTATATATTGGGTAGTTTAAACAATTATCATTAACTTTGCAAGTGATAATTAGGGACTCGTGAGAGCCTCGAATTAGCTTAGTTAAGTCTAGTTTAGTTTTTGTGTTGGTTGTGGGCAGTCAATTGGCTGCCCACAATTTTTTTTGTATACACTACAACAATACGAGTAACCAAGTAAAAAAAAGTATCAAACAAGATAAAGGGTGTGCTCAAACGCGCTGTAAGCTGTTTGAACACACCCTCTGTTTTTCTATCATAATATTACAGAAATGCAAATTTATCTACGCTTGCTTTTTCTGCTATTGTCATTACGACCATTGCCATATTCATTACGGCTATTATTGCCACGACCATTGCCATATTCACTACGGCTGTTGTTGCCACGGCCATTAGCCTTGTGATTATCTTTACGGCCCTTACCATATTTTGTTCCAGCATTGCCACGCTTCTCCTCATATTCGTTTCGCTCAAACTCAGGACGACGGTTATTACCAAAGTTGCGTCCATAGTTAGGCATAGGAACGCCAGCATATAGTTTCTGTATAAGATCCGAACGGCCAATGCGGCGCAACTCCTGCTCTATGCCACGACGTTCCTCAGGCTTATACCAAAAGAAGAACTGGCGCTGTGCAAGTTTCTCACGTGGTGTCTTGGCAGAGAACACTGGCTCTAATGTATATGGATCGTAGCCCGTATACCACGTCTCGGTACTTACAGTCATAGGTGTTGGCGTAAAGTCTTGCACCTGCTCAAGATGAAAGTCAAGGCGCTTGGTTATCACGGCAAGCTCTGCCATGTCCTCCTCGCGACATCCAGGATGCGAACTTATAAAATAAGGTATAATCTGCTGACGCAGATTCTGCTCGGTATTTATCTTGTCAAAGATACGCTTAAACTCCTCGAACAAGGCAAACGATGGCTTGCGCATTAGCTTAAGCACAGCATCTGATGTATGCTCAGGTGCCACCTTCAGTCTACCACTTACATGATTGCAAATCAACTCGCGTGTATACTGGCGCGCTGCCGCATTCGACTTTTCGTCCTTGCTCTTATGCAAAAGCAAGTCGTAGCGCACACCACTGCCTATAAAACTCTTCTTTATGCCAGGCAACGCATCTACGGCATGATAGATATCAAGCAACGAAGTATGGTCGGTAATAAGGTTTGGGCACACCTGTGGGTTGATACACGATGGACGCTTGCACACAGCACATGCCTTAGGATTGCGTCCATGCATACCATACATATTAGCCGATGGTCCGCCAAGGTCGGACAGATAACCCTTGAAGTCGGGCATTTCTATCACCTTCTTCACCTCTTTTAATACACTCTCCTTTGAGCGGCAAGCAATGAACTTGCCTTGGTGTGCGCTGATTGTACAGAAAGCACATCCTCCAAAGCAACCACGATGCAGATTGACCGAGAACTTTATCATGTCGTAGGCCGGAATGCGCTTGCCCTTGTACTTAGGATGAGGCAATCGCGTATAAGGAAGATCAAACGAATGATCAAGCTCCTCGGTTGTCATCGGTGGATAAGGCGGATTTACAACAGCATACTTGCCGTCAACAGCTTGCAACAAACGTTGCGCATGCATCTTATTCGACTCTTCCTCTATATGACGAAAGTTGTCTGCCTCTGCCTTTTTGTTGCGCAGACACTCTTCATGACTGTACAACACAATGTCGTCCGACGTTATTCCTCCAGGAATATCACTCTCCTTACTAAGATATACAGTCTGCGGAATGTCGCGTATATCCTCCACACGCTTGCCTTCAGAAAACTGTCGGCAAAGTTCGAGTATAGGTTTCTCGCCCATACCATATATTATCATGTCGGCTCCCGAATCGCAAAGTATACACTTCTGCAATCCGTCCTTCCAATAGTCGTAATGGGTAAGTCGACGCAGCGAAGCCTCAATGCCTCCAAGTATAACGGGAACATCAGGGAACAGCTGCTTCAGAATCTTAGTATAAACAATGGTGGGATACTCAGGACGACAGTCGTGACGTCCATCCGGACTATAAGCATCTTCTGAGCGAAGACGCTTGCCTGCCGTATATTTGTTAACCATTGAGTCCATACAACCGGGCGCAACACCAAAGAAGAGATTAGGACGACCGAGTTTCTTGAAGTCGCGGAAGTCTCCATGCCAGTCGGGCTGTGGCACTATAGCCACACGATAGCCGGCATATTCGAGTGTACGACCTATCACGGCAGCTCCGAATGACGGATGGTCAACATATGCGTCAGCAGAGAAAAGAATAACATCTACATTATCCCATCCTCTAAGTTCGATTTCTTTCTTGGTAGTAGGCAACCAGTCGGTGAGCCTCAATTCTTTCATTATCTGTTTGTTTTTTTATTACAAATTAATTTACAAGGGTGTGTCAAAAAGGAGTTATCGGAATTCAACGGACGAAACCTAAACTTCCTTTAACTCCTATTTTACCCCAGAGTTAATGAGTTTTTATTGATCTTCTGTCTCACTCGGTTGCTTAGTTTCCCACTCCTTGTACAGAGCCACGAGATTAGACAGACCCAGAGCCTTCATATTATTATTGTATATAACGTCAAGACAGAGGTCGAGCAAATTCTTGTCGCTAATGCCCGACGATTCGAGCAGCGAGCGTACATTTAGTTTAAGTTTGTCAAGCACCGGCTCGTCTACAATACCATTACTGTCGACAAGGGCATCGAGTAGCGAATACTTTGCCAGTGTCTTAAGGTGCTCATCACTTACTTCTATACTTCTTGTGCCTGAGGCATTTGCTTGAATTTTGTACATAGCCATATAAGTTTTAGTTATCAATTATTTTTTTGTTAGGAAATTCATCACAGCCTTCATTACCTGCTGACGTGCCTTAATACTGTTAATGCACTCAAACGGGAATCCCATTACGAAGCATTTGTAGTCGGCTCCATCATAAGCCACAGCAGCATCAGTTCCGTCGGCATATTGCATTGCACAGAACGACGAAGCGTTTGCCGGACGCATAACATTAACATTTGTCGCAGCATAATGTACGGCATTGGGATGACGTATCAGGTCGAAACTTATGCCGAGACCGTTTACTGTATTGTTGGTCTGATTGCAGTCCGAACCGCCATACGATGTCTTAAATACTTCTGAAAGGAAGTCACGTTCATCACCTCTCTGCATATCGCTGCCGATATAGGCACCGCTCACAAACATACGTCCGCCACCTCGTATAAAGGCCATTACCTGCTTTTGCAAGGTAGAGGAGAATGTCTTGTAGTGCACAAGCGAGTGTCCATCGTCCTTCTGCATACCAAATGCCATATCTATAACACTATAATGCGAAGGCTTGACAAAGTCGTTCTCAAATGCCTCAAGCGAACTGCTCAACACATTATACGAACCCGAACGTGCAATGTTCTCAACATGACACACCGATGCGTTCTGCTGATTGCCCATTACAAATGTTCCGGCGAGCTCATCGCCACTATATCCTAATGCATTAGGACCTTCGCTACCTCCTCGCGAACGGTTAAAACACTGCTGACGTCCGTTCCATCCAGCTGCCAATCCAAGTGTTACACCCATATCGGCGTCAAGATCAAAACCAAGACGTGTATTATCATCAACAATAGCCGGACCCGAAAGACGCTTGAATCCATCTACTACAAGTATGTCCTTAGCATCGGCATCAGGCGAAAGATATGCTGCAAGTGTCTCGGAAGGAAAACTCTCGCCACCACGGTTCACGGCTGTCACACGAAACTTATACACAACTCCTCGACGTGCCTCAAAAACAAACGACGTGCCTTGTACTATACGACCGTTGTCAAATCCGCCTCCATTCTCGGATATATATATATTGTATGCTGTCGGTACGGCTGTAGGCTCTTGTTCGTCTTTAACTGGGAGCCACGTCAAACGCAACATGTGGTTGTCTGTTCGCTCAACACGTAGGTTGTTCACCGGCAATGGTTGTACAACAAACGGGCGTTCGTGTCCTTTGCTTACATAACGCAGAATGGTTTTGTACAACGACCTCGCCATGGTAAACCTGAAGTTAGGATCAAGACCATAACGCATATCACCAAAGTTCTGGTGCGACATGGTCTCTATAATAGCCGATGGCATCTCAGGTTTTCGGGTCTCACTATAATTGCGATCCCATAGATATCGACGCGACCACTTGCCATACTTTGCCGTAATGTCATGCTGCAATCCTGAGAGCAAAGCCTCGGCAAAATCATGTGATACCATACGCGACACTCCACTGTTAAGACGTCCGTCATTAAAGTTGGTGGTGCATATAGCCAACGAACCTATTATCGAATCAGTACGGTTAGCATAGCCAGCATCGCTGTGCACAGCAAGCGATAACTCAATAGGCACCTTCAGTCCGTCAAGTGTCGGCACATAAACAGAACCACCTGCAAGCCAGTTGGTCATATTCGAGCGGGTGTTTATATCATCTGCATAATCGTCAGAACCTCCTCGTCCTCCATAAACACTATATGGAGCGCCAGCCCATTGTGCCGAATAACGTGCTCCCTCAATACAGCGTGGCATTCCACTCATGGCACCGCCACGCTGTATATTGCCCATACCGCCACCAAAACGAACAGCATCGGTTGTAACTATTCCACGTTTCTCCGACAAATTGGTAACGACAACACGGTTGTCATCACTATTACCCTTGTCAAAATCAAATGTTCCGAGATACACCCACGTGCCACCTCCCATCTTCTGGTTCACCTTGAAGATGGTGCGCTCGCCTTTATGAAAAACAATGTACGTGGCATCGTCAATGCTGTTGTCCAGGGTCTGATAGCTCACGTATACAGCATATCTGCCAGCCTGTGGTATTGTTGGCTGATAAGAAGCCCACGATTCGGCACCTTTCTTCACAGCCTTCACCTTACGTGCTGTACCGCTTACAAATGGATTTTCTCCGTCACGATAAGTACCGGTATGAAAAGCGAATCCCTTGCCTTCTGTGTCAAGCCACTTCTCCTTACCATTATCCTCAACATATCCACGCTTGTTGTCGTTGTCCACTATCACCTCGTTCTTCTGCCAGTCGCGCTCGCGTGGCGTATAAACAACGGCACCTGCGTTCTCAAGCATCGGTATAAGATATGGCACAACTATAGTCTGCGTGAAGAGGTCTTCGGTAGTACAAAAAAGATTAGGGCGTTGCCACTTCCATCTCGACTTCTTTTGGTCGTAATAAATGCCGTGCGAGGCCCATACAGAAATATGTCTGTCAAAGAGTCCGTGCGACACAAAGAAGGGTTTCGACTCGTTCATTACCCAAGGTTGTCCACTATAGTCAATGTTTCCCCATATTGCCGCAATCCCGTTATCATCGGTCTTTGCGCCAGCTACAAGCTGTTCGATAGGCAGTCCGGCACTCTCTATTGTAAGATTGTAACGGCTGTATGGCTTTGGCAGCGAACTGGCAAGCTTCTTATAGTAGAACTTAACCGACTTTGCTGTAAAGTTCTGCGTGGCAAAAGCTGGACTAACAACAAGTCGAAGTTGTTTTTTCGAGTCGTCTACATCAAACGACTCCATATACGGTTGAGTAGGATAAGACACGTTCTTAGCCTTGTTCTGCAAGACATAATTCTTCAGCAGCACACCTATTTTCTCTTTAGGTAGCGTCTTCGTAGTGCCCGCATTAGCCTGGAGCACCATCAAAGATGTTGTACACAAAAAGAAAGATAGAACCCTTTTTCTCATTTTATTCGTTTTTTAAATCTCTCCGACAGTGAATTTCTCTGGATTCTTGCCCTTAAAGTCCTTGAAGTAGGTCTTTATAGTCTTCATGTCGGCCTCTACGTCACCAGTAGGTGTAATGATATGTTTGCACTCTATGAGCTTGCGCTCAAAATCGAGTCCATACAGCAAGATAGGAATTCCTGCTTTCAGGGCTATAAAGTAAAAACCCTTTTTCCAGTTAGGATTAAGCGAGCGTGTTCCCTCTGGTGTCACACACAATCTGAAGTCGGGTGCCTTGCGTGCCGCTTCTGCCATTGCGTCTGTCATGCTTGTATGCTTGCCACGATTTACCGGTATACCGCCAAGATGGCGGAACCATACACCAAGAGGCCAGAAGAACCACTCCTTTTTCATAAGGAAATTTATCTTCTTGTTCTCGGCTCTCGAATAAAGCAATCCTATAATAAAATCCCAGTTACTTGTATGTGGAGCAAGACACAGTATATACTTAGCGGGGTGTTCCACTTCAATACGAGTGGTCCACCCCATGCGCTTGTAAAGTATTGTCTTGCAAATGCGTTGCAAAAATGTCATTCCGTTTTTTGATTTTTTATCTATTGTCTGTCATCAGTCCTACAATCGGGTTATCCGAGGTTTGATATCTGGTCTACAATCTCGGATGCCTGCTTATTGAAGTTTGTGATAAGGCTCTTAAAGAACAATCTTGGAGCAAGTCCTGGCTCCACATGCGACACGCGGCGCACATAATCGTTGTGTATCACAAGTATGGATGTAAGCAATGCCTTAATGTCTTCATCGCTTGCGTCTGTTGTGTAAGAGATAGCCACAACCTCTGAGAATAGCTCACTGCACACGTAATTGATATTGCGTTTCAAACTTCGTTTGTTTGCCATAATATAATATGTATTAATATGATTAAACAATAGTGTTTTACATGCCAAAGATAGAAAAAAAATTGATATGTGGCAAGCAATATCAATAAAAAATAATTTAATGCTACGATTTCCTGTATTTTTTTTCATCAATTCATAGAAAAGCAGTATTTTTGCACTTGCAAAAGAAGCATCAATCGCGATTCTATTTTAACATCATACATTTTTTAATTTTTTTAAAACACATGGAAATTAGTGCATTGCAGATTGCAAGAGCTGCTTACCAGCCTAAATTGCCTAAGGCACTTCAGGGTCCAGTAAAGGCAGTTGAAGGCGAGGCTACTCAGTCGGTTGGAAACCAGGATGAAATTAAGGCTTTGTTCCCAAACACTTACGGCATGCCTGTAATCACCTTCGAAGCAGGTGAGAAGAAAGAACTACCTTCATTCAACGTTGGTGTAATCCTTTCAGGTGGTCAGGCTCCTGGCGGTCACAACGTTATCTCTGGTCTCTTCGATGGTGTTAAGGCTCTTAACCCAGAGAACAAACTCTACGGCTTTATCCTTGGCCCTGGCGGTTTGGTAGACCACAACTATATTGAGATTACTTCTGAGATTATGGACCAGTACCGCAACACTGGTGGTTTCGACATCATCGGTTCTGGACGTACCAAGCTCGAGAAGGAAGAGCAATTTGAGAAGGGTATCGAGATTCTCCGCGAACTTGGCATTAAGGCTCTCGTAATCATCGGTGGTGACGACTCTAACACAAACGCTTGCGTTCTTGCAGAGTACTATGCTGCTAAGAAGTATGGTGTTCAGGTTATCGGTTGTCCTAAGACTATCGATGGCGACTTGAAGAATGAGCAGATTGAGACTTCATTCGGTTTTGATACAGCTTGTAAGACATACGCCGAGCTTATCGGTAACATCCAGCGCGACTGCAACTCAGCACGCAAGTACTGGCACTTCATCAAGCTCATGGGCCGTTCGGCTTCGCACATCGCTCTTGAGTGCGCTCTTCAGACCCAGCCTAACGTTTGCCTCGTTTCAGAGGAGGTTGAGACTAAGGAGATGTCACTTGACGATGTTGTAACATATATCGCTAAGGTAGTAGCCGATCGTGCTGCCGATGGCAACAACTTCGGTACTGTACTCATTCCTGAGGGTCTTATCGAGTTCATCCCTGCTATCAAGAAGCTTATCTCTGAACTTAATGAGGTTCTTACCGACCCTTCAACAGGCGAGTCTCGTGAGTTTGCTAACGCTGAGGAGCAGATTGCTTTCGTTAAGAACAATATCGCTAAGGAGAACCTTGCTGTTCTTGAGTCACTTCCTGAGGATGTTGCTCGTCAGCTCTGCCTCGACCGCGACCCACACGGAAACGTTCAGGTTTCTCTTATCGAGACTGAGAAGCTACTCTCTCGTATGGTTGAGAAGAAGCTCGACGCTTGGAAGGAAGAGGGCAAGTACAATGGCAAGTTCGCTGCACAGCACCACTTCTTCGGTTATGAGGGACGTTGCGCTGCTCCTTCTAACTATGATGCTGACTACTGCTACTCTCTCGGCTTCAACGCTTCATGCCTCATCGCTAACGGCAAGACTGGCTATATGTCAGTAATCAAGAACACAACTGCTCCTGCTGCCGAATGGATCGCAGGTGGTGTGCCTATCACTATGATGATGAACATCGAGCGTCGTAACGGTGCCAACAAGCCTGTTATCCGCAAGGCTCTTGTTGAGCTTGATGGCGCTCCTTTCAAGTTCTTCGCTGCTCATCGTGAGGAGTGGGCTAAGAATACATGCTACGTTTACCCAGGTCCTATCCAGTATTGGGGTCCAACAGAGGTATGCGACCAGACTACAAAGACTCTGCAGCTTGAGCAGGGCAAGTAATCAACACTTGCAATCTATAGCTTTCGAACAGAGTTACAGATAACACTGAGAGCAGAGTGGCTTACGTCATTCTGCTCTCTTTTGCGTTAATCAAAAACAAACAAACCAAACCAATGAACGTGAACAACCAAACTAAAAGACGCACAACAACAAGACGCAAGACACAGAAGAAGCGCTCTGGCTTTTCTGCCATACTCGCCCGCAACCCGCGCACCGCATGGTGGATGGGAGGCATTGCTGTAATATGTCTGTACGTATGGCTGTTCTATTCGTTCTTTGTCAGCCCCACGGGTTTCAGATGGCGTGCATTGTTTGGCGACCCTAATTATCCTGCCGGATACGAGATACATGGTATAGACATCTCTCACTATCAAGGCGAAATCGACTGGGACCTATTACGCAGCGGCATGATTGAAGGCTGTCCACTACGATTTATCATGATTAAGTCGACCGAAGGTTCCACACGTCTTGACGACCGATTTGCCGATAACTTTCAACAGGCTCGCGAATATGGCTACATACGTGGCGCATATCATTTTTGGAGCAACAAGTCGTCTGCACGTGCTCAGGCTTATCACTTTCTTAAGAATGTACATCTTGAGGAGGGCGACCTTCCGCCTGTTTTGGATGTTGAGCACAAGCCTGCCGACACTTCTGTCGAGGATTTTCAACGCGATATCCTTACTTGGCTTCACATTGTAGAGGATCGCTACCATGTCAAGCCTATTATATACACATATTATAAATTTAAGGAGAAGTATCTCAATGCTCCAGTATTTGACGACTATCCCTACTGGATAGCCCACTACTATGTTGACAAGGTGGAATATAAAGGCCCATGGAAGTTCTGGCAGCATACCGATGTTGGCAGACTGCCAGGCATTAAGG
Organism: Prevotella merdae; assembly: GCF_900290275.1. Lineage (GTDB taxonomy): Bacteria > Bacteroidota > Bacteroidia > Bacteroidales > Bacteroidaceae > Prevotella > Prevotella merdae. The sequence goes on from NZ_LT985324.1 coordinate 1,222,428, forward strand.
GTTATGTCGACTTCAACATCTACAATGGGTCGTTCTACGACATGAAGAAGCTGACAATAGGCAACTAAATCTTCTCTAAAGTTTTAGCGTTAGCTCAAAACCAACTGGCGACACCGCCAAACTTAAGTCGTCATTTTTCTTGTCCTCACCAAGAATCGTGTTGCCTATAAGATATCCAGCCTCGGCAGATAGGCAACCTATAGCCGCACCTGCTACAACATCGCCCCAACGATGTCTGTTGCGGCGCACACGGTCTACTGCTACAGTTGTTGCCACCGCATAACCAGCCACACCTATCCAAGGTGACACCTTATAATATTCATGCATAAGCGATGTGGCTCCGCAAAAGGCTATTGATGTATGTCCTGATGGGAACGATCGATTGTCTGTTCCGTCTGGACGTTTTTCGTGTATACTACGCTTCAGAACATATGTCACGCCTGCGTTTACCGCAAACGATGCCACCGACACCGTCAGTCTTTTCTTCCACGATGTCTCTGTCTTTACGCCACACATCTTCAGTCCGAACACAGCTACTGTTGGCACATATTGCAATACATTGTCTATTCCGTCGCCATGATAGCGCTTATAGTTATTGACCGCTGTGGCATCTATTGCCGTCTGTCCATAAACAGCACCCGACAACATCACAGCCACTGCCACTGCACATTGTCTTAATATTATAGTCATCCTGCCAATTATTATTTACATTCAAACATAGCGCAGGCCCATTCTCCGTCTGTCACCACGTCTATAATAGTCAAACCATTACTCTGGGCTGCTTGTTCCAACATTGGCACATCCGTTTCGTAGAATCCGCTGAGTATCAATCTTCCTCCTGTCTTAAGATGACTCCTGAATGCTGTCATATCGTTTAGTAGGATGTTGCGGTTGATATTGGCTATCACAACATCAAACTCTTCCTTCACACCGTCAAGAACCGAAGCGTCGCCAAGCAATACATCTAAATTGTCAACACCGTTTAGAGCGGCATTGTGCTTGGCATTCTCCGAGCTCCATTCGTCTATGTCATATCCCAACACACGGTTGGCTCCCAATCGCAATGCTACTATACCCAATATTCCAGTTCCACAACCACAATCAAGCACCGACTTGCCCGTCAAATCCATTCCAAGCAAACGACGCAATATCATCCTTGTAGTCTGGTGTGTGCCTGTACCAAAGGCGTTGCGAGCCTCTATAAAGATGCGCATTACACCGTCATCACCAGCAAACATCGACATATCTGTATGCTTGGCATCATATATTACAAGATGGTCAGACACACCTATTGGCTCAAATCCCTGGTCTTCCCAACCTTGATTCCAGTCTTGGTCAGGCACTTCTTCTATATTATATGTAACTTGTGTGCCCTCTGGCATATAGTCGACTATGGCTGCATCAAGGGCTTCTTTGTCGTAAAGCGGACGTTGTACATATCCTGCAATACCATTATCAGTATCCTCAAAAGCCTCGAATCCTGCCTCACATGCGGCAGCCGATAACAACTCTCGTGCTGGCTGAAGCAGCTCTTCAGCACATTCTATATCAAAGTTTGCTACGTAGTATTTCATGTTTATATTGTGATTTTTTGTTTTTACTACGCAAAATTAAGCATAAAAAACCTAACATCATAATAGCATGACAAACTCAAATATATAAAAAACATAAAATTAGGGGAAAACCTATGCCGTTTTAGGGTTTTTCCCTAATTTTGCAACCAAATAAGCATTAATTTTGCATACATAAATAATGTAACAATAGTAAACCATTATGAAGACACGGTTATTATTTCTCTCAGTCCTTATAACGGCATTGCCAATGTCAATGGCTGCCCAGGACGACGACCTCTACTTCAAGCCGAAGAAGAGATCGAAGACTGAAATGTCCACACATTTCGATAAAAACATATACGACAGACCTGCCTATTACTGTGGCAGCAACCGTAACGTTGACGAGTATAACCGTCGTGGCAAGCTCAAGAGTTACTATCAAAAGATAGGTACCGACTCTCTTGGCAACGACATTCTTGAGTTTCGCGAGGGCGATGGCACTTATGGCAAAGCCGATCTCGACTCTACCATAGTCATCTATCCTGGCTCCGAGCGCTATTACGACGAAGATAACGACTATACTTATTCTCGTCGCATGGGTCGATTCGACGGTTTTTACGGCTATTGGGACCCTATGTTCTACGGTTCGTATTGGGGTTCTCCCTACTGGCGTGGCTATTATAGCTGGTACGACCCATGGTATGATCCATGGTACGGACCTTATTACACTGGTTGGTATAGCGGATGGTACAATCCGTGGTACTATGGTTATGGATGGGGACATCCATATTGGGGATGGGGCAGTGCTTGGTATCCATCTTGGCATTATGCCTATAACGGACCAACTGGCACATTAAACCACTCCAACCGTAAAGGTTCCTTCGGCAGTCGTGGCTCGTCTACAAGCCGCAGCGCCTTTGGCAGCCGCAACACATCTAACGCCAACAACCGTTGGTCAAACGACAGCCGCAACGACCGCAACTCATTTGGTAGCCGCAACAACCGCTCTAACAATACCTATCGTCAGCAGCAATATCAACAGCCTACCTATACCAATCCTAACAGCAACTTTGGTTCAAGTCGCGGATCATTTGGTGGAGGATCTGGTTTTGGCAGCAACCGCGGTAGCTTTGGTGGCGGTGGAGGCTTCGGAGGAGGCGGAAGCCGTGGCGGTGGAGGAGGCTTTGGTAGTCGCCGATAACACACTATCTGTTTCTGACTATGGTCTATACCGTAGTCAGAATACTGTATACAAACAACAATCCTAAAAAAATAAAGTACAGCAAACGCTATGAAAAAGATATTTTCAATAATGACAGCCGCAATGCTTGGCACTGTGGCGTCTGCTCAGGAAACCTACGACAACGCTCCTTTAGCACAGAAGGATCTTAACGGAACCGCACGCTACGTAGGTATGGGTGGCGCAATGGAGGCACTTGGAGCTGATGTTTCGACAATGGGAACTAACCCTGCGGGCATCGGTATGTTCCGTCGCAGTGTTGTCAATGGTTCATTTGGATTCAACAGTCAGTCGGAAGCCGAATCGTTTAATGGTGCCGACAAGACCAATATGAGTTTTGATCAAGCCGGCTTTGTATACTCTATGCGCACAAGCCGTAGCTCTTTCATCAACTTCGGATTCAGCTATACAAAGAGCAAGAACTTCGCTCAGATTCTCTCTGCTACCGACAAACTCAATGGTGCATCACAGAATAAATTGTCGGCAATGAAGAATCTCAATGGTATCTACAAGTTTGATGGCAGCAATGGTCTAAACGCCAAATATGCCACATATAGCCAGGTAGACCATCTTTACAGCAATGTTCTGTTCAACCATTACGATGCCGACAACGCAAGCGACCCTAACAACGCCGTTCTTAATAATGGTGTTATCGTCAAGGAATCAAGCCCTACAACTCCTGTTTATTTCAATGCCACCGACTATCAATTCGGTCGTGCCACATCCGGATATATAGGCGAGTACAACTTCAACATCAGCGGCAACTCAAACGACCGTTTCTACTGGGGCTTGACATTCGGACTATACGACGTCCACTATAATGGCTCGTCCGATTATGCAGAAAATCTTGTTGACGGCAGCAACCCTATAGGCAATATACTTATGAGTGACGACCGCAAGATTACTGGTACAGGTTTCGACATTAAGGGTGGTATCATCTTCCGTCCGGTTGAGGAATCTCCTTTCCGTGTTGGTCTATATGTTCACACACCTACATGGTACGACCTCACTACAAAGAACTATACAACTCTCGACATAAGCAACCTCAACCAAGGCTATGGCTCTATCAACAAGGACAAGTCATACGAGTCGTACGACTTCAAGTTCTACACTCCTTGGCGCTTCGGCGTTAGCCTTGGCCATACCGTTGGCAATTACCTTGCTATCGGTGCCACATACGAGTATGCCGACTATTCTACCTGCGACATCCGTATCAACGATGGTGGCACAGTTGACGAATGGGGCTACTATTACGACGAAAGTCACAGCGATGAGGTTATGAAGCAGAGTATCAAGAACTCGCTCAAAGGTGTGCACACTCTTAAGCTTGGTGTCGAGTTCAAACCAGAAAAGAACTTTGCCGTTCGTCTTGGCTACAACTATCTCTCGGCAATGTATAGCAAGGATGGCTACAAGGATGGTTCACTCGATTCGTACGGCACATACTACAGCTCTACAACCGATTACACCAACTGGAAGGATACTCACCGCATAACCGCAGGTTTTGGTTATGCCTTTAAAAACTGGAATTTCGACATTGCCTATCAGTACAGTCAGACCAATGGTGACTTCTATCCTTTCATGAGCTACGTAGACCAGCCTACCAATGCCGAAAGAGTGCCTGCATTCGACAATGTATGCAACTCTACAAAGGTTAGCAACAAGCGCAACCAAGTGCTCATGACCATTGGTTACAAGTTCTAACACGAATCTGACAGAGCGATAAGCAACAGACAAAAAGTGGTGCAAAAGTTTGGCTCATTAAGAAAAAAGCCTTACCTTTGCACCGCATTAAGAAACAATAGGGTTGCCGATATGGCTCAGTTGGTAGAGCAACGCATTCGTAATGCGTGGGTCCCCGGTTCGAGTCCGGGTATCGGCTCCATAATTGCTTTCTCCTTAATTCGCTCTACTTTGCGGTAATAGCTCAGTTGGTAGAGCACTAGCTTCCCAAGCTGGGGGTCGCGGGTTCGAACCCCGTTTACCGCTCACTACTCCACTAATTTAATTTATATACATATATACTATATACAACGGTTCTCATTTCGAGGACCGTTTTTGTTTATATAATACTAATAAGAAATGATTATTTGATCCTGGAGATGGCAAAATAGAAGTTAGCTTATAAACAACAAAGAGATGATTCCCTAAGAAATCATCTCTTTGTAGGCGGTGCGTACGAGACTCGAACTCGTGACCCCATGCGTGACAGGCATGTATTCTAACCAACTGAACTAACGCACCAAAGTTATCAAAAACTTTGTCTGAAAAAACGTTGGCGGTGCGTACGAGACTCGAACTCGTGACCCCATGCGTGACAGGCATGTATTCTAACCAACTGAACTAACGCACCAAAGCATTTTCACTTTGTCGTTATTGATAGCAACCAGCGGTGCGTACGAGACTCGAACTCGTGACCCCATGCGTGACAGGCATGTATTCTAACCAACTGAACTAACGCACCAAGGCTATCAAAAACTTTGCTCAAAAAATGTTGGCGGTGCGTACGAGACTCGAACTCGTGACCCCATGCGTGACAGGCATGTATTCTAACCAACTGAACTAACGCACCATAAGGCATACTCCTCAATTAGCTTGAGAGGCTAACCCTATCATTTTTTTAGCGAGTGCAAAGATATGAAAATTTCCTATAACCGCCAAACTTTTCAGCAGTTTTTTTGCAATATTTTTTGCATTACTATCGCATTTTGATAGTTATCACCATCGTAAAGCCAATCTTTAAGCACCGCCGACCGCTCAAAGCCCATCTTGTCAAAAAGCACTAACGAAGCCGCATTCTTCTGGGAAACAATGGCATACAACTGACGCAAATGAAGTGTATGCAGTGCATAATGCATTATTTGCTCCAAGGCAGACATTGCCAGACCTTTTCTACGAAAATCTCTATGTACTACTATACTTATCTCCGCTCTTCGATGCTGCGCATTAAAGTCAAACACGTCAATCATGCCCACTGTCCTTCTCTCGCAATCTTCCACAATCATCCTAACCTGTCCGTCATTATATATATCGTTAGACGAATTGGCTATATAGTCATGCAATACATACCGCGAGTAAGGCACACTGGCATTGCCAATGTTCCACACCTCATGGTCGTTCTCCATTGCATACAGAAAATCGAGATCTTCCGGTTCCATGGCTCTCAGCCTTGCCTTCTGTTCCATCATGCTATAATCTCCTTGTCGGTTATTATGATATTGGTCTTTGGACTATATGTGCCGATAGATACGTTTGGCTTGCTATGTTCCTGGAAAATCTTGAATATACTGTCATACGAAAAGGCATCTGTGTCGTACACCACATTCACACGCTCCGTATCAGTTATTGTGATATTGCCATGTCCATCTGGCATGGTCTGTTCTGTTCCCTCAACAAACTCCGCCTCTATGCCTCGCTTGTTGCAAATAGCCTTACATCTCTCTATGCTCGCGCACGTACCTATAAATATATATCTTGCATAACTTCCCGCATTGGGTAGGAAAAAACCCAGATTCTTCTTTACAGATGACATCTGCATCTTAAATAAGGTTATGGTGGCCTTAAATATAATAGCCGCCTTTATAGGCAGTGTTACAAATGCCGCCTTATTGCCATAATGCTTGCGGAAGAATATCAGCATGGCGTTGTAGAACACGTGTACATAACGGAACGACGACTTATGTGCGCTCTCGCCTTTATAATGCAGCATGGTTGCAGGCACAAACCAGTTCTCGTAACCTCCCTTTAGCAGGCGATACGATAGGTCGATGTCCTCGCCATACATAAAGTACTCCTGGTCAAGCAATCCCACTTTGTCTAATGCCGAACGGCGCAGCATACAGAATGCACCGCTTATTATATCTATACGCGATGGTTTGTCCCAAGGCAGATAACCCATATAGTAACGACCAAAGCGGCGATTCTGCGGATACATGGCACACAATCCACTCATCTTATAGAACGATGTTGCCACTGTAGGCACACCGCGTCTCGACTCTCTTGCCTTTGTTCCATCGGCATTCAGCATCTTTATGCCGGCACCGCCTGCCTTAGGATGCTCGTCCATAAAAGCCAGCACATCGGCTATCGTATGCTCGCCTACAATAGTGTCTGGATTTAGCAGCAGCACATACTCGCCTTTGCTTTGTCGTATGGCAATGTTGTTTGCACGCGAGAAACCAAGGTTGTGGTTGCTGCAAATAAGATGAATATTAGGAAACTTATTGCCGATATACTCCACCGTACCATCGTCAGAATGGTTGTCCACTACATATATCTCGGCGTCTATATCCTTTATAGCCTTTTGCACAGCCATAAGGCACTGCTCCAAATAGAAGCGCACCTTATAACTTACAATTATAACTGTCAGTTTCAAGTCTTTGTATGTTTTAATTGTTATTGGTAGCCACCTCCTGCTCGCATCGTGCCTTTGTTGGCAACACAAACGCAAGGCACAGGAAGATGATTATGGCCATATAGCCGAAAGCCACATTCATGTATAGATAATAAAGCAGGATGTTTGCCACCATTGGCACACACAACATCAGCATTCTAATCATGCCAAACTTCAGCAGAGCCTCAGCCGATATCAGTCGTTTCTTCAATGCGCCAAACTTGAACAGTCGCAAAGCCACTGGTATCACACATAATGTTAGCAGTTCCATAACGGTTGCCGCCCAGAACTCATCGCTGCCATTATCATCTTTCAATATGCCCGTTGGCAGTATGTCAGTCTCAAACAGCGCCGCCATAACAAGCGATACAGCTACAAAGACTGCAAAAGTTGTCATCAACAGTTTCTGTGTATGTTTCATTGTTTTGTTGTCATTGTTGTACGGTTAAGTATTGCACGTCCCAAAGTCACCTCGTCAGTATACTCCAGTTCGTCGCCCACGCTTATGCCACGTGCTATCACACTCACTGCCACATCATATGGTGCAAGCTTTCGCGATATATAGAAGTTGGTTGTGTCGCCTTCCATTGTCGAGCTCAGTGCCAATATCACCTCCTTCACACCACCATGTGCCACACGCTCCACAAGCGAGTCTATCTCTATATCGTTAGGTCCTATACCGTCCATCGGCGATATTATGCCTCCAAGCACATGGTACAGACCGCGATACTGTTGCGTGTTCTCCACCGCCATAACGTCGCGTATATTCTCCACAACGCATATGGTCGTAGCGTCACGATGGGTGTCCGAGCATATCGGGCACACGTCTGTATCGCTTATATTATGGCATACTCGGCAATATTTCACCTCCTTGCGCACACGCGATACTGCCGAAGTGAAGTTGTCCACATCATCTTCCGACCGTCTTAACACATCAAGTACAAGTCGCAAGGCTGTCTTGCGACCAATACCTGGCAATTTAGAAAATTCCGCAACCGCCCTTTCCAGCAATTGCGAGGGATAAGTATTGTCCATCAAAGTGTGGTGCCTCCCCTACTCTATTCCTTGAAAAGATATACGCCAACGCCTATACGCAGACCGATTGTCGAATAGTCCTTATGGTTCTTAAACGACTGTTCGTAGTATATCGCTGGCTCTACCGTAACCGTGTTGTTCACGAAGAAGGCGTATCCCACTTCCACACCAGGCATAACATCGTTAAATTTCTTACCCTTGTGCACAAGCTTGCAGTTGGCACCAAGGTATATGCCATTCTGCTCTATATAGTAGCGTCCGCCCACACCCACTGAGTAGCGGTCCTTTATCTCCTTGTTTCCGTTATGGTCGTAACCCACCTGTCCGTACAACATAATGTCGTCTGCCACAAAGTATCCTCCCTGAGCCTGAATGCCAAGGCAGAACTTGTCGCTACCCGAATAGCTGGCGTTAAGTCCTGTCAGCGAACCGCCGATATATGTCTTGCCCTGTTCAAACTGAGCGCTTGCTGCTGTTGTCGCAAGCAAGGCCACAGCCATTGCCATTAATTTCTTTTTCATATGTGTATTTCTGATTGATTGTTAGTTGCAAATTTACACATTAAATTTGAGAAATGGAAAAATATAGCTACCTTTGTGTTTTGAAATACAGAAATAGGAACATTAAATGAGATATATTTACACCTTATTTATTATGCTGCTCATATCGCTCTGCGCGGTATCACAGCCCAAACACGAAGTACGTGCCGTATGGCTCACAACAATAGGCGGTATCGACTGGCCTCACTCTTATGCCCAGTCTGCCCGCTCCATAGATAAACAGAAGGATGAGCTTCGCCATATCCTCGACCAATTGCAGCAGGTTGGCATCAACACCGTATTGCTTCAGACACGTGTTCGTGGCACTATGATTTACCCTTCCACCTACGAGCCATGGGATGGATGCTTGTCTGGATTCCCCGGCAAAAGTCCGGGCTACGATGCTTTGGCGTTTGCTATCGACGAGTGTCATAAGCGTGGCATGGAACTCCATGCTTGGATGGTCACCATTCCCGTTGGCAAATGGGATGCTCTTGGATGCCGCCAACTACGCAAGAAGATGCCGCACAACCTGATAAAAATTAAGGCCGACGGCTATCTCAATCCAGAGTCGCAGCAGACTGCCGACTATCTTGCCTCGCTTTGCGCTGAGGTTACCAGGCAATACGACATCGATGGCATTCACCTCGACTATATACGCTACCCAGAAGACCTTCCTAAGCTTAAGTCGCTCGACCGACAGCATGGACGTTCCAATATCACGCGCATCGTGTCCGCAATATCCCGACGTGTCAAGAGTCTTAAACCGTGGGTCAAGATGAGCTGCTCGCCTATAGGCAAGTATGATGACACCGCCCGATACTGGAGTCATGGATGGAATGCCAATACCACTGTATGTCAGGATGCTGTTGCATGGCTGCGCGATGGTCTTATGGACGAGCTGTTCCCAATGATGTATTTCCGCGACAACAATTTCTTTCCTTTCGCTCTCGATTGGAAAGAACAAAGTCACGGACGTATCATTGTGCCAGGTCTCGGCATCTACTTCATGTCGCCACGCGAGCGCGACTGGCCTTTAACCGATATAACACGCGAACTTGAGGTATTGCGTCACATAGGACTGGGGCATGCTTACTTCCGCTCTAAATTCTTCACCGACGACACCAAGGGCATATACACCTATGCCAAGAACAGCTACTGTCGCTATCCCTCATTGGTTCCGCCAATGACATGGGCAAGTCGCCGCAAGCCTGATATGCCGTCCCAACTATCTCTCAGTAGTATAGCCAATGGTGTGTCACTGCTAAGCTGGAGCCATACCGAAAAGGATACTACAATGATGATGTTCAACATCTACGCTTCCAAAAAGTATCCTGTCGATACCGACGACGCCCGCAATCTTATCGCCATACGCCGTCAAGGCAGACAGTTGCTTGTTCCCAACGATGGTTGCACCCATTATGCCGTAACAGCAACCGACCGATACGGCAACGAGAGTAAGCCTCTTCAGGAGGATGCACCATATGATTATGCCGAGACTCAATGCAGCAACACCCGTCTGCTAAACTGTGATGGCAAGAAAGTAAAGGTGCCCGAAGCATCCCGCCTTGCCGATACCGAGTTTCTTTTGGTTGAGTCATTGCAAGGTGTTGCCATCACCACATTGCCGTACAATCCCACTGCCAAGACAGCCAACATAAGCAGAATAAAGGATGGCATCTACCAGCTACGCTCTCTCAACCGCAAGGGCAAGAGCCACCGACTCGGCATGTTCATCATAAAGAGATAACACACCATTCACCTCGATTCAACAACATTATGAACACCAAGCACAACACCACCATCGACTTCATGCGCGCCATACTCATAGTGCTCATGATACTAATACATATCGTCAACTTCGGCACACTCTATCCCGATATCAAGGACGGCATATTATCATTCCTTATGCCTTCGTTCCTTGTCATCACGGGCTACCTTGTCAATGTAGACAAGCCTTTAGGTAAGTTCTGTGCCTACATCATACGCATAGCCTTGCCCTATACCATTATGGTTACGGGCTTTGTCGTACTGTCCCTGTATCTACCAGTACGCGGAGGCATCACCAATTTTGATATTCCTACCTTATGCCACACTCTCTTCATCACATCCATAGGTCCCTATTGGTTCCTTCATGCAATGATAGTATGCGGCATACTATATTATGCCACCTTCCGCCTAACCTCCAACACATGTCTTAGCATCGTGTCACGCCTGTCATTGCTTGCCACCGTAATGATTGTGGTTAGTCAGTACACACCATTTCTCAGTCTACGCAACGCAGCCTACTATTTCATTGGCGTCCTGATACGAGTATGCTTAGGCAACTTCAACTCGGTATATCGCAAGAGTCTGTTGACTCTCCTGCCCTTCGCCTTACTTGTATCCCAACCCCACCTACGCGATTGGGGCATCCTTTCCGTCCTTGCATGCGTACTATGTTTCTTCTGTTTCAGTGCAAGCTTAGAGCAACTCTCTCCCTTATACTTACGTAATGCAATGCACTACATAGGTCGCAACACCCTTCCAATATACATCTTCCACCCCATCTTCACCATGCTTGCCAAATACTTCCTACCCATCTTCTCCTTCGACCCTACCGGCCTAACCCATGCCATCATCACCATCCTCCTATGTCTCCTTGGCAGCATCGCCATCGGACATATAATGGATCGCACCCACATGTCATATATATTCGGCAAAGGAAAAATCATGAGATAAAACAAATCAAAAGGCGGATAGCGACGCTCCATTTCTATAAGGTCCACTACCGCCTTCCTCAGCTCCTTCATTCATTTCTTTTCTAATTCCATAATTTTGATTCGTTAACATAAAGCTCTAAAGCAGCCAAAGGAGAACAAGAGAGGTTGGAACGTAATTTGTTCGCTTTCGCTAAACTTAGAATCGTCTTTCGTTTCATTTCCTTCCAGAACAGCTTCATAAAGAACAAGAAAATAAAAATCGGAAGAGTTTATCATTCGTTCCATAATTAGTGGAACTATTTGTTTTCCCATTGATTTGAGAGGAATGAACTCAGGCAATTTTGCATATGAATATGTGCTTGCACTATATCGCGTCTTAGGATTATGATCTATTGCTATGTTCCATTTATCCACTAAACTTGCAAAACGATTTTTTCTATGTCCTTTTCCTGTTTCATACACTATCTATACAGTTGAGCCAATCAAAAAACTAAGCAAAACAACAACTTTTTTCAAAATTTACAGAAAAACATTCAACGACTCCTTGTCTTCCACAAAGCCATAGGATGAAATTTGATTCTATTGACCATCTCTTTATCTTCGAACAGCAATTCTGGAATATACTTCTTGTCATTGAATTCCCGCACATATTCTTTCTCTGATTCTGTCAGAACCAATAGCTTTGAGAGAAAGTCTTTCACTTCTGTCTTGGCTTTTTCAAAGTCAAAATGCTCACTGCGCCTAAGCACAGGCAAGAGTTGCGAACGAATCTGCGGAAAACGGATCTTGTCTATCTGCGGAAAGTCAGTATATTCTGTAGGCGTAGCGTTGTCTTTTCTGCTTGAGCCAACAGTCAGATAAAAGACGGTCGCTTTTCTCAGCAACGTTTTCTCTTCATCGCTCACGAATAGTTGATGCTTCACCATGTTATAGACATCATAAATGTCACGTGCAGCACTTCTACCTATCAAGGCGTTTATCTTGGTGGCAAACAATTCGACAGGTGAAAGAGAACGTACCTTCACATCGCTCAGAAACGGAATGGACACATGAGTCTCTATGGCAGGCAGGATATGGCAACGGTCGGAATAGTTGATTTCAATCTTGATGCCATCGTTGTTGCCTGCGGCATTGGTATAATGAAACACCCATGAGTCAAGCGTATGCGGTGTCTTGGAGCCAGGCGCAAGATGATAACCATCCGACTCCATATAGCGTAGAATCTCGTTATTCACTTCTTGGCGAATGGAGAGCATGGATTCTCGGTCGCAATCCACCGTAAAGTCAAGGTCTATATCTACCGAGAGTCTTGGCAGTTGGAAAACGGTGAGATTGATGGCTGTGCCACCTTTCAGCACAAGAGATTTAGACAGCAAAGGACTGTCATGGAAATAGTTGAGTATCTCCACCAATCGCATCACCTTTTCGAGGTTGTCGCGAATAAAGCCTTGCTCCTTGGCGATGATGTCAAGAGCTTGTTTGTTATATGAGTTCATATTCTTCCTTTGATGTTAGTTCTTGCGGCACATACATGCGCCATTTATTTACAAATGTATCCGACTCTTCGTTGTTAGTCAACCACTTGACGCTTTTGGTTCCCTTGGCTCGGCACAGCTCCAAGAGGGATTCTGAGATGTTGGCTTGTTCCTTGATTCGCTCCAACAGATAGCCTGTCTTCTGGTACAGGAATGCCTTGTCGTACCTTGCGAGATAATCGATGAGCCTTTCCTCATTAAGCAAGACGATACCCTCCATGCAATGCAGCAATTCCTCAATGCCCCCAGCTCGGTCGATACGGTCAAAGCAATCCAACAACGTACTCTCCATATCCGTTACTCGTACATAAGGGTTTCCCTTGGGAGTCATCATACCAACGATTTCCTTTGTTTGTCGGCAATAGGTGTAATCCACATCGTCGAAAGAAAAGGAATTGAAGCGAGTCATGCTTTTCACAAAAACCTCATTGAAGGGTTGATGAGCCAATCCATGAAATTCCAATGCTGTGTGATAACTGATGCAAGCTGTAGGTGACAAGTGGCTTCCTATCTCATACTTGTCGCAAACTGGTAAGCCCGATGCAATATCCTTCATACAATAGGTATTGCGCCGTATAGCCACAATCCACCCTTGTTGCTTGTACCGAGCAAGCAACGATTTCACCTTGCCTTTCAGAGCCTCAGAAAGTTCATCCGAAGTGAATATCCGCAGCTTGTATAATATACTCAATAGTTCTGTCATTGTTTCTAATTTTGCGCAAAGATATGAAATCTAATTTGTTTATGAGAAAAATCAGAAACTTTTTATGCTTTTTTATATGTTCTTTCCATCTTAATTGTCCGACTACGGAGGAACAAATCACCGACAGGCAAGTTCTTTTGGGAGTAACCCAAAAGGTTTTTTGCTCAGAAAATAAGGCTTGAAGAGTTTGAATTAGATAAACTTTTGAATGGAACGTTATGTTTAAGTCCTGAGATAGCTTCTTCTTTAGAACGTTTTTTGTGGCATTCCTGCTTCTTTTTGGCTTTCTTTGCAATCTGCTTATGAAGAAGATTTAGATAATTATAGCAGTTTTGGTTATCTCATTTGTTACATCTTATATATTATGCGGCACAGAACAAAATGATGCAGGTATTGATTCTATCAAGATTGAAGAATATACGGCAGTTTTGGGAAACAGAGTTAGCTTGGATTCCATAGCTGGAACTTATAATATTGTTGAGACAACACTCACGTTAAATGCTGACTGTACTTATTTTTGGGCACAGACATTCAAAGAAAAGCAGAACGAGCAGGAAAGGTTAAAAGGTTCTTTCCAAGTGCTTGACGGCAACATATTGCTACTTGTGAATCCTTCGAGTGATGACAATATATTATATAAGGTGAGAGGGGATAAAATATATTATATACCTCGATTCTCAATCTTTATTAATTTATAAGATACACCTTTTATTCTATAATAGAGCACAAAAGTACCAGAAGATATTATTCTCATCCCGTCTTTTTCGTGTATAATTTGACATATATTAATTTTGATTATTACCCTATTCTTTTTATAAATAAGATATGGATTCATCTTATATATAGGTGAACTTTCTCCCAATCTCAAAAAAGGAACTTTAAAAGAAATATTTTTGCTTATCTTGTCTTGTTCTTTATTTAAATTCGCTTTTTCATCTAAAATAAGATAAAGAGTATCAGTCTTTTCCAAAACTTCATCCTTTAGTAATTTTTCGTATAATACAGATATGGCATTGCCATATATTGATTTATTACTTTTACATTGTGCTTCTACATTAATATAGAAGCACAATGTTAATATAAATAGTATTTTCATCGTATAAAAGCAAGCCTATTACCCTTTTAAACTGTTTATCTTGGCACAAACACTTTGCACATTGTCAAGCCCATAAAGCATTGAACGTGAATCAATACCCATCCACGAAAATAAAGTCTGAATTTTCTGGTATTCATTGACGATGTAACTTGTGTCTATTTCTGATGCATAAAAGCCCTTAGCAGACATTGTCCTGTCGCACGATATTGTAGTGAGGAAAACATATATTTCCATACACCGAATTCCATTTCTGCAATAAGTTTGGAATGAGAATATTCGTTCATTTACTTGGTTGTAACAAGAAAAAACACTATCTTTGTAGCGTTGATTCCCGGTAGCCTCTGATTCGTCAAGCTATCGGGTCTTGTTTTTATAGGATTCTTGCCTACAAAAATACATTTTTTCTGCGATTACGATTAAACCACATTATATAATTACAGAAAATTAACCGTAAAAATTTGCTAAAAGTCCTTGCTGTTTCGTATTATTATTGTATTTTCTCTATTTACCGCTTCCTTCCTGATTGCAATCGGAATGAGATATTGTCACGTTCCAATTGCGCACATGTCAAAAGCGTGGCTATCATTATCGGGGCAAAGAGGATTACCTTTTCGTATCTAAACAGAATCCACACAATCACTTTTCTACCGTTTAGAGTGTATAGTACTGATAATCAACTAATAACACATTCAAAGGTTGTAGCGGATTAACCTCTATTTATGTATATGCCGAGAAAGTACCTGAAATGGGTTATGGTGTATTTGAAAATTGTGATGCCAAGAAATGTACTGTTTATGTTCCTAAGGGAACTTATGATGATTATTGGCTCTCTGACTTTGGTTACTTCTTTGAGAATATAGTAGAATTCGATCCAACAGGCATCGACAAGACTACAACCTCTACCGATGTTGAGGAAATATCTCGCTATTCTGTAAATGGTCAGCGATTGGTAGGTCCAACAAAGGGATTGAATATCGTGAAGTATAGCGATGGTAGCGTGAAGAAAGTAGCTGTAGAATAAGACGAAAGCATCCTTATAATATTTGGGGCACGATTGGTCGTGCCCATTTTTTGTTTCTAATCTATCTTATATCTTAACTTTTTGTCTTTTATTTCCCCAAAGTATGTTTTTTTTTCGCGATTTAGGGATTTTGATGACAAAATATTGTATCTTTGCGGTGTTTATTTAACACGCATTAATTTAACGGCTGTTACATTATGAAGTTTTATGATCGGAAAAAGGAGATAGAGATACTGCGCAGGAACTGGGAAAAATCGGCTAAGCATTCCCTTTTTACTGTGATGATAGGCAGAAGACGTATCGGAAAGACGCTTCTCTTGCTCAAGACGGAGCAAGAGCAGAAGATGCTGTATCTATATGTGTCGAAGGACAACGAACGTGTTTTGACGGAGAAATTCCAAAAGACTGCTGAGGAAGTGCTGGGACTTCATGTATATGGTAGAATGGAGACTTTTGCACAGTTCTTCGAGCAAATCATGAAGTATGGAAAGGAACATCATTTTACCATTGTCTTCGATGAGTTCCAAAACTTCTTGAATGTGAATCCAGCCATTCCAAGCCATATCCAGGACATTTGGGATAGATACCACGAATCAACAATGGTCAATCTCGTGGCTTGTGGCAGCATCTATAGCATGATGCACAAAATCTTCGATAACGATGACGAGCCTCTATATGGCAGGAAGGATTGCGAGATAAGGCTCAAGCCATTTAGGATAAGCGTTATCAAAGAAATCTTGCATGACTACAACCCCAACTATACTTCTGAAGACTTGCTTTGTCTGTATATGTTGACTGGTGGTGTAGCTAAATACATCGCCTTGCTGATGGATGCAGGAGCGACCGATAAAGAGAGTATGCTCCGTTGGGCAACAAGCTCGGAAAGTCCTTTAATCACAGAGGGTAAGGAAATTGTGTTGTCGGAGTTTGGCAAGGATTATGCCAACTATCTCAGCATCTTGCAGCTGGTGGCTGGGGGAATGACTGTTCAGAACCAGATAGATAATATCATCGGCAAGAATACGGGTACCTATCTGAAGCGACTGGAGGAAGACTATAACTATGTAAGCAAGTTGACACCGATGTTTAGCAAGCCTGGCAGTAGAAACCTCAGGTGGAGTGTAGAAGATTGCTTCCTGCGCTTCTGGTTCCGTTTCGTCTTGCCTAATCAAGCTTTGATAGAAACGGAGCGCAACGACTTGCTCTTGGAAATCGTGGAGCGAGATTACAATGACTATACGGGGCTGGTGCTGGAACAATATTTTCGCCAAAAGATTGCTGAGGAGAAGCGTGTTACCTTGGTTGGAAATTATTGGGACAGGAAAGGAATGAACGAGATAGACCTTATCGCACTCAACGATATTGACAAGACGGCATTGGTGGCAGAAGTGAAGCGTAATGCCGACCGATATAATCCTAAACTCTTGCAGGAGAAATTTGAATCGATTCGTAGTAATTTCGGAAAGTATAAAGAAGTGCAGCTGATAGGCTTGTCTATGCAGGATATGTAAGGCTGATACATCGAAAGATAAAGAGCGGAAGAACAAAAGGGGGTTAACAGAGTTAACAGCTGTTTTTTCGCTCTTTCTTCTCTAACAATACTCTGTTAATTCTAATGTAATCGTTTGAAAATGAGAGAGTTAATTAACGTAATATAACTAATAAAATTTGGTTATGTGGCTGATTATCAATAACTTTATAGTGTACTAAGCTTAAAGTAACATGACATCAGAACCACTCAACCAATATACGGAAATCTGCAGAGATGCTATCAAAAGTTCATCTGCAAAGTTAAGCAAAACTTTCGAGAATCTACTCTTGGAAATACTTTTATTGTACATTACGATACAGAGAAAGATAAATTTCACTCAAATGGAGCGCTACGGCGTTCCAATAAGCCTGGACGTCCCAAGACACTTGACGGAAAAATCGATTACAAGAAACTTGACCTCACACGCATGGTTGAGCTGCATATTGAAGGACTTGAAGGCACAGCCTACACACTCATAGCCTATTCAAAGGCATTGAAGCAGAAAGTGCGTCTTGTCATTTGGATTATGCCGAACGGAAAGTTAATTAGTCATACTGGCAAAGAACTCTTTGGCTGGGCAGCGTAAAGCCGCTTAGCCGTTATCTCAAATTTTAACGAACTATTGTTTTATAGCACAATACAAATACTTTATTGAAAGGCGGATTAGGAGAGATTCCGCTTCAATAAACAATATAGTCCTTGGATACTTTTACATTTTACTAATATCATCATCAAGTTGTTTCCTCCAGATTAAAGTTCCGATACCTGAAAAGATGAACGTGAAAATTAAAGCCGCTTGGGCATAACCGACAGGCAAATAATCTCCTTCAAAAAAAGATAATCCGTTTCTGAAGCATAGTATAGTTTAGGAAAGATTCCTGACTTTATTTTGTTCAAGTTTCTATCTCCTGTATGCAATCTATATTGCTTTGATTTATATGTTATTAAAATTGTATTTGAACGTTTGTAATTAAGTTTTTCTTCATATCCATTATACTGATAATCTACAATAGGCTTCTGAGTTTTTTCGATATGGTTACCATGTAAATATAAGAAATATAAAGCAAGAGATAAAACTAACCCTGCACAAAAAAGTGTTTTAAATAATGTTTTAATTTTCATATTGTTTCCAATTCAAATTTAAAGTGCTTATCATATCAATGTTTGCATAAATAAACATTTCACTTTTTGTTTTTACCATTATCTTAATGAGCATTACATGGCAAAATGTTCCTCACCACATCCATTCCGAGGCAGCCTTGTTGATAGGTGAAGGTTACCGTGTCACCCATATGATAGTCTTCTTTATTGATCCAACACCAAATCATTTTCGCAAGGCGCATTATAATTACATGTTTATCGCCATCCATCTTTCAATAAAGATAACACCTCTTGAGATACAAAGATGTTATTTTTCTTGGTAAAACATTTATTCATAGCTCTCAATATTTCTTTATAGATTTGCATGGCTTCGATTGAGCTATCAGTAAAGACAGCAGCACGACCTGCTATTAAAACATGTTCTGCTTTCTTATAAATACCTCCTGTACTTAACTCAACACCTTTAGGATTCGTTGACAAGTCTATTATGTAACGATATGAGCCGTTCCGCTGCATCACAGTTCTACTTTTTACATTTTCATCTAATGGAATAACCATATATCTATTATCCAATGACATCCAATTGCTATAGTATGTATAACCTAGATCTTCAAAATTAGATATGGATATTTCTCTTCTGATAGTTTTATGTTCAAAACTTCCCATTAGTATATATTCTAAAGGAACTTTTTCTTCTACAACAGACATCATTTTAATAAGATCCAATTTTGTTAAAAAAAATACTTGTTGTTTACTTTTCATACAATATATTATTCAACATAAACTTTTATAGAATATAGAATAGAAATAGGTGGATTCATATTATTGAAGTATGTTTCAATTTTATTTATTTCATTTTCATCCTGTACATATCCACCTATTTTCAGACTAATAGGATTGACGAAACGTCTTCCAATATATATATAAGCATTGGGAAATTCGTTAGGAATACAGAGTCTTGCTTTCTTAATCCATTCTTCAATTTTCAAAACTACTTTTCCATCTTTACTATTTGCCCATTTATAATCATCCCAAATATCTCGAAATTCATCTTTTATATCATCTAATAAGTCATAAGATAAAATGTTTTCTAATTTATCTATTATTTTTTTGATTTCTGATTTTCTTGTGTCAGGTTGTAATGGAAATAGTGAAAGAAGTTTCTTAACATTAGGGTCTTTCCTACATTTTAATTGTTGCATTATATAATTGCTAAAATTAAAATGTAGAAATTCAGAGATATCAGCCTGTATCGTTGTCTCTTTATCTTGATTATATTTTTCAATGATGTTCATATATGAATTCTATTGTTTCATAGTGTTTCCTATATTCTTTTTTTAATTTTACGACCCTATTATTCTTATCATAAGTAAAGACACATGTATATGAAATAATGACGTCAGACATGTTTGGCTTATATGTATAACTATATTGAGTAATAAGACAATCCTTGACTATAATTTCAATACTTAACACATAGTCAACACTGGCATCAAGATATGTGTAATACTTATTGATATTTTGTATAGAAATCTTTTTTTGTTCCCCTATTGGCTTTGTAAATGACAAGATTTCGCTTGGGCCATAACTTGATAAAATATCAGCAATAACACATGCATCCTTATATATGACCTCGGGATATTTTAGCTTTATTCCATAATCTGTTAGGCTATTAGATTGATTTAAAAATATCTTTTGACGCGTTTTGTCATCTGTGGACAATTTAATCAATCTACCCTTTTTATTATATACCCCGATTTTTTTCCCGTGTAGAAATAAACTTCTCTCTAACTTATAACCATTACTTAAAATGTTTACAACAGTCTGTGATTTCAATTCCAAACTGTTTAGAATTGAAATCACAGAAAGTATTAATATCGCGCAAAATCTCATTACTAATTTTTATTTAGTTCCTTGCTTTAGGATTTCTGTTCCAAGTTCAATACTTAACATTATGCAATCTTTTGCATAATGCTTCCATACTGCGAAAGTACGGAAGCATTTGTATGGGGGAAAAGACAAAAGATTATTGCAGACTCTTGTCAAGGATTTCAAGAAGAATGGCAGGGTCCTCGTGGATTTGCTCAGCAGTGAGTCCTCTCTTTTCCACTTCTTCAGCGACGGCAGGATAGTCCTTGAATTTTTCCTTTATCTTTTTCAACAGTTTCTTTTGAGAATATTTTTCTCTTTTGGAATTAATTTTTTTATCCTCAAATAACATCCAATAGTAAACAAGCTTTCCGCCATCAACCTTATAGTCGTATGATCTACAGCCCAAGTAAACGGTATTATTTGTCCATATACCAGTAAACGACCTGCTGTGGGTGGAATTGTCAAAAGCAAACGGCTGCATATAGCCCGTAACATGTTTACCCTTGTAAACAACTGTAGCCAAATACTGGTATTTAGGGTCTTCGTCTATAAGGATGAAAGTGCGTTTCTTGCCATCCTGGAGAGCATTATCCACCTCAAGGGATTTAATGTCTACGATTTTGTATTTTACATCCTTACCATTTTGTGTTTCACTGAAATAGATGTTTTTTTTCATGAAGTGGATGTCGTTCTGCAAATAGCCGTTGAGCACAGTACCGTCTTTAAGAGTCAGCACTGCCTTAGGCCATACGACTTTGGGTTTCTTGGCGTTTGCTGTTATCGCAAACGAGAATACCATTAGGAAGATGATGAAAAATAGTTTCTTCATAAGCGAATAATTTTATGGTTTTTAATGCGCCAAATTTAATACTTTTTTTCTTAACAAGCAAATGTTTGAGGTCGTTTTTTAGAAGATTCAATCTCGTTATATAATGAAAAATCAAAGTGTGAAAATGCTTCCATACTGCGAAAGTACGGAAGCATTTGTATGGGGGAAAAGCCAAGATTATTTTATAACATAACGGAAGATGTCAAAGCGAGAAAAGCCAATGCTTTCGAGAATTTCCCTGCTTTTGATTTGATTGCTTTTATTGTTGTAGTTTTTTATGAGAGGAATTCTGATAATGGTCTTATCTGCATACCCATTGTCTACAAGCCATTTGAGATTGGCTAATACAAAAGAGTTGTTCTTGCCTGTGTATTGCTTGTAAATAAACTCGTCCATATCTTTGATGTCAATCACTAAAAGGTCAGCAAATTGAGCAACTTTAAAGATATTTTTGTTCGGTACATTCAATGAAGATTCTATGGTGATTTTCCATTCCTCTGGCATTTTTCGAGTAAACTCACTTATAAAATCAGCGTACAGCAGTGGCTCACCACCACCAAAAGTAACTCCTCCACCCGTTGCCAAAAAATAAATATTGTCAGGCATCAAGCGTTCTATCAGTTCATCAACAGTAAGCTTACATTCTGGTGATTCTTTGAAGCATTGGGCGTTTATGCAATATGCACATCTAAGTGGACATTCATGAAATGCAACGAGAGTAGTGATGCCGTCACCGTCTGTAGCCAAGCGGTGACGGTCAATTCCTATCAATGGTGCTTCTAATGATGGCATAAGTTACTTTAGCATAATATCTATTGGTATCATAATTTTCGCACATGTCGGCTTGCCGTCTTTTAAGGCTGGCTTCCATTTAGGCATCGCTTTTACAAGTCGTAACACTTCCTCTTTCATCTCTTGAGGACAAATTGTTATGACTTTAACATCGGCAAGACTGCCATCCCCCAACACATAGAAAGAAACATTTATGCGCTGCTGATATGCTCCTTGTAAAGTTTCAGGTACACATAAATTTTGTTCTACAAAATGTAGTAGGGCACTGTTGCCGCCAGGATAGAATGGCCCTGTGTCAAAATCTTTATTTTCAACAACCATTTTTCCTTCCTGTTTTTTCTTGCGACGCTTCTTTGTTTTAGGCTTTTGTGGTACAACTACAACCATTTCTCCTAAAATATTATAGTCTTCTTCCGTTAGGCAAAGCGTGTTAAAGCCTTTCAAGTCCAGTTCGCTGAATGAATAGACCTTGTTTTTATAACCAATATATTCCAATCGTAGCGTGGAATCCCTTGGAAAGGTAACAGAAAAGTTTCCGTCAATGTCTGTAATGCTGCCGGATCGTTTGTTTCCTACAACAATAATTACACCAACAATAGGAGTTCCGTCAGCATCTTTCACACATCCATTGATTGTAACTTGTGCTCTTGTTGGCAGAGAGTCTGCTGCGATTACTTCATTACCAATAGGTACAGACGGTGACGAAGTTTGGGCATATACATTGTATGGGGTCGCCAAAATGCCAATGGCAACACCTGTAACACAAACAGCCTCTCCCATGCGTTTGCGTAAAGACAATTCCGACTCTATATATTTTCTTTCAGTCTCGCATGCTGGACATGTTCCACTGCAATGTCCTTTGAAGTGGCAAACTCTTGGCTCGTATGCAATGCCATTCATGTCAGCAATCTTTTTTCTGACAGCTTTCAGTACGTCGCAAATTTTTCTACCCCTATCCATAATATTACTAAATTTAACCTCACAAAGTTACACCATAAAAACGACAATTCCCTCGTTTTATTGCATTATCTCACCCCTCCCACGCAAATTGGATACAAATCGTGCTGTGGGAACTTCTCGTAGCCGATATAGAGGGTATCGAAGGCATCGGTGCCATCGGTACGGTGTTCGAGAAGGTCTTCTTCGGACTCCGGCTGCTTTTCCATGGACTTGTTCTTGCGGAAGCCGTTGCGTCCTCGCTCCACTCCTACTGACTGGATGGCGAGGATAAGGTCATCGTTGTTTTGGCGGATGAAGTACGGCATGAGGCGTTGCTTCCGGCAAAGATGAATACTTGTCATTTTGGTGGCGAAATAAAAGCCGATTCGTCCACAAACATTGCATGGGACGGTGGAGCAAGCTACCAAGATAACAGCATAGGAAAGATGCACAAAGTGCAGGAAAGGCGGTGCGCCACGCCTTACTCCTTTGAGAAACGGGATTGGCTACCTTATGTGATTGACTCTCACGCCTGAGAGATTGCAAAAGCCAAAGGTGCGAAGAGCGAAGCGAAGGAGGTGCTGAAGGCGGAGCACACCACTGAAAAAAGAAAAGCCTTCATCCTGCGTTGGGCGCAAGACAAAGGCGTATAGGAAAGGGTGATTAGGCAATGTTCCGCTTCTTTTTATTTTATATGACTGATTCTTAGTTGAAATGTACCTTTATGTATTCAGGGTCATTGCATGAAACCTCTGTAAGGTCATCTCTTTTTAAGCAGTATTCTTCTTGAAAATAAACAGGAATTTCATTGTGTACGATGTGGTAGTCCGATAATTCTTTTATCGATTTCAATAGCTTTGTTTCAACAATGTCGTTGTCAGCCATATTGATATCGGAATACAAGACAACAATTCTTCCATTTCGATAGAACATTCCAATAAACCCTTTCTTATCATAAGAGATGTCATTGCCGAGACACATATATCGTTTATTTTTTATGTGTTTAAATCGTATATATGTAATAATAGGGTTGTGTTCGTTGATAAAACTATTTAAGATATTGTTTATTTGCTCATTTTTAATAACATTTGTATCACTTGCTATTACTTTGCAAACAAAGTCATCCTCTTTTGCTGGCAATATTTTCCCCTTACTGAATATCCTGTATGTCCTTGTGTTCAGTGGACCTTCATAGTCTATGAGTCCTGTGCTAAGATCATCATACTTTTTAAGTGAATCAGTGCATAACAAAGAAGCAGGAATATTTAGTAAACTGTCAGCCCAACTCCTATTAATGGAATAGTAACATATAAGTTTCCCATCTTTATAGAAAACCTTATCAACAAGTTTACTATAATAAAGTTTCCCAAAGCTTGTTATTTCCATAAATTGCTTTTCGTTTTTATTGTAAAAAAGTATAGAATAAATATGGTCGTTTGGATTATCTTTTATGAAATTAGATAGTAATGAATCCAAAGATTCTTCTATAAATATCTTTGGCGTTTTATTCTTGTCACAACCAGAGACAACAAGTAACGATGCAATTATTATATAAAAGAAAATCTTTTTCATAATTAGTCTATTCTAATGGTAAAATTTAAGGAGAATGCATTTGTTCCACTCTAAAAGAAACGTTATTTTCCCAATTTTATTGCCTTATCTCACTCCACCAATTGCAATTGGATATAAATCGTGCTGTGGGAACTTCTCGCAGCCGATATAGAGGGTATCGAAGGCATCAGTGCCGTCGGTACGGTGTTCGAGAAAATCTTTGTTCTCACCAAAAAGGTGCAGATGAAGCGAAGCGTAACAGGAGATGATACCGATGGCTGCTGCCCACAAAGGAAAAGCCCTTGTCCTACATTGGTTGGGCGCAAGACAAAGGCTTTATCTGGAAAGGCGGATTAGGAGGAATTCCGCTTCAATAAATCAATCCCACCAGAAATACCATATTGTGGATTTTTTAAGTTGAGAAGAAAGGGATGCAAGATTGTTTCCTTGTAAAATATCCGCACTATATCCCAAATGTTCCTCTGCAATAGGCATTGTATCACCCATCACTGAACTGTGCAGATAATACTCAACAACATCATCTGAAATATATGCTACACACGCACCATGTTTCTCATACCAATATTTGGCTATTGCCATGTGTTCTTCAGCTTTCGGACATTCATTCCAGTCACCAAACGGAACATACGCAAATACTTTCCATGGTTCTTTCACGGGAACTTCAACAAGATAGAGATCCGTGCCTTCTTCAATTTCAAAATCATTGATAGGCTCAATATCCTCATCTGTACCAACAACATCATTCTTCCATTCTGCATCGCTGTATTCTTCCTTTACCTGTTCCATTCTTTCATGCAGGATAGAAGCTCCATCGTTTAAGTTTGATGCCAACAATTTAGATTGCCACTCCTGACGCTTGGTTTCATCATACCATTCAGAACTGTCATCAAGTGAGTCGAAAAAACAACTGTCTACAGCCAACAGAACCGGGCTAAAGCCTTCTTGCTTGCCTCTCTCGTAAGCATCAAGCCACAACTGCTTAATCTCTGGCGAAGGTACATCTACATGGGTAACTTTACAACCTTGAAGGAACCACTCAATGGAAGGCAAAGGCGGTATATTGTCTTCACTCTCTACCTCCACTACTTTCATGTTCTTGTACGAAATCATGTAAAGGTTTACCAATTTGAAGAATCTCCATGCCAAGAAAGCACAAACAATTATAGGTGTATAGAATTGTCCGCCACTCATTATTCGAGCCACCAATAATCCAATACACAACACAAGCACAAGTCCCCAAACAATCAGTTGCTTGCGTAAAATACGACACACTCCCCGCCAGTCATTAGCTTCAATGAGAGCGTTCAAATCGTTGCCCATCTTTTTCTCTGTCCGCTTTTTCCACTTATACAACAAGGCGAAAATGATGACAACTGCCAATACGATGAATAATAGTTGTTCCATAAAGTAGGTTTTATTGCGACAAAGATACAGAGTTTCTTCTTATTTTCTGCAAAAATGAGCAATTATCTTACTCCGCCAATCGCAATTGGGTATAAATCGTGCTGTGGGAACTTCTCGCAGCCGATATAGAGTGTTTCGAAGGCATCGGTGCCGTCGGTACGGTGCTCGAGAAGATCTTTGTTCTCACCAAAAAGGTGCAGATGAAGCTATGCGTAACAGGAGATGATGCCGATGGCTGCTGCCCACAAAGGAAAAGCCATTGTTCTACTTTGGTTGAGCGCAAGACAAAGGTTTTAAAACTCTAAACAATTTATTTGATTGATATACAACAAAAGTCGCATTGTCTTTTATAACAACTTCGATAAAGTTATTTCGTATATAGTATCTTTTGGTTTTATTATCTTTTACATAAAATCTATCATCATACCATCTAACCTTTTTGTATATATGTTTTTTATCTAATAAAATAACATCACCCCATCTGTCTGAATAAAATATTGTATCATTCTTTTGTTTGTTAAAAATCAGTGAAACATCAGTCGTTTCACGCCGAACGATTTTTAAATCTGCACATTTTTTTAATGTATATGATTTATTTGTCACTATACGGACGTATGCATAATCATTAAATACAGGAGTATTTATAGTAAGAACTTTGTCTATTACAGGAATTTCATAATAGAAAGTAGTATCCATAAGAACTTGCCTATGATTATATAGATAGCAAGAAAATATGAAGAATACCAGTAAGCCTATATTTATCAATAGGACTATTTCATATTTCTTAGAGTTATTCATTGTCATAATAGTATATGGGTATATTAAAAGAAGGCCAACATTGAAAATAGAGAATTTCTATAGTGTCCCCGATCTTATCCTTATTGCCAACTTCAATTAAAGAATTCCCTGTATAGGTTTCATCTCCGACACTGAACTCATAAAGATAACAATTTGTAGTGTACCTGTGGATCACTGATGATTCATTGTCAGTGATTACGGCTTTGCATTGACTTCCGTAATGTTTTAGCATTGGTGTCAAAATTAGTGCAGAAATAACTGCATATAAGATAATGACAACACAAATTGAGAAGTAGACATTTCCTATTGTTAATTTTATAGGGAATGTCTTTGACGCTGATTTTCTGTAGTGTTTCTTTTTTGTCATAAATTCAACAACTATACTCCACAAAGTTACACCATAAAAACGACAAACAGATATTTTTATTGCATTATCTCACTTCACCCACGCAAATTGGGTATAAATCGTGCTGTGGGAACTTCTCGCAGCCGATATAGAGTGTTTCGAAGGCATCGGTGCCGTTGGTACGGTGTTCGAGAAGGTCTTCTTCTGATTCAGGTTGTTTTCACCAAAAAAGGTGCAGATGAAGCGAAGCGTAACAGGAGATGATGCCGATGGCTGCTGCCCACAAAGGAAAAGCCCTTGTCCTACGTTGGTTGGGCGCAATACAAAGGCATTATATGGAAAGGCGGATGAGGAGGAATTCCGCTTCAATAAATCTTTAATATTTCCATTCTTCTTACTATTCAAAAATTCTAAACAAAGCATACATTATAGACCCCAAACCAACAACATATCCTTTAAGATAATTAATATAGTTTATTGTAAAACTCGGTGGGAAATTACGCCTGTCTTTGTATGTGATATTTAGGAATGTAATACCATAGAATATTGCACAAATACTATCATATCTTTTAAATAAGATGGTTGTTATTCCTAAGCATATCATCAAAATTGAAAAAATCAAGTAAGTGCCATATTTTACGGCACTTACCGACTTTTTGTGCTTAATAACTGAAAACATTATTGCAATTCCTGTTATAGACGCTAATATTCCCCAAAGACAAATATAGTTCATAATTATTACTTTTTGCAAATAGTACTATCGTTTTTGACTTCTTCTTGTTTCTTTTCAATTATCATATCTGTAATCCTTTCGGCTCCAGAAAATTTTAATTTAGTTCCTTGCTTTAGAATTTCTGTTCCAAGTTCAATACTTAACATTATGCAATCTTTTGCATAATCATATTATTTTTCACTTACGACGAAGCTTTATATACAAGCCCAAAACTATTATCGTATTTATGGCAAACCAAATAAAATTTATAGTAACACCAGTATCGAATATCTGGTAAACCATATTTATGATAGCATCATTATCTATAGTTTCTACCTCGTATTTTATACTAACATACGCATTTACCACAAAGATAGCATAAACAAAAACCATTAGAAATGATATAATCAAGTAAATTATTAACAGTTTCTTCATAAACAATCATCTATTAAAATTCTGACTACTACTATTGCTTCCACTTCCAAAAGGACCAAAACCATTCCCACTTGAAGAAGAATGTGTATTTGAATTGCCTTTTTTATTGGACAGTAGTGAATTATGATAAATCGAGTTACTTCATTAAAATTGATTTATTATTGCAGCCATAGCCGATAATCTTTACATCTACTTTTGAATGGATTAAAGTTGGTGAACCTTGTATCTTGTATTGGAAGTAGATTGTATCTATTTTCTCTGTTGTGGCTATTTTGAGAGTTTTAACTTGATTGAATATTTCCATTGTTATCTTTTTGAATTTTTTATTGTCGCAAATGACCACTCTTTTTTGTAACCATCTATATTTCCATACACCATCTGAACCACCTTTAAACAAAGGCAGTTCATAAGATGTTAAAATAAAAAACGATTGAATTTAACGTTTATTTCTGTATAAAGCATGGCAAGATTGCCTCCTTTTCAGCATGGCTGCAAGGTTTATCTGTAAGACGAGAGACCAACTCCTTGATGTACCTTACAGGAGACAACTTGTTCATACTACAGCTCTCTATAACAGAAAACATAAAGGCATAGTCAAGCGCAGAATCTTCACTGCCGATATTCAGACAGTTTTTAAGATTCAGCTTGATGTGTCTCATCATTTGTTCTGCCAAGTTGTTGGATAACTCGAGATTGCCATCCTGCAAAATTGTCTGCATTGCAGACCACTCTGCTTTGATATACTTTAGTGCTTTCTTTGTCAAGGTCCCTAAGCCTTTGTAGCCTGATCTGGCAAACTGCTCAAATTTTTCTTTAATCCGTTCCATTATAGGACGACTCCTTTTGAGTCTTTCCAAACGGACTTGCTCGGAATCTAGATTTGCCTTTTTGCAATCATGCTCTATTGCAAAAAGCCTTCCTATCTCATCTATAAACCACATTGACAAGGAATGGTTCTCCTCCAGGGATTCTACAAATTTTCTCCTTATATGAGTAAGGCAGGCTGAGCGATGTTGGTTTGGATGTTCCTCGTCATCATATACCTTATATACTACATAACCATCTGTAGTGAAGAAGCCGATGAAGTTGTCCAAGAACTGACGGATTGCCTTGAGGCCACGGCTTCCGTGCTCGTATATAAACCACACGAGTTTTTGGACATTAGCCTTGATTCCCCAAAAGTAACGTTTCAGGTATTTACGGATACCCTCATCTGTTTTAACTCCTACTAGTCCGGAGGTTTCATCTATCATCCAGTTGTGGGTCTTCTTGATAGTTGACTCCCAAACCTCCTTCATCTCTTTACGGATATAAGTGATAATCTTATGGACTATGACACCAAGAGTTTTGGTGTTCATGTTCAATCCCATATGAGACAGTTTGTCTACGATTCTTGTAAACGGAGTGTTGTAAGCAAAATGCTCGGTTAGAACATAAGTTATCAGTTCCAAATCAAAAGGCACTCCCTTTATTAAGCGGGTGTTTGGTCGTGTTATCCCTTGGCCTTTACCTTTCACATAATAACTGGCAACTTCATAGAAATGCTCTTCATAATGCTCAGGGATGCGGACCAACTCACGATACCACCATGTTTCGATTTCTCCATTACGCTTCACGAAATGTCCGTTTTCAGGAAGAGAGAAATATTCATGTAACTTATGATATACAGGAGTGAGTGTATAGGGCTTGTTCTTCTGATAGTCTGTACGGACTGAACGCTTGTCATGTGAGTCCTTCTTTTGGGGAGAAACATGTCCTCCTGAAGAAGTGGATGAATCAGACTTATTGTTGTTCTTCTTATCTGGCCAATCATCCTTTTCCTCTTCTCTCGTCACCTCATTGCCCGACTTCAATAGCTTTGCCTGCTCGGCATTGCGCTTGAATTTCTGACGTTGACGATAGGAAGCCAACCATTTTGCCTCTGTTTCCGAGATTGCAGATTTCTCAAGCATAGCAGTAAGTTTTGATATCTTCTCGTTCAAGGAAGCTATCAAATTATCGGATGCTTTCTGATGACAAGCACTCTCCTCCATTACACGCTTGACATTTTCCATATTATCAATACGCAACTGTTTGAGTTCTGCCTTATGACGTTCTGCCTGATCCTTCATCTGTTGCATGTAGAACTCCTTCATATTGTCCTGCTGGGCTTTGAAGAACTGACGGTCCTCTTCACGTTGACGTTCAAAGTCGGCACGCATGGCTTGATCGTGGGCTACAAGATCTATCTGCCCACGATTCGCTGTAGCCTTCTCTTCATTAAGACGGGCTATCTCAGCATAAGCCAAACGTAACTTCATTTCGTCATTCATATCCATAAAGGTACTGCTTTTTTCTGACATATGCAAGACTTTTATTAGATATTTTATATGCAAATTACTGATAAACAAGAGCTTACACAATCAAGCAGCGTCTTCTTTTATCATCATTTTAGTTACTTGTACGCCTTCTGTAAGTGCAACAAAATCGCTCCAGCATATTTTGTAACAAGAACGCTTTTCGTCGAATATGGGCAAAAAGAATTTTTCATCATCCAAACGAATTTTTATCAATTCAAATCTACGGCGACCACGATAGAGTATCTTCATCGTACGAAGAGTCTTTGACATAAAGATAAAAACAGATTCATCAAGAAATGGATCCAAGCCCATTTGGGAGCGGACTACTTCTGAAAGGGTATCGATATCCTTACGCATATCCATAGGGGATGAACAGAAATAGTACCTCTGTTTACTTGTAAAGGATATCATTTAGCCTACGATTTTGTGCAACAATGCGGTTATCTCATTCACATCTGTTTCACAAAGAGACAACTCCATTCCGTTACTGAAAGACACGTGCATCGATATGATGCTATAAGTGGAAACGGGAGGTTTGGCCGGAGATATAGGATCTTCCGTATTGTCTGTTTCCACCGATGAAGAGGTTGGAGCTTTTCTCTCAACAGATTCAATTTCCAAGGGAACAAGAGCTTTGTCTCCTTTGGATAAATCACCGCTCTTTGCCTTGCTGTCCCAAAAACACTTTCGATAGTAATGTAGCACATTAGCATATGTATAATTACTTTCATCACAAAATTGCTTAAGGGAGCGGCCTCGGCCATACATCTCGAACTCACGAATGATGGCTGCATAATCAACCTTTACCTTCTTTACTTTATTTTCCATTTGCTACTGATTTTTTGTTCAGCAGCAAAGTTAATATCTACTTCTTAGTAAACGATATGGAGAAATAGACGGTTACCTATCAGTTTTTTGAAAAAAGTTATTATGTATCGTTTTGCAGAAGATAAGCTGCACTCGGCAATGTAAAAGCCAGCTTTCATTGCGCTCATTTGCATTGTCTTTTAGGGTAAAGCATCGAGTATACTAAATGCTCCGATATAGTATTGAAGACTATAACTCCTCCTTACTTTTAAACTACTTATCCAAAGATTACCTACTGTTCAATTATAATGATACTAAGGACGCTGCCCATTCAGGTATATCTTCAGAATATTTCTTTATCAAGTGTCCATCAGTTGTTCGATAAAGCAATTGCGGCAACTCATTATCTCGTGAATTATCGTAAATATATGCTCTGTCAACAAAACTTATAGCCTGAGCAGCAAGTGCCAACGACTTGTAATATCTACTGAATACCTTTGAAATGGGAACTTCATGTCCTCCATTAAGATAACGTTGAGCTATTCGCAACACATTTATCTCTGGATTCTCTGTACATACATAAAAGAATCGGATAAAGAAACCTTCCGCATGTGCTTTTTGAAGAAATTCCAATTTTTCTTG
Source organism: Prevotella merdae (assembly GCF_900290275.1). Taxonomy (GTDB): domain Bacteria; phylum Bacteroidota; class Bacteroidia; order Bacteroidales; family Bacteroidaceae; genus Prevotella; species Prevotella merdae. Next base: position 1,254,364 of record NZ_LT985324.1, read on the forward strand.
AGACGAAAACACTGTTTCAAAAACAAAACTTATCTTTCTTTCCAAGCAATCATAACGCAAACGTGTAGCTTCCTTTGCAGCTTTCATCACAGCATCCAGAGAATTCCAGTCTCCAAAGTTCTCTTGTGCGATATTGTCAGGATTGATATAGACACTATCTGCTGTCCATTCGTTGGCAAGCAGTTTTTCTGTAGTAGATGTCTTGCCAGAACCATTCGGACCTGCAACAACACACAAAACGGGGCGAAGCTCTTTTACCATGATTATTGACTATTAGATGAAAGTGTTTGTCTTTGTCTCTGTATCAACTCTATAGTTTCTTGCATCTTCTGCTTTAAAACCTGTTTTGCATTATACGAGCTTTGCCTTGCAGAACAAGCTACTTGATACATTAATTCATGAAGCATGGCATCTGTTGGTTCTTCCATAGATGTCAAACGATATTCTTTGATACTCATATACACCCTCCTTTTTTCTGCAAAGATATAGTATATCTTCCATTTTTACAAGGATTTTGACACTAATTTTCTAATGTTTGGGATTTATTCCCCATACAGATTCTTCATAAACGCCATCATTCTCAGGTCTTTTGCCGACGGTCATTTCTTGCCTTGCAGAGCAAGGTCGAGGTATACTTTATAGTCATCGGAGAGAGACTTGCGAAGTTCAGCTGGCATGAGCATATACCATTATCTTTTTCTTCATCGCAATAGGTCACTACCATTTTGAAGGATATAAGGAGTCTTACGCTCCTTGCGGACAACGTAAGTACTGTCTCTTGCAGACTATCAGCATGTTGGCTTTTGTGGTGCTGCCAAGAATCTGAGAAAGACGAATAGCGTCAGCGGTATAGGTTTTGGAGGGTAATGTAATCATTTACAAAACTTAAAGTTTAGTTATCTCTTCCTGTGAAAGGCCTGTTGCTTTCATTATAGCGTCAATAGGCATATCCATTTCAAGAAGTTTTTTTGCTATTTCTACAGCTTTGTCTTTTTTACCTTCTGCAAGACCTTCCGCACGACCTTCTACAAGACCTTCCGCACGACCTTTTGCAAGTCCTTTTGCAAGTCCTTTCTCTTCTGCATTATCCAGCGAGTTCTTCATGTCGCGATAAGCTTTGAGACTGTCCTCATATTCACGAAGCTCAGTTTTTGAGAATCTTGCGATTTCAGCCTGATTAAACAAACGACTAAAGACTTCTGTTTGGAGATACCTGGGTTGACGGTCAAGACGCGAGAGGTTTTGAAGAACATAAATCCACTTGTCATAATTGGTCTTTAGTTCTTCTATACTCTTTTTGAACTTGGCTATTTCAACATACTTAAATGTGAGTTTATCGTTGAACACTCGATGTGTCCGCTTGTCAAGCAAGCCGACGTCGTGATTGATTGTATCTTGTGCAAAAGCAGAATCTGTCATGTCGTAGTTGAGTAATGCAACAACATAAACATGCTTGAGTTCATAATTCCATACTTCTCCTTTTTGCGCTTGCTCACGAATAGGGAATGTGGCATAATAGAGGGAACGGTCTTTGAAGTATTTCTGACTGGCATTCTGCATCTCAACGATAAACTTCTCGCCCTTCTCATTCTCACAATATACGTCGAATATAGCCTTGCGGTCTGCACGTACATCACCAACATGCTCACTATTAAGGAATGTCACGTCCTTTACAACCTGTTCACCATCAAACAGAGAGTTGAGAAAATCAATTAACAAATCCTTATTGGGATTAGTGCCAAAGATTCGCTTGAAACCGAAATCGGTCAGCAAACTGATATATCGTTCTTCTGTGTATCGCATAACCTTTATATTAAATTTGTATTATAACACAAAGATAAAGGATATATTCCATATTTACAAGAATATTGGCACAATTTTGATTATTGAGTGTTGTAATCGGCTTTACCACTTGCCAGAGCAAGAAAAAAGTAATATAATATACTTGGCTATTTAATATATGTCAAGTGGTATTTAATATATATTAAAAGGGCATTTAATATAATATAAATGGCGAAGTAATATATAATGCTGTAATGTGGCTACTTGAGTGGGGTAATGTGGCTACTTGAGTGGTACGGTTCGGAGACCGTACCTCCTACAGTTACTCGATGACTTCAAGTACTTCTGGTTCTACCTCTGCTGATATGGCGAGGGTGTCGGGGATGATGACTACGATTTGTTTGCTGCGTTTGCGGGCAACCTTGACGAAGATACCTTCGAGCTGGTCTAAGCCTCCATTGCAGTGTACCCTTACACGCACACCTTTCCTTATGTCTATCTCACCAGGACGATAGAAGGTTAGCTTCTTGTCACTATGCTCGTATAGCTGGATGAAGTTCTGCATGTCTCTGTTTTCTACGGTGAGATAACGAGTTGTCTTGCCATCATGCTCGCGCCAGATGACAAACTGAAGGTCGTTGTAGACGGATTTCTTGAAGTTGACTATCTGCTTCTGCGAAGCTTGCACAAAGACTAAACTGGGGATGACGGGCACCATGATAACGATCTTCTTGCCATTACGTGTGCGCACAGCACGCTCCTTGGGGATGAAAAACCTCATTTGTCCATACTCCTGAAGTTTTTCTTCCGCTTTCTTCTCATTTTTATATGAGTGCATGACGTACCACCTCGTGATATCAGCACCTGACAAGTTTGCCATACTTGAAAAAGGAAGGGGATTTTGTGTTAAAACAGTTTAGTTTACGATACCAACTTCTTGACACAAGTGCACAATCTTAGTTCATCTCACCACGTGTAGCAAGATGGAAATCAACGAGTTACAGCCAACGATGTCGCGAAAGGCCAGCTTACAATGTACTTGTACCATTACGGTAAAACGTGTATATACTGTTCTCTATCTTGCGGAGAGAGAGAATTTTAATGTACAAAAGTATAAAACTTATTTGAAATGGCAAAGAAAAACAATTGAGGATTTTAATTGGAATAAGAAAAATATGCATGGTAATTAGACAGAAAAACATGTTTTTTGGGGAAGACAGAAGAACATGAGAACATGGGGATTGCTTGCGGGGATAAGACAGAAGAACAGAAGAACATGGGGATTGCTTGCGAGGATAAGACAGAAGAACAGAAGAACATGGGGATTGCTTGCGAGGGGTAAGACAGGAGAACAGAAGAACATGGGGATTGTTTGCGAGGGGTAAGACAGGAGGACATGAGAACATGGGGATTGCTTGCGAGGGGTAAGACAGGAGAACAGGAGAACATGGGGATTGCTTGCGAGGGATAAGACAGGAGAACAGAAGAACATGGGGATTGCTTGCGGGGGGGGTAAGACATAAGAACAGAAGAACATGTTTTATCCCTCAACCAAAGAACATGTTCTTCTGTTCTCATGTCTTTCAAAAAAAACTTGTTCTTCTGTTCTTATGTCTTTCAAAAAAAACATGTTCTTCTGTTCCCATGTCTTTCAAAAAACTTGTTCTTCTGTTCTCATGTCTTTCAAAAAAACTTGTTCTTCTGTTCTTATGTCTTTCAAAAAACTTGTTCTTCTGTTCTCATGTCTTTCAAAAAAAATTGTTCTTCTGTTCCCATGTCTTTCAAAAAAACTTGTTCTTCTGTTCTCATGTCTTTCAAAAAAACTTGTTCTTCTGTTCTCATGTCTTTCAAAAAATAGAAAATAAAGAGTAAAAAATTGCCGTAAATAGAAAAAATATGTAATTTTGTAGTCTGAATAAAAACATAACAACGCATATTAATATTTAACTATTTAGCATATGCTTACACTTAAACTCATCAGTGAGGAAACTGAACGTGTTATCAAAGGCTTGAACAAGAAGCACTTTGCTGGTGCTGAGGAAGCCATTAAGGAAGTTCTCGCTATAGACAAACGTCGCCGCGAGACACAGCAGGAACTTGACCAGAACCTGTCGGACGCAAAGAAGTTGGCAGCACAGATTGGTGCTCTTATGAAGCAGGGTAACAAGCAGGAGGCTGACGAAATCAAAGCTAAGGTTGCCGCTATTAAGGAGGCAAACAAGGCATTGGAAGAGACAAAGGCCCAGGCAGAGAAGGACTTGATAGCCAAGCTCTGCACTATACCAAACATTCCTAACGACGATGTACCAGAGGGTAAAGACGCAAACGACAACGTTGTTGTTAAGGAAGGTGGCGAAATGCCTAACCTTCCAGAGGACGCTTTATGCCACTGGGACTTGTGCAAGAAGTTTAATCTTATAGACTTCGACCTTGGTGTAAAGATTACCGGTGCCGGATTCCCTGTATACATTGGCAAGATGGCTCGCTTGCAGCGTGCACTTGAGGCTTTCTTCCTTGAGGAGGCTCGCAAGAGCGGATACCTTGAGGTACAGCCTCCATACGTTGTTAACGAAGCTTCGGGTTACGGTACAGGTCAGCTGCCTGACAAGGAAGCACAGATGTACCAGTGCCAGTTGGACAACCTCTACCTTATTCCAACAGCCGAGGTTCCGGTAACCAACATCTTCCGTGATGAGATTTTGGACGAGAAGGATCTGCCTATCAAGCGTTGTGCTTATTCGGCTTGCTTCCGTCGCGAGGCCGGATCGTATGGCAAGGATGTGCGCGGATTGAACCGTCTGCACCAGTTTGACAAGGTTGAGATTGTGCGCATTGACAAGCCTGAACACTCATACAAGTCGCTTGACGAGATGCTTGAGCATGTTGAGGGTCTGCTGAAGAAGCTTGAGCTGCCTTACCACATCCTACGTTTGTGTGGTGGCGACATGAGCTTCACATCTGCTATATGCTACGACTTCGAGGTATGGAGCGCAGCACAGAAGCGCTGGTTGGAGGTTTCTTCGGTATCTAACTTCGAGAGTTATCAGGCCAACCGCTTGCACTGCCGCTACCGCAATGCAGAGACAAGAAAGATTGAGCTTTGCCACACTCTTAACGGATCGGCACTTGCTTTGCCACGTATCGTGGCTGCCATCATCGAGAACAATCAGACACCAGAGGGTATACGCGTGCCTAAGGTACTCGTGCCATACTGTGGCTTTGAGATGCTTGATGACAAGAACTTCTAAATAGAAAGACAAGGAGAGGAGCCAAAAAAAGGAGCTAAACTTCCAATTACTTCTTTTTTTGGCTCTTTGCCTTACCAGCCCACTACTACATTATTCTTAATAGTCTTTCGCCTACTCTACTAAACAATATCAAATCCTAACTTTAAACAATAACATTACCGCCCATGAACAAAATCGTATTGAAAAAGCAGTTCTCTGAGAAGGTATTCCTTTTTGAGATTGAAGCCCCATTGATTGCAAAGAGCCGTAAGGCAGGCAACTTTATAATCGTCCGCGTTGGCGATAATGGCGAGCGTGTGCCTCTGACCATTGCCGATGCCGACATAAAACGTGGTACTATAACCATTGTTGTACAAAAGGTCGGCCTGTCGTCTACTAAGCTGTGTAGCCTTAACGAGGGCGACTACATAACAGACGTAGTTGGTCCGCTTGGAAATCCTACACATATTGAGAATTATGGTACGGTGGTTTGTGCTGGCGGTGGCGTTGGAGTTGCTCCAATGTTGCCTATTATACGCGCCCTGAAAGCTGCTGGCAACCGTGTGCTTTCGGTTATAGCAGGACGCAGCAAAGACCTTGTTATACTGGAGGATGAGGTAAGAGAGAGCAGCGACGAACTTATAATCATGACCGATGATGGTTCGTACGGAGAGAAGGGTGTAGTGACTATAGGTATAGAGAAATTTATAAATCAGGAGGAGCATGTGGACAAGGTGTTTGCCATTGGTCCTCCGATAATGATGAAGTTCTGTTGCCTGATGGCGCAGAAATATAATATCCCTGTTGAGGTATCATTGAACACCATCATGGTTGACGGTACTGGCATGTGCGGAGCTTGCCGTCTGTCGATAGGAGGCAAAACTAAGTTTGTATGTATTGACGGACCTGAGTTTGACGGAGCACTTGTTGACTGGGACGAGATGTTTAAACGTATGGGAACTTTCCGTGATGCCGAGCGCGAGGAAATGGAACATTATGAGGAACATCTGCGCGGTGTGGAGAAGAAGACAGAGACATGCGGATGTGAGACATGTATGGATGTTGAGCCCACCAATGAGACAATAGAACAGCTGATAGACCGTGATGCAGAATGGCGTAAGACATTACGCGCTGCCATGAAACCCGCAGAACGCAAGGCTATAGAACGTGTGCAAATGCCTGAGCTTGACCCTGTATATCGTGCGACAACACGAACCGAAGAGGTGAACAAGGGACTGACTAAGGAGATGGCCATACGTGAGGCTCACCGTTGTCTGGACTGCGGCAAGCCGGCATGCGTGGAAGGATGTCCGGTGAACATCAACATACCATCGTTTATAAAAAACATAGAGCGTGGACAGTTCCTTGCTGCTGCCAAGGTATTGAAGAGCACCTCTGCCCTACCAGCTGTATGCGGCCGTGTTTGTCCGCAGGAGAAGCAATGCGAGAGCAAGTGTATACACCTGAAAATGAACGAGCCTGCTGTGGCTATTGGATATCTGGAACGCTTTGCAGCCGATTTTGAGCGCGAGAGCGGAAATATAGCTGTGCCCGATATGGCTAAGAAGAACGGCATAAAGGTGGCAGTTGTAGGAAGCGGCCCTTCGGGATTGAGCTTTGCCGGAGATATGGCTAAGAAGGGTTATGAGGTGCATGTGTTTGAGGCTCTGCACGAGATTGGCGGTGTGCTGAAATATGGTATCCCTGAATTCCGCCTGCCTAACCGTATTGTGGATGTTGAGATAGACAACTTGAAGAAGATGGGTGTGGAGTTTACTACCGACTGCATCATTGGCAAGACAATAACGACCGACGAGCTGGAAGCTGAAGGATATAAGGGCATATTCGTAGGTTCGGGTGCCGGTCTGCCAAACTTCATGGGCATAAAGGGCGAGAATGCATTGAACATTATGTCGTCTAACGAGTACCTTACACGTGTGAACCTTATGGACGCAGCCAATCCGCTGACAGATACACCTATTAATATAGGTAAGAGTGTGCTGGTAGTAGGTGGCGGCAATACTGCAATGGACTCATGCCGTACAGCTAAGCGCTTGGGCGGAGACGTAACCTTGGTGTACCGCCGTTCGGAGGCTGAGATGCCAGCACGTCTTGAGGAAGTAAAGCATGCCAAGGAAGAGGGAATACACTTCCTTACACTGCACAACCCGATAGAATATATTGCCGACGATAAGGGCGCCGTTAAGGCTGCCGTGCTTCAGGTAATGGAGCTTGGAGAACCCGACGCAAGCGGACGCCGCAGTCCGGTGCCTGTAGAAGGCAAGACGGTTACGATGGAGGTAGACCAGGTGATTGTGGCTGTAGGTGTATCGCCTAACCCACTTGTGCCAAACTCTATCAAGGGTCTGGAACTTGGAAGAAAGAATACTATTGCCGTAAATGACAAGATGCAGAGCTCGCGTCCTGAGATATTCGCAGGCGGTGACATAGTACGCGGAGGCGCTACTGTGATACTTGCTATGGGAGATGGAAGAAGAGCGGCAGCGGCGATGGATGAAAGATTGAGAAATAATAAATGATAAAAAAAAGAGGGAGGGTGGCAAACTTCCTTTAACTCCCATTTTACCACCCCCTCCTTTTTAAAACAAAACAAAACATGTCAGGATTCTACACAATTATTTTACTTATACTATCTAACATATTCATGACTCTTGCATGGTATGGTCATTTAAAACTACAACAGACAGGCGTGTCGAGCAATTGGCCATTGATAGGCGTAATAGCTTTCTCGTGGGGTATTGCCTTCTTTGAATATTGCTGTCAGGTGCCAGCCAACCGCATAGGATTTCAGGGTAATGGCGGTCCATTCTCGTTGGTGCAGCTAAAGGTGGTGCAAGAGTGCATCAGTCTTATTGTGTTTGCCCTTATTGCAAACATAATGTTCCAGGGCGAGACACTGAAATGGAACCACTTGCTTGCCTTCGTGTTCATCATTGCAGCCGTTTATCTGGTGTTTAAGTAATGGAGCAGAACCAATGAGAACCCGAGAGCAAATACTAAACCACATGATATATCAGCGTTTTCAGAAAGCGTTGACCGAATATGCAATGCTGTCCGACGGCGACAGAATACTGATAGGACTGTCGGGTGGCAAGGACTCGTTATGCCTTCTTGAGATGCTTGGCCGCAGACAACGCATAATAAAGCCACGTATTGAGGTAGAGGCAATACATGTGAGGATGGAGAATATAAAGTATGAGTCGGACACATCGTATCTGGAAGCCTTTGCCGAGAAGCACGGTGTGAGGTTGCACATTGTGACAACATCGTTTGACGACACAAAGAAGACAGACAAACCAGCCTGTTTCCTATGCTCATGGCATAGACGCAAGGCTCTGTTCAGATTTGCACAAGACAACGGGTTCAATAAAATTGCTCTGGGGCATCATATGGACGACATCATACACACGGCAATGCTAAACCAATTCTACCAAGGATCGTTCTCGACAATGCCTGTTGTAATGCAGATGGAGAAAATGCCGCTGACCATCATACGCCCCTTATGCCTATTGATAGAGAAAGACATAAAAGAGTATGCCGAACTGTGCGGATACAAGAAGCAGGTGAAACTGTGTCCGTACGAGAAAGCATCGAACAGAACTGACATGAAGCGGATGTTTGAGGAGATAGAAAAAATAAATCCGGAGGCACGCTACTCGGTATGGCATGCGCTGGAGAAAGAAGGAAAACTAAAAAAATTGGAAACAGTGTCTCTATAAGCCGGGTTCTGTTTCTTCCCAACCCTTACGGACAAGGAAGCCTTCTGTCATTTATCTACTCCGTAAGTCACCCTACGGCTCTAGCATTCTACCCTCCACCGTCACATAGGTCGGACGGGACGCCCTCAAACGATGGTATACATGAACTTGCAGCCCCCAGATGGTACAGCCCGATGATCACCCATCGGCTGGTAGTCTCTTACACTACCTTCTCACCCTTACCGTACTAAAGCACGGCGGTTATTTTCTTCTACCGACACCTGCCGTCACCGACAGCTTCTACTTTCGGAAGTGGGGTTCCCTATGCTGCCCGGACTTTCCTCTTCCACACCAATGTGTGGCAGCGACAGAACCGAGACACTGTTTCCAACGGATTGCAAAGGTACTGCTATTTGGCAAGACCACAAAATAATTGATAATTTATTTTTCTTTTCGGCTTGTTTATGTCTTTGAAAACAAAAGTAAAAATCGTTCCGTTTATCTCTAACAGCCGTTAATATGTTAAATTAGAGTGTTAAAATGGGATAAAGATATATGCCAATTTGACACTTTAACAAATATTGCGTCTATATTTGCAACCACAAAACAAGAAACGCTATTGTTTTAACACAACAACAGCCATATCAGACCGCAATATGTCAGAATGGCTAATAGCGTAGACATAGAGAGTAAAAATAGGAATAATAATAAAACAAGTAAAATAAATAAGGATTATGAAGAAGTATTCTAATTATTTTGTTGCGGCATTGAGCGTTATTGCCCTTGCCTTCTCAACTGGAACATTGATTAAGGTAAATGCCTCGCCTGCCGCTTTGGCTGCTGTACCGGCACAACCTGTAGACCTGACATACGCTGCAGAAAAGTCGCTGCCTTCTGTTGTGCATATTCTAAGCACAAAGAACTCGAAAGTGCAGACCGTGGAGGTGCAGAGCGATCCGTTCTCTGATTTCTTCTCAGACCCATTTGGATTCTTTGGCAATCCTAACCAAGGCAATGGAGGCAAGCAGAAGAGAAGCGTGCGCACTCCGAAGCAGCAGGGTTCGGGCTCGGGCGTTATCATCTCTAATGATGGATATATCGTAACAAACAACCATGTTGTGGCAGATGCAGATGAGCTCACTGTTACATTGAACGACAACAAGGAGTATTCGGCTCGTATCATTGGTACTGACAAGACTACCGACCTTGCACTTATAAAGATTGACGGAAAGAACCTCCCGGCTATCACTATCGCTAATAGCGAGAACATCAAGGTTGGTGAGTGGGTACTGGCTGTAGGCAACCCATTCAATCTTACCAATACCGTAACAGCTGGTATAGTAAGTGCTAAGGGACGCTCATTGTATCAGAATGGTGTGGAATCGTTTATCCAGACTGATGCTGCAATCAATCCGGGCAACTCGGGTGGTGCATTGGTAAACACTCGCGGCGAACTTATCGGTATCAATGCTATGCTTTACTCGCAAACAGGATCGTTCAGCGGATATGGTTTTGCCATTCCTACATCTATTATGAATAAGGTGGTGGACGACCTGAAGAAATATGGTACTGTACAGCGTGCCGTTATTGGCATTCAGGGCTCTGATGTAAAGAACTATGTTGATGCACAGAAGGATCAGGGCAAGGACATAGACCTCGGAACAATGGAAGGTATATATGTAGCTAAGGTAACAGAAGAGAGTGCTGCAGAGGAAGCAGGACTGAAGGAAGGCGACGTTATTACCGCTATTGACGGCAAGGAAGTAAACAAGATGGCTGACCTGCAAGAGTACTTGGCAAAGAAGCGTCCTGGCGACAAGGTATCTATATCTTACTTGCGCGACAAGAAGAAGTCGACAAAGACTGTTACATTGAAGAATGAGCAAGGCAATACTCAGGTTGTGAAGAAGGCTGACCTTGATGTATTGGGTGGCAACTTCCGTGCTATCACCGATAACCAGAAGCAGCAGTTCAATATTGGCTATGGTCTTGAGGTATTGAAGGTGAACGCCGGCAAGCTTAAGAATGCAGGTATCACAAAGGGATTCATCATCCAGCGTGTAAACGACAGCGCTATCAAGACTATCGATGACTTGCAGAATGTAGTGAAGGAAGCTTCTACAAGCAAAGACCCTGTACTATATATCCAGGGTATTTATCCTACAGGCAAGAAGGCATACTTTGCTGTTCCGCTTGAGGACTAAATAATAACAAGGTTATTTAGTTACAATAAAAAGGAGGCACGGGAAGACAATACCGTGCCTCCTGTTTTTTTGTAATCTTAAGAAAAAACATGTCCTTCTGTTCTCATGTCTTAAAAAAAAAACATGTTCTCCTGTTCTTATGTCCTAAAAAACATGTTCTCTTGTCTTAAAACATTCTCCGTACAACACTAAAATAAGCAAGGAAAAATTTGCGTCAACCAATATATTTGGTTAAATTTGCAGATGAATGTAGATATACATGCGCCCCAACAATAATCAATAAAATCCCTAAAAAGACAACACTTAATGAGACAACTGAAAATCACAAAATCGATAACCAATCGAGAGAATGCCTCTCTTGACAAGTATCTGCAAGAAATAGGCCACGAGGAACTCATCTCCGTAGAAGAGGAGGCTGAGTTGGCTCGCCGTATAAAAAATGGTGACCGCAAGGCATTGGAGAAACTTACCAAAGCTAACTTGCGCTTTGTTGTCTCTGTTGCAAAACAATATCAGAACCAAGGATTGTCCCTACCCGACCTTATCAACGAAGGCAACATTGGTTTGCTGAAAGCTGCTGAAAAATTTGACGAGACAAGAGGATTTAAATTTATCAGTTATGCTGTATGGTGGATTAGACAAAGTATTCTGCAAGCTATTGCCGAACAGAGTCGTGTAGTGAGACTGCCACTTAACCAGGTGGGAAGCGTAAACAAGATAAACCGTATACTGAATCAGTTTGAACAGGAAAACGAACGCAGACCAAGTATTGACGAGATAGCAGACAAGACTGATATTCCGCACGACAAAATAGAGGACGTGCTTAAGGTGAATACACATCAGGTATCGGTTGACGCTCCCGTATCTGATAACGATGCTACAAGCATGATTGACTTTATGCAGAGTGACTCGGAACCAGCAACAGACAACCAATTGCTTATGGAATCGTTGCGCGATGAGATTGCTGCCGCACTTACTGTACTAAATGAGCGTGAGCGCAATGTTGTGGAAGCTTTCTACGGCATAAACCAACCCGAATGCACAATGGAAGAGATTGGCAAGAAGTATGGCTTGACACGCGAGCGTGTAAGACAGATTAGGGAGAAGGCGATAAGAAAGCTGAAGCAGAACACCAAGAACAAGATGCTGAAGGCTTATCTTGGAAGATAACGCACACCAACTCAGGATTGACATATAAACAATATAAATTGAAACAAAAACACGTAATAAAAAAGAAAATGAAGCTACGCGTATACTTGGCAATGGCTGCTATGCTGATTCCAGCACTGACTTTTGCTGTACAAAAGCACACTCCTGGTTATATCTGCGGCTTTGCCACATCATTCAACGACTCTACAGTCTACTTCACTGACATTCAGTATATGGACTCTACATATACCGACAGTAAAACGGGGTTTCTGTATAGCCGAGACAACTACTCGTACCAACTACGCGGACATATGCAGAAGAATGGAGTGGCTAATCCTACATGCATCACCTTCTTCAGCAAAAAGCGCAAGGATGTTGAGAAGAAATATGCTGCACTTAAGAAGCGTTATGCCACTAAAGGCCGCTATGATGTGAAGTACTTGTTGGCAAGCGACTTTGCCTTTACGCCTATCATCCCAGACGAGAGTGAGATGAAGGACGCTCCTAAGCCAGCTAAGATAAAGAAATCAAAGAACAAGAAATAATAAATGGGTACTAAACATACCTTTTGCGTGGCAGAGCATCTGCTACAGATATCTTTTGAAGATTCAGCCCATAACGATATAAGGCTGCTACCGTCATTCGCCCCCTTCAGTGTAGAAGAGGACAATGACGGTTGTCTTGTATATGGCAATGGCAACAAATGTGTAAGCACATCTACAGATATGTTGTTCTGCCTTAATGTTGACGACAATATTGCTGTTGTGCCTAAGGAGGAACGTAGCCGTGTGGACATATTTGACACTGGCAACGGCAAGACAACTGTTGACATTAAGACAGATGGGGGGTACCAATTCATCATTAAAGATATTGCAGGACACAGTTGCTGCATGCTGCAAACAAACAAGGACTTTACCGAAGCCCAGTGCGCCCTTAACGGCAGCAAAGAGATGAGACGCTTTGGACTGAACAATGCGCTGATGATGTTGTATGCCTTTAGGGGAAGTTTCTTCAACACATTGCTTATACACGCATCGCTGGTAAGAAACAACGGCTATGGTTATGCCTTCATAGCACATAGTGGAACTGGCAAGAGCACGCACACATCGCTATGGCTTAAGTATATTGAGGGTAGCGACCTTATGAACGACGACAATCCTATTGTGCGCATTATAGACAATAAGCCTGTAATATATGGCAGCCCGTGGAGTGGCAAGACACCTTGCTACCGCAATATAAAGGCACCACTTGGAGCTGTGACAAAGATAGACAGAGCAAAGCAAAACAGTGTGGAGAGACTATCGCCTACAATTGCCTTCTCACAAGTTCTGCCATCGTGCTCGTCAATGAAATGGGACAAGGTGGTATTTAGAAACACTTACGACACTGTTATAAAACTTATCGAAACGATTCCTTCGGTTAATGTGCTGCATTGTCTGCCAGACGAGGATGCCGCAAGAACATGCTACAACGCAATAGCAATTAAGTAAAAAAAAAGAAGAAAGAGAAACCTTACTATGATACAATCGGCTACCGACACAGAGATAAAGAAGAAAGAAATAGACAACAAATTTCTTATACCCGAGATTATAAGTATGCTCAATGCTGGACATACCGTAACACTTGGGTTGCGTGGTGTAAGTATGCGCCCTTTCCTTGAGGACAGACGCGACAAGGCTATACTGCGCAAACCACAATCGATACATGTTGGTGATGCTGTGCTTGCTGAGGTTGCTCCTAAAAGATATGTGCTTCATCGCATTATTGCTATTGAGGGCGATAAAGTGACATTGCGTGGTGACGGCAATTTGGCAAACGAGACATGTAGTATAAGCGATGTGCATGGTTATGCGGAGGCGTTTTATCGCAAAGGCAGAACAAAAGCCGACTCAACATCAGGTCGTAAATGGCTGCTATACTCGTACATTTGGACACGACTCTACCCTATACGCAGATACCTGCTGTTTGCATACAGAATATATCTACGATTGGTTGGCACAAACAATAAAAGCGGTAAATAACAAGAAGGAACAGGGTGTAAACAACAATTAAAAACATAATAGAATCAAAACAAAAAACCTATAAAACAATGAAAACCAAGAAAGGATTTGTATTAAGAAATGTCTGTGGCGAGAACATCATCGTTGCTGAAGGCAAGGAGAACATAGACTTTACAAAGATTATAAGTATGAACGAGACAGCTGCCTATCTGTGGAAGAATGTAGAAGGCAAGGATTTTGACCCAGATACTCTCAAGAATCTGCTTATGAAGGAATATGAGGTAGAAGATACTACTGCCGATGCTGACGCAAAGACTATCGCAAAGCAGTGGATTGAGGCTGGTATAGCGGAATAATATTAGAGTGTACTACTACGTAGTAATACGTGTACACCTTATAATATATATACCTTATTATATATATATATTATATAAGTAACAGTTCAGATTTCTTTTCATATAGTAGGAGGGTATGGCATCCTTGCCATACCCACTAAATTGGCTGTACAATTATGGCAGAGTGGGTATGGCAGGGATGCCATACCCTCCTACAGATTGCCGTTCGTATTGAATACTTATTTACCTTATTATATAGTATACATACAACGGAAAAAAAGGTTCACAACCCAATAATGAGTTGTGAACCTTTTTTCGTATTGTTTTGCCCATAAGGCGAATATATCAAATTACTCAACGACAACCAATGGAGAGTCTTCAAGAACACTCTCGCCCTGCTTAACGCAGATAGCAGTAACTTTGCCGTCCTTCTCAGCCTCGATGTTGTTAGCCATCTTCATAGCCTCAAGCACAACAACAGTATCGCCAACCTTTACCTCGTCGCCTACAGCAACCTTAATCTCTGTAACAACGCCAGGCAGAGGAGCCTTGATAGCGTTGGCAGTATTGACGTTAGCAGCACTTGTTGTCTCAGCCTCATCATTAGAAGCAGCAGGCTGTCCAAGAACAACCTTCTTCTTTTCAGGTTCAGCCTCTTGCTCCATCTCAACCTTGAAAGCCTCGCCATTGACATTAACACTGGCGATGTTGCCTTCTACATCCTCAATCTGGACCTTGTATTCCTGTCCGTCGATTGTATATTTAAATTCCTTCATTCTAATATTATGGTTTTGCTGTTAAACTCAAGAACTTGGCATTCCACATTGTCTGACGCGGCTGAATGGTAATGAATCCAGGTTCCTTGTCGTGCACATTGTTGCCCTGATACTCATAAAGAGCCATGGCAATAGCAGCATAAATATTCTTGTCCACTTTCTTAAATGCTTAAATGTTAATGTTTAATGTTTAATTATTAAAACATTGTTATTACATCGGCATACAACCATGCTTCTTTGCAGGCAGCGACTGACGCTTAGTGGCAAGCTGTGCAAGTCCGCGACAGATACGGAAACGAGTGTTGCGTGGCTCAATAACGTCGTCGATATAGCCATAAGAAGCAGCCTCGTATGGGTTGGCAAACTTCTCTGTATACTCTTCTTCCTTTTCTGCGAGGAAAGCCTTAACGTCCTCACCAGCTTCCTTCTTAGCCTTGGCTTCCTTGCCACAGAGAATAGCAACGGCACCACTAGCACCCATAACGGCAATCTCTGATGAAGGCCATGCGAAGTTAAGATCGGAACGGAGCTGCTTGCATCCCATAACGATATGAGAACCACCGTAGCTCTTACGCAGAGTGATAGTAATCTTAGGTACAGTAGCCTCGCCGTAAGCATAAAGAAGCTGTGCACCATGCTGAATAACTGCATTGTACTCCTGACCTGTACCAGGAAGGAATCCAGGAACGTCAACAAGTGACACGATAGGAATATTGAAAGCATCGCAGAAACGAACGAAACGTGCTGCCTTACGGCTTGCATTTACGTCGAGTACACCAGCATAAGCTGCAGGCTGATTAGCTACGATACCAACGCTCTGACCATTGAAACGTGCAAAGCCGATGATGATGTTCTTGGCGAACTTAGGCTGAATCTCGAAGAACTCGCCATTGTCGGTAACAGCACCAATAACCTTATACATATCATATGCCTTGTTAGGATCGTCAGGGATAATCTCGTTAAGAGAATCTTCCATACGGTTGATTGGGTCGTTGCACTCAACACGTGGAGCCTCCTCGGTATTATTGCTCGGGATGAAAGAGAGCAAGCTCTTAATCATCTCGATAGCCTCTTCTTCTGTCTTGGCTGCAAAATGAGTAACACCACTCTTTGTAGCGTGTACAGAGGCACCACCAAGATGCTCGGCATCAATATCCTCGCCAGTTACAGTCTTAACAACCTTAGGACCTGTAAGGAACATATAAGAAGTCTGCTCCTTCATGATGATGAAGTCGGTAAGAGCTGGAGAGTAAACAGCACCACCAGCACACGGACCCATAATAGCAGAAATCTGTGGTACTACACCAGAAGCAAGGATATTGCGTTCGAATATCTCGCCATATCCGGCAAGAGCGCAGATACCCTCCTGAATACGTGCACCACCAGAGTCGTTCATGCAGATAACAGGAGCGCCCATAGTCATGGCCATATCCATAACCTTACAGATCTTCTGTGCCATTGTCTCAGAAAGCGATCCACCGTTAACGGTGAAGTCCTGAGCATATACATATACCAATCGGCCACCTATAGTTGCGCTACCAGCAACGACACCATCACCATAATAGTGCTTCTTCTCCATGCCGAAGTTTGTACAACGATGCTTCTTGAACATGTCATACTCCTCAAACGAACCTTCGTCGACAAGCATCTCGATACGTTCACGCGCAGTGTATTTGCCACGTGCATGCTGCTTCTCAATAGCCTTTTCGCCACCACCGAGACGAGCCTGCTCGCGTTTTGCGACCAATTCTTTGATTTTTTCTACTTGTTTGCTCATATTTAAATATATGTGTTTATAATATTTTCGAGTTTCGTATCAACCCATAATACGTTGCAAAAGTACGAAAAAATCGGCAAAGATAGAAACTATTCAGACTATTTAATGCTTATGAAACGTAATAAAGGTTTTCTTTCAAAAATACTATCCCATACTTGCATCTACAAACGACAACGGGAGCAGGTCCTTTGCAGAAGCCACGCAATACACGCCACGTTTGCCATACAACAATATGCGTATAGGACTCTTATAACGATCTTCCACACCAAGAATTACCTGACGACAACCTCCACAAGGACTTACTGGATCATCGAGAAGCCCATTATCATTGCGTGCCACAATAGCTAATGTGGTTATAGCTTGGTCGGGATAGTTGGCCTGTGCAGCAAATATAGCCGTGCGCTCAGCGCATAAGCTTGAAGGGAATGCAGCATTCTCCTGATTGGCTCCTATCATAATATTGCCATTAGCAAGACGTATAGCCGCACCAACATAGAAGTGGCTGTATTCGGCATACGAATTCTCCGTTGCCTTAAGAGCGCGTTCTACCAGTTCGCGGTCGTCTGCATTGAGTTCGTCAAGCTGGTAATGTTGAATGCAGATGTTGATGTTGATTTGTTTCATGTTAGAATTTGGTTTAATTTGTTTTATTAGTAAATATTATGTCACTCTTCTGTTTTGATGTATTCGTAGGCGCCCATGTCGGGTTTTTCATCACGTTGCTTACCGTCATGGTCGCTCTTTGTTGATGTGGCAACATTTGCAGAGTCGACAGCAGCCGACTCCTTACGCAGATGGAAATCGTATCTCTGGTTGTCACCATCTACAAGCAAGAAATGCTTTCGGCCATAGCTTACTGTATCTTTTACATCCTCGAATATGCAGTCGATAAAATTAGAGCCCTCCTTATCGTCATCTTTCACCTCAGGTGTACGAATTATACAATTGGCAAACTCGTAATTAAACTCGTTGGCATCTTCGCCCTTAGGCTTGCCACCCATCATCTCGTCGTCGGCATATCCTGTAATTATGGAGTTATGACATTTGAACGATACAAGTGGATATGTAAGAGCCGAGAAATTAAGAGCAGCAGCACGCATTCCGTCAAACGGATAGAATTGTGCAATAGTGGAATTGTTCACAGTCACGTCGCCTCCATCAACAGCAAGACAATTGTATAGAGCGTTGGTAAGTTGGCAATTATCTACCGTCACCTTTGAGTCGGCAACATACAAGGCATGTCCTTGACAGTTGTGTATGGTTGAATTGGCAATGGCGAGAGCAAGACGTTCCACACCAGACGAGTCAACCTTCACACCATTAAAGGAGCTATGGATATCGGTATAATCTATCACATTATTATATGACATCTTGTTAAAATGCACACCTTGCCATTGTCCGCTTACACGGTCGTATGGCAGATAATCAAACATACGGTCCAATCGGTCGCCACGCAATACAATAGGTTGCGATGCCGTTCCCTTGCACATCAAGCTACCCTTAACGTCAAGTCCGGCATCATTATGAAAATAGATGGTAGAACCAGGAGCAATAGTAAGGGTAGCCCCCTCCTCCACCTTCATCATACCATATACCACAAGAGGCTTGCCAACAGAAGATATTGTAGAGTCGTTATTAACCGTAACATTACGCACAACACGCGCGTCCCATGTCCAAGCATCTATAGGCACCTTCTGCTCGCGTCCGCTCTCGAGAGTAAATATAATATTGTCGGAAAGACGTTTTGGCATATTGCTGTTTGCCAATGCCGACGTAAGCTCAACGTATATACGCACGCTGTCTTTATTGCGCACCTCTATGTCGCCTGCCTTATATCCGTTCTCCGGACTGAGATAAACCCCATCTACATTAACACGGAATCCCGATTGGTTGCCACCTTCAAGTCGGACACTTGTGCAACGCAATCCGTCGCCCGACTTATTATAAGCCCAAAACGAGCGTGTAGAAGAAGGGATTGTAGAGAATACGGTATCAAGCTTGAGTGTATCGGTTGAGAATGTCAACAGATTATTAGGAGATGTCGTAAACGAATCTCCGTCGTCGCAAGCGCAATAAGCCAATGCGCAAAAAATCAGTAATATGTTAAGAAATAATTTTTTCATCAATATATTAACGTCATAATACAATAAATATTGTACAGTAATACAACAAAAAAAGCGTTGACTCGTAAGTCAACGCTTCTTTGTACACCCTTAGGGATTCGAACCCTAGACCCACTGATTAAGAGTCAGTTGCTCTACCAACTGAGCTAAGGGTGCAACAGTTGTTTTATAATCAGAAATTTAGTAGTACACCCTTAGGGATTCGAACCCTAGACCCACTGATTAAGAGTCAGTTGCTCTACCAACTGAGCTAAGGGTGCAACTATCTCGGCACGCTTCAAACAAAATGTACACCCTTAGGGATTCGAACCCTAGACCCACTGATTAAGAGTCAGTTGCTCTACCAACTGAGCTAAGGGTGCATTGGTTATTTTGTTATCAGCAACCACGTTTCTGAATTGCGAGTGCAAAGGTACAATCTTTTTTGGAAACAGCAAAACATTTCCAAGTTTTTTTTCTTTATTTTTTTTCGTTCTTAATACAAATCAAGTCAATACCCCCTTTTACTCCTAAAAACAAACAACCCTGACCACCTAATAAGGTAGTCAGGGCTTATTTGACGTTTTATATTATTTCTGAGATTGGATACACTTCATAACCTTCTCAAAATATCTCTGAGTGCGCTTGACACTATATTTGTTGCCGCCATTCCACGAACGTATAGCCTTCTCTATATCGTTAAGCGGATTGAAATGCGACTGCATGAGAAGAAACATCTCCTTAGACTTCTCAAGACTGAAGCGGTCGCGCAGCGTATAACGCTTCTTGATTTTACGCTTCTTTAGAATGTTGTTGCATTCTGCCACCAATATTGGTGTAATTTGCATAGCACCACACGAGTTGCCTTTAACAGCACGAGTGTTGCCTTCGCTTTCAACTTGTACAATAGCCTTAATCACAGGCTCCCAGTCGAAATGTTCTGTTTGTGCAGCTCCTGATCCTGCTGCAGCGTCAGCACCCATTACGGGACTTGTTCCCAATACACATACAATAAATAATACTACTCTAAAAAGTTTAATCATTATTAATTTCTTTGTGGAATCCGAACACTATCCCTTAAATATGTTCCTGTTACAGTTCTTCAAAACAGAACCATAGACATTTCATATATGGAAAGACCGTCGCCTGGGTTAAACTCGATTTTATGGAGACTGGTCAGACCGAAATAAATATTCACGATTAATGCCTGAAAACAATAAATTCTGCAATAACCTAAATTCCGTTAGATACTTTCAGATATGCCTCTAATACAAAAAAAGTACATATCCTTTTTTCTTATCGGGTGCAAATTTACACAAAAATCCTGAATTGTGCAAGTTTTTCGACCACGTTTGTAATATTTTAAGCATTGTAAAATAGTAACAACTTTATGAATATCAAGCAAATACGTTATGTACAGGCACGTGTATGACATAAAATATACATATAAGACAATACGTACACAAATACAAAAAAGGAGGCATTATGACATCCAACATTGTTAAAATGCTTAACTATGTTCGGAAGACATAATGCCTCCTTTTTAATATATACAGAAACATTGTCCCTATATATATAATAAGGTGTAGATAAATTATCTGATGCGTTCAGAATCTCTTACGCGCTTCTCGTCTTTAAGTATAGCCATACGCGCCATCTGCACAAGAATGATTGAGACAGCCGGCAAGCAAGTGGCAAACTCTACATGGAAAGTTGTATCGGCAGAGATAACATTGCGTGTCATTGCGCCAAACACAATATACCATGCCACAAGCAAGAAAAGGTTGCAGGCACAAAGGCGACTCTGAAGCATGCGGTTTTTGTATAGACCAATAGTGGCTACACTCAGTATGCTACTAAGAACAAGCACACCAAATAGACCGCATACAGAATAGTCGGCACCAGTGCCAAGCATAACCATAAGGTTGTACATCTTGAAGCCAACACCCATTGCCTGTGGCTCGAAGCTGCCAAGAGGCAAGCACAAGCAAACCACAGAAGCAACGAAAGCCAACAACAGGAAGACTGACTGCTTACGCTGTATCATATCTTACAACTCTTCCTGGTCCTTATTGGCATTATCCTGAGCAGGGTCACGATAATACACATTGCCCTCAATGAATTCCTGAGTAGCAAGAAGCGTTGGCTTCGGGAGTTTCTCATAGTAGCGAGAGATCTCTATCTGCTCGCGGTTCTCAAACACTTCCTCAAGTGAGTCGTTGTAAGAGGCAAACTCAGCCAGCTTCTTATTGAGGTCCTGCTTTATCTCAACGCTAATTTGGTTGGCACGCTTTGCGATGATTGCAACACTCTCATAGATGTTTCCTGTCTCGTCGCACAAGTCCATAATGTTGCGCGTAACGGTATTGACAGGAGCTTTTGACTTTTTGTAATCCATTAATTTGACGTTTATTTTTTATATATTAATGTTTAATCTGTTTATCAAGACGGATAAGATGGTTAAGACGGATGCTTATATCAGTCTTTTGTAAATGCCTTGCACTTGGTGATGAACTTCTCGGCAGTAACCTTATCCTTTGAGTCGGGATATTCGTTCAAGAATCCGTAGCATTCGTCCTCAGCATCCTGGAAACGTTCAAGCTTCTTCTCCTCCACACTCTGCTGTGCCAGTTCAAACTTGCTCTTCATAACAAGCAGCGAGAACTTTTCGCGAAGCTTTGAGTAAGGATAATCCTTTAGAGCATTCTGCGCTGTAATGATGCAAGCCTCGTAGTTGTTGCCTCCATATGTACAGTTGCCGAAGTACTGTCCCAAGTCATAATAGAGCTGTGCCGAATACAATTCCTTCTGCACAAGTTTGTCTTGCAACTCAAACAAGCGTTGCTGTGCCTGCGAACGCTCCTTGCCATCAGGAAACAAGTCGATATATTCCTGGAAAGCAGCTATGGCATTTACCGTCTGCGACTGGTCGAGACGAGGCTCTGGCGTGCTATTATAAAGACTCATACCAGCATAGAACTCAGCCTCCTGTGCATAAGCTCCCTTAGGATAGCTCGAGAAATACTTCTTGAAAGTAGCGGCAGCTCCCTCATAGTCCTTGCTGTTGTATTCAGCCATACCAAGCATATAGAGACTCTCCTGTGCATTGTCTGTACCTTTCTGCAATGTAACCAAGCCCTGCAACAGAGTAGACGCACGAGTATACTTGCCCTGAGCATAACACTCCTTTGCGTATTCGTATTTGTATGAGTAGTCGTTGGTCTTGTAAACCCTATTAAACTCGTTGGCACAACTTGTAAAAAGCAGCGCCGACAAAACCACGGCTGTGATGTAATTCTTCATAACTCGATATTTTTGAAATGCAAAAATACACATTATTCACCTATCTACAAAGAAAGTGTGCTTTTTTTATAGAACCTTAATTCCGCAACACTATAGTTTAACATTATTTATAAGTGCCTGAGCAACAAAAAGTTACCCAGGATTTTGCCATGTCAGAATTTTCACTTACCTTAGTGTTGCGAAAAGAAGACAAGCAAAACTCTAATATGACATGGCAAAGATACAAATTAAATCAGAGAAACTCACTCCTTTTGGGGGAATTTTTTCGATTATGGAGCAATTTGATGCTCTTTTAGCTCAAACCATAGATTCCACCTTGGGATTGAGATGCACTATGTTTGGTTATCAATATAGCGAGATTCTACGCTCTCTGATGTGCGTATATCTTTGTGGTGGCTCATGCATTGAGGATGTTACAACTCACCTGATGAAACATTTGTCTCTTCATCCAACTCTTCGCACTTGCAGCGCAGACACCATATTACGTGCTATCGAAGAACTGACATTTAAGAGCATCACCTATAAGTCTGCTTCTGGCAAATCCTATGATTTCAATACTGCAGACAAGATGAACTGCTTACTGGTCAATGCCCTGCTTGCTACTGGTCAATTGAAATCCGGTCAAGAGTATGATTTTGACTTTGACCATCAGTTCATTGAAACAGAGAAGTATGATGCAAAACCAACCTACAAGAAGTTCTTGGGCTATAGTCCAGGCGTAGCTGTCATTAACGACATGATTGTTGGTATTGAAAATAGAGACGGCAACACAAACGTACGCTTCAACCAAAAAGAAACTTTGGAAAGAATCTTCAAGCGATTGGAGGCTTCGGAAATATATATTTCTCGTGCCCGCATGGATTGCGGCTCATGTTCGGAGGAAATCGTAGATATGGTAGAGGCTCATTGCAGGCATTTTTATATTCGTGCCAACAGATGCTCTTCTTTCTACGATTCCATGTTTGCCTTAACTGGATGGAAAACTGTTGAAATCAACGGTATTGAGTTTGAGTTGAATTCTATCCTTGTTGAGAAATGGAAAGGAAAACCGTATCGTCTTGTCATACAGAGACAAAGGCGAATAGATGGAGACCTTGACATTTGGGAAGGCGAATATACCTACAGATGTATACTGGCTAACGATTACAAGTCGAGTGCAAGAGACATCGTGGAATTCTACAATCTTCGTGGTGGCAAGGAACGCATCTTCGATGACATGAACAATGGCTTTGGCTGGAATCGATTGCCAAAATCGTTCATGGCACAGAATACTGTATTCCTGCTTATGACAGCTCTCATCAGAAACTTCTACAAAGCTATTATGCAGAGATTGAAAACCCATGAATTTGGATTGCGTGCCACCAGCAGAATCAAGACCTTTGTTTTCAAGTTCATCTCTGTTCCTGCGAAATGGATTAAGACATCACGTAGGCATGTATTGAACATTTACTCAGACAACAATGCTTATGCCAACCTGTTCAAGACAGACTTTGGTTAAAGACCATGCTTTTCTGGTTAAACCAGCGTATTACCTCAAGTCGCTTTATGGGGTAAGGGGATTTTGTGTCTGCGACATTTCTGTTGTGCAAGAAATATGTACAATAAAATGAATTTTGTCGCTTTGCAAGCAAAATCCCACTAAACCCTATAGGTTGCGGATTTGAGGTAGAATATTCACGCTAAAATAACCTAAATACAAGGCAGTTGGAAGTCTATTTAACCTATTTTCTCTTGCTTGGCTTACTTCTTTTTGTTATTTTTGCAGTTCAAAATTTTGAAAAGCAATTCGACATGAACTTTAACATAACATCCAAATTTGCACCTACAGGCGACCAACCGCAAGCCATTAAGCAGCTCACCGAAGGTATAAAGCAAGGCGAACCAGCTCAGGTGTTGCTTGGCGTAACAGGATCGGGCAAGACTTTTACTATGGCTAACGTCATAGCCAATATCGGACGCCCCACCCTAATACTTAGCCACAACAAAACACTTGCTGCACAGCTGTACGAGGAGATGAAAGGATTCTTCCCAAACAACGCTGTGGAATACTACGTATCTTATTATGACTATTATCAGCCAGAGGCTTATATGCCATCGTCAGACACGTACATAGAGAAAGACCTTGCCATAAACGAGGACATCGACAAGCTGCGCCTGTCGGCTGTCAGCGCTTTGCTTTCGGGCAGAAAAGATGTTGTCGTTGTGTCATCTGTATCGTGCATATACGGTATGGGCGGACCTACAGCCATGTCAAACAGCATTATCAGCGTACACAGAGGCCAGACTATCGACCGCAACGAATTTCTGCGCAAGCTTGTAGATGCATTATATCTGCGCAACGATATTGATATGAAGCGAGGCAACTTCCGTGTAAAGGGCGACACAGTTGATGTGTCGATGGCTTACAGCGACAATATTCTGCGTATAACATGGTGGGACGACGAGATTGACTCTATAGAAGAACTTGACAGCGAAACCTTTCAGCGCATCGACAGCTTTGAAGAGTACCAGATATATCCTGCCAACCTGTTTGTTACATCAAAGGAACAAACCGAACAGGCCATACGACTTATACAGGACGACCTTGTAAAACAAGTAGACTTCTTCGAGGGTCTTGGCGACCATATCCGCGCACAACGCATAAAGGAGCGTGTGGAATACGACATGGAGATGATTAAGGAACTGGGACATTGCTCAGGCATAGAAAACTACTCGCGCTACTTTGACGGACGCGAACCCGGACAGCGTCCTTACTGTCTGTTGGACTTCTTCCCAAAGGATTACCTGATGTTTATTGACGAGAGCCATGTTAGTGTGCCACAAATTAGTGCAATGTACGGAGGCGACCGTGCCCGAAAGCAGAACCTTGTGGAATATGGATTCCGTCTGCCAGCTGCATTCGACAACCGTCCATTAAAGTTTGACGAGTTTATGGAGATGACCAATCAGGTGGTTTATGTATCGGCAACACCAGCCGACTTTGAGTTGCAAGAGTCGGGCGGTGTGGTTGTTGAGCAGATAATACGCCCTACGGGTCTGCTCGACCCTATTATCGAGGTAAGGCCAAGCGAGAACCAGATAGACAACCTGTTGGAAGAGATACAACAGCGACGCGAACGCGACGAGCGTGTACTTGTTACTACATTGACCAAGCGTATGGCTGAGGAGCTAACCGAATACTTGCTAAACCACGACATACGCGCCAACTACATACATAGCGACGTGGCTACTCTCGACCGTGTACAGATAATGAACGATCTGCGTGCCGGCTTGTACGACGTTCTTGTAGGCGTTAACCTGTTGCGCGAGGGACTTGACTTGCCTGAGGTATCGCTGGTAGCCATACTTGATGCCGATAAGGAAGGGTTCCTTCGCAGCCATAGATCGCTTACGCAGACTGCTGGACGTGCCGCCCGAAACGTTAATGGCAAGGTAATTATGTATGCAGACAACATTACCGAAAGCATGCAAAAAACTATAGACGAGACGGCTCGGCGACGCGAGATTCAGCTGAAGTACAACAACGAACACGGCATAACACCACAGCAGATACGCAAGGACATAAAAGACTCGCTTGCATCAATATCGTCTGCATCGGCTACAGACAAGAAGACTGCCAACCGACACGGCTCTACCAACGCCAACACACAGGCATCCAAGCAATATCGCCCATACATCGAGCCAGATGGCTATGCATATGCAGCCGACCCTATCGTTAAGCGCATGACAAAGAAACAGCTTGAGAAGAGTATTGCCGACACCACTTTGCTGATGAAGGAAGCTGCCAAGAAACTCGACTTCCTGCAAGCAGCACAATATCGCGACGAGATATTGCGACTTCAGACTCAGCTCGAGAATAGTTAAATAATCAATAATACCCAGTTCGTAGCATTAATTTTATTAATTTTGCAAAATACAAACAAGTGAGCCATAGACTCACAACATAAAACATTAACAACAATCACGTATGAAAAAAATATTTATCATGCTGCTGATGTGTTGCCCACTAATGTGCGCAGCTCAAAGCGAATGGGAAGCTCCGACAAGCCACAAACAGAACAACGAGGCTAATGTAGATAAAAAAGATGTTAAGAAGGATGCCAAGACTCCCAACACCACTATCGACCCTAAAGACATCAAGGACTGGGAATACATAAAGCCAGGTGTTGTGCCCGAAGTAGACGGAAAGGTAGTATTCGACTACGAGCTCGACCTTCCAGACATGACTGCTCAGCAGATATACGACAAGACATACGTGGCTCTCGACAGTCTTGCCAATACAGAGAACCAGATTAACAGCTGCGTGGCTCTTGTAAACCGCAAGGAACACATGATTGCAGCACGATATCAGGAATGGCTCGAATTCACAAGAAACTTCCTGTCACTCGACCGCACCAAGTTTAGCTATACTATTGTGGCATCATGTACCGACAATCACCTCAGCATAAAGTTGCAGCGCATATCGTACAACTACGAGGAGGAGCGACAGAACGGATTTAAGACAACTGCCGAGAAGTGGATTTCGGACAAGTATGCCGTCAACAAGAAGCACACAAGGCTGATAAATGGACCTGCAAAGTTCCGTAGAAAGACCATCGACCGCAAGAACGACATATTCAAGTACATCACAGAAAAGGTAAAACAATAACCATAAATAAAACGCACTTGCATAAAATATGGACAACAACGAAACAAACATCAACAACGAGGTTGACGAGAGCACAGGCTTAGAGCGCCCGCATCGCTTTCATCGCCGACCAGCATCCGAGGACAAGTATTTCAAGATACGCAATGTGCTCAACATAATATTCATGCTTGGAGCAATAGTGGGCATGGGCGTGTTCTACTTCCACAGCCGCACAATGGGCACAATCATCATTCTCACCGCTATGGCCTTCAAGATTGCCGAATGTTGCTTCCGATTCATCCGCCAATAAACAAGATAATGACAAAGTCAATAATAAAATTTCTACTCGCTTTTGTTGCCGCCATACTTGTACCGACAAGTGTGGCGGCACAATTTGATGATAACAACCAGTTCGACCAGTTTGGACAGCAGTCAACAGACAATAACGGTCGACTCTTATCTGGCAAGATGTCGGCCGACTCGCTTGGTACCGACAAGGAAATACCGCGTGGCATAAGGGTATGGACCGTAGATGGCCGCTTTGGCGACCAACGTCCTGCCGTTGTAGACACTATGTCGCACATGTACCCCAACACCATCTTCACTACAGGTATGCGTGGCGAATACAACACTACGGGCAATCTTGGCGCACCACGTATAAACCGTATATTCATCGACCGTGCGTCTGCCGACCAGTTTATATTCACACAGCCGTACGACTATGTTGTGTCACCGGTCGACCAATTCCACTTTACCAACACGCTTTCTCCTTTCACCAACCTGTCGTATAACAATGCTGGCAACCGCACAAACGGCGAAGACCACTTCACGGCAAAGTTTGGAGTTAATGCCGGAAAACGTCTTGGTGTAGGTTTTAACGTAGACTACATCTACGGCAGAGGCTATTACGCAAGCCAAAGCACATCACACTTCAAGTATCTTATGTACGGTTCATACATAGGAGACCGTTATCAGGCACACCTTATCTATTCTACTATAAACCAGAAGGTAACCGAAAATGGAGGCATTACCGACGACGAATACATAAGGCACCCGGAAAGCTTCGACGACGATTTTGCCACTAATGAGATACCTACTGTACTTGAGGAAAACTGGAACCGAAACAAAAGTCAGCACATATTCCTTACCCATCGCTACAACGTGGGATTTAGCAGAAAGGTGAAAATGACCGAGGAGGAAATCAAGGCTAAGAAGTTTGCAATGGAGTCGCAAAAGGAGAATGCCGACAAAGAGAAAATGGAAGAGGCACGCAAGGCTGCCAAACGCGACGGAAGAGAATTTGACGAGAAACGATTCAAGAACACGCAATACAGCGGTCGACCAGATAATGCCAAAATAGCAAGCAAGGCAGCTGCCGACTCGCTTTTAGCCAAGCCTGCAACAGGACGTATAACTGTAAACGGCAAGGCTGCCGCCGACAGCTTGAACCGCATTATGGCTAAGGCTGCCGAGGACACTATGTGGATGAAGACCGAATACGTGCCTGTAACAAGCTTTATACACACCCTGAAGTTTGACACATATCGCCGTATATACCAAGCCTATAAGTCGCCTGCCGACTTCTATGCCGAGACCTACAACACAATAGGCTCATTTGGAGGCGACTCTATCTACGACAAGACAACCCACTATCGTTTGCAGAACACGTTTGCAATATCGCTTCTCGAGGGTTTCAACAAATGGGCTAAGGCTGGACTAAAAGCCTTCATCACATCCGACTTGCGCCATTTCACCCTACCCTCCCTAAATAGCGCCAGCACATCATACAACGAGCACAACCTCAGCATAGGCGCTCAGTTGGTAAAGTCGCAAGGCAGAACGCTACACTACAACGTTATTGGTGAGACTTGGCTACAAGGCGAAGACGCAGGACAATTTAAGGTAGATGGCAATGTAGACGTAAACTTTGCACTCTTTGGCGACACAGTACGCTTACAGGCTAATGGTTTCTTCCACAGCCTCAACCCGTCGTTCTACTATCGCCATTATCACTCTAAGCACTTCTGGTGGGACAACGACAACATGTCGAAGATAATTCACTCGCACGTCGAGGGTCTGTTCAAGTACGAAAAGACCAATACTATCGTGCGTGTGGCATTCGACAACATCAAGAACCACACCTACTTTGCCATGGGCTACAACATCACAGACAGCAAGCTGCGTACTGCCAACACGCTCGCTGTAAAGCAGGCAAGCGGAGCTGTGAGCCTATTGACACTTGCCTTGCAACAGGACTTCAAGCTGGGTCCGCTGCGCTGGGAGAATGTGGTGACATACCAGAAATCGTCAAACAACGACGTTATACCAGTGCCCGATCTCAATATCTACACCAATCTGTATCTGCGATTCAAGATTGCAAGAGTGCTTAAGTGCGACTTCGGTGCCGATGCACGCTACTTCACCAAGTATTATGCACCCGACTATAGCCCGGCTCTTGGACAGTATTGTGTTCAGACCGGCAACAGCCGTACCGAGGTGGGCAACTATCCGCTGGTTAATGTATACGCCAACTTCCACCTGCAACACACACGCTTCTTCGTGATGATGAGCCATGTAAATGCAGGTCAGGGCAACCGCGACTACTTCTTTACGCCCCACTATCCGCTTAACGAACGAATATTCAGATTCGGTGTGAGCTGGAATTTCTTCAACTAAGAGGCGCAAGCAAAACATCATAAAGAAAACAACCTGTAGGAGCATGACATAATGCCATATATCCTACAGGTTGTTGTTTTATATACTAAACCAAACGTACATCAATATCACTTTCCAATATAATATAACTGATACTGCAATACCATATATATTAAACTGCAGTACCATATATATTAAACTCCAGTACCAGTTGTATGGTACTGCAGTACCAGTTATATAGTACTGAAAAACGGTACTGGAGTATTCATAAAGACATATAGGTTAACGCTTTTAGTTAACTATTATCTGCCTTTATCCATATAAATAAAGTTGACACAGTCGGCTGCTTTCTGCCTTTATCCATATAAAAAGTTGACACAGTCGGCTTGCCATCAGTTGGCAAATACAAGGGCAGCCGATGCAAGCAATCCGAATATAAACATATTGCGTGCCGTCATTCCAAGCACACGGTTAAGCTCGGCACCTTTCCTTATACTTCGCATCTCGTTGAACGCCCATGTATGGAATGGCGTGTACATAATTAATAGCGATTGTGTCCATTGTCCGTCGTGCCAATCGAGGAACACAACACCTACAATAGCCAGAATGGTGCCTACAAGTCCGAGCATAAGATACAAAACCAGTCCGCCGCGCTCGCCAATGCGCACAATAAGCGTAAGCTTTCCTGCACGCCTATCGTTGTCGATGTCGCGATAGTTGTTCACCACGAGCAATGTGTCAATAATCAGTCCGCAAGCTATCGACATCAATACCACGGCAAACGGAATAGACGTAAGCGCGGTAGGAGGAGCCGTGAGCCAATAGGTCATGCAAACTGGCACAATACCAAAGAATACGAGCACAAGCAAATCGCCAAGTCCGATGTACGAGAACGATATGGTATACAGAAAGCAGAAGACAACGCATGCCAGTCCAACCATTATCATCTCCCAACCACCATAATATACCAGAGGCAGTCCAACGATGCAAGCCAAGAGAGTAGTAACGAATAAACCACTACGCATAGCCGATGCCGTTATCCATCCTTGCGCGCAGGCACGCTTCGGACCAAGACGTTGTTCGTCGTCAGTACCTTTCATAAAGTCGAAGTAGTCGTTAACAAAGTTGGCATCCACCTGCATTATCAAAGCAAACAGCATGCACAACACAGCCGGCACAACCCTAATTCCACACCATCCATACATAGCCACGGCACAGGCAATACCTATCATAACGGGCACGGCAGCACCGGTGAGCGTCTTGGGGCGTGCGGCAAGAATCCAAGCCTTAAGAGAATTAACCCTTACATTTGTTTCATCCATTATATTTGTTTTTATCTGTTATTGGTCTTTTTATCAATTGTTTCTTGCAAATTTAGCCATAATAAACTAATTTTGCAAGTAAATCTCTATATCATTCAATTATGGATACACGAAACGTAAGCCTCGACCTCATGGAGTTTGTCGAGCAAAACATACTGCCAAGATACAATTCCTTTGACAGGGCACACAACCTTTCGCATGCAAACCATGTTATAAAGAACTCGCTTAAGCTTGCCCTCTCGACGGGTGCAGATATCAATATGTGCTACGTAATAGCAGCCTACCACGACCTCGGACTTGAAGGTCCGCGTGCCGTACACCACATTACAAGCGGAAAGATATTGATAGCCGACAGACGTCTGTGCCGCTGGTTTGGCGAGGAACAATTAAAGATAATGAAGGAAGCAGTTGAGGATCATCGTGCATCAGCATCGCATGCTCCACGCAGTATATACGGAAAGATTGTGGCAGAAGCCGACCGCGACCTTGAGCCCGACCACGTGTTCCGCCGCACTATTGAATATGGACTCGACCACTATCCCGAGAAGAACAAGGAAGAACATTGGGAGCGGTTTCTTGACCATATGGAGCACAAATACTCGAGCAATGGGTATATAAAGCTATGGTTGCCAAACTCGCCCAACGAGGAATATCTGCGACAAATACGCAACACCATTGTAAACCGCGAGGCATTGCGCCAAGCCTTCGACCGCATATTCGAGACTATTAAATAAGCCTTACATATTATATATAATAAAGCTATGCACATATTAGAAATACCATCTTTCTTTCCCCCGTACGGAGGTTTGTTTTGCCTGGAGCAAAGCAAGGCTTTGGCCAAGCAGGGACACACGGTAAGGATAATATCCAATCTTAATGTCAGCGCTCGCCTATCGCCAAGCCTGTGGTTGCATAGCCATACCCACTCGTATGACGTCAATATGGACGGCATACATGTAACACGCAGAGAGATGCGCGCCATACCTTTTTGCATGAAACATAATGTAGACAGGTGGTGCAGCATTGTGGGCGAGATGGCAGACGAATATATAAAGAAGTATGGCAAACCCGACATCCTGCATGCCCATTGCTGTGCATGGGCTGGATATGCTGCTATGCTTGTAAGCCGAAAACACAATATACCATACGTCGTAACAGAGCATTTGTCGTCAGAACTGCATCTTAAGCAATTCGGTAAAGACGGTGTCAATTCGTGGCAAGTACCGCTTCTGCGAGAATCGCTCGAAAGTGCCAACCGCATTATACTTGTATCAGAGGAACTTGCAGCCGACCTTGCACCGCTGTTCGGTAGCAACTTTAATTGGCAGGCAGTATCCAACACTATCGACACCGACCAGTATGCGTACAAAAAGCGACTGCTACTCGACGGCAGACCATTCACCATTTGCTGCCTCGCCTTTTTCGAGCCACGCAAAGGATACGATGTTTTGTATCAGGCATTTGCCGAATTTATACAAAAGTACAATACTGATGCACAATTGCTTGTGGCTGGTACTGGCACTAACAGCAAAGAGATGAGAAAGCTTGTAGATAAGTATGGAATAGGTAAACATGTAAAACTATACGGCGAGTTAGACCGTAACGGCGTACTCGATATTCTGTATCAAAGCGACTGCCTTGCACTTGCCACACGCAACGAAGCACAAGGACTGGTATTGCTTGAGGCAATGAGCACAGGCATACAGGTTGTAACCACCGACCGCACACCTAAGAATGTACATATTGAGGGCGGCTGTATTATTGCCCCATATAATAGAGCCGACATCATGGCCGAACGATTTGCCGAAGCTATGCACAACACAAGCTTCGACGGCAAGGCTATATCCGATTGTGTAAAGAGCCTTGTGTCGCCCAATGTCATTGGCAAGCAGTTGACTGATATATTCAAAAGCGTTATCTCAAGCAAAACACAAGACTCAGAACAAGCTTAAAAGACGTTTGATTGCGACAAATGCCCCTCGCACACCAAGCATAACATTCCATAAGACAGCATTGGACATTACAGCCATCGCTGTCTTAATTCTTTTATCGGGCTTTACATTCCAGATAGACATACACTCTAAGGCTATTGCCTTAAGCTTGGCATCGCCACTTCTGAAGGCGTGCATCAAAAGCTCGTACACACGCAATGAGAAGAACCAACGTGTATGATCAGTATCTATACTTGCTAAGCTTACAAGCTTCCACGAAAGCATTGCCGTCTGACGCACAAAACGAAACTGCTTAACATGATTGGGCTGATTGCTTACTGACGGCTTGCCTGTGCTGTAGGTCATGGTTACATCGGGCAAATAAGCCACCTTACCATTAAGAGCAAGCATAAAGACAATCTGAAGATCCTCGCATCCTATGTCTTTATTTCTAAACAAATCGATGTTGGCATCATAACAACGCTTAATTGTTTCGGCACGATAAAGGGCTGTACAGAGATGCACAACTGGTGTTACAGTCTGTGTGACAATAGCCTCAAGCATCAACTTGCCGTCTGTCTTACGAGCAGGAAACTGTACAACATCATTATCCTTAGTAACGTGGGTACTCTCATTATATATGCGCCAGTTGGTATGCACTATCGTTACCAATGGATCAGTCTCCATTATCCCGACCTCTTTATCAAGTTTCATAGGGTCAATCCAATAGTCATCGCCAGCGCAATCGGCTATATATTTGCCTCGACACGCCAACAAGCAGTCGAAATAATTATCTACAACTCCCTTGTTGGGGGCTGCTGGCATTAGCCTAACGATGTGTGGATAGCGCCTGACATAATCTTCGCATACAGCTCTGGTGCCGTCAGTCGAAGCATCATCGCCAACAACAATCTCTATCGGCAATCTACATTTCTGCATCAATATAGAGTCGAGAGTGCGCGCTATGCTGTCATGTTGGTTGTATGTAACTACTATCACCGAAACCAGGCTATTGTCTTCCATTATATATGCTGTTTAGATATATACACTTAATTACTTCATTATCACACAAAGGTAGACATAATTGCCCACCCCACCAAAATATAAGCAACATTTGTGTCATGTTTTGCCGTCTTTGCAAAAATTTTCATTACCTTTGTTTTTTAATCAATATTTTATTGTAAGTAACTGTTCAAAATTAATTTTACAAATATGAATAATTCACGAATAAGTTCGTACCCACAGAGGCCAAGGCCCTGTTCGTACAATAGAAAAGCGAGTCCGTAGTCTCGTAATCTATCGGTCTTATCCATTTGCCCTTAAGTATACGCCAAAGAATCTCGGCAGGATTAAGTTCTGGAGAATAAGGTGGAAGATAGACGAGGAACAATCCTCTATTCTCCCAAATTTTCCTCAGTTCTTTCACCTTCCGATTTCTATGAACAGAAGCATTGTCCAAGACAATTACAGTCTTCTTCGTGACATTGAAAGAGAATCTGTCAAGATAGTCCACAATCTTGTCTGCGTTGATGGACTCTTTTGTGGTAAAGCCTTTATATTGGTTCCTTTTGGTAATCATACCAAAGATATTAAGCCGGGCAGCTTTCTCGGATGGGATGTAAACATCCTCATTCTTGAATTGCCAGCCATATGGAACATATCCATTTGTACAGACATGGCTTTCGTCGGCATAATATAGCACAAGTTCCCCTTTGGAATCAAGTTCTTCAAGTTCTTGCAACTTCTCTTTCTTGTATGCGTAGAGCTGCGGTGAGGGTTTGCCCCTTGGGCGTTTTCTTATACGCTTATATCTTGCACCAATGTTTCTAAAAAACGTTTGAAGGTAATGTCACTGGCTTCTTTGCCAGTCGCATTCTGCCATGCCTCACGTGCTTTAGACACGCTTTGACGGTCTTCCTCAATTGCCTTGCGGACTGCTTCTTCATCAGAACAATCCATAATAGGCTTTCGACCCTGACCAGGACGTGTCTCCAAGCCTTTGATGCCATTTTCTTCATAACGTTTTACCCATGCGTAGACAGTAGGTACAGTCACCTCAAGCATTTCTGCTATTTTGGGAGCTGATTTACCTTCTGACTTCAGCAATATGGATTTGCATCTGATACGAAAACTATGAGTAGGGCCATTATGATAGCCTTTCTCTAATTTGAGGCGATCAACCTCTGATAATTCAAGTACTTTTATTGGTTTCATAATTCTACTTTTTCTATAAAACGGAAAATGAACCATATTAGTACTGATATATATAAATAATTTAGATCACTTACTTAAGTAACTGTTCAAATTATCTATAAAGCGTGAAATGCCCCATATTAGTACTGATATATATATAAATAATTTAGATCACTTACTTAAAGAAGAATAAAGACGGCTATACACATGAGCGGCAAACAGAGCTATACACACATACTGAAATACACTGGAATGTTTGGCGGTGTTCAAGGACTGAACATTGCCATAACATTGGTGCGCAACAAGTTTGTTGCGCTGCTGCTTGGTCCTGCAGGTATGGGTCTTGTGGCACTCTATAGCACAATAGTCACCTTCTTCTCACAAGCTACAAGCCTCGGCATCTCATTTAGTGCCGTGCGTCACGTTTCCGAACTGTTCGATACTGGTGACATTAAACAAACACATCACTTTGTCAAGGTGGTACGCGGATGGACATTGCTTACAGCCTTAGCCGGAATGTTTCTGCTTGGCGTGCTTGGTCCGTTGCTCGGCTCAAGTGTATTCGGATGGGAAGCCAGCGCTCTCGACTTCATCCTCCTGTCGCCCGTAATAGCCATGACGGCAATAACCGGTGGCGAGACAGCCATACTTAAGGGAGCAAGGATGCTTAAGCCACTTGCCACGATTCAGGTACTAACAATGATAACAGCCCTTATTGTAACTGTGCCTGTATACTATTTCTTCGGCATAACGGGTATTATTCCCGTGTTCCTCATCCTGGCTTTCGTAACAATGATGTACACGCTCCGCTCTTCGTGTAAGTATTTTCCTTACCGTCTGCGTGGAGTAAAAGGCATTCTTGGCGAAGGTACAGGAATGGTTAAGCTTGGTATTGCCTTTGTTTTAGCTGGAGTATTTGGCAGCGGTTCTGAGCTTGTTATACGATCCTTTCTAAATGTAGAGGGCGGTCTTGACGTTGTAGGTCTGTACAATGCCGGATATATGCTTACCATTACATACGCTGGCATGGTGTTCTCGGCAATGGATACCGACTATTTTCCGCGACTGTCTGCAGCCGCCAACGATACAAGAGCAATACAGATTATAGCCAACCGACAGATAGAAATGTCGCTGTTGCTTGTGTCGCCAATGCTTGCCGCATTGATAGTTTTATTACCTATCATCCTGCCTCTTCTATACAGTAAATGCTTTGCCGAGATAATACCGATGGGACAGATTGCTGTGTTCTCCATGTATTTCAAGGCTGTGACACTGTCACTCGAATACATCAATCTGGCAAAGGGCAACTCTAAGGATTATCTTATGCTGGAGATTGTATACGACGTACTTGTGGCTGTGTTTATTGTATACGGCTACAGAACGTTAGGTCTATGGGGCACCGGACTCGCTCTTACATTATGCCACCTACTAAATCTTATAGTTGTGCTGATATACTCGCGTGTGAAATACAATGTAAGTTTGTCGAAGGATGTACTGACATCGGCAGCCATTCATCTGCCATTAGGTATCATCGCCTATGCTACAACCTTCATACAAAACTTTTGGATACACTGGACGTTGAGTATCATTACCGTGGCAGTAAGTGCAGCCATATCGCTATACATTATTATATATAAGAAGACATCTGTCTGGGATAAGATTAAGAACAAAATATCACGACATGATTAAGATATCTATCATCGTTGCTGTATTCAACGACGAGAAACATATAGCCGAATGCCTTGACTCGCTTGTAGAACAGACGCTGCATGACATACAGATAATATGCATAGACGACTGCTCTACAGACAACTCCCTGTCTATAGTGAAGCAATATGCAGCACGCGACAAGCGTATTGAGGTAATCAGTCTTGAAACCAATCAAGGTCAGGCAAAGGCAAGAAACATTGGACTGAAAATAGCCAAAGGACAATACATAACGTTTCTCGACAGCGACGACTGGTTCTCTAAAGATGCACTAGAGAAGGCTTTGGATACATTCGAACAGAATCCACTTACCGACTCGGTACTGCTGAAGCTGATGCTTTGTACCGGCAACCCACAAGAGTATAAGGGCGAGATGTTCAAGAACCAAGACTTTGAAATGTATTCGGGCAAGGAAGCTTTCGAACTTTGTCTTGACTGGTCGATACATGGAGTATACGTTGCAAGGAAAGACTTGTTCGACAAGTATCCATACGATGATACATGCCATGCCTATAGTGACGACAATACAACACGTGCCCACTATCTACACTCGCGTGAGGTGCGCATATGCGATGGTATTTACTTCTACCGTTACAATCCAACGTCTACTACCAATAAGGTGTCGGCAAGACGGTTCCTTCAATTGCGTGCCGATGAAAGTATGAAGCATTCGCTACACCAGTGGAACATATCTGAAAACATTATAAAGCGATTTGAAAATATACGCTGGTTGCATATGATAGACGTATACAAGTTCTATTACCTGCACGCCAAAGATCTCAATAAGAACGATAGGAAATTTGGCCTTGATGAAATACATAGGACATGGCAGTTGATAGACCATAAAATACTGACACATGCAACAAGACGCAAATTTGGATTCATGCCTATGCCTTGCTGGACATTGTTCAGAATACAAGAATGGGTGTTCTTCAGTCTACGCCAAATACTCGGACGAAACGGATAATGGCCACACAAAGCCAACAATAATATCATAAGACCGAATGACAACATCATCATTACAATTAAAACAAACAACAACTATGACCAATCAACCATTAGTAAGTTTCATCATACCTGTATACAATCTCGATCCAGAAATGATACGCGAATGCCTTGAAAGCATCATGGCACTATCGCTAAGTAGGCAGGAAAGAGAGATAATTGTCATTGACGACGGATCAGAGTTTACGCCACTTAACAATCTGCCTGATATCTGCGATGATATCATATATATCCGACAGCGCAATCAGGGGCTTTCGGCAGCTCGCAACATCGGACTGCGTATGGCTACAGGAAGGTTTGTACAATTTGTAGACGGCGACGATCGACTTATACGAGCCCCCTACGAGCATTGTCTCGACATTGCTAGATACCATAATCCCGACCTCGTGTTCTTTAAGGCTACACAGGACGATAAGGATGTGGAGACCCCATTCACTTACAATGGTCCTACCACCGGCAGCGAGTATATGCGCAACAACAATATACGAGCTGCTGCTTGGGGTTACATCTTCGAGCGCAACATCCTTGGTGACCTACGCTTTACTCCAGGTTTGCTGCATGAGGACGAAGAGTTTACACCGCTATTGTTCCTACGCTCTGAACGCTTCTACTCTACCGACTCGGAGGCCTACTTCTATCGACAGCGCGACAACTCAATCATAAACAATCAAGATGCCAACCACACCGAGAAGCTATTTGCCGATACCGAACGCATCTTGCTACATCTGCAAAACCTTGTTGTACCCGAACAAGACCGCGCAGCACTAAATCGTCGCATAGCACAACTTACGATGGATTATCTATACAAAATCATCAAGCGCACACACGACAAAAAATTTTTGGCTGAAACAATGGAGCGACTGAGAGGCTACGGACTATATCCGCTGCCCGATCGCGACTATACTAAAAAGTATAAATACTTCCGTCGCATGATTGCAAATTCGATTACACGCAATGTGCTGTTTATGCTCATAAGGAAATAATAACATCTTTTTAGATGATTATCAAAACATTTTTGACTATCTTTGCAAAACTATCAATTTAAGAAAATCGGAAATGAAGACAAGACATTACATACTGATAGCACTCGCATTGCTCTCTACTGCAACATACGCACAGAAGAAGAAACCTGTTGCAAAGAAGAAACCTGTAGTTGCTGTTAAGACCGACAGCGAGCATGCCACTATGACCACACACGCCAAGGCTCTATACGAAGACATGCTGCCAAACACACAACGCATTTTTGTTATAGACAGTACTGTTGTAGACTGCGATAATGTGCTGAGCGCAATACCTCTGCCTAAGGCATACGGCACTTATGTAGACTACGATACATTCTTTAACAAGCAAACGGGCTGCAAACAGCAAGTGTTTGTAAACGGATTTGGCAATAAATGCTATTATACCAAATTTGGCACAGACAGCATAACACGTCTGTATATGTGCGACCGTTTGGGCGATGGTTGGGGAACACCACGACCGGTAAAAGAGATTAATAACGAATTTACAGATATAAGCTATCCGTATATGTCGTCAGACGGACTGACGCTTTACTTCTCTGGTGTATCCAAGACAGAAGGACTGGGACAACGCGACATCTATATGACAAAGTATGATGCCGAGGCTGGCGTATTCATGTCTGCCGAAAATATTGGACTGCCATTCAACTCTGTTGCAGACGATTATGCCTATATTGTAGCCGATGCTGACCGTATGGCATGGTTTGCCTCTACACGTCGCCAACCAAAAGGCAAGGCTTGCGTATATGCCTTTGTGCCGTCAGAACAACGCTCCAACTATAATATTGACGAGTTGGGACGCAACCGCACTATCAAACTTGCATCGCTTATGAGCATAAACGAGACATGGTCGTCGCCCAAAAATCGCGACAAAGCTATGGTACAGCTCAATAAACTAAGAGCCAATGCGGGAAAAGCTGTGGCAGAGAAGGACATAATACTATTTGTGGTAGACGACAAACATACATATACCAATATCAATCAGTTTGCTTCTGACGCCACACGCAGAGCCTACTACGACATTGTGCGACAGAACAACGACTTGCGATCTATCCGCAACAAGATTGAGACACTACGTGTACAATACCACAATGCAACCGAATCGGGCAGAACATCGATAGGCGCACGCATAGCAAATCTAGAGAAAGAGGAGCTTGACACAAGAGCTGCTATAAAGAGAGCCGAACAGGACTTGCGCCGCAAGGA
Organism: Prevotella merdae; assembly: GCF_900290275.1. Taxonomy (GTDB): domain Bacteria; phylum Bacteroidota; class Bacteroidia; order Bacteroidales; family Bacteroidaceae; genus Prevotella; species Prevotella merdae. Next base: position 1,294,403 of record NZ_LT985324.1, read on the forward strand.
GAGCAGTTTATTGAATAACTAATAGCAGTTAACGAATAATCAGGCTTATCTCAAAGAACAAATAATTACAACAACAATTAAAGAAAAAGAACAATCTATTATGGCAAAAAAACATTTCGCTGAATCTGAGCTTATCATTAACGACGATGGATCAGTATTCCATCTGCACGTTAAACCAGAACACCTTGCCGATAAGGTGATACTTGTAGGCGACCCTGGTCGCGTAGAACTTGTAGCCTCACACTTCGACTCAAGAGAGTGTAATGTTGAGAGCCGCGAATTCCATACCATCACCGGTACATACAAAGGCAAACGCATAACAGTTATATCTACCGGTATCGGATGCGACAACATCGACATCGTTATGAACGAGGTGGATGCACTTGCCAATATCGACTTCAACACCCGTGAGGAAAAGGAACAGTTGCGACAGCTTGAGGTTGTGCGCATAGGCACTTGTGGTGGTTTGCAACTTAATACACCTCCAGGAACATTCATATGCTCTGAATATTCTATCGGTTTTGACGGTTTGCTGAACTTCTATGCCGGACGCAATGCCGTATGCAACCTGCAAATGGAACGTGCTTTGCTTAATCATCTTGGATGGTCGGGTAATATGTGCCAGCCTGCTCCTTATGTTGTTGCAGCTGATAAAGAACTTGTTGAACGTATAGCCAAGGATGACATGGTACGAGGATTTACTGTTGCATGTGGTGGATTCTTTGGTCCTCAAGGTCGCGAGCTACGCATTCCTCTTGCCGATCCGCATCAGAACGAGAAGATTGAGAGCTTTGAGTATGAAGGCATACGCATCAACAACTTCGAAATGGAAAGCTCGGCTCTTGCCGGACTTGCCAAGCTTATGGGACATAAGGCTACTACAGTATGTATGGTTATTGCCAACCGACGCACAAAGAACGCCGATACTGGATACAAGAGTCATATTGACGACTTGATAAAGACTGTACTGGAAAGATTGTAAGAAAATTGTACAGAAGGCAAACATATAAAAATGATAATTGGCGGATATAACGACTACTTGAATTATTTGTCGTTATATTCGCCAATTATCCTTTTGGTATTATATACCTATTATTATATAATAGTCTAAACACATTACTCCCCTCCCAATAGGTAGGGAAGTAATGTTTGGTATCTTTATCCCTTAAGCTTTATCTCAAGCTTCTCAAGCATATCCTTTGTCATTGAATCCAAGTCGTAACGAGGACACCAATCCCACTCCTCGCGAGCGCAAGAGTCATCCATACGATCAGGCCAACTCTCTGCAATGCTCTGCTTTAATGGATCTACATCATACTCCATCTCAAACTCAGGCTTATACTTCTTGATGGCAGCGAATACGGTCTCAGGAGCAAAGCTCAACGAAGCGATGTTGAAAGCATTGCGATGCTTTAGGCGTGCAGGATCGGCCTCCATAAGGTCAACAGCGGCCTTCAAAGCATCAGGCATATAAATCATATCCATGAGAGTGCCTTCCTTAATAGGGCAGATAAACTTGTCGCCACGAACAGCGTTATAGTAGATGTCCACAGCATAATCGGTTGTTCCGCCACCTGGAGGTGTTACATACGAGATTACACCAGGGAAGCGAACGGCACGAGTATCGACACCATACTTATTAAAGTAATAATCGCTAAGAAGCTCGGTAGTTACCTTAGACACACCATATATAGTACGTGGACGCTGGATAGTGTCCTGAGGAGTCATCATCTTAGGAGTTGACAAACCAAACGAACCGATGCTACTTGGAGTAAATACAGCACAACCATGTTCGCGAGCCACCTCAAGGATGTTCCACAATCCATCTATTCCAATCTTCCAAGCCAGACGAGGCTTCGATTCAGCCACAACCGACAACAGAGCTGCAAGGTTGTAGATAGTGTCTATCTGATACTGCTTAACAATATCAGCTATCATCTGCGGATTTGTCACGTCGGCTTCTGCCATCGGGCCACTCTCTGCAAGCCATCCTTTAGGCTCAGCTCCCTTAATGTATCCAGCAACAACGTTTTCGTTACCGTAAGTTTCACGCAATACCTTTGTCAGTTCTGAGCCAATCTGACCAGTAGAACCGATTACCAAGATTTTCTTCATTTCAAGTGATATTTAATAAGTTGTTTGTTATTTAGGCGTTTTAATTATCACATAAGCTTTTCACCTTATATATAGGTATTTTAATAGCCTTGCAATTCGAGTGCAAAGTAACAATTTTTTTTTCAATCTACAATAAGAAAAGCGCATAAAAATTAAAGGAATTGTTTTATGATAAAATTTAACACGAATTAATGTCGTATCTGAAAAAAATTTAGTTAATTTGCAAAGAAATTACGGCAGCCTACGCTAACGACACGCNAAATTACGGCAGCCTACGCTAACGACACGCTGCCAACAGTGCTTAAGAACTTTTTTATATTCTCTATTAAATCTAAACAAAATGTACGGAAAAATCAAAGAACACCTCTGCACCTCATTAGAAAACTTGAAGAAAGCCGGACTCTACAAAGAAGAGCGCATTATTGAGAGCCCACAGGGCGCAGCTATTGAAGTTAATGGTAAGGAAGTACTTAACTTCTGTGCCAACAACTATCTTGGCCTGTCTAATCATCCACGCCTTATTGAGGGTGCTAAGAAGATGATGGACCGCCGCGGATTCGGTATGTCATCTGTACGCTTCATCTGCGGAACACAGGATATACACAAGGAACTCGAGGCTGCTATCTCAGATTATTTTAAGACAGAGGACACAATCCTCTATGCTGCTTGCTTCGATGCTAACGGTGGTTTGTTTGGCTCTATTCTAACAGACGAGGATGCCATTATATCTGACGCACTCAACCACGCTTCTATTATCGACGGTGTACGTCTTTGCAAGGCTAAGCGTTATCGTTATGCCAATGCAAATATGGAGGAACTTGAGAAGTGTCTTCAGGAAGCTCAGGCTCAGCGTTTCCGCATAATCTGTACCGACGGCGTATTCTCTATGGACGGCAACGTTGCTCCTATGGACAAGATATGCGACTTGGCCGAGAAGTATGACGCACTTGTTATGGTTGACGAAAGCCACTCAGCTGGTGTTGTTGGCGCTACTGGTCATGGTGTAAGCGAACTTTGCGGAACATACGACCGTGTAGATATCTACACAGGTACATTAGGCAAGGCATTCGGCGGTGCTCTTGGTGGTTTCACCACAGGCAAGAAGGAGATTATCGACATGTTGCGTCAGAGCAGCCGTCCTTATCTCTTCTCCAACTCATTGGCTCCATCTATCATCGGTGCAAGCCTTGAGGTATTCAAGATGCTTAAGGAAGACAACTCTATACACGACCGCCTTGTAGAGAACGTAAACTATTTCCGCGATAAGATGATGGCAGCCGGCTTTGATATCAAGCCTACACAAAGTGCCATCTGCGCAGTTATGTTGTACGATGCTCCTCTATCACAGCGCTATGCCAACCGATTGCTCGAAGAGGGCATCTACGTTACTGGCTTCTACTATCCAGTAGTACCTAAGAACGAGGCTCGTATACGCGTACAGCTTTCTGCCGCACACACTAAGGAACAGCTTGATAAGGCTATCAACGCATTTATCAAGGTAGGCAAGGAACTTGGTGTGCTGAAGTAAGAAAATACAATATAGAAGCCTCACCCCAGCCCCTCCCCGAAGGGAGGGGAGCTTTATTCAATAATTGCAATAGTTGAAGGGTGTGGCTTCTATTTATTTTATTATTGATTATTACGTTTATCTCCAAAAAAATCGTATCTTTGCACAATTATTACACATTATATAGCAAAGATATGGAATTGATACTTAAATACTTTCCCAACCTTACCGACACACAGCGCACACAGTTTGCTGCACTCAAGGCTCTATACGAGGATTGGAACAGCAAGATAAATGTTATCTCGCGCAAGGATATGGACAACTTCTACGAGCATCATGTGCTCCACTCGCTTGCCATAGCTCACGAGATTAAGTTTAAACCAGGCACAAATGTGCTCGACCTTGGTACTGGCGGTGGATTTCCTGGTATACCATTGGCTATTATGTTCCCTGATACACAGTTTAAGCTTATCGACCGCACCGGAAAGAAGATTCGTGTGGTTAACGAGGTTGCTCAAGCTATAGGCTTGAATAACGTTGTTGCCGAACAACTCTCTGGCGAGGAAGAGAAGGCTAAATACGATTTTGTGGTAAGCCGTGCCGTTATGCCCCTACCCGACCTTGTTAAGATTATAAAGAAAAACATTGAGCACAAGAACCAGCACAATGCTCTGCCCAACGGACTTATATGTCTTAAGGGCGGCAATCTTCAGGCCGAGACTCAGCCATTCAAGAAGATTGTAAGCCTGACAGAAATTCATGATATGTTCAAGGAGGAATGGTTCAAGGAGAAATACCTTATATACTTACCGCTTTAAAAGGGAAAAGTGAAAAGTGAAAAGTGAAGAATCCTATAGTGAAGAAGGGAAAAGAGAAAAGTAAGTAAAAAAAAGACAGACATTTAGTATGCTTAAAATAGAAACATTCACATGTAACATGTTGCAGGAAAACTGCTACGTTGTTAGCGACGAATCAAAAGAGTGTGTCATCATCGACTGCGGTGCCTACTACGAGGCTGAGAAACTTGCCATAGAGAAGTATATCACCGACAACGAGTTGAAACCTGTGCACCTAATAGCAACACACGGACATCTCGACCATAATTTTGGTAACCCGTTTATTTCCAAGACTTATGGCTTGCCACTCGAGATAGACTCGTCTGATGTTGCGCTTGTGCGTGCCACAGAGAAACAAGCCGCTCTCTTCGGAATTACACTCAACGAGCCTATGGATATGGACATCAAGATGTTTCATATGGGCGACCGCATCAAGTTTGGCTCACACGAAATAGAGGTTATCGAAACTCCGGGCCACTCTATGGGCAGTGTTGTGCTATATATCAAGGACGAGAAATTGGCATTTACTGGCGACACTCTGTTCCGCGGATCTATAGGTCGCACCGACTTTGAGGGTGGTAGTATGCTTATGATTATACAGAGCCTACGTATGTTCGTTCAGTTCCCTGACGATATACGCCTGCTTCCAGGACATGGACAGGAAACAACAATGGGATACGAACTGGCTCACAACCCTTATTTGGATAGATAAGACACGACATTGAAAACAGAAAAAATAATTCTTGGCATCGACCCCGGTACCAATCTTATGGGTTATGGCGTGCTGCGTGTTACGGGCAACAAGGCGGAGATGATGGCTATGGGTGTCATCGATATGCGTAAGGACACCGATCCTTATCTGCGCCTTGGCATGATACACACACGCGTAACCGAGATAATCGACCAATACTTACCAGACGAGATGGCTATCGAGGCTCCTTTCTTCGGTAAGAATGTACAGTCGATGCTTAAACTTGGACGCTCGCAAGGTGTGGCTATAGCTGCTGCAGTAGGACATAGCGTACCAGTACACGAATATGCCCCAATGAAGATAAAGATGGCTATCACCGGACAAGGTTCGGCTTCTAAAGAACAAGTAGCGGCTATGCTGCAACGTCTGCTGCGCCTCGACACTAAGGAGATGCCTAAGTTTATGGATGCAACCGACGCCTTAGGCGTGGCCTATTGCCACTTTATGCAACAAGGAGCACCTGTAGCCGACACCCATTATAATGGATGGAAAGACTTTATAAATAAGAACCAGGGGCGAATGCACGGACAACCAAAGTAATCAACATATTAAATCAGGATGACACTATGCAGAAGATTATCAGTATCATTGACGGTGTGACACGTATGCCCGACTGGCGTATGAGCCAACCGGTAAACTTTACTTTATGCGATGGCGAAAATATTGCTGTCATGGGACCTAACGGTGGCGGCAAGTCGATGTTTGTAGATATCATTACAGGCAAACACCCTCTACTGGGCGATGCTATAAAATACGATTTCGCACCATCAAAGCGCGAGTACATATCTGACAATATCAAGTATGTTTGCTTTAAGGATACCTACGGCGGCGACAACGACTCTACATACTATCTGCAGCAACGTTGGAACCAAACCGAAATAGATCCCGAGACTGCTACAGTGCGCTCACGCCTTGAGGATGCATACAATGCAGCCGGAGAGGATACGCCTGAACGACGTACCTTGCAGCAGCATATCTACTCACTATTCGGACTTGATACTATGCTCGACAAGTATGTCATCCTATTGTCAAGTGGCGAACTGCGCAAACTTGTCATTGCTTCATCAATCTTCTCTCAGCCACGTCTCCTAATTATAGACAATCCTTATATAGGTCTTGATAGCGAAGCAAGAGAACAGCTAACAAATCTCTTGCAGACACTATCTACCGAGCACGGCATACAGATAATGCTTGTGGTAAACCGAACAAAGGATATTCCAAACTTTATCTCGCACGTTGTGGAGGTGAAGGATATGACGGTTGGCGCAAAACTCACACGTGAGGATTATATGCAAGCTGTATCCAAGGGCGACGACACATTATCTGATACTGCCACTAACGCTGCCAATACAGCCTCAACAGCAGCAAACTCGTGCATACAGCAAATACTCGACCTGCCATACAAAGACGAAGATTATAACGCCGAGCACGTAGTAGATATGCACAACGTATGTATACGATACGGAGAACGCACCATATTAAAAGACCTCAATTGGACTGTACTCAACGGTGAGCATTGGGCTCTTACTGGACGCAACGGCAGTGGCAAATCTACACTACTTAGTCTTGTATGCGCCGACAACCCACAGAGCTACGCTTGCGATATAACTCTATTTGACCGTTCGCGTGGTTCGGGCGAGAGTATTTGGGATATAAAGAAGCACATTGGTTATGTATCGCCAGAGATGCACCGTGCATTCCGCAGCAATGTCACTACAGAGCGTATTGTGGCAAGTGGATTCAGCAATGCAGTGAGTCTATATGTAAAGCCCGACCCAAAGAATCATGACACATGCCTCTTCTGGATGCGCGTGTTCGGAATAGAACATCTTGCCGAACAGAGTTTCCTGAAACTATCAAGTGGAGAGCAACGTCTGGTGCTACTTGCAAGAGCAATGGTCAAGGATCCAGAGCTTCTGATACTCGACGAACCACTACATGGTCTTGACGAGCCAAATCGCTTGCGCGTTAAAAAAGTGATAGAGACATTCTGCAAGCGACGTAACAAAACACTGATAATGGTAACCCATTACGAGGACGAATTGCCATCGTGCATCGACCACCGCAAAACATTGGTAAGAAATAAATAATTAAACAGGAGCCTCACCCTATACCCTTAAAACATATCACTCTATACCCTATGAGAGACAGGCATGAGGGAGGGGGCTAATAAAACACTTATAACAATGAAGAAATTATTAATGATTTTCGCCATTCTCTTTGCCGCCACAAGCGTATCGGCACAGGAGATTTACAAAGAGGTAAAAAGAATACAGAAGCAGGCTGAGACATTTGCCAACGACACAACAAAGAACCTCGACGAGCGCAAGATAGCATGCTTCAAGTACGATGCCATATATTACCTCGTAGACCGTGCCAGTCAGGAAGACCGCTTTACTGAGTACGAGCTTGGTCAGCAGACCGATGCCCTCATCGAGTTTGTCAACCTATACGTTAAACGCCTTGCCTCTGCCAACAAGAAAGACAAGGATATGGTTAAGGCAAAATTTCGCACCGCATCCATCAACAACTCGCTCTTCAACGATGTAGACAAGGAAGTGGTATACAGCTATGTAGACAACGACAAGTTCATAACCAACTTCTCGCTCGACACCGACTGGGTTAAGGCACTGGAAGCTGTAAAACAGTAAAGCCACTATATAAGACAAGTAATTAAAAAAAATCCATAAGAAACGTGCAGTTTCTTATGGATTTTTTCTTTAATATGCAGCTTGTCTAAACAATCAAATATCTATGTTTTCAAGCATATATATCACTTGACAAAGTAATATATATTAAATGGCAAAGTAATATATATTAAATGGGCAAGTAATATATATATCTAAGATTCTTACCAAGTGATAACCTTATCCACAATTTCTTGTTGTTCCATACTGCTTCTTCGCAGATAGATACGTGTGGTCTCTATGCTTTCATGTTCCATTAGGTCGGCAAGCAAAGCAATGTCGTTAAACTTTTCCAAGAAATTCTTGGCATAACGATGGCGGAACGAGTGAGGATAAACCACTTTCTCGTTTAAGCCATACTTCATGGCATAGTTTTTCAACTGTTGTGATATGCCTCTTGTTGTGATACGCTCGCCAAAGCGGTTTAGAAAGAGATAGCCACTTGTGCGATTGACTGTCTGCAACCACTTTTCTGTTTCTGTGCGCAGTGTCTTTGGGATATAAATACGGCGTATTTTGCCACCCTTAGTATAGATATCGTAATACCCTACTTGTACATGTTCTATCTTGATTTGCACAAGTTCGCTCACCCTGGCACCAGTAGCAGCCAAGAAACGCACAACAAAGTACCACTCCAAGTTGTCTTCTTTCTTCAGCTTATTCTTCAAGAAGGTGTAGTCGGCATTGCTGATGACATTCTCTAAGTAACTACGCTGCTGCACCTTTACCGACTTTAAGCGGAGTTTTGTCTTACCCGCAAACACAAGATACTTGTTCATTGCCTGAATACGGAGGTTTACTGTCTTTGGCTTGTAAGTCTCTATCAAGTAGGTCTTGTAAACCAACAAGTTTCTCTTGTTTATCTCTTTGTGACGAGAGCAAAACTCATTCACGGCATACAGATATGCCGAAATCGTGTTCTTAGCCATATTGCCTTGACTTAGGAACTCTTCAAATTTGTTTAATTCCATCTCTATTTGTTTATTAGTGAAACATTATGTTATTCTAATAAATATATATAAACTTGGTTCATACTATACTTGGAATGATACAAACTGAGGTTTATGAATTTAGACAAGAGAACATGGTTTTTAAGACTGAAGAACATGGTTTAAAGACAAAAGAACATGAGAACATGTGAGTGGGGTGAAGACTCGTTTGTGTGAGATGAGAACATGAGGTTTGGTTGGGCTTTGCCCAACACTCGTTGCTTGCGATTATCTGTAGGAGGTACGGTCTCCGAAGAGGGCACTGAAAAAGTCCCTTGCGATATATTTATCAATTATAATCTGCACATAATTTGGCTATGTGCAGATTTTTTTGTACCTTTAAGGAATAAAATCCAAGGTACTTATGCTGTCACAACAACAACTTCCACTCAGTGAATATAGCTCACTTTATGATATAGTCGTCCCCCAGGACAACCTTCTCCGCCGTATTAATAACCTGATAGACTTCAGCTTTGTCTATCAGGAACTGGTCAATAAATATTGTCCTGATAACGGCCGTACAGCTGAATCGCCCATTCGTATGTTCAAATATCTTCTATTGAAGACAATATACGATATATCTGACGTGGATGTTGTAGAGCGTTCCCGTTATGACATGTCGTTTAAGTATTTTCTTGATATGACTCCTGAGGAAGGCGTTATCAATCCAAGCAGTCTTTGTAAGTTTCGCAGATTACGCCTGAAAGACACGGATCTTATGAACCTGCTTATCAAAAAAACTGTAGAGATAGCAATAGAGAAAGGAATCATCACATCAAAGACTATTATTGTAGATTCGACTCATACAAAAGCCAGGTCAAATCCGTATTCACCAGTTGAGATACTGAAACTCCGTTCGAAGCAACTCCGCAAGGCGCTTTATGCCATGGATGATAATATAAAGGAAACACTTCCGGCTAAGAATGAAGACGATGACCTTGTTCATGAGTTGGATTATACCAAGGACCTTCTAAATCATATCACCTCGGATTCCTGCCTTTCGGAAGTGCCCGCAGTAAAACAGCGACTAAATATGCTAAAGGAGACGCTTGCGGACATAGAAGACCACTATACAACCTCAAAGGATACAGACGCACGTGTTGGGCATAAGACAGAAGACACGTCGTTCTTCGGTTACAAGACTCACATCGCAATGAGTGATGAGCGTATCATAACTGCTGCCACAGTCACATCTGGCGAGAAGGGTGACGGGCCTCAGTTGGAAGAGCTTGTTGAGCAAAGCAGAAAGAACGGAATGGAGGTTGACACGGTTGTTGGTGATACCGCATATTCTGGCTGCAAGAACCTCAAACTGGCAGAAGATGAAGAGAGGGGATTTCGTTTGGTGTCCAAATTACATCCGTCTATTAGTAGTGGATTTAGAAAGAGTGAAGACAATTTTGATTACAACAAGGATGCAGGCATGTTTGTTTGTCCTGCTGGCCATATGGCAATCAGAAAAGTAATAATGGGAAAGAATAGGAACTGGAATCAATCCATGACTTATTTCTTTGATGTGGATAAATGCAAGACTTGCTCACGAAGAAACGGATGCTACAAGGATGGAGCTAAAAGCAAGACCTATAGTGTACCTATCAAGAAAGGAGAACATAAAAGACAACTGGAGTTTCAGAAGACACAAGAATTTAAAGAAATAGCCCGCCAGAGATACAAGATAGAGGCAAAAAATTCGGAGTTAAAACAGGTATACGGCTATGATAAGGCATTGTCGTATGGGCTAGATTGTATGCAAATGCAAGGTGCAATGACAATATTTGCCGTAAATATCAAAAGAATATTGAGACTAAGCTAAGAATAATTAGAAGAATTATACACTTGTGACATAAGTGCCCTACATCCTCTATAAGGCTGTATATTAGACCATATCAAAGCAAATTAAAAGCAGATTGCAAAACCGACATAATGTTTAATGCAATCTGCTTTTTTATTTAAAAGAGTGGAATAAAGTCTTAAAGGGCTAACTTTTTCAGTGCCCTCGTCTCCGAACCGTACCACTCAAGCTACATTAACTATCAGCGTTACCAAAAAGTCCTGACACAACCTCGAAGATATTATTATATATCACCCAGTTCCGAATGAACATTAAATTCTATTAATTCCTATTATGAGAAGATGTCCCACCCAAAATACAAATTTGCATAAACATGGAACATCTGAAAAAGAAATTAAATCAACTTTTAGAAAAGAAAATAGAACTGGATAATTATTTGGGCAAACAATTGCCTAAGGCTATTCTACAAGAGGCTATTCAAGGAAAGCTTGTGCCTCAAATAGCAAAAGAAGGTACTGCCAAAAATTTGTTGGAGCAGATAAGAGCTGAGAAGCAAAAACTCGTCAAAGAAGGCAAGTTGAAGAAGTCTGCCCTCAACGATAGTGTTATCTTCAAGGGTGACGATAACAAGTATTATGAGCAGATAGGCAAAAAGTGTTTGGATATAACTGATGAAATACCATTTGTAATTCCTGAAACTTGGCAATGGGTAAGGATTCGTGATGTATTTCAATTAAATCCAAAGAATGAGGCTGAGGATGAGACTTTAGCAGCATTTATTCCAATGGAAAAGGTAAGTGCAGGCTATAAATCAGATTTCACTTTTGATTTGGTTAAATGGGGAAATATAAAAAAGGGATTTACTCATTTTGCAAATGGTGACGTTGCTTTTGCTAAAATCACGCCATGCTTTCAAAACAGGAAGTCTGCAATTTTCCATGACTTACCTAATGGAATCGGGGCAGGAACTACAGAATTGAAAGTGTTGAGACCCTATGGAAATACAATAGGTAGATGGTATCTGTTGTATTTCTTAGAGTCTCCATATTTCATTGATGAGGCAACGTTTAAAGGAACTGCAAACCAACAGCGTATTGTCGTCGGGTATTTGGAAAGCAAGTTGTTTCCTTTACCGCCAAAGGAAGAGCAACAACGCATTGTCGCTCAAATAGAAAAACTATTTGAGCAACTGCGTTAATTCTTCAACTTTTTCAACAATACGCATTTGTTCCTCCATCGGAGGAAGCGGAACAAGGTAGCTTTTGACGGTTTTCGTTGAAAGCTCCTTTTGTTTTGTACTGCCATCAGATTTATCTTCTATAACAGATTGAACAGTGTTGCTAGCAAAATAATAATACAGGTACTCAGAAACGACATATTGTTTGTAAGGACGAATAACTGTAACGTGACTGTCAGCCACAGCTAACTCATAAGGGTTCAGCTTTTTGTAATATATAGCCATTCTCCCTAATGTACCTAATCCAGTAGAATTCCACATCAAATCTACATCTTGCAAAATATACTCTTCTTTATAAGACGAAATACTCTGTGGCTCAATGAATTTTGCCTTTTCTATTGAAAATCCTGACCATTGATTACACTTTTGAGCAACCACTGGATACTTTTTTATTAGACTGTATTTTGGTGATTTTCCTCTATGAATAAAAGAGCAAATATCATCAAGTCGTACCCATGCCCAATTAACTGGTATATCAAAAGGTATTTCATCATCAATACATACAGTATCCTCTCCTATCTTCTCATAGTACTTGTTATCGTCACCCTTGAAGATAACACTATCGTTGAGGGCAGACTTCTTCAACTTGCCTTCTTTGACGAGTTTTTGCTTCTCAGCTCTTATCTGCTCCAACAAATTTTTGGCAGTACCTTCTTTTGCTATTTGAGGCACAAGCTTTCCTTGAATAGCCTCTTGTAGAATAGCCTTAGGCAATTGTTTGCCCAAATAATTATCCAGTTCTATTTTCTTTTCTAAAAGTTGATTTAATTTCTTTTTCAGATGTTCCATGTTTATGCAAATTTGTATTTTGGGTGGGACATCTTCTCATAATAGGAATTGTCCTCACCACGGTAGATAATGGATGCGTTCTTGTCACGCTTGATTTTCTTCTCTTTGATTAAGCGTTCTTTCTCTTGGCGAATCTTATCAAGCAAAACGCTTGCAGGTTCGTCATTAGGATCCTGCGGTACAAGTTTGCCTTGTATCGCCCATTGTAATATGCTATTCTTTAATTGTTTTCCGTTCATTGTTCTTTACTTTGCGAATTTGCTAACCACTGGTTAGCAAATTCATAAATTATTCATAGTCCTCACCTCTGACACCTAACTCCCCTTTACTCATCGCATTGGCAATGTCAATTTTCAATTCCTCATCGTAATCCTCACCATTCATGAAACAAGTCATTATGCGGAGAAGCAAGTCTTTGTCGATATTTGATGCTGCCACATGATAGACGATAGACTCCATTTGTCGCATGAATATTGTAGCTTGCCAGAAGTATGAATTTTTGTAAAGGAAGTATGCTCCGAGCGTCAAGGCTATACGTTTGTTGCCGTCATTGAAATAATGACCAGAGCAGAACTTGTATACAAGAGAGCAAAGTTTATCGGAGAAATTCGGATAATACATATCGTTCTGTACAAACTCAAGAGCAGCTCGTATTTCCCCTTCATCTCTGACTCCATCGAAGCCACCATCACTTGCATCTATCATCTTAGCATAAACGCTTATGGCCTCTTCGTAACTGATGTATTTTACTTCCTCATTCATTATCTGCCTGCTTTAATCTTTTCAAGACATCCTTGTTATCTTCAAGAATTCTGTCAAAATCTATTGACTGGTCTCCAATAAAACGTTCAAATTCTTCTGGTGTTACCGATCTGAGGTATTCGGCTATATTGCCATGATAGGCATCACGAAAGCTGAAATCACGAGAAGCCATCTTGGTACGAGCATCATTAAGATAAGGCTTTTGCATCGGATGTTCTGCCAAGTCGTCAACAATTTGTTTTACCTCGTCCATTGATAACAATCTACCTCCATTTTCCTTGTATTGCTGCTGTATAACAGCACCAATACCATTCTCAAATGAAGATATGACAAGCAACACTTCGGCATAGAGGGTATGGCGCACATTATCCTTGGAGTCAAGAGAAAGAACCCTTCTGTATTCTTTGGCATTTTCCTTGAACACAGCTTCGTATATCCAGTCTGTTACTTGTGCATATTTGTAGGTTTTGTGTCCACCCACACATTGGCTCATTGCGGAGGTTAGGTTCTTCCGATAGTTCTCTTCAGTAATAGCTGCTGGAATATAGTTCACATCACGGCGATTGATATATTTTGTTCCGCCACCTGTTTTCTCATTTATCGTAGCTATCACAAGATCCAAAATGGTACTACGCAAAGCCTTCGCTTTTTCACTCTCCGTAAGCAACATACCAATATTTAGGAACGAACGGAAGTTGAACAAACCGAGTTGTGTAGTTTTGCTCCCGACATTGATGACGGGAGCAAATTGTAACTTTAAGTCTTTCAGGCGTTTACCTTTACATAAAACATATCCATTGCCAGATAATTCAGAACCGAAATTCTCAAGATATCTTTCAATTGTTCTTTCTTCAACTTCATAGAAATCGGCCACCATTTTTTTCGTAAAACGGTATTCTCCATCAAACATCATACCAGTAATGTCCAATGTCTTTTGTATCTTTTCTATTGCAAAACGGTTGTTCAACACGTTTAGCCTTTCTATCTTTGATACGGTTAAATCCTTCATTGTATTATTCTTCAATGTTTATTTTAATTCCCAAAATACGCTGTATCTCAGCCAATGTCTTATCAATCTCATGATCAAGAGCCTTGCGCTTCTTGAAATAGTCGGCAAGCAGTTCGGCTGGAGGCAAAATCTCCTCATCCTCTTTCGGGAACTTACACAAGTCGAAGTTGCAATCAGAATCAATCAACTCTTGTACAGGATAGCAGCATGATTTCTCATCTCCATCGGCAATGATAATTTCCTTACGGTCGTTCCACCATTCACGGATAGGATCGCAATGCTCTGACTTCATTGATTTTGTCTTGGAGAAATGCTTGTAACCCTCCGGCATATCGAGGCGATAGAACCACGTTTCCTTTGTAGAATAACCTTCTGGAGCATCATCTGCACTGGTATTGTCGAAGAACAGAATGTTGGTAGCAATCGAAGTATAAGGCGCAAAGATGCTGCCTGGCAAACGGATAATTGTATGCAAATTAAAATCTCTGAGCAGCTTGGTCTTGATTGCTATCTTTGTGTTGTCCGCTCCAAACAGGAATCCATCTGGAACAATGACTGCTGCACGACCATTCTTCTTCAAACGATACATGATAAGCACCATGAACAAGTCAGCTGTCTCGCTGCTTCGCATATCAGAAGGGAAATGTGACTTGACATCAGCCTTCTCATTACCTCCGTATGGTGGATTCATCAACACAACATCAAACTTGTCCTCGTCTGTATAATTGAGAACATCTTTTGTAAGCGAGTTGTCGTGATATACCAATGGTGTATCTATGCCATGAAGCAACAGATTTGTTACGCACAGCATATATGGGAATTGTTTCTTTTCTATGCCAAATACAGACTGATTGTACTCTTTGCGGTCTTCAGCAGTCTTTACCTTCTTGTCCAATTCACCCAACCAACTTGTGATGAAACCTCCTGTACCACAAGCGAAGTCTGCCATTTTCTCACCAATCTGCGGATTGACTATCTCTGCCATAAATTCGGTCAAGGCTCTTGGGGTGTAGAACTCTCCAGATGAACCTGCCGACTGCATTTCTTTTAGGATTGTCTCGTATATCTCACCAAAAGCATGGCTTTCCTCATAATCACCAAGGTTCAACCCGTCAATCACATTCAGCACTTGACGAAGCTGAACACCATCTTTCATATATTGGTTGGCATCCTCAAAGGTTGTCTTTACAATAGCTTGACGAATTGGCGTATCAGGTGTTACATCTATATTCTTGAGTTCCACAAACAATGTGTTGTTGACAAACGAAAGCAGCTCATCACCAGTCAAGGCATTACCGCTTCCATCGTCATGCGCCCAGTTACGCCAACGGCATTCTTCTGGAATAATAGACTTGTAATCATCATCGTCCAACTCCCAATCATTCTCTTTCTCGTCATAGACTTTCAAGAACAGCATCCACGCCATTTGTTCTATACGTTGCGCATCACCGTTGATACCGGCATCATTGCGCATTATATTGCGTACTCGTTTTACGAAATTTGATAAGCTCATATTTTGTTTTTACTTTATGCTATACTATATATGTTTTGCTCCAGTTCCTTCACGGCGTCAAGATAACCTTGCTTTCCACCAAAGAATTTCACAATGTTTGCCTTGGAGCCAAGTTTGCGGAAAGGGTCATTTTCAAGAACAGTAAGGCTTTCCAATTCTGACACACCTTCCTTGGTGTACTTATCCAACAAGGCTTCAAGCACAAGTCGTGCCTGTTCGCCATACTTGCTGAATATATCACGCTTCTTCACCTGCTCGGCACGTTCATGTCGTGTAAGCGTTTTCTTGCCATAGGCTATATGACAGATGAAATCGAAATCGTCAACATTGTCCATGTCTTGATCGTGCTTCAATGACGCAAGGTCGATACCACTTTCTTTGAGCATTTCAGAGATGTCCGACTTTTTCTTGGTCTCTTGCCACTTGGTAGTGAACGTGTCAATCGTTGCGTATGTATCAACAATACTCTTCTTTGTATAGTCAGTAATGCTTTCCGTACGAAGCAACTTGCCATTTGTATCATAGACAGAAACAACCTTGTTAATAACCATAACTTGGCAACCGTCTTTGTCAACAATCGGTTTTGGTCGTGATTCGGGGTCTGGCTCTTTCGAGCCTTTAGGTTCGTCTACTTCATTTGGAAATACATATTGTTTTGGCTCTTTATGTTTGGGTGGATAGTTAGGATCTATCTCAATCGGTCCGTCCCAATCAGGGTCAGCAAACAATCGTGTTACGTTGCGGAAGTCCATTACAGTAAAGTATGTCTTTCCTTCTTTCTCACGAAGACGAGTGCCACGACCAATTATCTGTTTGAACTCTGTCATAGAGCCGATTTGTTGGTCAAGAACTATCAGTTTTGTCATTTTGCAATCAACACCAGTTGAAAGCAACTTACTTGTTGTCGCTATGACAGGGTATTTAGAAGAAACAGAAATAAAGTAATCTAATTTACTTTTCCCGTATTCATCACTACCTGTTATACGAACCACATAGTCGGGATTTTTCTTACACATATCAGCATTGGCATTAGCCAAAGCCATACGCATACGTTCCGCATGAGTTTCATCAGCACAGAACACAATGGTCTTAGCCATGCGATCTGTACTTTTCAGATAGTTGGTTATCTCTTGCGCAACTTCCCTTATACGGTCTTCTATAACAATGTTATAATCATAGTCGCTGTTGTTATAAATACGGTCTTCTATCTCGTTACCGTTTATATCTTTTTGTCCCTTTGTCGGTCTCCACTCATCGCCAATGTTGGTTGTGATGTTGATTACCTTAAAAGGAGCAAGGAAACCGTCCTCAATTCCGTTTTTAAGACTGTATGTATATATAGGCTCACCAAAGTAGCCAATACTTGACTGGTACTTTGTTTCTTTAGGTGTGGCAGTCATACCAATATGAGTAGCCGAAGAAAAGTATTTTAAAATATCACGCCAGTTGCTATCATCCTTTGCACTGCCTCTATGACACTCATCAACGATAACAAGGTCAAAATATTCTGGATTAGGGAACAACTCCTTATAGTTTTTGGCATCATTCTGTCCAATCAACTGTTGATAGAGGGCAAAAAATACTTGATAAGAGCCCAATTCTTCCAAGTGATTCTTGTCTTTTGAGTAATCTATCTTGTGTGTTACCTTTTCTAATGGCTTGAAGTCCTGCTGTATGGATTGGTCAACCAATATGTTGCGGTCGGCAAGATACAATACTTTTTTCTTTAATTTACTGTGAAGCAAACGCCATACAATCTGAAAAGCAGTATATGTCTTGCCTGTGCCAGTTGCCATAACAAGGAGCACACGGTTTTGTCCTTTCGCAATGGCATTAACTGTGCGGTTTACTGCATTGCGCTGATAATATCGTGGCGGAAAAATGTTCTGACCTGTGCAGAAAGGTTGCTCAATAACAGCCAGCTCTTGCTCATTAAGTCCATTGCCATCGTTAGCTTCACTTTTATATCTTTCGATAAGTTCTTCTTTTGTAGGAAACTCGTCCATGGCAAAAGTGCGCTCCTTGCCTGTCAAGAAGTCATGTTCGGCAAAACCTTCACCATTTGAACTGTATGCAAACTTCACATCAAACATTTGGGCATAAGTCATGGCTTGTTGCAAGCCATGAGATACAGAATGATTGGCATCCTTTGCTTCTACAATAGCAATGGGTGTTGCCTTATTTGCATAAAGCACATAATCGGCATACTTAGGCTTCTCTCTATGCACAAGATTACCATGAAGGCTAATTTTACCGTCAGTAAATTTAACCTTCTGTTCCATGAATATACTATCCTTTGACCATCCCTTGCTTGTGATGGCTTCGTTGATATAGCGGAACTTGATGTCCTCTTCTGTTAATTCTTTACTTATGCCCATATTCAAATAATATTTTATTATCAGAAGTTATACAACATACTTGCTGATACCGAAAAACCATGAATTTTGCTACAAATATACATTAAATTTTGCTATAATCGTTATTGGTTAAGGCATTTTATGTAATTTCTCCAATAAAGCTGTGCAGGATAAATATTATAAAAACCAATACATAGCTCTTTTTAAGCCCTTCGGAGGACTTCAGCGAAAAGTTATAAAGAAATATCACAACAACAGCTGTACTTTCTTGCCGTTATTTAGCGTTTAATTCGACTTTTTTATGTAAGTTTGCAAAACATAACAAAACCCTATCTATTATAGACAATTAAACAACCAAATATAAACAATTAAACAAACATCACGAACATAAAATCAACAACGATGAGAAGACTCTTTTTAGCAACACTCCTCGCATCTTGCGGTCTTGCTGCTATGGCAGAAGACAATCCGCTATGGTTGCGCCATCCTGCCATTTCGCCAGACGGAAAGACAGTAGCTTTTGCCTATCGTGGCGATATATTCACAGTGCCTATTGAAGGCGGAACAGCAAAACAAATTACATCAAATGCTGCGTTCGACTCATATCCGATATGGAGTCCAGACAGCCGACATATTGCCTTTGCATCCAATCGCGAGGGCAGTATGGACGTATGGGTGATGGATGCAAATGGTGGTATACCTCGCCGACTGACCACAAACAGTGGAAGCGAGCTACCATTGCGTTGGCTTAACGACAAAACTGTAATGTTCAAGGCAGACGTTATGCCTACTGCCCAATCCATTATCTACAGTGGATCGTTTGCACAAGTCTACACCGTAGGAATAGAGGGTGGACGTCCACAACTATTCTCTGAAATAACAATGGATGCTCTTGACATCAACGACAAGGGTGACGTGCTGTATATGAACAACAAGGGTTATGAGGACCAGTGGCGCAAGCATCACCGCTCGCCTATAACACGTGACATATGGCTTAAAAGCGGCGACAAGTTTAAGCAACTTACTACCTTCAACGGCGAAAACCGCGACCCTGTATGGGCTGCCGACGGCAAATCGTTCTACTATCTTAGCGAGCTTGACGGCACATTCAATGTATACCGCCGCACCCTCGAAGGCAAGGACACACAGATAACAAAACACGAGAAGAATCCTGTGCGTTTTCTATCGGCTGCCTCAAATGGTATGCTGTGCTACGGATACGATGGAGAGATATACACAGTGCGCGAAGGCGAACAGCCCAAGAAACTAAACATACGCATTACTGCCGACAACGAGGGCAAGCATCTTATTAGACAGATACAGCGATCTGGCGCAAGCAACATCAAGCTGTCGCCTAATGGTAAGGAGATAGCTTTTGTTCTGCACGGCGATGTGTACGTTACTAATATCGAATATCGCACAACCAAACAGATAACAGATACACCTGAACAAGAGCGCAACATCGATTTTGCTCCCGATGGACGTACCATAACCTACGACTCAGAACGCAATGGATTGTGGCAGATCTACACAACGTCTATCAAGAATAAGGACGAGAAACAGTTTGCATATGCTACTGAGTTGGTAGAGGAAAGAATTACAAAATCAGACAGTACTTCCCTATGTCCGCAATACAGTCCGGATGGCAAGGAGATTGCCTTTTGGGAGAATCGCAGCACACTGCGTATTATCAACATAAAGAGCGGTAAGGTGCGCACGGCGATGGACGGCAAGTATCTCTACTCTTATAGTGATGGCGACATCGACTTCTCGTGGAGTCCAGACAGCAAATGGCTGCTTGCATCGTATATGGGCAATGGCGGATGGAACAATACCGACATAGCCTTGGTAGACGCATCAGGTAACGGCAATATACACAACCTTACAAACAGTGGCTATAGCGACGGCAATGCACGTTGGGTACTTGATGGCAAAGCAATGCTATTCAGTAGCGACCGCGCCGGATACCGCAGTCACGGCAGTTGGGGTGCTGAGTACGATGCTTACATCATGTTCTTCGACTTGGACGCTATGGAAAAGTTTCAAATGACAAAGGAGGAGCGACAGCTTGCCAAGGAGAACATGACGAAGAAGGAAAAGAAAGAGGAAGAGAAAAAGGAAAAGGATGAAAAGAAGAACGAGGACAATCCGAAGCCTGCAGAAGTGGAACCTCTGAAGCTTGACCTTGACAATTGTCGCGACCGTATAATACGACTCACCGTAAACTCGTCTAACCTTGGCGACGCTATACTTGATAAGGATGGCGAAAATCTATACTACAAGGCTGCGTTTGAGGGCGGATACGACTTGTGGCGTCACAACCTACTGGAGAGTCGCACCGAGATTATAAGCAAGAATGTTGGTGGTGGCTCAATGACATTTGATAAGGACTATAAGAATCTATACTTCCTAAGTGGCGGCAACATAAAGAAGTTTGACACATCCGGACGATCGATGAAGAACGTGGACTTTGAGGCTACATTCAACTATAAGCCTTACGACGAGCGTGCTTATATGTTCGACCATGTGTACAGACAGATTAAGGACAAGTTCTATGTTGCCAATCTGCATGGAGTGGATTGGGACGGATACCGCAAAAACTACGAGCGCTTCTTGCCGTACATCAACAACAACTACGACTTCCAGGAAATGTTGAGCGAGATGTTAGGCGAGCTTAACGCATCACACACTGGTGCAAGATACAGTGGAAGCTGGGCTTCGCTTCAGACAGCTAACCTTGGACTGTTCTACGACGAGAGCTATGAAGGCGACGGACTAAAGGTTAAGGAGGTGGTGAACAATGGTCCTTGCTCTGTAAAGAATACCGACATCAAGCCTGGTTGCATAATCCAAAAGATTGACGGTACCGACATAACCACTGGTATGGACTATTTCCCGTTGCTGGATGGCAAGATTGGCAAGCCAATACGCCTTACTGTAAGCAAGGCTAAGGGCGGCAAGACATTCGATGTTGTGGTAAAGGGCATATCTAAAGGCGCACTTACCGACCTCTTGTATAAGCGTTGGGTAGAGCGCAACCGCAAGCTTGTAGACAGTCTGTCTAACGGACGTCTGGCTTACGTGCACGTTAGAGCAATGAACAGCAAGAGCTTCCGCGATGTTTATAGCGAACTGCTTAGCGAGCGCAACCGCAACCGCGAGGCGGTTATCGTAGACGAACGACACAACGGAGGCGGATGGCTACACGATGACCTTTGCACTTTGCTCAGTGGCAAGGAATATCAAAACTTTGTTCCACAAGGCAAATATATTGGTCGAGACCCATTCAACAAGTGGACTAAACCATCGTGTGTGCTTATTTGTGAAGACGACTACAGCAATGGACATGGGTTCCCAATGGTATACAAGACACTTGGCATAGGCAAGCTTATTGGTGCTCCTGTAGCAGGAACCATGACTGCCGTTTGGTGGGAGAAGATGATAGATCCGACTATGGTTTACGGTATTCCGCAAGTGGGATGCAGAACTCTTGACGGCATATACGGCGAGAATACTCAGCTAAATCCAGATATCGTGGTGTACAATACACCTGAAGACTACCTCTCTGGCAACGACCGACAGCTGAAGAAAGCTATAGAGGAGATGTTGAAAGAGGCTGATAAGAACAAGTAAAACCCATACTCTACTAACAAACAACATTACATAAAATGAACAAACTGACTATCGGAATTATCTCCGCTCTTGCTTTGGCTGGTACAATGCCAGCCAAAGCACAGTTTAAACTTGTAAACCCGGTGCCGCAGAATATACAAAGCACTGGGTTTGCACAGTTGCCACAATGCGTTAATATTAAGACAAGCAACAATCGTGACAATTCGTTTGCCGTAGCTGCCCTGAAGAATGGCATTAGGGTGGAATCTAATGCAAAGTACACAATCACACTCGGCATAAAAGGCGACAAGTGTGTCAAGGCATACGCCAAGCATTTGCCTAAAAAGGCAGAAGGCTACTGGCTCAGCATAAACGACAAGGGTGCTATAATAATAGGTAACGACGAGGAAGGACTCTTTTATGGTGTACAGACTTTCCTTGGCTCTATTGCCAAAGGCAAACTTGAAACTGGCACCGTAGCCGACTGGCCTGACGTAGACTTCCGCGGTACTGTGGAGGGTTTCTATGGCACACCGTGGAGCCATCAAGCACGTCTTAGCCAGATAGCCTTTTATGGACGCAACAAGATGAACACTTACATCTACGGTCCAAAGGACGATCCTTATCACCGCGACCAATGGCGCAAGCCTTATCCTACAGAAGAGGGCAACCGCATAAAAGAACTAAACGAGGTAGCCAAGAAGAATGGTGTAAACTTCTATTGGGCAATTCACCCAGGAGTGGACATAAAGTGGAACAACGAAGACCGCGACAATCTTATCAACAAACTTGAGATGATGTACGCTCTTGGCATACGCTCGTTCGCCGTTTTCTTTGATGACATCTGGGGAGAAGGCGCTAAGGCCGACAAACAAGCCGAACTGCTGAACTATGTTGACAACAACTTCATCAACCGACATAAGGACATATCGCCTCTTATAATGTGTCCTACCGAATACAACAAAGCATGGGCCAACGACGAGAAGGGTTATCTGCGCACACTTGGCACAAAGATGAATAAGGACATACGGATAATGTGGACAGGCAATTCGGTTGTGCATTGCATAGACAAGGAGTCGATGCAATGGATTAACAGCAGAATTGACCGTAAGGCTTACATTTGGTGGAACTTCCCTGTGAGCGACTTTGTTAGAGACCATATACTTCTTGGTCCAGCCTATGGCAACGGCAAAGACATTGCAAGCGACGTGTCTGGATTTGTATCTAACCCTATGGAACATGCCGAGGCTTCCAAGGTTTCGCTTTATGGTATAGCCGACTATACTTGGAACATGAAGGCTTATGATGCCAAGACCGATTGGCTAAAGGGCATAGAAGACCTTCTTCCTGGCAATACCGAAGCACTTCGCACATTTGCCCTTTATAATAAGGACCTTGGACAAAATGGACACGGGTTCCGTCGCGAGGAAGGTGAAGAGCTTAAGGATATAGCTGCTGCAGCTGTGAAAGGCGACAGCAAGGCTATTGAGGAGATTAACACTAAGTGCATACAACTGAAGAACGCTTGCGACCTGTTGCTTGCCGACAAGAGTAACAAGGAACTTATACGCGAGTTGCGTCCGTGGTTGCTGCAAGCAAAGAATCTTGCCGACTATGGTACTACGGTTGTAATGATGAATCAGGGCAATAATATTATCAACTTCAACAATCTCTATCAGCAAGCCAAATCTATACAAGAGCAGATGTTTGAGCTTGAAAACTCTGACGTTCGCCATGCCTTGCAACCAGGCATAAAGGTAGGCACAAAGGTGATGCTGCCTACACTGCACAAGCTATTTACTCTGGCTGTAGACAACTACAACAAGCAGAACGGCACAAACCTCTCTAACGTGGCAGAATATATGCCGTATAAGCTGACGAGCAACGTAGAGCAGTTGCGCTTGCTGCCTATAAGCATCAAGAACACTAATGTGAATGTGGCTCCATCCAACGAGGTTATCAACTGGCAAAAGGACGGCTTCGTTGAGATTGAAACCGAACACGTGGTTATGCTCAATGGTATGGACTTCAACTTTGACGTTGAGAACATTGCCGACAAGTTCAAGCTCGAGGTTATGACAAACGGTATATGGCAGCCTATAAGCCTAAGTATGAACAAGCGCAATAAGACCTTGGTGAACGCAGGACACGAGATTGACGGACTAAAGGCAAAGAAGCTACGACTTACCAATACGTCGGGCGAAGACCTAAAGGTTTACTTCCGTAGCTTTAAGTTTGCTACGAAGTAAAGGCGCAATGGGCGTTAATGCTCATGCTGAGCATAACAATATAAAAGGAAGCTTATCTATCATGATAGCTTCCTTTTTTGTTTCCACCTCTTGACTATTCTATTTTCATCATCCGTTTTTGTAGCGCATCATTAAGATTGTCTGCAGACTGCAACCTTAGTTTGCGTCGTATGTTAGCTCGTTGTGTATTGATGTTCGATTCTGATTTGTTCAGCATCGTGCAGATGCTACCTAATTTATATCCTCTCAATATCAGTTGCACAATGTCACGTTCAGATGAAGAGAGCTCAGGGAAACTCTCCTCTATTTGTTTGCTCGTTGTCGCTTGCGCTTTCACATATTTCATAACATTATCGACAACATATTTTTGGGTCTTCTCGCTAAATTTATTAAGAATAAGAAGTGTCTCATCCTCGCTTTGCTCCTTTTTAGCCAATTCTATATACAACTTAAGCTGTTCCTTGTTTAGCCGCAGCACATGCATAAGCTCTTCCTCCTCTTGTTTTATTGTCTCGTTTTCGTCCTGCAACTGCTCGGATATACGGGCAATGTGTAAGCCAAGTATGCCTATATAAGCAAATACAAGCAACACCATAACGGCATATTGCTGGAAGTCGTGACCGTTGGTGAATAGCATACACACAAAGAAGGTGACGATAGAAATGACCACATTGGTCAAGATTGTTATGCCCTGATAGGTGGCGACCGAAAACATGGTGTTGGCTGTGAGAATAAGGATGTTTACAAGAATCACCATTTGTGTGTGAGGCACCGCGGGTGTGAAAGCACAATATACAGTGTCTATGCTTATGAGCACCTGTGTTGTAGAAGAGAGAAGCGACACTGTGCGCAAGATGCTCATCTTCTTGACAATGTAACATGTGGACCACAGTAAGGTTAGCAACAACAATATGCTGTTGGTGAATTTATAGAAAATATCGAATGAACCAGATAGCTCTAACAAATCAGACAGAGCGCCTAACACAAGTATAGGCACATACCACACAGCCAAGCGTTGCCTACGTTGGTTAAGCAATGATTTCTCTTTAACTTTTATTATGTTCATAATAGTTATGTTTAGTTTTTTAGTTTTAACACCTACTTATAGCTGCAAATTTAGTAAAAAAATAGCGTTTTGCCTTTTTTTGACGTGTAAAAATTAAAGATGCAAAGTCTTTTGACTATATTTTAGGGTAGTTTGATTTGATAAATATTTATTTAAAAGCTAAATTTGTCACCAAGAAAAATAGAACAACAATTCAAATAATCTCTAAAAAATTTACATTATGAACAATCAACACAAAACCATCGACCATTGCTTCGCACTATGTGCAGCTATGGCATTTTTCTTTTCTTTTGTTTTCTGCGCATGTAGCAATGACGAAAATATTGCTGAAGGTGGAGGCGAAGATGATGTAGTGTTTGTCGATGACAACGATGATTCCACACCCACCATCGACGAGATGAAGGTGAAATCGTACCTACGAACCTATGTTGTTGCTGGCAACTATAGGCATAGCGGAAAGGCTCTCGTCAAACGTTTGCAAGACGTGGCAGAGGTTATGGACGCAAGCGTTCAGACATTTATTGTAGACAACAACAGCGTGGCAACACTTACAGACCTCGATTATCGTAACATGGCTCTTCTCGTGGCACGTGGAGGAAACTTGGTTATTTGCCAGCCAACAAAAGCGGTACTAAAAACAATGGCTGTGAAACTGAAAGACACGGCATTGTCGATGTACAAAAACCAAGAACTAACATTCAATGATGTGGGCTTCCGCGCTTTTCATCGACTGTTACTTATGTTTAAAGAAAACAAGGATTTTTCTCCAGCCATGACCGACAACATCGACAGCAACGACATTCTTTTCGACCTTTTAGCTTTACGCGGCGATATGAAACACGCTGTAACCGATGTCACCGAGCAGGAAAAGGAGAATGCCAACAACCCACCTACAGATTATCTCTATGGTAAGCTTGCCGACGAGACTGCAGAATGGCTTGACCGACGTGACGATAACAAGGAACGTATGGCGAAAGGACGCCTACTCATGGCACAGCAAGCTAACGGCCCACAAGAAATATACGACAACATCAGCACAACCGACCAGTTTGAATATGCTATGGTCACAAGAACTGGACACAAGCGTGCCATCATGAAACTGCAATATAACGTTTGGGCTGTGAACGACACCAAAGGCTACGACTATTATCTCCTCCAACAGGAAATTGTCTGCACCAACGACCAGTTTAATTTCGCATACGATGACAAGAAGAAGTGGACATCTTGGGGAGTGAGAGAAGCGGTTATTGAAAGCCTTACTTATGCTAAGAATCCCAGCAAAACAATATATGCTCACTGGCCATATCTTAAAGATCTGTCTACAAACGTGAAGTTTTCTGACGGTAGCGCAAGCATAAAAGACATATCTCCAACTCAAATAGACAAGGGTAGCACCACCTACACCCAAACCACACACATGTCGCTCAGTGTGGCGTTTCTGAATCCTGAAATAAAGGGCGGACTGGACATGACAAACTCGGTAACACGAACAATTCCCGACATTAGCACCGACTTCAAATTAGGAAAAGACGCCATCAGCCCACAATGGTCATACGCCATCACACAACAGCCTAAAATTATAAAAAAATTTGGCTCAGACATCTGGCAACACGACGTGGTCAAGCCGTCTTACCACTCCACTTTCATTGTAGGGCACAGTTGGATATGGAAGGTAAAACACAATGACAAAACCTTTAGCTTCGACACTCATGTCACCCTAAACATGGAAGCTCTTTGGTATGATAAAGGTTTCAAAAGGAGCGGATATCACATCTTCCCCAACCATATTGACGTAACCTATCAGCTCACGCCGCCATCGCGTTATGAGCAGGTGTGGCTGATGGTGATGAAAGAGCGCAACGATGATGACTACAATTACATGAAGGAGTATGTCAGAAACTTTGAGTCGAAGTTCTCACTAAACACTGTAAAAAACGATGACAGATATGAAATTGGCAGACGAATGGACTCTATAGCTAAGGATCTCTCAACGCATAAGGACATCTTCTTGGAGCGTAAAATTAAACCCTTCCAACTTAGGTTTATCCCTAACGACAAGACAGATGCCATAAGAGTGTATGACGTTAATTTCTCTGCCTCGCCCGCTGTAAAAATAAATAAAGATGCAAAATAACATCGTGAAGGAACAAAAATAAGGAAACATTAGGCTAATAAATGCCGAGCATAACAAGCAAAACGGCTAAGAGTTTAAATAAACTTCTTAGCCGTTTTTGCTATAGTTACCAACTTTTACGATTATTTACTACGCAAAAGAAAACGTGTTCCTAATGCCAATAAAAATATGTATATTAACGAAATTAATATTGTCTCAATAAAACTTGCGTCAAAAGCGACTCTCATAAGTTTACTGATTAGAATAAATACTAATACACATAATATAGAAAGTATCTCGTTCTTTCTTTTATAATCATGAGTAAATATCAATACAATTATGTAAGAAAACACAATAATACCAAGAATAAGTGCCACCATATTAGAAAGGCATTATACAATGAGAAAGGTATGGCAGGAAAATCCCTGCCATACCTTATTTATTTTTGACCTATTACTATGTGACTCTTTACTTAGCCTCATTCTCCGGACGGAGCTCGCGAACTGTCTCGGCAGCGCGCCACATTTCCATGTCGTGCATAGCCTTAAGCTCAGCGTTAAGCTTCTCACGGTAGTCTGGCTTAGAGTTAGAATCGATAGAAATCTGAGCCTCGTTACCAGTCTTAACAGAGAGATAAAGCCACTCCATAACAGGCTTGATAGCCTCGCGGAACCGAGGAGCCCAATCCAAAGCACCACGCTGTGCTGTTGTAGAACAGTTTGCATACATCCAGTCCATACCCTTCTCGGCGAAGAGAGGCATAAGACTCTGTGTAAGCTCCTCAACAGTCTCGTTGAAAGCCTCAGAAGGAGAGTGACCATGCTCACGAAGAACCTCATACTGAGCCTCAAGCAATCCCTCAATAGCACCCATCAGTGAACCACGCTCGCCAGTAAGGTCGCTTGTTGCTTCACGTTGGAAAGTTGTCTTGAACAGATAGCCGGCACCGATACCAATACCAAAGGCGATAGTCTTCTCCTCTGCCTTACCTGAGTGATCCTGATAAACAGCATAAGAGCAGTTCAAGCCACGACCCTCAAGGAACATTGTACGGAGCGATGTACCCGAACCCTTAGGAGCAACCATTATAACATCTACATCTGCTGGAGGAACTACACCTGTGCGGTCGTTCCAGTTGATAGCAAAACCATGTGAGTAGTAAAGTGTCTTGCCAGGTGTTAGATATTTCTTTATTTTTGGCCATACTGCAATCTGACCTGCGTCAGAAAGAAGCATGCAGATAATAGTACCCTTCTCGGCTGCCTCTTCAACAGAGAACAATGTCTTACCAGGAACCCAACCGTCAGCTACAGCCTTGTCATAAGTTTTGCCTGGACGCTGACCAACGATAACGTTGAAACCATTGTCGCGCAAGTTTCCTGCCTGACCAGGACCCTGAATACCGTATCCCAAAATGGCAATCGTTTCGTTTTTCAGAACTTCACGTGCTTTTTCCAATGAAAACTCTTTGCTGGTGACTACTGTCTCTACAACGCCACCGAAATTCATTTGTGCCATATTACAATAGTTTTAAGGCGGTCTACAAACGACCGCGGGTTTATATTTTCTTTATATCAGTTGTTCGTACAAATACTGGTCGAGGTGTTATTTTGTTTCTTTTACGACTGCAAAGGTAATAAATTATAACTAACCAGCAAATTTTTCTATCAGTTTTTTACAAAAATAAGTTTACATCTGCACACTTCTTTCATATCTGTGCTATTATCATTGCTTTTTAGCACCATTATGTCGTATTCTTCGTCCGAACGTTGCTCAACAGCGAAATGAAGTTTGTCGCCAAAGTATGATTCTGCCACATAGGCAATGTCGATACGTTGCAATCTATACTTATTGTACCAATCCAATGGCCACATGTCAAGAATGTGTTCAATATACTTAACCGAGTTGATATGTCCATTAACGTCCACATCACTATAATGTGTGTCAATACTGTGACTTACCTCAGTTGTCTTGGCCACCTTAACACGCTTGAAAGGTTCGATAGGACATTCCTTATCTGTTTCAATATACTTTGTAATCAGTCCGTCACGCTCCTGCAATATGTCTACAGGCTGGCGGCTTTCGGTGTCTATCATTGCCCAAATACTGCGACCATAGCCATACATCTTACCTTCTTTATCGCGAATGGTAAAGTTTCGGCTTGTAAAGAACTTCATAACATTCTCCACCCATGTGTCAACAGTTATGCGGTCGTATGCCTTAGGCATATCGGTCATCTCCATAACAAATCGCGACAACACCCATGTCTTGTGCACAGTGTTGAGATAGTCCATACCATAGCCACGCTCGTTGCTATGGAAGTCGGCTGCATTTAGCAGATGATTGCCAAGATGACCAATAAATATTCGATTAGAGAAATCACAGTGGAAAGGCTCTACAAGGAAGTCATAGCTTCCAACTTTGCTTAGTAGATTCATAGTTAAATATAAAATAGAAAAGTCCCACCCCGCCCTATTGGGCAGAGTGGGCGATGATTAATAAATATCTTTATTTATTATGCAGATAATCCTGTACCGGTTCGTTGAAGCTGCGTGTTACAGCCACACGACCAGAACGCGAATATTGCAACAGACAACCAAAGTCGTTGAAAGCACTAAACAGATTCTGCACTTCCTCTGTCAATCCTGCTATCTGTACAGTAGCGTATGTAGGGTTTACCTCCATCATACGTGCTCCGCTGCGTCGTATAACACGCGATATCTCTGGATTCTGCATCAGCACGGGAGTTGAAATCTTGTATATTGCAATCTCGTGGATAAAGAGGTCGCTATCGAGATAGTAGTCGGCCTTAATCACATCTATCTTGCGCTCTATCTGCTTTGTTATCTTTATTATTTGTTCTTCGTCGCTCCAAGCCGTAATGGTGTACTTATGTATGCCTTTTATGCTGGAAGCCGACACATTAAGACTCTCTATATTGACCTGCTGGCGTGTAAACACTGAGGTTATCTGGTTGAGTATACCGGCGATATTCTCCGAGTAAACCAGTAATGTATATAATTTCTGTTCCACTTTTTCTTCAATGTTTAATTATTACTGTCCAATGCTTCATCAATGGTTAAACATTAATCTCAAGAAGCATTTCGTCCACACTCTTACCCGGAGGTGTCATAGGTAGAACGTTGTCTTGCTCTTTAACGGCACATTCGAGGATATATGGACCAGGTGTTGCAAGCATCTTCTCTATAGCAGCATGCAAGTCGTTGCGCTCTATC
The DNA here is from genome assembly GCF_900290275.1 of Prevotella merdae. GTDB lineage: Bacteria > Bacteroidota > Bacteroidia > Bacteroidales > Bacteroidaceae > Prevotella > Prevotella merdae. Next base: position 1,325,023 of record NZ_LT985324.1, read on the forward strand.
ACCACATCGTAGTTAAGATGGTAACCACTGCATATCTGTGCATAGTCAGGGTTAAGCATCTTTGTGAACGACTGGCGATGGTTGAAGAACATGTCCTGCCACTGGCGCACATTGCCAAGGTAGTTGTTGTTCATAAGTATCACCTTAACTGGAGCCTGCTGTTCCATGATAGTGCCAAGTTCCTGTATACTCATCTGGAATCCGCCATCGCCAGTAAATAGGCATACTGTACGTTCGGGCGAGCCAAATGTTGCACCTACTGCAGCTGGCAATCCAAATCCCATAGTGCCAAGACCACCACTTGTAACAACACTAAGCTTGCGCTTGAACTTAAAGTAACGACATGAGAACATCTGGTTCTGACCAACATCGTTCACCAATACAGCCTCGCCATTTGTTGCCTCAGCTACAGCATTTACAATTTCGCCCATAAGCAGCGGACCATCCTTGGGATGTATGGCAGGCTCTATAACCTTCTGGGTTTCCTGTTCAAGATATGGCTTGAAACTGTCTATCCATTCCTTGTGTTCGTTCTTATTAAGCAAACGAGTGATGGCCGGAAGCGACATCTTACAATCGCCTACAATCGACACGTCAGTCTTAATGTTCTTGTCTATCTCTACATTATCTATATCAAGATGTATAATCTTGGCTTGCTTAGCGTATGTGTCAAGACGTCCGGTAACACGATCGCTGAAACGCATACCAATAGCTATAATAACATCGGCCTGCTGTGTAAGAACGTTGGGCGCATAACTGCCATGCATACCAAGCATACCAACATTTAGAGGATGGTCTGACGGGAGCGCAGAGAGTCCAAGCAATGTGCGGGCAGCCGGTATGTCTGCCTTTTCAAGAAACTCTATAAGTTCATTATGCGCACCACCTAATTCTACACCATGTCCAACAAGTGCTAACGGACGCTCGGCATTATTTATAAGTTTGGCAGCAGCAGCTACATGATCGTCTTGAATCTTTGGATATGGATCGTAGCTGCGAACAGATGTAACCTTTGCAGGCTGCCAATCGCATGTACCTACCTGAGCACTCTTAGGAAAATCGATAACTACCGGACCTGGACGACCTGTACGTGCTATATAGAAAGCACGGCTTATAGCCCAAGCCACATCCTCTGGACGACGTATCTGATAACTCCACTTGCTGATAGGCTGAGCCAAACCCACAAGGTCTACCTCTTGGAATGCATCAGTACCAAGAGCGCTTACACCTACCTGTCCAGCAATAACCACGATTGGGGTAGAGTCGATCATCGCATCGGCTACGCCAGTCAATGTATTGGTAACACCAGGACCGCTTGTCACCAAGCATACTCCGACATCACCACTAACACGCGAGAAACCTTCTGCAGCATGAGCAGCTGCCTGTTCATGACGCACGAGAATATGATCGAAAACTTTTTTCTCGCCTCTTGTATAATCGTATAGAGCATCAAACACCGGCATTATAGCTCCGCCGGGATAGCCAAAGATAGTCTTTACACCCTCGTTCTTGAGAGAACGCATCAAGGCTTCTGCTCCTGTAATTTTTTCCATATAGTCCTTCTCCTTTGCTTTAGATTATTCTCACACCACCCTTATCTGCCGAACTAACGCTCTGCGCATATGCACGTAATGCCTTGCTCACCTTACGGTCGCGTGTAAGTGGTTGCTGTGGACGTGCGGCAAGTTCCTCATCACTTAGCTTGACATTTATTGAACGGTTGGGGATATCAATCTCGATAATATCGCCATCCTTAATCTTTCCAATGTTGCCGCCAGCTGCAGCCTCAGGAGATATATGTCCGATACTCAGACCAGATGTGCCACCAGAGAATCGACCGTCAGTAATGAGAGCACACTCCTTACCAAGGTGCATACTCTTAATATAAGATGTAGGATAGAGCATTTCCTGCATACCAGGGCCTCCCTTAGGACCCTCGTGGGTTATAACAACGCAGTCGCCACTCTTTATCTTTCCACCAAGTATACCCTCGCAAGCTGCTTCCTGTGAGTCAAACACTTTTGCAGGACCACTAAACTTCCATATCGAAGGGTCAACACCAGCAGTCTTAACCACGCATCCGTCCTGAGCAATATTGCCAAACAGAACAGCCAATCCACCATCTTTGGTATAAGCATGTTCGAGAGAACGTATACAACCATTCTCGCGATCTACATCAAGCGATTCCCATTGTGCATCCTGACTGCCCATCTTTGTAGAGAACTTTCTACCTGGTGCACTATGATAAATGCGGTCTGCCTCAGCCGATATTTTCTCACCCGTAATATCATATTCGTTCATAGCCTCAGCAAGTGTCAATCCATCAACACGCTTTGTTTCGCCATGTATCAGTCCGCCACGGTTAAGCTCGTTCAAAATACCAAGAATACCACCTGCACGGTTGCACTCCTGTACACTATACTTCTGAGTATTTGGCGAAAGCTTGCACAGGCAAGGCACATGACGACTAAGTTTATCTATATCTGCCATAGTAAACTCTGCCTCTGCCTCTTGAGCAATAGCAAGCAAGTGCAGCACAGTGTTAGTACTACCTCCCATTGCGATATCAAGAGTCATGGCATTGAGGAAAGCATTGCGTGTGGCAATGTTGCGTGGCAACACACTATCGTCTCCATCCTGATAATAAGCAAAGGCATTCTTCACTATCTGGCGGGCAGCAGCCTTAAACAGCTCGATACGATTCTTGTGTGTGGCAAGGATGGTGCCGTTGCCAGGCAGAGCCATACCAATAGCTTCGGTCAAGGAGTTCATTGAGTTGGCTGTGAACATACCCGAACAGCAACCACAGCCTGGACACGAGCACTTCTCTATCTGCTCAAGGTCGTCGTCGGACACCGTCTTGTCGGCACCCTTAATCATAGCTGTAATAAGGTCGGCATTTTCGCCATTCCAACGACCAGCCTCCATAGGTCCACCCGAACAGAACACAGTAGGAATGTTAAGGCGCATCGACGCCATAAGCATACCCGGAGTAATCTTGTCGCAATTAGAAATGCAAATCATAGCATCAGCCTTATGGGCATTGACCATGTATTCCACCGAGTCGGCTATAATGTCGCGTGACGGCAATGAATATAGCATACCATCGTGTCCCATAGCAATACCATCGTCAATAGCGATAGTATTAAACTCGGCTGCATAGCAACCCATACTCTCAATTTCCTGCTTAACAATCTGTCCTATCTCATGTAGATGTGTGTGACCAGGTACAAACTGTGTGAACGAGTTGACAATAGCAATAATGGGCTTGCCAAACTGTTCGTGTTTCATACCTGCGGCGACCCAAAGAGCGCGAGCTCCTGCCATACGGCGGCCTTCGGTACACACTGCGCTTCTTAACTGATGTTTCATTTGCATATTGTTTCTTGTTTTATCTATTTCTTTTATGTTCTTGTATAAAGTGTCCTGAACAACACCTGCATAGTGCAAAGGTAATTAGTTTTTGTATAACAGCCAACAAATTCTAAGTAATTTTTGCTCTTTTGCAAAGGTTATACAGTAAAAACAGATAAAAAAGTAACAAATTAATAGCCATATGACACAATTTATTTTATTTTGTGCAATTTATCTTACAACAATCTTCATACAATACATCATCAAGAGTTATCTGAACTTATCACTTTAACTAAATACAAAGAATTATCACACCTCATGCTTTATCTTGGCTACCACCCAAAAGTGGCAACAAGTGGCAAATGGTCGCTAAAACCATTAAGATAACGCGGACCAAGATAATTGCGGCGCGGTTTCACGCCACCATACTTATCATCTGGTTCGATAAGAAACGGAGCATCGTATATATAACAATTGTCTACACTTGCAGCCAACGATTCGCTTACAAGTATATGGTCTAAGCTTCCCCACTCGCCTTGATAACGATATGTTCCTTTAGCCCCGTTGTGTCCTGTTGCCTTTTCCGAGATGTCTTTCATACGATTGCTGCACAACAGACGCACGCTTGCCGATTGGCTATAGTCGTTAAAGTCGCCAGCAATGATTATCTTCGCATCTTTCGACACATTATTATATATAGAGTCTATCACTTCGGCCACCTTACTGGCTGCCGCTATACGAAAAGGTCGCGATTGTCGTTCGCCACCACGTCTGCTGGGCAAATGTGCCACAACAACATGCAAGGTATCTCCAGATGCGATAATACCCGAAGCATATAGTATGTCACGTGTAGGTCGCATATTCCTTATTGGCTCCACCCTCACACTATGACTATTTATCAACCTAAAAGAAAAAGGAGAGTATACCAATGCTACATCTATGCCACGCTCGTCTGGCGAGTTTGTCATAACATATTCATACCGGGCATTGCGCAACAAGCTACGCCTTGTAAGGTCGTGCAACACACTATCGTTCTCTACCTCGCATAGAGCAACCATATCTGGCAACTGCCAAGACCGACCTTTTACATAGTCTACATCTTTAAGTTCCTTGCCTTGCAACACGCCTACTTGTTTCTCTCCACACGCTATTATTGTCTGCCCCACTCTATTAAGCTTGCGCCAATAGCGTGTACGCGTCCAATGATACGAACCATCCGGCAAAAACTCTGTGTCATTCTTCAAAGAGTCGTGCCTACAGTCGAAAAGATTTTCGCAGTTAAGTTCTACGAATGTGAAGAGGGAGATTAGAAGCATTGATAGAGTCATTTGTTGTAGTTTTTTTATAGATTCAACTTCAAGGTATAATCACTAACACAAAAGTAAGCATTAAATCTGAGTTGACAAACACCTGAAACGAAAACTTTCATAAAGACAAACCCAAAGCTACAAGCGGCTCTTCTCCTCATTGCCGGCACCCGTACCTTTATACTTACTTTTTGCTGTATTGAAGTTATACGATAAGGTCATACCTACACAACGTTCATAGCCATAACAGTCTTTTTTCATTACGGTATGGCTGCCATACATTGTCCATTGTTCCTTGTCGGTCTTGAACAAGTCGTTGGCATAAACGCCTATTACAAGAGCGTCGTTGAGGAATGACTTTGTGAACTTCACGTCCACACGAGCAAATGATTTTGTTTTTTGCAGGTCATTAAACCTACCCGTCTTATATCTCATATTGAGGAAAGCCTTTAGTGTAGGCGTTATGTTGAAACGATTGTTTAGACGGAAGTTGAAGCATGGTCTGTTTGATGGTTTGTTGATATCAAAACCATCAGTACACAAGAACGACTGTGTGTAATCTATCTCTGTCATAGGATTATACCAACCGAAACGGGGCGAAGCCACTATCGACACATACACATCCTGACTATTATTGAAGTTGACATTGCGCAGAAAGACAATGTCCTTACCTTGATATAATGTAGCTATCCACACCATAGGTTTGTCGATATAGTTGTAGCCGGCATTGAACGACAACCAATCGTACACCACATTCAAGTCCACATTATTTATTATACAAGGACAGAGATAAGGATTTCCACCCTCATAAGTATAGCGATTATCATACTGCACCTCATCACGCAGACTGTTATAGCTGGGTCGCTGAGTCTTGCATGTATAAGCAAGTTGCAATGCCCATTTATCACTATTCCATGACATAGAAGCAGAAGGAAACCAATCGGAATATCTACGACTCGGCTCAGTCTGCAATTCCCCGAAATAATAATAATCGGACTTTACATTCTCGTATCTCACACCTGCATTTACCGTGATGTCGCCAAACTTCAAGCCATACTCAGCAAAGCCAGCAATGTTATGTTCCTCTATCTTTGTATTCGACGCAGCGACATATTGTTCGGCATTAGCGTATTCGCCACGAATACGTGAGGATGTAAATTCGGTGCCTATGCTTAGCGTTCCCTTCCAAACTGGGTAAGACAGAATGAGTTTGGCGGCAGCCATATCACTATGCTGTCTGTTGCATGTATGCACGTCGCGACTCTCAATATCTGCACTACTCTCTTTGATTGACATCGTCCTACCTTTCTTTTTCCAGAAATAAGTAGCGTTGAAATCCACACCCAACTTGCCTATCTTACCTACATAATATGCATTAGCGTTATGTGTAGGACTAAAGCAATCACTCATATTGGCCGCTTCGTTTACGAATGCTGTTTGCTTTCCGTTTTCCATTATCTTCTGATAAGAGCCGGTCATCTCTCCTTTGCCAAAACCCGACTGATTTTCGTAGCTCAATCCAAATGTATTGTCATCATCTATGGAATAAGCAAAGGCAGCCTTAGCTCCGGCTCCTTTTGAACGATACTTAAGCGGTGCTGCCTGTTCAATGAATATATTCTTCGTACCATTGATTTCGTTAGACAATACATTATCCTCACCTCCGGGTGTCGTTGAACCCCATAGTTCACCAAATACTTCTACCTTATTAGTACGATATATTGACGACATGTATTGCGAACCACCCCACCACTTGTTGAACATTGTAGTAGTATAGTTCTCGCCACTCCATCCTTCGCCCTGACGGCGTATTGTATTGATACGTATTACGGACTTAACCTCTGCATTATATTTAGCACCTGGTGCGGTGACAATCTCTACATTCTTTATATTATCCGATTTAAGTTGATGCAGTTCGTTAAGATCTCTCACCTGTCGGTTGTTGATATAGATAAGCGGCGAACCTTTGGCAAACACATTCACCGTTCCATCCGAACTGACATCAACGCGAGGCATTTCGCGCAACACATCAGTTGCTGTACCAATCTTGTTAAGATCGGAGTGTTCTATATCAACAATCATACCCTCCTGTCCCAACTTTATGTTCTCGCGCATAGCTTTTACCTTCACGCCTTTAAGGTTTATCGTATTCTCATGCAGAACGATTGCTCCTATCATACCGGTATTGTATGAGTGGAATACGGTCTGATAGCCCACACAACTCACCCTTACTATTGCCTTACGGGCTTTGCTGGGAATCACAAACTGACCGTTCTCGTTAGTCACACCACCATTTATCAATGAAGAGTCACCCACATTAAGCAACGCTACATTGGCATAATCTATCGGGCGATTATTGCTGTCAACTACGCGACCAATCATTTTTGTAGATGATTTCTGCGTGCATTCCACGAATATATTGTCGCCATCTATCGTCATCTTCATCGGATAGAAACCAATGATTTGCCTGATGGCATCAGGAGCGGTTCGCTTCACCACATCAGTGGTAACCGTGAAGTCCTCCAACTCATCATATATGAAATTGATGTGATAATCCTTTGTGCTCTTGGCAAGGACGGTGAGAGCTTCTGACATTGAAGTGTTGCGGAAATTGTGGGTAATGCGTTGGGCATAAGCGGAGTGAAGAGAAATACTCATCAAGCCCACGAGCAATATAACGTATCTTAATCTTTTCATCTTATTCCACTATTAGGGTTTGACCTTCATGACGAATGTTCACTTTCTCGAAATGATTCATCAGTTTGATGATATCATCTATGCTCATATCCTCCTTCAGTTGAAGAAACAGACGGATATGTCGGGCCGACTCGTTCTGATAAGTCACCTTAAGATGGAAATGCTCTGCTATAGGGGTCAGGATATTCTTAAGCTCAGCGTTTTCATAAACCAACGGAAACTTGGCAATACTTGCAGAATCTGCCTTTTCTTCTATGTTAGCTTTCCGAGTGAAAGAAACCTCCAGCACAGAATCCTTGCTTGCAGCAATGAGTTCGGTATTGTTCTTGTCTGATGTCTGACGAGAAAGCAAAGCCAGATGAATGGCTGCAAAGGCGAAGCCTGAGACAACAAGGACTGCAGCAACGGCTGCCACCTTTCTCATCGGACTCCAAAAAGAAACCACTTCGGTGCTTTGCTTCTTTTCTTCTTTCAGTTTCTTCCATTCCTCATCTATCGAAGGCATCTTCATCTCTTCCTTCGACTTGTCGAAATCAAGTGCCTGTCGGGTATCTACCATCTGCTGATAGAGTTCTTTCATTTCCTCATCGCCCAAAAGTTCGGCCTTCTGTGTTTCGGAATAGCTTTCAAGACGCTCCAAGAGGTCGAGGAGCATATCCCATTTCTTAGAATCTATACTATATAACTCTTGTTTCATTTTCTTTTCTTCATTTTAGGGTTTCTATTGTAAGCTTAATACAATATAATAATTGTTATGCTACTTTCCTTTCAACTTTCCTCTGAGCGTTCGCAAACCTTTCACGATGTGCTTGTTCACAGCCGAGATGCTGATGCCTAATTCTTCCGCTGTATCCTTATACGACATGCCTTCGCGATAGCACAATCGGATAACGGAAGCGGTCTGATTGGTCAAGTCGTTGTCGATGCAATCCACCGTTGCTTGCCATCGCTCTTCCAGGCGGTAAGGCTCTTCCTCCGTTAGTTTCTCTTCCGAGAGAGGAAGAAGCTGTTTAAGCCTTTCATCCCGTTTCTTCTTGGCAATAATATTGATGCAAGCATTCTTCACGCTTCGCATCAGATAAGCCTGGTCAGGAATCAGCTGTTTATTCCACAACCTTGAGAACACGTCGCTCACCACATCCTTCGCTTCATCGTTGTCATGTAGCAAGGCAAAGGCTAAGCGATACATCCGTTCGTAATGGTCGTGAAACAGCTGTTCCATCTGCTGTTCATTATTTTCAGTCATTACGTCATTTTCTTTTTGTTTCTACTCTTATAGACAAGCTTTCCATAAATCAATCACCCCTAAAATGAAGAATTATTCATGTTTCTTTTGGGAAAACATTTTAGCCTATTTTATACAAAGGTAATAAAAAAGATAGGTTATTATGCTTAAAAAAATATAATAACCTAATTGTTTTTCTATGTTTATTTGGTCGTATGTGTCGAAAAGTGTAGCTTTGCGATGATTTTATGTGTCAGAAAGTGTAATATTTAGCTATTATTATATGTCTAAAAGTGTAATATTCTGACATTATCATGTGTCTAAAAGTGTAAATCTATGAAAAGAAAGATATATACCCAACTTGTAGATTGGAAGAACCAAGAGCATCATAAACCATTGATACTAAATGGAGTAAGACAATGTGGAAAGACTTATATTCTAAAAGAATTCGGTCTGAATGAATTTGACAATCTTGCTTACGTCAGTTGTGATAGAAATGAGAACCTGCATGCTATATATGCAGGCGACTTTGATACTGCAAGAATCATTCGAGGATTAAGTGCCTTGACTGGAGTGGATATAATCCCTGGCAAGACTCTTATATTCTTGGATGAGGTGCAAGCATTCCCACAGGCATTGGAAGCATTGAAGTATTTCTGCGAAGATGCTCCAGAGTATCATATAGTGGTGGCAGGTTCGCTATTGGGTGTTGCCTTGCATGCAGGTGTATCCTTTCCGGTAGGCAAGGTACAGACAATGCGTCTGTTCCCTATGGATTTTGAAGAATTCCTAATGGCTATGGGCGAAGACCAGTTGCTTAAACTAATGCACAGCAAGGACTACGAATTGATGAATGCGTTCCACGAAAAGTTGAAAGACTATTTGCGCCAATACTATTACGTGGGTGGAATGCCTGAAGTAGTGAAGACATATGTAGAAAACAGATTGCTAAACCAAGTGCGCAATATACAGAACGAAATACTCTCCAACTATGCCAGCGACTTCTCCAAACATGCTCCTACGCAAGAGGTGCCACGCATAGACATGGTATGGCAGTCGATATTGGGTCAACTATCTAAAGAGAACAAGAAGTTTGTGTATGGTGTATTGAAGAAAGGTGGCAGAGCCAAGGAGTTTGAACTGGCAATACAATGGTTGGTAGATGCTGGTTTGGTGTATAAGATAACAAAGGTGACAAAGCCGGAATTGCCCTTGAAGTTTTATGAAGACTTGTCGGCATTCAAGCTTTATCTATGCGATTGTGGACTGATGGGGGCTATGGCAGATACCGCTGCGAAGGATGTGTTGCTTGGCGATAACGTGTTTACAGAGTATAAAGGAGCGTTCACAGAACAATATGTTCTTCAACAGTTACTTGCGTCGGGCATCAATCACATCTACTATTACAGTTCCGATACCTCTCGTATGGAAATGGATTTCCTTGTTCAACGCAATGGTGCCATATTGCCTATAGAGGTGAAGGGCGGAACAAGCATAAAGGCCACTTCATTGCACAATTATCTTATGGAACATCCTGACATATCAGCCATACGCTATTCAATGTTGCCATACCGCCAACAAGAGAATATCACCAATATGCCACTATACGGAGTTTTTAAAGGTGAAAGTACATATAAAAAGTGTTTGAGAGAAGAATGAGGAAAGTTTACTGGTTATCAGTTACTTTCCTCATTCTGGTTAAAAGTGACGAGGACAGACGAAGACGGGAATATGACAAGATGAGACAGAGGAACGTTACCTATCCGTAACCTATACCCCAAATGGGGAATGTTGAAGTTCGGAAGAATAAGGAAGGTTACGAATTGAATTTTAATACTCTGATTTATAGTGAGTTACTGATGAGTAACGTAAGATTTTTGGTTACGAACCAAATTTGCCGTGTTCTGCCGTGAAATGCGTAGCAAGAAAAGACTCTTCATGTATTAATTTTGAACGCAAAAAAGAATGACGTTATGAAGAGTACATTTTCAATTATCTTCTACCTCAAAAGACAGGTAGTAAAGAAAGATGGTACTGTTCCAGTTATGGGACGTATCACAGTGGACGGAACACAGTCGCAGTTCAGTTGCAAGACAACTGCCAATCCAGATTTGTGGGACACCAAGGGCGGACGCATGATAGGTAAGAGTATGCAGGCCTTGGAAGTGAACCGCAAATTGGACAAGATGCGTGTGAGTATCAGTAAGCATTATCAGGAGATTATGGACAGGGACAACTTCGTCACTGCCGACAAGGTGAAGAACGCCTTTCTTGGCTTGGAGTATCGTTGCCATACCCTGATGAAAGTCTATTCTCAAAGCCGTGATGAAATGGAAAAGCAATATAAGGCTGGCATGAAATCTTTGAGTACATACACGAAGTATAGAATTGGGTGTGCCTATGTTGGCGAGTTCTTGCAGACGCATTACCATGTGAAGGATATTGCTCTGAAAGAGTTATCGCTGCCTTTTATCACAGACTACGAGACTTTTCTCAGAACCGACAAGCACTTGAAGATAAACTCTGCGATGGTGTTTGTCCGCAATCTCCGTGCAATGGTATTCCGTGCCATAGATAATGAATGGCTCGTAAAAGACCCATTCAGACGATATGAGTACAAGGAAGAAGAGACCACAAGAGAGTTTCTGAGCAAAGAAGAGATTCATCTGTTGATGGAGACACCTATCACAAGAAAGAAGATGAGTATGGTGCGTGACTTATTCCTGTTCTGTTGTTTTACAGGTCTCGCTTTCATTGATCTGTACAACTTGAAGGAAGAGAACATCAAGGAATTTTTCGATGAAGGTGAATGGATTGTTATCCATCGACAGAAGACAGGAACGGAAGCCAACATCAAGTTGCTTGATTATCCCAAGCAGATTATGGAAAAATACCGTGGATTATGTGAAGACGGCAGGGTGTTTCCTGTACCCAACTACAAAAGTTGTATGGATTCGCTCAAAAGACTGGGCAAAAAATGTGGTATCACCAAGCCGCTGTCCTGGCACATGAGCCGTCATTCGTTCGCAACCTCGGTTTGCCTCTCCAACGGAGTCCCAATAGAAACCGTGAGTTCAATGCTTGGTCACAAGGACATAAAGACAACTCAGGTGTATGCCAAAATAACCAAGGAGAAATTGAGCAAAGACGTGGAAAAGTTGTCTCAGCAGATTAATAACATTGAGGAATTCACGTTTGGAAATGTTTGCAACGATAATACTAACACAATAAATGGCAGAGTATGAAACGACAAGTGATAACAATACAAGAAGATATGGTCATCTACGCCCCACATCATGGTGAGGTGTGGATGACAGTTTGGGAGATTGCCGAACTGTTGAATGTAACAGGGACAGCAGTGAAGAATACCATCAAGCGCATTTGGAAACAAAGTGTGCTGAAAGATTTCCAGCATTCGCAATACGTCAAACTTGAAAATGGATATTCTGCGCATGTCTATGATATGGAAGTGATTATCGCCATAGCACTTCAAATGGATACATACCAAGCCTTGTTGTTCAGACAATGGCTTATCAGTAAGGTTGTGAACCGCAAGGATTGCCAAGCAGAGCAAGTAAAACACGAGTATCCGATGATTATTGTGATGAACGGAACGATGCCAAGAGGTGCAAGTTAGAATTTTTCATCTTTTTAATAAGATTCCTACACCTTTATAATATAATAGCGTACAGAGAGAACGATTTTTGTCGTTGTACCCTGTACGCTATTCTTGTTTCGCTATAATGAAGCAGTACCCTCCCCTTGTGAAACAGTGCCGTCGATTATCGGCTTGCGGTAATTACCAGTGAGAAGTGCTTGTATCTCGGATTCCGGATAGAGGGTTTTGCCACATAATATAATGTAGGGCAAGATGCCTTGTTTGCGATATTCCTGCAAGGTGCGGCGACTAAGCTTCAGGAGCTCGGAGAGTTCCTTGTCGGTGAGGTATCGCTCCCCGTCCAAAGGAGGGTTGTAGGACTCGATGAATGAGGATAGCCAGTTGTTGGCTTTCTTCAAGGATTGCATGGCGGTGTCTATCGACTTGCTCTCATGCGTAAGAAGTTGGTTCATGTTCATTGTTTACAATTTGGATTAAGTGGTGAATATAAAATGTGTTGGCTCGCCCAGGGTGAAGTTTTCGGCTTTGCCTTGGGCGAGTTTGGCTTTACGCTATACCGATTTGATTCTGGCGATAAGCGGAACGATGGCTTTGACCTCTTCGGGGCAGTAATAGAATTGGCGACCTATTTGGGTATGCCCCAAGAAACGGCGGTCACGAAGTTTTTGTAAGGTGCGCTGGCTGATGCGAAGTTGCTGGCAGACCTCATGACCTGTAAGCCATTTGTTCAGACGCTTGCCGTTAGCCTTATGCTTCAGCAACTCAACTTTCTTTACCAAGGCATCGTATCTTGCCATCATCAAGTCGAATGCCTTCTTTTCCATTGTTACTACTTCCATATTCTCTGTTTTATTGGTTCAACAAATTCGGGTGCAAAGTTAATGTGTGTATGTTGAAAAACAATGAAAATGAATAACTGTGGCAGTGCTTTTCTGGGGTTTGCCGACCGCTTGGCAAGAAAAATCAAGAAAATTATACGTGGGTCATTAATGAGTTGTTAAACGGGTATTTCGCAAATGCTTAATTTTGCCGCCGAGAAATCAAAACAACGAATTATATAACATTTCAAACGGAATTAGGATGGAAGTAATAACAATGGAAAGTGCAGCCTTCAAAAAGCTGACAGAACAGTTGACAGAAATAGTCCAGTACGTGCGATTGGCAAACATGGCGTTTCAAGAGAACTTGACGGGTAAGGGATTCAAGCCGATGTTGACCAATGACGATGCAGCTAAGATGCTTGGTGTGAGCAAGCGCACCTTGCAGCGAATGCGCTCAGAGAACCGCATTGTTTATATTAAAATTGGTAATCAATGCCGATACCAAGTTGAAGCCATTGAAAGAATGGTTGAGGAACGAACAATAGCAAAGGAAACATGAGCATGGAAGATGGAACATTGAGAAAACTGGAGTTATATCTCCATGACCTACACAAAAAGATAGACAGCATTTACGATATGCTGATGTTGAGACACGAACGAGAGACGGAGCAAAAAGGAAGTTCTGCCATCAATGAAAAATTGCTCGACAACCAAGACCTCTGCCTCTTATTTCAAATCTCCCCTCGTTCCCTTCAACGCTATCGCAGTCTGGGAGTGCTTCCCTACAAGCGTTTGGGGCAGAAAACATACTACACGGAAGAGGATGTTATGCAGTTTGTAGAGAATAATGTCAAAGAATTCAAGAAAGAGAATGTGGAGCATTACTTGACCCGCATTCATCAGAAATTCAAATAACAACAGTATTCACCATTAAAAATTTACAATTATGGTACAAAAGAAAAAGAGTGATGAACAGGACGTGCTGGTAGTCCGTGACGAGAAGACGGGCGAGATCAGCGTCGTCGCCGGACTCAGCAGGGACGGCACACCGAAGCGAGCGCCCGCCAAGGCGGAGAACACGTCCGACTTCCTGCGTTTTGACCGCAACAGTGACTTGTTGGACAGTTTCTTTAGAAACTTCTTCCGCCAGTGCAAGGAGCCAAGCCGATTCGGATTCTACCGCATAGCGGCAGACCAGGTGGAAAACCTGCTTGGCGTGATGAAGGAGTTACTGAAAGATCCGGAGGCTAACAAAGAGATTCTTTCCGCCCACAAGGTTGACACCTCCAATTATGAGAAAGAGGCAAAGCAATCGGAAGGTCAGGCGAAAGAAACCGCATCATCGGACGATGCGTCCAAGACGCAAGCTAACAAAGAAAAAGAGAATGTATCATCTGAACAAACCAACGAAAAAGAGAACGACATGGAACAGAAACCAGAACAGACCGCAACCGAACAGCAGGCACAGACCGCTCCGGGTGTAAAGCAGAACCTCATCAGTGGTAACGATGTGAACCTGCAGGAACTTGGTGCCAAATATGGCATAGACTTCAACAGTATGAATGAGAAGGATATGAAAGCCCTGCTCAACTACGGCAAGACGGGGCTTGTGATAGTGAAGCCGACCTTCGGTGGTGAACAGATAGAGATACAGGCCCGTCTGTCATTCCGCAAGGACGATAACGACCAGTTGCAACTCGTGCCGCATTTCGTGCGCAACGAGCCAAAACTCGATGTAGCTTACAAAGGCTATACCTTCACTCCAGAGGACAAGAAGAACCTGTTGCAGAACGGTAACCTCGGAAAGGTTGTGGATTTCCCCGACAAGAATACAGGTGAGCTGCGTCCTCATTTCATCAGTATCGATCGTCTCACCAATGAGATTGTTGACATCCCTACCAACAAGGTGCGCATACCCGATACCATCGGCAAGACACCTATTACCAAGGACGACAAGAGAGTGCTCTACTCAGGTATTCCGCTTCGCAAGGAGATTGAGCTTGCCAACGGGCGCAAGTTTACACCGCTGTTGCAGGTGAATGTGGAACAGCGTGGCGTGGAGTTCGTGCCTGGCAGCACAAGACAGGCGCAAGGTCAGAAACAGAATGGGGACAAGAAGCAGACCGTTGACAAGCAGGAGCAGAAGGCAGAAGGTGATGCGGGCGGCCAGAAGAAGCAGCAAGATCCCAACCACTGGCTCAATGAGGACGGGACCATCCGCCGACTCAACACCTATTTCAAGAAGGAACTGACCGAGCAGCAGAAGGACGACTATGTGGCAGGCAAGACCATCGAGATCAAGGAAGTGCCCAACAAGAACGGCAGCGGCACCTATACCGCCTATGTGAAGTTCGACTTCGACAAGATGCAGCCACGTTCCTACCGCAACAATCCAGACCTCAAACAAGCAAAGGAACAGATTCCGACCAACGAGAACAAGGTACAAGTCGCCGTCAACGAGCAGGGCAAGACCCATGAGGCGACCAAGCACACCAAGGATCCGCTGAGTCCGGGACAGTCTGCGCCAAAGAACGAAAAGCAGCAGAAGGAACAGAACGCCGAGGAACAGAAGCCAAAGAGAAAGGCAAGAAGCGTGAAGATGTAGTTGCCGCCACTTGATCCACAGAGTTAATCATCCATTATAACAACCGACATCTGCGACCGTCTATCCCACGGTTGCGGATGTCACAAAAACAACTGACAATGAAGACAATCATCGCAGAGAAACCAAGCGTAGCCAAGGAAATCGCCCGCATTGTTGGAGCTGACAAGCGTGAGGAAGGCTATATGCAGGGCAATGGCTATTATGTGACATGGGCATTCGGACATTTAGTGCAGCCAGCCATGCCGGAAACTTACGGCATGAAGGGATTCCATGCAGAGAATCTGCCTGTGATTCCCGACCCGTTCGTTCTTGTTCCCCGACAAGTCAAGACAGAGAACGGCTGCAAACCAGATGCAGGTGTGCTTGCCCAGATTAAAATTATCGGCAAGCTGTTTGACAGCAGTGAGCGCATTATCGTAGCAACCGATGCCGGACGTGAGGGAGAGTTGATTTTCCGATACCTCTATGCGTATCTCGGTTGCAGGAAGCCTTTCGACCGTCTCTGGATCAGTTCGCTTACGGACACCGCCATCCGTGAGGGACTTCAGAACCTCAGGGATGGCAAGGAGTATGACAATCTCTATCATGCAGCCAAGGCACGAAGTGAGGCAGACTGGCTCGTAGGCATCAACGGCACACAAGCCCTGACGATAGCTGCAGGACGTGGCACCTATTCCGTAGGTCGTGTGCAGACCCCGACCCTTGGCATGGTGTGCGAACGCTATTGGGAACACAAGCGTTTCGAGTCGAAACCGTTCTGGCAGGTACACTTCGGTGTGGTTGATGCAGACAGTGGCAATATACTGAAGTTCACATCAGTCAACCGCTGGACAGACAAAGCTACCGCAACCGATATATATAATAAGGTGAAAGATACCGGCTCTGCCATCATCACAAAGGTCACAACCAAGCGAAAGGTGGAGAAGGCACCGCTCCTTTACGACCTTACCACCTTGCAGAAAGAAGCCAACTCCCAGCATGGCTTCACGGCAGAGCATACACTCTCCATCGCCCAGAAACTCTACGAGGCAAAATTCATCACCTATCCAAGAACATCAAGCCGCTATATCTCGGATGATGTATTTGCCACCCTTCCCAAACTCTTCAAGAATCTGGAGAATCATTCGGAATATGGAGAAAAAGTGAAACTCTTGCCTGGCAGTGAGGACTACAGCAAGAACAGCGTGAATGCCGCCAAGGTGACCGATCACCATGCCCTGCTCATCACAGAAAATGCAGCCATTGGTCTTTTCAAGGACGAGAAGATCGTTTATGACATGATATTGTGCCGGATGATTGAAGCGTTCTCGGCAGACTGCATCAAGGACATCACATCAGTATCGGCGCAAGTGGATCATGAAGTTGAGTTTGGCATCAGTGGCTCCATCATCCGACAGACTGGCTGGCGAGCGTTGTCGCTCAAGGAAAAGAACAACAGGCAGGACAAGGATGCAGACGCAACAGACAATGAGGTCAAGGATCAAGTCATTCCCAACTGGCAAGAAGGACAGCATGTCACTCTTTCTGGCTGCACCATCACGGAGGGCAAGACCAAACCAAAGCCATTGCATACGGAATCCACATTGCTTGCAGCAATGGAAAATCCGTGCAAGCGAGAGCAGGTCCAAACTTGTTTGGATTTGCCGAGTGCAGCCGGATTTGGCGGAACGCAAACCGCAGGCAAAGAGATAGAAGATGATACGATGCGCCAGGCAATGAAGGACAGCGGTATTGGCACACCTGCCACACGTGCCGCCATCATCGAAACCCTGCTCAAACGAGAGTATATGGTGCGCCAGCAGAAGAAACTTGTGCCGACGGAAAAAGGACTCGCCCTGCATTCCGTGGTGAAGAACATGGCGATTGCCAATGTGGAGATGACGGGCAAATGGGAGGCGGAACTTGCCAAGATTGAACGAGGTGAAGCAAGTGCAGACGGGTTCACCCATAGTATCGAAGGCTATACCCGTGAAATCACTGCGGAATTGTTAGGTTGTGACAGACTTTTCAGCCACAAGGATTCCGGCTGCCAGTGTCCTAAATGCAAGCAAGGTACCATGCAGTTCTTCGGAAAGGTAGTAAGATGCAGCAACAAGGAGTGCGGTATGCCAGTGTTCAAGCAGGTAGCAGGAAAGTTGCTCACTGATGCCGACATCACCGACTTGCTTACCAAGAGCAAGACCAGAACGCTCAATGGTTTCACCAGCAAGCAAGGCAAATCGTTCTCCGCAGCCATAGCCTTTGACGAGAATTTCAACACGAAATTCGTCTTTGCAGAGCGCAAAACAGCAGAAAAGCGAGGAAATGTGAAGAGATACAAGAAATAGTTTGTACCTTTGCCACCGAAACATGGTTCATAAATGGTGTCTTTATTCAGGATGCTTTTATTTACTGTGGATTAAGTGGCGGCACTCGGAGGGATACCGAGTGCCTTTTTCTTGCTTTCACACAAACATCAACCGCCATCCACGGTTTATTATTCACCACTTAATCCATTCAACAGACAGATGAACAGAAAGAAACAGGCACAGACAGAACTGTCCTATTACGGACTGTACCTCTTGAACCACCTCAGAGAGAACCGTTTTCCACAAGCCAGCGATGCGGACTTTATCCGCGAACGTGCAGACCATGCCGCAGAAGTATATGAGCAGGCACGGCGTGATGCCCTCTTTGCCGATGCGGCACAAGAGCTTGCCATGTCAGCATTGCTGAAAGGTCTCCGCTTTTCCAAGTACAGCATCCTGTATGATGTTGTTGACCGTGAGTTTCCCCTGGAGGTAGCAGTAGAAGATCAGGAAGCGTTTGTCAAGCACCTCCTGCCTTTGGTTGACAACGTGTATTCCATTTACGACCTCACCGATGACGATTTTGCCCAGTCACCGGACTACGAGCAGCTCTACACAGAGTTGACTGGAGCCGTAGCCCTTTTCATAGAGTCTAATGGCGTACAATAGAAAACAACGGCTGAACGACAACATCAAGGCGATAGAAACGGCATTCATCCTTGACAGGGAACAGCGCACGCCGACTGCCCGTGAGCGTCTCCTTCTGGAGCGTTATTGCGGATTCGGTGGATTGAAGTGCATCCTGAACCCTGCCAGGGAACTGGCGGATGCCGTCCATTGGGCAAAGTCAGACCTTGAATTGTTTGCTCCAACAGTGGAGCTGCATAGACTTATCCGTGAAAACAGCAAGAATGAAAGCGAGTACAAACAGTTGATGGACAGTCTGAAACAGTCTGTCCTCACGGCATTCTACACGCCGTCAGACGTTACGGAGGCTTTGGCGGATGTGTTGAAAGAGCATCAGGTCATCCCCGAAAAGGTGCTTGAACCCTCGGCTGGCATCGGTGCCTTTGTCGATTCCGTCTTGGATAACAATCCCAAGGCAGACATTATGGCATTTGAAAAAGACCTGCTTACGGGAAAGATACTCCGCCATCTGCACCCGGAGCAGAAAGTGCGCATAGAGGGATTCGAGAAGATAGAAAAGCCTTTCAATGACTACTTCGACCTCGCCATCTCAAATATTCCCTTTGGCGATGTTGCCGTATTTGATCCGTCCTATACAGCCATGAAAGGCATGAGGGCACTTGTTACCAGACGCATACACAACTACTTCTTTGTCAAGGCTCTTGATACTGTAAGGGATGGTGGGTTGGTTGCCTTCATCACCTCACAAGGCGTATTGAATGCCAAAAACAACAGTGCCGCGCGTTTTATGATGCTCTATCATGCTGATCTCGTGTCAGCGATTCGTCTTCCCAACAACCTGTTCACGGAAAATGCCAATACGGAAGTGGGCAGTGACCTCATCATCCTCCAGAAAAACAGCCAAAAGGAGTCGCTGCGAGGAGACGACAACCTGCTTGATACCGTCTATAATGACGAGAACCGCATTCCGACAAACAACTACTTTCTGGAGCATCCGGAACGCATTATCCATACAACGGCAAAGTTGGATACTGACCCGTTCGGCAAGCCTGCAATGATATACACGCATGAGGATGGCGTGGAAGGCATTGCAGAGGATTTGCGAAAGATGCTCCATGAAGACTTTAAGAAGAACCTCAATTTGAACCGATACTTGGGGATAGAGGAAACAAAGGCTGAGGAAGTTAAGGAGGTTAAAGAAACAGAAAAGATAGAAAAAACAGAGAAGATAAAGCCTTCCATTGAGGAAAAGCAGAACGATACGGTATTATCCTTGCAAAAGCAGGAAAAGCCTAATGATGATGCTGAGCTATCCCAAAAGTCCAATCATCAGCAGCCGCCAGTCCAAATGACTCTGTTTGACCTTTGGGGAATGGAAGAAGAAAACCGTCAGGCTGTCCATTCAACGAAGAAGAAAGCAGAGGTAACAGTGGGTGCTGCCGCCAAGAAAGTGTCAAGGAAGAGAGCAAGTCCGTTGGTAAAAAGCGTCAATCCGACTTTTGAAGTTGTGACAAAGCCTGTGGAAAAAGAAGAAAAGCCTTCGTTGACAGATGCAAAAGAGCAGGAAACAACACAGGAGACAAAACCAATCCTGCCTGGTGATGAACCATACGCAAGCATCTCTTGGGAAGAGAATCCGCCAATCAACGGCTTTTACGAGATGATGATGACCATGGCTCCCGAAGACAGGGTGATGCTGCGTCAAAAGGCGGAACTGCACCGTCAGGAACAACTCAAGGCTTTGGGCGTTGAAGATACGCTTGATCCAAAATTCAAACCTCCGATGGAACCGATTGAAGTTCTCAAAGCTCAAATCGGGCATGGACAGTCAAAAGGGAATGAGCCAAAAGAAGATTCCAAGATTCAGAGCACATTGGAAGAAACAAATCATGAGCGGGAACAACAAAAAGAGCAAGAAAGAAAGCGGGAAGAGCAGGCAAGGAAGAAAGAGGATGCAATGAAGCCCCGTCCATTTGATGAGAAACTGGAAAGTTTTCATCGTGAGGGTTCTATGGTGCTCGACTCTGCCGGAAACATCGGTGTATTGAAAGACCTTACCAAGTATGGTGCTACCTTCATGCCGTTGGATCTGAATATGGAGCAGAAAGAAAAGGCTGTCTTGTATATCGCCCTCCGTGATGCCTATCAGAAACTTTACACCTATGAAGCGGAAGAACAGACGGAAAACAAGCAGATGCGTGAGAGTCTGAATGTCTATTATGATACTTTCTTCATCCGCTTCGGCAACCTCAATGCCAAGCAGAACGTGAAGTTCATCCTCATGGATGCCTCTGGGCGCGACATGCTGTCGTTGGAACGGGTAGAAAACGGACTGTTCACAAAATCAGACATCTTTGACCACCCGGTCTCTTTTTCGCTTGACGAGGTCAGTCATGTGGATTCTCCAGAGGAAGCGCTCACTGCCTCGCTCAACAAGTTCGGCCGTATCGACTTGCCGTATATGACAGAATTATCGGATATGCCGGAACAGGAACTGACGGAAGCGCTTAAAGGACGCATCTATTACAATCCGCTCATAGATGGCTACGAGATAGCCGACCGCTTCATTGCTGGTAATGTCATAGAGAAAGCGGAGCGTATAGAAGAATGGCTGAAGGAAAATCCAGACCATCCAATCGTGAGGGAGTCGTTGGAAGCCTTGAAGGCAAGCTTTCCCGAACCGATAGCCTTTGAGGACCTGGACTTCAACTTCGGTGAGCGTTGGATTCCTACAGGTGTGTATTCCGCTTACATGAGCCACCTATTAAATACACAGGTCAGCATCGTCTATCCCGACAGCATGGACAAATATTCGGAAAAATGCAGTATGAAGACCATGGCCATCAGGGATGAGTATAGGGTGAGGGGCTATTACCGCCACTATGACGGCATGAGTCTTCTGAAACATGCCCTGCACAACACCTGTCCCGACATGATGAAGAGCATCGGTGAGGATGAACACGGCAACGACATCAAGGTGCGTGACAGCGAGGGCATACAGCTTGCCAATGCCAAGATTGACGAAATTCGCAACGGGTTCTCTGAATGGCTGGAGGAGCAGTCTGACTCCTTTAAGGAACGCTTGACCACAATGTACAACCGGAAGTTCAACTGCTTCGTGCGTCCGAAGTATGACGGTTCTCACCAGACCTTCCCCGGCTTGGATCTGAAAGCCCTTGGCGGAAAGTATGGTGTCAAGAGTGTGTACCCAAGTCAGAAGGACTGTGTATGGATGCTTTTGCAGAACGGCGGCGGGATATGTGACCACGAGGTGGGAACTGGCAAGACCCTCATCATGTGCATGGCTGCGCATGAGATGAAACGCCTCGGTATGGCTCACAAGCCGATGATTATCGGGCTGAAAGCCAATGTCGCGGAGATAGCTGCCACCTATCAGACAGCTTATCCCCATGCGAGGATACTCTATGCCTCGGAGAAGGATTTTTCCACCAAGAACCGTGTCAGCTTCTTCAACAACATCAAGAACAACGACTATGACTGTGTAATCATGTCGCACGACCAGTTCGGGAAGATACCGCAATCGCCAGAACTCCAGCGGCAGATATTGCAGGCTGAGCTTGATACTGTGGAGGAGAATCTGGAAGTGATACGCACGCAGGGCAAGGACGTGTCGAGGGGAATGCTCAAAGGACTGGAAAAGCGGAAGTTCAACTTGGAGGCAAAGTTGCAGAAGATAGCCTATAGCATCGAGCAGCGCACCGATGATGTAGTGGATTTCCGCATGATGGGCATTGACCACTTGTTTGTGGACGAGAGCCACCAGTTCAAGAACCTCATGTTCAATACCCGTCACGACCGTGTGGCAGGACTCGGCAACAGCGAGGGAAGCCAGAAGGCGCTCAACATGCTCTTTGCCATCCGTACCATACAGGAGCGGACAGGCAAAGACTTGGGAGCGACATTCCTGTCGGGAACAACTATCAGTAACTCACTGACTGAGTTGTATCTGCTCTTCAAGTACCTGCGCCCTAAGGAACTGGAGCGTCAGGACATCCGCTGTTTCGATGCGTGGGCGGCCATCTTTGCCAAGAAGACTACCGACTTCGAGTTTAACGTGACCAACAACATCGTGCAGAAGGAGCGTTTCCGATACTTTATCAAAGTGCCGGAGCTTGCTGCCTTCTACAACGAGATAACCGACTATCGTACGGCGGAGGCGGTTGGTGTGGACAGACCACAGAAGAACGAGATCCTTCATAACATACCGCCGACACCCGAGCAGGAGGACTTCATCCAAAAGCTGATGGAGTTTGCCAAGACAGGTGATGCCACCATCCTCGGCAGACTGCCACTGTCGGAAACAGAGGAAAAGGCAAAGATGCTCATTGCCACGGACTATGCCCGAAAGATGGCTCTCGATATGCGCATGATAGACCCGACTTGTGAGGATCATCCCGACAACAAGGCGAGCCATTGCGCCAAGATGATAGCCGACTATTACAAACGCTATGACAATCACAAGGGGACGCAGTTCGTATTCTCAGATTTGGGAACATACCGACCGGGCGAATGGAACGTGTATTCAGAAATCAAGCGTAAGCTGATAGAGGACTACGGCATACCATCGTCTGAAATCCGCTTCATTCAGGAATGCAAGAACGAGAGGGCAAGAAAGGCGGTGATAGCAGCCATGAACGAGGGGGCGGTACGAGTGTTGTTCGGCTCCACATCCATGTTGGGTACAGGTGTAAACGCACAAAAACGGTGTGTGGCGATTCATCATTTGGATACACCATGGCGACCGTCCGACTTGGCACAGCGTGACGGTCGAGGTGTGCGTGCCGGCAACGAGATTGCCAAACTGTATGCCGACAACAAGGTGGATGTCATCATCTATGCGGTGGAAAAGTCGCTTGACTCGTACAAGTTCAACCTGCTGCACTGCAAACAGACGTTCATCTCACAGTTGAAAAGCGGAGCCTTGGGGGCGAGAACCATTGACGAGGGAGCAATGGACGAGAAATCGGGCATGAATTTTTCCGAGTACATGGCTATTCTCTCAGGCAATACCGACTTGCTTGACAAGGCGAAGCTGGAGAAGAAGATTGCTTCTCTGGAGGGTGAGCGCAAATCGTTTAACAAGGGCAAGCGTGACTCAGAAACAAAATTGCAATCAAAGACGGCAGAGCTGGGCAACAACAAAGCCTCTCTCAAGGGAATGACCGAGGACTACGGCAAGTTTATGGGCAAAGCCAAGAAAGACAAGGACGGCAACATCCTCAACCTCATCACTCTTGATGGTGTGGAGTCCACAAACTTGGAGGTTATCGGAAAACATCTGCAAATGTTGGCGGAGAAAGAGACGACTGGCGGACAATACAAGCGGATTGGAGAAATCTACGGATTCCCTGTCAAGATTGTCAGCGAGACGAGTTTCGAGAAAAACAGTGCAAGCCGAGCGCAATCAAGCTCGCTTGAAATTGCCGAGGCGCAGCCTGTTTTATGCAATGGTCTTCCATTTGTTGACAACCGCTTTTTTGTCGAGGGCAATTACAAGTACCAGTACAACTACGGTCACATTGCCAAGTCGGACCCGATAGCAGCGGCAAACAACTTTCTGAATGCCTTGCAGAAGATACCAAGCTATATTGAGCAGTATGATTCAAGATGCAAGGCTTTGGAAAAGGAAATACCGCAACTGGAAGAGATAGCTGGCAAGACTTGGAAGAAAGAGGAAGAACTGAAAGGTCTTAAAGCGGAACTGGCGGCGTTGGATAGAAAAATACAGCTTGAACTTGCACCGCCACAGGAGCAAGATACTGCTGAAAAACACGAAACAAAGAATATAGAAACAGAACAAAGCATAGTTGGAAAACAAGCACGCTCCGTCTGTCGGTTATGACACCTTATTATATATAGGGGTATCTTAATGTTTTTATCATAATAAGATACCCCTGTTTTTATCTAAAAAAATGGCGAAATATTCAATAAATAGCCTTTAAAACAAACTTTTTGGAAATATCACAGCGATATTTAGAATAATTATTGTATTTTTGCATACGAATTATATATCTATAAAAGTATGGCAAAGAAAGATGTAAACAGATTGAAAATAATGTTGGCAGTAACCAAGCGCTCAAACAAGTGGTTGGCAGAAATGTTGGGTAAAGACCAAGCAACCATTTCTAAATGGTGTACAAATACTTGCCAACCAGACTTGGAAACCTTAATACGGATTTCTGATTTGCTGAAAGTGGATGTAAACGATTTGTTGAACAAAGAATGTATCAAAGAATGATGGACGATATATTGAAACAGATAAAGGCTGGCGAGGTGTCGGGGGTGCAGTTCAAGGAACGCATTCTCGACAAATATGATATTGCCTGTGAGTTAGTGGCGTTCAGTAATTCACATGGCGGCAAGTTGGTAGTAGGTATAAAGGATAAGACTGGAGAAATCAATGCCTTGTCGTATTCTGAGGTACAAGAAACAACCAATTTGTTGAGTGACATTGCTTCAGAAAACGTAGTGCCATCCATTCTGATAAAGATAGATACTGTTGAGGTCGAGGATGGCAACTTGGTTATTGCTACTGTGAAGGAAGGACTCAACAAGCCTTATCATGACAACAAGGGAATCGTATGGGTGAAGAATGGTGCCGACAAGCGTAAAGTGTTCGATAATGCCGAACTTGCAGAAATGATGACCGACTGCGGTAGTTTTGCTCCAGACGAGGCTGGTGTTAGGGATGCAACAGTCTACGACCTTGATGCAACGACCATCAAGCAGTTTCTTGGCAACCGTTTTGAGAGAGTGTTGGAGAAGAAAGGCTTGACAGGTGACGCTTTTAATGAAGCATCACTTGATATGATATGCTCTGCCATAGCTAAGGGACATGACTGTGAGAAGATTCTTCGCAATCTGCGATTTATCCGTCCCGATGGTACACTGACCGTTGCTGCCATGCTTCTGTTTGGCAAATACACCCAACGCTGGATGCCAATGATGACAGCCAAGTGCATCTGTTTTGCTGGCAACAGCATCGGCGGCAAGGTATTTCGTGACAAAGTGAATGATGCAGATATGGAGGGAAATCTGCTTCATCAATATGACACTATCATGGATTTCTTCACTCGTAACCTACATAATGTGCAGGTGGGAGATGAATTCAACAGCATGGGTAAGTTGGAAATACCTTACACAAGCTTGGTTGAGTTCACGGTAAACAGCCTTGTACATCGTTCGCTGAACATGAAAGCCCCTGTTCGCATTTTCATTTTCGACAATCGTGTTGAGATTCACAGTCCGGGTGCATTGCCTAACGGACTCACTATTGATGACATCAAGGCTGGAACTTCCATGCCTCGCAATATGTTCCTTTTTAACAATGCTATATACTTGCTGCCATACACCGGTGTTGGTAGCGGCATCACTCGTGCACTTGACGAAGATATCAATGTCACGTTTATGAATAATGACAAGGCACAGGAATTTGTAATTACAGTTTGGAGAGGAGAAAGTAACCAAGTCGAAGACTTAGACACTGGACTTAGACACTCAGACACAGACTTAGACACTGGACTTAGATACTCTGACACCAACTTAGACACCGGACTTAGACACTCTGGCACCGACTTAGACACTAAAAGAGTAACATTGACGAACAAGGAAAAGGATATTGTAAACTTCTGTTCCGTACCTCGTACAACCAAAGAGATACTTGACAGAATTGGTGTCAGTATGCATTCCAAGAACCGTGAACGTTACATCACCTCCCTTGTTGCAGCAGGGTATTTGCAGATGACTAATCCAGATAATCCTACAGCAAGTAATCAAAAATACAAGAAAGTAAACAAAAGATAAGAAGCGTATGGATTCATTATTTCTATTTCAGTTTGCATGCTTCATATTCATGCTCATCAATGCCTTCATCGTAGCACTCTCTCATCTGCATGTAAGATGGGAGAACAAGCGGTATGAGCGTTCTCGATGGATGATCGTTGCTGCCCTGATAGGACTAGCGATACAATATGTGTTGCAGATGACTTTCGGGTTCCGTGCTATGCACGATAATCTGGGGGCGGTCATCAACATCCTCCTCTATACCCCCTGCTTCTCGCTCATCTCCATAGGAATCTACAACATAGAAACCACCCGTGCTAACCGCAGAAAGATGATACTGATGTGTAGTGGCATTTATGCTGCCATCATTGTGGTCTTTTGCGTGGGTATCAGTCTTCATCATAGCCTGTATATCAGAGAGGGGCTTTATCTGATGCTGACTCTGTTTTGCGTAAGTGTTTTCTATTGCATATACATGATTATTCAGGAGATGATTAGGCGTAAAAATATGTTGGAGACAATGGCGGCAACGGATTTGTTGCCTTACGTAAGATATTCCCGAGCAAGTGTAATCATTCTATGGCTCGCAGTTCTCGCTATGCCAGTTGCCATCTGTTCTACCACCTTATTATATATAGTAGGTCCTGCCGTATTGCTTGCCTTGTTGTTCTTCAATCTTACGTTTAT
>NZ_LT985325.1 GCF_900290275.1 Prevotella merdae
AATGGAGGCGTATCTCGAATGGTATCCAAAATAGGAACCGCCGTATGCGGAACCGCACGTACGGTGGTGTGAGAGGTCGGAAAACGAAAGTAGGAAGAAAACTGCTTCGTTTTCCTCCTACTCGATTAATAGAAACGTTATTTCACCTCAATGTTCTTCATAACCTTTGCTTCCTTCTCGGGTGTTGTCTTAGGAATCACAATGGTAAGGATGCCGTCGGCAACGCTTGCTGATATATTGTCGCGCTCCACCTCGTCGGGAAGAGTGTAGCTCTGCTCGTAGTTGCCATAGTAGAACTCATGGCGCAAGTAGCGTTCATGCCTCTCTTTGTTGCAACTACACTCCTTGTTTTCTTCCTTGTGTTCCATCTTGTTCTCGATAGCCATGTGAAGCAGACCCTCATTTGTGACGTTGATGCGCACCCATTCCTTCTTAAGTCCAGGCACAGCCACCTCCATTATATATTCATCACACGTCTCTTTCACATTGATGGCAGGAGCTGTAGTGCGTGTCTGCGGAACTTCCTCAGTGTTGAAGAAACTGTTGTCAAACCAATCGTTCAACCAATTTGAATAATTATTTCTGCGAACTAACAACATAATGAAATACCTCCATTTTTATTTTTCTCGTCCTCTCTTCGCCCTGAGGTTCCGTCGGGATTTCAGTTTTGTTAATAATCTTGTTCTTGCCGCTTGCCTCTATTGGTTTCGGCTTTCATTATGTCATTATTCAACTAATGTGCCAACCGCATTTAGACAATGTCAAGTTGACATTTTAACCAAATTTGTCAGATAAGTGTGTTAAATTGTCATGTTTAAAGATTGTATTTATTATTTAACACGGAAAATATTGGTATTGAGTGTAAAAATAATACCTTTGCACTCAAAATGATAAACAGAAGACACGTTCGCTTTGCATGGTTGCTGATATTGGTGTACTTGCCAATGTTGGTGATGGTAAGCTTCCACCATCATAATAATAAGGTGGAGGAATATGCTGTTGTGTCTTGTTGTCAGGATTGTCTGCATCATGTGCATCACAGCGGACATATTGCCTCAAGCCAGACTCTTACGCACGATTGTGTGCTCTGTCAGTTTCAGAGCACATCATATCTTGTGCCAGTAGTGGCTATGTTGGTAACTGTCGCTGTTGTGAAGAGGCTCACAGTTCTTGTGCATTGCCCAAAGGTAAGGCTGAGGAACGTGAGCGTAAGAAGCACGAGAGCACCGCCTTATTGTTGGTAAATACATATTAAATAGTGGTTGCGACGTTATTGTTGTAACCCTTGGATTATTTTCCAAAGAAACTCCAACAATAAGAATAAAATAAATGAAGACAATATATAAATCATTGTTACTGATGGGCGTATGCTCGTCGGCAACAGTCCCCTCTATGGCTATGACAGAAGAAGCTGATTCAACACATCATCAGCCATTGACAGAAACTAATGTAAAGCTAAATGAGGTTGTGGTAACCGGACTAACAGGGCAACAAAAGCTTGTAACATCGGCTTCGCCTATAAGTGTTGTGTCGCCAAAACAACTTGAATCCCAACCTTCCACAAATATCATTGATGCCATAAGCCGTCAACCGGGAGTGTCGCAGATAACCACTGGTAGCGGTATTTCCAAACCTGTAATACGAGGAATGGGCTATAATCGTGTGGTTGTAGTAAATGACGGTATTCGTCAAGAAGGTCAGCAATGGGGCGATGAGCATGGAGTAGAGATTGATGCGGCTTCTGTTCATTCGGTAGAGATACTCAAAGGTCCTGCAAGCTTGATGTATGGCTCTGATGCTTTGGCTGGTGTTATAGTGTTCAATAGTGCGCCGGTATTGCCGATGGGCGAGATGGGGGCCAATGTAATGAGTGGTTATCAGTCGAACAACGGACTCTTTGATTATTCGCTTAACTTTGCCGGCAATAAGCAAGGTTTTGTGTGGAATTCGCGATATAGTGGCAAGATGGCTCATGCTTATAAAAATAGGTATGACGGATATGTATATGGCTCAGCCTATCGCGAACAGTCGTTCACGCAGATGCTTGGATGGAATCATAATGGCGGGCACACTCATCTTACGCTCGATTATTATCATTTTACGCCAGGCATTGTTGAGGGCGAACGAGATGAGGAGACGGGCAATCTTGCAATGCCCGATGGTTTCAATCCCAAGAGTTACGGTCGTTCTCTGCCTTTTCAGCAAATCCACCACTACAAGGCTGTGCTCGACAATATGTGGTATGTAGGCGAGGGCAACATAAAATTGCTTGCTGCTTATCAACAAAACCGTAGACAGGAGTTTGAGGAGTCGCGAGACGAATGTGGTCTTGACCTTATGCTCCACACCGTAAACTACGACTTGCATTACACTTCGCCAATGCTTGGAGCATGGAAGATAGCCACTGGCATAAATGGTATGTGGCAAGAGTCGGTAAATAAAGGCTCCGAGTTTCTCATTCCGGATTATCGTCTGTTTGATTATGGCTTGTTTGCCACAGCAACTTGCTCTATTAATAAGATGAATCTTAGTGGCGGTGTGCGCTACGACCATCGTCATCTGCATGGCGATGCGCTTGTTGAAGACAATGATAACGACAATGCCGATAGGGTGGAGCGTTTCAAAAACTTTAGCCGAGGATTTGATGGGTTCTCTGGTAGTTTAGGAATGGCTTATGAGCTGTTGCCCAATCTTAATTTCAAGGCAAATGTGTCGTGCGGCTTCCGTGCGCCAAATATTAGTGAGTTGGCATCGAATGGCGAGCACGAGGGAACACAGCGTTATGAGATAGGCAATACAGCATTGAAGCCCGAACAGAGTTGTCAGCTTGATCTTGGATTCGACTATACTTCGCAAATTGTGTCTGCACAGCTGTCACTATTTGCCAATCGTATCAGCAACTATATCTTTAGTACCCGACTTGTCGACAGTAATGGTAATAATGTGATAACTGATGGCTCTGATACTTATAAGTTTACTTCGGGCGATGCTCGTCTTATGGGTGGCGAAGTGTATGTGGATGTTCATCCGTTAGAAAGATTACATATAGGCAATAGCTTCTCGTATGTCAATGCCGTGCAGCTTCATCAGCAAAGTGATGCCAAGTATCTGCCTTTTACTCCAGCACCTCGATGGCTTGGCGATGTGCGTTACGAGATAATGTGCGATGGCAGGACGTTTGACCATATGTATGTTAAGTTGGCTGTAGACTGTAATCTTCGTCAGAATCACTACTATGCAGCAGGTGGAACAGAGACGTCCACACCATCGTATACACTGCTAAACCTATATGCAGGAACAGATATAAAGAGCCATGGCAGACGCATAGCCTCTGTGTATGCATCATGCGAGAATATCACTAACCGTGCTTATCAGAATCATCTGAGTAGATTGAAGTATTTTGATGTAAACAAGGCGACTGGCAGAATGGGAGTGTTCAATATGGGGCGCAACTTTACGGTTAAAGTAGTTGTGCCTATTAGCTTGTAGTATTTTGCATCATAACCTTATTAAAATCTCCGACAAACTGTATACATAGTTTGTCGGGGATTTTTTATGAGCCGATGCTCATTATCGGCAAAGGCATATAAAACGGTCGAAGCAATTCTATATCGATGTGCTCGAATTAAGAATCGTTAGTGGGTATTATTGTAAGGAACACGCCTCGTGGAAGGCTGACTGTTGTTTTGTGTTCTTCAACGACCCCGACAGGTTGCCGATAGGACTGTATGAAAAATAAGAAGATATTATGAGATTGAACGGCTTACGCTCGGCCTAAATCTACAAAACAAATAATAACCATAAGAAACGTAATAAATAGATAAGATTTCATATTGTTCTGTTTTGCTTATTTTTATATTTAAAATGCCGTTTTTGTTGATAAATATGAATTAAAATGGAAAAAATATAAGAAAAATGTTTGCGGTATGTAAAAAAAGATGTTACTTTGCAAAATATATAATACTCTTTTTGAATAAAAACCAAATCGTAGAGTTGAAAACTGTTGATATTATACGATGTTTGATAAGAATTTGATGGCGGCATAATCTGCTACGTGTGGTGGAAAAAGTGCAAGTGTTGTCCGTTTCAGTGATATAATCAATAAAGCCAATAGAAGCATATTTTGCACAAATGTGAACTTTATTGGTAAAACTTAAACAAAACCATTATGAAGAAATTTTTATCTTTTATGTTTATGGTGATGTCTGTAACTGCCCTTTTCGCGCAGAATGTGATGAAACCTAACGAAGTTGTGTTTGGGCATCATGCTAAAAACGCAATGAAAGTGAAAAAAGTTGCCTCAGACGAATTTTTGACAACTGCACCTGAAGGTAAGTCGGACATCTATTATCGCACTGGACGCTCATTTTATGATAATAGTTATCAGACAATTCTTACACGCTCTGATGGTTCGGCTACATGTATAGTTTTTACTGACGACAATAAGGTTTACATTCAGAATCCAATTTCAAGATTCATAACCGATACATATATTGTAGGTGATGTGGCAGATAATATCATCACTATAAAGACTCCGCAGCTTCTTGGATTAGTGGACGATTATGGATACTACAAGAAATATTATGTACAAAGAATGGTCCTTAATGAAGCGGGAAACAATTATTGTGTAGATACATCTTGTAACGAAATAAAGTTGAAGGTGCAGGATGATGGTTCTATTAAGCAATTAGACGATAATGTGCTGCTCGGTTTGGTTGATGATAAGGGTGCTTGGGCATATTATGGCGATTATGAGATGCTTTTCTCGCCAGTGACTGATAAGAAGGTGGAGCTCCCACAGACTGCAGTTCCTGAGAAGTGGAAAATGTTGTGGAATGGCTATAATGATACTGATATCTATGTTGCTTTCGACAACAATGATGTTTATGTGAAAGGACTTAGTGTGGCTTTGCCTGAAAGTTATGTCAAGGGAAGCATCACAGACAATGGTACTGTTGTTTTTGAGAAAGGACAATATCTAGGTGCTGACACTCTTATTTCAGAATATCATCTGTATCTCGGAATGGGAAGTGTTGATACAGTATACAATGAAAAAACATATCAGGACGAGGAGGTTATTCACTTGATGAAGAGTCTGCCTTTCAGATATGATGCCGAAAAGAAGGTTATGTCGTCAGATTCACTGTTGCTTTTGATGGGAGGCAAGGAAGACCGTATTATCGCAGACCGTATTGATGCGCCTACTTTTAAATATCAGAAAGAATTGGTTGCTCCTTGCAAGCCTCTCGACCCTGTTTTCGTATACTACAAGCCATATAATCCTTCTGATGGCTATGGTATGTATCAGTTTGACATTCCACGTGAGGATGTTGAGGGTAATATTATACCTGCTGACTGCATGAAGTATAGCATCTATTTCGACGACGAGTTGTTTACCTTCATGAAGGATGAATATTTCTTTATTCCAGAAGAGATGACAGAGGTGCCTTTTACATATAAGGACGATTTTGATTTCTTCATTGACGGCATCACTCATACAGTATTCTTCTATTCACAGGGATTCTCAAAGATGGGTGCTCAGTCTATAATTACCATTAATGGTGAAAAGGCATATTCAAACATAGTATACAATACTGGCGACAGTACAACTGGTGTTGACAAGGTGGGTTCTGTAGCCACTGGTGTCAAGAGAGTGGAATTCTATGATTTGAATGGACATCGTTTGGCAAAACCAGTCAATGGAGTGATGCTTAAGAAGGTCATCTATGATAATGGTGATGTCAAAACCACTAAGATTGTGAAATAGCAAGTTGTCTGATTATGTAAAAAAAATACCTTATGAAGAAATCATTAGCATTGACGATATTATGCCTCGTTTTTGCTGTTCAGGCTAAGGCAGGCAATATATTGAATTTTAGTTACGGAAAGGACAACTCCGCATTGCAGTTTTGGGGAACGTCTAAGACGGAAACCTATGATGTGGCAATAAAGGTGGATGATGCTTATCTGGCAGGTAGAAACATTAGATCAGTGTCGGTTCCATTTAATGTGGCTAACGCTATGGATGTCAAGGTATGGTTGTCTACAGAGTTGAAGTTGAAAACCATTGAAAATGGAAAGAAGGTTAATGATGCGGACATCATGACTGTTGACGCAGTGATGGAGGATGGTAAGTTGACAGCTGTGTTGCCAGAGAAATATTCTCTTCCATCAAATGGCGTTTATGTGGGTTATTCGTTCACATTGGCTGACAATCAGAATGGGTCTGCACAACCGGTGAGTGTGTTTAATGAAACTAATTCAAACGGTTTGTATGTCCATACGTCAAGAAGCTACCGCTCTTGGATGTCGCTTTCTGAGTCATTGAATATGGTGTCGGCTATGACGGTTACGTTTGATGGTGATTTTGTTGATGATGCTGCCAGATTGCTTTTGCCAAAAGATTTCCATGCAGCATGGCATTCTGCGAAGACTCTTAATGCAACTCTTGTCAATAAAGGTAAGTCCGACATCAAATCAATCGACTATGTATATGAACTTAATGGTAAGACTTTCAACGGACATTATGAGTTGCCTGAACCTCTTCCGTCGAA
Organism: Prevotella merdae; assembly: GCF_900290275.1. Taxonomy (GTDB): domain Bacteria; phylum Bacteroidota; class Bacteroidia; order Bacteroidales; family Bacteroidaceae; genus Prevotella; species Prevotella merdae. The sequence goes on from NZ_LT985325.1 coordinate 6,555, forward strand.
GTTCAACAGTTCTGTTCCTGTCAGCTTGCCTGTCGGACCGTTTGATTTTACCGGTAAGTATGATATGAAGGTAATGGTGACAAAGGTGAATGACAAGGATAATGGCTCGTTGGTAGAAGGCTCAGTATCGGTAGGATTGTTTGAGTTCATACCCGTGCACCGTCCTGTTGTAGAGAACTATATGGCAGTTTGGGGTGGATATTGTCCGCGTGCTATAGCAGCTGTAGAGATTATGAAAGAGAAGCATCCTGATTTTGTATCATACTCTTATCATATACTTGATGGTATGCACATTATTGCAGAAGAGCAGTTGCCAAATCCTACATCCGAATTCTTGCCAACTACTTGGATCGAGCGTCGTTATATGACAGATGTTTATAGTGGTTCGAAAGGTGTGAAAACTGAGTTTGCCTTTGATAAAGATTGGGCATTGATGGTTGACAGTTTTGCTATGGCGGATGTTAAGGCCGAAGCCGTGCTTAAAGCTGGCTACGGTGATTGTGTGGATGCCAATGCCACGATTAAGTTTGTTGATGTTGACAAGTCAAAGACCTATAGGGTGGAATTCGTGCTTGTAGCCGACGGACTGAAAGGTAGCGGTGAGGATTGGGAACAGTTGAATTATTACTCGATGATGTACGATTATGAGTCTGCTCCAGGCATGGTAAAATATGTAGAGATGGATGAAAACATCAGGGACATGGTATACGACGACATCGCTATTGCCAATTCGAGTTACTCGCCTGTTTCTTCAGGTGCTGTTCTGACAATTCCAAATGATGCGGACAATTATATTGATTATAAGACATCGTTCAAATTTTATCTTGACGAGTGTTTCTGCACATACGGACCTAACAGTGGCAAACGACTGGCTCAAAATAACGACAAACTTAGCATAGTAGCTCTTCTTATTGAAAACGAAACAGGCAGGGTTGTCAACTCACATAAGGTAAAGGTTCAGACATCAACTACTGGAATCGCAGGTGTTGAAAACGATTCTAATATTGAGAAAACAGAATATTACAATTTGTCAGGAGTAAAAATAGACAAACTGTTAAAGGGTATTGTAATAAGGAAAAACGTGAAAAACGGAAATGTGGAAGTGAAAACAATTATGTTTCCGTAACGGGGTGAACTTTAAAAAACAGTGCTGGTCCTAATTAAAGGATCGGCACTGTTTGCATTTAATATCCTGGTTACTCTATTATCCAATCTTCTATATTCCCCTTCGTGCTGTCGAAGTTTATTCCAACCTTGGTAATAGGTTTGCCGCTTAATGCAAATCGCCGGTGATAATTCTTCAGGTTGATTTGTCGCATGGCAGCTTGCGCACTCTTGTTGAGTTTCAATTCCAAGAGATAGAGGTCGGTGTTGGTGAGCAGAACCATGTCTACTCTGCCCTTTGGAGTATGCACCTCTACGTCCACCACAAAGCCAGTGAGGAGAGTGAAGATGATATACAGCATCTGCTGGTAATGACCCTCATAGTTGGTCACATTGCAGTAGGGCAATGTTTCGAAGTAGTCTTGCAGGAGTTGCAAAGCACCGTCCATATCTCTACGTCTTATAAGCGAGGCCATTTTGGTTATGGTCACACCGCCTTGTTGAGCTTGTGTGCCGTTGACATAATTGGGCAATAGACTATTGAATAGTCCCACTCTAATTTCCTTGTTGGGAATGTCGAGAGTATAGAGTTGTGTGTCCTTGTCGTAGTCCTTGATAGTGACGTACCCACTCTGGTAGAGTAGGGGTGTGATGGAAGTCATCTTCTCTGTAGGTGCATCGAACGCAGAAGACAGAGCTTCAGTAGGAGCGATGGTTGCTGGCAGTACATCAAACCTATTCAGCATGTTGATGAGATAAGTGGGTGTGCCAGAGCTAAACCAATAGGCACCGAAATTTTTATCAGCAAAACAGTTGAGCAAACTGTATGGATTAAAGATGTCAGGAGAAACCTTGGAGAAATGGTAGCCATCGTAATATTCCTTGAGCTTGGCTACGGTTGCCTCTCTTGTTAAATCTTGTGTCTTAGCAAGCATATCTATGTCTTCAGACATTTGTGCGAGCATTTCATCCTCAGTTATGCCGCAGATGCCAGCATACTCTTCGTCCATGGATATGTTTTTGATGTTGTTCAACTCACTGAAAATGCTCACTTGCGAGAACTTGGTGATGCCCGTGAGAAACACAAAACGCAGTAGCGACTCACACTTCTTTAGAGGGCTATAGAAGTTGCGCATGATGTTGCGCAAAATATCTAATTGTTTGTCTTCGTGAGCGACATCAAGCATAGGAGCGTCATACTCATCAATGAGAACAACAATCTGTTTGCCTGTCTTTGCATAAATGGAATTGATAAGAGCGTTAAGTCTCACGTTCGGGTCAGACAAACCGCTGTTCACAATGCCGTATTTGTGCTCGTTCTCTTCAATGATAAAACAGAGATATCGCTCAAGTTGTTCTTTCTCCATGTGTTTGCCTCCGCTCATGTCGAAGTGCAGCACGGGATATTCCGTCCATTCTTTCTCAAGTTTTTCAATGGCAAGTCCCTTGAACAAATCCTTCTTTCCCTCGAAGTAGCTTTTTAGCGTAGTTACAAACAATGATTTGCCGAACCGTCTTGGACGGCTCAGAAAGCAATATACGCTGTCGCTATGTGTCATGCGATAGATGTATTCTGTCTTGTCGATATACAGTCGGTCTTCCTTGCGTATTCGCTCGAAAGTCTGTATGCCTAAAGGATATAGTTTTATTGCCATAATATTCCCTTTTTGTTTATTGCAAAGGTAAATAAAAAAAATGACAATATAAAAATCTGTAAGCATTCTCCCTAATTTTGTATAAATAATTTATTGAAAATCTATATCTTTGCATCGTAATAAAAACAGATAAATATATACACCGATGAAGCTATTGATAAAGAATATGGTTTGTCCACGCTGTATCTCGGCTGCCAAGGACATTCTTGTGTCCGAAGGTCTGACAGTGAAATCAATAAGTTTGGGTGAGGCAGAGATTGAAGAAGACCTTATTGACGAGCAACGTACTTCCCTTGCAGGCAAATTGCAAGGCATAGGCTTTGAGTTGCTTGACGACCCACGATCGCAGTTGGTGGAACAGATACGCATAGCCGTACAGCAATGGGTAAGAATGAATGAGGAGCGTCCTAAACTGTCCGATTATCTGTCGTGTCATCTCAACAAGGACTACAGCACATTAAGCAAACTTTTCTCTGAAGTGCGAGGCATCACCATCGAGCGGTTCGCTATTCTGCATCGAATAGAATATGCCAAGGAACTTCTGTGCTACAGTCAGCTCGCCACAAGCGAGATTGCCTATAGGCTTGGCTATAGTTCGCCGGCACACCTTTCCTCGCAGTTCAAGCAAGTGACGGGCATGACCCCAAAGGTATTTCGAGAACTTGAAAATCACGACAGAGTGTCCTTGGATGCATTGTAAAAAATAATAAGGTTTAAAGATTGTATATAATATTCAGTTTATGATAAAAACATTTTTTAGTTTATTGGGATTTGCATTTCTGACGCAGCAGATGTCTGCGCAGACAGATAGCATAGCCAGTACACACGAATTGAAGAATGTGACGGTGAAAGCCACTAATGGCATTAAGTCGAAATACAGAGTGGATAACGCCGACATAATAGGACAAGGACAACTGATACGTGCTGCTTGCTGCAACCTTGGAGAGTCGTTCACTACCAATCCTTCTGTTGACGTAAGCTATAGCGATGCTGCTACTGGAGCTAAGCAGATAAAACTGCTTGGACTTAGTGGCACTTATGTGCAGATGCTCACAGAGAATATTCCTAATCTGCGTGGAGCTTCCTTGCCTTATAGCTTAGGCTATGTGCCTGGTCCTTGGATGCAGTCGATACAGGTGAGCAAGGGTGCTTCGAGCGTTAAGAACGGATATGAGAGCACTACGGGTCAGATAAATATTGAGTTTCTCAAGCCACAAGGCACAGATGGCGTGCGTGCGAATGTTTATCAGGATAGCGAACTGAAGACAGAGGTAAACCTCGATGGAAGCATTCATCTCAACGACCGTCTTTCTACCGCAACTCTTCTTCACTTCGAGAACCGTCAGATGGATCATGATGGCAATGGCGACGGATTCATGGATATGCCAAAGTTGCGACAGTATAACTTAATGCATAGATGGGCGTATGTGTCGCCACGATGGATTAGTCAGTTGATGTTGCGTGGCTTGCACGACGAGCGTGAAGGCGGACAAAGCCGTAAGCATATGGCAGCCTCTTCGTCGGAACCTCTCTACTCAACATCGGTAAAGACCAACCGCTATGAGATGCAATGGAAAAACGGTTTTACCCTTAATGCCGACCACAATACGTCAATAGCCTTGATGCTGCATGGCTCATGGCATGATGCCGACAATATGTTTGGAAAGACACAATATGATGTCACTCAGAAGAATGGTTACGCCCAACTGATGTTTGAGACTGATATTACGGAGAAGCATAATATTAGTGTGGGAGCGTCGCTCAACCACGACTATTATGACGAACGCTTCAACCCATTAGGAACATTGCCTAAAGCAGAAAGCAAGGTGACAAAGGAAACCACTCCTGGCCTGTATGCCCAATATACATACAAGTTGGGCGAGACGCTTACTGTTATGCCAGGCGTGCGTTGGGATCATTCAAGTATTTACGGTAGTTTCTTCACTCCACGTCTGCACATCAAGTACTCTCCATCCAATATTGTTACGCTACGCACTTCGGTAGGCAAGGGCTACCGTTCGCCACATGCCTTGGCAGAGAACGTCACGCTATTGGCAAGTGGCAGAGAGATTATCATCGATTCCGACCTTAAGCAGGAGGAAGCTTGGAATATGGGAGCTTCTTTGGGCTTCAACATTCCTCTATTTGGCAAGAATCTTGAGCTGAATGCGGAGTATTACTACACCGACTTCAAGCATCAGATGATAATGAACTTCGATGGAGCTAAGGGCAATCATACACTCTCGTTTGAGAATCTCGACGGCAAGAGCTATAGCCACACATTCCAGGTGGATGCAACATACTCATTGTTTAATGGAATGTCTGCCACTGCAGCCTTCCGTCTTAACGATGTTAAATGTACCTATGATGGTGTGCTACGCCCGAAGCCTCTCACATCACGCTATAAAGGATTGCTCACTCTCTCGTATAAGACACCACTCGAGCTTTGGCAATTCGACGTAACTGGTCAGCTTAATGGTGGTGGCGAGCTTTACGACCAAAGTAGCTATCCAGCCTACTTACAGTTGCAGGCGCAAGTGACACGAGAGTTCCACAACTTCAGCCTATACTTAGGTGGCGAGAACCTTACCAACTATAAGATAGACAATCCTATTCTCCACTCCCATCATCCATGGAGTGCGGCATTTGATGCTACTCAGGTGTGGGGACCTGTCACAGGAGCAATGGCTTATGTAGGTATTAGATTTAAATTAGAGAAGTTATAATTTTGAGAAGTTAGAGAAGTTAAAGAAGTTATAGAATTTATAGCCATTACTCTTTTTTTGCTGAATATTCAGCTGTAAGGCATATGACTTTAAATTCTATAACTTCTGAACTTGCGAAAATTCAGTAACAAACATTATAAAACAAGGATTATTATGAAAAAGAATCTTTTAGTAGCATTTATGCTTGTAGTAGCTGGCAACACATTTGCCAAGACAGCAGCCGACACATTGGTAGTAACAACTCAGCCGCAGATGCACTGCCAGAACTGTGAGAAGAAAATCAAGAGCAACATTCGCTTCGTAAAGGGTACAAAGAAAATAGATACCTCTGTAGAAGACCAAAAGGTTACTATTGTCTACGACTGCAAGAAAGCCAAATACGACGACTATGTTGAGGCTTTCAAGAAAATTGGGTATGAGATAAAGAAAAAGTAAATATCCAGTTGAGAGTTGAGAATTGAGAGTTGAGAGTTTATTCAAGTTGAGAATTGAGAGTTGAAAGTTGAGAGTTATGATTACCATGCTAAACATTTAATGTTAAAGCATATCATAACTTTCAATTCTCAACTCTCAATTCTCAATTCTCAACTAATCAGAGTCTCTCGCAGAACTCTATCTTTTCCTTGTTAGGTCCCTCAATAGTGAAGAACTTTACACCATTCTCCCAAAATGGCAAACCATTTACTTGTGTGTCAAGCATTTTTAGTCCGGCACGCTGCACTACTTTAAAAAGCTCGTCGATATTCTTCACGTCGATGGCAATGTGGTCGATGGCTCCGTATGCCATAGCAGCCTGACGGTTCTGATAAGTCTCTATCACGAGATTGTGGAGTTGAAGAAATGCAACCTCCTCTGTGCCGTTGATGGAGCGCAAGGCTGTTGTAAAGCCGAGAGTGAGATAGAAGTTGATAGTTTCCTCAATATTGTTTGTGGGGATACCAATGTGCTGAACACCTGTTGTGAAATCTTTGATATTCATAATGTTTTATGGATTTTATATAGTTATTTTCAAAGTATGTTCTATAGGTTGACAATTTGTGCTCCTATTTGGAAGTAAGCCTTCTGCGACTGCGGGTTCCACAATCCCATGGCATGCACGGGCAGGGTGTAGGAGCCTATCTTCAGGTCGTGGCTCACTTTCAGTTGAGTATGCACGATGCCAGATGTGTTGCCGTAGAAGTTTTGTTTCTCGCCAGCCTTGTTCAAGGCAAAAGCTCCTCCCACTCCAGCATCAACTTGCCAACCATCTTTCTTGTATATAGGATATTCGGCATAAACGAAGGTGGTGTATTTCTGCTCTTTGTTGTCGGCCGAGCGGTCGCGTCCGAACATTATTGTCGACCAACTGAGCAGCAATGGAAACCGAGGCTGTTGGAAACGGTAATTCAGCGTGCAGTTGAGGAATCGTCCCGTCTCATGTGCCGAATAATTGAAATACTGCCTATTGTTATACGTTGCTCCTGGCGAGAAGTTGTAGGTGTCCATAGCCGAAAACTCCAGTCCGCCCGTACGCAGCGTGATGTAATGGTTGAACTCCTTATATGAGCCTTGAGTATTTGTGCCTCCCCACAGACCAATGGTCATGTGTCCATTGGCAAACGTATAGCCAAGGTCGGTAAGTATAAGGCAACCGTCAGCCACTTCCATGCCTCGCCACAGATGATTGTTCTGCAAGTCGGCAGTAAGGTGGATTTGTGCTGAAGCCGTCAGGCATATTGCCGAGGCAATGAGTGATGTGGTGATTCTTTTCATTTGCAAGGTTTAGGTTTTTATTATTAATTCTTTACGCTTGCAAATTTACGTCATCCCAAATAGGTGACAAACAAAAAAACGTCCTTGTTTCTTGGGAACGTTACCGCAATCGTTCCCAATTTGCGCAAACGTTCCCAATGATTTTTATATCAATCGACACAATCTTTCATATCAAATGATATAGGTGTAAATAATGATTTATCCGATATTTCAAGTTATGTATAAATATACTATGCTTGCTGTCAAATGTATCTATGCTTGCTGTCAAATGTATCTATGCTTGCTATCAAATGTATATTTGCTTGCTATCAAATGTGTATTTGCTTGCTGTCAAATACACAAATTGCTGTGTAGATGTAGCTGTAGTATCACTCAAAATATAGGATAAGCCCAAATCATTTTCTGATCTTGTGTCCAGCCAGTCCATAATAGAATATGAACAGGAAGCAAGGCACAGCGAGCCAATAGGCATTCTGTGCACCAAACGAGTCTTTAAGTGTGCCAAACAATGTCGGCACCACAGCTCCTCCGGCAATGGCCATAGTAAGCAAGGCGCTGCCTGATTTGGTAAAGCGTCCGAGGTCGGCCATTGCCAACGGCCACAGCGAGGGCCAAAGCAACGAGCATCCAAGAGCCATAAGGAAAATAGACCAAATAGATATCTGAGCAGGCAAGAGCACAATGAGTAGCGAACCTACTACACCTAACGAAGCACATATGCGCATGGCGCCATCCTGCGACAAGTATTTAGGAATAAGCACAATGCCGCAAATATATCCTACTACCATACCTATACTTGGTATCCATGCATAACGGTCGGGCGAGGGCAGACCTACTGCCGTGGCATAGTCAATGGCTGTACTTAGTGCAAGTGTCTCTACACCTACATAAACAAACAAGGCCAAAACACCAAGCAACAAATGTGGAAATTGCCATATAGATGTCTTGCTTGCCGCATAAGGACAATCATCGGCTGAGCTTTCGTCCTCACCAGTAGCTTTTACCTCAGGCAGCGGAGCAATAAGCGAAATGATGCTCAGCAATACAAACACACCTATAATAATATAGAATGGCAAGTAGAGATCGGCTATCTGCACATTGGTGCTGTCGGGAACTACGGCTGCAAAGAACAGCGGAGCTACAGGCCAGGCAAGCTTGTTGCAGATGCCCATCATACTAATGCGGCGTGCTGCGCTGTCGATAGGTCCAAGTATTGTAATGTATGGATTTACCGATGCCTGCAGATAGGCGTTGGCTGTACCGCTAACGAACGAAGCTACAAGAAATTGTACAAAACTCTCGTTCTTGGCCGACTGCAGGAACACTACAAAAGCCAAGGCAAAGATGACAAACGAAATGGCCATAGTACGCTTGTAGCCAATAGCTGCAATGGTGCGCGAGGCTGGATAGCCGAAGAGAATAAACGGAATGAATGTGGCTGCCAACAGCAGGTAGGCCACTCCCGAAGACAAATTAAGCGACTCTTTCAATACGGGTATAAGAAAAGAGTTGATGCCTAACGCAAAACCTAATGTAAAGAACATCAGACCTACAAACGCCAATGGTATGGCGAAGTTCTTGTTTGATTCTTGTGCCATAGATCTATTAAAATTAGTTGAATATCTGGTTCTAAAAATATGTTGCAAAGTTACACATTTTTTATTATAATGATTATGTAGTTTATAAATTGATTGTTTTTTATACTTTATGTCAAGCAAAAACCCGACAAGAGTGACGCATTTGTTCACTTCTTGTCGGGCTTATCGCTTTTTGCAACTACTTTTTTCTACTAATCAGCTATCCTGAAAACTAATCTACGCTTAGACCTATTAGCTATTATGTTTCCTGTCTTATTCCCAAGAGCGTGTGATTACTCTTTGTTGGCCTCAGGCTTCTTCTCAAGGTCAATAATAACCTTCATTGAAGTCTCGCGATGAGTGTCGATATACTTGTAGGCATCATCGTATTCCTCGAAGGCAAAGCGGTTGCTTACGAGAGGCTCAAGATTGACAATGCCACGCGATACATAGTCGATGGCTGTCTGATAGTCCTCGTGGCGATACATCATCGAGCCTATGAGTCGCAGCTCATGCTCGCCAAGATGGAACATGCTAAGAGCAGGATCCTTGGCAAAGACAGCCACAACAACGATGTCGCTACCTTTCTCGATGGTCTCCATAAGCGAGCGTATTGAAGACTCAACGCCAGCTACCTCGAAGCCTACCTGATAGCCTTCGTCGCCGAAAAGCTCTTTGGCAGCTTCCTTCAATGGTCGCTTTGTGATATTGAGTGTGTCGGCAATGCCACACTCGCGAGCTTTGGCAAGTCTAAGGTCGCTAACGTCTGTTATAAGTACTCGCTTTGCACCGCGAGCCTTGCAGAACTGAGCCACAAGATTGCCGATAGTTCCCGCTCCGCTTACCACAACGTTCTTGCCTTTCACGTCGGTGCGGTTGCTTGCATGTGCGCCTACTGCCGATGGTTCAATCATAGCTCCATAGTCGAGACTCATTCCTTCGGGCAATTTAACCACACGGTCGTCGTCGATAATGAAGTAGTCTTGAGCGCAACCGTCGGCCTGGAATGCCTGCACACGCAAATGCTCGCATACATTATATTGTCCACGCTTGCAAGGGTTGCATTCCCCGCAAACCAGTTGTGGGCGTGCTGTGATGTTATCGCCAGGCTTGCAAACAGTCACTTTGCTGCCGCATGCAACAACTACTGCTGAATATTCATGTCCCTGTACAACAGGATAGAATGTGGCAGGATGGAGTCCGTGGTAAGAGTGAATCTCGCTGCCGCAGATGCCGATGCGCTTGATGTTGACGAGTATCTGGTGTTCCTTAAGGTCTTCTGCCTTGGGTGCTGCCACTTCTTTGAACTCAATGTGCTTGGGTGCTACTAATATTGCTTGTCTCATAGTTGTAATGTTTTATGGATTCTTTATAATTCTTGTTTATTTAAGTTTCTCCTTTTTACCCTTTTACTTTTTTACTCTTTTACTATTTTACTTTTCTCAGTTCCTCTACAATCTTGTTGTACACATGGCGGTGGAGCTTGTAGAAGCACAGACATAAGGCTGTAACAACCCATAGCGCACCGGGGATGGTAGAGAATGTATGGCGCATGATTGCAATCACATCTGCATTCTGTTCAGCTCCTGCTACATATCCTGCAGAGTCAAGAGCCAAGGCAAACATTGCTGTGCCGAGAGCCATGCCCATTTTGTTGGCAAGTGATACGAAAGCATACTGGAAACCATCGTTGCGTATGCCCGTCTTCCATTCGCCATATTCCACACAATCGGGTATTACGGCATAGATGGCTGTGTTGAAACCCGAGAAGAAGAACCAGGCTATTGCCGAGCAAACGTAGAACTCAACAGGCGACGTGTTAGGACTGAAGAAATAGAGCATTGCCATGAATATTCCGCATAGTAGAGCGAAAACGGCTGCTGCATAACCCTTGTTGCCAGTCTTGCGGAATATCCACGGGAAACATGCGGCTCCTGCTATTGACGGCAATATAATAGCCATGGAATAGTAGCTGAACAGTGTTGCCGAACCTTCAACGTAGGTGAAGTAGTAGAGGATGTCGGCGTTGCGTCCGTAGAGGATGAATCCAAAGAGAAACTGTCCGAGGATGGCAAGCTGATAAGGGCGATTCTTAAGTACCGACTTAAGCTGTACCGAAAGAGGCAACTTCTGTCCCACGGGCACCTCAACCACCTCTTTTGTTTTGCTAAAACAGAACAGATGGCAGGCGGCGAATATTATACCATATATTATAGCTACTGCCAAATAGCCGAACTGTGCATTGCCCTTACCCAAGAATGTAACTAAAGGCACGGTTATGATATTCAGCACACCGATGGCAATCATTGCGCTCACCGAGCGGCTTGTATTGAGCTTAGCTCTCTCGTCAATGTCCTGTGTCATAGCTCCGCAGAGTGTGCCGTAAGGCAGGTTGACGCAAGTGTAGCCAAGCACCAAGATGCAGTAGGTAACAGCCATATACACAATCTTTGCAGTCTGGCTCCAGTCGGGATGTGCCCAGAATGTGAGCATAAGTATAATAGCTGTAATAGGAGCTCCGAACAGAAGCCAAGGACGGAAACGTCCCCAACGTGTGTGGGTCTTGTCGGTAAGGGTTCCGATGATAGGATCGTTCACGGCATCCCATATTCTCGATACGAGCATAAGTGTGGCTACTGCGCTCATTCCGATGCCAAACACGTCGGTGTAGAAAATCATAAGGAAGTTGCTTACGAACATCCAACTGAAGTTGCAGCCTACATCGCCCATTCCATAGGCAATCTTGCTGATGAATGGCACACGGCCATTGTTTGAGGTAGTATTCATATTCTTTTAGGCTTTTGTTATTTTCTGACGCAAAGTTAATGCTTTTACGCAAGAAAAAAAACACGAAAATATCAGACTTTTTGCGCAACCGTTCCCGCAACCGTTCCCGATTTGCGCAACCGTTCCCAAAAAGTCTATTTGTCTATATATATAAATAAGTATGTGTTCATATTTATCTTTATATATGAGCGGCAATCAGTAGGAGGGTATGGCATCCCTGCCATACCCACTCTGCCATGATTGTACAGCCAATTTAGTGGGTATGGCAAGGATGCCATACCCTCCTACTATATGTAAAGATTATTCTGAACTGTTACTTAAGGTGTCCTCTATAACTTAGTTTACACTTATCTTTCTTCTCGATACCAAAACTTTTTGCTAATTTTGCATTATCATTTCTGTAATAGCTAAAAACAACGATAATGTCGAAATATATCACCATAAATGATATAGCCAACGAACTCGGTATTTCCAAGTCAACAGTATCTCGTGCCCTTTCGGGCGACTCTTCGAATGTGAAGGCAGAAACTATGCAACTCATAATCGAGACAGCACACCGCATGGGATATCATCGCAATGAGATGGCTGTGAGCTTGCGCAAGCAAAGCTCACACAATATAGGCATCATAATTCCCGAGATAGTTACATCTTTTTATATGACCTTCATCAGCCACGTACAGGCTATATTGCGCAATCATGGCTACAACGTGCTTATAGCGTCATCTAACGAGAGCTATACTCAAGAACGTGATAATATAGATATGATGGAGCGTTGTATGGTAGACGGACTTCTTATCAGCGTATGCGACAAGAACCGCAATGCCGATATCTACCGACGTATTGTGTCACTTGGCATTCCTGTAGTGTTCTTCGACCGTACAGTTGAGAATGTTGAGGCCTCGCAAGTGAGGCTTGACGATTATATAATGTCATTCTTCATGGTTGAACAGCTCATCCGTAGTGGTTGCAAGCAAATAGTTCATATCCCAGGACCTTCGCGCATACGCAATGGTTACGAGCGTCTGCGTGGTTATCGCGATGCACTTGAGAAATTCCATATAGCCTATAATCCAGACCTTGTTTTAGATCCAGCGTTAAGTGCCGAAGAGGGTAGTAGTGTTATGGGCAATTTCCTTGACAAGAATATACCATTTGATGCGGTGTTCGGATTTACAGAGACAGCACTCATAGGTGCAAAGAGCGTAATTCAGAAAAGAGGTCTGCGTATACCTGATGATGTATGCGTTTGTTGTGTGTCGGGCACCACTCTTTGTACACTTGTTCATCCAACTATAACAGCTGTTGAACAACCAGTGGAGCAAATGGCTATAGAGGCTTGCCGACTGCTTATGCAGAATATGTCAGGCAGCGACAAGCCCGTAGAAGATGTTGTGTTGAGGGGCGAAATAGTAGAAAGGGAATCAACGATTAATCATTAACAGTTTGTCTTCTCCTTATTTATATCCATGTCGTGTTTTGATTTCGATTTCACTACAAGCCAAACACCCGAGAATATCAATGCTGCTGCTATAGCCTGAGTGCTTTTAAATACTGCAAGACCAACGGCTACGCTTACACTTACCGACACAATAGGTTGCACATAATTATATACACTTACCACCGTAGGGCGCAATATCTTTTGTCCCATCATCATGCATATGTAAGCCAAGTAGGTACCAAAGAATATCACGAAACCTGTCTCCCACCATGTGCTTATAGGTACTGTGGCAAAGTTGATGTCCATGATATGCCCAAATGTAAAAGGCCATATCAGCAGCGTAGCCCAAGTAAACATCCATTTGTTTACAGTAAAAAGCGAGTATTTCTGCACCAAAGGTTTGAAGAGCGCAAGATATAGAGCAAACGACAATTGTGCCGATACACATAGCAAGTCGCCCCAAATATTGCCCACCTTAGCATTGCCCGCCGTAGCACTTGTTGTTATTATTATTATAGCTCCCGTACATCCTATCAGTACGCCCGCCGCCTTCTTCCATGTAATGGGTTCTTTAAGTATTAGGAATGACAGTATCATAGCAAAGATAGGCATTGATGTAGTCATAATGCTTGAGTTACTTGGCGATGTAATGTTGAGGCCGATAGTGTAGCAACATTGGTTAAAGACAAGAGCAAACAGTCCTGCGCATCCTAACATCAGAATGTCTTTCACAGGCACATGTTCTTTCTTTGCAAACAATGATGTAAGCCAAAATAGAATAGCTCCGCCAAGAACACGGAAGCTCACAAGGTGAAACCCATCAATGCCATTTTGCATAGCATCCTTTCCAATAGGTGCCATAAGTCCCCAAAAGCTTCCTGCGCAAAGCATACACAGATGAGCGATAAGTGGTTGTTTCTTGTTATCCATAAAAGTATCTTTTTTGCATGTAAAGGTACTTCGAATTATCGTAACAGCCAAATATATTGGAGAAAAGAAAGGTGTAGTGCTTAATATAACGTGAGTTGCCAACGAGTGCACTTTGAAGAAGGATACTCAAGGCGATAGATCAGCCTTCTGATAATATCATTTGCATCAGTTCCTCATTGGCTCTGTTGTTTACCGATGCGTCCTTTACTTCAGAAAGATAGTCGAGCGTGGCAGAACATTCGCCTGTTATGTCCACACCAATTACTTTCTCGTGGGCATATATAATGCGCAGCACGGCTTGCATCTGCATGAGGCTCATGTCTCCATTGCTCCAATCTGTAATAGCATCCTGCTTTCTTAGCACGTCCTTGTCTATTGAGATGTAGACAGGTTCGTGTATCAGCTTGCCAGCCTTTGAAGGCCATGCTTGATGATGGTCTATTTCTGCTTGGCTGTAGAACATCACTTTATCCCTTAGATGAACGGGCACTTGGGATATCAATTCATCCGAAGCGCCTACGATGATGATATTCCTTACAAAAGGATTCTTCTCCAATACATCCGTCACCCATCCGCCACATGAGACGACACCCTCCCATTGCGGTTGCTGCATGTCAGGATGATGGTCGAACACTATCAGCGAGAAAGGCTCTTGCAGTCTGGAAACCCAATATTCTGTAAGATAATGATAGTCGCCCGAATCTATAAAATGAAGAGCTTTAGCTGGATATGGAGCAAGAATGCGATGCAGTTCTTTTCTTCCATCCTCGTCACAATAGCAGTCAACGCCACTAAGTCCACGACAGTCGATGTGGATAATCTTCTGGCTTGAGGCAAACGACTCGTAATCGTATACGCCAGAGAAATTGAGAAGTATAATAGGCAGTTGATTTTTCATAAACGAAAGAATATTTATAATGTCAGTTTGATGTAAGCCCGGTCGTCGAAGCTTACGTTTCCTTCAACCAGACCCTTGGTAGCAACAAATTCGCCTATGTTCTGTGGATCGTCAGCCAGATGTTTTGCCAAGGCTTCTTCGCTTTCTTTTAGTGTTGGTAGCAGAGTAGGGTAACCGTCAGATGCAAGCACAACGGAATGTGATGCCTTAACGATGCGAGTGCCAGGCATATATATAGGTGTTCCGTCAATTACGGCATACTGTCGGTTTTGTCCTTCGAGCATAGCCTTTATCAGTTGAGGCTCAATGGCGCGTCGGGCATCTTTAGGCGACATCCCGTTCTTTATCAAAGTGGCACGCTGCATGGCTATCTCTTGCTCGTAAGGCTTTGAGTTGTCGTAATACGTTCCGTCTATTATGGCTTGGCAGTCGCCCACCATCCACACTTCTTTTCTGCTTTTGCTATATATAATGGCAGAAGCCGTGAGGCGTTCCTCAGGATGCTCTGCCATACGCTCAGCGATGCTGCGCTTATTATATTCTTCAGCAATGCGAAGCGTTATGCCTCGGCAGAAGTCAGACATGGTATAGTCAGCCGGCATCTGCTTGATATACTCGCTTATGAGCAGCATGGCAAAACGTCCGTTCTTCATCGAAGAGTCAAGCCTTGTAGGTGTCTTGCTTGTGCTGCCATCTATAACAGCAGCAAAGTCATTAGTAGTGACAATACCGTCCTCGCAGTCGTCAGCTGCATGCTTACCGCAAATAAAATGTTCTGTTATGATCATATGCTCTTTCCTATCTGATGTGTTCCACGTAAGACAAGGAGCTTGTGGTTCTCACGCTTGCTCCATTCTGTCAAATCGTCAATTAAAAGTCTGTGTATCATAATAGTTATATCATTGATTATTGCTGCAAAGATAACGATATTTTCCTAATGCATGGGCAAAACTTAAGTAAAATTCCCATAAAGCATAGGCAAAAACAAGGTGAAACTTTCCTAAAGCATAGGCAAAAACAAGGTGGAATATCCCTAAAGTATAGGCAAAACCATATGAGATTTTAATGGAAAAGGTTAAGTATGATTATTTTGTTGTTGTAAAAAAATCTACCTATCTATCTTTTTTGTACTTTTGTATATGAAAAATAATGAGACAAATAAATACAAATATGTTTCACTTTCTAAAAAAGTATTCTCCGGATTATGCCCAAAACACTATTGAGGGATGGTCAATAATTTTGGTTGTTGCTGTTGGTTGCGAAGTGTCATCCTTAGCCAATAGTTGGTTGGGAATGTGTTGTATGTTCTTAATTGGAGCCTTATGTGCTCACATCATAGCTTGTATCATAAAATATTGTATTACCAATAAATGATTTAAAGGATTTATAACCGATTGAAGCTGGTGGACTCCCAATGTCTAACAGTTTCAATCGGTTTTATACTTACAAATTCTATTTTTCTCTTCCGGCAGAAACTTATACACCAGCACAACTTCAATATCTTTCTCCGGTTAGTTTCCTATCCCAACACCAAAGAAAAGCGCAGACCAAGAGCATCAGCAATGCGCAAGAAAGTAGAGAGTTGCATATCTGTCTGTCCCTTTTCTAGTGAAGATATATACTCGCGTTTCTTTCCGATCTTTTCAGCCAATGCTTTCTGTGTTACATTCTGGCGTTTACGTTCGTTTTTAAGGAGTTCGGCATAATACCAAGCTTTGGTTTTTGCCTCAAACTCTTTACGCTCGGGACTGTTTTCGTCACCGTATCTTTCCTGCAAATGGTCGTCAAAGGTTTTGAGACCGGCAAGTTTGTTTTTGTCAAGTTTCAACATATTCAATCCTCCAAATAGCGTTTAACTATGTTTTCGGCTTTTTTTATTTCAGCCTTATATTGTTTTGTATCTTTCTTCAAGAACGAGTTCAGTAAAAGTATATTTTTGCTTTGCATGAAATTGTCATGGTCAATTGCGAGCAGAATGGTTCTGTATTCGTTGGAACTGATGGAAATTCGGAGTTCATAGAAGTCCGTATTCTCTAAGCTCTTTACTATTTTTGAACTAACAACATATTGTGATTTTACTAAATGGAAAGTCTTAATCCGAGTCCATTAATTGTTTGCGCTTGCCACAGTAATATTTGGTTAATTCCTTTATCATAATTGCATTTTTCAATGCAATCCTTCAGAAATTGAGCATTCTCTATTTCATAAGAAAAAAGATTGTGGTGATCTCTTTTTCTCAATGAGATTATTTTATCTAAGAAATACTCTGATTTGCCATAATCTTTTAATATATAATTAGTAAAAGCAAAATACACATCACGTCCTGTTTTTAAGCCATAGTACGGATGCTTTTTCAATATTGCCAAAAAGTCTTCAAATGTATTCAGTTCGTTGAATACATCAAAATTATTTATTTTGTCTTGAAGATCTGGCATTCTGTCTATTTGCCAATAAGAACCTATTCTGTCCCCTAAGCTAAAGTTATAGGTACAAAATGGCACATAAAGACATTGAGCAAAATAGTTAACAAAGAACGAATTGGGATCAATCGAATTATCTAAATAAAATCCAACCAATACAATTGCTCCAGTCTTATGAGTCAATGTATAATATGCTAATCGTCCCTTTTTCTTGAATCTATCAGGGAAATTAAGCAATCTCATTATCTTATTTAATTCTGATGATTTCATATTATCAAAAGTTTTAAAATATAATTTTATCCAAGCATCTTCCATTTAGTTATATAAAGTTCTGATAGCCAACAATTGATGTAGATTGATATACAAATAACTGCAATCGCAAACATCCCAAAAACTATTTTGGACAACATACTATCTTTTTGGAATTTTTGTTCAATATTTTCGTATGCAGGAAAATAATAATGACATGTCAACCAGTATAAACCATTCCATATAATTATGCAAATTATTGTTGCAGTATTCACAGGAATATCAAGATCCATCCAGCATAGAAATAGCAATCTAATTATGTTAATTAGTGGAAGTGCTACTAAAAGCGATATAATTTCCGCTATGCTGATTATGGGATTCCATGAATGACTTACTTTAAAAATTCCTTCTATTATAACATAAAAAGCGTAATAAAGGGCATACAATCCTTTTTTACATATAGTATCATGCTCAACCATCCTTGCTTATCTTTTATATTTATTGTTTTTATTCTACTGATTTGCAATCTACAGAAAATGAATATTCGTTTCTATCAATTTGTCTGATAATCAATAATCATTACAGAAGAGAATAGTCCTCTTTTATAGTGTCCACAAATGATCACAGATTCTTTTTTGAGTTTCTCTTTAATTGAAATCTCATTTCTAACTGGCAACCAGATTGCTTGACCATCTATTTGAAAAAATATAGACGCTGGAGACTTATAACCTTCAGAAGCTACGTCTTCAACTTGTGACATAAAGTAATTTGCTTCTTCCTATTCTGTGTATATCACATTTAAGATAAAAAACGATGCAAGAGAAACACAAAATGTCCACCATCCTATAGCATAGGAATTAATTTTGCTTTTAATGAGACATTTTATTCCTACTACGAAAACGACAATGAATAGGATTACGACTACAAAAGTAAAGTCCGAATAACAGATACCATTGTGTGCAGAAAAGAAATATCCTACCAAAAAAATGACACATGGAATCACGAAATTTTTGTAATAGGATTCGTCATTGTTTGTCTTGGCTGTTTCCCTTTTAGCCATATTCTTTCGTTTTCTTTTCATTTCTCCCAATTTTTAAGTATATTGCCATCAACGTCCCAACCAGAGAAGAACTTCTCGCAAATGATGTATGTCGAATCATTTGACATACGCACGAAATAGTGTTCTTGCGCATAACGTTTGACCTTAAAAAACGTGATTTTGTATAGTCCATGAAGAGGATGTGACGGCGCAATGATTCTTAGCGAATCTTTTGTAGGAAGTATATAAGTACCATCAGCATCTTCGATGGATTTTCGGTATAAAGAATCGCTCTTCGTCAGGGAATCTTGGTCGAGGTCTTCATCAAGCAATGTCTTTCCTCCCATATCGACTTTATCGGTTTCTATAAGAGGGAGAGATACGCTCATTTCATCACCAAAATTAAAATTGACACTGGCAAACCTATATTCCTTGCTTCGTTCCATATAGAAGCTATCTGGAACTATATTCAAAGGACCATCTAATCGGGCATCCATATAGACAGGATGAGTAGGACAAGACGATGATGTCAACGATATTACAATTATCGTGAAAACGACAAATAAAGAATGTTTCATAAGCAAAACTAATTTATATCATTCGACCTTATCTTGCATTTATGCTGAATGAAAGAATAGACGGCTAATGACAAGCCGACAGTGAAGAGATTGAAGATTCCCAACAATATAAATTGAATAATCGCAAAGAAGCAAGCGATAGTTCCGTCAGTTATAGCCCAAATAGAGAAGCCCATTAAGGGCAACATGGCAAGAGTATCCAACTCCCAATGCAATACCAATAGAGACATCTTGCTATTTGATTTAGCAAACTTCCAAGCAAGCAAAGCCGTAACAACATTCAACAAGCAAATACAAACGCAAGTAGTCTCGATAATATCGTAGTAAACTCTCCCATAAAAAGATATGAATGTAACTACGTAAGAAACAAACGTACTTACGGCTACGGATAGCAAATATTTCTTTGTATCTTTATCTCTTAGTTTCATATTACGTTCATTATATTTTACTCTGTATTGTACACGCACACTTACCGTGTCCACCGCCTCTTGGGAATGGACGCATGAGGCAAATAAACAAAATGCCAATAAACTGAAGAGTATTTTCATAAGCAACAATTCTTTTTATTTACTTCAACTCAAAGGTTGCCATGAAAGGCACCTTCTCACCATCTATGCTATCCTCATAAAAAAAGCGGTAAACGCCTGGTTTGTTGGGAAGAATATCGGGAAAAAGATGGGCAGTAATGGTGCCGCTTTGACCATCGTTTAAAACATGACCGATGGCCGTGAACGAGCAATCGGTGGGCACAACAAACCAATTGCCATCCGCTCCTTGGGCTGTGATGCTATAGGCATCGCCATACACAAATTCCTCGCCACTATGGTTGGTAATCGTGAATCTGATTTCCGTGGTGCCCAATGGATAGGAAGGCTTCTCCGCCTTGAGGGAGATGCCTTGGTAGGTGCTCACGCCTTCCCTGTTGTCGATGATAGGGTCCAACTTGCCCTCAAACCTGATGGCGGGCGAGTTGTAAATCTGCCTACGAAACTCCAGCTGCTTCTCCTTCGTGTTCCAACGGAGCGCAACATCAATGGAGTTGGATCCCATTCCAAATCCAACAACATTTCGCAAGGCCGGGGTCTTGTCTTCCGACAGGAACTTCCGCTCAAGTATCCGCATAATGGCGTTCAGTTCCCTATGCGAATATTTACGCGCCGAAGCCTTGCGATAGGTTCTCTTCTTGCTCTTGACAACTCTCTTTTTGCTAATGGCAACCCTCTTTTTGCCAACAGTTGCCACTTTCTTTTGCTGAATGGCCATTGATGGGTTGCAAGCAGCACAAGTGGTTTGCATTGAAAGGAACATTGTCAATCCTAATATTATTGCATTGAGGAGTTTTGGCTTCAGTCTCATAGTTATCAGCAATTAATAATTTAACATGTAGAGAGATATGAACTCTTATAGTATATTTCTTTTCAAGGATGAAAACATTTGCAAGACAGTAATTGTATCCATTTTTCAGAAATAAACGAGAGCATCTCCTCAATAGAGGTAATGATCTGGCAATGGTTCAAACTTCTGCAATATACACATGTTTACTTGCCAAACAACTCTTTCGGTTGCTAAAATACAAAAATAAAATAAGACCATGCAATTTTTAAGCAAAAAAAATAATTGTCATAAGGAAAAATCACTTTGCCTTATGACAATTATACACAGTTAGAATACTTAAAACAGATATTCTATTTCAACAGACTATCAAAAGTCCTTATTAACGAAATAGGATCTTTATAAAATTCTTTCGTATCTAAATTAGACACAGTTTCTTTCATCACAGGATATGGCTTAAATACAATTTTAAGCAACATTTTCGCACCAATACTACTTCCCATACAATAACCCTTTGCCACATCTTCATTCTTTACCTTAAAATAGAAAACATAGTTTGTGCCTTCCAAATGTAATGTTTTGGTATTTGTTATTGTTGAGATATAGTGTATATAGGCAGACACATTTTCCCCTTCATACACAGGTTTGAGGAATATCGGAGTTTTGTATGGTTTTGGATTTTTGTTCCAAACGCTTGGCAATGATTTTTGCGCCATAAGCGGAACGAACTTTATCCACTTTTTAGATTTTGAATCGTAGTACTTAATGCTCTTTATCTCTGTAGATTTGTATTCTTTCTTTTCTTTAGAGTTGGAATCTTTAGTAACAACGACATCACCATCATCAAGCATAAATAAAGTTTTTGTGACTCCCTTAACCACATTTCCGTTGTTTAAGGTAATTTCAACATTGTCCTGTGCTTGTACCATTACACACAACAAGAGGGCAAGAAACATAAAAAATAGTCTTTTCATACTCATGTTATTTTACGGTTTGACTTAATATCACAAAAATACTATTTTTTTTCTTTGCTATCCAGAAAAACACATTTTTTAACTTATTTATCCGTGCAAATAGTAATATTTAACGCTTGAAACGAAAAATGGTTTATGGAAACTGTTATCTGTTATTTGTTATCTGTACAGCAAAAAAAATCGTTTTTGGAAACTGTCAACTGTAACGCTTGGGGATGATGTTATTGACCTGTCATGTGACATTTTACTCTTGTATAGACTACACCATTTATCCAAGTCTTCAAAAGAGACATTTGAGATAGTGTTACTTATAAGAAGTTTTTTAACTCGTAGAGAACAAACAGTTGCCCCGGAATCTTTCAAATAAAATAGCTCCTCACCGTTCTCCAATGATTATGATCCGCATAAATCTTTGCATTTCTCCCAATGTGCATCGAATTCCTCTTTGCTAACCAACATATTGGTTTCTATCGAATACAAGTCATATTGCAGGATAATGGACATCGGAGGATTGTGTTTGATGAAATCTTCTGGAAAGCAACCATCTATTTCGACATTAGCTACGCAATAGTTGCCATCCGCAGAAATTGTAATAGCCCTTGATACTCTCACGCAATCAAACTCGCCATAGCAAACCGTGTCGAACACCTTTATCTTGAAATAGAACTTGTATATCAATATTCTGTTGTTGCATGGAAGTTGTTTTCTCAGACGGATGCACAAATGAGCTAAGGACAACAAAAAACTTTTCTTGGCATCCTTTGGAGACATTATCAGCGTGAAGTACTTGCCAAGCTGACCTACGGAATGCACTTCAACTTCTGTTTCTGGGGCTTCCTTGGAGACAAGTATCTTGACTTCATTCACCGCCTTGCTCCAAATCTCGACGTAATCAGGAAAAATAAGGTAATAGTAGCTGCTGAAAAAGAACTCCTTCGTCTCAGGCTTGTACTGTATGAAGAAGTTGGCAGAATCAAAAGATTCGGTAAACTTTTCTTCGGGCATGATGTAAGAATCATCGGGCGACTTCTCACAAACCGTACTAAGCATCTTGACTCGCCTCTTGAACCATATTTTGTATCTTTTGGCAAAGAGAACAAAAGCAATCGAGACAACAGCCAAAACGACAAGCACGACCACACCGAAAATATCCGAGCAGATATGAGTGATGACACCTATGCCATATATGATGACAATGCACCATAAAACGACCATTCCAAGTTTAGACATTATTTTTTCTATCATAAAGCTATTCGTTTTTGTGGTTTTTTGAATCCACGATTTTCTGTTATCTAAGATACAGGCAGTGCCCTTTTCTGTAGTCTTCGGGAGATAATCTTTTTTTATTTTCAAATGCCATTTTATAGTCTTCCACATGCCATTCCCAGGCTTCTTGCATTACATAGTCCTTGTCATATAATATCCAAATTAACCTGTCCCATTCGTAGTTCGAGGCTTTGGGAACCATCGTTACTTTACTTCCCTTTTTACCGCTTGGACGATTGGCTTTTACTTGATACCTTATATTTCTATAAACGAAATCCGTCCCTTTGGCAACAGCAGTTTTATCTCTCATGTAATCAGAGTATTCTTTCTCTGACATACCAACCAACATTGCTGCATCATATTCAGAAATTGAACTCGTAATAGACGGAGCTATACCAAAACTTGCTTGCCATTGCAAAGCAACATCTACAAGTATATCTCTTAGCTTTACTTTTTTATCCATAGTAGTATTAATTTTAGCCTATGAATTTGCAATCCACAGAAAGTGAATATTAGAACGTGGTGTTGTTGAATCCTAACTGTAAACTGTCTCTTTTATTTATGACCGTATCGTATTTTTTACCTTGATAAATAATGTCTGCCGATGGGTGATGTCTTGAGCCACTTCGCAAATCCAAATTTATTATCTCACAAGCGATATTGCTTTGTCTTGTAGAGATTTTAGTTTCTCTATCAGATACTATAAACATATATGCAGTAAAAAGTCCGACAGCTATGTTTATAAATATAACTCGCTCTAAATTGGGCTTTGATTGAAAATCAAGAAGTTGGGCGTTTGCCTATATTATATAGGTAACAATATGGAAACGAGCGGACTTCTGCTCGTTTCTGTATTTTGCAATATGCAAAGAACGCCTCAATTCGGGGACAAAGATACGACAATTTTCTAAATATCCCATAACTAGCAAAGAGAAATTTACGGAATTTAGAACTTTTTGAGTTAAATCTGATGCTTACCAACAATATGTATCCAAAAACAAACAGCAGTATTCGGATATAGCTTATCCGAATACCTGCTGCCATAACGTTTTGTTGCTGACGATGATTCTGACATCGGCTTTCATGTACTTTTGCAACACAGGGGACTTTTGTCCCTGTGTACTCACTGTGGCTATAGCCATAAAATAGTTACCATCTTCCCTATGTATGAGCCTGGCTTTATGGCTTGTGATGTCGCAGTTATAAGATGCATTATCGTTGCCCTCGAAAGATACATGAGCCGTCCTTGGCTCATCGAAAAGATACAAATACTTGTATGGCACAAACACTTGCACTGTTCTTTGATTGATGACCTCACCATTAGCCTCTATGGATATAGGATAAGGTATCTTGTAGAAAGCAACTGCGAGGGCGAGGACTATTTGCACTCGTCCTCTAATCCACAAAGCTCTATTTTCTCTGAGAGCTTCAATAAAGTGTTTGTTTCCATAATGTATAAAATTACGAAATATTCCTACTCTTTTTAAGATTTTCGGATACCTCTTTTTATTTTTAGAAGCGATTCAACTCCTCTTTACCAGCACCTTGTCCCTTGTATCTGCTTCTTGATGTATTGAAGTTATACTGCAATGTCAAGAGCAAGGAACGGCTGTCGTTTGTGATGCTTTGCCAAAGCGTAACATCCTTGTTGTAGAATTGTACGTCACGATTGCTCTTGTTGAAGATGTCGTTACCTTCGAGCGTAACCGAGAAACGATTTCTGCAAAAAGCCTTGTAAAGTTTGGCATTGAGGTATGAGGAAGAACTGAGTTTCATATTTTCCTTGTTACCACGGCTGTTCCATTCTATGTCTATGTTCATCCAGATGTCGCCTGGTAAATGGATGGCATTCTGAAACTGTACTACAGCTAATGGATTATAGAAGGACTTGCGTTCACCCAGATATTCCCCAGAGAACCACTGTTTGATGATGCCGGCATTTACCTTTGGTTGCCAAAATCCGATTTGGAATTGTGCGCCAAGGAAAGCCTGCAACTCTTGTATCTTTGGCGTATTCTCCATCGTGAGCAACTTCATTTCTCCATCCTCGCCGTATGGTTTCGATTCGTTGATGATGGCATTCTTCTTGTACTCGTATGATATCTTTGCAAAGAATTGCTTCCAAGCACCCATCAACTCCACGGAATGAATCTTGACAGGAGAAAGATAAGGATTACCACTTTGCAAGGTCAAGCGATTGACATAGTTGAGTGTTCCATCAAGGTCATCGTATGATGGACGCTGCATCTTGCTGTTGTAGCTCAATGCCCATTGTGTCTTACCTATCTCTGTAGAAATGGCGAGTGAAGGGAACACGTTGTTGTAAGTCTTGCTCTTATCTTCCTTGAGTTGTCCATCCTCTGTATATTTAAAACGAACATGCTCATAGCGAAGACCTGCCTCTACTGCGATTTTCCCAAACTGTTGACCGATGGAGAAGAAACCAGCCATGTTCTTCTCGTCACTCTTGGTATTGCTGTTGCCAATGGTTGCCATATTGATATTGAAATCATTCAGCACCTGAGAGGCTGTATATTCATTTCCCACTTCGATTTGTCCTTTCCACAAAGGATAGCTCAACACCAACTTTTCCGCAAACATCCGTGAGTGTCCAATGCTTGTGGATGCCACCAAATTCTTCTGCTGATTCATATTCGTCTCAGACTGATCGGAATTTTCATGCTTCTTTCTCCACATATAATCCATGTTGAAGTCAATGCCCAGTTTGCCTACATCACCATTATAATAGATATTGGCATGGTGCTTCGGCACAGCATGAATTCTCCCCTCTTTCACAGCTGAAACCTCATCGTCCAATTTACCATTGGCATACGATATAGAGCTATAATCTGAATGAGGCTTTTGTAAACCCACTCCATTCATATAGTAAGCACCGATGGAATGACGTTCACTGATCATCCATGACAAGCCAAACTTGCCAAAGAACTCATTATTTCTCATGCGGTTGATGCTCTCTATGTTCTGAAGCCAAGTAGTAGAACCTTGCGTTTCCATGTTCGTATTCTCATGACTATAGAATTTGCCGCCATAGTAATTGAGATTGGTGAACAACTCCAGTCCACCCGTACGGTATTTCAAGTTAGCTTGCTCCATGCTCGAAAAATAGTGGCGGAAGCCATTTTGCGCACGAAGTGTTCCACTAAAGCCGTCACCTTGTGGCAACTTGGTGCGAATGCGGATGACAGACTTGACGGAGGCATCATACTTGGAACCAGGATTTGTAATGACTTCAACATTCTTGATGTCCTGTGAATTGAGCTGTGCAAGTTCATTTTTGTCTTGGACAAGACGACCATTGATATAGATGAGCGGCGTACCCTTACCAAACACCTCGAAGTTTCCATCCCTGCCAGTAACCATCGGCACTTGGCGCAACACATCGTTCGCCGTGCCTGCATGAGACAGTTGAGAATTAACTACAGTAGTAACCAAGGCATTGCCCTTGATGGCAATAACAGGGCGTGATGATTTCACCACAACTTCACCGAGCATCTTGCTGTCCTCTTCCATCTTGATGACACCCACATTTTCACCCTCGCAATCCTTGCAGATGGTTTTGTAGCCCACGGATGTTACCTTGATGATTCCGCCATTGCAGATGGAGTCTATAGAGAAGCTACCATCCTCTCCACTCACCGCTCCCTTGACGAACGCGGAGTCTTGCCGATTTAGGAGCACCACATTGGCGAAAGCCAAAGGCTCACCCTTGGTGTCCACTACTTTTCCCGTGATACTCTGTGCCATCGTCGAGGTCATTACAGATAGGCACAAGGCCGTTGTTAAAATCCCCTTATTATTCATTGTATAATTATTTTTTATTGCTTAATCTATTATATTCTTATCAATCCTCAGTATATAAGGAATCATGACGTTGCAAAGGTACTATATGAAAATTACAACGTATTTGCGGAAATATTAAATTTGTGTTACATAAAGAAAAAGTCCTTTATTTGGCTTTTCAAGGCATATTCTTACCTTCAATTTCAAGTAATTTGCAATTGGTAAGACTATCCTTGTATGTTGCCATTTCTATCATTTTATAATGGTGGCGAACAGAATCCTCGTAAGCAGCAACACGATTCCTCACATTATTTATAACATTTTCGTCTCGACATATAGAGAAGTACTTTTCAATGTAGTGAATGTTTGGGTCATCAGTAGAAAGCACCATCTTCAATGCCCTATATTTCAAGTCTGCCTCCTCCCAATCTTGGTAATCTCGCCATTGGGTGAGATTGCCCCAAATGGAAATGACAAGGGATAGAGCCAAGCCACCAATGAAAAGAAGAACATTCTTTGAGGTTGGCTCGAAGTGATGGGTTACAACCTTCTTTTGAGGTGATTTGTTCATCAATTCAAGTTTATCTTGCAATGCCTTTGAGGTGACAGTATGCTCTTGTTTCATCTGCTTGACAGCATCAACCAAGAACTTGCTTCGCTGCTCATTTTTGCCAAGTTCAACCTTAATAAGGTCAGCAAAAACGATAATGGCATCTCTTAATTTGGATATTTTATCTCTGACTTCCTCTTCTTTGATAAACATCGCATTGATTGACTTATCCAACTTGGTTATGTCATTACTTGCAGGAACGGTTTCCGCTCCTGCGTTCTTTGTGGAGACAGAAAGTTCATCGACTTTCTGCTCCAATCTCTCAACTGTGCCGTAGATGGCTTCCAATAGTTCTTCTTTCATGTTCGATTCTAATTTTAAGTTTGTAACTTGCATCAAAGGCTGAAGCCTTTTCTGCGTTTTCTCTTTTTCTTCTTGGCGGATTCATCCTCTGGGAATGGCTCATAAGTTTGGGCATTAGACGGAGCAAACAAGCCGATGGAAGAAATATTACTCCAAGGGTCTTGGGTATGTTCTGTCGTTGGTTGAGTCTGTTCTACTTGGTGACAACTTAGTTGTCCTCCCTGCATAGATTCGGCTCTTGGCGATACACGATTATACTCTGTGCCAAGTCTTGCATCCAACCTGACAAAGCTGTATTCTCGGCTAATCTGCGTACCTTTGAAGCTATATCCATCCTTGCAGAAACGGATACCTTGTACCTTGGTTCGTTCCTTGTCCTTATAGACAAGCTCCAAGTGAACACCTTGCTTTGCAAGTTCATTCTTGAACTTTTGCCAACTATCTGCGACTTTCAAGGCATCTTTAACGGCATTGTGAATCTCGTATTTTGCACGCTCCGCATTGCGCAATTTGCGAGTGTTAGTCTTGCTCTTGTCAGTTCCATAAGTCAATCCATACCTGGATTTTAGAGCTTTGGTCACTTGCTCATTACGCCTGTAATCATTCCTGTCTGATATGAGCTTGCCATCGTTATTGATGCGGTTGTACACGATATGGCAATGAGGATTGTCCGTGTTGTGATGCCTTACAATGATGAATTGGGTATCGGTAATGCCCATCATCCGCATGTATTCAAGGGCTATCTTTGCCATGAACTCATCCGTCAAACGTGGCTTGTCCTCTGGTTTGAAGCTCAATGCAATGTGTCCTACAGGCTTCTTAATCCTTGGATTTAGTTGCCTTTGTAGCTCGAAACTTTGCGTCATCTCGGCATTCGTACCGAGCAACACGCCATCCGAGACGATGATTTTCGCCTCGTCCTTGCCTGTAACATAGCGGATGCAACCAGCAAATGAGCTGCCCTTCTTTAGCTTGCCTATCATGTGGCATCCTCCTTTCTGCCCATACTGCTTGGCTTCGGTTTATAACTTGCTTGGCGATACTCGCCAAGGATGGCTTTCAATCTTCTCAACAAGTCCACCACATACACATGGGTTTCGTGGAAACCTCTCTGATGCGACAGTTTGGTAAGTTGGTTGAGGTTGTTCGCCATGCCTATGAGATTCTTAGCGATGGCTATCGTCTCAGCGTTGTGTCCGCTGACCACCTCACCGTTCAAGGCGGACTCACGGATGTACTCCGCCAACTTGCGGTTGGCTTTTCTCGCCCTCAGCCTCAGTGCCTCGTAGCTTGGCTTCGAGAACTTCACCGTGACAGACTTCGACAGCTTGCGAACCCTGCCTGTGGGCGGTCTTCCGCCCTTTTTCTTGTCCTGTTCATGTATGCTTGTCATTCTATACACTGTTTACAGTTGGTACACTCACTTTCTGCGACCGTCGGGAGCAAAAAATCTCCGCCCTCATGGTGGAGCGAGGCGTTTTGGGGTTCCCAAAACATAACCTCGCTCCCTCTCAGAACACGGTAGTTGGAACTACAGCCTTTCAGCTATCCACGTCCAAGGTCGCAGACCTTAATTCTCACAATTTGCGCCAAGCCTCGAAGTCCTCTTCATAAAGGCTTAGGTGGTGGCGCACGATGTTCTCGATGATGCCCGATACGNTAGTTGGAACTACAGCCTTTCAGCTATCCACGTCCAAGGTCGCAGACCTTAATTCTCACAATTTGCGCCAAGCCTCGAAGTCCTCTTCATAAAGGCTTAGGTGGTGGCGCACGATGTTCTCGATGATGCCCGATACGCTCATGCGTCTCCCTCCGAGGATGCGGACGACACGATCAAGACGGTCTCGTACATCGGAACTGACGAAGACTGGCTTGCGGTCGTCAATCCTTGGAACTTGGAGGAAGGTCTGCTGATACTCCTCCAATGTCGCCTTGCGCTGCTTGCCACTGATGCGCTTCTGCGGATTCGGTGGCGATTGAGCCTCGTTCGTTGATGTTTCCTCTCTATAGGGAGTTGTTGCAGCAACTTTCTCTACAATTGCTCTCAACTCTGGGTTCTCTACATCATCATAGAGAGAATTACAACTACTTGGATTGGCTTTGTTGCCATACGTAGATGGTTTAACAAAATCCAAATACTCTTTTTCCATCAGCTCCTTTTGCTCAGGAGCCAAGACTACATCTTTTGTTCTTGCCATAGCTTATGCTGTTTTATTTGTTAGTATAGTGGTCACGGTTTGCACCATTGACCGATTGTCGGGTGCAAAGTAAGTGTACTGAGTGCAGCCATGCAACTGATTGGGTGTAACGTGGCAATTTAGTTGTGGCTTGCTTATTTGCATACCGAGATAGTTGTGAGAACTTCAACGTATTTCTCAACTCATCATTGTTCATGCATTCGTTGCAGTCGTGCAAGTTTTTCTTGTTGTTTTTGGCGTTGAAGTCGGCAAACCCCGGCAACATACTGCCACAGAAATTGAAAACGCTTGTTTTTAGATTGCCGTGCCTTATCTTTGCACTCACAAACGTGGAGCACAGCATATGCGTGGAGCTTTGCGACATATAACATAGTATTAACTTAGAAAAAAGAAAAGTATGGGATTCATCGTATTCGAGGAAGAGGCATTCAACTATCTTGATGCCCAGTTGGAGAACTTCGTGAAGCGCATGGACAGAATCCGTGAGCGCAGTGAGGACAAGACCATGAACAAGTGGCTCGACACGCAGGACGTGTGTCAGACGCTCAACATCTGCCCACGGACAGTGCAGACGCTTCGGGACAACGGAACTTTGGCTTATACGCAAATCAGCCACAAGACCTACTACAAGCCGGAGGACGTGATGGCTATCGTAGCAGTAGTGGAGGACAAGAAAAAGGACATGCGCTTTCGCAAGCGCACAGGTTAGGCTGTCAATATACAACAGCCACTTAATCCAAAGCAGCAAGTAAACCGAGTAACGTAAGTATCAACAATAAAACGAGACAACTATGAGCAATGAAGTAATGACAAGAAACAGCGAGTGGATGAACCACATCGTGAACCACCTCAACCGAATGGTTGACAATTTTGAACGTGCCGTGATGAACTACCGCCCCATGCTTGGCGGTGAGCGCTTCATGACGGACAAGGAGCTTTGCGCCAGGCTGCAACTGAGCCGAAGAACCCTGCAGGACTACCGAAACAACGGTGTCATCCCGTATATCCAGCTTGGCGGAAAGATACTCTACCGCGAGTCCGACATTCAGAAGATTCTGATGGCTAACTATCGTGAAGCGTACAGAATGAAAGGTGTGTAGGAGAATGTCCTTGATGAGTGTGTGAAATGAACA
This sequence comes from Prevotella merdae, assembly GCF_900290275.1. Classification (GTDB taxonomy): domain Bacteria; phylum Bacteroidota; class Bacteroidia; order Bacteroidales; family Bacteroidaceae; genus Prevotella; species Prevotella merdae. Next base: position 37,325 of record NZ_LT985325.1, read on the forward strand.
AGGCGACAACGTATAACTTGCCGAGTGTGGCTGTTATAGGTTGTCGCCTCGTTTTATTGGCTATACCGAGTTGGTCGTGTTTGCCGAGTGTTCTCCGTATGGTCTGTATAAAATCTAATACCATGCTAAAACACACTGCGGAGGTTCGCCCAAGTGGCTGGAGGCGCAAAGCCTCCAAGGAACGTTGCTTTATGGCAGGTCTATGCCATTGGATTTTTGTTCCTTTCTCGCTTGGCAATAAGCTTATCCATGTCATTTGAAATCTTCTGCTCCGTCACCTGCGCATAGACCTGTGTGCTTGTAATGTCTGCGTGTCCCATCATCTTGGCTATGCTGCCGATGGGAATGTCCTCGTTGAGCATCAAGACTCCGAATGTATGGCGGCTGGCGTGGAATCCCAACTTATTACTTATGCCAAGCACCATTCCAAGGGTATGCACATCTAGATAGATATCTTTCTTCTCACCCAGTGGAAAAACAGGCTTGCTGTCGTCCGTGGTATTGTAGAGCGAAAGAATCTTCTCGACTATCGGATGGAGTGGCACGAAGAACTCCACGCCTGTCTTCTCTCTTTCCTTGCGGATGAACTTCCTACCCTCGGAGTTCTCACTGATATGGTGAGGATACAGTTTCTTTACATCTATATAGGATAAGGAGGTGAGCGAGGCAAAAATGAAACATCTGCGTGCAAGCTCCGTTCGCTCGTCAGCCATCAGGGTAGAGAGCATCTTGATGAAGTCTGCCTTGCTGATATGGGTCATCTTCGGGGCTGCCTTCTTCTCATACCCTATCTTGGCTATGGGATTGAAGCGGATAATGCTCCTGTCCACTGCCTTGTACATCAACATGTTCAGCCAGAGAAGGCAATGGTTCACGTAGCTGTCGATACGTCCCTGGTCTCGTTTCAGGAATAGCTTGTATTCCTCCCCGAAATTCTCGTCTATGTCCTCAAAGGCGATGTCGTCCTTATCCAACGAATGGACAAAGGCTCTCAGGTTCTTCTGCCATGTCCGCTTGTGCAGAAAGGTTTGTCTGGCTTTTGAGGTTCGATACCATTCCACGATGGTATCACCAAAGCTCAGCAAGAACCTTCCTGTCGTGTCCTTGTCCTTCAACACTGCCTTCAGCATTTCCACGGTGATGATGCCGTTGGTGGAAAGAAGTGAGTTGTATTTATCCTTGACCTCAGCAAGGAAACTTGCCAATCGTCCGTTGTCCCTTGCGTTCCGTACCTCTCCCTTCTTGGCGTTCCACTCCTGTGGGGTACAGGATATGCCTGTGGAAATGGCTGCACTTTTGCCGTCAACGGTGATGCGGCAAAGTATGTTGGCTGTTCCGTCTGCCTTCACCTTCTGTCTGTTGATGTAAGGCAAAATTGAAAATGTACTTCTGCTCATAGTTGTTGTCCTTATAATATAATAATGTGGTTGAAACTGTAAAAAGAAAAGTTGAAAGCCCTGTTCATAATGCGAGAATAAAGTCCTTCCCGGTTGCAGCGATGAACTTGTCCATGTCCTCAAACAGCTTCTTTTGGGTTACTCTCGCATACCGCTGCGTCATCTTCACATCCTTGTGACCGAGCATCTTGCAGATGGTCTCCATCGGCACACCAGCCTCCAGCGTAATGAGGCTGGCGAACGAGTGTCGTCCCGTATGGTAGGAATAGGTCTTGCTCGTTTCCGCCAGCTTGCAGATGGTGATGAGATCGATACGAACACGATTCGTGCTCAGCAATGGGAAAAGGGTATCTCTTGCCCAGTCCTCGTATTTCGCCATCAGCTCCAACGCCTCGGGCAGGAGTTTCACCCTGGCAAGTGTTCCGGTCTTCTTGCGGTTATAGATGAGCCATTTGTCACCATCCTCCAACACCTTGACATTGGCTTTCGTGATGGAAACGGTGTCTATGAAGGCTGTTCCTGCATAGCAGGCGAAAAGAAACAGGTCACGGCTAACGGATAGTCTCGGCTTGTCTTCGGGCAGTTCCACATCACGGATTTTTATGAAATCAGACATGCTGAGAGCCTTGGGTGTCGTAACCCTTGGAGTGCCAACCCGATAATGGGCGAACAGCAGGTTCTTGCACAAGCCTCGCTCAAAGGCGATGCGGCACATCTTCTTGAAGAGCGACACATAGATGGTGATGGTTCCTGATGAAAAGCCTTTCTCGTCAAGCAAGTAATGGTGAAAGTCACTGATGAAAGGCTCGGTCAGCTGTCCGAAAGCCAAATCAGTCAACCTATACTTCTCCCCGATGAACTCAGCGAGATTCTTGCGAATCTTTCTGTAAGTCCAGACACTGCTCTTCGACATATCGATGCCCTCATGGGTGCTGAGTTCACTGATATGCTCGTCCACGAAGGAGAGAAGGGTGTTCTGTGTCTTGACGCTGCCCTGCAAAGCCTCCTTGACATCCTTAGCCTCGAAGTCCGTTCTCTTTTCCACAAGCACATCGAAAGCCTTTTGGATGGAAAGCAACAACTGCTCGATGTCCTTGTTGGTCTCCACGGCTTCCTTGCTCTTGCCCTCCAATCGGCTGGCACGAGGATTCCAAAGCGATGGAGTGCAAGACAACTTGCAGGAGAACTGCGCCATAGTCCTGTTCACCGTGATGCGTCCCATAATGGGAGCTTTTCCATTTTTGTCCATTCCGCTCTTTTTTAGGTAGAGCAACACCTTGAATTTTTCGATTTTCATAACGCTTACATTTTGAGTGTGCAAATATAATCATTTTGTAAGCGTTCCTTGATACGCAAAACATTGAGAATCAGCGCAATAAAATCCGTTGATGCACAAAGTTGCCTTTCCGCATTGTTACCTGCTTTGCATAGGTAACTGTGGCTCACGATTTAGTAACTGAACTACTTCAATATTCCTCACTCGCTTGCTTTATGTCGATTTGGCAACTTTGTGCAAATCTACTCATTCCCAACTGTTTACGTTCCAACCTCTCTTATTCTCCTTTGGCTGCTTTAGAGCTTTATGTTAATCATAGCCACAACTATTTTTCTTCCCATAACCATTCTTTTTGTCTTAATCATCCCAATAATATATAGGTCTATTGAACCACGGAAGCCAATCCAAGTATAATATTTGGATTTTTGTTCCAATTTTACTTGAATCTCGCTCATCCACAAGGGAATTTCCCTCGTAAGTCTTATCGCCAACATAAAACTCATATATGTAATTAGGCGTTGTATAGCGGGGTCCCCCTATAGTAGTGGATGTTATGACAGCTTCAGTTTTAGTGCCATGTTTCTTCAGTACGCTCAATAGTATAGGAGTGGCAATGAAGCAATAAGCCAAAAGCCCCACACAGATAAGAAAGTAAATTATTCCGATTATATCCTTTATATTTATAGAGACTTTTTTCTTTGTCCACCTTTTCTTCTTATTCTTTTTCATCGTTATCTTTATTTATATGTATTAGCGATGCCAATAATAACTATCAATATTCGAAGCAAAACCATCACTCTTTTTTCTAAACTCACTTCTTTTCATAAATATCTTTCTTGTAAGGGTTCAAACGATTTCATATTACAGTCTTTCCATTACTTCAAAAAGCCTTTGACCAAACCATAAAGTATTGAGCCTAAGCCAGCAACGTATCCGTTAAGATAATTGATATAGTTAATGGTAAAACTTGGAGGAAACTTGTCTTTGTCCTTATAAGTAAAGACTGTGAATGCTATGCCGAAAATGATGGCGCACAACTCGTCGTATTGGTTACGGATAATGCAGTAAATTCCTAAGCAGACACAAGTAATGGCAAAAATCAAATAAGTAACATACAAAATGAGACCTATTGATTTTCGCTTTCTTATTGTGTGGAACAATAAGGCTATACCTGTTATAAAAGAAAGGATTCCCCAAAGACGTAAATATTCCATTATTTGATTCTTCTTAGTTAGACGTTATTATCATGCTAAATATAAATATAGGCCAGACGAGGAGCAAACATACGCAAGTTATGCAATACCATACTCGTCTGATTAAAAGAGTTTGCGTTTTCTTATCGCAGTTAAAAATGCAATAATATAGCCTATTCCAAAACAATTCTATATACTTCATATAGGCCTCTCTTTCTTTGAATTGGTTCTTTTGGAAATAAAAGAATAAATGGCATAGTGAATACAAATGGGCAGGAGATTGAATATCCCCAACCATACAAACATCAAGAGACTCAAAGATAAGGCAGCCCCATTGGTTACAACTAAGGAAATAATGCCTATCAAAAGTAACGTCACAAGACTATTCAATATTATTTGTCTTTTCTAAAAAAATTACGCTAAAATCAGCCGAATAGCTAAAAATGAACTATTTATGAGTTTTTCACCTCAACAGAGGTAATGATTTAGCAACAGTTCTAAATTCTGCAATCTGCATACGTTTGCTGCCTAACAACTCTTTTCGGCTGCAAAAATACAAAAAAAATAATGAATCTAAGAATTTTATTAAACAAAAAATATCAAACAGAGTAATATGTTGCAAAAAGCACGGTCTTACTAGTAGTCTGTAAAGTCTAAAAGTTGAGTAAAACGTCGTTCGTCACATACTGATGATTGATGAAATATCACACGTGCCTTACTAAACTTTTAGACTTTACAATCTACTAGTTGTTTATTTTGCGAAATACGTATTTACAACATTTGTTGTTGTATTTTGCAATTTTAGCAACTTGTCGGTAAATTCTAAAACTTTAAACTTAACAGGGAAAGTTTTTGTACCCTTTCCTTCTGATGGAAAAATAACATAAAATGTTTCTACGTTTTCCTGCTGTATTAAGTATGGCTTCTCTATAGTATGAGTCTGTCCATTAAAGGAGAAACTAGTTGTGTATGTCGTATCTTTGAATATAAGATTCGAAGTATAAGACTTTCCTTTTGGCAATTGCAACTCCCATTTTTTACCTTTTAAGCTGTCGATTTTAAATGATTGTGCATGAACTAATTGCCCATTTAGGAACAATAGAGAAATAAAAAAATATTTAAAAATTAACTTCATATTTATTTAATTACTTTATACCTGTTAATACTATATTATAATCTAAAAAAATTCCTTTCTAACAGATTTTGCCCAAAGCCAAGCAAGCAAAGCCATACTCAAGTTAAACAAGGAAATACAAATCGTAAGCATAATGCCCATAAAATGTCCCAAGTACAAGACTACTGCAGGAATAATATAGGCAACAAATGTGGCCACAAATACTGTGAGCAAATATTTCTTTGTATCTTTATCTCTTAGTTTCATATTACTTTCTTTATATCTTACTTTGGATAGCACATTATAATGAAATGTTATTTTAAACTCATTTTATGCTACAAAAATAACATTTTGTAGTGATAATCGGTTATAATCCCTTGAAAATCTACGATATTCTATCGTAATTTAGATAAAATAGAAATATAATCTGTAAAAATGGAACAAAACAATTGATTTTCCAACAAGCCTTTCTCTTTGTCATCCCATTCGTTGTGCTGATAATAAAGAACTATAGAAGGAAGAGAAAAGGTTCATCCGGAATATGTGGTGATGAACCTAAGGTATTGTAGGAGGTACGGTATCCGAAGAGGGCACTTTTTTCAGTGTCCTCTTTTATTGCACCTGTACTTATTATCTGTGTTCTACCAGCAAAAACTTATACACCGGCACAACCTCAATATCCATTCCCAGTTCGACTGAGGGAATGGTTTCTTCCTGGTCGTATGTGATAACCATGCATTTCTTTGCATTAAGGAACTTTCCTACTTTTTGTAGTGCAGAGATTTCTCTATTTCGTGTTGCATCCTCTGTCATACGATAAGACACCTGGACAAGCAATCCGTCTTTAGGCACACAGAAGTCTACCTCTATGTTTTTGTTGTAATAATACAAGTCGTCGCCATACTTCTTGTAAAGTTGTATAGCCACAAGATTCTCCAACAACTTAGTCTCTGGCTGGAAGAGAAACAGGTTCAGAATACCGTTGTCGTAGAAATAATGCTTTTTTATAGTCTCACGTTCGGTGATGGAGTCGGTGAAGCAACTGATGCTGAATGTTAGGAACGACTCGTGCAGATAGTCAAGATATGAAGCTATGGTTTCTCTTGCTATTTTTGTTCCGTCTCCTTGCAGAATGTTTTGTAGGCGTTTAATTGCAGTAGGTTGCATTACGCTGTCTGCTAATTTCCTTATAAGCAAGCGAAGACTACGCTCATTCCTAACACCTTTTCTTATTACGATGTCAGAGTACAAAATCTTTTGGTATAGCGACTGAAGCCACGACTTCTTGTCTTGCATGTTGAAAACCTCCGACAGTCCGCCATAGTAGAAATAATCGGAAAACAGTCTTAATACATCATTCTTTATAGGCGACAGTTCCCAGAATTTCGTAAGATGCACATGTCGGTATTCCAGATATTCCTCGAAAGAGAAGGGATGTATCTCCTTTGTCAGATATCTTCCCCCCAATGTAGAGCTTATCTCGCGACTAAGCATGTGGGCATTGCTTCCGGTGATGTATACACGATACTTCTCGTCTGCTAATCGGCGGGCAAAGTGCTCCCAACCTTCGACGTTCTGTATTTCATCGAGGAAGATGATAGGTTGATGACTGAACATTTCACGGTAAGCCTCAAGTATAAGGTGCAACTCTTCCTTGCGGATGTCGATGATACGTTCGTCCTCAAAATTGATAAACAAGATTTCTTCCAATGAATGTCCTTGCGCTACAAGGTCGTGTATCTTTTGATAAAGCATGTACGACTTGCCTGCACGACGAATGCCTATTAACACATAGTTTGCATTTTCCTCCAAACTTATGTTGCGTCCTTGTAGTTTCACTTTGCCCACAAATTCTTGCTGCCAAAGTATAATTTGCTTTATAACATTCTTGTCCATAATCTTTGCATTTAAACTATTCTATATGCAAAGATAGCATAAATAAATGATATAAACAGCATCTTTTAAATAAACATGCAGTCTATACACTACATATTTTTACTAAAACATGCAGTCTATACACTGCATAATTCCATTGAAAGATGCAGTGTATAGACTTCATCCTTTGCTATGCTGCTTGTTTCTTCAGTCTATGCTGCACCCAAATGAAGGCTGGAATTAGGAAGACATCTGCCATACACCAGGCTACTGGGTCGCCTAAGCAGACACCGGTCCAAGTTAGTGCGGGGACGAGCCATAGGCTAACACCACATCGGGCAATCATTTCCATGACACCGCTAAGCATTGAAAGGTTGCTGAAACCGAGTCCTTGTATTGAGTAACGCAGTATGGTTAGCAATCCGAGAGCAGGGTAGAAGTAGTTGGCAATACGCATGAACTGTGCGGCACGGCTTACTACCTCAGCCTCACCACTGTCTACAAATAGGCTCATCATCCAATCGGCAAAGGGATAAATCACGATGAAGGTGAAGACGAAGTAGACCAGCATCAGGCAGATAGCATCCTTCACTCCTCTGGTGATACGTTCCATTTTGCGAGCGCCAAGGTTCTGTCCGCAATAGGTAGCCATAGCCACTCCGATATTCTCGAATACACAAGTGAAGAGATATTTAATTCGCATTGAGGCAGTAAAGGCAGCCACGCAAGTAGTGCCGAGGGCGTTGTTGGCACTCTGAAGCATAATGATGCCAATGCCGGTAATGGAGAATTGCAGACCCATTGGTACACCATTATTTAGCAAAATACTTGTTCGCTTGTTGTCAAACTGTCGTTCTTCGCCATGAGGAATGAGCAGCTGCATATGCTTGCGTATGTACCATATACATAATGCTACCGAAAGAGCTTGCGACAACCATGTAGCGATACCTGCTCCAGCTACTCCCATACGACATCCGAGTATAAGCACAACGTCGAACAGAATGTTTACAATGGCAGATGTTATGAGAAAATAGAATGGCTGACGCGAATTGCCGAGAGCACGTATCTGACCAGAGAAGAGATTGAAGCCAAATGTAAGCGGTATGGCGGCAAACTGCAACATAAGAAATATGTAGGCATCGTGGAATATGTCGGTAGGAGTATTGACCAATTGCAGGATTCTATTGCAGAACATAAGCGATAGAAGTGTTACAACTGTTGCAATGACAGCTGATATTCTTACGGCATTAGCTACATAAATGCGCATCTTATGATAGTCCTTTGCTCCAAACGATTGTGCCACAGGAATAGCAAATCCAGCACAAGCTCCATTGCAGAAACCCATGACAAGAAACATTATGGATGATGATGCGCCTACTGCAGCCAATGCTTCTACACCAATCCATCTGCCTACTATGGCTGCATCGATTACAAGGTACATCTGTTGTAGGATGTAGCCCAAAATCAAGGGAAGGGCAAACTTGGTTATCTGTCGTAATGGCGAACCTACAGTCATATCGCCTACCGAACTGGTCTTTGCCTTGGCATAAGACTCATTTGAATTCTGATTTTGTCTTTCCATGTCTTAGTTATCCTTATCCTTAAAAATTGCTTAAATCTTCTGATAAGCCAAGCGCTCAAAGTCGGTATCCAGGTCGATTATGTGCACAATGCCGCAATAGTGGAATCCGTATTTCTTTATCAGATGCTGCATAATGCTATTGTTTCTATGTGTGTCGATGCGCAGGTTGTTGGCGTGTTTGTTGCAATAATCCATTATGGCAGCAAATTTATCTTTTCGAGTGATTTGTTGATATTTTGCCGAATCGCCAACCCACGCCAAGCATCAAGTGTTTAGGTGTATGGAAGTTGTTGAGCGAGTATCCGATGTGCAGCAGACTGCGTTGTGTTATGTTTATCTTCAATGCCAGAACCTCGTACATACCTCCAAACTCGCCCTCGGTATTAAGAAAATTCTTGCCGATACCAAAGTTTATTGCAAAGTAGGGCATAGTAAATTCGGCACGTGCCGACATACCAAGTGTCATCTGTTTGGCTGTTGACGGGCGTCGGTATTGGTCGTTGTATTTAGGGTCTATATAGTCAACGTCGTAGTATAGGTTGGCTGTGCGGTCGTATGTACCGTCAAGCGATGCTCCGAGCTTAAGCCAATGGTTAAGTCGGTACATAGGATTGAAGTTGAAGCCAACAACAGCAGTCTTTCCTTCAAGCAAAAAAGGATAGCCGTCCTCGTATCCGCCACGTTGACGCCAAGCACCATACATAATAAGGTCGTAGGTAATGTTGTGGCTTACGGGCGAAACTGTTTGGTGGCGATATAGCAGATGGTCGCTCTTACGACCTATATAATAAGCAGCTCCAATGTTTACAAAGGCGGTGTTGAGTCCAAGGTTTGGATATTGCGTATTGCCGTTGGAATAATGGGCTGCTCCAATTCCGATGTTAAGGTCTACATGTCTTGACAGAATCCAACGCAGATAAAAATCGAGACCAATGTATGCCGTTACCTTCGAACCTATTACCTTGTTGTCTGGGTTAGACTCCTCGTTGTATGGATGCCAACCAAAGGCAAGTCCAAGGTTCCATTCATAGTTGAGTGATAGATGGTTAGACAAACTTGCTATGCGTGCTCCTTGTAGCAGAAACACACTAAGTGGATTGCCCAACTGATGATTGAAGTCGTTGTAGCCAATGCCAATACCTTGATATGCATCACGGAATGTTTGTGCTTCCCTGCTCTGTTCGGGAGCCGAGAAAGCATACTTCAACCTTAATCCCATGTTATGGTTCATTGTGCGCACTTCTGGATTGCTTCCTCTTAGAAACTCATTGGTATGCAGAATAAGTCCCGGCATGGCGTCTATAGCAATCTGATGTATATAATGGCTGGTTGTAGTAGAGTCGGCTACCTCTGTTTGTTCAGGTGCCTGTTCTGTTGCTTTAACTGGCAATGCAATGCAAGCGATAGCCAGAAGTATATATATATAATAAGGTGTATTTCTCATATCTTTGTTTGTTGATGCAAAAGTAACAATAAAATAGAAGACAGGGCATTTTTTTTTGTAATTTTGTATCTGCTTAATTATACATCAATAAAAATAGGTAAAGACAACTTAAAAATATATCACAACAGTTTAAATAATTAGTGAAAATGAATATATCAACTCTCTCGTTCATTCATATCGACGACATACGCCTGCACGCCCGTCATGGTGTATTGCCACAGGAGCAAGCTACAGGCAACGATTATACTATCAACATACGCATAGGCTACGACATAAGCCGTGCTATGCAGACCGATGATGTAACAGATACGCTCAACTATGCCGAGGTGTTTAATGTTATAAAACAGGAAATGGCGATGCCATCAAAACTAATAGAGCATGTATGTGGACGCATAGCCAACAGACTGATGGAGCAGTATGCCGATATTATGTCAATAGAGCTTCGCATAACAAAATTAAATCCTCCTATGGGAGCCGACTGTCGTGGAGCTGGTGTCGAAATACACGTGACACGCGAAAAAACTAAATGAATGTTTGCAGTTTTATCAATTAATTAGCTAACTTTGCACGCAAACATAAACGTAGCACATCCAATCAATGTTAAAGAAAGTACTGCTCGCAATTCTTCTCATCATATCCTTTGCATCTGTAGTAGCGGCTGCAAACAGGAAGTTTACTCTATGTATTGACGCCGGACATGGCGGAAAGGATACCGGAGCTCCTGGCAGCATATCGGTAGAGAAGAACATAAACCTCAATGTGGCGTTGGCTTTTGGCCGTTACGTTGAGCGCAACTGTCCTGACGTAAGTGTGGTATATACTCGTCGTACCGACGTGTTTGTGCCATTATACGAACGTGCCGAGATTGCCAATCGGCGTAAGGCCGACCTCTTTATATCTGTTCATACCAATGCATTGAAGGGCAACCATTCTATGCGTGGTTTTGAAACTTACACTCTTGGCGACGGTACATCGCATGCCAAAGAGACTAATCTTGAGGTGGCAAAACGTGAGAACTCGGTAATTCTGCTTGAGAAAGATTATCAGCAACACTATGTTGGCTTCGATCCCAACTCGCCAGAAAGCAACATCATGTTCGAGTTTATACAAGACAAGAACCTGACACGCAGCATAGAGTTTGCCAAGATGATACAGACACACGTATGTCGTGCTGCCAACCGTCCAAATAAGGGTGTGCACCAGCAAAATCTTGCCGTATTGCGACTTACATCTATGCCTGCCTGTCTTATTGAGCTTGGATATATTTCTACCCCTGCCGAGGAGCGCATGCTCAACAATAAAGACCAGGTGGACAATATAGTCAGAGGTCTGTACAACGCCTTTGTGCAATATAAGAATAAGTATGATACGGGCATGACTGTGCCTTACAAACCAATATCCGACCCCGTGCCTGAGCGTAAAGCCGACGATAATGCCGACAAAAAAGACGATAAAGACAACAGTATAGCTGATGAGGCTCGTCAAGAAACACGTGGCATGGACGCTGACAACCAAGAACAGAATGTTGTAAATACCAACGACAACAAGGAAAACTCTCGTCAGCAAAGGTCGCGCAACAATCAAAAGCAGGAACAGTCAAAGAGTCAACCTGTCGTTAAGCCTTTGCAGAACAAGCCACAACAACCTAAGGCTGTTATGGGCAAGCCAGATAATACACGTCCTGTATTTAAGGTGCAGATACTTGTATCGCGACATCGATTGAAGTCAGGCGACCATAACTTTAAGGGACTTGAAGGTTGCGACAGTTACGAGGAAGCAGGAATGGTGAAGTATACCTACGGAGCATCCAACAACTACAACGAGATATATCGCTTGCGCAAGGAAATACTCGACAAGTTCCCTGGAGCATTCATCATAGCCTTCAAAAATGGAGAGAAGATGGATGTAAACCAAGGCATACGCGAATTTAAACAAAACAGAAACAAATAAAACACACATATAGATATGAAAGCGTTTACAAAGGAAGTGAAAATTGCACTCGTCGCAATCGTCGGTGTAATTATATTGTTTTTTGGCATGAACTTTCTGAAGGGTATCAACATCTTCTCGTCTACCAACGACTACTTCATCGAGTTTAAGGACATAAGTGGATTGTCGTCGTCGAGTCCTATATATGCCGATGGCTATCAGGTAGGTACCGTTAAGGATGTTATATACGACTATTCGGGAGAGAAGCCGGCACGTGTTGTTGTGGCTCTCGACAAGGAGATGCGCATACCTGCAGGCTCGTCTGCCGAGATTGTCAGCGATATGATGGGCAATGTTAAGGTAAACCTTCTTCTTGCCAATAATCCTCGCGAGCGTGTTATGCCTGGTGGAACTATCGTAGGCGAAGTAAATGGTGGCGCTTTAGGCAAGGCTGCGGCTATGGTTCCTGCTATAGAGAAACTACTTCCTAAGCTCGACAGCATACTTACAAGTGTAAACACCTTGCTTGCCGACCCAGCCTTGGCACATTCATTGCACAATGTAGAGACCATAACTGATAATCTGACAACATCGTCTGCCGAGCTTAACACTCTGATGAAGCATCTCAACCGCAACGTGCCTTCAATGATGGCCAAGGCCAATGGAGTGCTCGATAATACCAATAAGCTTACAGGCAATCTTGCAGCTCTCGACATTGAGTCGACCAAGCAGCAGGTAGACCAGACTATAGCCAGTGTTCAGCAGCTTACAAACAAGCTCAACAGCAAGGACAATACACTTGGTTTGCTTATGAACGATGCGTCGCTCTATAACAATCTGAATACAACAATGCGTAGCGCCGACACCTTGCTTGTAAACCTCAGAGAACATCCTAAACGCTATGTACACTTCTCTATCTTTGGAAAGAAAGATAAATAGTTTATATTAGAATTAGTATAAATAACGATATTGCATTGTTTCACGGCTTCAGCAATGTGCTGAGGCCGTTTTTCCTGTCTAACCACCTGTATATGCTATCTAACAGGTAACAAATTAAGTGAATATCGCCCTCACTTTGCCCAATACTTTTAACAGTCTTGTTTTTCAGTAGTTTACACATGACAGAGGGTGCATGTGTTTCACGAAATCATAAAAAAAGCTAACTATCGGGAAATAAGCCTGTTACATATCAATTACAAGAAAGTTAGAATTTAAACGATTTGCTCACCTCAAAAATAATTACTAATTTTGCAGTCGGATTTCATCAATTAATAGTTAGAAGTAAAAAAAATAGTTAATACACCAATAGCCAATGAATTTAAGTCCTGATAAGCTTTGGGACAAATGTCTTGCGCTCATACGCGAGAACATATCCGAGCAACAATACAACGCATGGTTCAAAAGAACCGTTTTCGAATCCTACAACGAGGAGTCGAAGACGGTATTGCTACGCGTACCGAGCCCTTTCGTGTACGAGTATCTTGAGGAGAACTATGTAGACTTGTTGCGTAAGGTGCTTACACGTACCTTTGGCATGGGTGTTAACCTGTCTTATCGCATCGTAACAGATAGCGAGAACAAGAAGACACAGGTGGTGGAAGGTGATGAGCCTACTGATGAGGCATTGCGTCCGCAGCAGCGCGAGCATGCTAATGAGTCGCCTTCTTTGCTTGATAGTGCTCCACAGCAGAACATCGATCCACAGCTTAATCCGAATCTCACCTTTAAGAATTATATAGAGGGCAACTCAAACAAGCTGCCAAGAGCCATAGGCAAGACTATAGCCGAGCATCCGCAGAACATGCAGTTCAACCCGTTCTTTGTGTTTGGACCGTCGGGATGTGGAAAGACTCACCTTATCAACGCTATTGGTGTTGAGGCCAAGCGCCTATACCCAGAGAAGCGAGTGCTATATATCAGCGCACGTCTGTTTGAGGTGCAGTACACCAATGCCGTGTTGCGCAACACCATCAACGACTTCATCAATTTCTACCAGACTATTGATGTGCTCATCGTTGACGATATACAGGAGTGGGAAGACAAGAAGGGTACACAGAACACCTTCTTCCACATCTTCAACCATCTCTTCCGCAACGGCAAGCGTATTATTCTTGCGAGCGACCGCCCGCCGGTAGAACTTAAGGGTATGAACGAACGTCTTATCACACGTTTCTCTTGCGGCCTTATAGCCGAACTTGAGAAGCCTAACGTGCAGTTGTGTGTAGACATTCTTGAGAGCAAGATTAAGCACGACGGACTTAGTATTCCTGAGGATGTGATACAGTTTGTTGCATCTACAGCCAATGGTTCGGTGCGCGACCTTCAGGGTGTTGTCAATTCGCTTATGGCATATAGTGTGGTTTACAACTGCAATATAGACATGCAATTGGTGCAGCGTGTAATAAAGCGTACGGTAAAGGTAGACGAGAGTCCGCTTACTGTAGACGAGATTATCGAGAGTGTTTGCCAGCACTACAATGTTACACCCGCCAATATCAATAGCCGTAGCCGCAAGAAGGACTTTGTTATGGCACGTCAGGTGTCAATCTATTTGGCACAGAAGTATACCAAGATGCCGGCAAGCCGCATTGGTCGACTTGTTGGCGGACGCGATCATTCTACCGTGATATATAGTTGCAATCAGGTAGAGCAGCGTATGAAGATAGATCAGAAGTTCTCAAGCGAAATAACAAGTATAGAGAATTCGTTTCGCTCTAGAGCATAAATAATAAAGAACCCAAGGCACATCGCCTTGGGTTTTATTGTTTAATATATATACTTAGCCATTTAATATATATTACTTTGCCAAGTATATTGTATTACTTTGCCAAGTATATTGTATTACTTTGCCAAGTATATTGTATTACTTTGACTTTTAATATATATTACTTTGCCATTTAGTATATACTACTTTGTGATTTAGTATATACTATTTGGCAAAGTTGTATATACGTTACTTGCAGTTAGGGCACCAAGGCTTGAGTTGCTGGAAGAAATCGTTGCCCTTGTCATCAACGAGGATGAATGCAGGGAAGTCTTCAACTGTGATCTTCCAGATAGCCTCCATACCCAGTTCAGGATATTCTACACACTCGATACTCTTGATAGAGCTCTTCGACAGAACGGCAGCCACACCACCGATAGTGCCGAGATAGAAGCCGCCATGCTTCTTGCAAGCGTCTGTTACCACCTGCGAACGGTTGCCCTTGGCAATCATCACAAGCGAAGCACCATGATCCTGGAACTCGTCTACGTACGGGTCCATACGGTTGGCAGTTGTCGGGCCCATTGATCCGCAAGGATAACCCTCTGGAGTCTTGGCAGGTCCAGCATAGAGTATAGGATGATTCTTGAAGTAGGCAGGCATTTCCTCGCCAGCGTCAAGACGAGCCTTAAGCTTGGCGTGAGCAATATCGCGAGCCACGATGATGGTACCCTTGAGGTTTACGCGTGTGCTTACAGGATACTTAGACAGCTCTGCACGTACAGCGTCGATGCCCTTGTCGAGGTCAATCTCGATGCCCTTTGTGCCCTCGCCTGGACGACGAAGCTCCTCAGGAATAAGTTCAGAAGGATTAGAGTCCATCTTCTCCAAGAAGATACCGTCCTTAGTAATCTTAGCCTTGATATTGCGGTCGGCCGAGCAGCTAACACCCATACCTATTGGGCAGCTTGCTCCGTGGCGTGGCAAGCGTATTACGCGGATGTCGTGAGCAAGATACTTGCCGCCAAACTGTGCTCCCAAGCCAATCTTATGAGCCTCCTTAAGCAACTTCTCCTCGAGATCGATGTCGCGGAAAGCACGTCCAGTCTCATCGCCAGTAGTAGGCAGAGCGTCGTAATACTTGATAGAAGCGATTTTAACGGTCAAGAGGTTCTTCTCGGCCGAAGTACCGCCGATAACGAAAGCGATGTGGTAAGGAGGACAAGCTGCTGTACCGAGGCTCTTCATCTTTTCAACGAGGAATGGCAACAGAGTGCCCTCGTTCTGGATAGTAGCCTTGGTCATTGGGTAGAAGTATGTCTTGTTGGCCGAGCCACCACCCTTGGCAACCATTACAAAGCGATATTCGTCGCCCTCGACAGCCTCAATGTCAATCTGTGCAGGTAGGTTGCAGCGTGTGTTAACCTCGTCGTACATGTTGAGAGGAGCGTTCTGCGAGTAGCGCAGATTGTCTTCGGTGAATGTGTTGTATACGCCACGCGACAAAGCCTCCTCGTCCTCGAAGTCGGTCCATACGCGCTGTCCCTTCTCGCCATGTATAATAGCTGTACCAGTGTCCTGGCAGAAAGGAAGGATACCCTTGCATGCAGTCTCGGCGTTGCGAAGGAACTGCAATGCCACATACTTGTCGTTCTCTGAAGCCTCAGGGTCAGAGAGGATTTTAGCCACCTGAAGGTTGTGTTCACGACGGAGCATAAACTCAACGTCATGGAAAGCTTGCTGTGCAAGTAATGTAAGAGCTTCCTTAGAAACCTTAAGGATAGTCTTGCCTTCAAACTCACCGGTGCTTACGCCTTCTTTGCTAAGCAGACGATACTCAGTAGTGTCCTTGCCCAACTGGAACATAGGAGCATACTTGAAATCTGGTGTAGATGCCATAATGTTATTTGGTTTAGAAATGATTGATAATTCTGTGCCACAAAGTTACTAAACATTGAAGACAATGCAAAATAATTGTTGACTTTATTATTGTTGAATAAAGATTTTGTTTTTAAGTGATAATCTGCCATCTTATCTGTCTTGGTGGCGTAATACGTTGATAATAAGTGTTTAATATGACTGTCAGATTGCTGGCAAAAGGTGCCATCTCAGCTGTCCCTTCTCGCCCCTAATATTGTATATAGGCTGACATATTGCCCTTTATTGAAAGCAATGTGTCAGCCTATAATACTGCTGATACTCAATGAGTTATACTGCGTTTGTCTTTAAAATGGCAGATTGTCACTTAAAAACAAAATGTTGTAGGAGATATAGGATTATTAAAACTGCATCATTGCAGCAGGTGTAATATTAAGTGCTCGACATAGAAGACGGGCAATTTTGAGTGTTGGTTCTGCTCGTCCACTAATGTAGTCGTTAATACGTGAAGGACTTATACCTATTTCTGTTGCTAATTGTTTTTGCGACATCTTCTTTTCTTCAAGCGAATCTTCAATTAGTTCTGCTACTGAAGGTTTGCCGATAGGGTAGTATTTCTTTTCGTATTCTTCAACTATGTCTGACATTAAAGTTAGTTCAATAGCATATTTGTCGTTGGTAGGAGTTTCGTCAGTAACCAACGGCAGGAGTTCTTCTATTCGGTTTAGTGCGAACTCGTATTGTTCTTTTGTTATATTATCCATACTCTATTGTTTTATATATTTGAACAGTCAATCTTGTCGTATTCTTTATGAGTGCCAACAAAGCGAATAAATATACGGTTAATTGTAAATTTGATGACGACTATTAGTCGGTAGTTATTGCCTTTGATGTTGAATACATAGTGTTGGTTGCCAACATAATCAGCATTAGGAAAATCTACCCTTATGTCTGAAAAGTTTTTCCATTCGGCTTCCTCTGCTATTTGATACCATCTTTCTAAAGCTATTTTGGAGTCTTCTCTCCCTTTTGACTCATAGATGTCTCGGAGTTTTCGGTGAGATATAATTCGCATAGTATGTATGTTCTATGTTGCAAATATATAGTAAAAACTTGAATTGTACAAGTATTCCTTGTGAAAATATTGTATTTCAGTATTGTGTATAATAAAATCGTCCCCCTCACTCTACCTTATAAAGTGAAGGGGACGATGAAAGGCATAATTATTATATGCACTACTTGCTTGTTAGTATCCAAATATTTCGTCTGTAGATACACGTTTGATAGGTGCAATCTTTTCGAGCGACTTGATGTCGAGGTTCTTCTCGTCGCCAAGGATAAGGTAGCGCCAAGGCTTCTTTGCCATGTTGTCGTGCTCAAACTTAACTATATCCTC
Organism: Prevotella merdae; assembly: GCF_900290275.1. Lineage (GTDB taxonomy): Bacteria > Bacteroidota > Bacteroidia > Bacteroidales > Bacteroidaceae > Prevotella > Prevotella merdae. The sequence continues at coordinate 55,113 of NZ_LT985325.1, forward strand.
AAGTGTGAGCGAAGGCAGAGTTGCATATACCTTACGGCGAATATCATAGTCGATGCCACGCTGCTTGGCAGAGAGGTACGAGTAGATAATGCCTGTCTTGGTGATGCGCTGAGATGCTATGCGCTTCATAGTGGCTTGCTTGGCAAGCTCGAATGCGGCTGGTGTCTGCGGCAGAGTGTCAAGAATATTGTTGAACACGTGTATGCAGTCCATCATCTTGTCGTTCTGCGAGATGATATAAGTATATGCATAGTTTGAGTCATTCTTGCGTACTGGTGTAGAGAAGTCGGCATATGCGCTATAGGCTAAGCCGCGACTCTCGCGAAGCTCTTGGAATACCACACCATTCATACCGCCACCAAAGTACTCGTTGAATACCTGAACCTTAGCCTCATCCTCAGGATTCCACATCTGGTTCTCGTTGTGATACTGAATCATATATATGTTCTTGGCATCATACGGCGCAATCCATATCTCGTTCTTTGGCGTTTGTTCTTTGGTGTAAGGCTTGCCAGCAGGCACATCCTTAAGTTTCTTGGCAATGGCGTGGTTCTTGTCGATGGTTGCTATGAGCTGCTTCTCGGCAAGCGGACCATAATACAACACGCTATGCTTGTAGTTCTTAAGGTCGGCCACCATATCAATAAGCTTCTGTGGGTTTACAGATACAAGCTCGGCGCTGTCGGGCATGTTGCGCACAGGATTATAGGCTCCGTACTGGCCATATGCTTGCAGAGCACGGAAGTTAGACTTCTGGCTAAGCTTGTTGTCGCGGCGCGACTTAAGCTCCTGCTCAACATACTTCTTGAAGGCATCGTTGTCAACCTTGGCGTTGTTGATAACCTGCTCCATAAGTTTCATAGCCTCGGTCATGTTCTCGCCCAAGCCATTAAGGTTGATGCGCAAGGTGTTGGTGCCAACAAATATACCGTAGTTGCATGCCAAACCGTAGAAACGCTCCTGAACCTCCTGAGCCGAAAGCTTGTCGGTACCAAGATAGTCGAAGTAGTTCTTAGCAAACGGTAGCCACTTGTTCGACTCTTCGCCAAACTCGAAGTAGTAGTTAAGGTCGAACAGCTGGTTCTGCTTGTTCTGTATATAGTATACAGGCAGTCCGCGTTTGGTCTTAAGCTGGGCAAAATCATTGTTGAAGTCGAGGAAGCGGGGCTGTATAGGCTCCACTTTCGATTCCTTTACCTCCTTGACAAATGCGCTTTGCATATCGCGGTTGGTAGGAATAGCTGTAATGGCAGGCTTGTCAATCTTCTTCTGCGACGCATCCTCGCCCTGCTTCTTGTACACAATTGCGTATCCATCAGTAAAGTGACGACGTGCAAAATCAACAATCTGCTGCTTGGTAATACCGGCAAGACGGTCGTATTTCTGTACCTCCACCTGCCAGTCGCGTCCATTAATAAATGCGTTGACAAATGCATCGGCACGACTTTCATTATCATCAAGCGCGTGCAGATGGTCGAGCTTCATATTGTTGATGATAGCAGGCAGAAGCTTGTCGCTAAACTCACCATTCTTCAGCTTCTCTATCTCGGCAAGTATAAGGTTCTTTACATCGTCGAGCGACTGACCCTCATTAGGCATTCCAATGACAATAAACTGCGAGTAGTCGCGCATGTCGTAGTTGAATGCCTGCGCACCCTGACAACGCATAGGTTGGTTGATGTTGATATCGAACAAACCAGCCTTGCCGTTGCTTAGGATTTGAGATATAACAGAAAGTGTATCGTTCTGCAACTCAGCAGCACCACTCATCTTCCAAGCCATCATAATGTTCTCGGCTTCTTTGCCTATAACTGTTGCGCTTACAGGAGATGTAAGGTCCTTCTGAACTGGGAACTGTGGATAAACAACATTATCACTCTTCTTCCACGATCCAAAATAGCGGTCTATGGTGGCTATAACCTTATCGGGATCAAAATCACCAGCCATACATATAGCCACATTGTTGGGCACATAGTAGTGCTTAAAGTAGTTCTTGATGTTGGTGATAGAAGGGTTCTTAAGATGGTCCTGAGTACCGATAGTTGTCTGTGTGCCATACGGGTGAGTAGGGAAGAGCATCTTGCCAATTGCGGCAAACTCCTTGCGGGTGTCGTTAGTAAGCGAGATGTTGAATTCCTCGTACACAGCCTCGAGCTCGGTATGGAATCCACGTATAACCATATTCTGGAAGCGGTCGCCCTGAATGCGTGCCCAATTGTCAACCTCGTTCGAAGGAATGTTCTCAACATAACATGTAACGTCATTGCTGGTGTAGGCGTTGGTACCATTGGCTCCGATAGACGACATAAGCTTATCGTACTCGTTAGGAATAAAATAGCGTGCTGCTATCTGCGATACCGAGTCGATTTCGTGATATAGCTGTCGGCGTACGGCAGGGTCGGTTACTGTGCGGTAGTGCTCGTATCGGCGCTCGATGTCGTCCAGGTAAGGCTTCTCCTTATCATAGTCGGAAGTGCCGAAGGTATGAGTGCCCTTGAACATAAGATGCTCAAGATAGTGGGCAAGACCTGTTGTTTCGGCAGGGTCGTTGCGCGATCCTGTGCGTACAGCTATATAGGTCTGGATACGTGGCTTCTCCTTGTTGACCGATAGATAAACCTTCAGTCCGTTGGGCAGAGTATAGATACGTGTCTGGCTTGGGTCGCCCTTAACAGTCTCGTAGCTATAAGCCGAGGCTTGCAAGCCAAATCCTAATGTAAGGAAGGCTGAAATGATTAACGGTTTGAACTTCATTATTCTGTTGTTTTTGATTATATTCTTAGAGAGGGTTCACTTGCATATGACGTGCTACATATATAGCTTCTGGTTCTCAAAGTCAACCTCCTTGTCGAGTTGTTCGATAAAGCTTGTGAACACCTCCTCGTCCACATCGCCCAGTCGATACTCTTTGGTGGCATCCTTCTTAATTTCGGCTATCCATGCACGGCGAGCCGTGATGTAGTCTTGCTTTACACGTTCCACATTCTCCTCGGTAAGAGTATCGAATCCATAATAGTCGAGAATCATGCGATAGGACCAAGCCCAACGATACTCCGAATAGTTGTTGTGTATTTCCTCAAAGCGCTCAGTAAGCTGCTGTGTAGTCTCTATTTCGCCAGAAAGGATGTCGTCTATAAGACGCTGTTCTTCAGATTCGGGCATAAGCAGACCCGAGAGGTCGGTCCATCCACCTGTGCCAATCTCAGTAGTAGGTTCAACAGGAGCGTGGCGCTTTAGCACAGCTCCCATATATATGCGTAGGGCAATGTCGTAGTATTTTATGCCCTTGCGTAGCGAAGAGTTTTTGATAACATACTCGTGATAGTTGTATGTAGAAACATCCTCGCCCGAAGCCTCGCGCAAGTCTTCAAGAATTTTCTTTCCTCTCAAAATCTCTCCGACGGTAAAAGGCGACAGCCAGTCGAAGTTGACAATACTCTTCTTAGCTCCAGCTGGTCGCATGTCGCGCTTAGGCCACTTGCGAATGTCGCGGTATAGACCTACGGTTGTTAGGTTGCGTCCAGGCACCAGATACATGGTGTCGTTGTAGGCTATGAGATAAGAGAAAGGCAGCGAGCGTGTGTCTGGATGATACATCAGCTTGCCAAAGCACACCGAGAAGGCGCCTATGTTGGCAGGCATAAGTATGTAGGCTCCACTTGCAGTCTTCGATCCACGCTCAAGTGTGCCGTAGTGCATAGGTCCCATCTTATAGGCATGGTTGGAGAAGTTGGTGGCAGAACCAGCATTATAAAATGAGAACTCGCCACCTATAAGCAGCGAACTCTTATGGTGTGAAGCCGTGAACGGGCCACAGAATGCTGCGCAAGCCTCGCCGTTAGACATATACGAGTTGGCAAAGAACACGCTGTTTGATGCCGTAAATCCGTTGCTAATCTTGCATGTCTCGCCCACGAAGCAATCCTGCATCTTAACGCTGTTGATGATGGATGTGCCGTCGCTTATGATAGAGTTCTCGCATATAACGCCTGTGCCTATGTACACATTGGCATTAGGGTTGCTCATGATGGTACAGTCGCTAAGGCGTGCAGCTCCCGAAATCTCGCAGTCGTCGTATATTATGGTATTTGTAATCTCCTTGGTATTGACAATTTTCACGTTGTTGCCAACGGTTGCAGTCTCAGGCGATGTGCGCTGAATCTCCTCGCGTATAAGGCGTCGGATGGCATCCTTAAGCGGTCGGTTCTGGAAGTGCTTGACCATGAACGATGCAGTTTGGCTTGTCATTCCATGATACACAATAAGGTTGCCGTCGCCCACCTCGTTAAGTACAGATATAAGGTTGCCCTCGCCGTATGTTGCTCCTTCGGTAGTCTCCATAGTGCATACGTTAGTTATGATGCAGTCGGAGCCAATGGCATAGTTGTTTATAAAGCCCGAGATGTTCTCGATAAGGCAGTTGTCGCCAATGCTTACATTACGTAGGGTGGCATTAACAATGCCCGAGTGCTTGCAGAAGCCCTTGCTCACCTCCACAGTTTTTTCCACAGCACCAAGTTTAATGTCGCCATAGAACATTACACGATGGAAATAATTGGGTTTAAATCCGTCACTCACCTTAATTCGCTGCCAATCTTCAGCCCAGCAGTTGTTGTTTTGCAGGACCGAGATTTCGTTGTCAGTCAAGTTCCTGTATACCATAATAATGTGTTTTATATATTTTTTACTCGTCAATTACGTCGTAGAGGAAATCGTTGTAGGGGTATTTCTGTACGTGCAGCTCGCGCACCTTTTTGTAAATAGTGTCGCGGAATTCGTCGATATTTTGCTTTTCCTTAGCCGATATGAATAGGCAGTCCTCGTTAAGACGTGCCATCCAAGTGCGCTTAAGCTCCTCGAGCGTTATGTTCTCCTTGGTCATAGGTGTAAGATCGTCTTCCTCTTTCTCTGTCCAAGTGTAGTTGTCAATCTTGTTGAACACAATCATGGAAGGCTTGTCGGCGCATCCAAGGTCCTTCAAGGTGTTTTCCACTACATTTATTTGTTCCTCAAAGTCGGGATGAGAAATATCTACAACATGCAGCAAGAGGTCTGCCTCGCGCACCTCGTCGAGGGTAGACTTGAAGGAGTCAACCAAATCGGTAGGCAATTTGCGTATAAATCCTACTGTGTCGGCAAGGAGGAAGGGCAGGTTCTCTACCACAACCTTGCGCACGGTAGTGTCAAGTGTGGCAAAGAGCTTGTTCTCTGCAAATACTTCGCTCTTTGATAATAGGTTCATGATGGTTGACTTGCCCACGTTGGTATATCCTACAAGTGCCACGCGAATAAGGCGACCACGGTTTTTGCGTTGTGTGGTTTTCTGCTTGTCTATCTCAACAAGGCGTTGCTTTAGTAATGTAATGCGGTTGAGGATAATACGGCGGTCCATCTCTAACTGAGTCTCACCTGGTCCACGCAAGCCCACACTACCTTTTCCACCACCGCTACCAGATCCACCACCTTGTCTCTCAAGGTGAGTCCATAGACGTTGCAGACGCGGAAGCATATATCTATATTGTGCCAGCTCAACCTGAGTCTTGGCGGCTGCGGTTTGTGCTCGCATAGCAAATATGTCGAGAATAAGCGATGTACGGTCGAGAATCTTGACGCCAAGTTCTTTTTCTATATTGCGTATCTGTTTTGCCGAAAGCTCGTCGTCGAATATAACCATACCAACTGGGCGTTCGGCCTCTTCCTCGTCCTCGATATACTGTTTTATTTCCTCGAGTTTACCCGAACCCACGTATGTAACCTGGCTTGGTCCGCCCACACGCTGTGTGAATCGTTTAACGGTTACGGCACCAGCTGTATCGGCAAGAAACTCTAGTTCGTCCAGATATTCCTTGGTCTTGGCTTCGTCCTGATCTTTGGTTATAAGGCCAACGAGAACAGCTGTTTCGGCCTTTACTTCTGATATTACAAATTCTTTCATTAATCCCTTAATTCCGCAACACTATAGTTTAACATTATTTATAAGTGCCTGAGCAACAAAAAGTTACCCAGGATTTTGCCATGTCAGAATTTTCACTTACCTTAGTGTTGCGAAAAGAAGACAAGCAAAACTCTAATATGACATGTCAAAGATACAAATTAAATCAGAGAAACTCACTCCTTTTGGGGGAATTTTTTCGATTATGGAGCAATTTGATGCTCTTTTAGCTCAAACCATAGATTCCACCTTGGGATTGAGATGCACTATGTTTGGTTATCAATATAGCGAGATTCTACGCTCTCTGATGTGCGTATATCTTTGTGGTGGCTCATGCATTGAGGATGTTACAACTCACCTGATGAAACATTTGTCTCTTCATCCAACTCTTCGCACTTGCAGCGCAGACACCATATTACGTGCTATCGAAGAACTGACATTTAAGAGCATCACCTATAAGTCTGCTTCTGGCAAATCCTATGATTTCAATACTGCAGACAAGATGAACTGCTTACTGGTCAATGCCCTGCTTGCTACTGGTCAATTGAAATCCGGTCAAGAGTATGATTTTGACTTTGACCATCAGTTCATTGAAACAGAGAAGTATGATGCAAAACCAACCTACAAGAAGTTCTTGGGCTATAGTCCAGGCGTAGCTGTCATTAACGACATGATTGTTGGTATTGAAAATAGAGACGGCAACACAAACGTACGCTTCAACCAAAAAGAAACTTTGGAAAGAATCTTCAAGCGATTGGAGGCTTCGGAAATATATATTTCTCGTGCCCGCATGGATTGCGGCTCATGTTCGGAGGAAATCGTAGATATGGTAGAGGCTCATTGCAGGCATTTTTATATTCGTGCCAACAGATGCTCTTCTTTCTACGATTCCATGTTTGCCTTAACTGGATGGAAAACTGTTGAAATCAACGGTATTGAGTTTGAGTTGAATTCTATCCTTGTTGAGAAATGGAAAGGAAAACCGTATCGTCTTGTCATACAGAGACAAAGGCGAATAGATGGAGACCTTGACATTTGGGAAGGCGAATATACCTACAGATGTATACTGGCTAACGATTACAAGTCGAGTGCAAGAGACATCGTGGAATTCTACAATCTTCGTGGTGGCAAGGAACGCATCTTCGATGACATGAACAATGGCTTTGGCTGGAATCGATTGCCAAAATCGTTCATGGCACAGAATACTGTATTCCTGCTTATGACAGCTCTCATCAGAAACTTCTACAAAGCTATTATGCAGAGATTGAAAACCCATGAATTTGGATTGCGTGCCACCAGCAGAATCAAGACCTTTGTTTTCAAGTTCATCTCTGTTCCTGCGAAATGGATTAAGACATCACGTAGGCATGTATTGAACATTTACTCAGACAACAATGCTTATGCCAACCTGTTCAAGACAGACTTTGGTTAAAGACCATGCTTTTCTGGTTAAACCAGCGTATTACCTCAAGTCGCTTTATGGGGTAAGGGGATTTTGTGTCTGCGACATTTCTGTTGTGCAAGAAATATGTACAATAAAATGAATTTTGTCGCTTTGCAAGCAAAATCCCACTAAACCCTATAGGTTGCGGATTTGAGGTAATCTTTATTTATGGCGAAATAATATTTAGATTACAAAATTATACAATTTCCGTCATATCCACAATATTATATATAGTAAAAGTGCCTATTGCGTGGCGTTTCATTGGCATTCTGGGTGCTTGATAGGCTCCACGTGTATCATTACGAAAGTGTCCTGACCTATAGCGTTCTTGATGTGATGTTCAATGTCTTTGGTCTTGTCGTGTGCTTCGTTTAGGCTTATGTTGCCGTCCATGCGCACATGCACATCTATAGATTTGCGGTTGCCAATCTTTCTGGTGCGCAAGTTATGTGGGTCGGTAACGCCTGGGCATTTGAGTATAATGCGACGTATTTCGTCTTCTATCTCTTCGGGAAGCGAGTTTTCCACAAGTTCGCCAAGGCTTGGGCGCAATTGGTCAATTGACGCATGTATGATGAGCAAGCTGACTATGAAGGCGGCAATAGGGTCGAGAACCGTCCAGTGCTCGCCCAACAACAAGGCTCCGCCTATACCAATAGCAGTTCCTATAGACGAGAGGGCGTCGCTACGATGATGCCAAGCGTTGGCTATTACGGCCTGCGAGTGGAGTTGGTGTCCGGCGCGACGTGTGTACTGGAACAGAAACTCCTTGACAACTATAGACAGTATTGCAGCCCAAAGAGCTATCCATCCCGGCGACTTGAGGTGTTCGCCCTGGATGCAAGCCCATATCTGCGCAAGACTGTTCCACATAATACCAAGTCCAACGAAGAGAAGCATCAGTCCGATAATGGTAGTGGCAAGAGTCTCATACTTGCCGTGTCCGTATTCGTGTCCACGGTCTTGCGGCTTGCTTGAAATGCGCACAAAGGCTATAACGATGATGTCGGTAATAAGGTCGCTAAGCGAGTGCACACCATCGGCTATCATAGCCGAACTCTTGCCAAAAATACCAGCCAAGAGTTTGGCAACGCATAATAACACATTGACTATTGCCCCATATAATGTTACCTTATATATACGGTGCTCGCGTAGACGACTGTCTGTATAAGCAGTAGAGCCGTCTGTGCCTACATTGTTCATAGAGTTCATAATGTCGATTTTTTTATCCTGATAGAATATTGTTTATTTATAAATGAGCAATGCAAAAGTATATATATTTTTTGAAAAGCAATAATAAATTGCTTATTTTAAATTGTTTAGGGCATACGTATAGGGGTGAGCGTATTTACAAACACGCAAGTGTAATAAGATGTTTCATGTTCGTATTTTATGTTTTTTTTAGTTTCTGCTTGCAAAGATAATATAAGATGTCAAATGTGTAAAATCAAAGTATGAAAAAAGTGGATGTTTTGAAATGATGTATTCTTGTATCTTATTGAAAATCAATAAATAATCGGCTTGTACGTAATTTGGCAAAGTAGACGGTTAATAAAGGATAGTAAAGACAAAAAATATCTGCTAATGGGGGTGTTTTGTACGAAAATATACCCGTTTAGTATAAAAATGTAAATTATAATAAATTTCAAATTATTACAGAAAAGTTAACAATGTGAAATTGTTACTTGATTTTAATCATTTATCTTTGGAGTTAAAGATTTAATGATTAACTTTGCAATGATAAAACAAACAAAGCATGACCGCTTAACGGCGGTAAATCGACAAAAGAAACCGATTTTCAACTAACTCATGACTGCTTATTTAGTTACAACTACTACAACAATCAAACAAAATGTGCTCCGACGTGATGTCGGAGCACATTTCTGAAAAATCTCCTTAATATATATATTACAACATATATACAAAACTACGTATTAGATGTTATGTATACTTATTATGGAAAAACATTAAGCAGTTCTTCGGTTTAAAACAGCAAACTTTTTAAAACATAATAACTATGAGATTAATCATTGAAAAGGATTATGACCAGCTCTCAAAGTGGGCAGCTGAGCATGTAATTGAGCGTATCAACAAGTTTAACCCTACACCAGACCACAAGTTTGTTCTTGGTCTGCCTACAGGTTCTTCACCTATCGGTATGTACCGTGCTTTGGCTGAGGCTTGCAAGGAGGGTCGTGTATCGTTCAAGAATGTTCTCACATTCAACATGGACGAGTATGTAGGTTTGCCAGAGTCTCATCCTGAGAGCTACCACTCATTTATGGCTAAGAACTTCTTCGACCACGTTGATTGCCCGAAGGAGAACATCCATATCCTTAACGGCAACGCCGAGGATCTCGAGGCTGAGTGTGCTAACTATGAGAAGATGATTGAGGAAGTAGGCGGTATCGACCTTTTCATTGGTGGTATTGGTCCTGACGGCCATATCGCTTTCAATGAGCCGGGTTCTTCGCTTACATCACGTACACGTCAGAAGACTTTGACAACCGACACTATCGTAGCCAACTCTCGTTTCTTCGACAACGACGTTAAGAAGGTTCCTACAACTGCTCTTACAGTTGGTGTTGGAACAGTTATGTCTGCACGTGAGGTTATGATTCTTTGTAATGGTCACAATAAGACACGCGCTCTTCAGGCTGCCGTAGAGGGTCCTGTTACACAGATGTGGACAATTTCTGTTCTTCAGCTCCACCAGCATGGCATTATCGTTGCTGACGAGGCTGCTACAGAGGAGCTCAAGGTTGGAACATACCGTTACTTCAAGGATATCGAGAAGAACAACCTCTAATCAATTCTTTATTTGTGTGAAGAACACAATGTAATCAATTCTTCATAAACGAGAATATATGCAAAATGCATTAAACATAAAACGAATCTCAGCTGCCTCTGTAGAAGCGGCTGAGATTTGTTGTTTGTTGGACGAGGCTCAGGTTGAGTTCGTTACAGTTGACAGCCATTGCTGGGCTGCCGAGTATCCTTATAAGCCAAAGATGGAGGTTCGTGTTGCACACAACGGCAAGCAATTGCTTGTTAACTATCGTGTTACAGAGGAGTGTGTGCGTGCCGTAGCTCCGCACGACGATGGTAATGTGTGGGAAGACTCGTGCTGCGAGTTTTTCCTTTCGCCAGTTGCCGATGGTTCTTATTATAATATAGAATGCAACGCGGCTGGCACATTGCTCATAGGTTTTGGTAAGGGACGCGACGACCGCAAACGTGCCACTAAGGACATACTCGATACCGTAGACCGTTGGGCTTCTATGGGACGTGCTCCATTTACAGATATCGAGGGCGAGCGTACATGGCAGCTTTGTCTTGCAATTCCGTCTACAGCTTTCTTTGCCCACGACCTGCAGTCGTTCGAGGGATTGAATGTAAGGGGAAATGTGTACAAGTGTGGCGACATGTTGCCGCATCCTCACTTCCTCTCGCTCTTCCCAATAGATATTCCAAAGCCCGACTTCCATCGTCCTGACTTCTTTGGAAATGTGATGTTCGAGTAATTATAAGGTTTGATATTATAAATAACTCCTAAACTTTTGAATCAGCAAAAGTTTATTAAACAAAAAAATGTTGCAATCTCATATATCAAATGAGGTTGCAACATTTTTTTGTTATCATTTAACCAGCAAGTCAAATCTTCTTGTTTCTTGTCTTGTTGTTTTACGCGACAGAATGCAGATTACATGCTAAACTTGTATTGCTTTATTTGTACAAGTATCTCTTGATACTCTTCTTAGGAGTTTTCTCAAACTCCTCGCGCACAATCTCTATTGCCGCCAATCGGCAGTAAGGAGGCTGCGAAGCGTTTAGTTCCTGACGGTTTTGCTCCATAATATTCTCCAAGTCGGCATCGTTGAGGCGCATTGTGGCTGCCTCGTCGTAGTCGGGATGAACCAAGCCTACAAGCTTTTCGCCACGCTGTACAACCACACACTCATTAACCATAGCCAATGAGTTTAGTTTGTCCTCAATCTCCTCTGGATATATGTTCTGTCCCGAAGCGCCAAGCAGCATGTTCTTAGAGCGTCCCTTAATGAATACATTTCCGTCTGCATCCATAAGTCCAAGGTCGCCTGTATGATACCATCCATCCTCATCAAGAGTCTGTGCGGTAGCCTCCTCGTTCTTGAAGTAGCCAAGCATAACGTTAAGGCCACGTGCAAGAATCTCGCCTGGAACATTCTCTGGGTCGGGCGAATCGATCTTAACTTCCATATGCACAACAGGCTTGCCGCACGAGCCGGGAACAAACTCCTGATAGTCGGCATAGCAGATAATAGGCGCACACTCTGTGGCACCATAGCCTACTGTATAAGGGAAATCGATGCGCTTGAGGAACTGTTCAACCTCCTGGTTGAATGCAGCTCCGCCAACAATAATCTCGTAGAAGTTGCCGCCAAATGCGTTAACCACCTGTTGGCGTATCTTCTCGTTAACCTTCTTGCTTACGATAGGCATGTTGAGGAGCAAGCGCATACGGTTGTTCTGTATCTTTGGGAATACCTTCTTGCGTATAATCTTCTCGATAACAAGAGGCACGGCAATAATGATGGCAGGCTTAACCTCGGCAAATGCTGCAGCTATGATAGCAGGCGAAGGCACACGTGTAAGATAGAACACGTGGCAGCCATATATGAACTCGAACAAGAACTCGAACGCCATACCATACATGTGTGCCATAGGCAAGATGCTGATGACGTTGGCACCCTTCTTTATCTTCTTTCCTATAACCGTCATGGCAAAGTCGTAGTTGCTCCACAATGCGCGGTAAGGAATCATCACGCCCTTAGAGAATCCGGTTGTGCCACTTGTATAGTTGATAAGCGCCAGTTCCTCAGGACTCTGCTCGTGATGATAGTGCACATGCTCCTTGCGGAAATACTTGGGATACTTCTTGCCAAACATCTCGTTGAGGTGTTCGCGTGCATATGTCAGCTTGTCGGTACGCGATACCACGAGCGAGTAGTCGGGTATGTAGATGATGCCTTCAAGGTCGGGCATCTTGGTTTGATCGATGATAGTAGCCACATAGTCACCAACAAACAGCAATTTAGCCTCGCTGTGGTTTACGATGTTGTGAATCTGGTCGGCAGTAAACTCGTGTAGTATAGGCACGGCCACAGCTCCGTATGTGAGTGTAGCAAGGAAAGCTACAGCCCAACTTGCGCTATTGCGACCGCATAATGCAATCTTGTCTCCCTTCACAACGCCGCTGCTTTCGAACATTATGTGCAGTTTCTCTATCTTGCGAGCCACGTCGTGATATTGCAATGTCGCGCCTTTAAAGTCGGTTAGAGCGTCCTTGTCCCAGTTGTCAATTATGCTCTTCTCTAATAAAGCATTAAAACTTGGTATTTCCATTCTTTTTTGTTTGTTTTAGATGTGAGGTGTTTTATTTGTAAAGATATCTCTTTATGCTCTTCTTAGCCGTCTTTTCAAACTCTTGCTTCTGTATCTCTATAGCAGCAATCTTGCAGAATGGCGGCAACTGAGCGTTGAGCGTTTTCAGATTTTCCTCCATTATCCCCTTAATGTCGTCGTCGTCGAAGTTCATGTCTTCCTTGTCTTCTGCTTCTGGGTGTACAAGGGCAACGAGCTTAGAGTTGCGTTGTATGATGATGCTCTCGCCAACGAGCGGCATGTTGTTCAGTTTGTCTTCAATTTCTTCTGGGTACACATTCTGTCCGTTAGCTCCGAGCAGCATATTCTTTATACGTCCCTTTATATATATGTGTCCGCTTGGAGCCATAGTGGCAAGGTCGCCTGTGTGGAACCATCCGTCCTCGTCAATAACTTGCTTTGTGGCTTCCTCGTTCTTATAGTAGCCCAGCATAACGTTCATGCCACGTGTTATCAGTTCGCCAGGTATGTTTTCCGGGTCAGGGCTCAGAATCTTCACTTCCATATGCGACACAACAGGTCCGCAAGATGCTATCTTGTATTTGTCGTGGTTAACAAATGTTATGAGCGGAGCTGTCTCAGTTGTGCCATATCCTATAGTTACAGGCACGCCCACACTATTGAGGAACTGTTCGATGCCAAGATTGAGTGGAGCTCCGCCTACTATAATCTCGAAGGCATTTCCGCCGAATGCTTCCATAATGCGGTCGCGTATGTGCATCTTTATCTTTTTGCTTATCACGGGCATGTTAAGCAGCAGCTTCATGCGGTTGGTCTGCACCTGGGCAAGCACCTTGCGACGTATAATCTTCTCGATAACAAGAGGTACGGCAACGATGAGTCGTGGCTTTACCTCGGCAAAAGCCTCTGCTATGAGCGAAGGCGACGGCAGGCGGTTGAGGAAGTAGATGTGGCAACCGTTGATAAAGCCGAAGAGAAACTCTACGGCAAGTCCGTACATGTGCGCCATAGGCAATATACTTACCAGATTGCTGCCCGACTTGACGTTGGGACCTAGGTTTTTAAGTATATGGTCAAGATTGCCCCACAATGCGCGGTAAGGCAGCATAACACCCTTAGAGAATCCGGTTGTGCCACTTGTATAGTTGATCATAGCCAACTCTTCCGGGCTCTGCTCCTTGTAGTATTTTACGTGTTCCTTACGGAAATACTTTGGATATCTCTTTCCAAACATTTCGTTAAGATGTTCGCGTGCGAAGACGAGTTGTTCGGTTCGTGCTACAACGATGGAGAAGTCGGGAAGATACATTATTCCTTCCAAATCCGGCATCTCGTCGGGATTTATCTGTGTCTTCACCACATCGCCAACGAATAGCAGCTTAGACTCGCTGTGGTTTACGATGTTGTGAATTTGTTCTGGTGTAAACTCGTTTTGCACAGGTACAGCTACTGCACCATATGTAAGTGTAGCGAGAAACGCTACTGCCCAATGGCTGCTGTTGCGTCCGCACAAGGCTATCTTGTCGCCTCGCTTAACGCCGCAGTTCTCGAACAATATGTGTAGCTTCTCTATCTTGCGGGCTACATCGTGGAATTGTAGTGTGGCGCCCTTGTAGTCGGTAAAGGCGTCTTTATCCCAAAACTTAATTATACTCTCTTCAATATATGAGTTGAAACTGGGTATTTGCTCCATTGCACAATCTTCAAAATTTTGTGCAAAGATACAGCATTATTTGCACATTCCCAAAAGTTTTGTGCTGTATTTTCTATTAAGGTGTAATAACCTGTGTTTTTTTATGCATATAATCATATGCACATTGTAAATTTGTCTGTGCAATAAGCTAAGTAGAACATTTTTGTGGTAATATTAAACAATAATGGGACATAAGCACTATTTTATGTGTCCTTATGTCCCATTGTTATTATTCGTAGCGCATCGACTTTGCCGGATGTATATGCGATATTAGATAGCTTGGTGCTATAAGCACAAACATGGCTATCAATAATGTGGCGATGTTGAGGGCTATGATGAAGAGCCAGTTGATTTCTACCGGAACCGTGTCTACATAATAGGTTACGGGGTCAAGTTTTACGATGCCTGTTGTCTTCTGTAGTATAATTATAGCCAAGGCAATTACGTCGCCAATAATCAGGCCCTTGCCTATGATGAATGCAGCAAACCACAGGAAGGTGTGTCGCACGGTAGAGTTGCGTGCTCCTAACGCCTTTAGTATGCCAATCATCGTTGTGCGTTCGAGGATGATGATAAGCAGTCCGCTAATCATGGTAACCACAGCCACGGCAGTCATGATGGCAAGTATAATCCACACGTTAAGGTCGAGCAGGTCGAGCCAAGAGAATATCTGTGGCGACAGTTCGCGTATGGTCTTCGACGAGTATGTGTTGCCATATTGGTCTTGCGTACGGTTTACGCGTTGTGTAAGGATGTCGGCAGTATGTCGCAGACTGTCAAAGTTGTTTACCGTCAATTCGGCTCCCGTAGCCAGGTCTTCTGTCCATCCATTCAGCTTTTGTGCCGTGTATATGTCGCAGAAGCACGTTGTCTTGTCGTACTGTGAAAGATTGGTCTGGTAGATGCCCGCTATATTGAACCTTCTGGTGCGCACCCCGCCGTCGCCTATAAAGTAGGCAAAGATACGGTCGCCAGTCTTTACGCGTAGCTTCTGAGCCATTGTGTTCGATATAAGGATGCGGTTGGTGCTCGACTTGTCTGAGAACTTGGGTATGCTGCCTTCCACCATATTCTGATGAATAAAGGTGGTGTCGAAGTCGGGTCCTACACCCTTGAACATAACGCCAAGGAAGTCGTTGTCGGTCTTCAGAATGCCCTGCTTCATGGCAAAGCGTTGCACATGCTTGATGCCTTGGGTGTGTTGCAGGATTTTAACCAGCGAGTCGTTAATCACTATAGGCACGTCGGTTGCAGCCGACTGTTGTGTATAGAAGTTGGCCACTTGTATATGGCTGCCAAATCCAGCCACCTTGTCGCGTATGGTATGTTTGAATCCAAGCACAACACACACGCTCAGTATCATAACCGCCAATCCTATAGCCACTCCAGCCGTAGCTATGCGTATGGCAGGCTTTGACACCTGCTGTCGGTTGTCGTTATTGTCGGCGTAAATGCGTCGGGCTATAAAAAGTGGGAAGTTCATTTCTATATATTATAGAAGTACATTTCTATATATTATAAGAGGGTGTGCAACAACACACCCTCCTAAATAATGATTTACAATTTACACATTAAGGTCGTCCACGCGTCCAGGATAAGCCTCAAGAGCCTTGCGCAGCACGATAAGCGCACGTTCAAGGTCGTCCTTCTTAAGCACGTATGCTATACGCACCTGGTTGCGTCCTACGCCTGGTGTGGTGTAGAAGCCTGCGGCAGGAGCCATCATTACGGTCTCACCTTCGTACGAGAATTCCTCAAGGCACCAGCGGCAGAACTTCTCGCTGTCGTCTACTGGCAGCTTAGCCACGGTATAGAATGCGCCCATAGGTATTGGCGAGTAAACGCCCGGAATGCGGTTTAGTCCGTCGATAAGGCATTTGCGTCGTTCCACATACTCCTCGTATACGTCGCGGTAGTAGTCTTCGGGAGCGTTGAGCGAAGCCTCTGCCACAATCTGACCCAACAAAGGAGGCGACAGACGTGCCTGGCACAGCTTCATAACGGCAGCTCTAACCTCGGCATTCTTTGTTATCAAGGCGCCAATACGTATACCGCACTCGCTGTATCGCTTGGAAACAGAGTCGATAAGAATTACGTTCTGCTCGATACCCTCCAAGTGGCAAGCCGAGATGTATGGCGAACCAGTATAGATATACTCGCGGTAAACCTCGTCAGAGAAGAGGTATAGGTCGTATTTCTTCACGAGGTCGCGTATCTGGTTCATCTCTCTGCGGGTGTACAGATATCCGGTAGGGTTGTTGGGGTTGCATATCAGGATTGCGCGTGTGTGCTCGTTGATAAGCTCCTCAAACTTCTCCACCTTAGGCAGCGAGAACCCCTCCTCAATTGTGGTTGCGATGGTACGTATCTTTGCGCCAGCCGAGATGGCGAAAGCCATATAGTTGGCGTATGCAGGCTCAGGAATGATGATTTCGTCGCCTGGGTTAAGACACGACATAAATGCGAAGAGCACAGCCTCCGAACCTCCAGCCGTGATGATGATGTCGTCTGCGTCCACGTTGATGTTGAATCGCTTGTAGTAGCCTGTAAGCTTTTGGCGATACGACAGATAACCTTGTGATGGTGAGTATTCAAGGACTGTGCGGTCGATGTGTTTAAGTGCATCAAGTCCAACTTGTGGTGTGGGCAGGTCGGGCTGTCCGATATTGAGGTGGAAGACGTTGATACCCCGCTTCTTGGCATCAGCAGCCAAAGGAGCCAATTTACGAATTGGCGATTCGGGCATTTCTAGTCCGCGTACTGAAATTTCTGGCATTTGCGTACTTTTTTATGTTGATAAAAGTTGTATCTGTAGAATGCAAAGTTACGACAAATAGGGTTAAGCGCAAAATTTTTTGCTTATAAATTGATCTTGCTATTGTCTTTTTGCTCCTTTGTTGGCTTCTGTCAGATGTTGTATGGCTTCCTCTTCGCCCACAATCCATATTATGTCGCCCAGTTTCAGGCGGTATGTTGAGTTTACCATCGACAGATTCTCCTTACCCTCCTCTCTGCCCACAACCATACAGTCGTATTGGTTGCGTATGCCGGTTTCGGGTAATGTCTTGCCCACGAATGGCGAGTGTCGGTCTATCACAATCTGCGATAGTCGCATCTCGCGTTTCTCTATGTTTGGGTCTTCGGGCACAATGTCGCCGTCTATGGCTGCTTGTACGGCTGCCAGCTGCGAGTCGCTTCCTATCACCTGAAGCCGGTCGCCTGGGAATATAATGGCGTCGCCACCAGGAATATTGATGCGTTGGTGTCCTCTCAATATGCTGCTTACGTGCACGCCAAAGCGGTTGCTCAGCCTCAGTTCGGCAAGTCCATGTCCAGCCCATGTCGAGTTTTCGGGCACATCGATGTCGGATATGTGTATGTCTCGGTCCAGCAGATGTCCCTCGTACAGAGGTTTCTTCAGTCCCAATACCTGCTGTTCGATGTCTCTCGACCTCAGGTTCTGTACAAACAGACGCTCCATCAGTATGCTCTGTTTCTTCAGTCGTCGCGACAGAATCATTATAAATACCACAGCCACGGCAACCGTCAGCATCAGGGCATTGGTAAATCGTGTAAGGTAGTTGCATATATAGAACACGAATGCCGACGCTATAATCAGTCGCACAAATATGGTTACAAGCAGCGGCAGGCGGTTCATGCGGCTCTCGCCCCATAGTGCCTTAAACTCCTCCGAGTGGTTCTTCTTCATCACCATGGCTCTTAGGAATGGGGCTATGAACAATATTGTAAGCACCCCGCATATGCCGTTGGCCCACCAATGCATGTGCGGCATCATTCGGCGTACGAAAGGCAGCACAAACGAGAACATAACCGCGATGGTGGCTATGGACAATATGGAATATACGGTCGTAATGCGCGCCATCTGGGCTATAAGGCTATGCCAGTTGCCCTTAGGGGCAGAAGAGGGGTGGGATAGGGTGATGTTGTTCAGAGCGCGTATCCATGTCTTTGGCAGGCGGCGCTCAAGCACGCCATAGCACGGCACAGAGGCACGTATCATATAAGGTGTGAGGAAGGTTGTGGTTACAGATACTGCCACGACCACAGGGTAGAGAAATTCGCCCGTAACCTTAAGCGACAGACCCAATGAGGCGATGATGAAAGAGAACTCGCCTATCTGCGCCATGGAGAATCCGCAACGCATGGCCGACTTAAGCGACTGTCCGCCTATAAGGAATCCGAAGGTGCCGAATACAGCCTGGCCTACAAGTATCGTTAGTACCAGCACGCCTATAGGCACGGCATATTCGATGATGATGTTAAGGTTGACAAGCATGCCCACCGACACGAAGAAGATAGCGCCAAAGAGATCTTTTACGGGTGCCACAAGCTTCTCTATCTTGCCTGCCTCTATGGTCTCGGCAAGTATGCTGCCCATAACAAAGGCGCCAAAAGCCGAGCTGAATCCTACCTTGGTGGATATTACGGCCATAAGGCAGCATAGGCCCAACGACACTACAAGCAACGTCTCGTTGTTGATAAACTTGCGTGTGGCTCGCAAGAAAAGGGGCACGGCAAATATGCCCACCACAAACCACAACACAAGGAAGAAGCCTATCTTCATAACCGAGCCTATCATCTCGCCTCCATCAGGATTGGCTCCGCTTGCCAATGCCGACAGCATAACCATCATCACAATGGCAAGCACGTCCTCAAGTATCAGCACGCTCATAACGGGTCCGGCAAATTTCTGCTGCCTAAGTCCCATATCGCTGAATGCCTTGTATATAATGGTGGTGGAACTCATGGCAAGCATACCGCCAAGGAATATGCAGTCCATGCGTTTCCAGTCGAAGGCATGGCCTACAACTATGCCCAGCGTCATCATGGCAAAGATGATGGTAAGGGTGGTTATAACTGGCGATATGCCCATCTTTACAATCTTCTTGAAGGAGAAGTCCAGGCCCAAGGAGAAGAGCAAGAACATCACGCCAATGTCGGCCCAGGTCTTGATGTCGGTATTGTCGATTACAGACATGGTGTATGGCATGTGCGGACTTACGATGAAGCCAGCCATGATGTAGCCAAGGACAAGAGGCTGCTTGAGCTTCTTGAATAGTATCGTAACCGCACCTGCCACTATAAGTATAAGGGCGAGGTCGTTGATAAGGGTTGGAACTTCTGACATATTATATATTTCGTTTTGTTTCTTATTGGTATACAAAGGTAACGAATTGTTTTTAAAACAAGTGCAACATTGGCGGGGTTTTGTTGTCTTGTCTAAAAAAATGGTTCATCCGACATTTGGAGTGATAGAAGTGTAAATTGCAGTTTATAGGTGCGATACGTTCTTATGGTCCTATACATTTAAAAATAACCGTAATATGCTTGTTTTCTTCCAAAATTGCTCGAGAAAACCTATATTATGCGCCACAAACATTAAACATTGGTTAGTTGAAAGCTTTGGTACGATTGGCTCTCAAACATTTTTTTTACACTTTCTACAGCAAATAGGCACTAATTTTATACTTTTAGCAAGGTTTTTCAACATCCGTGTTGGTTTTTTGTACTGATATTATCATTATATTCAATATGGTCTTTAGAATGTAACCTGCTGAAAATAAGCCTTTTATAGGGAAGTAGGTTGTGAAAATTCTTCCAATTCCAGTTCTTCCAATTAATTTTCAACGTATTGTCACATTCTCTTATATATATATAACTAATTAATAATTAATTAATTATATAATCTTTAGAAAGCGGGTTGACATGAACATACACTTATTGGAATTGGAAGAACTGGAATATTGGAAGATTTTGGGAGGCATCAGGAAAATGGAGTGATAATAATAGTTTATTATATTGTAACAAGTTTATATAGTAGCGGAGGTCTCCGGCCTCCGCAGCAATCAATAATACAAACCCGAGGTTAAGCATGATTCGCCGCCTTTGGTGGCGCAAGCAATCATTTCTGTGGATTCTTGCATCGCGAAGCGTAGGCCATTCTGTGGATTCGAAAAGCTTAAGCCCGTAGGCTTCTGTGTGGTCTGTGCATTCTGTGGGAACTACAGACAAAAGAACTACAAGTAAAATTATACGTTCATTATACGAACATCAAGACGCCAACCTCCACGATAAACTCCAGCTTGTATCACTCCAAATATCGAATGAACCTTATTTTCAGTAGGTTTCATTCTAAAGGCTATATGTGATAGAATGTATAGACGAGTTTTGCAAACATTTTGATGCAGAAAATGCAGGAAATCTACTTGAAGACAACAGCGGAGTCAAGCGTAGACGTCGCCAAGCGTCGTTGTCCGACAGTGAAATCATGACCATTTTGTTGTATTTTGGTACATTCCGTATTTTCAAGCACTACTACCTATTCTTCATCAAGGGTACGATGAAGTCATATTTCCCGAAAGCTGTGTCGTATAATCGCTTCGTGGACATTGGAAAGCCGCGTGTTCTTTCAGCTAATTATTTCCTAAGTATTTTTGTCAAAGTCAAGTTCTTAGACTTATATATACTTTTTGCTTCTTTTGGAGTTACATAATAAACATTGAGTATGCTTAGTTTTTCCTTCAAAACATTGCAGCCATAGGATTTCTTCCCAACATAGGCATTTATCATCCATGTTGTATTTACTTGCTTTAAGTCATTTAGGTACAACTTTGAAGCACGGGAAGCAAAATGCAATTTTTCTGTAATTCCAGTAAAGTTTAACTTAAAACTGAGGACATGATAATCACCCATTTTCTCATTAAACTCATTGATTGTATAAATCGTAGAGTCATCAACGATTGATTTTTTACAAGGATAGCATCCTTTTTTATTAGAATTACGAGATACGAAAGTAAGTGTTAAAGGAGTCCCTATCAAATTGGCAACATTCTTTTTATGCTCCTGTATAAAAGAATCATTCTGCCATTTTTCCTCATCCAACACTTTTCGTTTTACGTCTCTCTTGCCGTTGGAATCTGAAATTGTATAAACAACAAGAGCGGTACGTTTGTAAGCTTCTGTGCCTTCTATCAACTGCGTAGTTTCTTCCAAAGCAGTAACAATGGAAATCTTTTCAGAATTAGCATCATACTGCTTGTTTCCAAGCACATCGAACAAACAAACTCTGTTTGAGTCTGCTTTATTATTGATTACTTGCGCCTTTGAATTGCCAAAGGCAAAAAGAAGCAAAGCCAAAACTAAAAATTTAATCTTTTCCATCTTTCCAAAGTTTAGAACTTGCATAATTAGTTTGTTAAACTTTCGACTGCAAAATTAATGAGAATTTGTTTAAGCAACAAGAAAATAAGGTCTAAATTATTAGTCAAAACAAATATGGAAGTGTTGTTTCGGAAGAAATTTTTTTTCGAGCACATAGTTGCAACAAGAGATTGTTTATATCGGCTTACGCGATTAGCCGAAATGCCTCACGCGACTAATGGAAATGCTTCACGCGACTAATGGAAATGCCCCATGCGAATAATCGTAGTTCCATAAACAATCAAGGGAGGTATGGTCATAAGCCGTACCTCCCTTGATTGTTTATTATGTGTGATATTAGTCGTTGAAATGAGCAGTCAGCTCGCATATCTTTATTACAACCTGCATAGCCTTCTCCATAACCTGTATGCTCACAAACTCGTGAGGGCCATGGAAGTTGCATCCGCCAGCGAATATATTAGGACAAGGCAGACCCTTGAACGACAGCTGTGCGCCGTCTGTACCGCCACGTATAGGCTGCACCTTAGGAGCAACGCCGTTGTCCTGCATGGCCTTAAGCACGATGTCTATCACGTGCATGTTGGGGTCAATCTTCTCCTTCATGTTGTAGTACTGGTCCTTCAGCTCTACAGCTACGGTTCCTTCGCCCCACTTCTCGTTCATCTTCTTTACGCAATCCTCGATAAAGTCCTTGCGGTCCTCAAAGCGCTCGCGGTCGTGGTCGCGTATGATGTACGACAATGTTGCCTTCTCGCAGCACGAGTTTATGCCCAGCAGATGATAGAAGCCCTGATAACCCTCGGTTTCCTCAGGAGTTTCGGCAGCCGGAATCATCTCGGCAAACTCCACAGCCAAGCGTGACGCGTTAACCATCTTGCCCTTGGCATAACCAGTATGCACGCTTACGCCCTTGATGTGAACCTTTGCACCGGCTGCGTTGAAGTTCTCGTACTCAAGTTCGCCCAAGTCGCCGCCATCGATAGTATAAGCCCATTGGCAACCAAACTTCTCCACATCGAAGTGGTGAGCGCCCATACCAATCTCCTCGTCTGGATTAAAAGCCACGCGAATATCGCCATGCTTAATCTCGTCATGGTCGCGCAGCCAGCACATAGCCTGAACAATCTCGGCTATGCCAGCCTTGTCGTCGGCTCCGAGCAAAGTGGTTCCATCGGTAACGATAATGTCCTCGCCGATGTGAGCCTTAAGTTCTGGGAATTTGGTAGGACTTGACACAATGCCCTCAGACAGCACAATGTCGCCTCCGTCATAGTTTTTCACGATGCGCGGATGTATGTTTGCTCCGCTGCAATCGGGAGATGTATCATAGTGCGAGATAAATCCTATAGTAGGAATCTCCTTCTTGGTGTTTGCCTTCAATGTGGCATAGATGTAGCCCTGCTCATCCATTTCGACGTTGCTCAGTCCCTCACGCTCCAGTTCCTCTTTAAGGTACTTGGCGAAGACAAGCTGTTTCGAGGTGCTCGGTACTGTCTCCGAATCTTCGCTCGACTGTGTGTCGAACTTGGTGTAGTTTAAGAATCTTTCGGTAATATCCATTTTTCTAAGACTTTATGTTAATGATGGTGATAACACCTTCTTTGCTTAAAACTCGCTTGTAAAGTGGAACTTGATGTTCTTGAAGTCTTGCTGCGCCATAGACAGCACGTAGCCAGAGTCGGCAAGGAACACGTCGCGTCCGTCGCGATCCTTTGCCATATACTGATACTTGCGCTTCTTGAACTGGTCGAGTTCCTCGGCGTCGTCGCTCTCTATCCAGCATGCCTTGTGCAGATGAACGGGTTCCCAGCGGCATTTGGCGTTGTACTCGTTCTCCAGACGATACTGTATAACCTCAAACTGCAATTGTCCTACGGTACCGATAATCTTGCGGCCGTTGAACTGGTTGACAAACAGCTGAGCCACACCCTCGTCCATAAGCTGGTTGATACCCTTCTCAAGCTGCTTCGACTTCATTGGGTCGTCGTTCTCGATATATTTGAACATCTCTGGCGAGAACGAAGGCAGTCCGCGGAAGTGTAGCTTCTCGCCCTCGGTAAGCGTGTCGCCTATCTTGAAGATGCCATTGTCTGGCAGACCCACTATATCGCCAGGCCATGCCTCATCGATAGTGCTCTTGCGTTGTGCCATAAACTGTGTTGGCGACGAGAAACGCAGAGTCTTGCCCTGGCGCACGTGCAGATAAGGCTTGTTGCGTTCGAACTTGCCGCTGCACACCTTGCAGAAGGCGATGCACGAACGGTGGTTAGGGTCGATGTTGGCTGTAATCTTGAATATGAAGCCAGTAAACTTCTGCTCCTCAGGCTCTACCACTCTCTCCTCGGCCTTTGTTGGCTTAGGCGACGGGGCAATTTTTACAAAGCAGTTGAGTAGCTCCTGAACACCAAAGTTGTTCAATGCCGAGCCAAAGAATACTGGCGCAACCTCGGCCGAGCGGTAAGTCTCGACATCAAACTCAGGATAAACGCCGTCGATAAGCTCTATATCGTCACGCAGCTGCTTGGCATCGTCTTCGCCAATATGTGCATCCAGTTCGGCCGAGTTGATGTCTACCTCTACCTTCTCTGTAACACGTTGCTTGTCGGGCTTGAAGAGGTCGAGTTTGTTCTCGTATATATTGTATACGCCCTTAAACTTTACGCCTATGTTGATAGGCCACGACAGCGGACGCACGCTAATCTTTAGCTCTTCCTCAAGTTCGTCGAGCAAGTCAAATGGGTCGCGACCCTCGCGGTCCATCTTGTTTACAAAGATTATAACCGGAGTATTGCGCATACGGCACACCTCCATCAGCTTGCGTGTCTGTGTCTCTACACCCTTAGCTCCGTCTACCACGATAATAGCCGAGTCGACAGCAGTAAGAGTGCGGTATGTATCCTCGCAGAAGTCCTGGTGACCCGGTGTATCAAGAATATTGATTTTGTATCCCTCGTAGTCGAACTCCATAACAGATGTAGACACCGAGATACCGCGCTGCTTCTCTATCTCCATCCAGTCGGATGTTGCAGTCTTGCGTATCTTGTTGTTTTTAACTGCACCTGCCACCTGAATCTGTCCACCAAAGAGAAGGAATTTCTCGGTTAGTGTTGTCTTACCGGCGTCAGGATGTGATATAATGGCGAATGTTCGCCTGCGTTCTATTTCTTGATTCATAATAAATTCTTTACATTTCTTCGTCGTCGTCGAACTTCAGACCTTCAGTCTTGTCTTTGATGTAATAGTCGCTCAGCATGCCCAATAAGGTTGAAATCTCCTTTATTGCATGCTGTGTGTCGGGGCTTATGGTCTTGTTCTGTAGGCGCAGCATCATAGTGCCGTATAGCGCATTCAGACAGGTTTCTATCTCGTTGCAGTCTTTGTCGCCACGGTTGCGCAGCTCCACTATAAATGGCAGCACACGGTAGTATTCCGAGTTGTAGAATGGGAAACGTGAGCTTTGCAGCAGTTGGTTGTGCAGTTCGTTCATGTCCTGCACCACAATCTGGTTGATTGTAAGATGTCCCTTCTCGCGTTTACCTTCCGAGTTCATCATCGTGATAAGGTCGCCGTACCAGTCTACCATTTCCTCTCGCTGCTCGTCGGTATAGTTGGCAAATCGCGAGATATATTCGTTTTTTATGCGCGACAGCTGACATCCGTAAGCGCGTATGATGTCTTCCACCTGCCACATATAGAGCACAAATTCGGCTGTGCTCTTCTTTCTTAATTCCTGAGCTATGAACATAAATATAAGGTTTGCTTAGAGCTAAAATTGTTAGTATGGAAGTTTATAGAGGTTGAACACCGTGCCGAGCAACATTATAACCGAGAAGATTACGACGATGCATCCCACTACGCGGTTGATGAGCAAAATGCCGTTGTTGTCAAACTTGCCCCTAACCTTGTCTATGAGCCATGTAAGTCCAAACCACCACAGCATAGCTCCGAGTATAATGCTTGCGTAGCCAACAGTCATCTCAAACGGACGATCGTTAACGACGAAGGCAAACTGGGCAAAGAGAAAGATGAAGAGGAAGATGATAAGCGGGTTGGACAACGTAACGAGAAAAGCCGTGATGCCGTTGTGTGCCAATGTCCCCTTCTGATTCTTATTGCTTTTGTGCATGTTTTTTGTGGGGTTGGAGCGGTAACAATAGATACCGAACAACAGCAACACAACGCTACCACTTATCTGTAGAATGAAGCGGTTGTGCTCGTTGCCCACGAAGTTCATGACAAAACTCATTCCGAATCCGGTAAAGAGTGCGTAGATGATATCGCTCACGCAGGCTCCGATACCTGTAATAAAGCCATACCATCGGCCTTTGTTAAGCGTGCGCTGTATACATAGCACGCCCACCGGGCCCATTGGTGCCGATGCCATAAGTCCGATAAGTATTCCTTTGAATACGAAGTCTAAAATGTCTAATTGTATAGGAAACTGCATAACGGCTGCAAAATTGCGAAATTTCGATGAATTGGGCAAATTTTAGCGTTAAAACCTTTGTAGTATTACAACTTTTTAATACCTTTGCTCAATGTAGAGCTACATGTATATATAAGGGTGCGATAAAAACTACATCAAATCCTTTCGCATCGCATGGAGTTTGTTTTATCTCAACTATTAATTACAAAATCAAAACGAATAATCATGACAGAAGATTCTTTGAAACCCTATGTAATCGGTTTGGACCTCGGAGGCACTAACTCTGTTTTCGGCATTGTTGACAGCCGTGGCGACATCAAGGCCACAACATCTATCAAGACTCAAGGCTATGGCGAAAACGCCGAGGCTTATGTAGATGCCTGTGTTGAGGCTTTGCAGCTAATTATTGATCAGGTAGGCGGTATTGAGAAAATCAAGGCTATGGGTATAGGTGCTCCTAATGCCAACTATTATAACGGTACAGTGGAGTATGCAGTCAATTTGGATTGGGCCCGCAGCTGTATTGTTCCATTGGCAAAGATGTTCTCCGACCGTCTCGGCATTCCAGTAGCTCTTACCAACGATGCTAATGCTGCAGCCATAGGCGAGATGATATATGGCGTAGCTCGTGGTATGAAAAACTTCATCGTCATTACTCTTGGCACAGGCGTAGGTTCGGGTATTGTGGTTAACGGTCAGCTGGTTTACGGTTCCGATGGATTTGCAGGCGAGCTTGGTCATGTTATCGTTAGAAGAGAGAACGGACGTACTTGCGGTTGTGGCCGTAAGGGTTGTTTGGAGACATATTGCTCGGCTACGGGTGTGGCACGTTCTGCACGCGAGTTCCTTGCCAATAGCGACGAGCCTTCATTATTGCGCGACCTCGACCCTGAGAAGATTACTTCTTACGATGTGTCGATTGCCGCTTCAAAGGGCGACAAGCTTGCCAACGAGATATACGAGTTTACCGGCAAGATTCTTGGAGAGGCTTGTGCCGACTTCGCTACATTCTGCTCGCCAGAGGCTTTCATCTTCTTCGGCGGATTGGTAAAGGCAGGCGACCTAATAATGAATCCTATCAAGAAGGCTTACAACGAGTCGGTTCTTGGCACATATAAGGGCAAGGCCAAGTTCCTCGTTTCAGGTCTTGACGGAGCTTCGGCTGCTGTGCTTGGTGCATCGGCTGTAGGTTGGGATATTCAGGAATAATAGTACATATAGGTAGTGGTGATAGTGTTTGGAGTTGAAGGAAGTTATGGCTTCGCCCGATGTTAACGGGAGTTAAACGACAAATCCTTGTATTATCACTACTTAATAAAAAATGCAACCATATAAACATGATTTTTATGGTTGCTTTTTTTAGTTGCTTAATGCAAGTAATGTTAAATTTTTTAATTTAAGTTAGTTTAAGGTATGAAAAATCATCTAAAACATCTCCTCGTTGTGAGTGCGCTCGCTATGGCGGGTACATCTACCACAATGGCACAATCGGTGCTTAGAGGTAAGGTTGTTGATGCAGAGACAGGCGAGCCGCTTATCGGAGCTACTGTATCTGTAAAGAATGTCAAGGTTGTTACCGACATTGACGGAGCTTTTGCTGTAAAGGGTGTAAGTGGAGCCAAGGAGGTTTCGATTCAGTACATCGGCTACAAGCAGAAGACTGTTAAGGTTGCCGGCAACGGCGAGCTTGGCAACATCGTTATGACAACCGATGGACAGGTTCTTAAGGATGTGGTTGTAACCTCACAGATGGCTGTGGCACGCAAGACTCCAGTTGCTGTATCGCAGGTGCCAATGTCGTTTATTGAGGAGAAGATTGGTACTCAGGAGTTCCCTGAGATACTTAAGTCTACCCCAGGCGTACATGCCAACAAAGAGGGTGGCGGCTATGGCGACTCTGAAATCTACATGCGTGGATTCGACAACACCAATATTGCCGTTATGGTAAATGGTGTGCCGATGAACGATATGGAGAACCAGAACGTGTATTGGTCAAACTGGGCTGGTCTGACAGACGTTACACGCACTATGCAGACACAGCGCGGATTGGGTGCCTCTAAGGTGTCGGCTCCTTCGGTAGGTGGTACAATCAACATCATCACCAAGTCGCTTGAGGCCAAGAAGGGCGGTTCTTTCTACTATGGCATCGGCAACGACAACATGAACAAGATGATGTTCACAGTTTCTACCGGTCTTTCAAAGACAGGTTGGGCTATGACATTGCTCGGATCTAAGACATGGGGCGACGGCTATGCCCAGGGTACCGACTTTAGTGGCTATACCTACTTCCTCAACATCTCTAAGCGCATTAACGATGCTCATCAGCTCTCGTTCACAGCCTTTGGCGCTCCTCAGGAGCACTATCAGCGTAAGAGTGCCATGAAGCTTGCCGACTGGAAGATGGCAGAGCAGGTATATGGTATAATGGACCATAAGTACAACCCTACATACGGCTTCGACAACAACGGCCAGCGTCGTACATCCGAGTACAACGTTTACCACAAGCCACAGCTCAGTCTTAACCACCAATGGCAAATCAACGACAAGTCGTCGCTCAGTACTGTGCTCTACATGTCTATAGGTCGTGGTTATGGCTATAGCGGCCAGGGTAACGAAGACTATGGTTACAGCTATCAGGACTGGTATGGCGTAAACAAGGGCGTGTTCCAGACCAAGTATCGCAAGGCAGACGGCACATTCGACTATGGAGCTATCGAGGATATCAACGCAGCCTCAGAGCATGGCTCTATGCTTGTTATGGCCAAGCAGCTGAACTATCACAACTGGTATGGCCTTGTATCTACATACAACACCAAGATTACAAAGGACATCGACTTCTATGGAGGTATCGACTTCCGCGCATACAAGGGTACACACCGCAACGAGATTGTTGACCTCTATGGTGGCCAGTATTTTATTGATACCACACGCAAGAAGGTTAAGTCGTACAACAACGCCAATGCTGCCGACCAGAGTTGGGTATACAAGAAGCTTGGTGTAGGCGATGCTGTATACCGCGACTTCGATGGTCATGTTGTTCAGGAGGGTGCTTTCTTCCAGACAGAATATTCTAAGAAAGATCTTTCGGCATTTGTTTCGGGCTCGCTCTCTAATACTTCTTACTGGCGTTACGACCGCTTGTTCTACGACAAGCAGCACGCCAAGTCGGATACAAAGAGCTATATCGGCTTTACTGTTAAGGGTGGTGCCAACTACAATATTACCGACCAGCACAACGTGTTCTTTAATGCTGGCTACATCAGCCGCGCTCCTAAGTTCAACTATGGTGCATTCCTTACACCTATGGCAAGCAACGTAACCAACCCAGATGCTAAGAACGAGAAGGTGCTTTCGTTGGAACTTGGCTACGGCTATCGTCTCAAGTGGCTTACAGTTAACGTAAACGGCTACTGGACAAAGTGGCTCGACAAGACTATGACCAAGGCTTCTACAGTAGGTAATGTAGATGCTTATGTAAACATGACTGGTCTTAACGCTCTGCACAAGGGTATTGAGCTTGAGGTTAAGGCAGAGCCACTCTACTGGCTTGATGTTAACGGTATGTTCTCTATCGGCGACTGGAAGTGGGATAGCAACGCTACTGGTATGGTTTACGATGATAGCGGCGCTCCTCTTACCAAGGATGGAACTATTGCCAGCGGCGTAGGTGCTGACGATCATCTTAAGACTGGTATCAACCTTAAGGGAGTTCGCGTAGGTGGATCGGCACAGACAACAGCTGCCCTTGGCGCTACAGTTAAGCTTGCAAAGCAGTTCCGTATTGGTGCCGACTGGACCTACTACGGTCGCAACTATGCTTACTACTCAATTAGCGGCAGCAACCTTACACTTGGCAAGACCAACACCGTTGTTGAGCCTTGGAAGATTCCTGCTGCAAGCCAGGTAGACGTAAACGCTTCTTACAAGTTCAAGATTTCGGGTCTTAATGCTACACTTTCTGCCAATGTCAACAACCTCTTCGACTATCAGTACCTTGGCAAGGCATGGAACCCGCAGTCGGGTGCGGCTAACGAGAACACCATCTATGGTTTCTACGCATTTGGCCGTACATTCAGCACACGTCTGAAGATTAACTTCTAAGCAACAGCTATACACATTATATATATAAAGACAAACAAGATATGAAAAAGATATTTTTATTGTCGGCGGTAGCTCTTATGACATTGGCTGCATGCGACGACTATGAGGATCAGTTCAATCTTGACAGCCAGATTAATGATGTCAAGAAGGGCACAGCTATTGTGCTTACTGATGCCGATTATGCCAATATAGCCGGATTGGCTGCCAACAAGACTTTGGCTGCCAAGTTGGACGCCGAGAGTGGTACAAATGCCTATACAGAGGCTCTTGCCAAACTTCCTTCACAGAAGTATTTCAACACTCTCATCACTCCCGACCAGTTCCTTCCTGCTTTCATCGCCTCTAATTATAAGGAGGCCGATGCAGGCTCTAAGTTCAAGGTTACATATAATATGTATACCGGCAAGTCGGAATTCCTTTCTACATTCGCCAATCTAAAGGGCGAGTATACTCTTACAGCCGATGATTATAAAGCGGCTTGGGAAGGAGCTTCGTCGGCTACATATCTCACACCTAAGACTGTATCCAAACTTCCTGCTCTTGTAAAGGAGGCTAAGGCCGATGCGGCAGAGGGCGACATTATTGTTGTAAACTATGCTTTCTCCGACTTTGAGCCTGCTGGTGGTAGCGATACTCCTGCCGAGACTTATACCAAGCTCTCGGAGGTTGTGGCAAATACCGATGGTGGCGAATACTCGGTTAAGGGTATTGTTTGCGCTACATACAAGACAGGTTTCTTGCTTTACGATAAGACTGGCTACATTCTTGTATACAAGAAGTCGGATGTAAACGTAGGCGACGAGGTGGCTGTTGCAGGCACTACAACCAAGTATGGTGGCTTGATGCAGTTCCCAGCAAAGGGTACCAACCTCGAAGTTAAGGTTCTAACTCCAGGCAAGGAGCCTAAATTTAAGCATCCAGCCGTAAAGACATACGCGGCTGCCGAGTTTGAGGCTTATGCCCAGAAGCCGGTTGTTGAGTATATCACATACAAGGGCAACCTATCTATCACAACCAACAGCAAGGGCAACAAGTACTACAACGTTACTATCGACGGTACTGTGAAGCAGGGTAGCCTTGCCAACGTGCCCGACGGACTGGTTGACGAGAGCCTTAGCGGTAAGGATATCGTTGTTTACGGATATGCTATTGGCGCTACCGGAACCGACAACAAGTTCCTCAACACTATGGTTGTAAGTTGTGCCGAGGCTACTCCAGCTGGTGCTGCAAAGGCTAAGGCTGTGGCACGTGCCGCATCTAATGGTGGCGCCAACCGTTCTGTAGTTTATCGTTTTGACGGTAAATCATGGAAGGTGCTCAAGAATGACGACATCGACATTATTGCTGCCCAGCCAGAGTGGTACACTTTGATTGGTCAGACTACAGTAACTAAGCCTGCCAACTACTTCCCAGTTCTGCTCCAGCGCGATTATCCGTTTGCCAAGAATGGTCAGAAGGCTATTGTTGTATATCGCAAGTCGGCTACCGAAATGGCAGCAGAAGAGTTTGTGTTTGATACAACTACTGGTTGGGCAGAGGCTAAGGAGTACAAGAAGAAGTCTACTTCTTTCCTCCAGACCGAGACAGGTTTCGAGACTTTGGCAAGCACCTATATCGACGAGAGCTTGCTTGGTGATGAGGGTGGCTTTGTTGCAATCGACATCGAGCGCGATGCATCTCTCAAGTACATCTGGACCAACTCGTCTTCGTATGGTTGGAAGGGTGGTGCCTACAACGGTACTTCAAGCACAAAGTCGGAAAGCTGGCTTGTGTCGCCTGCCATAAATCTTGCCGAGGCAGATAATCCAGTATTGGTATTTGATGAGGCTATGAACAAGCTTGGCAATTATAATCCTGCCGACTATGTAAAGGTTATGGTTTCTACCAACTTTGATGGTAGCGACGTAAAAGCAGCCAAGTGGAACCAGCTTGAGGTAAAGGGTGGCACAGAGGGCAACTCTTGGACCTTCATGACAATTGATCCTATCTCGCTCGCCGATTATGTTGGCAAGTCGGTACATATCGCCTTCTTGTATCAGAGTACAGACAAGGTGGCTCCTACATACGAGGTAAAGAACTTCGTTGTAAAGGAGGCCGAATAATTCAATAAGCGCCAATGGCGCATTCAATAAGCATCAATAGCGCATATCATCTTGCCGTATCATGCAATTTGATATGCGCTATTTTTTTTAATATAATATAAATGGCAAAGTAATATAATATAAATGGCAAAGTAATATAATATAAATGGCAAAGTAATATATATTAAATTACTCATGAATATATATTAAATGGTAAAGCAAAAGGCAAAGTAATTTAAATATATCTTCTTTTTCCTCCACTTCTCGCATAAAATATGTAACTTTGCCCTACAATGTGTATAGGGCATACTTGCCTTGTGCCATTAAAGTTATAACAGTAAGGCAAATTATGAAAAAGAACAAATTGAATGTAAAGGGCCTTAGCCACAAGCCTGTGGCAAAAATCTCAGCCATAGTGTTTTATGCACTCATTGGCATTTCGGTATTGCTGTTCGCGCTCTTCCGCTTGGTTGGGTTTGACATGCCATACATAGAGAATCCCGAATATAATGCACCAATTCTTACAGGCGTACTCGTGGGCTATATGTTGCTGCTTGTAGCTGTGGCATTGGCGCTTGGTGTGTACAGCTTTGTGCGTTCGGCTGTAATGAACCGCAAGGAAAACCGTGTGGTAAACATCATACCTGCACATCGCATAGCCGTAGCAACAGTAGTGGGCACAATTGTCTTGCTTGCCCTGACATTCGCCCTTTCAGGCACAGGCACGCTTACCGTCAACGGAGCCAAGTATACCAACATGCTTGGATTGCGTGCGTCGGGCATGTTTATAGACACATCATTGGCTTTGATAGCCTTGGCAATAGCAGCCGTGGCATTTGGCGCAATACGTAACAGGAGGTAGAAGACATGCTTATAAAGCGTAGAAAACATAGAGTACCCGAACTTAACACCACATCAACTGCCGACATCTCGTTCATGCTGCTCACATTCTTTCTTGTGACAACATCTATGGATGTAGACCGTGGTATTGTGCGCCAACTGCCTCCAGCTGATACCGAGGAAGATGCCGACAATATGGATACGGAGGTGAGCAAGAAAAACACACTTGTGTTCCACATATTGCCTTCGGGAAAGATAACGCTGGACGACAAACCCGTAGATGTCAATACCTTGCACGATGATATAGCCGACTTTATAACCAAGCGACCAAAGCAGCACATCATATATGTGGATACCGACCCAAAGGCCGACTACAACACCTACTTTGCCCTACAGAACGAAATAGTAATGGCATACAACAAGGTGCGTGGCAACATCTCGCAACGACTCTACCACAAATCTTTCCAGGCGATAAGCGAGCAACAGCGCGATAATGTGCGCGACCTATGTCCGCAGCGAATAACAGAAACTTATCCAACATCGGCAACAGAGCAGAAAGGAGATAACCAATGATTTTTGACAATCGTGTACGACGTAGTGTGCCGCAATTGAACACGGCGTCGCTACCAGACTTGATATTTACCGTGCTCTTCTTCTTTATGGTCGTTACGCACATGCGTCAGACCACCATAAAGGTTGAGTTTCGTATGCCGCAAGGCACCCAACTCACACGCCTTACAAAGAAGTCTACCGTGTCGTATATATATATAGGTAAGGTGAAACACTCGGCTGTAACAGCTGCGGCATCAGGTTCGGCCACTACAAAAGGCTATTATCTGCAACTAAACGACCGTATTGCCACAACCGAAGAGGTGGGCAAGTTTATATCAGCCGAACGACAAAGAATGTCATCAGAAGACCATCAGCGACAGACGGTATCGCTTAAGGCCGACTGTAATGCGCCCATGGGACTGATAACAGACCTAAAACAAGCTTTGAGAAAAGCAAATGTTAGGCGAATAAATTATTCGGCAGACGAGAAAAAGTAACAATTTATAACTTTTTATCACTTTAAAATTGTTGATTTTGTTATTTTACAGTAACTTTGCACCAAAATAAAAACGTATCTAAAACAAAATGGCACATCACAATTTAGATTTACTTGACAAGAAGATACTTCGACTTATCGCTGGAGATGCGCGCATACCTTTCCTTGAGGTAGCTCGTTCTTGCAACGTGAGTGGCGCAGCCATTCACCAGCGCATACAGAAGCTTACCAATCTTGGTATATTAAAAGGCTCGCAGTTTATCATCGACCCAGAGAAGGTGGGTTATGAGACATGCGCGTATATCGGTTTGTATCTACAGAATCCTGCCAGTTTTGACGATGTTGTTGAAGAACTGAGAAAGATACCCGAGGTAGTGGAATGCCACTATACAACCGGTGGTTTCGACATGTTCATCAAGCTCTATGCACGCAACAACCATCATCTACTTAACGTTATTCACGACAAACTTCAGCCGTTAGGACTGTCGCGCTCGGAAACAATCATTTCGTTCAACGCAGCCATCAACAGACAAATTCCTATAAGCGAATTGCCTGACGAGGATGACTACAACGATAATGACGATGACGAAGATGAGAACGAATGTGTAACTACTGAAGAGTAAGAAATTTTGAGCAAATATCTCTTAATTGTAAAATAATTATGGGGTATTTGCTCTTTTTTGTAGTTTTTGGTTCTTTATTAAATAAAATTTATTACTTTTGCAGTCGAAAGAGTAATAAAATTAGACTATTTATACAAAATTGCTTACAAAGTAGACATATAAACACTAAATAGATATATTTATGAAGAACTATTTACTCACCTTACCTCTTGTGTTGCTTTCGGCAACAGCAAGTTTTGCACAGACCACACCTGAGACTGCTATTGATGCTCAGGCTGGCAAGAATGCTTTTACAGTAGAGGGCTCAGATGCTAAGACCGTGTATTGGAAATACACACCAGAAAAGAACTGTCTGGCTACAGTCAAGACTTTGAATGGCGACTATTCGTCGGCTGCTCCAAATGTAGGCAATACCTTTACAACTGACGAGGATACAAAGACAACGCAGCTTGTAAGCCTTAAGGGCGCAAGCATTGGCTATCCTAATTATATTTACCCAATGGAGAAGGGTAAGACTTATTATTTCTCCGTCACTTCTGTAGGCGAGGTAGGTTTTCAGTTATCTACCGAGGATGCTGATGATGTATCTGGTGGTGTTTCTCAGGATAAGCCGTTGCAGGTAAAGGACGACACCAGCTTCTTCCTTGGCGACGCTACTTCTACTTCGTACAGCTCTTACAACGTGTATACCACATATACAGCTAAGGAGAATGGTCAGCTTGTTTTTAGTTCTACATCTTATTACTCGGCTGTTGTAAACGGCAATTCTGTATACGCCGATTACAGCAACAACAAGTACAACTATAAGATGAGCATAGAGGCTGGCAAGACCTACAACGTTACATTCTCTATTGGTCAGCCGTTGATGATGTCGGCAACTGTAAGTCATCCAACACCTGGTTCGCTCGAGATGCCGTTTGAGGCAAAGGATGGCGAGAATGTTGTGCCTGCCGATTTTGGCGAATATTATTACACATACACTCCGTCTAAGCCTGGATTTATCGTTGTAAACAGCGACGAGTCTCTGCGTGGCGGTCAGGTTAAGGTGTTTGATTCTAAGTATGGCTTGGGTTCTAATCTGCCTGCATCTACTTCAGAAACAGGCTCATTCAACACACGTGCCGAGCTTGCTAACGCCAATATGACATGCTATATCCTTGTGTCTAAGGGATTCAAGACTGCTGGCGAGCAGAAGTTCACTATCTCTATGGAGGAATACAAGCAAGGCGAGCTGGAGTCTAATCCTATCGTCATCACAACTCTTCCGGCTACCGAGACTCTTGGTGCAGCCAAGGGTACATTCTACTATCAGTTTGACGTTCCTGCCAATACCAACAAGTTCCTTGTAGTAAAGGCTTCGAAGAAGGTTACATCTGCTGATACCGAGTTGACAGTTTATCCAGCAGGCAGCAGCTATTTGAAACAAACTGGTACCGACTATGTAGAGTACAACCTTAGCAGCTCGTACGACGCTTCTTACATCATAATGTGGGATGCCGACGAGGACGAGCCAATCCAGTTTACAGTAGATTACAAGGATATCCAGAAGGGCGACATGCTCACCAATCCAGCTGATGCTGTTGCAGGTGAGAATATAGTTGCTTCTGATGGTACCAAGTATTATGTATACAAGGCTACTCGCAAAGGCAAGCTTACTGTAGAGTGCGACGATCCTAATATGGAGGTTTCATTCCCTATGACTCAGGATACATACGCCAGCGAGTACGAGGCTATTGTCAATGGACGCAACTTCTCTGTAAAGGCAGAAAAGGACAAGAAGTACTTTATCAAGATACAGAACTGTGTGGCAGGTGCCAAGTTCAACATTGTTGAGGGCGACTTTGCTCAGGGCGAGACAAGCGACGACCCAGTTGTGGTTGATGCCGACAAGTATGTTATCGGTAAGGACCAGAACTATCTCTGGTTGAAGTATACTGCTAAGAAAGACTGCCAGCTCACAATCGATTGTGATGTTGACTTCGACGACAACAGCTTTGTTTACTTTGGCAAGGATGCAAACAGCATGACTGGTATGGTTACTTCGGTTAGCTCGGGTAGCACTTATACTTCTAAGTTCCATGGCACAGTTATCCTTAGCGCAGGCGAGGCCATTTATGTAAACCTTAAGCTTAAGGGCAATGTAGAAGGCAAGAGTGTAACCTTTGTAGAGGGCGAGATTCCTGTTGGTTTCCGTGCTAATAATCCTTTCGTTCTTGAGGTAGGCCAGACTATTGACCTTCCTGAAGGAACTTCTTTGTGGGCT
Organism: Prevotella merdae; assembly: GCF_900290275.1. Taxonomy (GTDB): domain Bacteria; phylum Bacteroidota; class Bacteroidia; order Bacteroidales; family Bacteroidaceae; genus Prevotella; species Prevotella merdae. The sequence goes on from NZ_LT985325.1 coordinate 92,131, forward strand.
AAGGCAAGACTGACAAAGGGCGACAACGTATTTGTTACTCACTCTTATGTAGACGTTTACTATTATACAAGCTTGGAGGATGCCTTGAGCGGAAATAACCGTCAGACTGTAACCTTCAATACAGAATACAATAGTGAGACATACGAGCCTACAAACACCTTCACCAAGAATGTAGAGGAGGCACAGGACATCTACTTCATGTTCCAGCGCATATATTCTCCTATCACATTCCAGTTTGTAAGCGATGGTACCACAACTGGTATCGATGACATCAACGCCGACAACAACGTCAAGGCTGAGGTGTTTACATTGAATGGTGTTAAGGTAGGCGAGAGCATCAACGGCCTTAACCGTGGTATGTACATCGTTCGTCAGAATGGCAAGGCTAAGAAGATTGTAATCAAGTAATTATACATTAGACAAGCACCCTAAGGGTGTGTCAAATCTTTGAATCATAAGTTTTGAGATTTTGACACACCCTTAGGGTATATAATGTGATTATTAATAATATTAACAGTAATAAAATAATAAAAGTACATCATTTATGAAGGGTCTTAAACGATTGCTACTGGCTTCTGCAATAAGTGCAAGTTGCATACAAGGCGCTTGGGCTATCGGAGCATATCCGCGTCCAATCGTAATGCGACAGCCAGACGGCACTACCTTGTTGGTAAGAATACAAGGCGACGAAAATTATCATTTTGTCACGTCAAGCGATGGCTTCTTCTTGCAACGCGACAAGAAAGGCTATTTCTGCTATGTCGATTACGATTTGAAGACAGGCAAGCGAACGCTTACACGACAGCGTGCACACAACATTGACGAGCGTACGGATGCCGAGAAGAAAGTTATCTCAAGGCTTACTGCTTCGCAGACTGCCAATGCCGATTATTTTAAACGCAACCGTATCGAGCGTAAGGCTCCAGCCAAAACGCTTGACAAGAAGGTTATTGCTCCACGTCGTGTGCTTGGAAAGAACGCTAAGGTAAAGGAGTCGCAGTATCTTGTTATACTTGTCAACTTTAGCGACAGCACTATGCGCTATAAGAATTCCGACTTCGACCGTTGGCTTAACGAGCCTGGATATAGTGTAAATGGCGGTACCGGTAGTGTGAAGGATTATTATCGCGACAATTCTATGGGACAGTATGTGCCCAACTTTCAGGTTGTAGGTCCGTATACGCTTTCTAAACCTACGGCTTATTATGGCGGCAATACAGGCGATTCGGGCACAGATACCAATCCGCGCGATATGGTGAGAGAGGCTTTAGAGCTTGCACGACAGAATAATCCCGACCTCAACTTCGCACAATTCGATAATGATGGCGACGGCGAGATGGACAACTGTTATATTATCTATGCCGGATATAGCGAGGCAAGTACAGCCAATACCGACGACATATGGCCACATAGCTGGAACTTCACCACAGCCGATGCTAATGGCAATGTGCCCGTTAAACCAGAGTACGACGGTATAAAGGTTAACAACTATTCGTGCTCAGCCGAGCTTGTGGGCATGCCAGGCGCACCTGCCAAACCTTCTATGGACGGCATCGGAACATTCACCCATGAGTTTGGACACGTACTTGGACTTAAGGATATGTACGATACCGACAATACAGATAATGGTGTAGGTATAGATCCGGGCGACTATAGTCTTTATGCTTCGGGCAGTTATAATAATGATAGTCGTACACCTCCATACCTTATGGCATTTGAGCGTATGCAGATGGGATGGATGACCGAAGGCGACGATATTGTGGAGATAAAGAATCCAGAGGATGTATCGCTTGAGAGTTTGTCTGAAAACAAGGCTCGTTTCATCAACGCTCAGCCCAATAGAGAGCCGGGTACTGGTATGGAATGGTTTATTCTTGAGAATCGTCAGCAGACGGGTTGGGACAAATATATCCCAGCACATGGTCTGCTCATCACCCATTACGACTATACCAAGGAGAAGCAAGAGCAATGGTGGGACATAAATGGTCCAAACAACGTGGCAAGTCATCGCTGTTTGTACATTGTGCCTGCCGATGGTATTGACGACAGCAATACACGTAGTGGCGACACCTTCCCAGGTTCGTCTGCCAATACATCGTTTACAGACAATACAACTCCAAACTCTCGCAATTGGAATAATGAGCCGTTAGGTGTTCCGGTTACAAATATCAACGAGGGCGACGGTATTGTACGCTTCCAGGTTAGTGGCGGAACAAGCCGTTGGAACACCATCAAGACACTTGAGCCTGATGATGTGCGCGACAAGTCGGCAACATTCCGTGCTTCTGTAGATATCGCCTCGGATGCTAATGTTACTGAGGCAGGATTCTGCTGGGCATTGTCTACCGATACCAAGGAGCCTGCTATTGGCAACGAATATACTGTAAGCAAGGCTGTGGCAGATGCTGCAAAGCCTACATTATCGGTAGAAGGATTGTTGCCTGGTGTGCAATATGGCGTGCGCTCGTATATGAAGCTTGCCGGTGGCGATATTGTTTATGGTTCAACCGTGCCTTTCTCTACCGAGTGTGCAACAGCCGATGTTACTGTAGACGAGCCATTCTATAGCAACTTCCTTTCTTGGACAAATGGTCAGCCCGACTGCTGGCAGATAATCGACAATAATGGAGACGGCACATCATGGATTGCCGATGAGTCGGCAAACGCCATACTCTATTCGTTCAACTATTGGAACGATGCCGACGATTATCTTATCTGCAAGCGTCGCATACATGTGCCTGAAAATGGTGCGTTGTTCTTTACTCGTGGTGTGACAGAAGAGACATCCATAGAGAATCTTGAGGTGCTTGTTTCTACCAAGACAAGCAAGCTGCAAGACTTTAACTTGCTTGAGCGCCTGTCATTTGCCGATGATTTCGGCAATCAGCATATGGAGGAGGTAGACCTTAGCCAGTATGCCGGCAAGGACATATATATTGCATTCCGTTGCTGTTCCGACAAGATGCAAGGCTATCTTTGGCTTTGGAACATGATGGTTATGAAGAAACTGGATACACCGGTAATCACCAAGTTTGAGCGCACAGACAAGGGCTCTCTGCATGCCGAGTGGACTCCGGTAGAAGGTGCAACACAGTATTATGTATACTTTGGCAAGGAGACCGACAAGACCAACAACGAGGTGGTGTTTGTGCCTACATCGTATCTAAAGGAAGTGTTGGGCGATGTTGAGACTTCTGTAGGAAGCCTTTTCTTCAAGAGCTCAGGAACTGTAACCCTAAAGGATTTCCCCGACGGCATTACCGACTGTAAGTTTATTGTTACAACAAGCGGTCCGCTTGGTTCGTCTACACTTAGTGTTGAGGGAACTCGTGATGGCAAGGTATGGCAGGCTATAGGTCCGAAGACCACATGCAAGGAATACGACAGCGAGGGTCAGGAGGTAGATCTATCATCTTATCTTGAAGGCAAAAATTACCGCACATTGCGCTTTAAGTTCAATCATGGTGGACGTAATGCCCGTATCAAGTACCTCACACTATTCTATAACAACGGAAAGGTGTACGACGACTTGGCTGCTGGAGCTGTAGATGACACAACTCTTGATATCAACGAGAAAACATCAGGTGAGTTTGCTACTGGCAAGTATAAGTTGTGGGTTGCTTCGGGATGGCAGAATATCTTCTACGATGAGTCGGTTCCTGCCTACTACGACAAAACCGCAACATCTATACACGATGTAATCGACGGTACTGGCATAAGCCTTACATCAAAAACAGGCAACATCTGTGTAAGTGGTGTAAAGGCAGGCAGCATCGTTACTTGCACCACAGCTGCCGGCATAGAGATATTCCGTGCCACAGCCAATGGAGGCAACATCAATATTCCAACTGCGGGCAATGAAGGCTTTGCCATAATAAGCGTAAGCTGCGATGGCGATACCTACCGCACTAAAACTGTTATAAGATAAACTCGACAAAAATCAACTTATGAGACCGAATAAAATATCTGCATTAGTGCTGGCGGCATTATCTTGTGGAGTTGTTGCGGCTTCGGTGGGAGGCTTTGTCAACAATCAGCGCAAGAAAGCTACCAATGCTGAGAAAGTGCGACCTACACAAGGCTTAACCGATATGGCTCCTATAAGCCGTGCCAATTATACTCCGCTTAAGGCAGAGGGCAATAATGGTGTGCCTTATGGATTGCAACTCGACGGCATTAACGATCGTAACGTTAATATTTCGTGGATTTCTCCCGAACCTATTGACGGTTACTTTGACGACTTCGAGGGTCATACCGACTTCGAGATAAACTCTGCCGGAAGTATTGGATGGACATATATCGACGCCGACAACCAGAATACATACACATGGCAGGCATGTGTATTCCCTAATCAAGGACAAAAGATGGCGTTCATAGTGATGAACCCTTCGCAGACATCGCCTGCTACAGACGAGAATCCTAACTATATGCCCCATTCGGGCAAGAAGATGCTCGTAGACTTCTGTACTGTCGACTCTAAGAATAACGACTACATCATATCACCTGAATTGTCGTTTGATGCCGACTTCCAGATTAGTTTCTGGGCACGCAGCTATAAGACAGACGGAACAATGAGTCCGGAGCGTGTGCGTGTAGGCTATTCTACAACGGGCAAACGTCCTTCCGACTTTAAGTTTGTAAGCGAAGAACCATACGTTGAGTTGCCTGCTGAATGGACACTTGTTAAGTATACCATTCCGAAGGAGGCTAAGTATGTAACTATCAACTGTGTGTCTGACGATGCCTTTATGTTGCTTATCGACGATATCTTCATCGGTACCAATAAGGTGCGTCCGGCATCTCGTGTTGTAGCACGTGCCGCTGCTACCAATCCTGTTGTTGGATTCAATATATACCGCAATGGCGAGAAGATAACAACAAAACCAGTAGACGAGGTTAAGTTCAGCGACAACGTTCCCGATTATGGCGATTACACCTATACCGTAACTGCTGTACAGCAAGATGGTAAGGAGTCGGCAGCAAGCGAACCTCTTAAGGTTAATGTGCCCGATACACGTATGTTGCCATTCGAGGATAGTTTCGACGATTGGACTATGCACGAGGATATGTGGTCAACCGAATTGCTCGATGGCACACAAGAGTCGCATTGGTCTATCGACTATTACGAGTATGGACTTGTTGATCCGGCTGCTACTTACCGTTGGTCTACAACCAACAACTATAACGAGGCCCTAAATACACGCGAGCTTCGTACAGCCGATCGTGCCAATACCGTATTACGCTTCCAGTTACGTCTGCGCAACAGCGAGAATGTTACTACCGATTATCTTACAGTAGAGGTGACATCAGATGGTGGCAAGACTTGGAAGGAAGTGAATACATTCGACAATTCTAATGGCACATTCGAATGGACAACATTCCAGTACGACCTTGGCAAATATCTCGATAGCGACCTTTTCAAGGTTCGTTTCCGTGCTCATGGTGCCAATGCAAAGTGGATTAACTACTGGTATGTGGACGACGTTAAGGTTTGGACACCGGTATGGACAAGCGCAAAGCTTAATCTCTCGTCGGCATCTGAAGGCAACATAGCCAATTGTGATGTTACCCTGACTGCCGATAATGGTGCTGTTGTTAAGGCAAAGACCGATGCCAGTGGCAATATAAACCTTGACAAGATTGAGGAGGGCGACTATACTGTATACATTGTACGCGATGGATACAATATATACAAGGCTCAATGGAATATAAAGAGTGGTGCTGCAAATACATTTAATGCCAAGCTCACAAAGCCGGCTGTATCACTTTCTGCCACAAGCATTGTAGCCGATATGGCTGCCGAGGACAATATGGTTAAGAAGTTCTCTCTCACCAACAATGGTGATGGCGACCTTGTATGGCACTTGGGTAATAAGCCTAAGGCTGGTTCGGGCAATGCTGCCACACGTTGGGAGATTCAACCATCGTTCACAGCATCTGGCGATTTGCAGCAGTCAATTGCTTTCGACGGAGAGTTCTATTACACTACATCGTCAATAGAGTTGGGCAAGTTCTGGAAGTACGACCGCAATGGCAAGTTTATAGAGCAGTTCAACATCCCAGAGATGTATTACGCTCTGTACGACCTTACATGGGATGGACGTTATTTCTATGGTAGCGACCATTCGAATAGACTCTTCAAGCTCGACTTTGACAACCGTCGTGTTGTTGACGTAATTACAGTAGCGTCGCAGCCTTCTTTGCAGATTACACATTGTAGCTACGATCCTGACCTTGATGCTTTCTGGGTTGGTGGATTCACTACAATTGGCCTTATCAGCAAGAAGGGCGAACAGATGTCAAACTTTATGTCGTTCAGCAGTAGCGAGAGTGTATCTGTATATGGTTCGGCTTATGATAATGTATCGCCTGGTGGTCCTTACCTTTGGTTGGCAGATATGACATCCGAGAGTACCGAACAGATAGACAAGGTGCTTATACGTCAGTATAATCTCAATACAATGAAACTCACCGCCGAGAAGCATTCGCTTACCGACGCACCGGGATATGTTCTTGGTAGCGCTAATTCGGGTGTCAACTATGTTTGCGGTATCTTTGCATCTACAGATGTTGTTCCTGGCAAGCTCACCCTTATGGGTACGCTCAACCAGATGCCTAACCTCATCTTTAGATATACATTGTGCGAGACTGACAAGTGGCTTGGATTGTCGCCTAAACATGGCACACTTGCTCCTGGAGCTACACAAGAGTTCGACGTAAACCTTAATGCTCTTGAGGCAAAGAATGGCGACAGCTATTCTACATCGGCTGTATTGCAGACCAATCCGCAGATGGACGACCAGACTATAAACTTTAAGCTTAATGCCATTAGCGAATCGGCTACTCCGCGTCCGCAGCAACTTCAAGCTACTGCAGGTAAGGCAAGCGTTGCACTTACATGGAAGAAGGGCAATGGTTCGGCTGTGGCAGATGGCTACAACATTTATCGCAACGGCAATAAGGTTAATGCTGAGCCTGTAAAGGAACTCGCTTATACAGACCGACAGCTTGTATATGGCACATATATATATAAGGTGTCGGCAGTATATGGATCTAAGGAATCGGCTATGAGCGACTCGCTCAGTACATTTGTTAAGGATGGTGCACAATACTATGCACCAGTAAGCGTGATGTCTACAATCGATGGCAACAAGAATGTACATCTTAATTGGAAGTCACCTCTCGCTGGTTCGGCAGATGCCGCTACCATGTCGTGGGCAGATGGAAGCCATGAAGATGACCTTGGATTTGCTGATGGTGGCGTGTTCTATGCCGGAGCACAATGGGATGCAACCGACCTTGTGGCATATCGCAACAAGCGTGTGTCTGCTGTAGCGGTACAGATAGTAAATCCTGTAAACTATATTGCTGTACTTATCCAGAAGGATGGCGAGACAATATACAAGAAGGCATATAAGGGCGAACTGATGTACGACGGTACTATGACCGAGATTCCAGTAGAAGACGACATCCGTATAGAGCCTGGTCATAAGTATCTCTTTGGTTTGCAGCTTATGAACGATGCTGGAGTACAGCCACTTGGTATCGATGGCAACAAGGCTGTTGTTGGCAAGAGCAATATGCTCTCTACTGATGGTAAGAAATGGTATTCGGCATCTATATCGGGTATCGATGGCAACTTCAATATATCTGTTAAGCTCAATGGCGCAACCGAAACAGAGGAGCAGCCGGTTGGCTACAACGTATATAGAGATGGTGTTAAGGTTAATGCCTCTACTGTGAGCGGCACAACATACGATGATGTGCTTACCAATACTGGCATACACAGCTATACCATTACCTCGGTATATGCAGATGGAGGCGAGTCGCAGCCAAGTGAGCCAACATCTGTTGAGGCTTATGAGGTGAATGACAAGACAGCTCCGCATAACCTTAATGCCATTGTAACACGCAACCGCCAGGTGTCTCTACGTTGGGACAATCCTACAGTTGGTAATGCGCAGACATTTACTGCCGATATTGAGCGTCGCCCGGTTACAACAGAAGCAGGATATCCTGAGTTTGTACGCTCGTTCTACGGACCTAAGTCGGGTATGGCAACAGCTACCGATGGCAAGTACGTATACATATCTATATACAATGAGGACGGACGAATAGACAAGTACGACCTTATGGGCAACTTTGTTGCTTCGTACAAGATAGAGAATATTGAGGGCATTCGCAACCTTGCATACGATGGCGAGTGGCTGTATGTTGCCGACAACACCACAAAAATACATCGTGTGGACATTACAACTATGAAGAATGTGGAGGATATCGCTATATCTGAGTATTCGCGTCACCTTGCCTTTGTTCCTACACTCGATGGTGGTAATGGAGGTTTTGAGGTAGGCGACTGGCAGAGTTCTATCTATGTAGCCAAGAATGGCAGCAAGCTCGGAACTGGTCCTATATACAAGGGAGCTTCGGGTACGGCTTATGCTAATGGCAAGATATATGCTTTTGAGCAAGGCAATGATGCCAACAAGTACACTATTGGTATTTACGACTTTGCTACAGGCGAACGTACAGGCTCGATAGATATGGGCAAGTATGTTGAGATAGACGATATTGCTTCGGTTTCGGCTGGTGGTATGTCTTCGTTCATCTCAAACGACGGCATCACATATATGTTGCTCTCTTTGCAACGTCAGGGCAAGCCAACTGAGTTTGTTGTGCTTGACCTTGGTGGTTTGCAGACTGTAGCAGGCTACAATGTATATCGTAATGGCGAGAAACGCAATACCGAAACGCTTACTCGACGCTACTTTAGCGAGACAGAAGAGAAGGAAGGCAGCTACAACTATACAGTAGAAACAGTATATATCAATGGCGAGACATCATCGCAGTCGGTATCTGCTCAAGCAATCATCTTCCCAACTGGTGAGGCTAAGCAACCGGTAAATGTTGCAGCAAAGCAGTCTACCTACGGCTATAACGTGCTTCTAACATTTGCCGACCCAGACATGCACATCAATGCATCAAAGGTAGACAATTTCGACGATATGACTGTTGGCAATGAAGCCTACGCTGTAAGCCATGAGTCGTATAAGTCTAACTGGAAGGTTGCTTCTGACCAATCGTTCAGCGGCAGCAACTCTATTGTTGCTCCAAAGCATACTGCTGCGTTTGGTGTTATCAAGGCTGAGGGCATGAAGTATCTGCGTCTTGCTGTACGCAACGATGACGACCATAACGGCAATGGTGAACTTGATGTATACTATTCGAATGGCGGAACCAACCGTGAGAACTTTATCCGTCTGCAAAGCTATAGCACTACAGAATCATGGCAAGATGTTCTGTGCGAACTTCCTGCAGGTGTTGAGTATGTTGCTATTGCTACCGAAGACGCTCTCACAGCACAGTATGTAGATGATATTGCTCTCTACACATCTCTACCGCAGACCAACCTCGAGGGATTTGATATCTATCGCAACGGCAAGAAGATAAACGATGTTCCGGTTAACGGCATTGCATACGTCGACCACAATCTGTTGCCAGGCAAATACGAGTATCAGGTGGCTCTTGTTACACAGACTGCTGCAGTTAGCGAGAAGACTGCTCCTATGAGTGTGGATGTATATTACGACAATGGTTCGCTTGCTCCTACAAACCTTACTGTCAATCAGACAGCTGATGGCAATAAGCTTTCATGGCAGTTCCCAGCATTGAGCGAGCCTATATATTTGCGTTGGCATGACGGCAGCAACTATAAGGCAGGTGGACTTACCAATGGTGGTGCGTTCTTTGCAGGTGCCAACTGGTTTGCTTCCGACCTTAAGGGTTATGGCAATCTTGCCCTTAGCGATGTAGAGGTTTATATCAACCAGATACCAGAAGCTCTCTTCCTGCTTGTATACGAGAACAATACTCTCGTGCGTCAGCAGTTTGTGCCAACATTGAAGCAGTACTCTTTCAATACTATCCATCTTGACGAACCGTTGAAGATAGACGAGTCGAAGAGTTTGCGTGTTGCTGTATATATCGAGCAGAATGAGATAACTGTTCCTCTTGGATACGACCGTGGACCTGCACGTAGTGGACGTGGCGACCTTTACTCTTCGGATGGTGTTACATGGACAACAATGGAAGATTCGGGTTCGGAAGTAGATGCCAACTGGAATATAGCTATTGGTCTGAGTCCTTACTCTAACACTCTGCCAGGTACACAGCCTAAGGCACCTCGCAAGACTCTTAGCTTCACTCCTAAGTGTACAGCAGGCAATGCAGTTACATTCAAGTCGGTAAAGGCCAACAATGCCGCTTCGTCTGACAAGAATGTGTTTGGCGGATACAATGTTTATCGTAATGGCGACAAACTTAATGCTGAGACAACAACCGACACAGTCTTCGTTGATAACGAGTCGGTTAACGAGAAGTACTTGTCTTACCAGGTATCTGCTGTATATTCACTCACAGGCGAGAAGTTCTCTAACAAGGTTACCATTGTTGCAAGTGGCATCAATGGTGTAAGTGGCGAGAGTGGCGTTAAGGTTAAGACTGTTGGCAGCTGTCTGATTGTGCTTGGAGCACATCAGGGTGATGTTATTGCAGTATATTCTGCCGACGGTAAGCAGCAGTCAAGTGTTATAGCAACCGATGACTACAGTCAGTCTATCGACCTATCTTCTGTTTCGGCAGGTGTATATGTGGTTAAGGTTGGACGCGATACATTCAAGTTGAGCGTGTCGGCAAAGTAGTTTGTTGACAATATTATTAATAAAAAAGCCAGTCGCAATCAAGCGGCTGGCTTTTTTAATAAATAATAATATAAACAGAAATCGTTTGTGATGTATTATTTTTATTTATATCGTTTCAGTAGTCTTTACTTCACATAATCAACAAAGGCATATGCCTGATTATGTTTCTCGTCTGTGGTATGTTCTTCGCGCTTTTCCTCATGCCATCCCTTGTATTCTGGGAAGTAGGCATCAGCTTGCTTTGGTGTGTCGTGTATTTCTGTAAGACACAAACGGTCGGCTATAGGCAAAGCCTGCTCGTACACACTTGCTCCACCTAGTATATATATATCCTCATCCGAAGAGCAATGGCCTATAGCCTCTTCAAGTGAGTTGTAGGTATCGCAACCAGGAAATTCGCTTTGCGTGCGACTAATCACTATGTTGCGTCTGTTTGGCAATGCGCCTTTAGGAAGCGACTCAAACGTGCGACGTCCCATAATGATAGTGTTGCCCGTTGTAAGTGCCTTAAATCTTTTAAGGTCGTTGGGCAACCAATATAGCAATTTGTTCTCGAAGCCGATTGCGCGGTTGGCAGCAACGGCGGCAATTATTGTTATCATATCCTTAATTCCTAATTCGTAAGTCTTAACTCCTAATTCTTAACTCCTAATTCTTAACTCCTAATTCGTTTAATCTCAGAGCGGTTAAACGCTTACTGTTGCTGCAATGTGTGGCCATGGATCGTACCCCTCAAGTTCGAAGTCTTCGTACTTAAAGTCGAATAGGTTCTTAACATCAGGGTTTATCTTCATAGTAGGCAGCTTACGTGGAGTGCGTGTAAGTTGCAGCTTAGCCTGTTCAAGGTGGTTAAGATAAAGGTGTGTATCACCAGTAGTATGGATAAACTCACCCGGTTTCAGTCCGCATACCTGAGCCATCATCTGCAACAGCAAAGCATACGATGCAATATTGAATGGCACACCAAGGAAGGTATCTGCAGAACGTTGGTATAGTTGAAGTGACAGCTTACCGTCGGCAACATAGAACTGAAATAGACAATGGCAAGGAGGAAGAGCCATTTGTTCCACTTCTGCAGGATTCCAAGCCGATACAATCATACGGCGTGAGTCGGGATGATTCTTAATCATATCAAGCACATTCTGTATCTGGTCAATAGTGCCACCGTTATAGTCGGGCCATGAACGCCACTGATGACCATATACCGGACCAAGGTCTCCATTCTCGTCAGCCCATTCATTCCAAATGCGTACATCATGTTCCTGCAAATACTTTACATTTGTGTCGCCACGCAGAAACCACAACAATTCGTATATGATAGACTTGAGATGCAGTTTCTTTGTTGTAAGAAGTGGAAAACCATCGGCAAGATCAAAGCGCATTTGGTTGCCAAACACGCTCTTGGTGCCCGTACCAGTACGGTCGGTCTTTGTTGCACCCTCTGTCAGGATGCGGTTTAAAAGGTTGAGATATTGTTGCATTGTTGAGATATTATTTATTTTTAAGGGCTAAACCAAAGATAATACAGGCTTAAAGCCCAAACAGTTTTATTCTATTACGGTGCTTTCCGTCTCAGGCACATGACTACTCTTTATGCGCCATTCTTGCGGATAGAGATTGTTGGCACGGTTGCCAATATTTTTCTCAAATCCAATAGGAGTGCCCTTGTATGTTATAAGCACAAAACCACGTGGAGTATCGTCGGGTAGAGTAGCCGCTTCCTTTCTTAGATAGTTGATGGCATCGGCATATCCCAGTTCCACATGTGGATAAGCATCTTTGTCAATGAGTCGTGACAGGGCAACCGATTGGTCGGGAATGACATCCTTGCCCTTTTCCGTGCCAAGGCACACGCCAGCATGTATCACTTTTAATGCTTTAGCAGCATCATCGTACACGTCAGCCCATCTTGACGGAATGGCGTATATCCTTTCTGTAGTACGTCGTATGGCAAAGTCGGCGGCATTGGTCAGAGGTATGTTTACATTTGCAAGTTGCTGCTTGCTGTTTGGTTTGCCAGCCTTCTTCTTGTCCTTCTTCTGTTTCTTTTTGTCCGAACAGTTTTCGTTGTAGCTATTGTCACCATTGTCGTGCTTTCGCAATACTGCAAGAAACAGACCTTCGCTACGGCTTATGCCAGGCATAAATCTATATACAGGAGCTTTGCCAACTACTGCTGGCGTGATATTCCATTCGGGTTCAATAGGAATCTCTACAAAGTCGGCACCCAGTTCGCTTGCTATCCATTCCACATTCTCCTCGTCCTCGTGTGCGTTGAAGGTACATGTAGAGTATATAAGCAACCCGCCCGGACGCAGACAATGCCATATGTCGCTTACAATCTCGCGTTGAAGCTGCCAGCAGTTTTCTACATTCTGCAAGCTCCACTCTTCTCTTGCTCCATCATCTTTTCTGAACATACCTTCGCCAGAACATGGAACGTCGGCAAGTATAGCGTCGAATATAAGGCGCGACTTGCGATAGTCGCGTGGATAGTTATTTGTCACCACCACATCCTCATGCCCAAATTTCTGCAAATTCTCGCTTAATATTTGTGCACGAGTACGCATAGGTTCGTTGCTGAACAGCAGCGAACCCTCAGGCAAGGCTGCACGCAAGGCAGTAGACTTGCCACCTGGTGCGGCACATAAGTCAAGCATTGTTACGGGTTGATGTATAAGGTTGCGCACCACATTATCGACAAACATCGAGCCTGCCTCTTGCACATAGTAGGCACCTGCATGCAGCAGAGGGTCGAAAGTGAAGTTAGGGCGACTCTTTAGATATCGTCCAGTCTCCTTACACCAAGGCACAACTACGTCGTATAGTGCACTTGTTGCATCCTTGCCTTGTGCCTTGAATGGGTTTAGGCGTATGCTTGTTGGTGTGGTCTCGGCATCCAGTCCAGCCTTTAAACGGCTGTATAGACCGTCGCCAAGTAGTTGTCGTGTGTATTGCTCAAAGTCTATTGGAAGATTCATCTTTTCTATGCAATAATTGTTATGTGGTGCAAAGTTAGTTATAATATTTTATAACTTACTCTGAAAGGTATTATAAAAAAATATCCAAACTTATTCTTTAATTAGCCAATTTTGCACTATCTTTGTAAATTATAATAATAACAGATACAATATACTAAAACTAATATACTATAAAACAACAAACTATGGAGCAACAAGTAAAGAACTTAATTGCAGTTTCGCTTCTTGCACCTATCGCCGCACAGTCGGCAATGGCTGCCAAGAAACCTAAAAACACAGACCCAACACGTCCTAACGTTATCATCATCCTTGCCGATGACCTTGGTTATGGCGATTTGGGATGCTATGGTGCCAAGAATGTGCAGACACCTAACGTAGACCGTCTTGCTCAGCAAGGTATACGCTTTACAGATACACATGCTGTAGCTGCAACAAGTACCCCTTCGCGCTATTCAATCCTTACTGGTGAGTATGCTTGGCGTCGTCCTGATACCGACATCGCAGCTGGTAATGCTGGCATGATTATCAAGCCTGGACAGTATACTATGGCTGATATGTTCAAGAGTTGTGGCTATCGTACTTGCGCTATTGGCAAGTGGCATTTAGGACTTGGAGAGACTCAGGGCACACAGGACTGGAATGCACAGATACCTATGAACCTGGGTGACATCGGTTTCGACCATCATTATATTATGGCTGCTACTGCCGACCGTGTGCCATGTGTGTTTATTAATGATGGAACGGTAGCCAATTACGACCCGTCGTCTCCTATCGAGGTTAGCTATAAGGAGAACTTCCCTGGCGAGCCTACTGGCAAGGACAACCCAGAATTGTGCTATAACCTACAGTCGAGTGTTGGCCACAACCAGTCTATTGTCAATGGCATCGGTCGTATTGGATATATGCGTGGTGGCGGCAAGGCATTGTGGAAGGACGAGAACATTGCCGACTCGATAACAACACATGCCATCGACTTTATCAAGGAGAACAAGGACCGTCCATTCTTTATGTACTTTGCCACAAACGATGTGCATGTACCTCGTTTCCCACACCAGCGTTTCCGCGATAAGAGTGGAATGGGATTGCGTGGCGATGCTATTGTGCAGTTCGACTGGTCGGTAGGTCAGATTATGGAGACTCTTGACAAACTCGGTATTGCCGATAATACAATCATCTTGTTGTCAAGCGATAATGGTCCTGTAGTTGATGATGGTTATAAGGATCGTGCAGAGGAGTTGCTCAATGGTCATAAGCCTGCTGGTCCTTGGCGTGGCAACAAGTACAGCGCATTTGAGGGTGGCACCCAGGTACCTGCCATTGTACGTTGGCCTAAGGCGATAAAGGGTGGTCAGACATCAAATGCCCTTACATCGCAGATCGACTGGATGGCATCGCTTGGAAGCATTATCGGTGCACGTGTACCTCAGGGTGGAGCTCCTGATAGTCAGAACTATGCGGCAACTCTTACTGGTGCCAACACAACCGATCGTCCTTACGTTATAGAGCTTGCCTACAATCATGTGCTGTCTGTACGCACCAACGAGTGGAAGTATATTGAGCCAAGTGATGGTCCGAAGCTACTTGATTGGGCGCCTAAGACAGAGACTGGTAGCGACCCACAGCCGCAGTTGTACAATATAAAGAAGAGTCAATGGGAGTCGGAGAGCGTTGCTGCTCAGCATCCACAGATTGTATACGACATGCAGAACATTTTGCGTCACGAACGCGAGAAGAGCGAGAAGCACTCGTTCTTTGTTCCTGGTGTATAAAAACAAATAATGATCATCGTAAGTAGTGTATTTCACTAAGTAAGTATTTATCTTTATATATGAACGGCAATCTGTAGGAGGGTATGGCATCCCTGCCATACCTACTCTGCCATGATTGTACAGCCAATTTAGAGGGTATGGCAAGGATGCCATACCCTCCTACTATATGTAAAGATAATTCAGAACTGTTACTTACCATAAATGAATACGTATTCATTTAATCATGTAGTCAGAAGCAATACGCATAGCTTCTGCTCTTGCCGGTTTGCCGGTTTCTGTCTGTGGCAAACGTTCTACGCAGATATAGGCATGTGGTTGCTCGTATTTTGACAGCCATTCACGGCACAGCTCCTTTATTGGCTCAATGTCGTTGCATTCGGCCAATAACACAATTGTCTCGCCAAACTTCTCGTCGGCACGCTTAGTTATAATAAGTGGCACATCGGTATGGGCTTGCAGTTTGGCTTCTATCTCCTCAATCTGCATTTTTATTCCACCGCTGCACACCACGTTGTCGCGTCGTCCGCGTATACGAAAGCGTCGCCCGTCGCTGTCTATCTCGGCAATATCGTTAGTGGTAAGAGTTGTGGCACACACTTCGGGTGCATTTATCACGAGACATCCATCCTGGTTAAGACTAACATCCACTCCATCGAACGGTGTATACCATTCGCTTGCGTTGGCACCACTAAGTCGACGCAAGGCAATATGCGACAGCGTCTCGGTCATGCCGTATGTGCTCCATACCGCATTTGGGAATGTGCGCAGGGTAGCCTCCAATTCGTGGCTTATAGCTCCGCCTCCAATTATAAGGTGTTTTATCTGTTTGAGCATTCGTAGCTCGTTGTCGGCTTGCAGCGAGTTGTATACCTGCATAGGTACCATAGCTGCAAAAGTAGGCACTTCGTCAAGATGTTGCAATGGATGTCCGCAAGGTTCGACACATATAAGCCTTAGATTCCATACCAAGCTTCGCACACATACCATCTTGCCTGCAATATAGTCGAGAGGCATACATAGCAGAGCCGTGTCGCCAGGCTGTAATCCAAGGAAGCGGCACGTGATACGGGCCGAAGTCTCCATACGGCTTTTCTCTACAAGCATAGGTTTTGGCTTGCCAGTTGATCCGCTTGTATGAACAAGTAGGGTAGGCGAGGGCGACTGCCAGTCGCTAATGAATTGGTCGAACGTCATATCTTGTTTTGTTTTTATCGATAGTTTGTCTTGGGTGTTGTATTGATACAGCTGTAAGGCTTAAAAAAATGCGTATCCTACATCATATTGTAGAATACGCATTAATAGTTATAGCCTAAACGCCGTTAAGCAACGTTTGTTTACTTGTTGTCCTGGATAAGGTTCTCGCCAGTCATGTCGGCAGGCTGTTCCATACCCAAGATGTGGAGTATAGAAGGTGCAACGTCGGCAAGACGACCATCCTTTACAGTAGCCGAGTTGTTGTCGGTAACGTAGATAAACGGAACTGGGTTCAAAGAGTGGGCAGTATTAGGAGTGCCATCCTCGTTGATAGCGTTGTCGGCATTACCGTGGTCGGCAATGATAATAGTCTCGTAGTCGTTAGCCTTAGCGGTTTCAACAACCTCCTTAACGCAGTTGTCGATAGCGTGAACAGCCTTTGCAATAGCGTTGTAGATACCAGTGTGGCCTACCATATCGCCGTTGGCGAAGTTTACAACGATAAAGTCGTATTCCTGAGTGTTAAGGGCACCAACAAGCTTGTCCTTAACCTCGTATGCGCTCATCTCTGGCTTGAGGTCGTATGTAGCAACCTTTGGAGAAGGAACAAGGATGCGGTCCTCGCCCTCGTACGGAGTCTCGCGACCACCATTGAAGAAGAATGTAACGTGAGCATACTTCTCTGTCTCTGCTGTATGGAGCTGACGCTTGCCGTTAGCAGCGAGATACTCGCCAAGAGTATTCATAACGTTCTCCTTCGGGAAGAGGATGTTTACGCCTGTGAATGATGCATCGTACGGAGTCATGCAGAAGTACTGCAAGTCCTTGATAGTGTGCATGCCCTGCTCGGTGTAGTCCTTCTGTGTAAGAACCTCGGTAAGCTCCTTGGCACGGTCGTTACGGTAGTTGATGAAGATAACAACATCGCCCTCTTCAATCTTTCCGTTAACAGTAGAGTTGTTGATAGGAAGGATAAACTCGTCGGTTACGCCCTCGTCGTAGCTCTCCTGCATAGCCTGTACCATATCGGTAGCCTGCTTGCCCTTGCCTTCAACCAAGAGGTCGTAAGCCTCCTTTACACGCTCCCAACGCTTGTCGCGGTCCATTGCATAGAAACGTCCAACGATGCTTGCAATATGTGCGCCATTGTTTGAGCAGCACTCCTGAACCTGCTCGATGAATCCCTTGCCCGACTTAGGATCGGTGTCGCGGCCATCCATAAAGCAATGAACGTATACATCGTTCAAGCCATACTCCTTACCAATCTCGATGAACTTGAAGAGATGGTTGAGTGAAGAGTGAACACCACCAGTAGATGTGAGGCCCATAAGGTGGAGCTTCTTGCCAGTTTCCTTGGCGTAGCTGTAAGCCTTAACGATTTCCTTGTTCTGGAGGATAGAACCGTCCTTGCAAGCACGGTTAATCTTAACGAGGTCCTGATAAACGATGCGGCCGGCGCCGATGTTCAAGTGGCCTACCTCAGAGTTACCCATCTGTCCTTCAGGCAGACCAACATCCTCGCCACATGTGAGGAGCTGAGAGTGAGCCGAAACTGCTGTGAGATAGTCGAGATAAGGAGTCGGTGTGTTGTAGATAACGTCTCCCTTACCATGTTTGCCGATGCCCCATCCGTCGAGGATCATCAATAAAGCTTTCTTTGCCATAATGTTGTGTATGATTATATATGAAATATGTTTTTATTCTTAGTGTGCAAAGTTACAATATTCGCTTTATATGACAAAATATTATACACGTGTTTTTTTGCTTCTTTAGGAATATAAAGTGGCAGAATTACCAATCATTATTTTGTTATGCCAAGGTTTTTTAGTATGTTTGCAAAAATAAACAAACAATAAACATCTATTATCATAAAATGAGGAAATTGTCATTTTTTATATCTGTGGCTGCGGTCATGGCGCTTGCCACTCCAGCTTGTGCGGCCAGTGTTAAGGCTGCCAAGGGCAATACAAAGCAAATGGCCAAGCACATGGCCCTACAGCGAGAGGTTGGTCTGCGTTCTATAACAGAGGATGCAGCACGTGCTCATGTATATTTTCTTGCCGATGACTTGCTTGAGGGACGTCGTGCCGGAGAGCGAGGCTCGCGTATTGCCAAGCAATACATCATATCACAGATGCGACAGTTGGGTCTGAAACCTATGCTTGGCAATTCGTATGAGCAACCATTTGAGGCTTGTGGAGTGCAGAGACTAAAGCGTGGTGCGCGCTTTTTTGTTGAAGCCGATTCGATAGCCGAGATTAAGAAACAGGTGCATCAAACCTTGCATCTTGGCAATGTGCTTGCAGTATTGCCAGGAAAGAAAGCCGACGAGATGGTTGTGGTAGGTGCTCATCTCGATCATGAGGGTATGTATCCCGACCTTGAGGGCGACAAGATATACAATGGAGCTGATGACAATGCATCGGGTGTATCGGCAGTTCTGCAAATAATGAAGGCGTTTGTGGCGAGTGGTGTACAGCCCGAGCGTACCGTGGTATTTGCATTTTGGGACGGTGAGGAGCAGGGATTGCTGGGCTCGCGCTATTTTACGCAGAACTATCCGCATATGGATAAGGTTAAGGGTTATCTCAACTTCGACATGGTGGGCAGCGGCACCGACAGCCCATACTTGATGTATTTCTTCACAGCCTCGCATCCAAAGTTTGGCGAATGGCTTAAGGAGGATGTGGCAAAGTATAAGTTTGGATTTGAAACCGATTATCGCTCATGGGACTATCCGGTTGGAGGTAGCGACCAGGGTTCGTTTCATCTCAAGGGCGTGCCTATTGTGTGGTATCACACAGGAGGTCAGCCTCATTACAACTTCCCGTCGGATGAACCACAAACCGTAAATTATCCTAAGCTCACCGACATTAGCCGTGCCTCGTATCTTACGGCGTGGAGATTGGCTAATGAGGCCGAGTATTAATAAACCAGGAATATCCAACATTCTGGGTGATGTGGCAATTGCGCAAGGCATATAACCTCAAATCTGAAGCACTCTTCATTGGCTGAAAATCCATTTGTTTGCAATCAAAAGTGTGTTTGACAGCAATCAAAATTATATTTGACAGCAATCAAAGCTTCGTTTGATAGCAAGCATAGGAGTATTTGACAGCAATCAAAGATTAAACTTATACGTTATCAGCGCCTTGTTTAGGCGATAGAAAGACTTAAACAACATAGATGAGAGTGAGTCAATATTAAAGAGAAGCGGGCTGAAAGCCCAAATTGCACTTAGCCCAGGGCACGCCCTGGGTAAACGGACGTTATAAATAATACGCCCTGTAAGGGCAAAAGCGTTCATTATCAACGCTTTTGCCCTTACAGGGCGCTTTGTCATTTTATGCATTATACCCAGGGCGCTGCCCTGAGCTAGGTGCTTCTGCCCCTTCGGGGCGTACCTCTTACGGTTTTGGGCACACTACTCTTGAATCTAACATCATTATTCCCAACGCTCAGCAAAGTCGCTTGATGGAGACAATAAATATATAAAAGCAGCTGTTTTCTGTCAATTTGTCATGTAAATATCCACCTTCTCTACGGTTTGCTGACATTTTGTCGTGTTTTTTCTTCGTGGAATATAGTTTGCGTTATTCATATCGAAAGCCGTCGGCACACCGCATGGTTGCTGATGGTGCATTAAGCTACACATTATTATATATAATGATAATGCGAAACGAATAATTTAAGAAAAACAAAAAGAAGAAAGGAGAACCAAAATATGACATTCGACAAATTTACAATCAAAGCTCAAGAGGTTGTTCAAGAGGCTGTAAATATTGCACAGCGTAATGGACAGCAGAGCATAGAGCCGGTGCATCTCTTGAAGGGTGTATTGCAGAAAGCCAAGGATGTAGCTACATACATCTTCCAGAAATTAGGTGTCAATGCCACTCAGATAGACACCGTAGTAGATACTGAGATACAGCGTCTGCCGCGTGTTCAGGGCGGACAGCCTTATCTGTCTAATGATGCCAACTCGGTGTTGCAGCGTGCACAGGACTTCGCTACTAAGAATGGCGACGAGTTTACAAGTGTTGAGCCTATATTGCTCGCATTGTTGCAGGTCAACTCTACAGCAAGCCGAATCCTTAAGGATGCCGGTATGACTGAGGCGGAGACCGTTAAGGCTATCAACGAATTGCGTCAGGGACAGAAGGTACAGTCGCAGTCGGGCGACGAGAACTACCAGAGTCTTGCCAAGTATGCCAAGAACCTTGTTGAGGAAGCACGTCAGGGCAAGCTCGACCCAGTAATAGGACGTGACGAGGAAATTCGCCGTGTGCTCCAGATACTTTCACGTCGTACCAAGAACAACCCAATATTGATAGGTGAGCCAGGTACGGGTAAGACAGCGATAGTTGAGGGCCTGGCAGAGCGTATCGTACGTGGCGATGTGCCAGAAAACCTTAAGGACAAGCAGCTCTATTCGTTGGATATGGGTGCGCTTGTAGCCGGAGCCAAGTACAAAGGCGAGTTTGAGGAGCGTCTTAAGAGTGTTATTAAGGAAGTTACCAATAGCGACGGCCGCATAATACTCTTCATCGATGAGATTCACACTCTTGTTGGTGCCGGTGGAGGCGAGGGTGCAATGGATGCCGCTAACATCCTTAAGCCAGCACTTGCACGTGGCGAACTGAGAAGTATCGGTGCCACAACTCTCAACGAGTATCAGAAGTACTTCGAGAAGGATAAGGCACTTGAGCGTCGTTTCCAGACCGTAATGGTAGACGAGCCTGACGAACTGTCGGCTATATCTATACTTCGTGGTTTGAAGGAACGCTATGAGAACCATCACAAGGTACGTATTCAGGACGATGCATGTATAGCCGCCGTTAAGTTGTCTGAGCGATACATCTCTGACAGATTCCTTCCTGACAAGGCCATTGACCTTATGGATGAGGCTGCCGCAAAGCTGCGTATGGAGCGCGACTCTGTACCTGAAGAGCTCGACGAGATAACACGTAAGCTAAAGCAGTTTGAGATAGAGCGTGAGGCAATAAAACGTGAGAACGATACTGACAAAATAGCACAACTCGACAAGGATATTGCCGAACTGCGCGACCAAGAAAGTTCGTTCCGTGCTAAGTGGGAGAGCGAGAAGGCTCTTGTAAACAAGATTCAACAAGATAAGCAGCAGATAGAGCAACTCAAGTTTGAGGCCGAGCGTGCCGAGCGAGAAGGCAACTACGAGCGTGTGGCCGAGATACGTTATGGCAAACTGAAGCAACTCGACGATGATATCAAGAGTATTCAGAACCAGCTTAAGTCTACTCAGGATGGCAACGCTATGATTCGTGAGGAGGTTACTGCTGACGATATTGCTGAGGTTGTGAGCCGTTGGACTGGCATACCAGTAACACGTATGATGCAGAGCGAACGCGAGAAGTTGTTGCATCTTGAGGAGGAACTCCACAAGCGTGTAATTGGTCAGGAAGAGGCAATCAAGGCTGTAAGCGATGCTGTAAGACGTTCGCGTGCAGGTTTGCAAGACCCGAAGCGTCCTATTGCCTCATTCATCTTCCTTGGTACAACTGGTGTAGGTAAGACAGAGCTTGCAAAGGCTTTGGCAGAATATCTCTTCAACGACGAGACGATGATGACACGTATCGATATGAGTGAGTATCAAGAGAAGTTTAGCGTTAGTCGTCTTATCGGTGCGCCTCCAGGATATGTTGGATATGATGAGGGCGGTCAACTTACCGAGGCTGTGCGTCGCAAACCATACTCAGTAGTGTTGTTTGATGAGATAGAGAAGGCTCATCCTGATGTGTTCAACATCCTCTTGCAGGTATTGGACGACGGTCGTCTGACCGATAACAAGGGTCGCACAGTAAACTTTAAGAACACCATCATCATCATGACCAGCAACCTTGGCAGTCAATATATACAGGGTCAGTTTGCCGGTATTACACCTCAGAACCGCGACCACGTAATAAGCGACACTAAGGAGAAGGTAATGGAGATGCTTAAGAAGACTATCCGTCCAGAATTCCTTAACCGTATCGATGAGACTATAATGTTCTTGCCACTTACCAAGCCAGAGATAGCACAGGTAGTGACATTGCAGATGAACGCAGTCAAGAAGATGCTCGAGCCTCAGGGATTTACATTGAATGTAACCCCAGCTGCCATCGACTTCCTTGCCGATGAAGGATTCGATCCAGAGTTTGGTGCACGTCCAGTAAAGCGTGCTATACAGCGCTACGTGCTAAACGATCTCTCAAAGAAGATTCTTTCGGACGAGGTTAAGCGCGAGCAACCTATCACTATCGATGCCGATAATGACGGATTGATATTTAAGAACTAAATAGGTACATATTATTGGGGTGTTCGTATCATTACGGACACCCTTTCTTATGTTCTTATGTCTTAAAATATTAACATGTACCCGTGTCTTCTGTTTTTTTATGTTTATCGGTTTTTGTTAAAGCCCTGACATATACTCATATAATATAATCCTTCCCGATAAAACTCCAGCTTGTATAACTTCAAATATCGGATGAACCTCTTTTATATGCAATAAAATATTAAAAACAACCAACCTTTCAGAATTATTTAGTAAATTTGCACGTGTATTGTCTTACAAGTGCCTGCTTAAGTGGGCTTGAAGGCAATGCAAAAGGCAAAGAAAACAAAATAAAAAAGAAAGATATACTAATATGAACGTTTTAGAACTAAGCGAACAAGAGATTGTAAGAAGACAGAGTCTTCAGGAGCTGCGCAACATGGGCATTGACCCGTATCCAGCAGCCGAGTTCCCAACCAACGCCTTCTCAGAGGATATCAAGAAGGAGTTTAAGGACGAAGACGAGAAACGCGAGGTGGTTATCGCAGGCCGTATGATGGGCCGCCGTGTAATGGGTAAGGCGAGCTTCGTGGAACTTCAGGACTCAAAGGGCCGCATTCAGGTGTATGTAACACGTGATGATATCTGCCCTGGCGAGGATAAAACTCTTTATACCACTGTGTTCAAGCGTTTGCTCGACATAGGCGACTTTATCGGAATCAAGGGTTATGTGTTCCGTACACAGACAGGTGAAATTTCTGTACACGCACAGTCGCTCACTCTTCTATCGAAGAGTTTGAAGCCGCTGCCTATTGTTAAGTATAAGGATGGTGTTGCTTACGACAAGTTTGACGACCCAGAGTTGCGTTTCCGTCAGCGTTATGTAGACCTTGTTGTAAACGATGGTGTTAAGGAAACCTTCCTTCAGCGTGCTACTGTAGTGCGTACACTTCGCCGTGTGCTCGATGAGGCTGGATATACAGAGGTGGAGACACCTACATTGCAGTCAATTGCAGGTGGTGCTTCTGCCCGTCCTTTCATTACACACTTCAATGCTCTTGACCAGGATATGTACATGCGTATCGCTACAGAGCTTTATCTAAAGCGCCTTATCGTAGGCGGTTTCGAGGGTGTGTACGAGATTGGTAAGAACTTCCGCAACGAGGGTATGGACCGTAACCATAATCCTGAGTTCACATGTATGGAGCTTTATGTTCAGTATAAGGACTACAACTGGATGATGTCGTTCACCGAGAAGTTGCTTGAGACTATCTGTATTGCCGTAAATGGTAAGCCAGAACGCGAGATTGACGGCAATATCGTTAGCTTTAAGGCACCTTATCGTCGTTTGCCTATCCTTGACGCAATTAAGGAGAAGACAGGCTTTGACTGCAATGGCAAGACCGAGGAGGAGATTCGTGCATTCTGCCTTGAGAAGGGTATGGACGTAGACGAGACAATGGGTAAGGGTAAGCTTATCGACGAACTCTTTGGTGAGTTCTGCGAGGGCACATTCATTCAGCCAACATTCATTACCGACTATCCTGTTGAGATGTCGCCTCTAACAAAGATGCACCGCTCAAAGCCAGGACTTACAGAGCGTTTCGAGCTTATGGTAAATGGCAAGGAGCTTGCCAATGCCTACTCAGAGCTTAACGACCCTATTGATCAAGAGGAGCGTTTCATCGACCAGATGAAGCTTGCCGACAAGGGCGATGACGAGGCAATGATTATCGACCAGGACTTCCTCCGTGCTCTTCAGTATGGTATGCCTCCTACATCAGGTATCGGCATCGGCATCGACCGTCTTGTTATGCTTATGACAGGCAAGACATACATTCAGGAGGTATTGTTCTTCCCACAGATGAAGCCAGAGAAAAAGATGCCTCAGAGCTCTATCAAGGAGTGGGGCGAGCTTGGTGTACCCGAGAATTGGGTATACGTTCTGCGTAAGGCTGGCTTCAACCTTATTGCCGATATACGCGACCAGAAGGCTCAGGGCTTGCAGCAGAAGATTGGCGAAATAAACAAGAAGTACAAGCTTGGTTACGACAAGCCATCGGTAGACGATATCCAGAAGTGGATTGACGGTGCTGCTACAGCAGAAACTGCTGAATAATAGATATACTTTATAGGGGAAGTGCCGAATATACGGCACCTCCTCTTTAGTCTTAAATTTGAAAGACAATAAGACAAATGTATAATATCGGGAAAATTGCAATCATTGGTGGAGGTAGTTGGGCTACAGCTATTGCCAAGATTGTGGTAGGACATACCCACCACATTGGGTGGTATATGCGCCGTGACGACAGTATAGAGGAGTTTAAGCGCCTAAGCCATAACCCGAATTATCTCACGAGTGTACACTTCAACACCGATGAGATATTCTTCTCGAGCGATATCAACCGCATCGTTGAGGCTTATGATACCTTGGTGTTTGTTGTACCATCGCCTTACCTGAAGAATCACCTCAAGAAACTAAAGACCCGTCTGCGCGACAAGTTTATTGTTACGGCTATCAAGGGTCTGGTACCCGATGATAATATTGCTTGCTCTGAGTTCTTCCATGAGGTGTATGATGTGCCCGATGAGAACCTTGCTTGCATCGGCGGTCCGTCGCATGCAGAGGAGGTGGCTCTAGAACGTCTGTCATATCTAACAGTGGGATGTGCCGACCAAGAAAAGGCACATGCTTTCTGCGAAGTTCTTGACTCAGAATTTATCAAGACAAAAACCTCGTCCGACGTTATTGGTATTGAATACTCTTCGGTGCTTAAGAACGTATATGCTATTGCCTCAGGCATTTGCAGCGGACTGAAATATGGCGACAACTTTCAGGCTGTGCTCATATCAAACGCAGTGCAGGAGATGTCGCGATTCCTTACAGCCATCAATCCAATAGATCGCAGTGTATACGACTCTGTGTATCTTGGTGACTTGCTCGTTACCGGCTACTCCAAGTTCTCACGCAACCGCACCTTCGGTACAATGATAGGTAAGGGTTACAGTGTGAAGAGTGCTCAGATAGAGATGGAGATGATAGCCGAGGGATTCTTCGGAACCAAGTGTATGAAGGAGAAGAACCGACACCACCACGTTAATATGCCAATCCTCGATGCCGTATATAATATATTGTACGAGCGTATAAGTCCGCAGATTGAGATAAAGCTGCTCACCGACTCGTTCAGGTAATTAAATCTATGGGCTATGGGACAGAGAGACGAAAAGGACAAAATGAAAACACGCAAGGAGAAACTTGCAGGGTATTTTTATGATTTGTCGAAATTGATATTTACAGGCTTGGTGTTAGGAGGAATAGTCCCCGTCTTTACTGATGGAACATATACTCCTAAGTTATGGATATTAATTGCTGGAAGTATTGCTACATATCTCACAGCATTTTTTGCAAATAGAATTTTAAAGTATTAGCATAATGGAAGCATTAGGATTAATTTTCACAATAGTAATATTGGTAGTAGGAAGTCTTCTTGCTTGGACTTATACCAAGTCTGGAAAAGAGTGGCTCAAAAACTTGTAACATAATGGAAGGATTAATATTTTCATTAGTTATAGTTATTGTTGGCAGTATCCTTGCCTGGACCTACACAAAGAAGGGTGAGGAGTGGCTGAAAAACCTATAAACAAATAAATAAACTAAAATATAACCATTAAAAAAAAATAAGACATGAAAAGTATCAGCTTAGACATTACAAAGGCTGCCCAGTTCCTCTCAGAGGGCGCAGTCAAAGCTTATGAACCACAGGTTAAGGCTGCTCAGGAGGCTCTTGAGAATGGCACATGCCCTGGCAACGACTTCCTCGGATGGCTCCACTTGCCATCTTCTATCACTCCTGAGTTCATCGCCGAACTTCAGAGCGTTGCAAATACTCTGCGTGAGAAGTGTGAGGTTGTGGTTGTTGCAGGTATTGGCGGTAGCTATCTAGGTGCACGTGCCGTTATTGAGGCTCTTGGCAATTCATTTGCTTGGCTCGTTCAGGACAAGAAGAACCCGACAGTAGTGTTCGCTGGTAACAACATCGGCGAGGATTACCTCGCTGAGCTTACAACATACCTCAAGAACAAGAAGTTCGGTGTAATCAACATCTCTAAGTCGGGTACAACTACCGAGACTGCTCTCACTTTCCGTCTGCTTAAGAAGCAGTGCGAGGACCAGCGTGGCAAGGAAGAAGCTAAGGACGTAATCGTTGCTATTACTGACGCTCACAAGGGTGCAGCTCGTGCTGCCGCTACAAAGGAAGGCTACAAGACATTCGTTATTCCTGACAATGTAGGTGGCCGTTTCTCAGTGCTTACACCTGTTGGCTTGCTGCCTATCGCTGTTGCAGGCTTCGACATCACAGCCCTCGTTAATGGTGCTGCCGATATGGAGAAGGCTACAGGCAAGGATGTTCCGTTCGACGAGAACCCTGCTGCTATCTACGCTGCCGTTCGCAACGCTCTCTATGCAGAGGCAGGCAAGAAGATCGAGATTCTTGTAAACTATCAGCCTAAGCTCCACTTCATGAGCGAATGGTGGAAGCAGCTCTATGGTGAGTCAGAGGGTAAGGACGGCAAGGGTATATTCCCTGCATCTTGCGACTTTACTACCGACCTTCACTCTATGGGTCAGTGGATTCAGGAAGGCGAGCGTTCTATCTTCGAGACAGTTATCAGCATAGAGGCTCCTGAGAAGAAAGTACTCTTCCCACACGATGACGAGAACCTCGACGGTCTAAACTTCCTTGAAGGCAAGCGTGTTGATGAGGTAAACAAGATGGCTGAGCTTGGCACACGTTTGGCTCACGTAGATGGTGGTGTTCCAAACATCCGCCTTTCTGTTCCTCAGCTCAACGAGTACTACCTTGGTCAGGTTATCTACTTCTTCGAGATTGCTTGCGGTATCAGCGGCAACATCCTCGGTGTAAACCCATTCAACCAGCCAGGTGTTGAGGCTTACAAGAAGAATATGTTTGCTCTGCTCAACAAGCCAGGATATGAGGCTGAGAGCGAGGCTATTCAGAAGCGTTTGGCTGACGAGAAGTAAAAATAACTCTAACACGATAATACGTGAATCTATATTAATGAAAAACGGACTGCTCATATAATGCAGTCCGTTTTTTATTCGATAAATTGAAGTCTTACCCACAGCTTCTCCTCAATAGGGAAGGGTTGTGGAAAAGGCAGTATTATGAGATATAATATGATTAAAGATTTGATATTGGCATACAAGCTACAGCACGGCTATAGCAAGTTTGAGCCACGTTGTGTGCTATTTGATATGGATGGCGTGCTATACAATTCAATGCCAAACCATGCTGTAGCTTGGCATGAGGCTATGAAGCAGTTTGACATCCATTTTACAGCTGCCGACTCTTATGCAACAGAGGGTGCTCGCGGTGTAGACACTATACGCAAGTACGTACTTCAGCAGAAAGGTAAGGAGATAACACCGGAGGAAGCACAACGCATGTATGATGTCAAGACCGACATCTTCCACCATATGCCCGTTGCCGAGATATTCCCTGGGGTTATAGATATAATGCAGATGATTAAGTCGGCTGGTCTTACCATTGGCGTTGTTACCGGAAGCGGACAGCGCCCTTTGATACAACGCTTACTTACCGACTTTGATGGATTTCTTACCGAAGACCATATTGTTACAGCCTACGATGTGGAGCGTGGCAAGCCAAATCCCGATCCTTATCTTATGGGATTGCACAAGACAGGCAACAATGAGCCATGGCAAGGTATTGTTGTTGAGAATGCTCCACTTGGAGTGCGTGCGGGTTCGGCAGCCGGATGTTTTACAATAGGTGTAAATAGTGGACCGCTTCCCGACTCGGCTCTTGCTGATAATGGAGCAGATATAGTGCTTGGACAAATGACCGAGCTATGTGATTTATGGGGAGAAATAATAGAAGCAGCTGAATAAAAAAAATTCATATCTTTAAATACTTACACTATCTTGTACGTCGGGCAATCACTGCTCGACGTTCCATGTTTTTTATATGCCGATAGCAATCTTCGTGCTCTTTAGTTTGCCGTTGCTGTCAGCACATTTCTTTATATATATGCCCTTTTGCTGTGGCTCGCCATTAAGACGTTTTCCGTCAAGGTTGAACCAAGTTGTGGATATAATATAATTTGTGCTTATGCCATTTACACTCAACTCGGTGTTGCGTTTATGGCTAAATACCCAATTGAGTCGTTCTTTGGTGTAGCTTTTCTTGCATGTGTCTTCGTGCGACCATCCTTCTTCTGTTTCAAAGCGGTATTCGGCATTGTAGGTATCCATGTCTGCAAGAAAACTTTCTACTGTTGGTATTTTCATCAGTCTATCGGCTGTTCCCATTACGGTGAATAATGGTGTTTGGGCCACATTCTCTGCATTAAGTCCTGACGGATTGCCGGCTACAGGCATAGCGGCTGCGAAGAAATTAGGGTATAGACTCAACATATTCCAAGTACCAGTGCCACCCATAGAACCACCAAAGATATAAACATTGTCGGCAACGCCACGGTCTACAAATGTTTGAAGCATAGCCTTCACTGTAACGAGCATATCGCCTATCCATGACTTGTCTTTAGCACATTGCGGCACAACCATAATAGCTTTGCGGTTGTTTTGTGTGAGCCATTCTGTTATGTAGTTGATGCCTGGTTCTTGCAATTGGGTTTCGTTATCATCGCCCTTGCTTGATCCGCCGTGCAGATATATTATAAGTGATGCTTTGTCACCAATTCCAGGTATTGAAGCCTTGCGATAGGGTAGGGCTGTTCCGTCTGTTGCTGTAAACGACTCCTTAGAGAAAGAAGTCTGAGCAATTGCCCTGTCGACGCAGCCAAGCGCCAACAGAGCCGAAATCAAAAATCTAATTATTATACTCATTTCTACTATACAATTCTTAATTGAAGATTGTCTTTAAAAAGGAAAAGCATTATTACCTTCTTGGCATTCTTGCTCTTGCATGTCTTTTGTTAGCCAAGCGGTTGCGCATTTGTTTCTCTATCTCGTACACACGCTGTATTTGTCGTTGTGTAAGGAATGTAGAGTAGCGCTTGTAGTATTTGGCACGAAGGTCAAGTATTTTTTGACTGCGTTCAAAGTCTTGCTTTGTCTTGGCTTCTGCCTGAGCATCCGTCATCTCACCTTGCTGTCGCTTGCCAGCTCTAGGACCGATGGCCCATAACTCCTTCATATAGTTGCAATATTCGGTGGTGAACTTGGCGCTTGTCTCATCATCCAATGCCAGTTTGTTACATATATGTCGGGCTTGTGTCTCGGCAAGTTGCTCACGTGTCATGCGTTGACGTTCGGTTTTCTGAACACCTGGTTTTGTGTGCTGTGCATTTACTATAGTAGACGAAATTGTCATCATGCACATAACCATAAATAATCTTAATACTAACTTTTTCATAATTCTATAAATTTTAAAACAACTATTCTTTAATTCAAACTTGTGAAAACATCATCTTGATAGATGTTTATAAGAGCATTTTGGTCATCGTCGTCGAGATTGTTGAAAGCCTTCTCTACAGCAGCCATATTATACTGTTCCTTTTTAGCGTCATCACCTTTATTGTTAATTGTTGTGCTTATACCGAAGAACAACAGCAGTGATACGGCTATAGACAGAACCGACATTGTAATGATGCGTGCGTGTTTGTTCTTTCGCTCGCTTGGCAATGAAGCCTTGACCTCTTTCTCCAATTTATCAAAGAAATTGTCAGGAGTGGTGTAGGGCATACGCTTGCCTATTTGGTTGAAGTCAAATTTCTTTTCCATAATTATCTCTATTTCGTTGTTATATTGTTTTAATGTACGCGAACATATTATATATAATATGCTTCGGGTCATTATTTATTCATAAATGCTTCTATTTTCTGTTTGGCAGTATGATAATTGACCTTGGCACTTGCCGGTGTCGAATGCGTTATCTCGGCTATCTCTTCATACTCCAGTTCGTCATAGTAGCGCAAGTTAAATGTTGCCTGCTGTTTGGGTGGAAGCGAGTGTATTGCTTGCTGAAACTTAACAGCGATAGCATCGTCGAAATCAACGTAGTTGTCGGCTTCTATATTGCCTATGGTATGGGCAGATGTAGTGTCTATTGAGCAAGTGTCCGATCGCCTTGAGTTTATCAGTCGTAGTGCTTCGTTGGTGGCAATGCGGTATACCCATGATGTAAGACTGCATTCGCCTCTGAACTTGTCTATCGATCGCAACACCCTAACAAATACTTCCTGTGTTACATCCTCGGCATCATCGTGACTCACAACCAGACGGCGTATGTGCCAATATACTGGTTCGCGGTATCGTTGCATAAACATGGTGAACCCACGTTGCATGTCATGCCTTAGAGCGTTTAATATGTTATTATCTGTCGTTGTTTTATTCATTGTTACTTGTTGTATCGTTGTGTATATTGACGTTTCTTGCGTCGTTCTGTTTATTTGACCTGGCTAAATGGCAAAAGTAAAATTTACAGTGAAAAAAATATTTAGTTGCCTACAAATGTAATAAAAACAATTAATCCTCGTTACTATAATAAACAATGATTGCAAACTTTAAAATTGCCTATGAAACATTTTACCCCTGAAGACATCAAGCCGTCTGAAACGACGCTTAACATTATCCGGCAGATAGCCTACACTTATCGTGTTGCTAAATCGGCTGGAGCAAAAGGCAATGTGTATTGCCTTAACTAAAGTGACAACAAACCTAACAACAACTTTAAACATAATAGCAGAACATATAGAAATGGAGACTCTTATTTCCCCCTCGTTGCTTTCAGCAAATTTTCTCGATTTGAAGTCGGATATCGAAATGATTAACAACAGCGAGGCCGACTGGTTGCACCTCGACATAATGGATGGCGTATTTGTGCCCAATATTTCTTTTGGCTTTCCAGTTATTAACGCATTGGCAAAGGAATGTAAGAAGCCGCTTGACGTACATCTTATGATTGTGCATCCGGAAAACTATATAAAGCAAGTTGCAGCTACGGGTGCCATGATGATGAATGTGCACTACGAGGCATGCGTGCATTTGCATCGTACCATTCAGGAGATACATGCAGCAGGAATGAAGGCGGGCGTAACGCTAAACCCTTCTACACCTGTGTCTATGCTTGCCGACATTATCAACGATGTGGATATGGTGCTCCTGATGAGTGTAAATCCAGGTTTCGGTGGACAAAAGTTTATTCCTCATTCTGTAGAAAAAACTCGTCAGCTGCGTAGACTCATAGACAGTACAGGCAGTAATGCTCTTATCCAGATAGACGGAGGTGTAAATGGCGAGACTGCCAAGTTGCTTGTAGAAGCAGGTGCCGATGTATTAGTAAGTGGCAACTACGTTTTCAAGTCGGAAGACCCGATTGCAACTATACACGGTCTGAAAACAATTCGTAGATAGTATATATTAACTTGTACAAAGGACATTATGTCGGATTTTATGCTTACCTTTGTATAATATTAATATGTATTATCCGACATAAATAACTTATGCATACAAGAGAAGAAAAACTTAAGGCTTTCGGTCGTCTGTTGGATGTGCTCGACGAATTGCGCGAGAAATGTCCATGGGACCGAAAGCAGACCAATGAATCGTTGCGTCCTAACACAATAGAAGAAACATTCGAATTGTGCGACGCTCTGATAAAGAACGATGAGCCAAACATCTGCAAAGAACTTGGCGATGTCCTTCTGCATGTGTGCTTCTATGCCAAGATTGGTCAGGAGAACGAGCAGTTTGACATTGCCGATGTGTGCAACAAACTTGTTGACAAACTTATCTTCCGTCATCCGCATGTCTATCATCCTTCACAGGTTGGCGTGCCAGAACCAAAGCCATTGCCATATGGTGAGGATATTGACGAGCAAGACACATCAGAAGAGGTAAAGACAGCGCAGCAGGTAATAGAGAATTGGGAGCAGATTAAATTGCGCGAGAGAGACGGCAACAAGCGTGTTCTCTCTGGAGTGCCTAATGCTTTGCCTGCACTAATCAAGGCTTATCGTATACAGGATAAGGCACGCAATGTTGGATTTGATTGGGAAGACAAAGGTGATGTGTGGGGAAAGGTGCGTGAGGAACTTGGCGAATTGGAAGCCGAGATTCGAAAGGAAGATAAAGAACGTTCTACCGAAGAGTTTGGCGACTTCCTTTTCTCGCTCATTAATGCAGCACGTCTGTACAAGATAAATCCTGACACGGCTCTCGAGAAAACCAATGCCAAGTTTATAAACCGCTTCAACTATATTGAGGAGCATTCTATCCGCATCGGAAAACCACTTAAGGATATGACTCTCGGCGAGATGGATGCATTATGGAATGAGGCTAAGGCTCAGGAAAAGAAGTAATAACTAAATCAGAACCATTATGAAACACGTTGCAATGCTTTTTGCATCCATTTTGCTTATGGCATTAGTTGGATGCAATGCCAAGAAGGAAAAGCCACAGCCTTTGGCTGAGGCTCATGAGGAAATAGTAGACACAACTGTCTATGGAGTTTGTGGCGACGGCACATCTATGCACTCGCTCCAACTTGTAACCGATGCCGGTGATACTCTGACATATACCATTCTTGATGCTGAAGCCGATTTGGATGGCGAGGTTTCGGGTGGAATTGTCTCAAATGTAGAGGGCGGACTTATGTCAGGTGACAAGGTGGCTGTAACTGGAATGAAGATTGACGGCGAACTGATTGCCAATCGTGTTATAAATGTTACATCACTCTTGGGACATTGGACAAGTCTTGACAAGAACTTCGAAATAGAGGAGGGTGGCACTGTTCGCTCAAATGTCAAGGCCGAAACAAACCCTTGGACATCGTGGAAGATACTTAATGGACAGCTGTTGCTCAATCGCGACACTTTCGACATAACATCACTTGGAGCCGACTCGCTTTATATTGAGAATCAAAAAGGCATATACATTTTTAAGCGTCAGAAATAAATGGAGCCATTCAAGATACACATTCTCGGGTGTGGCTCAGCCCTCCCGACACTCAGACATAATCCGTCTGCACAAGTTGTGGAGCTTCGTGGCAAACAGTTTATGATTGATTGTGGCGAGGGTACACAGACGCAGATGCGTCGTTCTCGCATTGGTTTCAACAAGGTTGTGGCTATATTCATCAGTCATATTCATGGTGATCATTGCTTTGGACTTATTGGCATGCTCTCGTCTTTCGGATTGCTCGGACGCACTATGCCTCTTGCCATATACGCACCAAAGGAATTTAAACCCGTGCTTGACATGATGCTTAAAACCTTCTGCTACGACTTCGACTATGAGATACAGTTTCATGCTGTCGATACAACCAAACAACAGGTAATATACGAAGACCGCAGTCTTACGGTAGAGTCTATTCCGCTCAAGCATCGTTTGCCCACTTGCGGTTTCCTATTCCGCGAGAAGCCAACCTTGCCACATATACGCCGCGACATGATTGACTTTTATCATATACCAGTTTCGCAGATAAACAATATCAAGAACGGAGCTTCGTGGACTGATGAAGAAGGTCGTGAGATACCAAATTCGCGTCTTACAACTCCTGCCGATCCTGCTCGCAGTTATGCTTATTGTAGCGACACTTGCTATTTGCCGTCATTGCACGAGCGCGTTGCTGGTGTTAGTTGTCTTTATCACGAGTCTACATACATCACTGCAGATATCGACCGTGCCGAGATGTACTATCATAGTACAGCTGCACAGGCTGCACAGGTTGCTCGAGATGCTAATGTGGGTCGCTTGCTTCTTGGACATTATAGTTCTAAATACGACGATGAGCAGCAGTTGCTTAAGGAGGCTCAAGAGGTATTTCCTGAGTCGCAACTCACTGCTGAAGGTATGACAATCGACCTTAAGTGATGTTGTATTATATTACACTTTCGACCGTAAATGCTAAATATTGTTAAGTGTTCATGGTCGAAAGTGTTTCGTTAAAACAACTTGTCGAAAAAATGTATATCTTTGCATCATATAGATGTAAATGTATAAGTGCAACAAAAACCGAACGATATGGTAAAATATATACTCTCATTATTTCTTTTGACTGCCTTTGTGGCAACAATGCCGCTTAAAGCATCAGCAAGCCGTATGGCTGAGATAGAGCTTATCGACAACAACGACTTCAATAAGGTTGTTATTACCCTTAACGGCTCTAATCTGCGTGTTACGGGTGCTGAGGGTATGACGTTGTGTATATACAACATTGCTGGTGGACAGCCTGTGATGAAGGCAAAGGTTGAAAGTGCTGACAAGACGTACGACCTTACACTTCCAAAGGGAGTGTACATAGTACAGGTTGGCAATAAGGCTACAAGAAAGATTGTTATCAAATAAAAAAAACAGTAGTCAATTTCGAATACTGCAAAAGTGAACATTCATAAGATTTTTATATTGTTTCTTCTCCTGGTAGGAGTGTTTAGCTCATGCCAAGAGAAGGAATTTCGTATTCCCATAACTCTCGAATCGTTTGCTGATATGGCAGACGTTAAGTATCGTGTTGACGCCGACTTGCTTAGCGAAAGTCTGCGTCATGTTGTCTTGGCAGATACCGATCGTGAGACTCCTGATATTCAAGCTCGTCGTCATTATCTTGATGGTGGACAGCTTGTATGGGTCACTCGTAATGGCATCTCGTCAAAAGCAGATACTTTGCTTACATATTTAGCTACGGTAGACAGTATAGGCTTTTCATCCGAAAAGTTTTGCTACTCTTCTTTAAGTAGCGACCTCCAACGGGCACGAGATCTTGATTTCGATTCCGACAAGGATAGTCGTAATAATATAAATAAGGTGTATGCTCGTTTGGAGTATCGTCTTACAAAGGCTTTCTTGCGATATGTCGAGGGTATGCGTTTTGGTTTTGTCAATCCATACGATGCCTTCAATCGTCTTGATGTGCGTGACAGTAGTGGTGTTTACACATCTTACCGTTCGTTGTACGATGTTCCTACAAAGCGACCTGATGCCAAGTTTGTATCTGAGGCATTTGCTGTAATGGCTGGCAATGATAAGGCTGTAGGCACTTTTCTGGCTGCATCTCGTCCTGAGAATCCTCTTTATCATGTTTTTTATAAACGTTTACACGAGTCACTTTCTACTGCAGAGCGTTGTCTTGTGCTTTGTAATATGGAGCGTAGCCGTTGGCGTCATGGCAACTATCCGCAACAACATAAGAAGTATGTGCTGGTCAATGTTCCGTCATTATATCTTGTTGCCACTGATGGCGACGAGCATCTCACCATGCGTATAGGTTTTGGTAGCTTGAAGACAAAGACACCGTTGCTGACAAGCAAGATAAAACGAATGGACTTTAATCCGCAGTGGATTATACCTAAGAGCATCATCAAGACTTCTGTCAGGCACAATGCTGGCAATACAGCCTATTTTGACAGTCACGATTATTTCATACGCCAGCGTTCAACAGGTCGTGAGGTAGATCCTGCTACTGTTACAGGCGATATGTTGATGAGTTCAGACTATCTTGTGATACAGCGAGGTGGTGAGGGCAACTCGCTTGGACGTATCATATTCCGATTTGACAACGACTATTCTATCTATATGCACGACACGTCAAATCGTAATGTCTTCTCGCGTAGCAACCGTAGTGTGTCGCATGGTTGTATACGTGTAGAGAAGCCTTACGACCTTGCCGTCTTTATGCTTGCCGATAAGGACGAGTCGATGATGAAGAAGATAGATTATTCGATGACGGTCAAGTATGGTCGACATCGTACCGAGGACGACGATGTTAATAGTCCTATCAATCGTCGTATGATGCTTCGCAGCCTCAAGGTTGAGCCACAGGTTCCGGTGTTCATCACCTATTATACACTGTATCCTGATACTAATGGCACCCTTGTAAGGTATGATGATATCTATGGCTTCGATCCTGTTATATACCAGCGTATACAGAAGTATATGTAAATAGTCATTGCCAACTCACGTGAAGGAAGACAATTCGTCAATACAACAAATGGATATGACCGAGAAGCGCAAGCTTTTCGAGTCAATTGTTCCCCAGTACAGCGAGAAGTTGTATTGGGCGATACGTCGTATAGTGTTGTGTCACGACGATGCCAACGACGTGTTGCAGAATGTGTTTATTAAGGTGTGGAATGGCATTGACGATTTTAAGAATCGCTCTAAGTTGTCTACTTGGCTTTATCGCATTGCTGTCAACGAGGCTCTCGACTTTCTAAGGCGTAAGCGCAACGTGGCATCGCTTGATATTTCAGACAATATATCTGTGGCAGACAGCCTTGAAGCCGACCAGTATTTTGATGGCGACAGGGTTCAGGCATTGCTTCAAGAGGCAATAGCTTCACTGCCAGATGTACAGAGGGTGGTGTTCAACCTTCGTTATTATGACGAGATGAAGTATTCGGAGATAAGCCAGTTGCTCGACACTTCCGAAGGAGCTTTGAAGGCAAGTTATCATATTGCGGTGAAAAAAATAACTGCATTTATGAAAGAACATCAGTAATATTTCATTTTTGTTTTAAACCATTACGCTATACAAACGTCAAACATATAGAACTAATAAAGTAATTTGTATGGAATCTGATGAAAGATATATAGAATCATGTTTTGGCAAGAAGGCTCCTTTTACGGTGCCTGAAGGCTATTTCGACAACCTTACGCAAAACATAATGAATAGTGTTGAGGCTGCCGATAAGGTAGTGCCGCATGTACCAGAGGCAACTCAGCAGAATAAAGTCATAACAATTAATTGGTGGCACCGTTGTCGCCGTTATGCGGCAGTGGCTGCTTGTGTTGCTTTTATTGTGGGAGGTGTGTCGGTTTGGCAATTTAAGTCTACTGCAGATACAGGCAAGACACATATTGCAACAGCAACACATCACAGCACATATGATGCTTCGGCATACAATAGTGTGAGCGACGAGGAGATTAACTACTCTATGCTCGACAATCAGGATATGTATACACTTATGGCAAGCAACTGACGATTATGAGTTTAAGAAGATACATCATTTCAATATTGTTGGTATTGTGCGGCGTCTTAGCTATAGCGCAAGAACCAAAGAAGTTTGACCCGGCACAGTTCGAGGCAAACTTAGAGCAGTTTGTTGCTACAGAGGCGCGACTAACTCCTGCTGAGTCAGCCGAGTTTTTCCCTTTATACAGAGAGATGCGCAAAAAGCAAATGGCTTATTTCTGCGACCATCGTCGTTGGCATTATATTGATGAGGCTGACGACAAAGCATGTGCCGATGCTATACGCCGACTCGATAACAATGATCTCGAGATTAAACGTTTACAGCAAGCCTATCACGAGAAGTTCTTGCGTATTCTGCCTGCCTCAAAAGTTTATCGCATTATTAAGGCAGAGGACAAGTTTCACAGACAGCAGTTCAAGCGCATACATGCTAATGGCAAGCGACACCGTCAACATGGTGCCAATTAGCCTATTTTGTTTATTCAATAAGACTATTTGATAATAATGACCAGATATTTTGTGGTGTTTGCTTACGACGGCACCAACTATCACGGCTGGCAGATTCAGCCTAATGGCAATAGTGTACAAGAGGAACTTCAGAAGGCTCTCTCAATATTACTTCGTGAGAATATAGAGGTGGTTGGAGCCGGACGCACAGATGCAGGTGTGCATGCTCGCCGTATGACAGCACATTTTGAAACAGAACGCGCTGTTGATTGCGCTCAACTTACATATAAACTTGGCCGCTTATTGCCTCGCGATATATCAGTTTACGATGTATATCCTGTTGCCCCCGACATGCACGCGCGCTTTAGTGCAACGCTCCGTACATATCATTATTATGTGCACACACGCAAGAACCCATTCTTGCGTCATTATTCATGCCAGTTGCATTATGATCTTGATTATGATCTTATGAACAAGGCTGCGCAGCACCTTCTGCAAGTTGACGACTTTGGAGCTTTTTGCAAAGCACATGCCGATGTAAAGACAACGCTGTGTAATGTAACAGAAGCCCAGTGGATACGCGATGCCGATGACCAATGGCATTTCCGTATATCCGCCAATCGATTCCTCCGTAATATGGTGCGTGCTGTTGTTGGCACGCTGATAGAGGTTGGTAGACATCGTATGACGATAGATCAGTTTGATAAGGTTGTGGCAAGCGGAAGCCGTTCTAATGCAGGCGAGAGTATGCCTGGCAATGCGCTTTTCTTGGAGGATGTGCGCTATTAATATATATATATAATAAGGTATGTGGTTAATATTAGCATTTTGCTCAGCGGCGTTGCTGGGCTTTTATGATGTTTTCAAGAAATTGGCGTTGCGCGATAACGCCGTTTTACCAGTTCTCTTTCTCAACACAATGATATGTTCGTTGTTGTTTCTGCCCTTTATCTTGCTGTCTACTTATACTGGTGTGCTCGATGGCAGTACATTCTTTGTTGAGACTTGCGGATGGCACGAGCATAAGTACATCGTGTTGAAGGCTCTTATCGTATTGTCGTCATGGGTATTTGGCTATTTTGCAATGAAGAATCTGCCCATTACCATAGTTGGTCCTATCAATGCCACACGCCCCGTTATGGTACTTGTTGGTGCTATGCTTGTCTTTGGCGAGCGTCTTAACATTTGGCAGTGGTGTGGTGTGTTGCTTGCCATAGTGTCCTTCTTCCTTCTTAGTAGGAGTGGCAAGAAGGAAGGTGTCGACTTTAAGCACAACAAATGGATATTCTCACTTGTGCTTGCTGCGGTACTTGGAGCTGTCAGCGGTCTATATGACAAGTATCTTATGGCGCCACCCGACAATGGAGGAGTCGGTTTAAGCCGAATGGTTGTGCAGAGTTGGTACAATATCTATCAGCTTTTTATGATGGGTTTGACAATGCTTCTTATCTGGTGGCCCACACGCAATAAGACCACAAAGTTTCAGTGGCGCTGGAGCATCATTTTCATAAGTATCTTCCTTAGCATAGCCGACTTTGTCTATTTCTACGCCCTTAGTCTTCCGGGAGCTATGATTAGCATAGTGTCGATGGTTCGTAGAGGCAGCGTTGTTGTTAGCTTTTTCTGTGGAGCTGCTGTGTTCAAGGAAAAAAATCTACGCAGCAAGGCAGTTGATATGCTGCTCGTATTGCTCGGAATGATATTCCTTTATATAGGAACCCGATAAAAAGTAACAATCCAAACACGTTAAGTGTAGTTTTGTATGTATTTTGATACATGGTTGTTGCAAAATGTACACTCTAAATTGAAAGATGTAACAAATAATTGAAAAACTCTTTCAATTTAGAGTTTTTTCTTTGTCCGTATTGTTCTTTTCTCGATATAAAATCGTAACTTTGTAGCCAAATCGAAATATTCAAAGTTCAATATATTATGGCACGAAACATATTCAAAGGATTGGGTGTAGCCTTGGTGACACCATTTACAACCGAAGGAGAAGTGGACTACAAGGCTTTAAAGCGTCTTGTAGAGTATCTAATACAGAACGGTGCCGACTTCCTTTGTATCCTTGCAACTACAGGTGAGACTCCGTGTCTCTCTACCGACGAAAAGAACAAGATAAAGCAACTCGTTATAGATGTAAACCGTGGACGTGTGCCTATTCTTATTGGATGTGGTGGCAATAACACACGCGCTGTTGTGGAAGAGTTGAAGACTACAGATTGGACCGGTATTGATGGTATCCTTAGTGTTTGTCCCTACTACAACAAACCTTCACAGGAAGGTCTTTACCAGCACTTCAAGGCCATAGCCGAGGCAAGTCCGTTGCCAGTTGTGCTATATAACGTTCCTGGTAGAACCGGCATCAATATGAAGTCGGAGACAACAGTGCGTCTTGCTAATGATTGCGAAAATATTGTTGCCATTAAGGAGGCAAGTGGCAGTCTTGAGCAGGTAGACGAGATTATAAAGAACAAGCCCGATCGTTTCGACGTTATCAGTGGCGACGATGCCCTTACCTTCTCTATGGTGGCAAGTGGCGCTGCAGGTAGCATCTCTGTTATAGGCAATGCGTTGCCAAGAGAGGTGTCTCGAATGATTCGTCTTGAGTTCAAGGGCGAGTACGAGGGAGCACGCACTATACATCATCGCTTTACCGAACTTTATTCACTTCTGTTTGTTGATGGCAATCCTGCGGGTGTTAAGGCATTGTTGCACGAAATGGGCTTCATTGAGAACGTGCTTCGTCTGCCTCTTGTGCCTACACGTATCACCACTCTTCAGAAGATGACTGAGATTCTGAAGACATTGAAGATATAAAATCTTGCATAAGATAGTTGCTTTGAAACACGAAGCTCTAATATTTTTTATGGCTGGCATTGGTGCCGTTGCCTTGTTGCTGCTCAATGTATTTTACGGGGCGGTTAACATACCCATGTCTTCTGTGTGGAGTATCTTGTGTGGGGGCAGCGATACCAATGCCAGTTGGCGTTTCATCATACTCGAGTCGCGTTTGCCTCAAGCTGTCACAGCATTGCTTACTGGTGGCGCTTTGTCGGTATGTGGCCTTATGCTTCAGGCTGTGTTTCGCAATCCTCTTGCCGATCCTTCTATACTTGGCATTAGCTCAGGTTCGGGCTTGGGTGTAGCTCTTGTCATGCTGTTCTTTGGTGGAGGCATATCTATTGGTAATTTAAGCTTAGGTGGATTTGCTGCTGTATTGGCAGCAGCCTTCGTAGGGGCAATGCTTGTCACGCTGCTTATGTTCACGCTTTCGGGCATAATACGCAGTAATGCCATGCTGCTTATTGTCGGAGTGATGACAGGATATCTGTCGTCTTCGGTCATATTGCTGCTCAACTTCTTTGCTTCTGCCGATGGTGTAAGGGCATATATGTTGTGGGGAATGGGCAATTTTGCCAGTGTTTCTGCCGACCGTCTACCTGTATTTGCTACAGTGTCGGTAGTATGTCTTATTACATCTGTCATGCTTGTCAAACCGCTAAATGTACTTGTTCTCGGTCCACAATATGCTCGCAATCTTGGTATCAACACCCGACGGTTGCGCAATGTTATACTCTTAGTTACCGGATTGCTTACGGCTCTCACCACTGCCTTTTGTGGTCCCATAGCGTTTCTCGGTCTTGCTGTTCCACATATTGCCCGTCTGCTATTACGTACCGATGACTATCGCTTGCTTTTGCCTGCCACAATCCTTATAGGTTCTATTGTGGCTTTGCTGTGCAACTTTGCTTGTGTGCTTCCGGCTGATGGGGGAGTGATACCGGTTAATGCAGTAACCCCTATTGTAGGAGCTCCGGTTATAATATATATAATGTTAAGAAAACATCTTTAGATAATTAAAGACTAATTACAGCCTAAATTAAGGCTGAACATATAATAAAGACTAATCACTATTGTCACAATGAACGAAAAAGATCGTATACTATATCTTCGCAAAACGCTGCACGAGCATAATTACAAGTATTATGTTCTTAACCAGCCGGATATATCCGACCAGGAATTCGATTTTCTTATGCACGAACTTC
Organism: Prevotella merdae; assembly: GCF_900290275.1. Classification (GTDB taxonomy): domain Bacteria; phylum Bacteroidota; class Bacteroidia; order Bacteroidales; family Bacteroidaceae; genus Prevotella; species Prevotella merdae. Next base: position 134,538 of record NZ_LT985325.1, read on the forward strand.
AAGACCTTGAGGCTCGTCATCCCGAACTATACGATGCCAACTCACCTACATTGCGTGTTGGCAGCGACCTTAATCAGAACTTCACCCAAGTGGCGCATAAGTATCCTATGCTGTCGCTTGCCAATACATATAATGAGCAAGACGTTGCCGACTGGTACGACTCTGTGCGCCGTGGACTTGATGGTGAGGACTTTGAGGTATGCTGCGAGATGAAGTACGATGGATTGTCCATCTCTCTTACCTATGTTGATGGCAAGTTGGTGCGTGGTGTTACACGTGGCGATGGAGTGCATGGCGATGATGTAACAGCTAATGTACGCACTATTCGTTGCATTCCTCTTGTGTTGAAGGAAGGTTCGGGTTATCCCCATGAGTTTGAGATACGAGGCGAGATTCTTATGCCATGGAAGGTGTTCGAACGTCTTAATGCCGAGCGCGAGGCTGCAGAGGAACCTCTTTTTGCCAATCCACGTAATGCAGCAAGCGGTACATTGAAGAGTCAGAACTCTCGTCTTGTGGCAAGCCGACAGCTCGATTCTTACCTTTATTATCTTCTTGGCGATACTCTGCCTTCAGATGGTCATTACGAAAATTTGCAGACTGCTGCTTCATGGGGCTTCAAGATTTCGCAAGGAATGAAGAAGGTAAAGACTCTTCAAGAGATTTACGACTATATCAATTATTGGGACACCGAGCGCAAGAATCTTCCAGTTGCAACAGATGGCATAGTTCTTAAGGTCAACTCTTTGCGCCAACAGCGTTCGTTGGGCTATACTGCCAAGTCGCCTCGTTGGGCTATTGCCTATAAGTTTAAGGCAGAGAGGGCATGCACACGTCTTAATGAGGTGTCTTATCAAGTTGGTCGTACTGGTGCTGTAACACCAGTTGCCAATATGGATGCTGTTCAGCTTGCCGGCACCGTTGTCAAGCGTGCCACTCTTAACAACGAGGATTTTATACGCAACTTCGATTTGCATATAGGCGATTATGTGTATGTTGAGAAGGGTGGCGAGATTATCCCTAAAATTGTAGGAGTCGATATAGACAGACGTCCTGAGGATGCTCAGCCTGTTAAGTTTATAGACAAGTGTCCCGAGTGTGGCACACCGCTTGTGCGTTATGAGGGAGAGGCTGCTCATTACTGCCCTAATGATACTGGTTGTCCGCCTCAGATAAAAGGTCGTATTGAGCACTTTATTGCTCGTCGTGCTATGAATATCGATTCCTTGGGACCTGAGACCGTAGACGAGTATTATCGCCGTGGACTTGTGCACAACATTGCCGACTTATATACTATTAAGGTACAGGATATCAATGGCTCAGGCAATCGTGAGCGTTCTGCCCGTAAGATAGTAGATGGCATTGCAGCTTCAAAGCAGGTTCCGTTCGAGCGTGTTGTCTTTGCTCTTGGAATCCGTTTTGTTGGCGAGACATCTGCTCGTTTGCTTGCTCGTCATTTCAAGACAATGGATGCCTTGCAGAATGCTTCTATGCAGCAACTTATGGAGGTTGAGGGTGTTGGTGAGGTTATAGCCAAGAGTGTTATCGCCTATTTCCACAACCCTGTTAATCAGGATATAGTGGAACGTTTGCGTTCATACGGTCTTCAGATGCAGCTTTCTGAGGAGCAAATTACTGGTGCGAGCGACAAGCTTGCTGGTAAGTCTATTGTCATCAGTGGTGTCTTTGCCAAGCATAGTCGCGACGAATACAAGGCTCTTATCGAGCAGCATGGTGGCAAGAATGTAGGTTCTATCAGTGGCAAGACATCGTTTATCCTTGCTGGCGACAATATGGGACCGTCTAAACTGCAGAAGGCCGAGAAGCTTGGTATCCCTCTTGTCAACGAGGATGATTTTCTTGATATGATTGAAGGAGATGTCGTGGCTGATACAGAGAATGAAGCTGCTGCTGAAGATGTAGCTGCTCCCATTCAAGAAGAAAAGCCACGCGCAGATGCCAATGGTCAGCTATCGCTATTTTAAACAACTGCCACGCAATAGAGATTTCTAATAATTCTTGCCTGTGGCATCTAAAATAAAAATTTGAACTTTCGCAAGTTCAGAAGTTATAGAAATTAAAGAAGTTATAGAATTTAAAGCCGTATGTCTTATAGCTGAATATTCAGCAAAAAGAGTAATGGCTATAAATTCTAGCGACCGTAGGGAGCGCTAACTCCTTTAACTTCTGAATTCTCTGAACTTGCGAAAGTTCAGTTATATATATANAGAATTTAAAGCCGTATGTCTTATAGCTGAATATTCAGCAAAAAGAGTAATGGCTATAAATTCTAGCGACCGTAGGGAGCGCTAACTCCTTTAACTTCTGAATTCTCTGAACTTGCGAAAGTTCAGTAAAAATCATTATGCAACTCCAAGTATCCCCCGAGATGCACTCCGTCTGCCCCGAGTTTGTCGGAGCCTGCATCACTGCAAACATATCCAATACCCCTTACTCTGCCGATTTATGGGCCGAGATAGATGCTCTTGGCTCTGATTATCGTGCCACTCTTACAACCGAATCATTAAAGAGCATGACGTCCATTCAAGCCACTCGACGTATATATAAGTTATGTGGCAAGGATCCTTCTCGCTATCGTCCGTCTGGTGAGGCACTTGTGCGTCGTGTTCTTCAAGGCAAGAGCCTTTATCAGATAGATACTCTTGTCGACCTTATCAACCTTGCCAGCATGAAGTATGGCTACAGCATAGGAGCCTTTGATGCCGATAAGTTTAGTGGCGACACGCTTACTCTCGGCATTGGCAAGGAAGGCGAACCTTACGAAGGTATAGGCAGAGGAATGATAAATATTGCTGGTCTTCCGGTCTACCGTGATGCTATTGGTGGTGTTGGTACACCTACCAGCGACCACGAGCGTACCAAGGTTACACTATCTACAACTCGTCTGCTTGTGCTTGTCAATGGCTACGATGGAAGCGAGCAAGGTGTAACCGATACAGCCGAGTATATTATAAAGCTACTCAACAAGTATTGTTCGGCAACAAATTGTGAATATAAATTATATAAGTAGAAACAATATAATATGGGAATAGTAATAGGTATAGATGTGGGCATAAGCACCACTAAGATTGTAGGTATCGACGAGCATGGCAAGGTATTGTCACCCATACGCATACGTGCCACCGACCCCGTAACGTCGCTTTATGGTGCTTTTGGCAAGTATCTTCACGATAATCATATACAGCTTTCTGATGTAGAGAAGGTTATGCTTACCGGTGTAGGCAGCGCCTATATCAACGAACCTGTATACGGATTGCCTACCGACAAGGCAGAGGAGTTTGTTGCCGATGGTTTGGGAGCACGTTATGAGACAAAACTCAACCGCATGCTTGTTGTAAGTCTTGGCACTGGTACATCTATTGTCAAGTGCGATGGCGACGATATCAAGCACATTGGTGGTATTGGTATTGGTGGCGGTACGCTTCAAGGACTTTCTCGATTGCTTCTCAAGACTGATGATATCAAGCAGGTTGCTGCTCTTGCCGAAGAGGGCGACCTCTCTCATATCAACCTGTTGATTAAGGATATCTGCACCAATCCGCTTGAAGGTCTGCCTATGGATGCCATTGCTTCGCTCTTTGGCAATGCCAAGACCAATACATCTCGTGAGGATATCGCTCTCGGTCTTATATGGATGTGTCTTCAGTCTATATGTAGCGCCACTATCCTTTCGTCGCTTGGCAGTGGCATCAAGGACTTTGTCATGATAGGCAATCTTACACTTCTTCCACAGTGTCAACGTGTCTTCCCTGCTACAGAGCGTCTGTATGGTGTCAAGTTCCATATTCCGCAGTATTCTGAGTTCTGTACGGCTATAGGTGCAGCGCTATGCTATAGAAATGTGATGAAATAATAGAATTTCGGGGGGGGGAAAATTTTGATATTTGTTGATTATTTTGAAGTTTTTGGTAATAAAAACCGAAAAAATGGTAATAATGTCTATAATAATGTGTAACTTTGCAAGGCTTGTGTACAGATGGTGTCTGTGCTACAGCTAAAATGAGTTATAATCCCCCTTCATCAAAAGAACAAAAACTAAGATGTTGAAATGAAGCTATTTAGTTCCTTTTTAAATTGGTATTTTGGCAGAAATGCTTTGCCTTATTGGTGCATTGTAATTTTTGATTTCTTGCTCTGTTTCTTCGGAGCTGCGTTTGTAATGTGGTTGCGTCATCCTCTTACTGAGTTGTTGCCGCATGCTTCCGAGCTTACGCACACACTGCTTGTCTTTGGTGTTGCCAATCTTTTAGGCTATCGCATGTTCCATACCTATTCTGGAATATTGCGCTACTCGCAGTTTGTCGATTTGCTGCGTGTGCTCTATGCCACAGTCTTCTCTATGGTTTTGGCATTGCTGTTCAACTATTCGGTGCTTCGTTTTGGTTGGGCTGACATTTTCTATGCTTTGACTGGTCGCAAGATCGTCATTATATACATCTTCACAGGAGCCCTTATGGGATTTTCCCGTGTCCTCATCCGCCTTATTTTCGAGAACGTTCTCGTTAGCAAGAATGCTCAGAACGTACTTATCTACGGCACACATGCAGGCGCTATTTCTATGACCAACGAGGCTCGCAGCAATAAGCCGGTACGTTTCCTTATCGAGGGTTATATTGGCGATAGCAAGCCTCACTACAAGGAACGACTTATGGGCAAGCGCATCTACTCTACTCAAGAGGATTTGCTTGAGGTTATACAGTCTAAGAACATTAAGGCTGTGCTTGTAAGTCCGCTCAAGCACGAAATGTTCTTGCACAACCGCAAGTTGCAAGATTTATTTATCAATGCTGGTGTGCGCATCTATATAGCGCAGAATGCCGAGCAGTGGAACAAGAAGAAGGATTATAAGGAGAAGGTTCTTCTGCGCGAGGTCAAGATTGAGGACCTCCTACCACGCGAAGAAATTCAGGTGGACATGGAGAAGGTTGGTGCATTGCTCCGTGGCAAGAAGGTGCTTATCACAGGCTCAGCTGGTAGTATTGGTTCCGAGATGGTACGTCAGATTGCTATGTATAAGCCTTCTGATATGATGCTTATCGACCAGGCCGAGACTCCTCAGCACGATATCCGCTTGATGATGATGAGCAAGTTCCCCGACATACCAGCCGAGACTGTTGTAACAAGCATTTGCAAGCTCGACCGTATGGAGAAGATATTCTCTACATTCCGTCCCGATTATGTGTTCCATGCTGCTGCCTACAAGCACGTGCCTATGATGGAGGACAATCCAAGCGAGAGTATTCAGAACAATGTATACGGTACAAAGGTCATTGCCGACCTTAGCGTTAAGTATGGCGTTAAGAAGTTTGTGATGATTTCTACCGATAAGGCTGTCAACCCAACCAATGTCATGGGATGCTCTAAGCGTATTTGCGAGATTTACGTGCAGAGTCTCGACAAGGCTATTAAGGATGGCAAGATTAAGGGTATTACCCAGTTTGTTACAACACGTTTTGGTAACGTGCTTGGTTCTAACGGTTCGGTCATTCCTTTGTTCCGCAAGCAGCTTGCAGCAGGTGGACCTCTTACCGTAACCCATCCTAAGATTATACGTTTCTTCATGCTTATTCCTGAGGCTTGTAAGCTGGTTCTCGAGGCTGGCACTCAGGGCAAGGGTGGCGAGATATTCGTATTTGATATGGGCGAGCCTGTTCGCATTGCCGACCTTGCCAAGCGTATGATTTTGCTTAGTGGAGCCAAGAACGTAGAGATTAAGTATACTGGTCTGCGTGAGGGTGAGAAGCTTTACGAGGAAGTTCTCAACGAGAACGAAAACACCTTGCCTTCGTTCCATAAGAAGATTCGCATTGCTATGGTGCGCAATTACGAGTACGACGAGGCTGAGCGTGATATCGAGGAACTTTGCAATATTGCTGCCAAGTACGACGATATGCAGACTGTGCACAAGATGAAGGATATTGTGCCCGAGTATATCAGCAAGCATTCTCGTTACGAGGTGCTGGATAAACAAGAGGATAAAGACAATAAGGAATAATAAAAACAGGAGGGTGTATCAAAAGTCGCAAGTGGTACGCCCCGAAGGGGCAGAAGCTCCTAGCTCAGGGCAGCGCCCTGGGTGTAATATATCCAAAGCAAAGCGCCCTGTAAGGGTAAAAGCGTTGATAATGAACGCTTTTGCCCTTACAGGGCGTATTATTATATTATCCTAACAGATGGTACATTCCTCCTGCCATCAGCTTCACAACTCCCAACATCTCCATATTAAATAGCGCTGAGCTTGTAGCCGGGATAGGCAGTCCAGTAAGCATACTGATAGTGTTCATTTGCAAGTCGTTGTTCTTTTGCAGCAGTTCCACTATCTTCTTTTCGTTTTGGTTCAGTTCTGGGAATAGTTGTCGTTCTATTCCATTCTCCTTAGCTTTTACCAGTTCTTTGTCGTTGTCCCATCCCAGGTCGTGTATCATGTCTTCTGCCGATGTTATCAGCATAGCCTTGTTATCGCGTATTAGTTTGTTGGTGCCTTTGCAGTAAGGCATGTCAATGCTGCCTGGATAGGCAAACACGTCGCGTCCATAGTCTTGCGCCAAGTTTGCTGTTATAAGACTTCCGCCCTTTTCGGCACTCTCTATCACCACTGTAGCGTCTGCAAGTCCGGCAACAATACGGTTTCGCCTTACAAAGTTCATCTTGTCTGCGTTGGTCCCAGTCATAAACTCCGTGGCAAGTCCGCCTTGTCTTAGCATCTCGGTTGCAGTATCACGATGAGCGGTAGGGTATAGATAGTCCAGTCCATGTGCCAATACACCCACAGTGTCCATGCCGTTCTTTAGGGTGTTTCTGTGTGCGCATATGTCCACACCGTATGCCAGTCCGCTAACAATAATGGCGTCTGGGCACAATTTCTTGATATCTGCACAGAATCGTTGTATAATGTCTTGTCCGTATATCGTACAATGTCGCGTGCCAACAACCGATATTATATGTCTGTCGTTTAGGTTCGACGTGCCTCTGTAGTACAGCACAAGCGGAGCGTCCTCGCATCTTCTTAGTCGTTCGGGATAGTTATCGTCGTTAAGCACAAGTGGCACAATGTTGTGTGCCTCATCGAATGCCAGTTCTTCTTCGGCTCTTTTCATAGCTTCTGATACATCCTTCAGTGCTTCTTGCAGACGTGGCGTAGCACAAGGAAGCACCGCCTTTATATCGTGGCGGTGCTCCATTATAGCTGTTGCCGACCCTACTGTTTTATAGAGTTGCAAGCTTGTTGTAAGATTAAAATGATTGATGCGTGTCAGAGCCATCGCATACAATGTTTCTTGTGTAATGTTCATTTACAGTTTTTTGATTACCATACGTGCATTTCGCCCAGAACAAAGAGCAATGCGTAGCCCAGTACCAATCCTATGATACCCATAGTTAGGCCAATCTTCATCATCTCCTTCTGTTCTACCAGACCAGTAGAGTGGGCTATTGCATTAGGAGGTGTAGAGATAGGCAATGTCATAGCTACTGATGCTGCAACTGCAATACCGATGAGCACGGTAGGAGTTCCGCCTATGCTGTTGAGCGAGTCGCCCATACCCTTGCACACTACTGCGAGGATTGGTACAAGCAATGCTGCTGTTGCTGTGTTTGATATGAAGTTTGACAGTATGTAGCATATAATGCCCGATGCAAGCAATATTACAACTGGCGACCATGATCCGAAAGGTATGCTCTTTATAACATTCTCGGCAAGTCCCGAATCGTTAAGTGCCATACCCAATGCAAAGCCTCCTGCCACCATCCAGATAACGCTCCAGTTTATCTCTTCCAAGTCGCGTGCTTTTATTACGCCCGTGAATGCAAACACTACGATTGGAATCATAGCCACAGTATTAGAGCCAACGCCTGTCCAGCGGTCGCATATCCACAACAGTACGGTTATTATGAATGTTATAGCCACAACTGCTGTGCGCCAATTGTGTTGTACCTCGCCTTCTATATCAAGTTCGATAGTCTTCTTCTTGAACGGGAAGAATCTCTTTAGCAAGAACCATCCAATGAGCAACAGTATTATTGTCAGCGGCATCATGTACATCATCCATTCGCCGAAACCAATACCAAGGTTCAGTCCGTTTGGCGCGTTTAGGTATTTCAGTGCAATGGCATTAGGAGGTGTGCCTATAGGAGTACCCATACCACCTATATTGGCAGCTACTGGTATTGAAAGAGTCAGAGCCACACGTCCTTTACCCTCTGGAGGCAGAGCCTTGAACACAGGTGCAAGGAAGGTTAGCATCATTGCCGCTGTAGCTGTGTTACTTACGAACATTGAGAATACGCCGGTTATAAGAATAAATCCAAGCAACACATTCTCACTCTTATTGCCGAAGGGTTTAAGCAGTGTTCTGGCAAGCAGCACGTCGAGTCCCGACTTTGTTGCTGCAATTGCAAGTATAAAGCCACCAAGGAATAGGATGATTATTGGGTCGGCAAATGTGGCCATAAGGTCACTATGGTTTAGCAGTTCACTCTTGTCAATGCCCGAACGGAAAAAATGGAAAGCATTGTCTGATGTTGTCAACAGCAGCAGTCCGATAAGCGATACAGATGTTGCCCAAGGCGATATAGCCTCTGTCACCCATAATATGGTGGCAAGAGCAAACACTGCGATAACGCGCTGTTGAATAACTGTTAGTCCTTCGATTCCGAAGCTGTCGATGGGCAAATTCCAAATTATAAGGCAGATGACCACCGCTGTAGCGAAGAGGAAAGCATTCTTTTTGCTAAAGTCTCCGCTAAGAAGATTTCTTTTTTCTTGTGCCATAGGTTTTTTAGGTTAGATATTTAAATTGATTGTACAAATGTAGCACAAATAAAATAATGCGCAAAACTTTTTAGGGTTTTTATTCTAAAACCTTTGTTTTTCTTTCAAAACCTCCCGTTTTCTTTGCTTGCTTAAGTGTTTATTCTTAATTTTGCAGCCACATTATTATATATACATATATGAGAAACATCTTCGCTTGCATAGCCACTATAGCTCTTGTGGCTGTCTCTATTTCGTGTGGCCATAAAAGTTCGCCGTCTGCATCGTTGGCTGGCGATACTTTGCACTTCAAGTATGCCGAGCACATCACCATGGTACGTCATAAGGATTATACTGAGGTTTCGCTTGCCAACCCATGGAAACCTGGTTCCGAGCTTCACCGTTATCTGCTTGTGTCTCGAGCCGACTCGGCTCGTGTGCGCAATCTGCCCAAAGGCACAGTTGTATATACACCGGTGCAGCGTGCTGTTGTGTCTACTGCTCCTCATTGCTGGTTGATTGACGAGCTTGGGGCATCTGGGGTAATAAGTGGGGTATGCGACTTGCCATATATAAATATGATGTCTGTTCAGAACGCTGTGCGCGGTGGCAAGGTTGCCGATTGCGGCAATAGCATGAGCCCATCCGTAGAGCGTATAGTGTCGTTAGGAGCTCAAGCCATATTAGTATCTCCTTTCGACGGTGTGGCTTACGGTCAGCTCGACCATATAGGCGTGCCTATTATCGAGTGTGCAGAGTATATGGAGACATCGGCACTTGGTCGTGCCGAATGGATGAGATTCTATGGCGCACTTGTAGGAAGAGAGAAGACAGCCGACTCATTATTCGAGGAAGTTGAGCGCAACTATATAGAGTGGAGCGATATGGCACGCAAGGCTAAGACCAAGCCACGTGTTATAACCGAGCGTGTTGTAAGTGGCACATGGTATTGTCCTGGTGGCAAGAGCAGTATGGCACGTCTTATAGCCGATGCGGGCGGCTGTTATGTCTTTGCCGATGATAAGCATACAGGTTCGCTAACGTTATCGCCAGAGAAAGTTATCGACAAGGCAGCCTCTGCCGACCGCTGGCTTTTTGTGGGCAATGGCAAGACGCTGATGACACGTAGCCAATTGCTTGCCGAGTACAAGGGCTATGGCTTGCTGCGTGCTTTTAGCAAAGGTCAGGTGTACGAGTGTTTGCCAAGCAACAGCAATCCATATTTCGAGGAATCATCTTTCCGCCCCGATTTCCTGCTCATCGATTTTATCTGCATCTTCCATCCTGAATTGGCCAAAGGCATAGCCCCACATTATTATAAATGTATAGATAATAGGGTAGAGTAGGACTTTCAATAAAAAATAAACTTTTTATGAAAAAAGTTGACAAAACATTTGGTGGTTTCACAGAATAATACTACCTTTGCACTCGCAATTAAGAAACAGTGCTCCGGTTATAACTTTAATCGTATGGAAGTTTGGGTGAGTGGCTGAAACCAGTAGTTTGCTAAACTGCCGTACGGGTAACCGTACCGGGGGTTCGAATCCCCCAGCTTCCGCTGTTTTCTTGATTCAAATAACCGCGGTGGATTCATCTAATGGTTAGGATACAAGATTCTCAATCTTGGCATAGGGGTTCGATTCCCCTATCCACTACGCTTTAAGAACAAGCCCCAGCAGAGCTTGTTTTTTTATGCCCAAGCGGTCAGGACATATTATCATCTTTATGGTGGATTCATCTAATGGTTAGGATACAAGATTCTCAATCTTGGCATAGGGGTTCGATTCCCCTATCCACTACTTAAAAAGCAGACTTCAAATCGAAGCCTGCTTTTTTTGTGCACGCTCGGCATGAGCATTGTCTAACGGGTGCAAGTCCCAGATCCCTAATAAAAAACCTAACTTCTCAAAAAACTTTATATTCCCTACTTGCAAAATTTGTATTATACATTATAATAATGTATTTTTGCATCCTAAACCAATCAACCTAATGTCTCTCACACCCGAACAATTAGCCAAGATACAGCAAAAGGAGTCCACTCTTCCAGATGCTTTGCGCCGCGATGCTCTCACCAATTACCGCGAGGGCTATTTCTTTGTAACCATCAACACCCGAGGCTATGCTCCCATCCTTAGCTATATATCTGGACGTGCAGATGCCAATGATGGAGCAGAGGATGAACCACGCTGTGTGTATACGGAACTGGGGAAGAGGGCTCAGTGGAAAAGTACTGTGGATGTTTTTTTTGTTTCATAGTATTTTGTATCTTTGCATTATGAACATGCTTGAACAATTAGCCCGTATAGTTCTTCCCAAAGAAATACTGGACAATTTCGATATCGTCAAGATAGAAACAGATGAGTCTGATATTGACTCAATGAGTATGACCATCTATCTAGACGAGCGTATGAATGCTTATCTCCAAAAATCTGAGGACTACGAATCCAAAGGTTTTATGGATGCTGTACGCATAACTGATTTTCCGATTCGTGACCATAAAGTGATTCTTGTACTTCGTCGTCGTAGATGGAGAAACAAGGAAACAGGAGAGACATTTGTCGACCGTATTAGTGTTACCGAATCAGGAACCCGCTACTCGAAAGAGTTTGCGGCTTTTTTAAAAGAGACGTATGGACATATCCCCGACGACCTGCCGTACGCTTGAGCAATACTACCATGTAAACTCCAATACGTTGGATAAACAATACAAGGATGTCTTGAGTGACTATCGTACCTGGTCAGAACTAGAACATGCCGATGAATGGCTTGTCTTTCCTGACAACGTAGGTCGTAATTTGGCAATAGACGAGACCTCTATGTCTAACGGTGAATTGCGCACAATCGTCACCAACAGGGACAGACACGGAAAAGATCAATGTCTGGTTGCAATTGTCAAGGGTGTTAAGTCAGAGGACGTTATCAATGCCTTGAAGCATATACCGGAAGCACTTCTGAATATCGTTGAGGAGGTTACATTAGATTTGTCAGACTCCATGAGAAAGATTGTTCGCACATGCTTTCCAAAAGCAATGAGAGTAATTGATAGATTTCACATACAGAAGCTTGCTTGCGATGCTGTGCAAGAAATGCGCATTAAGCATCGTTGGGATGCTATACAAGAGGCCAATGACGACATGGAGAATGCAAAACTTGAAGGACGCGAATACGTGCCTTTTCGATATGAGAACGGAGATACGAGAAAGGAATTGCTAGCAAGGAGTAGGTATCTTCTTTTCAAATCAGGAGAGAAATGGACGCTGTCACAAAGCAAGAGAGCAGAGATCCTATTTAGAGAATATCCAGATTTGAAGACAGCTTATGGACTCTCGCATTCTTTGAGAATGATTTTCTCAAAAAATACTGTTAAGGATGCCGCAAGACTTTCTATGGCTAAATGGTACAACAAAGTGGAAGAAGCTGGCTTCCGTTCTTTCAATGTTATTGCTGCAACATTCTATGAACATTACGATGATATTCTTAACTTTTATAAAAATAGATCATCTAATGCTGCAGCTGAATCCTTTAATGCGAAAATCAAAGCCTTCAGAGCATCACTAAGGGGTATCGTTGATGAAAAGTTCTTTCTGTATCGACTTGCAAAGATTTATGCTTATCCCCACTAAATTTCCACTGACCCGGGAAGAGGGTGATGGAATGCTGGCGCAACATCCCCAATTTCTATCCTTATGCCGAGGCCATTGATTGTGAGGCTATGCCCGATCATTTTCATGGCCTTATTCATATAAGGCCTGGTGGCAAGCCGCACTTGGGCCAGATGATACGTGGGTTTATGATAGGAGGCACCCATGCCTATTGGGACACGCTGGGTATAGATTGGCGCCCGCAGCCAGGTGTTATAACACGCGATTATAGAGATCATGACCACACCCGTTCCTTCCGCGGTCCCGCCCTCTTTGTTCGTGGCTACAACGATGTAGAAGCCATAACCATTGAGCAGGTAGAAACCAAGCGTCGTTACATCCGCGAGCAGGCGCGTCGCGCTCTTATCAAGGGTTCCATGCCCGATTGTTTCCGTATCTACCGCAACTGCAATTCGTATGGCTGGACCATGGATGCCTTACGCCGTGCCTTCCTTGCCGACCGCTACCTTGCCCTTGATTCTCGTCGTATCGAATCCACCTTGCTTGCCCTCCTTCCCCGTATTCAGATGCTCCCAGGTTCCACTACCCCTGCGCAAAGCTCCAACCAATCTGCCAGCGCCCCCAATATCAAGCCCGTTCTCTCTTTCATCGGCATGCGCGCCCTATTGGCAGCGCCATGCAAGCTGCCCCTTATCTGTCATCGCAGCGACGCTATGCTCTTTGATGTGCAGCGTGATATTGTGTTGCAAGCGGCACGCAAGGGAGCTGTCATCGTCTCGGCATTTATAAGTCCAAAAGAACGAGAAATAAAAAAGCAGCTGCTCATAGAGCAACTGCCTGTTATAGAGATTGTGGACAACGGTTTTGCCGACCGTTATAAGCCCACAGGCAAAAGCTTCTACGCCTGTGCCGAAAATCGTCTCGTGCAGATATCACCTTGGACCTACGCCTACAGCAGAGACATCAAGGTGACACGCGAAATGTGTCTTGTGATGAACCAACTTGTGCGCATAATCACCAATAAGGACGATCATTGGTGGAAGAAATAAAGTTCTTTCGTCCTTATTATGTCCTTTCCTCCGACAGTTATTCCTTGTCGTCCTTGCTTGCCATATTGCCTTGCACGTCCCTATATATTCCGTCCACAATCGAGTCGGCAAGCGATATGTTAGGCACAAGAATATCTTCGCACTTAAGCGAGCGTGCTACAAGCAGGAATATCTCTGCAGCAGGAATGATAACGTCAGCGCGATCGTCCTTTAGTTTAAATTGCTCCATACGCTCTTCGAGCGAGAGAGGCGCCAGCTCGGCATACAGTTGCTTAAGCGTAGCCACTAGCAATGAGCGCGAGTCGCCTTTTATCTTGGCAAGTCGGAACAGACGGTTGATGTTACCACCCGAACCAATAATCTTAGTACCCGGAAAATCCTCGGCATACTTCTCCAACATTCTGCACATAGCATTTCTTTCCTCAGGTGTAACAGCACCAGCAAGCATACGCAGCGTTCCGATATTGAACGAGTGGCTCTCGGCAAGCACACCATCGTGCAAAAGAGATATCTCCGTAGAGCCACCACCCACGTCTACATAAGCAAAGTTGCCCACTCCGCTCTCCGTGTTCTCTACAAGATTGTTGCACAGAAGTTGTGCTTCCTCTGCACCCGGAATAATCTCCAGTTTAATGCCAGTCTCTTTCTCAATGCGTCGCATTACCTTCTTTCCGTTCTCGGCATCGCGCATGGCAGATGTGGCACAAGCACGGAAGTGCTCCACATTATATAATTGCATAAACTGACGAAACCCCTTCATCATGTGCATCATCATACGTTGGCGTTCCTTCGATATCTTGCCAAGTGCAAACACATCCTTGCCCAGACGCAATGGAATGCGTACAAACAGCTGTTTCTTAATACGCGACGATGCCGGAGCATTATCGTCAAAACTCTTTATCAGCAATCTGGCTCCGTTAGAGCCAATATCAATAGCGGCTATGTTCATAGTTGATTATAAGCTTTATGCAATTCTTCCTGCGAGCGGAACGGCTCTTCCCCTTCCTTCGCCTTCTGTATTTCATTAGTGCCACATCCATCCACAATACGTCCATTGGTTGTATCGCGCAGACCGAAGTCTACTGTGCGCATCAAATCCTTCTTCATATCCTCGTCGTACACAGGCGTAAGCACCTCTATACGATTTACCAAGTTGCGAGGCATCCAGTCGGCCGAACCGATGAAATAGCGCGGTTTGTCGTTGTTGCAGAATATCAGTATGCGCGAGTGTTCCAGATATCTGTCTATAATACCCACGATATGGATGTTCTCGCTAACTCCCTCAATGCCGGGCACAAGCGAGCAGTTGCCGCGTACCAATGCGTCTATGCGCACGCCAGCACGCGATGCCGCATACATTTTATTCACAACATCCTGGTCGGTAATATGGTTAATCTTAATTTTTACCCAAGCTGGCTTACCCATTTGAGCGTTCTTTATCTCCGTATCAAACAGGCGCAGAATGCGTGTCTTCATTGAGTTTGGCGACACAAGCAGTTCCTTGAATCGCATAGGCGAGAACGGACGGTCGATAAAGTCGAATACCTTAGCCACCTCCGACACAATGCCCTGTCGTGCCGTCATCATCAGATAGTCGGTATACACACGTGCGTTGCCCTCATGAAAGTTGCCCGTACCCACACAAGCCAGGTCGCCCTTGGTGGTCTTGATATACAGCAGCTTTGAGTGTATCTTCAACCCCTCAACGCCAAAGATAACGTTTACGCCCTCTTCCTGCATGCGCTTACTCCATTTTATGTTGCTCTCCTCGTCGAAACGTGCCATAAGTTCCACCACAGCCGTAACCTTCTTGCCGTTGCGTGCAGCACATATCAGGGCCTTAACCACCTTCGAGTCCTTGGCAAGTCTATACAATGTAGTCTTAATCTCCTTTACGCTTGGACGCAGAGCGGCCTCGCGCAACAATCGTATGTAAGCGTCGAACGAGTGGTAAGGCACATGTATGAATCGGTCTTTCTTGCGTATTTGGTCAAGTATCGACTCCTCGGCAAGAAACTCCGGTTTCATTACTGGCTGCCACTTTTCAAATTTCAGCTCCGAGTGACCACAATCGGGAAACGACATCAGGTCCCTATGATTCTGGTATCTGCCACCTGCAAGCGATGTGTCGAGCTCGCGAACATTCAGTCTGTCGAATACACGCTTCTGCATATCTCTGGGCATGTCCTTGTCGTAAATTACGCGTATTGGTTCGCCGCGCTTACGCGAGTTAACGCCCAAGGCAATCTTCTCCATAGCGCCATAATCCGAGTCGTTGTCCACCTCCATCTCGGCATCCTTGGTAAACTTAAACGAGTAGGCCTCGTAAGTAGACGGCTTTGTGCCGATGAAGATAAGTGGCAGACAGAAGCGGATAACATCGTCAAGGTACATGATATTATCAAATCCATCCGATTGTGGAATGCGTATAAATCGGCCGTACACACGGTCGGGCACCTTTATGATGGCATACTTCACCTTATGGTCGCCGTCGGTATGCGTCTTCTTAACAACAAGGTATATGCGGTTGTCCTCCAATGTGTTGAGGTCGTCTATTGCGTTAAGCCAGATAGGATTGGTCGAGCCGTTGAGTTTGTCGTAATAAAGACGCTTCAGAAACTCTTTCTGCTCGTCGTTCAGTTGCGACTCCTTAAGCAGACGTATATGATGCTCCTCAAGTTGGGCGAACACCTCCTTTATAGCCTTTGTGTATTCTGAAGAATATTCCTCGTTAAGTCTGTTTACCGTCTTCAACGTTTTCTTTATAGCCTTGCGGTTGCGTTCCGACAGGTTCTCATTATCTACAAGTCGGTTTAGCGAAGCCACACGCACGCGGAAGAACTCGTCGAGATTGTTGCTGTAAATGCCCAAGAACGACAGACGCTCAAGTAATGGAACGTTTGTCTTTTCTGCCTCTTGCAGAATGCGATGGTTGAAATACATCCAACTAACGTCGCGTTCGGTATATGTTGATTGCTTTGCCATGATTAAAAAATATTATTTTACTCGCTCAATACCAATGTGTCGCTCTCTATCGTGATATGCAGCATTTTGCGAAACTTCTTCTCCTCGCCCTCAGGCACGATAATCGACATAAGATTGTCGCAGTCGGAAAATGTTGTGCGTGCAATATGCTCGGGTACACCAAGGAATGTAACCTTCTTAAGCCCGTCGCAACTGGCGAAGGCATATGGGTCAATGGTCTTTACAGAAGCGGGTATTGTTACTTCCTCAAGAGCATCGCAGTCGGAGAAAGCGTCGCGACCTATGCGTTCCAAGCCTTCTGGCAACTGCACCTTCTTAAGCTTAGAGCGTCGGCTGAAAGCCAGACTGCCTATAGTTGTAACTGTCTTTGGGATAATTATCATAGTAGCATCGGTAAGGCAAGATATAAGGCGTGTGCGCTCGGCATTGTACAATATCTTGGCGTCTACTACAAAGGCGGCAGACTGGTTCTTCAATACCTTGCTGTCCAAGTCGACAAATGGGTTCTTGCCAAGCTTCTCCACCGTTGGCGGAATATAAACAGAGTTGAGCGAGATGCAATGAGCAAAAGCCTCGTCGCCTATCTTGGTGATAGATGCCGGCATAGCCACACTACGCAAGAAGGCGCAGCCATAGAAGGCGTTGTTGGCTATCTCCTGTGTGTCTTCCTTTACTGCATAGTCGCCCTCAATGGTTTTCTTGGCAGCTATAAGGCGCTTGCCACCCTTAGAATAAAACACTCCCCAACCATCATCGCGTGCGCCATCAGCCTGTTTCAACGCAAGCTCTAATACCTGACTTTCAAACTTGTCTGTACGCTCAAGATGCTTCTTCAGTACATCCAGAACAATCTTTTTCTTTTCTTTCATACGCTGTTGTTAATAACTGGATGCAAAGTTAGGACTAAACAGCGACAAACCGATTGCATGTCAATTACGATAAAGTTACAATAGTGTTACGGTAAATCTCCGTTCCGTGTCACCGAACGTCCGTTCCGTGTCACCGAATGTCCGTTCCGTGTCACCGAATGGCCATTCCGTGTCACGGAATAGAGAATTTGTGTGGTTTAACGATTTTAGTTGACCACTCTAAGTATTATTGATAATACAAGTTGACTCAGTTATTACTTATTTATAATTCACGTTGACTTATTTAATTTTAGTCATACTTATAGTTGACTACTTATGCCTATAGTCACAAATAAAATTACCCTTCATATCTCCGCAAAGAAACATGTTGGGGGATAATGTGTTTATTCCAATAATCTATGTGGTTTAATTGTTTTAGCCTATCACTTTATGTGTGGTTTAACGATTTTAGTTGACCACTCTAAGTATTATTGATAATACAAGTTGACTCAGTTATTACTTATTTATAATTCACGTTGACTTATTTAATTTTAGTCATACTTATAGTTGACTACTTATGCCTATAGACACAAATAAAATTACCCTTCATATCTCCGCAAAGAAACATGTTGGGGGATAATCCTGAGCGTAGCTTCCTTGGTAAGTTTGGGTTGGGCTCGATGCCCAACTCAAACTTTTTACGTTGGTGGCTTAAACCATCACGTAGTTCCTTGGTGGTGCAAAGATACAAAAAGATTCTAAGCAACCTTAGCTTTTATCGCTTTTTCTCTGTAACTTATCCATCTTTTATCAATCTCGCCTCTTTTCTTTGCAGCCTCACGAGGGGTCAAGCCGTCAAGACTCAAATGTGGACGTTCTTCGTTATAGAAGCGGATGGCAGCCTTTACTGCCACCAAGACCTCTGATATAGAAGTAAACGACATGCCTTTCAAAAGCTCGTTCTTGATAGTATTGTTGACTCTTTCTGCAACGGCATTGTCCTTGGGATTGCCTGTTTCCGTCATGCTGATTTGTATGTTGTATTGCTTGAGCAAACCAGTATATTGGTAACTTGCATACTGAACCCCACGGTCAGAATGATGAATCAGTTGGCTAAGGTCATTTCCTTTGTAGTAATCCAAAGCCATCTTAAGGGCTTCTATGGCATGAATAGACTCTAGCGTTGGAGCGACACTATACCCGACTATCTCCTTTGTATAATAGTCCGTAATGAGGGCAAGATAACAGAACTTGTACTCACCGCTCTCGGGGTCGAGATAATATGGTATATACGTTATGTCACTGACAATCAGTTGGCATGGACGGCTGGGAAGCAAATCCTTAACAATATTAGGATACAATGGAAGGTCATGGGCGGAGTCTGTTGTCTTCACCCTACGTTTTACCTTTCGTACCTTAAGGTTGTATTTCTCGACAATGTCATAAAAGCGGTTGTAGCCAACACTTCTGGATACGCCAAATTGCCTTTGGTACATGAACCAAAGCTTATTGCCGCCAATACCTGGGTCTTTCTTGCGAACGCCTTTGATGAACTCTACAACGAACGCCTCTTGCGCAACCTTTAACATGGAACTGTCACCATGTTTGTAATAGGCTTGCTTGGTTACACCAAGTAACCGACACATCGAGATGACTGGATAGAGTTTGCCATCTCGTGTGTGAAGCCTGTTTGCTACTTGGTGCCAGCTTTTTTTAAGTCAATACCATAGACTTCCTTGCCAAAGGCTACCATTTCTTCATAGAAGTCTGCACGAAGGCGCTCCGATTTTACTTGCTTCTTCAGCTCTGCTATTTCCTGAAGCAGTTGCTTATAGTCCTCAGGAATGATTTCTTTACCTTTTTTACTCATTTTTTCTGCCAATTCTGAGTTTTCGGCTTCAAAAGTACGAATTTTACGGTGAACGCTGCTAGGAGCAATACCAACGTTTTCAGAAATTTCAATCATTGTAAGGTGTTCTAAAGCATAAAGACGATAAATCTCCTTGCTTAATTCAACTTCCTTTAATGTCTCTTCTAATGATTTTTTCATTTCACTTACATTTTAGGGAGTCAACCATATTTACAAAAAGACATTGAATATTTTTGACAAGTAAACCATATGTAATTGTTATAGTTTTATGATTTTAAGCAAGTGTTCATATTTAGCTTTATATATGAGTAGCAATCTGTAGGAGGGTATGGCATCCCTGCCATACCCACTCTGCCATAAGGGTCCTGCCGATTTAGTGGAGGGTGTGTTAAAAGCCGCAAGTGGTACGCCCCGAAGGGGCAGAAGCTCCTAGCCCAGGGCAGCGCCCTGGGTGTAATGCATCCAAAAGCCAAGCGCCCTGTAAGGGCAAAAGCGTTCATTATCAACGCTTTTGCCCTTACAGGGCGTATTATTATAATATCCGTTTACCCAGGGCGTTGCCCTGGGCTAGGCGAAATTTGGGCTTTCAGCCCGCATTGTTTGAGTTTTGACACCCTTCTCCTACTTATATGTAAAGACAATTCAGAACTGTTACTTAGTTTTATGATTTTAGTGTTATATTACTATATATATCAGATAAACCAATGGTTTCCCTAATTCATTAATTTTCAATAATTTTAGTCTTAAAATCCCCCCCCCATACGAAAAATATAAAGAAATTATTAAATTTTTACGTCAAAAACTTTTGTGTTTCACGCATTGTTTGTATATTTGCAAAGTCTTATAACAACAGTAATTAACAAAATCTAATTATAAAAACAGAAGCATCAAAAACATAGACAAAACAACATACCACACCCCAACACACCACAACAACAAAACATAAACAAAAACTATACACCCCAACAAACAACGCCCAGTATCAACAACTGGAAGATAAAACAAACCAGTAAAAAAACAAAACGTAAATTAACTAAGGATTGATGTACCAACATCCACTATTCAAACAAAGGATGAAACATCGATTCTGTATATAATATAAGGTATAAAGCAGCAAAGCATGGGATAATGTGCCACAACGGTGTCTGTGGCTCACTAAAGCTGCGCCACATACATTAATATATATGTGAATTTTTATGAAGAAGTTGGCAATTATAATCGTTGCGATATTGTCAATGGCATGCTCGCAACTGTCCGCTCAGAATGTAGCCGTAAAGACTAATTTTCTTTACTGGGCTACTACTACACCTAATATCGGAGCCGAGGTTTCGATAGATAGGAATCATACAGCCCAAATGTTTTTCGGACTAAACCCTTGGAAACAGTCGGGTGGCGACCATTCTACATTGCGTCATTGGTCGTTTACGCCCGAGTATAGATACTGGTTCTGCCAGAGTTTCAATGGTTGGTTTGTTGGAGCACATCTCATGGGAGGTGAGTTTAACGTTAGTGGGGTAGACTTTCCCTTTGGATTGCTATCTACACAGAAGAACCACCGCTATGAGGGATGGTTCATTGGCGGAGGCGTAAGCGGCGGATACCAATGGCCGTTGTCAAGACATTGGAACCTTGAGACATCGCTTGGCATAGGCTACGACTTCATAAAGTACGACAAATATAAATGTGGCACATGTGGCAGAAGACTTAAGAGCAGCCACACCAACTATTTTGGACCCACCAAGGCAGCACTATCGCTGATATATGTATTATAGAACAAAGCTGAAAAACGATATGAAACTGAACTTTCTGTATATATTGCCATTGCTAATGCTTGCCGTTTGTCCATGCCGAGGACAAGAGTGCAAGGGTGTATCCATAGCCAACAGCAGCATAAAGGTGGAGAATGTAAGGGTGAGCCATACCGACAAGCAGATTACGTTGTCCATGACTCTGAACCTCGACAATCTGCAGATGCCTACTAACAACCAGTTTGTTCTTTCTCCATCCATTACAACTGCCGATGGCGATGTGGCTATGCCTAAGATTGTGGTTAACGGCAACCGACAGCACATTATGCAGCAGCGCAACCGCCACAACAACTATGGTGCTGATGCCTACATCGTGAAACGCACCAACGGCAAACCGCAGCAGATAGCCTATCTGCGCTCTGTTACCTACGACAAGAAGCTTGTTGACTATAAGGTGCGTATTAACGAGGACCTTTGCGGATGTGGCGACAACCTTGCCAACACGCAATACGAACTGATGGAGTATCGCCGACCAACTGCCAAGTTTGTAAGACCAGAGGTGGTGGCAGAGAAGATACGCGAGCTGGACAAGCGTGCATACATCGACTTCCCCGTAAACCGCACCGAGCTTAACCCACTATATAGGCGCAACCCGGAGCAGCTTGACAGTATAGTTAAGACTATCAATACGCTTAAGGAAGACAAGAACCTTACGGTGTTGGCTGTCAATATACATGGCTTTGCATCGCCTGAGGGACGATTCGAGAGCAACGACCGCCTTGCCAAGGGACGTGCGCAGACGCTTATGGAATATGTACAGCGTATGGTAAGGCTCGACGAAGACTTGTTCTCCGTATCGCATACTGCAGAAGATTGGGACGGTCTGCGCAAGTTTGTTGCCGAAAGCAACATGGAGCACAAACAGCAGATACTTGATATTGCAAACGATACTTCTATTAAGGAGGATGAGCGTGAGGCTAAGATTAAGACTGCTTATCCCGACGAATACAGATTCTTGCTTGCTGCATGCTATCCTGCTCTGCGCCACTCCGACTACCATATTAAATATAAGGTGCGCCCATTTAATGTAGAGGAGGCTAAGGCTTTGGTAAAGACCCGACCACAATTGCTCTCGCAAAACGAGATGTATATGGTGGCACAAACCTACGAGCCTGGCTCAAAGGAGTTTAACGAGATAATGGAGATAGCGGTACGTATGTATCCTGATGATCCTACAGCCAACCTTAATGCAGCTTGCATACGCCTTAATGCAGGCGATGCAGAAGGTGCAAAGCCTTATCTTGACAAGGCTGGAGACAGCGAGGAGGCTAAGGCTGCAAGAAAAGTTTACGACGAGATTAAATAACATAATTAACATAACATAAATAATTAAACTCTAAGTATTATGAAGTTCTTTAAATTTTTCCCTTTGGCATGCGCTGCTCTGATGATGAGCGCATGTAGTTCGGATGATCCAAGTAATGGTGGCGAAAAACCGAATATTGCTAGCGAAGCCCAGTATCTGGCTGTGAATATTGTTAATGTGGGTACTACGCCGACACGTGCTCTTACTGGTGATTATCAAGATGGTTCAACTGAAGAAAGCACTATCAACAAGATTCGCTTCTACTTCTTCCATAATGATGGTTCTCCATACATTTTGAATGGTACTATTCCTGATATAAACTGGCTTGAAAATAGCTCTATTACAAATAGTGGTAAAGATACCCCTAATGGTATTGAGCAAATCACAAATTCAATACTCGTTATCAATGGTACTGTTAAAACAGCTCCTGCAAAGATGGTAGCCATTATTAATCCTGAAACTTTGACAGAGCTTGATAACACTAAAAAAACTTTAGCACAATTGACAGGTTCTCTTGTGGATACAAAATTCTATAACACAACAGGAACAACACCTAATGATTTTGTGATGAGCAACTCTGTATATGCAACTTCTGAAGGATTAAAAGTTTGTGAAAACAAAATTTCGGGCTTTGTTTACTCAGATGCTACAAATGCTACTGCTCACCCTGTAGACATTTATGTGGAGCGTGTTGCAGCTAAGGTAAAAGCCAGTCTTACTGGTGCAGAATTCCAGGATGGTGCTTCTTCTACATGGGGTGCTGGTAAAAAAGGTATTAAAGTAGGTTCATATTCAACCTATGACATCTATGCAATTGTTGATGGTTGGGGTGTAGCTGACGAAAATGGTAAAGCTAACCTTGAGAAGCAAATTCAGACTTCTTGGAGCGATACAGGCTTGGGATTCTCTACTTGGACTACAGCAGACTATCACCGTAGCTTCTGGGAAACATCTGTACCATTTAGCGCTACAAACAATATTGTAAACCATAAGTTTACCGATTATTCAAAGCAGCCAGATGAGTTCTTGTATACATTGCCTAACACTTCTGCTACAGCAATTCCTGCACCTGCAACCCCTGTAAATCCTTCAGACCCTACTATATACAAAAATGACCGTACAAAGTTCTTGCTTACCGCTCATTTGATGTACAAAGATGGTACATCATGGAAGAATGCAGAATTGTGTACTTACAAGGGCATCGACTATCTTGGTGTAGACGTTTTGAAGAATCAGATTGCATTTGAGAGTGGATATTATGTAAAAACATCTGCTGGTAGTAGTACTTATCAGAGAATTACTAAGGATGATATCACATTTGTAAAACCTACAGGTAAGGCAGATTACTTGGTAGTGCCAGCTCTTGTTGATGATGCTAAGACATACTATATAAACACAGGTACAGAAGCAACTCCTACATGGGAACCTGTTACTGGCGCTGATGCAAATACAGCACTTGCCAACGAGACTGCACAGGTAAGAACTAACGGTATGGCATACTACTATATTCCTATCAAACACCTTGGTACTGACAATACTGTAGGAGAATATGGTATAGTACGTAATCATATTTATGACGTTAAGGTAAATTCTCTCAAGGGCTTTGGTACTCCTGTTTATGATGAAGGCAAAACCATTATCCCTACCATGCCTGACGATTCTAACACCTACCTCGCTGCAAGAATCAACGTTCTCCAGTGGCGCGTAGTTTCTCAGAAAGTAGATCTTGGTAAGTAATCTTATCACTCAAATAGAGTAGATGGATTGTTAAAACTATCAAGTGGTACGCCCCGAAGGGGCATAAGCCCATAGCCCAGGGCAACGCCCTGGGTGTTAACATCAAATATCAATGCGCCCTGTAAGGGCAAAAGCATTGATAATTAACGCTTTTGCCCTTACAGGGCGTACTGCTATAATTATCCATATACCCAGGGCGTTGCCCTGGGCTATGGGCAATTTGGGCTTTCAGCCCGCATTCTTTGACTAATCCATTGCCTAATATGTCACCCCTTATCTAATTGCACAGAACTCACATTTTATACTGCTTATATGAGATACTTTAAGTCTGTCTTGAACATAACAACCATAGCCGCGCTCGCTCTGTTGTTGACTTTCGCTGTTTCTTCTTGCTCGATGATGCACGAAGACATGAGCGGATGCAAGAAAGAGCTGAGAGTTAGGTTCGCATATGATATGAATATGAAGTTTGCTGATGCCTTTGCCTCGCAGGTGAAGACAGTAACCCTTCATGCCTATAACCGAAACGGCGAACTGGCATTCAAGAAGACCGAGAAGGTGAGCGATATAGCTGCAGCAGGAGGCTATATGACGCTGGATATCGACCCCTGCATTTATACTCTGCAAGTATGGGCAGAGGGCGAAGAACGCCAAACTAACTCGTACATATACAATACTGACGGCGATATAAACAACGACGTCACCAAACTCGACTGTAAGATTAACCGTACAGACAGAGACGTTAAGCACGACCTTACCACGCTATACCACGGACTGCTAAAGGATGTAGACCTGAGGATGGAGGACTATGGGGTAAAGACTGTGGTTGTGCCACTTACAAAGAATACAAATAATGTCAAGGTGGTGATACAAAACGCTATTGGCGTGAAACTGAATGCTACCGACTTTGACTTCAAGATAGAAGACGACAACGGATGGCTTGCCTACGACAATTCACCAGTTGTGGACGACTCTATTACTTATCATCCTTGGTCGCAATACGATGGAGTGGTGAACTCGACAAGCGAGGATAATACTCAGGTGTCGGCCGTTGTGGCTGAGATGACAGTTAACAGACTGTTGGCAAGCAAGCACCCACGACTAAAGGTGTACAACAATCTTAACAAGAAGATGGTGTTCAGTATTCCGCTTATCGACTATGCCTTGCTGGTTAAGGGCAACTACAACAAGCAGATGACCGACCAGGAATATCTCGATCGACAAGACGACTACAGCTTCATCTTCTTTGTTGACGACCACCTCGACTGGCTTAGTGCCACTATCTACGTAAACTCGTGGCGCGTGGTGCTGCAGAATGTAGACATGTAGATTTATAATAAAACAGTACAGTATTAAACATATCCATATAGAATAGTGCGGATGTTAACACGTTTTATCGATAAGTTCATTCAGAGGGTTGCCTTTGTCATCATGCTGTGTATGGTGATGGTAGCTTGCTCCGACAGCGATGATGATGCTGTCGGCACAGAAGACGTGTCGGTAGCATTCACACTTACCGTTGCCGATGCCACGTCTACTCGTGCCGAGAACGACGGATGGGACGACTATTCGCCTGCGCAAGATGGTATACTGAACGAGAATCTGGTGAATACCGACGATATTATTATTGCCATTTACGACGATAAAGGCAATAAGGTGGACAATGTTGAGGACTTGCGAGTTACTACGGTTAGCGACCCAAGTATTACTGGGGCTACTGTTTATGCCATTACGGGTGTATGGCGAAACGCTAAGCCTAACGTGGACAAGGCTAAGCGAGTGATGGTTATTGCCAATAGCAATGTCTCGGCATGGGGCGACCCGTCGGCGCTGACCTACGACCTTAACCCAGGTACGCGCAAGTATATACCTATGTGGGGAGTGGTTAAGATTCCAGCCACATTGACGTTGGGCAAGCAAAACAAATTGCATAATATCCAGATGCTTAGGGCTATGGCTAAGGTGAGCGTAAGTCTGCGTACAGATATGACCAAATCCGGTTACGCTATAGGCAGCATGACCGTGAACAACTATAACACCAAGGGATATTGTGTGCCAAAGACATTCAACGAGGTGGATAACACTTCAGAAGTGCAATTCGCAAATTCGCTGAATGTTTTGAATAGCCATGCCGACAAAATAGCATTACCGACCACGGCTCCGCTATACCTGCCTGAGTACGACAATTCGGGAGCTAATCCTACAACAATAACCGTTAACCTCAACCGCAATGAAACACACGAGGGTACGTATACGTTGGAGTTTCGCAACTACGATACGGATGGCAAGCCTACAGGTTCTACCTATCCTATACAGCGCAACCACTACTATCAGTACTGGATTTATAAGGAGTCGGGACAGATTATTGTTACGCTGCACGTTAGGAAGTGGAACCGACGCATATATCCCGAAAACGACGGAATAATAATGTAAAAATCTGAAGTTTCGCATGTGGTTCAAGTACGGGCTGAAGGCCCAAAAGCTCTTAGCCCAGGGCATCGCCCTGGGTATAATGGCAGTCAACAATGCGCCCTGTAAGGGCAAAAGCTTTGTAAATTGCCTGGTACTTGAAAGCTTTTGCCCTTTCAGGGCGACAAACTTGCGTCCATGATTACCCAGGGCGCTGCCCTGGGCTAGGAGCTTCTGCCCTTTCAGGGCGTGTGGAGCTCATTTGCGAAACTTGAATAAAAATCATATAAGAGAAAATAAAAGCCATATGAACAAGCTTTCGATATTCATAATGTCTGTTATTGCATTGCTTGCCTTTGCAGGCTGTACAGCCGATACTGACAACAACAACGATATAGGTGGCAATGGAAAGGTGAGGGTTAGAATCAACATCTCATCGTCGGGCATATCTTCGGCATCGCGTGCCTCGGGCGACTTGTCGTGGCATGATGAGCATGTTGAGCCAGGCGAGAAGATGAAGAACTGCTTTGTGGTTATTGTGCAGAAGGGCAAAATAATCGACTTGCTCAAGAGCGAGGAATATGCTACGGAGCAAGACTATGTGGGCAGACTGGAGTCGACGCTTGACGAGGGCGAGACTACATTTTATTCGTTTGCCAATATCTCGCCAGAAGATCTTGGATTCGTTTCTACCCCAGACTACTATACCAAGTTGCATCCTAACACACCGTTTCCTACCAACTTTGACAGCAAGCTTTATGCTGTAGCGGGCAATGTGGGGGCTGCAATAGTAAAGCCTGCTGACGAAGCGGCGTGGAGAAAGGATGTATTTAAGAAGGGCATTCCGATGAGCAACAAGCAGACTATCACAATAAAGAAGACCACACAGCAGGTGGATCTTGAGGTGATAAGAATGGTGGCTAAGATGAAGCTGAAGCTGACCAACGACACTCATAACGATATTACGCTTAAGAGCATTTCGCTGAGCGATATTACAACTGACGGTACGACGGGTGCCGAAAATCTGTATCTATTGCCCGGCAAGGATAATGGCGTAGCTGTTGAACCGCATCTAAGTCCAAAGGCTACATATAATATATATAAGGTGGATCTTTGGTCGAAGGTGGACGAAAAGGAAGAGCCTTGGATAAAGATTCCTGCCAATACGGCTACTTCAAAGAAGCCTGTGGAGGTGACATTCTACCTGAATGAGTCGGTAGCAAAATCGCCAGAATATTTTATCCTGAATCTGCAGACCGACAATCTTGCAATAAATAGACGTATCACGCTTGCCAAGTGGGACGTGATGGCACGCAACGACTATTTGGAGGTGCCTATAAAGCTTAGCGACTATCAGATAACTTTCGATGTGCAGCAGTTTACTGCCATTGGCGTGCTGCCAAGCATCAGTCAGGTTGACGATAAGTTGACGGTGAAGTTTAAGAATTATGGCGAGTTTCATCTTGTGCCTCATGTTAAGGAGTATTCTACAGGAAAAGAACTTGTTGGAGGCTCAGATGCCGTGGGCAGTTGGACTGTAGCAGGATGGTCTACGATAAAACAAGACCCTGATGGCGCTGATGGTGTGAGCATCTACGACCGCTCGCCAAATTATGTGCCTAAACGATTGACTATAGATGGCGTGATGGGCAACCGTCCAGGATATGCTGTGCACGAGATACTGATACAGATCGGCGGACTGGGATACAACATCCCATATAGAGTGGAAATAATAAAAGAATAAATCTGCTTAATATATGATAAAGAGGTTAAGATATATATATGTATGCGTAATGGCGATGTTGGCATGTTGTGTCAGCACAAGCGTTCGTGCCCAGAGTGTGTTTGAGCATTATAAAGGCGTGAATGGCAGACCGCTTCTTGCCAATCCCTATGGCATAGAGATGCAGCAGGTGCATGAGTATGAATATACTTACTATGTGAAACCAGGAACGAATGTAGACTTGCTATTGCCGTTTGCAGGATATTATAGTTCAAATTATACTACACTACTATATGACGAACCTAAGGGCTACATTCGATGGTACGACTACAAGACAGATATGATGTCTAATAGGCTTGTGAGATGGAGTCCTGGTCATGGTTTTTTGCAGGATGTAAAAGATAAGGACGGTAAGAGTAGAGGTTATTTCGGTTGGAAAAATAACACGAATTCAGAAAACGCTGGACCAACTATAGCTACACACGGTGTGCAATACGTACCACCTGCAGCTGCGGCAGATTCTGACTGGGAAGGTGAAGATATAGCTTGTGATGTGAGCAAATATACTGACTTTGATCCTGTGGTAAGTGGAACAAGCCAATATTTCACTCACGAGCCAACATTGCAGATACGCTATATCTTCCATATTCGCCCGGCAAAGGCTATGGCAGAGAATATCATCAAGACAACATCTACCGACCTTCGCACCGCTGTCTCAGACTTGACGATAGAGGACAACCGTCGTATTGTGTTTGGAGCAAAGGATAAGGATGCGAAAATGTCGATACGCGTAAATTATAAGCCGAGCAATTATTTCTTCTATGCTCTAAAACCAAAAGATGGTAAAAGACATCTTTTCTCTTCGGACGAAGCGCATAGCATAAAACAAGCCGACTACGACAAGAGCACACTATATAATGCCAATAATTTTATATGGATTGCTTATGACGAGACAAAGACCAAGTATACTTTGTTGTATTCAAGTGAAGCCAAACAAATGATTGATAAAACTGACATGGAGACCTTGAATAAAAGCAAATGGTTCGACTTGGACGGAAACAAAGCTACAGCTCCAGATATAACATTCGGAAGTATAGTATATTTTGTGGCTTATGCCTATTATAACGATATATCTGTAAAAGCTCCGATAGCCAACTTTGAGGTGCTGTATCAGAACACTTATCCAAAGACGAGGCAGCAGCTGATAGATGATGGAGATAGCGAACGCATGCTTGACTATTTTGAATCGCACTATAAGCAAGCAACAAAGCCAATATCGTTTGACGACGATAACGACGAGCTTACCGTGGTGCCTCCTACAAAGGAGAACAATATGGCGCATTATGCCTCAAGATGGGACAGACGTGCATATAGCTTTGTATACCCTCAGCTGCGCGACCAAGCAAGCCCTGGTAGGTACGCTTTAATACATGGCGAATATGGATTGTTCAAGAGTGCTAACTTGGCTGGTATTTCTGACAATTCAGTAACTTCAACTGCAGGAAAGACTTTATATAGTTGGAATGCTCCTGGCAATCCTGTGCTTTATGACCGTACTTATGCTATAACTAATCACAAGCAGTATGGATACTTCCTCTATGTGGATGCATCAGACGAAAGCCGACAGATAGCTTCTATCGACTTTAAGGCTGACCTTTGCTCGGGAGCACGTCTGATATTCTCGGCAGCAGTTACTGACTTTACAGCTTCTTCTGCTCCAGTAGAACCTCAGGTGCTGTTCAAACTATATGGCATCATAAAGGATGAGAACGACAAGGTGACACATCAGCGACTGCTGACATCATTTACATCAGGCGACTTTAACTCTAACACGGAAGGCGATAGACAAGCTGGCACGTGGTTTCAGGTGTACAGCCGAATTGTGATGAGAAAGAATTCGGGAGTGGAAAACTATTCCGACTTCCGTATTGTGCTCGATAATATGTGCTCGGGTACTCATGGTGCCGACTATGCCATTGACGATATTCGACTATATATTCAGCATGCAAAGGTGGACGTGATGCAGAATCAGCCTGCTTGTCCTGATGCTACTAACGGAAGCGTGGCTAACTCTAATATTACACTCAAGATAAGCTCGCACTACGAAAATGTGCAGGCTATAACAGGTGTGGGCAAGGAGTCGAAGCTGTTTTATCGTATATGCGATATGGATGGCAATCCGTTTGCGGGCATCGACTATAATGGCGATGGAACAGCCGACGAATATGGCGTGGTGACTATACCTGCCAACTATGATGCAAGTTCAAAGGCGTTTGAGATAGACCCTGAGGGACATGTAATATTGGTGATTGCCAACAGGCACTTCGATTTGCCTTTGGGAAAGAAGTTTTATGTTTCGGTGGCTTATCCTGATGCTAATGGCAAGCCTGAGGAATGGGGTAAGCAAACTGATGCATGCTCGTCGTATAGCGAGGAATTCAGTATTGTGCAACAGAAGGTAGCCATATCCGATGCAAACGGAAGTGTGGTTACTACGGTGAGAGTGTCGTGCGACGGCAATAGTACGCCTGATGTGGATATTACAGCAAAGCTTGAGACTGCCGACAATGTGGGCGGTGGTTCTATCTTGCTTAATAACGTGAAGTTTGACTGGTTTGTGGGAACTCCTGATGGGGCAGACAATAAGTTTTCTGCTATCACAGATTTGCAGCAGGCTTTAAGAAGATTTCGCGATAAGTATCCTGATGCGACTTCTCTTAATGCTGCATTCCAAACATCTAATCCTGACGACTATGCATTGCTTAAAAAATATATCGCAGGCGTAGATGGCGAAGGAACATTGGTATTGGCGGTAAGCAATACTCTTACGGGGTATAAGTTTAGCGAGGTGGGAACCTATAAGATTGCGGCTGTTCCTATTGCAACTAAAATAACGCAAGGAACCGTGACTTACGAAATATGTCCAGCCCCTATGTACTTCACTATTCGTATTGTGAAGGATGGTCCGAAGCTTACACTTGGTTTCGACAAAGTGGCTTATCCTAATGATGACCGTGCCGTGCGCATTGGTTTGCCTCAAATAAAGGCGATGCTGAAAAAGATCGATGATGAGACCGATAATGGCATGCTGATATTACCGGTGGCTGATCTTAATAATGGAAAAGATAAAGATATTGAGATCATATTCCGTGATAAGAATGTATTTATCTCCGACACTAATGACCCTACTTTCACTACTACAAAACAGATTGTTGGTACTTTGAAAGAAACTACTCTTAAGACAGGAGACAAGGAATTGGGACTGGTGTTTGATGATAAAGTCTGGGATATTCTGCACGAAGGATATTGGTATGAATTGAACTTCTCGTATGAGCTTAATAGTAGTACGATTGCTGCATGTCCTGGCGATATGTTTATAACATTTAAGGTGGTGCCCGAATTCCTTACATGGTTTCCTTCTGTTGCAAACAAGCTTAATGCCAACTGGAACAACGACCTGAATTGGAAGAGATCTACGGCAGCTGAGCTATTCGACAAAACTTATGAAGACTATGGTGAGGCAACTTATGACAACCAGGATTATACTAAAACAAACCTAACGAGACAACAGGCTTATACGCCAATGAAATTCTCGAAGGTTGTTATACCTGAAAACAAGTTGGTATATCCAGGTCTTGGCAATATCGTATACCGTGTGGGTAACGATATCGCTACGAAGTTGACAAACTTTAAAGGCGAGGAGGCTACATCGGGTATTGCATACGACTTTGTTGTGTCATGGAACGACAATACTGCCGACCATTCGACAGACGGAAATGGAACGTTTAAATGCGAGACTTTCCATGGTAACCTCTGCGACCAGATATTCTTCAAGGCACGAGCAGAGCTGCTCAACCAACAATACCTTATATATAATAAGGCGTATGTGGAGAAAGAGGTGACTCAGAATAAATGGAATATTATTTCGACACCATTGAAGGATGTATATGCGGGCGACTTCTTTGTACCATTAACAACAGGTAGGGAAGACACAAAAACAGCTTTCCAGACTATGAACTTCGGCGAGACTTCAGATAATAGAGTATATGCTCCAGTATATCAACGCAACTGGGATAGTAATGCCACCCAGATAGTAGATGGAGTTACTAATTATGAAGCTCATGACTATAATGGCACAAATATCAGCATTGATACTATTTCAGATGTTTCGATGAATGTTGAGTCGCTATATTGGAGCCATGTATACAATAAACTCGACGAGAAATATGAGAAAGGCAAGGGCTTTGCACTAAAGGCTGGCGACCAGTATAAACAGTTGTCGGCAAAATGGCTATTCCGTTTGCCAAAGGAGGATGTGGAATATAAATACTTCAAACCAGATGGAGGGTATTCCGACCAAACGGTTACTCTCTCAAGGAGTGATCTCTATAGGCTAAATGTGCTAACATCTAATGAGCCAGGCTTGTTGGGAGAAATATCTCTGCCGCTTACAGGCAATACTCATAGCATCAATCGCTACTACATAGTGGGCAATCCGTATACTGCATCGCTTAGTATGTATCGATTCCTAAACGGAAACCCGGGCTTTGAGCGTAAGGTGTGGACTTTAGTAGATGGGGTTCTTAAGGCACATAGCGTGCCAGAGGGTACATACAACCGCAGTCAAGATTATATCATTGAGCCAATGCAAGGCTTCTTTGTGAAGGTTAAGGAGGGCGAGACGGTTAGTCAAGCTAACTTTACTTTGATGATGACTACAGACCGCTGGATATCTGGTGGTACTGCTGTACAGGAACCTGCTGCAGTATATATCAATGTAGTTAATGATGATAATCTGTGTTCTACAGCTAAGGTTGTGGTTTGCAATGATGCCGACGACGAATTTGTTGATGATGAGGATGTTGAGTTGCTTAACAACTCTGATATTGAAGATGTTCCGCAAGTGTATACTGTCGCGGGCAATCAGGCTGCTGCTTTTAACAAACTCTCAAACATCAACTTCCTGCCGTTGGGCATCATTGCTAAGGAGAATGGAAAGGTGATGAGTAATGGCGCAGCTGTTAATGTAGAAATATCAGCAAACCGCTATGTTACTGATAAGCTGTATGTGTTTGATGCCAAGATGGGAACTTTCACTCCTGCCGATGCTCCAATATCTATTATGGCTAATGAGCATGGTAGATACTACATCACCACATCGACTTACAACTTGAAGCAACATAATGATGAGGCTAATATCAAGTGTTTCTCGCCTAATAGCGGTACTATAACGGTGAGTTCACCTAATATAGCTATTGCCAATGTGCGTATATACAATGCCGAAGGCTTGCTCGTAACATCGGCTTTAGGCATTAATCAAGCATCTTGGACCAAGAATATTGGTTGTGGCTTGTTTATTGTAAAGGCTGAAACTAAGGATGGACAGAGCAAGACATTCAAGCTAAGTGTAATGTAATACACCTATGCAGAGGGGCGAAACCATAACTTCCGATAACTATATATATAATATAAGGTGTATCTTGTGAACGAATGTTAAAAGACGACTTATTTACAAATTTATTATCGGAATGTTTTGGTAGTATGAGAAAAAGTGTTACCTTTGCATCCGCTTTCGAACTTAAAGTAAGAACTAAACAAAGCGAGATACCGATAGGAAGAAGGCAAGTAAAGAAAGAGTTCTTTGAAAAGATTTACATAAGACAGATAAAGTAGTACAAGAAGCGAGAATGATGAAATACTCATTCTTGGGTAGAAGAAAAACGAACCGTCAAGTTTGTTTGGCTTTAAACTCTAATTTGGAAGCTCGTTCTGAAACAGATACAAACAAATGCAGTCTTAGCAATAAGGCAGCAGTAAAAGATATTTTACAATGTAGAGTTTGATCCTGGCTCAGGATGAACGCTAGCTACAGGCTTAACACATGCAAGTCGAGGGGCAGCATGACGATAGCTTGCTATTGTTGATGGCGACCGGCGCACGGGTNATACGTACCTTATATTATATATAGTATGCGTTCTTAGTTGTTTGTGGGTATGTTAACTTCTGTATCATCTTCTTTTTGCTAACTTTTGTTGATATTAATCAAAAAAACTATAAAATATTTTGTTGCAAAAATAATTATTTGTAACTTTGCCAGTAGTTAATAAAAACGCTAATAGTAGCGAAGATTTTTTGATTTGTTTTAGTAGATTAGTTTTTAAGTAGTTTGTTTTTGAAAATCGGATGTCGGGAGACAGCCGATTTTTTTGTGCTTTTAATCGACGTTTCTTTTTATTATTTGTAATTTTGCAGTTGCTAATAATTTCGCTTAATTTTACTTTAAATAAAACAAAAAGATGTTCAAAGATATTTCAATTAAGATATTGGTGTCGTGTATAATAATATGTGTTGGCACTTATATACTAACTAAATCGCTATCCATAACAGCTGGAGTTGCAATCCTCTTATATTGTATTGACCGTTTGTTGTCTGCTTGGGTAGAGAAGAAAGAGCGTCAGTATTTTCATAAAAACGATAATAATGATGATAATGCCTAACTGTTAGACCAAAACTTTAGAAATAATAAAAATATATATAATGGAGAAACTTGTTGAACTATATGATATGTGGCATAATTCAATGCCTGTTAATACAGTACGCTTGGCAGGTGCTGGTAGCAATCGTGCTTATTACCGTCTTTTTGATGAGGAAGGCAATAGTGTTGTTGGTGTTGTAGGAACAAGCCGAGATGAAAATCATGCTTTTATCTATCTTTCAGAGCATTTTACTAAACGTCAATTACCGGTTCCACAGATTCTTGCTGTAAGTGATGATGGTTTACGTTATTTGCAGACTGATTTGGGTGAAGTTTCACTTTTCGATGCCATTCGTGGTGGACGAGAGGCAGGTGGACGATATAATCTTGATGAGCAAGAATTATTAAAGCGCACAATACGCCAGTTGCCTAACATCCAGATACGAGGAGCACGTGAACTTGATTGGCAGAATTGTTATCCGCAACCTGAGTTTGACGAGGACAGTGTGCTTTTTGACCTTAACTATTTCAAGTATTGTTTTTTAAAACCTTCTGATCTTGACTTTAATGAACTGAAACTTGAGGCCAACTTCCGATTGTTTGCAAAAGATCTTACTTCCGAGCAATGCGATTCATTTATGTATCGTGACTTCCAAGCTCGTAATGTGATGCTTGATGCAGGTGGCAATCCCTTCTTTATCGACTATCAAGGTGGTCGTAAAGGTCCGTTCTACTATGATCTTGCTTCTTTCCTTTGGCAAGCATCGGCAAGATATTCAAACAAGTTGCGGCGTGAGCTTGTTTTGGAATATTATAATGCTTTGCAGCAATATATTGAGGTGCCGAGCGTACGACATTTTGTAGCCAGGTTGAGTCTGTTTGTTTTGTTTCGCACATTGCAAGTGCTTGGAGCATACGGCTTCCGTGGCTATTTTGAGCGCAAGAAACATTTCCTTGACTCTATTCCACCAGCAATGGACAACTTACGTGCATTGTTGAAGCTTGGTGAGGATGTATTCCCTTATCCTTATATGATGGATATGTTGCGCCGTCTAACCGACATGCCTCGTTATGCTCACATCGAAGAACCGGCAGTATCGCGTGCGGATGGTTATAAGACCACCGACAAGAATGTTTATGCAGCACATCCACAGGATGGTCCTGCCACTTTCTCTAAGTATGATGGTAAGGGACCGTTGCGTGTTCGTGTATTCAGTTTCTCTTATCGTAAAGGTATACCGGCAGATGAGTCGGGTAATGGTGGAGGGTATGTATTCGATTGTCGCTCGACACATAATCCTGGTCGTTATGAACCTTACAAAAAATTAACAGGACTCGATGAACCAGTAATACGATTCCTTGAAGATGATGGCGAGATTCTGACATTCCTTGAAAGTGTGTATAAACTTGCCGATGCCCATGTACAGCGTTACATAGACCGTGGCTTTACTGACCTAATGTTCTCGTTTGGTTGTACTGGTGGTCAGCATCGAAGCGTATATTCAGCTCAACATCTCGCAGAGCATATACATAATAAATATGGCATAGAAGTGCATGTGTGTCATCGTGAGCAAGGTATAGAGCAGACATTAGAGGCAGAAAAGTAACTATTTTGCATGTTATATTGCTTCAATATTGGGTCTTTTCATCAAATCCCGGTAAAAAGTAGATATAAGTATGCCTATTTTACCGGGATTTTCTGTAACTTTGCATTAACATTATAAATTATCCTTATGATGCAAGCAATGATTTTCGCGGCTGGACTTGGCACACGTCTCAAACCGCTAACCGACACTATGCCAAAAGCGTTGGTAAAGGTAGGTGGTGAGCCGCTCATAAAACGTGTTATCGATAAGCTATCAGCATCGGGCGTTGACCGTATTGTTGTCAACGTGCATCACTTTGCACAACAAATTACCGATTATCTAAATGATAATGCCAATTT
This sequence comes from Prevotella merdae, assembly GCF_900290275.1. Taxonomy (GTDB): domain Bacteria; phylum Bacteroidota; class Bacteroidia; order Bacteroidales; family Bacteroidaceae; genus Prevotella; species Prevotella merdae. The sequence goes on from NZ_LT985325.1 coordinate 171,065, forward strand.
TGGTAAGGATATACGCATATCCGACGAGACAGATGGCTTACTCGAAACTGGAGGCGGTATAAAAAAAGCCTATCCTCTGTTTGATAGTTCTTCGCCAATATTGATACACAATGTGGATATTTTGAGCAATGTTGACTTACGTAGTTTTTACCAATTGGCAGAAAAGGCAGAAGGTAAGGACCAAGCAGTTGACGCCGTATTATTGGTAAGTTGGCGTAAGACCAAGCGTTATCTTCTATTTTCGGATGATATGCGTCTAGTGGGTTGGACCAACATAGAAACTGGCGAGGTAAAGAGTCCGTATCCGAATCTCGATCCGTCAAAGTGTCGTATGTATGCCTTTGCTGGAATACACGTGATATCGCCCAAACTTGTAATGACGATGGACGAAATGCCTGATCGATTTGGTATAATCGACTTTTATCTAAAGGAATGTGCAACACATAATATATTAGGTTATGTCAAGGACGCTCTAAAGCTGATGGACATAGGCAAGCTTGACACCTTGGCCCAGGCAGAGGAGTTTTTAGCCGAACTATAGAAACCAGTGACAACCATTGTTAAGAAAAATAATAATTAACAACTAATAATAAAACAATTAAGTAATGCAACAGAAGATTATAATTCTTGATTTCGGTTCGCAGACAACGCAGCTCATCGGCCGCCGTGTTCGCGAGCTTGATACCTTCTGCGAGATTATGCCTTACAACAAGTTCCCTAAGGACGATCCCAGTGTTATCGGTGTTATCCTCAGCGGAAGCCCTTACTCGGTACATGACGAGGAAGCCTTTAAGGTTGACTTAAGTCAGTTTGTGGGGCGTATCCCGGTGCTTGGCATCTGCTATGGCGCTCAGTTTATAAGCTACGCCAATGGTGGAAAGGTAGAGGCAGCAGATTCTCGTGAGTATGGACGTGCCAACCTTGAGCATTTCGATGCAGAAAATCCTCTATTTAAGGGATTCGTTGAGAACTCGCAGGTGTGGATGAGTCATGGCGATACCATTACTGCCATTCCTGAAGACTATAAGTGCATAGCGTCAACTGCCAATGTTAAGTTCGCTGCTTATGCTTCAACCAAGCAGCCAGTATGGGCTGTGCAGTTCCATCCAGAGGTGTTCCATTCTTTGCAAGGCACACAGCTCCTTAAGAACTTTGTGGTAGACATCTGTGGAAGCCGTCAGGATTGGAGTGCTGATTCATTTGTTGAAACTACAGTAGCCGAGCTTAAGGCTCAATTGGGTGACGACAAGGTTATCCTTGGACTTTCTGGAGGTGTAGACTCAAGCGTAGCAGCTGTATTGCTGAACAAGGCTATTGGTAGCAACCTTACATGTATCTTTGTTGACCACGGAATGTTGCGCAAGAACGAGTTCCGTGATGTTATGGAGGATTACAAGTGTCTTGGTTTGAATGTTATCGGTGTAGACGCATCAGAGAAATTCTTCAATGACTTGGCTGGTGTTACCGATCCAGAGAAAAAGCGTAAGATTATTGGTCGCGACTTTGTTGAGGTATTCAATGCAGAGGCCAAGAAGCAGATTGGTGCAAAGTGGCTTGCTCAGGGTACAATCTATCCCGACCGTATTGAGTCGCTCAACATCACAGGCAAGGTAATCAAGAGCCATCACAATGTAGGTGGTCTGCCTAAGGAGATGAATCTACAGTTGTGCGAGCCATTGAAGTGGTTGTTTAAGGATGAGGTTCGTCGTGTAGGTCGTTCTATGGGAATGCCTGAGCACCTTATCACTCGTCATCCTTTCCCAGGTCCTGGCTTGGCAGTACGTATCCTTGGCGACATCACTCCAGAGAAGGTTCGCATTCTTCAGGATGCCGATGATATCTATATCCGCGGTCTGCGCGACTACAAGGTAAAGCTTAGTGGTGAGGATGCACGCCGTGTGCTTGCTGCAGGTGTACCAGCAGATATGCATGATGGCGAGATAGAAGTATCGCTTTACGACCAGATTTGGCAGGCAGGTACAGTACTTCTCTCTACCGTTCGCTCAGTAGGCGTGATGGGTGACGAGCGCACATACGAGCATCCAGTTGCTCTTCGTGCCGTTACATCTACCGATGCTATGACAGCCGACTGGGCACACTTGCCTTACGACTTCATGGCTAAGGTAAGCAACGAGATTATCAATAAGGTTAAGGGTGTCAACCGCGTATGCTACGACATCTCTTCAAAGCCACCATCAACAATTGAGTGGGAATAATCTAAAGAAAAATGAGGAACAACAGGCTTTTGCATTGATGCCTGTTGTTCCTCATTTTTTTTGTATTAAATAATAGGTACGTTATTTTCTCGCTTTTTTTGTTATGTCCTCGAAAATAAGTAACTTTGCAATCTATATATACTTATAATTAGAAATATAAAAAATAATCAAGATATGGCAATAACAGAAGAAAAACCAGTTGAAGAGAAGAAGAGCTTGAGTTTTGTAGAACAGCTCGTTGAGCAGGACCTTGCTGAGGGTAAGAACGGAGGTCGTATACAGACCCGTTTCCCGCCAGAACCAAACGGCTATCTTCACATTGGTCATGCTAAGGCTATTTGTATGGACTTTGGTGTGGCAGAGAAATATAATGGTGTGTGCAACCTTCGTTTCGACGATACCAACCCAACAAAGGAGAACAACGAGTATGTAGAGAATATCCTTAACGATATCTCATGGCTCGGATTCAAGTGGGGCAACATCTACTATGCTTCCGATTATTTCGACAAGCTGTGGGAGTTTGCCATTTGGATGATTAAGAACGGACATGCATATATCGATGAGCAGACAGCTGAGCAGATTGCCGAGCAGAAGGGAACACCTACAACTCCTGGTATTGCTTCACCTTACCGCGACCGTCCTATAGAGGAAAATCTTGAGTTGTTCAACAAGATGAACACACCTGAGGCTGTCGAGGGTAGCATGGTGTTGCGTGCAAAGCTCGATATGGCAAATCCTAACATGCACTTCCGCGATCCGATTATCTATCGTATAATCCATACACCTCACCACCGTACTGGTACAAAGTGGAACGCATATCCTATGTACGACTTTGCCCATGGACAGAGCGATTTCTTTGAAGGAGTAACCCACTCAATCTGTACACTTGAGTTTGTGCCTCACCGTCCACTTTACGACAAGTTTATCGACTTCCTTAAGGAGATGCGTGGCGAGACAGAGAACATTCACGACTTCCGTCCACGTCAGATCGAGTTCAACCGCTTGAACCTTACATATACAATGATGTCAAAGCGCAAGCTTCTTGCTCTTGTTAACGAGGGTGTTGTAGCTGGTTGGGACGATCCACGTATGCCAACTCTATCAGGTATGCGTCGTCGTGGTTATTCACCAGAGTCAATACGCAAGTTCATTGATTCTATTGGCTACACCAAGTTTGATGCACTCAACGACATGGCACTGCTTGAGGCAGCTGTACGTGATGATCTTAACAAGCGCTCATTGCGTGTATCTGCTGTACTCGATCCAGTTAAGCTCGTAATAACCAATTATCCAGAGGGACAGACCGAGGAGATGGTGGCTATCAACAATCCTGAGAACGAGGCAGACGGAACACACACAATAACATTCTCTAAGAACCTTTGGATTGAACGTGGAGACTTTATGGAGAATGCATCTAAGAAGTTCTTCCGTATGACTCCAGGCAAGGAGGTTCGCTTGAAGAATGCTTACATCGTTAAGTGTACTGGTTGCACCAAGGATGCTGATGGCAACGTTATTGAGATTCAGGCTGAGTACGATCCAATAAGCAAGAGTGGTATGGAAGGTGCCAACCGCAAGGTTAAGGGCACACTTCATTGGGTATCTGCCGACCACTGCAAGAAGGCTCAGGTACGTGTATACGACCGCCTTTTCACTGTAGAGGATCTCGGAGCAGACGAGCGTGAATTCCACGAATTGCTCAACCCAGACAGTCTTAAGACCATAGACAACTGTTATGTAGAGGAGTATGCAGCAGAGCGCAAGCCAGGCGAGTATCTGCAGTTCCAGCGCATTGGTTATTTCATGGCCGATCTCGACTCTACACCAGACAATCTTATATTCAACAAGACTGTTGGTCTGAAGGACACTTGGGCTAAAAAGAACAAGTAGTTTATATTTAATGTTTAATGTTTAATGTTTGTAGTTTAACAGGATTGTTTCCGAAACGCCAAACATTGAACATTAAACATTAAACAATTAATTAATGGACAACAAAGAAACTTATTTCAACAGCAAAGAATTTCGCAAGATACTCCAACGTTACGAACAATCTATAAAGATGGAACAACAGGAGTATTTTGAATCGGAAGAGCTGACAGACATTGCCGAGTTCTACTATAAGGAAGGTAGAGTAGGCGAGGCTATCAGCGTTCTCGACTATGCTATACGCTTGCATCCAGGTGCAGCTATGCCTCTTGTTTTTAGAGGACGTATGGCTCTGATAGACGAGAACGATGTAGAGTCTGCACGTCATTATGTAGACATGATTGTCGACCAGCTCGACCTTGACTGCCTTTATCTGCAAGCAGAGATTATGATAGCCGAGAAGGATGTTGATGGAGCCGACCGTTTCTTGCGCTCCAACTTAGAGCGTATCGATGAAGACGATGTGCCCGACTATATTCTCGACATAGCAATGCTGTTTATTGATTATGGTCAGCCGGATAAGGCGGCAGAATGGCTTGAACGTTCTGACGAGACCGATCTTATGGACTATCGTGAGGTTAAGGCACGCATAGCATTTGCCCATGGCGATTACGAGCAAAGCGAAAAGATATTCGAGAAACTTCTTGACGAGGACCCTTACTCTGGCCGTTATTGGAACTCGCTTGCCTCTACACAGTTTATGAGCAACCGTATAAACGATTCTATAACGTCGAGCGAATATTCGATTGCTATCAACCCCAACGATCAGGAGGCTTTGCTCAACAAAGCCAACGGACTCTTTTCGCTTGGCAATTATGCCGAGGCGTTGAAGTATTATTCCCGTTTCTACAAGCTTGCCCCAGAAGAAGGAGCAGCTCCGTTGTTTATGGGTAATTGCTTGCTCAATATGGGTAAGGCTTCCGAGGCGCTGCCACATTATGAAGAAGCATTAAACTTGTTGCGCAAGCGTCAGATCAGCACTTCGGAGGTGTTGCAGTGTTTGGCATTCACTTATTCGCAGCTTGGACGTCAAGACGAAGCTCTTGCAAGTATTGACGAGGCTTTGCAGTTGTCTGATGTCAACAAGGGTGAGGTGTTGGTTGTCAAGGGACACATACTCTTGGAGAACAGCCGTGTTAAGGAAGCCATCAATTGTTTTGTAGAGGCTCTGCGTACAACCTCGTTCTCGCAAGATGTATTCTTTCGTATAGCCATCTCGGTGTTTGATTGTGGCTATCCTACAATTGCCTACCGTATGTTCAAGACATACATCGAGACCAATGACGATACTGGTGGCGAAGGGCTTGCCTATCTTGCCTCATGCTGTCTGCATCTCAACAAGAGGGACGAGTATCTTGAGTATCTTAAGTTGGCATGTGATAAAAATCCGTTAGAGGCTCGCAAGATTCTTGGCGACGAGTTTCCACAAGGTATGGAGCCGAAAGACTATTATAGTTACGCCATAAGTCGCCAATCTATTTAAAACAATAACAAATTATATCATACAGATTATGAATTCTGCAGAACTTTTTCTTTGGATTCTCAACAATCTTAACTATTGGGTTGTTACGCTTTTCATGGCTATTGAGAGTTCGTTTGTTCCATTCCCGTCAGAGGTAGTTGTGCCACCAGCCGCATGGAAGGCTATGGATCCTGATAGCGGTATGAGCTTTGTGCTTGTAATAGTATTCGCTACAATAGGTGCCGACTTTGGTGCACTCATCAACTATTATCTTGCCAAGTGGCTTGGTCGTCCTATAGTTTATCGCTTTGCCGACAGTCGTTTAGGACACATGTGTCTCATAGACCGTGAGAAGGTAGAGAAGGCCGAGGCTTTCTTCCGTGAGCATGGTGCGTCTTCTACATTCTTTGGACGTCTTGTGCCTGCTGTTCGCCAGCTTATCAGCATACCGGCTGGACTTTCTGGCATGCGTGTAGGCAAGTTCTTGCTTTACACTACATTAGGAGCAGGTGTATGGAACACTGTGCTTGCCATTATCGGTTGGGCGATATACAAGTATACCGACTATAAGACTACACATGATGTATATCTTCAGGCTGTAAAGTATAGCCACGAGATAGGATATGTACTCTTGGTGTTGGCTGTTTTGGTAGTAGGTTTCTTGGCTTATAAGGGATTGAAGAAGAAGTAAGAATACACATTATATAATTACTACCATTCTATATTACAATGATAAAGGGCTATGGCTTTAAAGCCATAGCCCTTTATCATTGTAATATCAAATATTTTTTAGTTTTCCTCAGCAAACTGTCGTATGCGCTGTTCCTCAGATAGCTTGCATACAAGCAAGGCGTTGTCCTTTTCGGCAACGATGTAGCCGTCAAGACCTTGTACCACAACCTTCTTCTCCTGGGTGGTGTGCACAATGCAGTTGTGCGAATCGTAGAAGTGGATATTGTCGCCAATGGCAGTATTACCATATAGGTCGTGCTTTGTCTGTATCATAAGTGATGTCCATGTTCCAAGGTCGCTCCAACCAAAGTCTGCCGGGCAAACAAATATCTCCTCAGCCTTTTCCATAATGGCATAGTCTACAGAGATATTCTCGCATTCAGGATATTTCTGGTCTATCATAGCCTGCTCCTCCGGAGTGCCGTAGATGTCGAGCATGCTCTCGAAAATCTTGCTTATTGCCGGGTTGTAAATACGGAAAGCGTTGACGATAGTAGATACGCTCCAGATAAATATGCCAGCATTCCAGAAGTAGTTCTTGTGCGAGATATATTCCTTTGCTGTCTGCAAGTCTGGCTTTTCGCGGAACGAGTCGATGCGGTATATCTCCTTATTGCGTGGCGAAGCTGTAGATAGGTCGGCTTGAATATATCCGTATCCAGTTTCTGGTCGTGTTGCATTCATGCCGAGTGTAACAATAGCATCAGTTTCGGCAGTAAACTTAAGGCACGAAGATATAATGCGGCGGAACTCGTCAGTATCTGTAACGATATGGTCACTTGGGGTCACCACAATGTTAGCCTTTGGATTCTTGGCCTTGATATGCCAGCTAACGTATGCAATACACGGAGCTGTGTTGCGACGGCATGGCTCAAGCAGTATATTGCCTTGTGGAATATCGGGCAATTGTTCGCGTACGATGTCAGCATACTTCTTGTTTGTTACTACCCATACATTTTCGGGCGGACATATTCCTTTAAAACGTTCGTATGTAAGCTGCAAAAGCGTGCGACCAACGCCTAGTATGTCGATGAACTGTTTAGGGCGGTCTACTGTGCTCATAGGCCAGAATCTGCTGCCTACACCGCCTGCCATAATTACCAGATGATTACTTACTTGCGCCATATATTAATTGTATTATGTTTCTAATGTTTTAAGAATAATTTTCAATATTAATATCTACAAAGATAGTCAAAATAAGTTATATAAGGTTGGTTTTATCAATAAAACATTAAAAAATAGTGTTTTTATGTGCTTTTATGCCTTAAATGTATGATTTTTATACCTTTAAATCAATGTTTATTGAGCTTTTAAGGTGTAGTTTGTTACTCTTTTAAAGCGGTATTTTAGAAGTCGAATAGTAAAATTTGTGTATTGTTTTTCTGGTTGTCTTTATAGGTATCTTCATTTTTGTCGTTGTTTTCGCCAAACTGTAGCATAAGTTTTTGCGTTTCATTCGATTTAGGATTTAGGCGATACAATCCTCTTTTCTCGCAATGTTCTACCGGAGCTGTGCTGTGTCTTGAGTTGGCAAGTAGCCATCTCTGCACGTCTATGCGCACATTGTCAAAGTCTATTGGCGAGAATAGCGTATTGCGTTGGTTGTGTACGTGTATAGCTATCTTGTGCACCGACAGTCCGTCGTTGCCAGCCTCGTACAAAGTCTCCAATATCTCCTTTTCGTATTTCATGTGGTTTAGGTCTTAAGCCGAAAAAGGAGCTGTATGCATATCGTTGTCGACATGCGTGCAGCTCCTTTTTTATAGTATAAATGTTATAGTCTCTTCTGATGTAGAGATTAAGCGAGAGTGATGAGGTATTCCTCGTTCTTCACCTTGCCTTCTTTCAAGAGCCAGCCAGTGCCGAGGTATACTTCCTCTGTGCTGATGTTGGCAGCCTTAGCGATTTCGGCTACGCTCATAGGCTTCTCGGCTGCTGCCAATGCCTGATAAACGTCACCGGCACGGAAACCAGCGTTCTCTGCACTAACAGCGATTTCTACTTTCTTGGTAGTAGTGCGCTTGGCAGTAGTTGTCTTTGTAGTTGCAGCCTTCTTTGTTGCAGTCTTCTTTACAGTTGCTTTCTTTTCTGTCATAATTTAGTATAAATACATTAAAACTCTTCTTAATCTCAACGATCTTGAAGTCTACTTTTTTTGATTATATTAAGCTGTTGTGTGTCACTTTTTCAAGTGTTGTTAGCGTTCACAACAACTAACTATGGCAAAAGTAGTCATTTATTTTCAATAAGTTGCGGTATTTTGCACAAAAAAAGCCCGATTGCTCGGGCTTTCTTTTGATAGTATTATTTTTTTTGACGTATATCAACCGTAAAATGACATATTGTATACTTGTATACGTGCAAAATATTATTATTTGGCAATATTTAGTCTTCTTTGATATTAACCTTAAGTTGCAGCTCGTCAAGTTGTTTTGGGTCGAGCACAGAAGGTGCGTCAAGCATAACGTCGCGTCCGCTGTTGTTCTTTGGGAATGCAATGCAGTCGCGTATAGAATCGAGACCAGCCATAATAGACACAAAGCGGTCGAGACCGAATGCAAGACCTGCGTGAGGAGGTGCTCCGTACTTGAAGGCATTGATAAGGAATCCAAACTGAGCCATAGCGCGCTCTTCTGTGAATCCAAGGATGCCGAACATCTTCTCCTGAAGCTTGCTGTCGTGTATACGGAGGCTTCCGCCACCAACCTCGATACCGTTGCATACAAAGTCGTATGCCTTGGCACGTACCTGCTCTGGATGTTCATCGAGCAATGGTATATCTTCTGGGTTAGGCATAGTGAACGGGTGGTGTGTAGCCATAAGGCGCTGCTCCTCGTCGCTCCATTCGAACAGAGGGAAGTCGATAATCCACAAGCACTCAAACTTGTTCTTGTCGCGCAGACCTAAACGGTCTCCCATCTCAAGACGCAGTGTGCAGAGCTGTACACGTGTCTTGTTTGCATTATCGCCTGAAAGGATAAGCACAAGGTCACCGTCCTTGGCACCAGTTGTCTCCTTAACCTTGGCAAGAACCTCAGGTGTGTAGAACTTGTCTACCGACGACTTCACTGTGCCATCCTCGTTGAACTTGATGTATACCAATCCCTTAGCACCCACCTGTGGACGCTTAACAAAGTCGGTTAACTGATCAAGCTGCTTGCGTGTATAGTTTGCGCAACCAGGTACACATATACCACCGATGTAAGCAGCATCGTTGAATACAGAGAAAGTGCCAGTGCCCTTAAGGTCGTCCATCAGTTCTACAAACTCCATACCGAAGCGCAAGTCAGGCTTATCGCTACCAAAGCGGCGCATAGCCTCGTGCCATGTCATCTGCTGCAGCTTAGCAGGCAGTTCGACACCACGTACTTCCTTAAACAGATGGCGTGCCATATCCTCGAAGAGGTTGATTACATCGTCTTGGTCAACAAACGACATCTCGCAGTCAATCTGTGTGAATTCAGGCTGACGGTCGGCACGAAGGTCTTCGTCACGGAAACATTTTGCAATTTGGAAGTAACGGTCGAAACCGCTAATCATAAGTAGCTGCTTCAATGTTTGCGGGCTCTGTGGCAGAGCATAGAACTGTCCTGGGTTCATACGCGAAGGAACAACAAAGTCGCGAGCGCCTTCAGGTGTAGAACCAATAAGAATAGGAGTCTCAACCTCAATAAAGTTCTGAGCATCGAGGAAGTTGCGTATAAGGATAGTCATACGATGACGCAGCTCCAAGTTCTTGCGTACAGTAGGGCGACGCAAGTCAAGGTAGCGATACTTCATACGGATATCGTCGCCTCCGTCTGTGTTGTCCTCAATAGTGAATGGAGGTGTTGCACTCTCAGATAGGATGTTCAACTCAGTGGCTAAAATCTCGATGTCGCCAGTAGGAAGGTTGGCATTCTTGCTCTCACGCTCGTTTACCACACCAGTTACCTGTATGCAGTATTCGCGTCCAAGCTTGCTTGCACGTGCACAAAGCTCGCTGTCGTCAGAGTCGTTGAACACAAGCTGTGTGATACCATATCGATCACGCAGGTCGACAAAAGCCATGCCGCCCATCTTTCTAACACGCTGTACCCATCCGGCAAGTGTCACTGTCTTGCCGTTATCAGAGAGGCGAAGCTCTCCACAAGTGTTTGTTCTATACATTATTTATATTGTATTTTGTATTTTCGCTATTTTAGCACAAAGTTATATCGTTTATTCTGAACTACCAAATTTATCACCCGTAATCTCACGAAAATATATTATCTTTGTAGGCAAATAGGCTAAAGCCGTACAAACCTAAGTGTAACGATAAAAAAGATAAGATATGCCAGTACAAAGTGAAGCTGCCCTCGAAAACGGACTTATAGATACTCTTCAAAAGATGAACTACGAGTATGTTCATATTGAAGAGGAGAAGAACCTGTCTGCAAATTTCAAGAAACAGTTGGAGAAACACAACAAGAAGAAGTTGGAAGAATTGGGTCGTACAGAATTTACAGAGTCTGAGTTCGAAAAAATACTTATCTATCTTGAAGGTGGCACTCGCTTTGAAAAGGCAAAGAAACTGCGTGACCTATTTCCGCTTGAACTGGAAAGCGGTGAACGCCTATGGGTGGAGTTCTTGAACCGCACTCACTGGTGTCAGAACGAGTTTCAGGTTTCCAATCAGATTACGGTTGAGGGCAGAAAGAAATGCCGTTACGATGTGACGATACTTATCAATGGTCTGCCTTTGGTTCAAATAGAACTGAAGCGTAGAGGCGTAGAGTTGAAACAGGCATATAATCAGATACAACGCTATCACAAGACTTCTTTCCATGGACTGTTTGATTACATCCAACTGTTCGTCATATCCAATGGTGTAAACACTCGCTATTTTGCAAATAATCCGAATAGCGGATATAAGTTCACTTTCAACTGGACGGATGCAGCCAATGTGCCTTTCAACGACTTGGAGAAATTTGCCACAGTGTTCTTCGACAAGTGCACGTTGGGCAAGATTATAGGCAAGTACATAGTATTGCATGAGGGCGACAAATGTCTGATGGTGCTTCGCCCTTATCAGTTCTATGCAGTGGAGAAGATTCTCGACCGTGTGGAAAACTCTAATGATAACGGCTATATCTGGCATACAACAGGTGCAGGTAAGACCTTGGCATCATTCAAGGCAGCCCAACTCGTATCAGAGTTGGACGATGTTGACAAGGTGATGTTTGTGGTTGACCGCCACGACCTCGACACGCAGACGCAAGCCGAATACGAGGCTTTTGAGCCTGGTGCCGTTGACAGTACAGACAACACAGACGAATTGGTGAAGCGTCTGCACAGTAATTCAAAGATTATTATTACCACCATTCAGAAACTTAATGCAGCTGTCAGCAAGCAGTGGTATAGCAGTCGTATAGAAGAAATACGTCATTCTCGCATCGTGATGATATTCGATGAGTGTCATCGAAGCCATTTCGGAGAATGCCACAAGAACATCGTAAAGTTCTTCGACAACACGCAGATATTCGGCTTTACTGGCACACCTATCTTTGTTGAGAATGCGGTGGACGGACATACCACAAAGGAAATCTTTGGCAACTGTCTTCACAAATACTTGATAAAGGATGCCATTGCCGATGAAAACGTGCTTGGTTTCCTTGTGGAGTATTACCACGGTAATGAGGATGTGGATAATGCCGACCAAGACCGCATGACAGAGATTGCCAAATTCATCCTTAATAATTTCAATAAGTCAACATTCGATGGAGAGTTTGACGCATTGTTTGCCGTGCAGTCAGTGTCGATGCTAATCCGTTACTACAAGATATTTAAGAGCCTCAATCCGAAGATAAGGATTGGAGCCGTTTTCACATACGCTGCCAACAGTAGTCAAGACGATGAGCAGACTGGTATGAACACTGGCGGTTTTGCAAGCGAAAGTACAGGCGAGGCAGACGAGCTGCAAGCCATCATGGATGATTATAATAATATGTATGGAACGAGTTTTACCACAGAAAACTTCCGTGCATATTACGATGACATCAACCTCCGCATGAAGAAAAAGAAGGCAGACATGAAGCCTCTTGACCTTTGCTTGGTTGTCGGTATGTTCCTTACTGGCTTTGACAGCAAGAAACTCAACACTCTCTATGTTGATAAAAACATGGAGTATCACGGATTATTGCAAGCGTTCAGCCGTACCAACCGTGTGTTGAATGAGAAGAAGCGTTTCGGTAAGGTCGTTTGCTTCCGCGACTTGAAAAGCAAGGTGGACGAGTCTATCAAACTTTTCAGCAACAGCAATAATCTTGAAGATATTGTGCGCCCACCATTTGATGATGTCAAAACCCACTATCAAGAGCTGACAAAGAACTTCTTAGAGCATTATCCAGAACCGCACTATGTGGACTATTTGCAGAGTGAGAACGACAAGAAGCAGTTTATCCTCGCTTTCCGTGACATCATCAAGAAGCATGCAGAGATACAGGTCTATGATGAATTTGAAGAGGATGATCCAGACCTCGGAATGACCGAACAGGAGTTTATGGACTTCCGCAGCAAGTATCTTGATATATACGATTCGTTTGCTGTGCAAAACAAAGAGCAGCCAACAACATACCAAGTATCAGAGGACAATCCCAGCATGGTTGGTGAACCAGACCCTCAACAAGAAGCTGCTACAGGCATGGGAGATATAGATTTCTGCTTGGAACTTCTGCATAGCGACATCATCAATGTTGCCTATATATTGGAGTTGATTGCAGACCTTAATCCATACAGTGAGGATTATTCAGAGAGGCGCAAGCACATCATCGACACAATGATTAAGGATGTCGAACTTCGTAGTAAGGCAAAACTCATTGACGGATTTATCCAGAAGAATGTGGATGATGATCGTGACAATTTCATGGCTCGCAAACAAAAGGCTGATGGTACAAGCGACCTTGAAGAACGGTTGAACAACTACATCGTCACCGAACGTAACAATGCAGTCAATACGCTTGCGAAAGATGAGGATTTGGATGTTTCCGTGCTCAATCATTACCTCTCGGAATATGACTACTTGCAAAAGGAACAGCCTGAAATCATACAAGAGGCTCTCAAGGGCAAGCACCTCGGACTGATAAAGAGACGCAAGGCATTAACAAGAATACTCGATAAATTGCGTTTGATTATAAGAACATTTAGTTGGGAATAATATATGAGTTCGATAAAAGTAATAAATACGATAAGGCTTTGTTCTAAAGGTGTCCTTGCAAAGGATGCCAATGGAAAGTATGTAAAGTTGCATAAACGCCAAGGAGATATGGATGGAGCTTGCTCTGTCTATTCTTTGGCGATGGCATTGCTGTGCCTTGGCGTAGTAACAGAGGATGACTTGAATATTTACAACAAGCCAGATAGACGGACTCAGAAAGGTAAATTTTTAAGTCATTTCCTTGAAGAACAAGGCTTGGTAAGGAACGGATATTACTTTTCAACACTTGCAAAAGAAATCAACGAACAAGACTTTGGAATTATTGCAACACGAAAGTGTCGACAAGATACCAATGACATTATAGATATAATAGCCGATACTCTTGATGAAGAAATGCCTGTTATTATATCAACCGATTTTCCTGATGGTGGGCATGCAATGCTTGCAGTTGGTTATGAAACGAACAATGAAGAAGATGCAATAACAAAAATTCTGTGCTTAGACCCAAGTGAAGAAGCACCTAATTTTTCATCGTGGAACTGCATCATTGATGTTGCACATAAATACAGCAAGTCTGAATATCCATTTGACAACATAACAAAATCCCAGTCTTACAAAGTAGCATTGGGAGATATTTTAATAATAGAAAAAAGGAAATAACGATATGAGCGAAGAATTACAACAGAAACTCCGTGACCAACTTTGGGAAGTCGCTAACAAACTGCGTGGCAATATGTCGGCAAGTGACTTCATGTACTTCACCCTTGGCTTTATCTTCTACAAGTATTTGTCGGAGAAGATGGAGCAACACGCCAATGATGCATTGGTGGATGATGAAGTTACGTTTAAAGAACTGTGGGCAATGGAGAAAGACGAAGATATAGAAGAACTTCAGGAGGTTGTCAAGACCGAATGTTTGGAAAATATCGGCTACTTCATTGAACCAAACTTCCTGTTCTCGTCTGTCATTGAGAGCATTAAGAGAAAGGAGAACATTCTGCCTATGCTCGAACGCTCTTTGAAGCGTATTGAGGACAGTACCCTCGGACAGGACAGCGAAGAAGACTTTGGAGGTCTATTCTCTGACATTGACCTTGCTTCACCCAAGTTGGGCAAGACTGCCGATGACAAGAATACTTTGGTAAGCAACGTACTTCTTGCACTTGATGATATTGACTTTGGTGTGGAGGCATCGCAAGAGATTGATATTCTCGGTGACGCCTACGAGTATATGATTAGCCAATTTGCCGCAGGTGCTGGCAAGAAAGCTGGTGAGTTCTACACTCCTCAGGAAGTGAGCCGTATCTTGGCAGAGATCGTAACCATCGGTCATGCTCGTCTGCGCAATGTCTATGACCCAACTTGCGGTAGTGGTTCGCTGTTGCTACGTGCAGCAAGCATAGGTCATGCAAACGAGATTTTCGGACAGGAGAAGAACCCTACGACCTACAACTTGGCTCGCATGAATATGCTTCTTCATGGCATAAAGTTCAGCAACTTCCGCATAGAGAATGGTGATACCTTGGAGGCTGATGCTTTTGGCGATACTCAGTTTGACGCTGTGGTAGCAAATCCTCCTTTCTCTGCCGAATGGAGTGCAGCCGATAAGTTCAACAACGATGATCGTTTCAGTAAGGCAGGACGCTTGGCACCACGCAAGACAGCCGACTATGCCTTTATTCTCCACATGATTTACCACCTCAATGAGGGTGGCACAATGGCTTGTGTCGCTCCTCATGGCGTGTTGTTCCGTGGCAATGCCGAGGGCGTAATCCGCCGTTTCCTCATTGAGAAGAAGAACTATGTGGATGCCATCATCGGTCTGCCTGCCAATATCTTCTATGGCACAAGCATCCCGACATGTATCTTGGTGTTCAAGAAATGCCGTAAGGAGGATGACAACATTCTGTTCATTGATGCCAGCAAGGAGTTTGAAAAGGTCAAGACCCAGAACAAACTCCGTCCGCAGCATATCAAGAAGATTGTTGACACCTATCGTGAGCGCAAGGAGATAGAAAAATACAGTCATCTTGCCACACTGCAAGAAGTAGCTGAGAACGACTACAACCTCAACATTCCTCGCTATGTGGATACGTTCGAGGAAGAAGAACCTATCGACATCCATGCTGTCATGAAGGAAATCAAGGACCTGGAAGGCAAACGTGCTGACCTTGACAAGGAGATTGAATGGTATTTGAAAGAGTTAGGAATTATTTAAGTGTTAAGTGTTAGTGATTAGTGATTAAGTTATGAGAGATAGTATTTTGAAAAACAAAAGTAAGGCTTTTGCTTTAAGGGTTATACGCTTATATAAATATCTGTGTGATGAGAAGAAGGAATACATTCTCTCCAAGCAACTGATGCGTAGCGGTACAAGTATCGGAGCTAACATTGCAGAGGCTTTCTATGGTCAAAGTGAAGCCGACTTTATTTCAAAACTGTCAATTGCGCAAAAAGAGACAGGAGAAACTATGTATTGGTTAGAACTCTTGCATGAAAGCGATTTTTTAAGACACAACGAATATGATAGCATATATAACGATGCCGAAGAGTTGATAAAATTATTAACTTCTTCTATTAAGACCGTGAAAGAAAAATCACGGCAAGCAAACTTAATCACTAATAACTAAAACTTAATACATAATATGACATTGGCAAGTAATAGCGAGTTTAAAAGCTGGGTCTCGCAGTTGAAAAAAGATATACGCAGCGCACAGGTTAAGGCGGCAATCAAAGTGAACACAGAATTGCTTCGCCTTTATTGGCGTATGGGTGCAGGTATTTGCGAAAAGCAGAAATCTGCATCTTGGGGCGATGGCTGGTTCAAAGAATTGAGCCGTGAGCTTATGGCGGAGTTTCCAGATATGAAAGGGCTTTCATACAGGAATCTACAATACATTAGACAATGGTATCTCTTTTATAATCAAGGAAATATAATTGTGCAACAAGTTGTTGCACAATTACAAGAAGGACATGGGCAACAACTTGTTGCCCAAATTAGCGAGGAGGCTTTCTTCTCCGTTCCTTGGGGGCACCACTTGTATATCATATCGCAATGCAAGGATGTTGATCGTGCCGTGTTCTACTTGAAAAAGACAGTAGAAAATGGTTGGAGCCGTGCTGTTCTGCTCAATTATCTTGATACCAATCTGTATGAGCGACAGGGAAAGGCAGTAAACAATTTCAATAGATTGTTGGCTAATCCACAAAGCGAATTGGCTGCTCAAACATTGAAAGACCCTTATAATTTCGATTTCCTCACACTTGATGGTGAATACAGAGAGCGAGAATTGGAACAGGGACTTACCCAAAATGTCACACGCTTCTTGCTTGAATTGGGTACGGGCTTTGCTTTTGTCGGGAGTCAAGTTCCACTACAAATTGGAGAAGATACGTTATATCCCGACTTGCTTTTCTATCATTTGGAACTGCGCTGCTATGTGGTCGTTGAGCTGAAGATTACGAAATTCAAAGCAGAACATCTGGGACAGTTGGGCGTATATGTGAGTGCAGTCAATCATATAAAAAAGAAGCCTACTGACAACCCTACGATAGGTTTGCTTATCTGCAAAACCAAGAACAATGTGATGGCTCAATATGCTCTCGAATCAACCAATCAGCCAATAGGCATCTCCGAATATCAGTTATCTAAGCTCATGCCTGAAAACATACAGAGCCAGTTGCCTACAATTGAAGATATTGAAGCAACACTTTCTGATATAAAGGAGACTAAGGATTTCAAAAAAGGGTAATGAAATGCTCAAATCTCTATATAATACGCAAATGGTATTTGTTCTATTCTTCACAAATTGATTTTTTGTACCAAACTGGTACAAAATTACAAAAGGTGGATAATGTAACAACCCCAATGCCAGACTAGCAGAATCTGTCTACCAAGTTGGTAGACAAATAAAACAATGTAACAGGCATGTAACTACCATGTAAACTGGTATGTAACAGAGCCATATTGGTGAATTAAAATTAAGGATTAAAAATGACAATGACAATAAATAACGAACATAAGAAACTCAATGTCCCAAATCTCAGATTTAAGGAGTTTCAGGGGGAGTGGAAAGAGAGTACCATTGGAGAAATGTTTGATTTGTATTCTGGCAACACCCCAAGCCGACTTAACAAAGAGCATTTCAAAGGGACTGTTAATTGGATTTCAAGTGGTGAGTTGAAAGAACATTATATATACTCTTCCAAAGAACAAATATCGGAGGAAGCAGCCAAAAGTCTAAAGCTGCTACCTGTGGGTACTTTTGTTATCGCAATTTATGGTTTGGAAGCTGATGGTGTAAGAGGGACAGGCTCAATAACACAAGAACCTTCAACAATTAGCCAAGCATGTATGTCTTTCATCCCAAAAGGAGTGATTGAAAATGAGTTTCTATATTCGTGGTACAAGAAACATGGTAATGTGATTGGCATTAGATACGCACAAGGTACAAAGCAACAAAATCTTAGTTATGACATCTTGGAGAAATTCAGAATTGCATATCCAAATACCAAAGAACAAGAAAAACTGAATAAGTTTATTTCTCTTCTTGACGAGCGCATTGCGACCCAAAACAAAATCATTGACAAATTGCAGTCCTTAATCAAGGGACTGGAGGACAATTTATTAGATAATCCTTTGTGGGAAAAGACATATTTACGTTCATTTATGCAATTCTTCCCTACCAATTCGCTATCATGGGAGCAACTGGGTTATAAAGAAGGTGCAATTAGGAATCTACATTATGGTTTAATACATAGTTTTCAGACACGTGGAATTAACTCTGCCTCTTTACCGATGATTAAAAATGAAGCAGTACCTAAGCAATATGTATTATGCCAAGTTGGAGATGTTGCTTTTGCTGATGCTTCAGAAGATACTGGCGAAATAGCTAAATCCGTAGAATTTGTTGATACTATTGAAGGTGATACAATCTGTGGATTACATACTATTCATGGTCGTGATATAAAGAACAGGACAGTTGTAGGCTTCAAAGGCTTTGCATTTAATTCACGTTATTTCCATAATCAAATCAAGCGATTGGCACAGGGGACAAAAGTGTTTTCAATAACAGCAAACAACCTTTCTTCTTGTTATGTCTATCTCCCTGATTTAGAAAAACAAAAAGCTATAGTTAAATTGCTAAGATCTTATGAAGAGCAACTTATAATTGGCAGAATGATTTTGAAACAATACGAAAAACAAAAGCAGTATCTGCTTCGCCAAATGTTCATATAAACATCTGGCGGAGCAAGTATTGCTTCTGTTTTTGATAGCATTCTCCCAATAGGGTAGCTTTCCTTTCTTTCTCTGTAATGGTATTTAGCATTTTGGCTATAGCCTTTTGTTCTTCGATTACAGGAAAACGATGCTTAGTGTTGAAGTAATCTGTTATAGAAACATTTAACAGGCCATGATTTCTCGCCCCTTCACCAGCAATATCAGACAAGCCTCTATGCCATTTAGTTGATTCGAAGTAATAGGTAAGATAATCAGAATCAACTATGGTTTCATTTATTTTGAAGCATATATAGAGAGTTGATAGAACACCTTCGTCATAATTGTCTAATCGTTTGACGGCTCCCCAATCATATCCAGCAGAGTAACTTCTGTTATAAGCAAATTCTCCTTTATGAAGCAAATAATATCCTGTAAGATTTTCGCTTGCAACGGATTTGTTAAAGAATGATTCTTGATTAACTAGACCATATTGTGCAGCGATAGTTAGCACTAATGAACACTTGGAATCCTTGTTTTTTGTAGCTATGCGAGAACTAAAGTCACTCATCTTGTAAGTAGACAGTGCTTGCTCAAATCCCTCAATACGACACATAGGATTTTTTTGGTTTGGAGAACAAAAGACCTTTTCAATAATCGCGGATTTTAGCTTCTTCAAGTCCTCAATGATTTTGTTTTGGGTCGCTATGCGCTCATCAAGCAAAGACAGAAACTTACCTATTTTCTTTTGCTCTTGTAAACAAGGCCTCTTGTTAGGCAACATTTCAAAGGCAGACTTAGATATTATGGGAACGGCTTGCACAGCAATAGATGACAAATAACGAGGAAAAGCACTCTGTATAGCGTAGTAAACAAACTCATTGTCGTTATTGTCATTGACCACAATAGAATTTATTTGCTGATTTGTTGACATTTCTTTTGTAGCCATTCCTGCTTTACCAATAGTAGAACCTATACATGTTACAAGAACGCTACCTTTTGGCAATGTCCTTGTTTTTGAAAAACCTTGGGCAGACAACATGGTCTTTGTCTCTGTAATTGACTTTATTGTCCCTAAATCAGCAGGAGAAGCCCAAAGATATGTTCCATTTTCGTAATTCTCAATATCTTTAGTTGGAGGAGTGTTGCCTGTTACTACTTTTCCGTAATCTCCCAACTTGCATTTCTCCCACTCCCCCTGAAACTCCTTAAATCTGAGATTTGGGACTTAATGGTTTTCTTTTCTCTAATTATTATATAGACCTTTAAAATTAAGGATTACAATGACAACAAAAACAATTAGAGAAATTGCGTTGGCTTGGAAAAGTGACAAGCAACGCTATGTTAAGCAGTCTACATACGCTGCTTATGTGTTAATTTTGGAGAACCACATTCTGCCATCATTTGGCGATTGTGAGGCTCTGGGTGAGAAACTTGTGCAGGAGTTCGTTTTGCAGAAACTGAATGGCGGTCTAAGCATTAAGACGGTGAAGGATATCCTTATAGTCTTGAAAATGGTGATGAAGTTCGGAGTAAAGAACGAATGGATGAACTATTGCGAGTGGGACATCAAGTACCCTACGACAGAGACCAACAAGGAAATTGAGGTACTGACGGTGGCACACCATAAGAAGATACTCGATTTCATCAAACAGAACTTCACATTCCGCAACCTCGGCATCTACATCAGTTTAACCACCGGATTGCGCATCGGCGAGATTTGCGGCTTGAAGTGGTCGGACATCAACACCGACAATGGTACTATCACTGTGAACCGTACCATTGAGCGTATCTACATTGTGGATGATGAGCGCAAGCATACAGAATTGATTACAAACACGCCAAAGACCAAAAACTCATGCCGTGAGATACCTATGAACAAGGAACTTTTAGCTATGGTGAAGCCACTAAAAAAGGTAGTCAATGCAGACTTCTATGTACTGACTAATGAGGAAAAGCCTACAGAGCCACGCACTTACCGCAACTACTATCATCGGTTGATGAAGCGTCTCGACATACCTCGGCTGAAATACCACGGACTGCGCCACAGTTTTGCTACGCGCTGCATTGAAAGCAACTGCGACTACAAGACAGTAAGTGTATTGCTCGGCCATGCCAACATAACCACGACACTCAATCTATATGTTCATCCAAACATAGAGCAGAAAAGAAAATGTATTAGCAAGATGTTCAAGTCTCTTGGAAAATAGATAAGATAAAAGGCAAGCGTTTCCTCAATCCAACAAGGTTAAAAGAATGAATAAAAGCCTTTTATTGTATAATAAATCTAAAAAAACGGGCTTATAATGTAGTCGAACTAATAGTTTTATTAATTTTGTAGCGATTTTCGCATTGATGCGATATCAACAGGTTAATATAGAGAACTTTAAACAGAAAAAATATGAAGAAGTATTTGATGATGTTTGTTATGCTCTTTGCGAGCCTGACATTCGTTACAGCACAGACAAAGCAGGCGTCAATTAAGTTTGACAAGCTCACTTATAATTTCGGTACATTCTCTGAGAAGACTCCTGTACAGAAGTGTGCATTTACATTCACCAACAAAGGCACAGCTCCTTTGGTTATCAATCAGGCTGTTGCAAGTTGCGGTTGCACAGTGCCTGCCTACACCAAGACACCTATAATGCCTGGCGAGAAGGGCGAGATTAAGGTGACATACAATGGTAAGGGTGCTTTTCCTGGTCATTTCAAGAAGACCATTACCGTTCGTACCAATGGCGAAACCGAGCTTACACGTCTCTATATAGAGGGTGTGATGGAGGAGGCCAAGTAAGGCGAAATCTTCATAAGGGACATTAAATAATAATTAATTGTTAATCGTAACGGGCGGAGACACAGCGTTTCTGCCCGTTTTCTTTTATCACATATATATGATATTCTATTTCTCGGGAACAGGAAATACACTTTGGGCTGCCCAAAAGATGGCGGCAGCTACAGGCGACTGCCTTGTAAACATTGCCGAGGCTATGCTTTCTAACGACAAGGCCTACTGTTCCAACCAATGTCTTAGCTATACTCTTGCCGATGACGAGCGCATAGGTTTCTTCTTTCCGGTGCACGGATGGCGTCCACCTCGCTTGGTGCTCGATTTTATCGACAAGCTTAATATCAATAATGCCGGCAACCATTATGCCTACATAGTGTGCACGGCAGGCGACACCGTAGGCGAGGCTGTCAGCATAATGGAGAACCGTTTGCTGTCTATTGGTATAAAGGTAGATAGTGCCATATCGTTGATTATGCCTGAGTCGTATGTCGGGTTGCCGTTTATGGATGTAGACACACCAGCCAAGGAACAGTGCAAGAAGATGGAAGCCGACACGAAGCTGTCTCGTTTTATTAGCGATGTCATGGAGCGTCGTTGTGGAGTGTGCGACATTACGATAGGACGTTGGCCGCGCATCAACAGCAGGCTTATTGGTTCGGTGTTTGTCAACCATATTGTTACCGATCGTCCCTTCCATGTTATTGCTGACCGTTGCTTGCATTGTGGCAAGTGTGCCTCGGTATGTCCGGTTGCCGATATCCACTTCGATAAGGGTAGCGAGCCTACATGGTTGCACAATGGCAAGTGTCTATCTTGTTTCGCTTGCTACCATCATTGCCCCACACATGCCATAGAGTATGGTGTAAGAACCAAGAACAAGGGGCAGTACTACTATAATAGATAGTGCAAGCTGAGGCTGATAATAAGTAAAAAAAGCATCCGGCATTCATTGTGATTAAAGTATAAATCTATACTTCAATAACCATGAATGCCGGATGAATGTTATTTATATTTCTTTGTAAACAATCCCAGTACCGTTTTTAGTACTATATAACTGGTACTGCAGTTTATATTATATGGTACTGGAGTACCAGTTATATGGTACTGCAGTTTATATTGACTGGTACTGTAGTTTCATTTAACTGATACTGCAATTGATACTGATATGCAATGTAACTTCAATTAACCAACGTATCAGTATCATTTGGATGTTGTGCCTTTAATATACTCTTTCGCCAAATATATAGGTTCCTACTCTAACCATTGTCGACTGGCATTGCACCGCAATCTTATAGTCGTGGCTCATGCCCCAAGAGCGTTCGCAGAAGCTTGGGTCGTTGGCAAAGTAGCGAGCTTTAACCTCGTCGAAGAAGTTGGCAGCCAGTTCAAATTCGCTGCGAATAAGTTGTTCGTCGTCTATATGCGACGCCATCATCATCAATCCGCAAATCTTAACATTGGTAAGGTTTCGCCATTCTCCCTCTTCCAACAGCTGTCTGCAAGCGTCGAGAGACAGTCCATATTTGGTTTCCTCCTCGGCAATGTGCAGCTCGAGCAGTACTTTTATGGTTCGGTTGTGGTTGGCAGCTTGCTTGTTAATTTCGCGAAGCAACTTCATGGAGTCCACTGCGTCAATCATCGAAATGTATGGTGCAATGTACTTCACCTTGTTTGTTTGCAGGTGTCCAATGAAGTGCCACTCTATATCTTTTGGCAGCGCTTCAACTTTCTTAGCCAATTCCTGTTCGCGGCTTTCGCCAAAGATGTGCTGTCCGGCGTTATAGGCAGCCATAATATAGTCGGCAGGATGAAACTTGCTGACAGCCACAAGTTGCACACCTTGTGGCAAGCCGTCCTTCACGTCGTGAAGTCTACGTGCAATGTCTGTTGTTTCCATATTAAGAATGTTGAATGCGTTATCAGTTAATTGTTTTAAAGGATAGGTTTATCCCTCAAATTCGGGCTTATCGTTCTTTTCCTCCTTCTTTACAGGAGCGTTGTGCTCGAATACATCCATAATCTTTGTCTCGGCAATGTTTACGATGATGTAGTCGATGGCTGTCTTGCCCATAGCCTCGTCTATATTCTTAACGGCAGCATTGAATGTTGCGGCCTGTACCAGGAAGTTCACGGCCGAGCGCTTCTCCTTGGCTGTCTTCTCGTCGAGAGTGATAAAGGAGAGCTTAGCCTTGTACCAATGGTCGTCGTTGTCGTTGTCGCTGAAGAAAATCTCGCCATACGATGCTGGTGTGATGTTCTTCACCTCAAACTCGCCGCTTACGAACGGCTCCATTTCCTTGGTAATAGCCTCTTCTGCCTCGCCAAAGCTCAAAGCGTCTACAACATATAGCTCGTTAACCTTCTTCTGTCCTGCATCTTCGGTCTGGCGCTCGTAGCGTACTGTGGTTTCAAACCAGTTTGCTGTTCTTGATCTCATTTCTTTTCGTTTTATTATGTGTCTTTTTATTTTTCGGACAACAAAAGTAATAATTTATTCTGACATATTATACAGGTGGACGTACAAATATTGCTTTTTTAAGATTTGTCATTGTCTTGTGGTTCGGCATATTTGCCTTGCCACGAGTCCATACGCTTCATATAATTGACGAAGCGGTTGGCAAACTCATAGTTCTTTAGTCCCCACTTGGGCGCCACAAGCAGTTCTTTGGGCGATTGACTTACAAATCGTTCGAGCACCATATCGGGTCTCAGGCGCTCGATATAGCGTCGGCACAGGTCTATATACTCGTCGGCTGTGTATAGATTAAAGGGTTGGCGCTCGTATTCGGCAGCAAGCTGGGTGCCGCGTATTATCTGCAGTTGGTGCAGCTTTAGGATGTCTATGGGCAAGGCAGATATGATGTCGGCTTGGCGCACATTGTCTTCTGCCGACTCGTCAGGCAGTCCTAATATAATGTGTGCACCGGTCAGGATGCCTCGGTTATGTGTTTCTATTATGGCGCGGCGCGAACATTCGAAGTTGTGTCCGCGGTTTACACGGCGTAGGGTATCGTCGCTAACCGATTCGATGCCGTATTCCACTATCATGAATGTCTGCTGGTTGAGGCTTTCAAGATAGTTCAGTATCTCGTCTGACACGCAGTCTGGTCGTGTGCCAATCACTATTCCCACAACATCCTCTGCCGATAGAGCCTCCTCGTATCGGCGTTGCAGTGTGTCGAGTGTTGCATAAGTATTGGAGAAAGCTTGGAAGTAGGCCAGGTATTTCATGTCTGGATACTTGTGTCTGAAAAACTCCTTGCCTTCAGTTATTTGCTCGGTTATCGACTTGGAAGGCTGACAATAGGATGGATTAAACGTGCGGTTGTCGCAGAAGGTGCATCCTCCGTGCGATATATGGCCGTCGCGGTTGGGGCAAGAAAAGCCTGCATCTATGGAGATTTTCTGTACGCGAAACGGAAATTGGCGTCTCATCCATGCTCCGTAGTCGTTGTATATCTGGTGTGGCATAATTGGTATGGGTTGGATTGTAAGTGTAAAGTTACGAACAAAAGTCGGTTGTACGAAGAAAAAGCCGTAAAGAAATGCCGAAATAGGGGATTTTTGGCTATATTTGTACAGCTAAAACTTAAACGAAAATAAATATGGAAAAGAAAAAGAAACACTCACTCCTTTTTATATGTCTTGGCAATATATGCCGTTCGCCGGCTGCTGAGGGCGTGATGAAGGCAAAAGTGCATGCCGCAGGACTTGATGCTGATTACTTTATTGATTCGGCTGGTATAGGCGATTGGCATGTTGGTCAGCTGCCAGACAGTAGAATGCGTGAGCGTGCATCGCTACGTGGCTATCGTCTTAACAGTAGAGCGCGTCAGATACGTGTAGAGGATTTTGACGACTTTGATATGTTGCTTGTTATGGATCGTGACAATTACCGCATCGTAACATCTAAGGCTCCTAACGACGAGGCACGTAAGAAGGTGTGTATGCTTACCGATTATCTGTCAATTCATAAAGGTACCGATGTGGTGCCTGATCCTTATTATGGCGACCTATCCGACTTCGACTATGCGCTTGACCTTATAGAGGATGCGTGTGAGGGTTTGCTCGAAATGTATTAATAGGGGTGTCTACAGTGCGCCATTACTTGCGTAGGAAGCAGTATTCGCGCACTGTGGCTCCTTGCTCGTCGGCAAGAAACTTTATGTAGCCTTGTTTGTTGATTGGGTCACCGCTTTCGGTAGCCACAAGCTTGGTTCCATCTATAAGTTTCTGTCCGTTTACACTCACTGTGATGTTATCGCCATTCACGCTTATATTGGCGGTAGACCAGTCGCCAATAGTATCGTACTTGTGCCATTTGCTATCGCCTACAAGCTTAAGTCCCTTTTCTTTGTTAAACATAAGCACAGGCATAGAGCGTAGGCTAAGCGTTAGAGTGCCTTCTGATAGCCAGTCAAAAGCAAGGTTAAAGTCGGCCAGTTGGTCGTGTATAACCCAGAAGCCTCGTTTCTCCATACGTGTCACTTCGGTATGAGCCATATTGTATCCGCCTTCGGCATGCCAGTTGTCTATTGCCGCAAGCACCTGATCGATGCGTGTGTCTACGTCCTTTTCGTCGTAGTGATGTATGTAAGACTGCTTGGCTGCATATAGCATAGCGCTTACCATACGTCCGGCATTGGCTTCGGGTTGATAGGCTATCAGCTCTGTGGTAGCTACAGCAAGCGCGTCGGCATATGCTTTGTTGCCATAGTATTTACGTAGATAGCTTATTGCCTGTGGACAATGTGTGTAGCCAAGAGCAACAATTATACGCTGGCGAATGTAATCGTCGGTTGTCAGTTCATCAGCATCACGCAGTAAAAGATACATTAAGTCACCGCTTGTTGCAGTGCGTTCGGCTGTAATAAGGAAACGTGCTATAATGGCATTGCGCTCGTCTCCTTGTTTTTTAGCTGCAAGCTTTATCAGCAAAGGCATGGCATCCTCAGGCTTATTGTCTATCAGTATTTTGTTTGCATCGTCTGTTGTCTTGCTTGCCACATCGGCTATGACCTTGTCTAGACTTTCTGTCCAGAATGGCAGAGCTTCGGGTTTGGGTTTTGTTACAATTGCAACAGGCGTCTTCTTCTTTCCGGCATGTATGTCGAGTATCTCCTTTACCTTGTTCTTTATGCCAGGTTGGGCGGCAGCAGCATCGGCTATTATGTCATCGATGTCGTTCATATTAAGAAGAATATTGTATGCGGTAGGTGCAAGTTCTGGCACCTCAAGGTACATAGCTATATGCGCAGCGTCGCCTTTTTTGACACAACGTGCAAGTTGGTTCATAATGTGTAGCTGTACGTTGGGTTCGTAGCTGCGGTCGAGAGCCTTCTTTAATCCACTTCTCACTATGTCGGTATAGCGTCGTCCGGTAGTGGTTTGGCTATAGTCTACAATATGGTCTATAAGCTTAAGACATGCAGCCGACTGGCGTTTGTCGTCAGGATCGCCCATTCGGCTAAGCATTTCCACACTAACTTCGGCATTGTTGGCAAGCGAGTCAAGAACATCAACAGTTGGCTTGCGACCGATAAGTGTTATCTGTTTAACCGCTTCGGTAGACCATCGCTCTATGGTTCGGCGACTGGTTTGAGCATTGGCATTAATGGCAAAGAGTGCGAATAATAATATGCCGATAATAGTTATCTTGTTCATCCCTTTAGTTGTTTGTCTTTTATATATATATTGCTGAGTTAGGGTAGGGGGCATTATACAATTAAAGCGGAAATTCCGTAAGGAATTTCCGCTTAGCTTAAAGAGGTACCTAGCAGAGTCGAACTGCTCTACACGGTTTTGCAGACCGTTACCTAACCGATCGGCCAAGGTACCAAATTGCATTTATTATTGAAACATTCTGTCTTGTTGTTTGTTGCAAGTAGTGTTGTTTCTTAATTGCGAGTGCAAAGGTAGTATTATTTATTCAAACTACCAAATATTTATGCGCCTTTTTCCTTAAAACATTCATATTTCTTTGTTTTAGGGTCTTTTTTAGCGTGTTTCTTCATCATTTGTTCCTTTATGGCGCATCCTTTGCATCCGTAGCATCCACTTTTCGACTCGCGAAATGTTTGTCTTATACGACGTATTGTGTATGCAATGGCAAGGAATAGGAGCAGGAAGACAATGGCGTATTGAATCATAATGTATAAAATATAGGTTAAACGTAGGAGGTACGACTTCAAGCCGTACCTCCTATTATATATGTCGCCCTAAGGCGCCTTGTTTACCAAGCAAAGAGAGGATAGTTCTTCATCGTCTCGTTAACTTTCTGGCGAACGCGTGCTATTACAGCCTCGTCCTCAGGAGCATTGAGCACTTCTTCGATAAGTTCGGCAATAAGTACCATAAGATCTTCCTTTGCACCACGTGTTGTTATGGCAGGTGTACCAAGACGTATACCAGATGTCTGGAATGCGCTGCGCGAATCGTAAGGCACCATATTCTTGTTAACAGTGATGTCGGCTGCAACAAGGGCGTTCTCGGCTACCTTACCTGTGAGGTCGGGATATTTAGAGCGCAAGTCTACAAGCATAGAATGGTTGTCGGTACCACCGCTAACTATGGTGAAACCACGCTTTATAAGCTCTTCGGCCAATACACGCGCATTGGTTTGTACTTGCTTGGCCCATGTCTTGAACTCAGGCTTTAGTGCTTCGCCAAATGCAACTGCCTTGGCAGCGATAACATGCTCAAGTGGTCCGCCCTGCTGACCAGGGAACACTGCCGAGTTGAGCAACTGGCTCATCATCTTTGTAACTCCCTTCGGTGTCTTAAGACCCCAAGGATTCTCGAAATCCTTACCCATGAGGATGATACCGCCACGTGGACCACGCAGAGTCTTGTGTGTTGTAGATGTCACAATATGTGCATACTTAACAGGATTGTCGAGCAATCCGGCAGCAATCAATCCGGCTGGGTGTGCCATATCTATCATCAGAAGAGCACCAACCTTATCGGCAATCTCGCGCATACGCTTGTAGTCCCACTCGCGGCTGTAAGCCGAACCACCACCAATAATAAGCTTAGGCTTATGCTCAATAGCAAGTTGCTCCATATGGTCGTAGTTTACACGTCCAGTCTCAGGGTCGAGGTCGTAGCCAATGGCATTATATAGAATGCCAGATGTGTTTACACTTGAGCCATGAGAAAGGTGACCGCCGTGAGCAAGGTTAAGTCCGAGGAATGTATCGCCTGGCTTAAGTACTGCCAACAGCACAGCAGCGTTGGCCTGTGCACCAGAGTGAGGCTGCACATTTGCATACTCTGCACCAAAGAGTTCCTTAATGCGCTCGATGGCAAGATTCTCTACTTCGTCCACAACTTGACAACCACCATAATAGCGTTTGCCAGGATAGCCTTCGGCATACTTGTTGGTAAGGTACGATCCCATTGCTTCCATCACTTCGTCGCTGACAAAGTTCTCTGAGGCGATAAGTTCAATGCCTCTCAACTGACGCTGGTGTTCTTTCTCGATAAGGTCGAAAACTACTTGGTCTCTTTTCATATTGCTTAGGGTTTTAAGGGTTTATATATAATAATGTAGAGAAGCTTATACCAATTCTACATTTTCTATGTATTGTTCCTTGTCGCAGTAGTGGCACTTAAGTATGCCGTGCACCTTGTCTACCACGTTGAAAACGGTGTGCATTGGCTCGTTATTGGTAATGCATTTTGGGTTGTTGCACTTAACAATGCCGCGCAGTTCGTTAGGTGTTACTACGGTTTTCTTCTCAACAACCTCATAGTCTTTGATTATGTTGAGCACCACATTAGGCGCTACAACCGATAGACGTGATATTTCTTCATCTGTGAAGAACTTGTCCGACACCTTGATAATGCCCTTGCGTCCTATCTTGCTTGAAGGATAGTTGTAGCCAATGGTTACAGGATTCTCCAATGTTTGGAGTTTCAGAAGACTAACAACCTCATAAGTCTTCTCTGCTGGAATATGGTCGATAACGGTACCGTTCTTGATAGCGGCTACCAGTCGTTCTGTCTTGTTGTTCATTTTTTTAGATTAATTGATATAATAAAATAAACATTACTACTCAATGATGGTCTTGTCGTTCTTTACATCGTCGAGCGATATACCAAGAACGTCGCAGAAGATAGCCTCGCGAGCAAACAGACCATTGCCTGCCTGCTGAATGTAGTAAGCGTGCTGGCTCTCGTCAACATCGTATGCAATCTCGTTTACACGAGGTAGCGGATGCATAATCTTCATGTTAGGCTTGGCCTTTGCAAGCATCTGGCGCTTTAGGATGTATACATTCTTTACGCGCTCGTATTCCATAAGGTCGGAGAAACGTTCCTTCTGCACGCGTGTCATATAGAGAATGTCGGCATCGGCAATGATGTCTTCGTTGAACTCGGTATGCTCAACATACTTGATACCATGGTTGCGGCAATATATTTTATATTCTTCCGGCATGGCAAGCTCTTTAGGAGCTATGAAGTGGAATGTAGGATTGAAGTGGCGCATTGCTGTGATGAGCGAGTGTACGGTACGTCCATACTTCAGGTCGCCTACAAGATAAATGTTGAGGTTGTCGAGGGTGCCTTGAGTCTTGTATATAGAGTAGAGGTCAAGGAGACACTGTGAAGGGTGCATGTGTGCACCATCGCCAGCATTGACGATAGGCACTGGAGCTACTTCGCTTGCATATTGAGCTGCTCCTTCTACATAGTGGCGCATAACGATGACGTCGGCATAGTTGGAAACCATAAGCACTGTGTCCTTCAGTGTTTCGCCCTTAGAAACGCTCGAAGCCTTTGCGTCAGAGAAACCTATAACACGTGCGCCAAGACGATTGGCTGCTGTTTCAAAGCTAAGACGTGTACGTGTGGACGGCTCGAAGAAGAGAGTCGCTACCACTTTGCCTTTAAGAAGTTCGCGATTAGGATGCTTCTCAAATTCATGTGCCATTTCAAGGAGGTACATTATCTTCTCCTTTGAAAGGTCGGCGATTGTAACAAAATCGTGTCTCATTTGTTTATTTTAGAATTAATGGTTGTTGCTTATTTTCCTTGAAAATCCTTATACGAATGCTCAAGATCCAAATAGTGGAAGTTGTGCTGTCTTTGTTGCTCTAACGGTGGTATTGCCATATAGTTGCCATACTTATTGGATAGGTATGTGTTGTAGTCGGCCACACCGTTAAGCATTGTGTCCTCGAAGGTGTAGGGTGTAGGTGTTCCAAGTGTCGACTTTAGCAATGTGCCTTTGCTGCCATCATCATAGTCGGCAACCAGTCGGCACTTGTCGTAGTCGTATTTCTGTAGCAGAGTCTTGATATGTTCCTGAATCTGCTTCATGTTATATATCTTTCGGCACAGCAGTGGAAGCCATGAACTTGGTCCGTGACCGTGCTTGTATGGGTCGCGATGTATGAGGTAGAGCACACGCTTATAATACTCGTACTTGGCGAAATGCATCTTGCGTTTAAGCCAACCTTCGGGTGCACCGTCAATAGGAAACACATCGAGGTATATGCCACCTATATATTTAAGGTGCATACGTTCGATAAGGGTTGTTGATGCATCCTGTATCTTACCAAATGGCAATGGATATTGATCGTCGTTCTCGGCACATACAAACTCGAATGGTTGCGGCAGCCACTGTTTTGCATTCTTTATAAGAAGATTGTAGTCGGCACGTGGCATAGCAATGTCAATATCGTCGTCCCATGGAATAAATCCCTTATGACGTATGGCGCCAATCATTGTACCTGCCCAGATATAGTAACGCAGGTTGTGCTCTTGGCATACCGAGTGCAGAGTCTTGGCAATGCGAAGTATATGCTTGTGTACATCGTTGATGTTGTAATTCGCCATATTGCAATAGTTTCTGTTAGACAAGTTTTTTTTCAGATGAGGCTTGCTGGTATAAGCTCATTTGCCTGATTGAAGTCTTCTACGGTATCAAGCTCTATAGAGAAGAGGTCTGTGGTGTTGACGGCACGGAACTTGTGTCCCTGAGGTATAAGGCGCTCAAAGGCTCGCTCGTAGAATATGTCTACAAGTTTCTCGTTTTCTATCATCTGCTCAAGTTCGCTATATAGCGCCTTGCTGTATACTGCGTCAATCTTCTCTATGCCAACCGACTCGCCCATTGCCTTTGCTATGTCGAGTGTCTTGCTTATCTCTGTCACCATACCGTCGGCTCCAGCTATAACCTTCATCTCTTCCTCGCCAAGCTTATGTGTATTTACGGCAAGAGCAGTGCCTTCTGTTTGTGCTATGCGTGCAACAATAGCTGGGTCGAAGAGTATGTCGCTGTCTAGTAAAATGAAGTCTTCAGCATCGACACTTGGACGTGCCAGCCACAACGAGTATATGTTGTTGGTGGTTTGGTAGTCGTTGTTCTGTATGAAGGTGAGCTTCATGTCTGGATAATGATTGGTGAGGAAGTTGCGTATCATCTCCTCGCGATAACCAGTAACAACAGTCAAATCGTTTATACCTATTGCTTTGATGCTGTCTACAGTACGCTCAAGCAATGTGCGTGAGCCAACACTAAGCAGGCACTTAGGGCATTTATCGGTAAGCGGGCGAAGGCGCGAAGCCATACCAGCTGCAAGAATCACTGCTTTCATCTTTATTTGTTGTTTAGTGCAATGCGCTTAATTACATCGCACACAAGGCGGTTCTGCTCGCGGCGTCCGAGTGTTATGCGCATATGTGTGTTGATGTCAGGCTCGTTCATAAACTTTACCTTATAGCTTTGGCTAGCAAACTCAGCCTCCAAAGCCTCCTTCAACTCAATAGGATATTTAATTAGGATGAAGTTGGCAATAGACTTGTAAACCTTAAATCCTGGCAAGGCGCCAATCTCCTCGGTATACATAGCGCGTGCCTCGTCCATTACATTGGCTATTTCGCGGTAATGGCTTTCCGATTTAATTGCGGCTATAGCCACCTCTTCGGATAGACGGTCGTAGCCGAGATATTTGTTGGCATAACGGCCAAAGCGTTCCATCATCTCGCCTTTTCCTACAAAACCAAATCCCCAACGCAAGCCAGGGAGGCCATAGAACTTAGACAGTGTGCGGCAGAAGATGATATTAGGATGGCGCTCAATCATATCTTTTATGTAGCTTATGTCGGATGTTACATACGAGGCGTAAGCCTCGTCAACAAGCATTACCGATGTTTCTGGCAACATCTGTGCAAGAAGCTCAAGCTCGTCAACGGTCAGACCGTTGCCGGTTGGGTTATTGGGCGATGCTACAAGCATAATCTTAGGCTGCTCTTCGTCTATCATCTTCTTCAAAGCTTCGAAGTCGTAGGCAAAGGAGTCGTTAGTTTCGTACACGGGATAAAGCATTGTATTACCGTTAACCTCGTCGGCTATAGACTTGTAATACCACCAAGAGAACTTTGGAATGAACATCTTGCGGTTGCCATCTTCGCCTGTAAGGAAGTAGTGAACAGCCATCTTCAGAAGGTCCTCGGCACCATAACCAAGGAGAATCTGTTTTTCGTCGATACCATAGTATTCGGCAAGAAATTCGGAGAATATACTTTTCTTACCCTCATCGTAGATACGGGTGTAGAATGCAAGCTTGCGTATGTCGAAGTTTTTTATAGCGTTCACAACTTCGTCTGATGGGGTGAAATTGAATTCGTTCCTATCGAGATAATTCAACTCTTTATTCATTATAATGATTATTTTTTATTTAGATGCAAAGGTAGTGCAATTTTCTGAGTTAGCAGTAAGTTTGCTCCGAAAAACAAAGAATATTACTGCTAAAGTCACCGAAGCAACGCTGGCGGCTATGGCAATAAGGAAGAATTGACGGTAGCCAATGTCCATTTGTATCAGTCCGGCAAACACTCCAGCTACTATTGTTGTTGTCCAAGTTAAGCTTGCTGCTGTGGCTCGCCTTAACTGGCTTCCGTCTTTTGTTGCAAACAGTTCGACAATGGCTGTATAGGCATTGCTGCCAAAGCCAATAGCTATACCGCATGCCAACATTATGCCACACACATCAAACAGTGAGTAGGCTATGTTGTTGCTTAGATTTTCGAGTAGGATGCTGTATGTAAGTAGTGCTGTAGACATTGGTATAATACACTCTTTCCATTGGCAGCGCCTTATAGCAAGTTTTCCAATCCAGCGTCCTACAAATGTGGCTACTACTCCCACTGTGCCTAAAGCCAGTCCTAACTCTTGTGGGGCAAGGCTCAACCCTCCATTGTGTGTCATATCTATAAGGAATAGGGGTACGATGATAATGGTGAGCGATAGTGGCAGCATAAATATTAAGAAGAAACATAGCATCAGTCGGTTGCGCCAGCCTTGCATCATAAGGTCTACTGCTTTGACATGGTCGTGACCATGCAATCCGAATATATCTTTCTTGGCTACTACAGGTTTCTTGCCACCTGGTAGGAATATGCTATGCCAAAGCCAGATACAGAACTCAACGCCTGCCATTATGTAGAATACAAGGCTCCACGAATAGCGCACGTTGCGCGTAACCACCTCCATATTGCCTGCCAACATTGTCATTACGCCAATGCCAAAAAGCAAGGCAAGGCTCTTGGATAATAGTGCAAACAGACGGTGTTGATGGTTGGCTGTTGCTTCGTCATCGGTGTAGAAGCGGTTGGCAGCAATGCTGTAGAACACTCCTGATACAACAACAAAAGGCATAAAACATAGTGTGCCTTGCAGCCAATATGAAGTTGGCAGCGTGAATGCAACCAACCATAGTGATAGTGCAGATATGAACTCTGCCGAAAGAATCCATACTTTGGTTGTGCCACGGAAGTAAGTTACTACCATTTCGAATAATGGTCGTAGCGTAAAAGGTATGGCTAACAACGATACGTAGAGTGCAATTTGACTGTTATTCAGTCCGTATCTACGCATCATAATAGTGGTAAGCACAAGGACAGACAGCAACATACCGTCGCCGAAGTGCAGCGACGGAAACCATGACCAACGCATACGGCGCGGTGCCGTAGTTTTGGTGTTGTTGGTTGTTGTGTTGTCTGTCATGTGGTTTGTTTTTTTATTTCTTCTTTCCGAAGTCTGGGTCTATCTTCAAGAACGCCGTAACGATGAATGTGATTAGGCAGCATGCCATGACGATGATGAAGAAGGTTTGGTAGCCTACAATATCCTTTATATATCCCGACACCATACCTGGAAGCATCAGTCCGAGATAGGAAATGCCAGTACATATAGAGTAGTGGGATGTTTGAAACTTTCCCTTGCAGTAGTACAGCATATATAGCGTTAGCACCGTAAAGCCTAATCCATATCCAAATTGTTCAACAAATAGGCACGATGATACGAGCCAAATGTTGGAGTTGAGTGTATAGCTTAGGTATATGTACACCACGTCGGGCAATGTTATGGCGCAAACCATAGGCCAAAGCCATTTCTTCATGCCGTCTCTACTAACTAATACGCCACCTATGATGCCGCCAAGAAGCAAGCCTATTATGCCTACAAATCCTTGGGCAAAACCATATTCACCAAGTGTAAGTCCGAGTCCGCCTTCTGTACTTGGGCGCATTAGAAATGTCTTGGTCATTGTATTTAGCAATGCCTCAGGAAAGCGATACAGCAAGAGGAACACCATGGCAAAGATGGTATCCTTTAATTCGAACTTGCTGAAGAATGTTATAAACATCGACTTCAGTTCTCTTGCAATATCGGACGCTTTCTTTTGTGTGGCAACATCTTCGTCAGAGCGTGGCATTACACGACTATGGTAGAGCCATATGCAGATGAACAGACCTGCAAGACCATAGAATACCAAGGTCCATGTGTACACAACACTCATATTGAAATAGTTCTCAAGCTTGTCGGCAAGTTTGGCAAGACCAGCATTGACAAACACAACGGCAAGTCTATAGAAAGTGTTTCTTAGTCCTACATATTTGGTTTGGTTGTGCTCGTCAAGCATCAGCATGTAGTAGCCATCTGCGGCTATGTCGTGTGTGGCACTGGCAAAAGCCATGGAGAAGAAAAAGAACATTGTGCCTTGAAACCAAAATGCTGTTGGCAACGTAAAGGCAATACCAGCCAATGCACCTCCAATGAGCATCTGCATTGTCAGTATCCACCAACGCTTGGTTTTTAGGATGTCTATAAACGGACTCCATAATGGCTTCAACACCCACGGCAGACAAAGCCATCCGGCATACAATGCCACGTCGGCATCACTCAGTCCCATCTGCATATACATAAATACAGACAGGGCTGTTACGATGATGTTGGGCAGTCCCTCAGCAAAATACAGTGTGGGAATCCATGCCCACGGATTGGTCTTCATCATTTGTATATCTTCTTTATCTCCGCGCCACGATAGTAGTGCAGCAAGATGTTGTCGTACTTATAACCTTTGGCACCCATAACAGCAGCACCAATCTGGCACATGCCTACGCCATGTCCCCATCCGGCTCCTGTAAGTTGGAAGGTTTGTGGCACACCATTCTTTATGTCTTCCTTGTCTACCACAAACGCACTGCTATATAGATGCGACTCGCTAAGAGCACGACGAATCTCAAGTTCCTTGCCTACTGTAAATGTACGCTCTGTGCCCACAATCTTCAGTCTACTTATACGTCCGCTTGTACCACGTTCTATTGGTATGATGTCTACAATGTCGCCGAATTCTATCTTCAACTTGTTTGACAAGAGATTCTTAATCTGTTCCTGTGTGTAGGTTACATGCCAGCGATAGAAGTCGGTTGTCTCTTGGTCGTAGTCGTTAAGCACCTCAGACAGAATCTTCTTGTCGTTGGTGTTGCAGAACGACTCAGGTGATGTGCGAATCCATTTATCAGCATTAGCCTCAATAGTTAGATCAGGCAGCTTGGCAGTATCAATGTTCTTGCCGCTGCATCCGTCTTCGCTTGTCACCCAGTCTCTTACTCCAATTAGATAAGGCTTTTTTATATTCTCCCAGCAATACTGGAACTCCTCTGTAGCACCTCCGCAACACTTGGAGAAACGTGCGTCGCATATCTCGTCGCCATCTATAAGAATCTGTCCACGAGTTTCGTGTATAGCCTGTGCAACGTTAGGACTTGTTGCCTTTGTTATACCCTGATAGCGTTGGCAGTGGTCGTCGGCACATACATCAAATATGGTATGGTCCTCACGGTCGTACCATTTTATTAGCTCGTCGTCTTTTCTTATGAACGAGAAGAATCCGTTTTGTCCGGCACCTGTCTGCTGCTTGCGTCGTTGCTCTATTTGTGATAGCAGCCAACTACGTGATATCACAGCATGAGCCTTTAGCAGTTCTAGGCTTGATGTGGCACGCATCTCGCTTGATATAACGCTTTCCAGATACGATTCAACAGGCAATTCGTTTATGGCGCACACCATATCCGAGTCGACAACAAGTCGCAGTGTTCCAAGGAATGTCTGTGTCTCCTGACGTTCCCAGTGATAATTCACGCCTATTGTAACGTCGTGTAATGAGAATGAAGCATCGGTCGACTGTGGATGGAAGGTTAGTTCTCTGTACTGGTTGCCGTTCCACATGATGCCACCCTCATGGAATTCAACAATCTGTTCGCCTTCAATAAGGTTTCCCTTAGCCATATACGGCTTATTGAGCGAGAATGATATCTTGGCTCCGCTTACAATGCCTACTGATACAGATGGTTGCTTTCCGGCAAAGTGAGCAGTAGAGCTGAGCTGGTCTTCAGCACGCATGCGCAGCTTTTCTACTGTTTCCTTGAAATCCTGCTGGCGCATACCACATTCCTTTAATATTTCAAGAGCCTCGTCGGCAGTAATGTTCTCGAAGTCTTCATGTCGTGGTGTAACGATGAATCCCGACATATCTATAGCCCCCGGGCTAATGATTCGCTTGGCATCGTCTTCGGCAAAGTAGCAGTCGGGACGATGTTTAGCACGTGGAATAACAATTGTTATATAGCTGTCACCATCGCGCCATGCCACAATATTCATCATAGGCTCGGTGTCGCCGCCGTGCATAGGCAGTACAGAATGTAGTATACGGAACAGTTGTTCGCCAGTAGCCGTGTCGGTACAGCGTATAACAAATAGCGGAATAGCAGTTGGTATAGCAGCAATCTCGCCTTTATCGTCCTTCTTTATAAGTACCTCCATATCACGGCTAAGTCGAGCCCAATCGGTCTGCAATGGTAACAAGCCTGAGCATATAGCTTGGAAGTGCATATGATCAGGTGCCGATGCTCCACACTTAGGACCGTTATAGAACACGGTTAGAGCCGGATAGATGTTAAGCAATTTGTACATTTCGCCATAGTTGATGCCAATGCTCTGTGGGCGATGTGCACGCAAGGCGATAGTGAAATGCTGCGGCATGATAGGGAATGGATTGACAAGAAGTGTAAAGTTCTTGTCTATCTGCTTCTGCATCTGTTCCTTTGGACGGTTCTGCTCACATAAGAAACAAGGACGCTGAGCTATGCTCTTCTTGTCGATACTTGCTCCGGTAGACACCATTCGTGCCGGGTTAAACTGCAACTTAATTGTTATCTCGCCGCAAGTAAGCTCGCGTGTCTTTACGTTTTGCAGGTCACGGAAGTGTTGACGTGCATCTTCCCACAACTCAAGTTGTCGGTTAAAGAAGCGTTGCAGCGAGCTGTCGGCTGTAGTATCAGTGCATCCAGACGATAGTTGCTGACGTGCGGCAATCTCAAGAGTGCGTAGACGGTCCTTATACAGATTGTTTGCATTCTGTCGTTCAATGCTAAGGGCTGCATCGCTATTGCCGTCCCAACGGCGGCATAGATACAGTTCGTCGAATATTCTGCCTATACGATACTTGCGCGAGAAGGCAAGTCCAAGGGCATAATCCTCGCCGTAGCTTGTATTAGGAAATTGTATCTGGCGCAATATTGGTGTAAAGAAAGCACGTGGAGCGCCAAGTCCGTTTATGCGCAAGGCATTGTTCGGACCATTTAGGTCGGTCCACTCGCGATGGTCTATTAGGCCTGGAGGCAATGTTTCAAGTTGGAAGTTGCACATACGATAGCTTCCTACGATCATGGCAGCCCCTTGACGATGAAACTCATCAACGATGCGCTGCAACGTTTGTGGTGATGAGTATAGGTCGTCACTATCGAGCTGGACGGCAAATCTACCGCATCGCATATCGTCTATTGCAATATTCCAGCAACCGCCAATACCGAGATCGGTGCGTGTTGGTACGATATGTACAAGGCGTTTGTCGGTTTCGGCAATAGAGTTGAGTATCTCTGTTGTGCCATCGGTAGAATGGTTGTCTACAACAATTACATTGAACTTGAATGTTGTCTTCTGTGATAGAGCCGAGTTTACGGCATCTGCCACCGTTTTAGCACGGTTGTATACAGGTATAACTACAGATGCCTCGAAGTCGAAGTCTTGCTCACTGAAGTCGGGACGTGTATAATGTGCCGTGTCTACCAATGCCCCTATGGTGTCAAGATGCTTGGTTGCCACTTGTTCCATCTCAACTTGGACATCGCGGTTGCGTGGATTTACGTAATCAAACTGACGTTCGCCACTCTTGCGCAAGTCGGTTTCTATCTGAGTATATAGATACTCGTTAATGTGGAAAATCTGTGCCTTACGACTGATGAATAGGCGGAAGTCGTAAAGTCCAGCCCATTCGTATGATGTATTTGAGCGTTGTGCTGCATATTCGTGCAACAATGACGAGCGGATAAGCAATAGCTGGCCGAAGTCAAAATCGTCGCGTATGCTTCCCACTTGATAGTCAATAGTGGGATGTTTCTCTACCTTATCCTCCTTTTTAATATAGCTGTCGGCATATACCATACCAGCTCCACTGTCTGTAGCTACGCGCAACAGGCGTTCAAGAGCATGCAAACCAAGGCTTACGGGTGTGGTTTTAAGGCTAAGAAGCACATAGTCGGCGTCGGTATGGGCGTCGATATCAAGCAATGTCTTAGTAGATGCGAGGCTGCCGATTGTAATGAAAGTACAGTCGTCGGCGCTGCTTTTGTCAAGGCTTGCATTTGCTTCATCGTCAATCAGCAGATTTATATGTTGTATGGTCTTGCTTTGTCTTAGCGTTTGCAGCGTTTCCTTTATGTCGGACAAATCGCAACAAGGCATAAAGCAGTCAATTTTCTCTCTCATTGTTATTAGTTTGTATTTATTTCGGTTATTGTATGGCAAAATTACACAAAATATTCTAAGCATCTGCCTTAACAGCGATATTATTTAT
Organism: Prevotella merdae; assembly: GCF_900290275.1. Lineage (GTDB taxonomy): Bacteria > Bacteroidota > Bacteroidia > Bacteroidales > Bacteroidaceae > Prevotella > Prevotella merdae. Next base: position 210,787 of record NZ_LT985325.1, read on the forward strand.
TGGTGACGATGCTATTTCATTAGTTAATGTAGGTTAATAGGCTGATTTGGATTTTGGCACATTGAAATCAAAAAGCTATTTTTGTCAATGAAAAATACAAACAAACGATTTACAACATGAGGAAATATGTCTTTTTGGTATTCTTTGCGTGTTCGGCAATACTTTGCGCCCAGGATAATGGCAAATGGAGTTTGGTACGAGAACATCAGCAGAAGAGTTTTGCAAATACAATTCCACCTGGCAACTACAGCGGCATCACTCCGCTTGGCGACGATGTCTATGCGATGGTGAGTGATAAGTCGGACTCGGCTCTTTATTTTAATGTACGTCTGTATATAAGCAAACAGACTGGCGAACTGTTGCAGGCCGAATATCTTGGACCGCAAGGAAGGGTGGATACTATATCGCTCGACAACGAGGCTATTGCGCGTGTGTCCGACTCGACTGTGGTTATAGCAAGCGAGGGTAAGTATAGGTTGAAGGAGTATATGCTTAACAGCGATAATGTTGACCAAGGTCTGTGGGAATGGTCTATGCCTAGGTCTGATTTCTATCCCAACTATGTTTTCGAGTCGGCAGCTTACGATAGCGTGCATCACCGACTTTGGACTATAAACGAGAGTACTATGCTACGCGACGGAAAACCGGCTACAACGCAAGACCCGCATAACAATGTACTGCGTCTGATATCCTTCGACTGGACCAATAAGCGCAACGCTTCGCCCGTGTCGTATCTATACAAGATGGATATGCCCACAACGATGAAGAGGGCTATGACGTACGTCATGGGTGTTAGCGAGCTATGTGTCTTGCCAGATGGCAAACTGTTGGTGCTCGAACGCGAGGCTTTCATCCCTCACATTAAGCTTGGTGCTTTCTGCCAATGCAAGTTGTATGTAGTCGATCCGTATATTGAAACACCATATGCTCTTGACAAGGAATTGGAGCCTGGAGCTCCTTATGTAACTAAACATCTGTTGACATCATGGCGCACCAAGCTTGGCATAACCAAATATCAATGGGCTAATTACGAGGGCATGTGTCTTGGACCGAAGTTGGAGAATGGCGACCAGGTGGTAGTGCTTGTAAGCGACTCGCAGGACGGATATGCGGGAGTGCTTAAGGATTGGTTTAAGACTATTGTAATAAAGAAACAATAGGCGAGTCAAATCTGATATTTCTTTTTTTATTTAACGAGCTATACAAAATCGGGTCTAAAGAAAGCCAAGCGACTTTCTTTAGACCCGATAAATATTTAATGACGATTGTCTATTACATTACGCCGTCAGCACGAAGCTTCTCCTGCCACTTCCATGCTGAGCGAAGAACATCGTCGAGCTTAGCTTCAGCCTTCCAACCGAGAACCTTGTTAGCCTTCTCTACGTTGCCGAAGATTTCCTCGATATCGCCCTCACGACGTGGACCGAACTTCCAGTTAAGCTTAACGCCAGTTGCCTTCTCGAATGTGTTTACAATCTCGAGAGTAGAGTTGCCCTTACCAGTACCAATGTTGAAGAACTCTAATGGCTCAGTCTCCTCATCGAGTACGCGGCGCATTGCAGCTACGTGAGCCTTAGCAAGGTCTACTACATAGATATAGTCGCGGATACATGTTCCGTCAGGAGTACTGTAGTCGTTACCGAAGATGGTAAGCTCTTTACGTATACCCATAGCAGTCTGGGTTACGAAAGGAATGAGGTTGTTAGGCACACCGTTTGGCAATTCGCCAATCTCTGCAGATGGGTGAGCTCCTATTGGGTTGAAGTAGCGCAGAACGATACTCTTGATATTTGCACCGCTGTGGATGTAGTCGGTGATAATCTGCTCGTTGATTTCCTTTGTGTTGCCATAAGGAGATGTAGCCTTCTGATGTGGGCAATCCTCCTTTACAGGCAGGTTCTCGAGCTTAGGCTGACCGTAAACAGTGCAGCTTGACGAGAAGATAATGCCCTTGACATTATACTTAGGCATGAGCTCAAGAAGGTTGACAAGCGAGACGATGTTGTTGCGATAGTAGAGCAAAGGTTTTTGTACGCTCTCGCCTACAGCCTTTGACGCAGCGAAGTGAATGATACCCTCGATGTCTGGATACTTAGCGAAGACAGCCTCTGTGGCAGCAAAGTCGCGAAGGTCTACCTGCTCGAATGCAGGACGAACGCCAGTGATCTTCTCAATGCCGTCGAGTACCTCGATCTTTGAGTTTGACAGGTTGTCAACGATAACTACTTTGTAGCCAGCTTCGATTAGTTCTACAGTAGTGTGTGAGCCGATAAAACCGGTTCCACCAGTTACTAAGATTGTTTGTTTCATTTTGTTTAATATTAATGGTTGGTTAAAAATTAAGTCAATATGTATGTGGGGCTTTTCAGAACAATGTATGTTGCTGATATCTTTTGGGCTTTTAGCCCGTGGCGTTTAGTTGCCAAAGATAGCCTTCAGACCATTGTCTACACCGCTGAATCCCATAAATGCCAACGACAGCAAGCCTGCTGTGATGAGCACAATGCTCATGCCGCGCATGCCTTTAGGCACATTGGTAAGTGCAAGCTGTTCGCGCAGACCAGCAAACACAATTAGCGCAAGTGCGAAGCCTATGGCTGTAGAGAAAGCATACACAACACTCTCGATAAGCGAGAATTGCTTTTGTATCACAAGAATTGCCACACCAAGCACGGCACAGTTGGTTGTGATGAGCGGCAAGAATATGCCAAGAGCCTGATAGAGTGGGGGAGATATCTTCTTCAGTATAATCTCTACCATCTGCACCAACGATGCTATTACCAGGATGAACGATATGGTTTGCAGATACTCGATGTGCAGCGGAACCAGCACAAACTGCTGTAAGAGGAACGTTACTATTGTGGCAAGCGTAAGTACGAAAGCCACGGCAGCGCCCATACCCATAGCCGTGTCTACCTTCTTCGACACTCCGAGGAACGGACATATGCCTAAGAACTGCGACAAGACGATGTTGTTTACGAATATCGCCGATATGAAGATTAGTATGTATTCCATTTCTTTGATGTTGTAATGTTATGTCATTTTTATCACGCTTGTGTAGTGTTTAGCCTCTAAGCTTGTTTACTATAGCTATAAGATAGCCAAGTGTGATAAAGGCTCCCGGAGGCAATACAAACAACAATACGTTGCATGTCTCGGGCAGCAAGGCTATGCCGAACAGTGTGCCGGCACCTATCAGCTCGCGCACAGCACCGAGTAATGCAAGTGCAAAGGTAAATCCTAATCCAATGCCAATGCCGTCGCATATGCTTGCAAGTGGATTGTTCTTGCAGGCAAAAGCCTCGGCTCTGCCAAGGATGATGCAGTTTACTACTATAAGCGGTATGTATATGCCCAGCGACTTGTTGATACTTGGCAGATAAGCCTCCATAAGCATTTGCAGCGTAGATACAAAGGCTGCTATCACAACTACAAACACAGGTATGCGCACCATGTCGGGCACTACATTCTTAATGAGCGATATAACGAAGTTGCTGCATATCAGCACAAACATTGTTGCCAGTCCCATAGACATGCCGTTGATGCCCGATGTGGTGGTGGCAAGTGTAGGACACATTCCAAGGAGAAGCACAAAGGTTGGGTTCTCCTTTATAATGCCGTTGGTTATTGTTTTGATATAGTTCATACGTTCGTTGTTTTATTCTGTTGCTTCACATGCCTGTCTAACAGCCTTTAGAAAGGCTCTCGATGTTATTGTCGAGGCTGTTATGCCGTCGATGTCGCCATTGTCTTTTGATACGGCGAAGCTTTTGCTCAGTGGATCTTTACCGATGATGCTTCCCTTGCCGTCCTTCTGAAACCATTCTTCGGCTTTGATGCCTAAGCCTGGAGTCTCTGATGTTTGTCGTATGGCATAACCAAGCACCTTGCCTTGAAGGTCGAGTCCTACAAGAACTGTAAGGTCGCCTCCAAATCCCATTGTGGTACTTTCTACTGCTTTGCCCAATGGGGTGCCGTTTGTCAGGGCCACGTAGTGTACAACAAACTCGTAAGTCTTTCCGTCAAACTCTTTTGTTATGTTCTTTACGTCAGTCTCCTTTACTGTTTTGCCGCCCATAACCTTACTAATGTCGGCGGCAAGTGAACGTTGTTGCTCGGCAAGTTTAGGCGCTTCTGTTACGTGGTTTACCCAAGCAAGCAGGCCACCTGTTATCAGAGCCACACATGTCAATACTATGACCATGTTGGGCAATGTAGACTTTAGCTTCTTCATTTCTTCAGTACCTCCCCAAATCGTTTAGGTTTGCAATAGTTGTTGATAAGTGGCGTAAAGGCGTTCATTATCAGAATAGCGAACGACATGCCTTCTGGGTAGGCTCCCCAGTTGCGTATTACTATGGTTAGCAAGCCAATTGCTGTACCGTATATCAGTTGTCCGCGTCGGGTCATAGGCGATGTGGTATAGTCGGTGGCCATAAATATGGCTCCAAGCATCATACCACCGGTAAGCACAACTGATATTGGGTCGGCATAGATGGGGTTGGCTATGTGCAACACCGATGCAAATACGAATGCCGAGAGGATGATGCTCACAGGTATATGCCATGTGATAATCTTCTTCCAAAGCATAAACGCCAAACCTAACAACAAAGCCAAGGCGCATACCTCGCCTATAGTGCCTGCTCCGCCATTGACATTATTGCCAAGCAACAGATGCAGCGAGCTTGGCATAGAGTCGAGCACGGATGCGTCGCCAGAGCTGATGGCTTTCTTCATAAGGCTAAGTGGTGTTGCTCCAGTTGTAGCGTCAGTATAACTCATCTGCTGACCAACAACAGGCCACGATGTCATTTGTACTGGAAAGCTTACAAGCAGCATGCATCTGCCCACAAGAGCCGGATTGAAAAGGTTGCAACCCAAGCCTCCGAATGTCATCTTGCCTATACCTATTGCCACAACAGCTCCAAGTATAACGATGCCTACAGGCAAGTTACAGGGAAGGTTCATACCAAGCAATAGGCCTGTTATTACAGCCGAACCGTCGTCAAGAGTAGGCTTGCGGTGCAGCATATACTTGGTTATTACCCATTCGGTTAGCATACATGCTGCTATGCTTGACAGGCAGACTATTACCGAGCCTATGCCGAAATAGGCAAACGACACAATCAAGGCTGGCATTAGGGCGAATATCACGCCGTACATATTGCGCTTTGTGCAGTCGCCGCCGTGTATGTGGGGTGATAGTGAAACTATGAGGTTTGACATGCGGTGTATTAAGTGAAGAGTGAAAAGTGAAGAGTGAAGAATCCGTTTGCCGGTATTCTATGTTATGCTCTTGTTTTGTTATTGTTTTACGTTAAAGGGGTTGGCGATGAAATAATTTGTTGTCTCTTATTTCTTAGCCCTTCCCTTTATTATTGCCATTACGCTTTGCTTGCCTATGCGTATATTGTCGAGCAGCGGTCTAAATGCGGGACATGTAAACTGGCACGAGCCACACTCGATGCACGATGTTATAAGTTCTTCCTCGCACTTATCCCACATCTTCATTGATGATGCTGTTGCAAGCAGGTAAGGTTCGAGTCCCATAGGGCAGACATCTACGCACTTGGCACAACGCAAGCATGGTCCTGGCTCATGGCGTTTGGCCTCGCGTCCGCTTATTACGGTTATGCTGTTTGAGCCCTTAACGATAGGAGCGTCGATGGATATAAGTGCCTTGCCCATCATAGGTCCGCCCGACAACACTTTGTTCTCGCTTACAGGCAGTCCGCCGCAAGCCTCTATCAGCTCGCTTGCCGGTGTTCCCATGCGTACAAGAAAGTTGGCGGGCTTTGCCATCTCCTTTCCTGTTACGGTGGTGTAGCGCTCGAACAGCGGTTTATGCTTCATAACAGCCTCGTATACTGCGAATGCTGTTGCCACATTCTGCACAATGGCGCCCACATTTACCGGTATGGCAGGAGGCGCGGGCACTTGTCTGTTTATCACAGCATCTACAAGTTGCTTCTCGCCACCTTGTGGGTATTTCTGTTTCAGTTCAACAATTTCTATATTGTCATTATTCTTTGTCTTCTCCTTGAATAGGGCTATAGCTTTGGGTTTGTTGGCCTCGATGCCAATGTATCCGCGGTTGGTTTTGGCAGCCTTCATCAATAGATCCAGACCAACAAGTATCTCGTCGGCATGCTCCATCATCAATCGGTAGTCGGCTGTTATGTATGGCTCGCATTCCACACCGTTCAATATCACGCATTCGGCTGTGCATCCCGGAGGAGGCATAAGCTTTATGAAGGTAGGAAATCCGGCACCACCCATACCTGTAACGCCAGCCCATTTAATGCGGTTTACAATCTCCTCGGGTGTCAGTTCGGTGTGGTCTGCCACACGCTCAAGTTTTGTAGAGCGGTCGATAGTTTCTTCCCATTCATCGCCTTCTACGTTTATTATGATTGCAGGCTTGCGATAGCCTGATGCATCTATGGTTGTGTCAACCTTGAATACAGTGCCCGACACACTACTATATATAGGTGCCGACACAAAGCCTCCGGCTTCGGCAATGAGTGTACCTACCTTTACGTGGTCGCCCTTTTGTACTACCGGTTTGGCAGGTGCGCCGATATGTTGAGACAGAGGAAACACTGCTTGCTTAGGCAACGGGGCTGCAACAGTAGGTATTTCTGCTGATAGCTTGTTTTCCTCGGGATGTATTCCGCCTATTCTGAATGTTCTCATTATTCTGCTTGTAATGTTTTTAATGGGGGAAAGTTGACGCTCACTATTGCATGTCGTGGACATGCCTTCTCGCATTTGCGACACATGCGACACTTGGTTGGGTCGATGTAGGCCAGATTATTTTCTATAGAGATAGCATCAAAGGCACACTCCTTGGCACATTTGCCACAGGCTATGCACGATACGTCGCAAGCTTTGACTGCAGCTGGACCTCGGTCTTTGTTTTGGCAACTTACGTATAGACGTTTGTCCTTAGGACCGCGTGGCCGCAATTCGATTATGCCTCGTGGACATGCCTTTGCGCAGGCGCCGCATGCTGTGCACAAGTCGGGATCAACCTCGGGTAGTCTGGTTTCCTCGTTAATCTTTATGCCACCGAAAGAGCAGGCCTCGGCACAATCGCCACAACCTAAACAGCCATATCCACATGCTGTCTCGCCCATGCCACATGCATTCATGGCACGGCAGGTATTCAGTCCGTCATACTGGGCTATAGTCTTGCGCTTGTTGCAATCGGCCTGACAGCGCACTACAGCAATGCGTCGTTCGCCTTCTGCAACAGTCATTCCCAGTATGTTGGCTATCTTCTTCATTGTCTCGTTTCCGCCTACAGGGCATGCCAATCCTTCTATAGAGCCATTGTCAGCTGCCTTTACAATGGCGGCAGCCAATCCAGAGCAACCAGCAAAGCCGCATCCGCCACAATTGGCTTGTGGTAAGGCTTGCGCCACCTCGCCTATGCGAGGGTCCTCGGTTACGGCAAAGCGCTTGGAGCATACGTATAGCACAACAGCCGCAATAATGGCTATAGCGCCAAGAACGACGAGTGCTGTAAGGATGTAATTCATAATTGTTGTTATTGTTTCTTGGTTTAAAAATTGTTGGTCGGCGGTTCCTGTTTGTCGGTCAACTGTATATTTACGTTGGTCAACGTTTCTGCTAACTGTTCTTTATTGGCAATCGGCAAGGCGTATTTCGAAGTGCCGGTTGATGCTCTTTCTTGCCATATATATAATAAGGTAATAAACCACAAGCACACCTATTGCGCAAAATGCAGCTGTCTCGTCCTTTGCACCGGCATAGTGAATGGCAAGCAGAGAGGCTACAAATAGCAATAGTGGCAGTCCGAATCCAATAATCACGGCATTGCGTCCCGATTTGGCTGTCATCTCCACATGCACGCGGTCGCCTTTGTTGTATTTTGCAAGACGCTTGTCTTCTACGTCAACATACATTGTTTTACTGCTGTGCACCTTGCATCCGTTGCTTGCCTCGCACGTTTGACATGCCGAGGAGCGCATAATCTGTATGCGTGCGTGGGTGCCGTTTATGCTTTCTATCACCCCGCATTGGCGTATCTTGGTGGTCATATCTTAGTCGTTTATTTGGCTTTATTAAGGGTGCCGATGTGGTCGGCATACTTGTTGAACATTGCAAAAGTACGATTTATATGTGGTAATGGCAAATAAATTGTTGATATTTTGTTACTTTTGTTTGGGCTATACACTAAAAAAGTGTACATTTGCAATATAATCTAAAACACTTTAGCGAAATGATGAAACCTTCTGAACAAACAACACAACAGATTGAGCGTTTTCTTAAGAAAATTGCCCAGAAATTCCCTACCAATGAAGATACCTCTTTAGTGACGGATATTCATGTTAGGGTGTCGCAGGATAGTGGCGAAATGGTGGCATTTGATGATGACGACAAGGAGATAACTCGTTGTGTCGTTGAGCAGTGGATTGGAAACACAGACGAAGACTTCTACGACAACGTAGAGCGTGTGTTGCACAACACCATTGCTACATTCAACATACTTGCCGACAACCTCGGCATATTGAAGCCTTATAGCTTTGTGCTTGAAAACGACGATAAGGAGACGGTTGGCGAACTTTATATTGCCGACGACGATACTGTGATTATCGGCAAAGACCTTATGGAGGGGCTTGACAGCGACCTTAACTCTTTCCTTGATACATTGTTGAAGGAAAACTAAAGAGTGGGTTTGGGCTTGTCATGTTATATAAATATATGTGACTTAATGTGCTGTATATCCCTTAAAAAGTAATATATATTAAATGGCAAAGTAATATATATTAAATGACTAAGTAATATATATTGCTTTGCCAAGTGATATAGACTCATGTCAGCATTCAGAATCTACCTTACATCTGCTTATAAGCGCAAGGCTCGTTTTGGTAAACAATCCGGAACGTCCATTAATACAAAGCCTCATGTGAGTCGTTTTGCGCATATCGGCATCAAAGCTGCCATGGTACAGGCTTGTAAGTCTGCTATGCAGCATAATGCGGTAATCAAAGCATACGCACAGAGGCTGTACGCAAAAGGCAAACATGAGGGAATTGTCATGAATAATGTAAAGAATAAGGTTGTGCACATTATTTTCAAGATGATACAGACACAAACCTTATGGGAACAGGAATACCAACAAAAACACACGAAAGAGGACAAAGCTATTCCGGAAAAAATGAAATAGGAGCCACCGAAGCAGCTCCTATGATTAATGCGGCGTTGAAAACTCCTTCATCTGTTGTTGAATGCACATTTATAGAAGAACATTCTTTTCAAAAGAACAGCAAAAAAACTTCAAGTTTTTCTTGCGTAGAAACATAGAATGCACACCCTTATTGTTGCAATAATCCTCAGTTACTATGCGTAGAGCCTACGTATAGAGAGTGAGCCTTAAATTCTACAACGTTTGATTCTCGACATATAAGAACGCAATGAACCCTTGCTAACACAAAGCAGATCTGATATCTCATCATCGCTTTTGCCTATATGTTTCAACATCAAAATCAATAAATTCTGTGTAGTTAGATTATTATATTGGTGTTCCATTTGAATAAAGAAATCTGCATCAACAACTTTATAAAAAGTCAATATGTCCTCCATAGCCCTTGCATCACGCTTTTCAACAATTTTGCCCAAACATACCCCCTCATACAACTTATGCCCATGCGAAACACTCTTAATATAAGAATCCATTTTTCTCTCCATCTCTCTAATTAGAATCTTCTTCTCCTTATTGCTGTCATTTTTTATTTTATTCAAATAAGCTATTTCATTTGCATAGTTTTCAAGTTCTTTTTTCTTTGACCGTATTTCCCGATTGTTTTTTCGGTAAACTACAATAAATGTAACAGCAATCAATATCAACACACCAACTAAGATACAGAATATATACACCATTTTCGACATTTTATGTGTATTGTTTATAACTACATTCTTATAATCTGCCTTATACTGTATATCCTTCACATTTTCTTTTTGATGCTGTTGAGCTAAAGAATCCATGATATCTATTTCCTTATTGAAAAAGAAAGAAGCCTTATCGTAGTTATTTTGACACTTCATTACATTTCCTAATCCATTTAATGCCTCTGCTTCATGTCTAAGACTTACAGATTCTTTCAATTTCTTTTGGTACATTTTTTCTGCTTTCTCATAGTCCTTCATCCATAAATAATATGCGCCAGCAATTCCACACACAACTGGATCTTCACCCAATTCCAATGCTTTGTTAATATATAATTGTGCTTTAACGGTATCATTTTGAGTAATATAATATGCACAAACTTCTGCAAAATACACTCTTTGTTCTTCCTTAGTGCCATATTTTATATAAGGTATATACTGCTTTGTACATATATTAGCACTATCATGATTCCCTATCATATCAAAACTAATAGATTCGTAGTATTTAGAGAAAAGAAATCGGTCTGGACTTCTTAAATCAATAGCAATCTTACTACTTTTCTTTGCATACTCAAGAGAAATGTGATAATTTTCAGACACAAAATTGCAGAAAGCTAATGATGAATAAATCTTATATTTCACTTGTAAGCTACCTCCTTCTGCTAATTTTTCTGCCTTTTTAAAATATACGATTCCTTCGGAAACATTACCTCTATCATACAACTCACCACCTTTATAGTAATATAGTTCAGATAGTTTTGCTTTGTCGTTATATTTCTCGTAATAAACAATACAGCTATCTATAATACAATTCGGTATCGGCTCATATTTTCGCGAAAGTATCTGGATATGCAGGAGTTTTAAATAATATAATTCTTCTTCCGACATACCATTCTCGTTAATTACCGCAAGTTGTTTTTCGGCTTTATTAATACTGTCATGGACCAAGAGACTATCTACATATGATAGTTTCTGAATAGCTGAGCCTGGTCGACAAGCAAATAAAATAAAAGTAATGAGAATGATAAGTAAATGCTTCATTTTTCTTTTTTTTATACTGTATACAAAAGTAATGGATTTATCCCATCCTAACAAATTAAAGCTTAGAAATTGTTATATCATACAGAAGTCTTTATTGCAATACGTATTGCGAATAGGGGTATTTATCTATAATAAATTAAAGATAACAAACTATATATCAATACATTAATAGCTTTTCAACAATGCAACAGCAACAGTTCTTTTTACGGTCATATAATTGTGACAAAGAGATATTTTTATTAGATTTGCAACAATAACAATCAAAATAGTAAAATTATGAACAAGATTTATTTTTTAATTCTTCTATCCATGTATAGCATAGGTATACAATCTAAGGAGAATAAAATCATACATGAGCATCACGAGAAATCACTGAATGCTTATGTCGAAAACGAATACTATATCGTAATAAACAACGGTGAAAATGTTAAAGAAAAGAATAACGGACAAATCAAACGTCCTCATCGTAATCCTTCAAATGTTGGCATACTTACATTAGTTTTTAATTCGGATTTCTCAAACATATCTATCTGTATAAAGAAAAATGGAGACACTGTTTATTATGACAACGAACTATCCATTAAAACTTTTGATATTATTTCTATTAACATTAAAGAATTTGGTAGTGGTTTATATTCTGTCCAAATCAAAGAAGAAGAAAAAGTGTTATTAGAAAGAGAGATTGAAATAGACTAACTGATTCACCTTTAAAAAGGTACCGTTCAAAACAGAGTGGGGGAACCTCAAAATGCTTACAGTTTAAAACTAAAAAGCATTGAAAGGCCTCTCTGTCTGACAACTTAAATCTTAGAGATTTTTTGACATTATTTATTTTAAACTTATTTATTATGAGAAATTTAGTAATCATGCTGTTAGGATTGTTCCTTTTTTGTTCATGTTCTTCTTCGGATTCGTTCGAAAATGTTGACGTTAATAATGTAATGTCTGAAGAATCATTACAGGAAGATCAATTGGTTTCTGTACAGTCACAAATTGAATCTCTTAATCAAGAGATGTTTACATCGTCTAATGAGACGAGAGGCTTTTGGAAGTTTTTTACAAAGATAGTATGTACGGTTTTTGCAGATGCCGTAGGTGGTCTTGTTGGCGCAGGATTGAGTGGTGGAAATCCCGTTGTTGCAGCTTCGACAGCCGTTTCTGCTTCTGGGCTTGTGGCATTTGCAAATAACGACAAACTATCATTTAATGCGCATGTAAAGACAAATAAAAAAAAGAAAAATGGTATTATAGACTTAGGAATGAATCATGATACTTTGTCCATTAATGCAACATTAATACCACAAGAGTCAAAGTATAAACAATTTGTTACATTAAATGATAAGTAAGTGATCTAAATTATTTATATATATCAGTACTAATATGGTTCATTTTCCGTTTTATAGAAAAAGTAGAATTATGAAACCAATAAAAGTACTTGAATTATCAGAGGTTGATCGCCTCAAATTAGAGAAAGGCTATCATAATGGCCCTACTCATAGTTTTCGTATCAGATGCAAATCCATATTGCTGAAGTCAGAAGGTAAATCAGCTCCCAAAATAGCAGAAATGCTTGAGGTGACTGTACCTACTGTCTACGCATGGGTAAAACGTTATGAAGAAAATGGCATCAAAGGCTTGGAGACACGTCCTGGTCAGGGTCGAAAGCCTATTATGGATTGTTCTGATGAAGAAGCAGTCCGCAAGGCAATTGAGGAAGACCGTCAAAGCGTGTCTAAAGCACGTGAGGCATGGCAGAATGCGACTGGCAAAGAAGCCAGTGACATTACCTTCAAACGTTTTTTAGAAACATTGGTGCAAGATATAAGCGTATAAGAAAACGCCCAAGGGGCAAACCCTCACCGCAGCTCTACGCATACAAGAAAGAGAAGTTGCAAGAACTTGAAGAACTTGATTCCAAAGGGGAACTTGTGCTATATTATGCCGACGAAAGCCATGTCTGTACAAATGGATATGTTCCATATGGCTGGCAATTCAAGAATGAGGATGTTTACATCCCATCCGAGAAAGCTGCCCGGCTTAATATCTTTGGTATGATTACCAAAAGGAACCAATATAAAGGCTTTACCACAAAAGAGTCCATCAACGCAGACAAGATTGTGGACTATCTTGACAGATTCTCTTTCAATGTCACGAAGAAGACTGTAATTGTCTTGGACAATGCTTCTGTTCATAGAAATCGGAAGGTGAAAGAACTGAGGAAAATTTGGGAGAATAGAGGATTGTTCCTCGTCTATCTTCCACCTTATTCTCCAGAACTTAATCCTGCCGAGATTCTTTGGCGTATACTTAAGGGCAAATGGATAAGACCGATAGATTACGAGACTACGGACTCGCTTTTCTATTGTACGAACAGGGCCTTGGCCTCTGTGGGTACGAACTTATTCGTGAATTATTCATATTTGTAAAATTAATTTTGAACAGTTACTTAGTATTGGTTATTATCATAATGTTGTATTGAAAGATTTGAGTCTTTCTTTGGCTAGTAATGATATTCAAGTTGATACATTGATATCAAAAGTTGCTCTTACAACAAGTAAATATTATCAAACACCTGTTAATGATATTCTTGTGGCTTTAAAAAACAAACGTTCTTTTTTTGATGGATTGTTATATATAAAAGGCACTGCTATGGAAAAATGTAATAATCTTCATGACTTAGTTACACTTTTTAAAATGCAAAATAAAGGTTTGAATATAGAATTTGACGTTCTTGAGGAATTTTTTAAAGGTCTCGTAAACGTAGAAGTGGTTGATAATAATGGCGAATTTATGAATAGGGCTTTAATAATTGTAGATAAGTCATCATTGGACGAAATTACAAAAAATAATCTTCGTAATGCTTTTATCGTAGGAAATGCAAGTTATCAATTATGGAATACAGAAAATTGATTTACAACTAAACATCTACCCTTATAAGAATACACAAAAAAAGTAAAATTATGACACGTAGAAAAAACTCGTTAAAATCTCTGGTTATGGGATTGTTATTGGCTTTTGTATGTCCAGTATGCGCTCAAGTAACTGGAAGTAAGGTTTTCCCTTTGCATGTGGAAGCCAGTTTTGAAAGTGGCACTTCTTATCATAAGATGATGCCAATGGGCGCGGTTGCTGATTTAGGCTACTATATTAATAGGTTTTCGCTTCATGCTGTGGCGCAAGGTGATTATTTTCTTCCCAAAGAAGGCAATACATATAAGTATAATAATGCCAGTAATATAGGAGGAGGATTAGGATTTGTCCTCTTTCCCGAGAATTCAGATAATCTGGGAATTATGGAGCTAAGGGCTTTGATGACGACATCTGTGAGTGGAAGCAAGTCAATGGAAAACAATTCTTATAAAGTGGGATTGTATTGGTATGGAAGTTCAAAGTCAAGGAAAGCGGTTCCATTGGTTAGCTTAGGCTATACGATTAAGAACTTCCATAGTAATGGAGTTCCAACTTATCGTGGTGCTTATGTTTCGCTTGGAGTGCGTTTCTAATGATGTAAGTAACAGTTCTGAATTATCTTTATATAAGTAACAATTCAGAATTATCTTGCCATGTACTCCTCCTATAGAAAGTAGCTCATATATAAACCTTAATTCCGCAATACTATAAATTTTAACTTTTATATCAATATCCCGCACCACTAAGTAAGTACCGGGAATTGCTGCCGGATAAATGGAAACAAAAAAATATCGCTCAAGTTTTTATTCTTGAGCGATATTTTTTTCTGATTGTATATTCAAGTCTTTTGTTGATGCCCTGATGTCAGTCTGTCGCAAAAGCTTTGACAGATTAGTGTCAACAGCTATTGTTCTACTTCTTTACAGCCTGCTCAATATCCTCCTTATAGTTGAGGCCCTTAAGTCGGTAAATGTCATGAATGTGGAGCATACGCTGTAGGAACGAGTCGAGATTGCGTTGTTCCTTCTGTGTCCACTGAACCTCGCACAGTGCGGCAAGACGTGGCAGTAGTTCCCATTCCAGTTTCTTGCTGTCCTTAACCCATTCTGTCCAGATACAACCCTCGGCTCCAATTACGTTCTTCTGCTCTTCGGCTGTAAGTCCATCCTGATATGGATCGAGGTTGTACACGCGCTCAATGCTCGGTATGCCGGTGATTTTGTTTATGCGGAGGTTGCTGAAGTAGAAGTTCTGTATAGGAGCAATAACGGTAGGATGACCTTCCTTTGCAGCGCGAACCGTAGCCTTCGGACTTGTCCATCCAATAACGGTGATGTCCTTGGATGGAGTTCCGTCTAGAATCTCGTCCCATCCAATCATCTTTCTTCCGCGAGCACGTATGTCCTTAGCCACCTCGTCCATGAACCAAGTCTGTAACTGGTCTTCCTTAGAGTGACCTTCCATGTCCTTTAATCCCAATTCGGCAATCTTTGCCTGACAATTTGTGCACTCCTTCCAACGGCCTTTCGGACACTCGTCGCCACCGATATGGATGTACTGCGAAGGGAATATGTCCATAATCTCGTTGATAACATCCTTGGCAAATTGCAAGGTCTGAGCCTTTCCGGCACACATCACTTCCTTGATAACGCCGAAATGCTGGCACACGTCATAAGGACCACCTGTGCAACCAAGTTCGTTGTATGACGCAAGAGCCGCCTGAGTATGGCCAGGCATGTCTATTTCGGGTATCACGGTAATGTAGCGTTCGGCTGCATAGCGCACAATCTCGCGTGCGTCGTCTTGTGTATAGTATCCAGAAACAGGCACCTTGTCGTACTGTTCAGAGCGAGGAGCCGTAATGGTGCCAGAGCGCTTTGAGCCAATTTCGGTAAGCTTAGGATACTTCTTAATCTCGATGCGCCAACCCTGGTCTTCGGTGAGGTGCCAGTGGAAGTAGTTGATGTTGTGCATGGCAAATACGTCGATAAGCTTCTTCAGGTAGTCTACACTAAAGAAGTGGCGTCCACAATCTATCATGAATGCGCGGTAGGCAAAGCGTGGAGCATCGCTTATGTTGGCTGCTGGCAGCATTACCTGCTTGGCGTCTTTAACTATAGGTAGCGCCTTCATAATGGTTTGCATGCCGTAGAACACGCCTGCATGTGTGGTACCTTCCAGCACAACGGTCTTTTTAGTAACGTCAAGACGGTAGGCCTCGTTGCCTCCCGTAACGTTGGCTATGCCTAATTGTATCTGGTTATTACCCTTACGGGTTGTTGTAGCCACGTTGATGCCGGTAATCTCCTTTATATACGAGGCAAGGAATTCGGCATTGCGCTTCTGTTTAGCATCGCCGTTGGCATAATAGATAGTGGTCTTGCCACTTAGGGCGAAAGGCTGTCCGCCTGTGGTTGTCACCTGCTTGGGCAATGGTATTATTTGCCAAGTGGCTGTGGCTGCTGTCTTTGCCGAAAGACAAAGGCAGAATAATGAAACGAAAATTGTTGTGATTAATTGTTTAAACATAATAGGTTTGTTTTAGGATTAATTTTCAGTGCAAAGTTACAATAATTTGGCGGAATTATCCACTTGCTTATTATTTTATTGTGTTTGTACAAGAATTATTTGTAACTTAGTGGCATAAAAAAAGAAACGACCCAATCAAGGAGGATAAAGGTTATGGCAGAAATAAGAAAATATCCGGTAGGAATACAGACTTTCAGCGAGATTCGTGAGCGCAACTATATATATGTTGACAAGACACAGTATCTTGCCGACTTTATTGGTAATGGCTACAAATATATATTTCTGAGTCGTCCAAGACGATTCGGCAAGTCGCTCTTTGCCTCAATGATTCACTCGTATTACGAAGGTCGCAAGGAGCTGTTCGAGGGTCTTGCTATCAGTAAGAAAGAACGTGATTGGACGTGCCATCCGGTGTTGCACTTTGACATGAGTACAGCAAAGCATTGTGCAGAAGAAGATCTCAAATCAGAACTTGATTACAAACTTACTGTCTACGAGGAAATATATGGTTGCGTTGGTAAGAATGTAAATCTTAACCAACGTTTTCAAAACATCGTAAAGGCAGCCTATGAGCAAACACATCAAAAGGTAGTGCTTATTATAGACGAGTACGACGCTCCGCTTCTTGACGTTGTGCACGAGGAACAGAACCTTGCTGCATTGCGCCGAATAATGCAGAACTTCTATTCGCCTATAAAGTCGCTCGACCCGTATTTTGAGTTTGTCTTCCTTACAGGCATCACCAAGTTTTCACAGCTAAGCATCTTTAGCGAACTGAACAATCTGTACAACATATCGATGTACGACCAATATTCGGCTATTTGCGGTATAAGCAGTGACGAATTGCATACACAGATGCTTCAGGATGTAGAGAGGCTTGCCAAACATCTGCATATAAGTGTAGATGAAACCTTTGCTCTGTTGAAGAAGAAATATGACGGATATCATTTCAGTAAACATTCAGAGGATGTTTACAATCCATTTAGTTTGATTAAGGCTTTTGCTTCTGGTGATATTGGCAACTATTGGTTTGAGTCGGGAACACCAACATATATCATTAAACTTCTTCAGAAGTATAATGTCAGTCTGCGTGATGTGTCAGGGCGTGACGCAAGTGTTGAGGAGTTTGATATATCTCCTGAGAATATGACAACAGCCTTGCCCTTGCTCTATCAGAGTGGCTACCTCACCATTAAGCATTACGATCCGATGTTCGGTGTGTACACCCTTGCTTATCCTAATGAGGAGGTTGAAATGGGTATGGTGCGTTCGTTTGCAAGCAACTATCTTATACCTGCATCTGGTTCGAACAGTAGCTTTGTTGTAAAGTTTGTCAAGGCTCTTCTTGCCGATGATATGGAGGAGGCTCTTATACAGATGCGTGCTTATCTTGCTGGTTTGAGCTATCGTTTGTCAAACAAGACGGAACGCGATGTGCAGACTATCTTCTATCTGCTGTTCTCGCTTATAGGAGCTTATGTAAAGGTGGAGGAACAGAGCGCTCATGGCCGTGCCGACATCGTGATAACACTCCCTAATGTTGTGTATGTTATGGAGCTTAAGTTTGATGGTTCGGCAGATGCAGCCATTAAGCAGATTGACGATAAGGGTTATCTTGTTCCGTATATTGCAGATGGCAAGCGTATAGTTAAGGTTGGGGTGAACTATAGTAGCGAGGAACGCACTATTACGGATTGGATAATAAAGTAAAAATAGAGTTATATTAGGAGGTACGGTCTCCGAACCGTACCACTCAAGCTGCTATATATTATTGATAGCCAATTATTTGAGTGGTACGGTTTGTAGACCGTACCTCCTATTTTTCTTAAACATTGTTTGCTCGGCGAACAGTTGTCTGCTTATTCTTCTCCATTTCTAAACGCAGATGGCTGTATCTTATAGGTGTCCTTAAAGCACTTGCAGAAGTAGCGTGGCGATGAGAAACCATTGGCATAGCTCACCTCTGATATACTCATTTCTCGTCGGTTGCGCAACATATCTGCAGCCTTACGCAGTCGCATATTAAGGATAAAACCCTTAGGCGTATCGCCTGTAAGGTCTTTCCATTTGTTGAAGAACGCTGTGCGCGACATGCCAATCTCTTTGGCAAATGTGTCAACGCTAAATGACGAGTCGGTGTAGTACTTGTCTATAATCTTCATTGCGCGGTCGAGCAGGTCCTTATCCAAAGGATTCGTTGCAAGCACATCGGCCTCTGTATGCGGATGCTCGCTGAACTTGCGTTGCAACAAACGCCTTGTATTTACAAGGTTGTTACAACGTGATATCAACACATCGCTGTTGAAAGGCTTTGTAACGTAGTCGTCGGCACCCGTCTTAAGTCCTTCTATAGTCTGCTCAACAGCAGTTCGTGCTGTGAGAAGCACCACTGGAATATGGCATATAGAGAAGTCGCGTTTAATGGCTCGGCACAATTCTATACCCGACATATGCGGCATAAGCACATCGCTAAGTACAAGATCGGGCTTTTCGTCTGCTACCATCTCGAGCGCTTCTCTTCCGTCTACAGCAGTAGATGTGCGATAATAAGGACAGAACAGAGTGACGAGCAACTGTCGTATGTCGTCGTTGTCCTCGACTATGAGTATAGATGGTCTACTCTCGGCTTCTGAATCATCGGCTGATACATGCGCTTCTGGTTCTGATTGCACAGTTGTTACCGGCAGGATAGATGATTCGGCTGTATCGGTCTGCATAGCAGGTGTATCGCTAATCTCAGATGGGTTGAATGCTTCGCGCTGCATAGGTAGTATTACGGTGAAGGTAGTTTCCTTGTCTGGAGCAGAGTCAACGCTGATGGTTCCATGATGCATCTCTACGATACCCTTGGTAAGGTCGAGTCCGATGCCAGTACCTATATCAGAGAACGACTCAAGCTTGCGTGACTGATAGAAACGCACAAAGATATTCTTAAGATCGTCTGGTGCGATGCCCTTGCCAGTATTGCTAACCTTAAATATAGCCGTGCCATCGGCATTGGCTTTAGCATTCACGCTTACGGTACCTCCTTGCGGAGTGTGTTTAAGAGCGTTGGATATAAGGTTGCTTGCTACCTTCATCATCTGCTTACGGTCGAACCACATAGGCATAGATGTAGGTACATTAAGCTCGAGAGCAATATCGTTGCTTGTGGCATACTCCTTAAAGAGCATAACATTCTCGCGCAAGAAGATGGCAAAGTCGTTTTGCTGTACGTATATGCGTGTATGACCTTGCTCTTGCTTGCGGAAGTCGAGCAACTCGGATATCAGTCCGCGCAGCTGCGAACTGTTGCGGTAGATGCCAAGAATCTTGTTGTGCACGTCGTTGGCAAAAGCCGATGACTTGAGCAACGATTCTGACAGGCCTATGATAACCGTAAGTGGTGTGCGTATCTCGTGCGACACATTGGTAAAGAAGCGCAACTTAGACTGATTCTGTTCTTCTATGTCCTTGACATGCTGCTGCTCAAACTTAAGCGATTCGCCCAAGCGTATGCGGTCGCGATATTCGCGAATGAGCCACCAGCCAGCTCCGCCAATCAAGGCTATATATATAATGTATGCCCACCACGACATATACCATGGTGGCAGAATCTTGATGCGAAGACTTACTGGCTCGATGTCGCTGCCAGGGCAACTCAGTTCGAGCGTGTAGGTACCGGCACTAAGTCCGTTGAACGATATAACCTTAGTGCGGATGGTTATCCATTGGTCGGACACACCTTTCATTCTATATTGCAACGGCATGTCGTATGTGCGGATGAAGTTGGTGGTAAACGGCTCAACGCTGAATACCTTGTCGTCGTGGCTCAGCACAATCTCCTTGGTAAAGCGTAGCGCTTCGTCGAGTATGCCACTATCATCTCCAGGCTTTATCTCCTCGCCATTAACGTAGAGTTCGCCAAATCCTATATAGTAAGGTTGCGGTCTTTTGTATAGATCACGCTCATTGAACTTGGCCATGCCATCTATACCTCCAAGGTATATATCACCGTTTTTAGCTACATAGAGTGCATTTTCGTTGATGCTCTCAAGCGGAATGCCAGACGTGCGGTCGTAGTTGTGGAAGCGGTGTTCCTTGCTGTCGAACACGGAGAATCCGCGGTTGGTGATAAGCAGAATGTCACGATTGTTGAGCGATGACGGCGCTGTGGCATATACAGCATCGCCCGACGGGCCCTCGGCACCGCCATAACTACTGAATGTATCATCATTGTCGTTGTAGGTGCAGATGCTGTTGTTGGCCATGGCAAACCATAAACGTCCATTGCGGTCGACAGATATGTTGTTGATATAATTGCTGACAATGGATGTTGGAGTGTTGTGCTTATGCAGATACTGTTTGGTCTTGCCGTTCTTTGGATTGACGCAGAACACGCCGTCACCCTCGGTGGCAATCCACAGTTGCTGCTTATTGTCGACACATACACTTGGTACTGGCACGCTAAGCTTGCCTACAAGCAGAGGTGTGAAGCTATTTTGACTGAGTGTGGAAGGATTGAGCATGGCCACGCCACTTTGGGTGCCTATTACAAGTTTGTCGCCATAGGCTGTAATAGACCTAACCATATCAGAAGGTAGTGTGTGGCTGTTGCCTCTCTGATGTTTGTATACATAGGTCTTGCCAGTAGAAAGATCGAGTCGGTAGAGTCCGCCGAGGTGCGTTCCAACCCACATGGTGTTTCGCTTGCTGTCGAAATGTACAACCTTTAGATTGGCAATGTTTATACTGCCAATACGTTCAATCTTGTTGGTGCGTATATCAAGCACGTTCATGCCACCTCCCTCTGTGCATATCCACAAACGTCCACGGTTGTCCTCGGTCATGCTACCCACAACTGGGAATGACAGACCTGCATTGGAACCTGCAATGGCACGATAGCGTGTGTATATCTCGTTTTCGGGATTAAAGTAGTTTACACCACCAAAGTAGGTGCCAATCCATAAGGTTCCCTGGCGGTCTTTGATGATGCTCCAAATGCTTGAGTTGGTAAGGCTACCCGACATACCGTCGGCAGTAAACAGACGATGAGTGCCAGTGGAAGGGTTGTAGCTCATCAGTCCATGGTAAGTGCCAATCCAAATATTGCCGCGATTGTCCTCGCTGAAAGTGCGCACAAAGTTGCTCACAAGCCACTTTTGGGTGGTTGTGTTCTCTATTTTGCCATTAGGCGATATAGTCCAAAGGCCACGGTTCCAGCTGCCCACCCAAATATTGTGCTTGCTGTCCTCGTATATGGTGGTGATGTGTGCGTCGTTGATTACATGGCTCAGTTTGCCCTTGGCATAGCAATAAAGACCTCCGTTATAGGTGCCAATCCACAGACGATTGCGGCTGTCGCAAGTCATCGACTCAATTAGTTCGCCTTTAGGCAGGCGTGTAAGTACGGTGCTTTTCTTGCAGTCGGCGTCAAACTTTTGCACTACGTTGTGCGTACTCATGTATAGCACGTCCTTGAAGCATATAGCCTCGCTGCTGCCATGGTGCAGAGTGGTGAATACCTGCGTACGTATGTCGAACTGTACCACACCCTCCGAGCACACAAGGTATAGCATACGCTTGCCGTCACCCGTTATGTGGCGTATGTTGTTGCAAAATAGCGAGCGTGGATTGCCCGGCTGATAGCTGTAAACATGTATAGAGTTGCCGTTGTAGCTGTCGAGTCCAACGCGTGTGGCTATCCACAGCACACCATCGCTGTCGGCATATATGCTGTTGACAGATATCTGCGACAGGCCATCTGCAGGTGTAAGATGGTTGAAGTATGTATTTTGTGCATTTGCGCAGAGCGATACCAAAAGGCAAATCAGTGTTATGGCTTTTCTTATCATGGTCGTGTAGCCTTTTTAGTTGCGGTTTATAAATAAAAGTCGGATGTTAGGTTTATGTACCAGTCAGACCGTGAGCCATCAGGGTTCATAAGGCACTGTTCTTCGTTTGTAGCATTACTTACAGAAGAGATATGGCCGAAAGACACAAGGAGGCGTTTGGGTTGTTTTCTTGGTGTGGTTCGTATAGCGAGTCGTCTTATTGGCACAAGATGTGCAAGGTAAGCCTCGGCTATGAATGATGTAAGACAGTTGGACGGTATGATTGCACTGAATTCCCCATCCTCAGCAAGCAATCTTTTTACGGCTGTAAATAGGTCGCGATAGGGTAGGGTATCGGCATGGCGGGCTGTTGCACGCTGCGAGTCGGGGTTCTTCAAACTATCTGTAAAGAATGGCGGGTTGGGTACAATGCTGTCAAACAGTTGGGTGCCATGTACTTCCAAGTTCTGTATACTTGTTTCCACAATGCCAATGCGACTGGCAAAAGGCGAACAATTGGCATTGTTGCATGCCTGTAGTGCGGCGTTGTGATCAATCTCAACAGCCGTGACATGCGCATCGGCAAAGCGTTGTGCCATCATAATAGCCACGAGTCCAGTGCCGGTGCCAATGTCAAGTATACGCTTTCCTCCATGTGCCCATGCTCCAAGCAATACCCCATCGGTGCCCACTTTCATGGCGCACCGATCTTGATGTATTGTGAATTTTTGGAATGTGAAAGAATTGTTAGACATTGTTTATATTATTTCCAATTAAGCCACCCTTTTTTATATATAGCGGTCTATATAATATAATAAGGTGTAGATTTGTTTGCAAGATATTCCATCTTGTTTGCTTAGAGACTCAGCTTTTTCTGTATGGCCTTGCTCCAAGCCTGAAACTTGCGTGTGCTGTTGTTTATCTCTTCTCGAATGTCGTGTATTTCGTTAAACAGTTCGGCTGCGGCATTCTGTAGAGCATTAGGTTGGCGTTCGCTGCGGTCGGCAAACGAATTGACAACAATCTTTATGCCTTTAGGCTTAAGCTCAACGTCAATATCCTCGCCCGTCATGACTGGGTCGCCGTCGTAATGTATAACGCCAGGCTTGTCGCGGTGGATGTGTAGCTTTTGACAGCGAAACGACTTAATCTTAGAGTTCTTGTCGAGTGTTTTGTTGAACATCTCAATACTAATCTGCGGTGCTTGCAGCAGGTCGAACGGTTCCATAATGATGACATCCATCAGTCCGTCGCTCATAGATGCTTGTGGCGCAATATAGGCATTGTTGCCATATTGTGAAGCATTGGCGCAAGAAATTAGGAACGCCTTGTGTTGAGTTGTTCCGTTTTCGTCTTGTATGGTGTATGTCTCGGGTTTGTACTTAAGACCCTCGCGCAACACATTCTCGACGTATGTTATAGGTCCACGTTTGCCAGCCTCTGCAAACTTCATACTTACGAAGGCATCAAATCCCATTCCGCATGTACAGAAGAATGGGTAGTTGTTGATAATGCCATAGTCGAGGTCGCGTATCTCGCATGTGTTTATTATCTCTATTGCCTTACGTGCGTTAATGGGTATAAGCAGATGGCGGGCAAGTCCGTTGCCCGAACCACATGGAATGATGCCTAAGGCCGTGTTAGAGTGTACAATAGCTCGTGCAACCTCATTTACGGTACCGTCGCCACCGACAGCCACCACTACGTCAACGCCATTGTTCTTAGCCTTTTCGGCTATTTCGGAAGCGTGTCCTGCATATTGTGTTATGGCAATTTCATAGTCAAACTTGTCTCTGTCGAGTGTTGAGGCAATTATGTCTGGTATGGCAGCCTTGTCGGATGTGCCAGATTTGAGATTGATTATGAAAACAGCTTTTCTTTTCATACGTGTTGTTTAATCTACATAAAATATATACAAAGTTAATAATTTAAAGTTTCATTTTGGTTTTTTCTTGATTAAAATTACTCAAAATACCACATTTCTTAGGAAAAAGGTTATTATATTGGTTTTTATTTGTAACTTTGCACCTTGGAAATAACAATATTGGGTTTTTTGATACCTATATAAAATTAAAATGGGACAATTACAGGAAAAATACAAGAGCTATCGTCTTCCACAGAAGTACATGGCAGAGGGCGTGTATCCCTATTTTCGTGAAATAACGAGCAAGCAGGGCACAGAAGTGGAAATGGGTGGACATAAGGTCCTCATGTTTGGCTCTAATGCTTATACTGGTCTTACTGGTGACCAGCGAATTATTGATGCAGCAAAGGCGGCTTTGGACAAGTATGGTTCGGGCTGTGCTGGTAGCCGTTTCCTCAATGGTACTCTCGACTTGCATGTGCAGCTCGAGAAGGAACTTGCCGAATATATAGGCAAGGACGAGACATTGTGCTTCTCTACAGGTTTCTTTGTAAACTCGGGCGTTCTTGCGGTAGTGGTAGGACGTGGCGACTATATCATCTGCGACGACCGCGACCATGCAAGTATTGTTGACGGACGTCGTCTGTCGTTTGCCACACAGTTGCACTACAAGCACAACGATATGGACGATCTTGAGCGTGTGCTCAAGAATCTGCCACACGAGGCTATCAAGCTTATCGTTGTTGATGGCGTGTTCTCTATGGAGGGCGACTTGGCTAACCTGCCTAAGATTGTGGAGTTGAAGCATAAGTACAACTGCTCTATCATGGTAGACGAGGCTCATGGTCTTGGAGTATTTGGCAAGGAAGGTCGTGGTGTATGCGACTATTTCGGATTGACAGACGAGATAGACCTTATCATGGGTACTTTCTCTAAGTCAATGGCAAGTATAGGTGGCTTTATCGCTAGCGACAAAGATACTATCAACTATCTTCGTCATACATGCCGTACATATATCTTTAGTGCGTCTAACACTCCTGCTGCTACAGCAGCTGCTCTTGAGGCATTGCACATCATCAAGAATGAGCCTGAGCGCATTGAGAAACTCTGGAAGGTTACCAATTATGCATTGCGACGCTTCAAGGAAGAAGGATTTGAGATAGGCGAGACACAGAGCCCAATCATTCCTCTTTATGTACACGATGTAGACAAGACATTCCAAGCTACAGCTAAGGCTTTTGAGTATGGCGTGTTTATCAATCCGGTTATTCCGCCAGCTTGCGCACCTCAGGACACTCTTGTACGCTTCGCATTGATGGCTACTCATACTGAGGAGCAGGTAGAGCGTGGTGTGCAGATATTGAAACGTGTGTTCAAGGAGCTTGATATCATCAAGGACTAAGTAGAATTTCGTAAAAATAACGTATTCGTAACAACGTAATACATTATATAATATACGGATATAATATGCTGATGGGCATTAATAACTAAAATGATAGTTGTTAATGCCCATATTTTTTAAAGTTTTTGCTAATTTTTTTTAGCAAAATGTTTGGTAGATACAATTATTATTTATACCTTTGCACTCGCAATCGAAAAACGGGGTGTAGCGCAGTCCGGTAGCGCGCCTGGTTTGGGACCAGGTGGTCGCAGGTTCGAATCCTGTCGCCCCGACCTCTTTCGATGTAAAAGTCTCTTTAAGGTTTGTATTTAATGTCAGACTATAGAGACAAAAATGATGAAATCCTCCAACGGGGTGTAGCGCAGTCCGGTAGCGCGCCTGGTTTGGGACCAGGTGGTCGCAGGTTCGAATCCTGTCGCCCCGACAAACAAAAAAGGCTCTTCTTATTTAGAAGAGCCTTTTTTGCGTAGTACGCTCGGCATGAGCATTGTCTAACGGGTGAAAGTCCCGAGCAAGCCCTAATAGCGGGAATTGCATAGTCAAAGGNGTAGTACGCTCGGCATGAGCATTGTCTAACGGGTGAAAGTCCCGAGCAAGCCCTAATAGCGGGAATTGCATAGTCAAAGGCAAGGGTGTTCATCGCGAGATGAAATCTGAAGGAAGCCCAAGACAAACATCTGACCTAACGGACAGAAACTTCATATAAGGCATGTGACCGTGGGTGAGGTTGCTATTCAAACCAAAGCCCAATAGCTATTCGGAACGGTCGGTGTAAATGAAGTAGGTATAAGATGGAAAGACAACGCCCTTATCCGAGGAGGTCTCACGGACGCTTCAAATAGTTGTTTTTACGAAAGAAGTGGAGTAAAGCTTGCCGTGAGAAGTCAGCAGACGTCATAGTAGTGCAACAATCGATAACGTTGCACGAAGGGCTGAACCTAACAATTAAACGATAGTAATTGAAACATACCTTATGAAGGAAAGAATGCAGAAAACATTATCCCAAGTTAATGGCTGCCCCCAAAGAAATAGGTCGGAAACCGAATGGTATGGGGGAGTGCAGACCTTCATGTGGATGTGTGAAGACAACATCGTGGAAGTACCATTCGACAAGGAACACCTTTTCGAGCAAATTCTTAGTCCCACAAATCTCAATCGAGCATACAAAGCAGTTATGAGAAACAAGGGCTGTGGTGGTATCGACAAGATGTCGTGCGAGCAATTGTTCCCATGGCTCCTGACCAATAAGGATGAACTCACCCGTTCCTTGATGGACGGTTCTTACCGTCCGAACCCAGTAAAAAGGGTAGAAATACCCAAGGACAATGGCAAGATGCGCCTGTTGGGAATACCTACAGTAGTAGACCGTCTGGTGCAACAAGCCATCAACCAAGTATTGACTCCCATCTATGAGAACCAATTCTCCAAGACGAGCTACGGCTTCCGTCCGAGAAGAGGATGCCATGACGCACTACGAGGAGCGCGAAGGATAGTCAACGAAGGCTACATATATGTAGTCGACCTTGACCTTGAACGCTTCTTCGACACGGTGAGCCATAGCAAACTCATAGAAATCCTCAGCCGTACGATAAAAGACGGCAGAGTGGTCAGTCTTATACACAAATATCTCCGAAGTGGTGTAATGAACAAAGGTTTGTTTGAAGCGAGCGAGGAAGGAACTCCCCAAGGCGGTCCGCTAAGTCCATTGTTGAGTAACATAATGCTCAACGAATTGGACAAGGAACTTGAACGCAGAGAACTCCCCTTTGTGCGCTATGCCGATGACTCGATGATATTCTGCAAGTCCAAAAGGGCTGCAATGCGAGTGAAGGAGTCTATAACCCGATTTATAGAGAATACTCTATATCTCAAAGTCAACAAGGAAAAGACCGTAGTGTCGTATGTGCGCGGAGTGAAATACCTCGGCTACTCCTTTTATGTGATGAAAGGCGAATGCCAACTCACGGTGCACCCAAAGTCCAAAGCCAAGATGAAGTCAAGGTTGAAAGAACTGACAAACCGCAGCAATGGATGGGGATATGCCAAGAGAAAGCAGAAGCTGAAAGAATACATACGAGGTTGGGTCGGCTATTATCACTTTGCCAATATGAAGCGTCTCTTGCTTGTAACAGACGAATGGTTAAGACGTAGAATACGCATGTGTATATGGAAAGCTTGGAAGAAAGTCAAGACAAAAGTGGCAAACCTCATTAGATGCGGTATCAATAAATACCAAGCATACGAATGGGGTAACACTCGCAAGGGCTATTGGCGAATAGCTGACAGCCCTGTTCTAA
The DNA here is from genome assembly GCF_900290275.1 of Prevotella merdae. Classification (GTDB taxonomy): domain Bacteria; phylum Bacteroidota; class Bacteroidia; order Bacteroidales; family Bacteroidaceae; genus Prevotella; species Prevotella merdae. Next base: position 238,558 of record NZ_LT985325.1, read on the forward strand.
AAAGGGCGATAGATAACAATAAACTACGCTCCGCAGGGTATGCTACTTTAATGGAGGCGTATCTCGAATGGTATCCAAAATAGGAACCGCCGTATGCGGAACCGCACGTACGGTGGTGTGAGAGGTCGGAAAACGAAAGTAGGAAGAAAACTGCTTCGTTTTCCTCCTACTCGATTTGTATGTTGCTATACTTATTTCATTATCTTGACAGTCTTGCTGCCTTGCTTCATGATATAGAGACCCTTGGCATTGCCATTAACCTTCATACCCTGGAGGTTGTAGAATGTTGCAGGTTCGTCGGCATTGGCATTTATACCCTTAATGGCTGTTACAGTAGCATCAACGAAAGAGTCGTATGTCACCTTCATGTATGGTAAGTATGCATCCTCGTCAGAGTCGTAATCCGACTCAATGTCTTCGGTCATCTCTCCGTGAGGTCCATCGTACTTGTATTCGTGCTTAATGCCATCAACAAGTACAGCACCAGTTTTGCTGTTTTCGGCATACATATTCTCTTCCGAAGTTTCCCATTCTTCTTGTAGGATGCTATTGCCATGGTCATCAAACTTCTCTTCAATATAGTTGGCGCTTACTACCTGGTTATAATTATAAATATACATACCATATCGGTAGCTTCCGTTGTTGTCTGTGAATTCCAACTTTTCCTCTGCATATATCACAGAAGCTGGGTATCCATCATATGTGACTCTGATGGTGAAGGCTCCATTGTCCTTTGCGTCTACATTAAACTTTAATGTAATATCGTCTTCAGGAATAGTGCATGACTTCAGTTGGTTGGTTTCACTGATAAGGTCTAACGGGTCGGTACTGGTTAATTGTCCATCCGACTTAGTCCAAGTCATGTCGGTGTATGTCTCTGTTATGCCATATGTTGCATCGTCCTCGTCATAACCATAGCATGTGATGGTTGTAGGAGCATTTCCGCCATTGGCATATTCAATCTCCATACGTTCGCTTTCGGCGTATTCGCCACCGCTCATTGTGTATTTGGTCAGTTTGGTAATATTGCCATTGCTATTTCGCTCGATAGTTGTGTAGTTGGAGCCTCTACCAGTCGTTGTGCCACCTTCTCCATCGGATACTTTAGATTCATATTTTGTGGTATATCCAGTTTGCTCGTCATATTCCTGAACACGTTCCGAGTAAGTTTCGTATGTTTTACCGTCCTCAGAAATAGACATAATTTGGTGGGTTATTTGACCTTTAGAGTTGTATGTATTCTCGAGCTTTGTAAAGTCACCACCTGCATCAAGTACCTGAGTCAGTACAAGACCTTGTGCATTGTAGGTATAATTGTTCTCTGCATCCTTATCCCAACCCTCATCGTACGAGTACTGGATGTCGTGCTGTGGTTTCCATATAGCAGCCTCATTGGCACGTTTGGCGCGCATAGTCTTAATTGTTGCCGGCATGGTTTTAACGGCATGCATATTCTTTTCAAACTTCTCAAGCAGAGCTTTAGTTTTTACTGGCAGTATGTTCTTGTCGGCAGATGTCTGTGCAAAAGCGCCAGTGGCGACGAATGTAGCCGTAAGTACGGCAAGTGTAAAATTTTTCATAAGCATTGAATTTTTTTGTTTGTGATATTGAGTTATTTTATAATCTTCTTTCCGTTTATGATGTATATGCCGTGGGGTAGTGTGGCGGTATCCGATTGAGCAACCTTTACACCTTGCAATGTGTATACTCCGTTGGCGTTATGCTTGCTTTTCTGTTGTATTGTGCAGTGGCTTATTCCTGTTGAAACATTTGTAAAATCGTCGGCAACAACCTTTGAGTCGGGCATATACTCATTGTCGTTGTAGCTGAAAGTCCATGTAGTGGTCTGGGTTATCTCGCCATGTTCTCCACCGTAAACGTATTCGTTGCGTATGCCGTCGGCAATCTTAGCGTTTTCAATGCCGGTTTGCGACACATTGCGACTTTCGTACAACACAATGTTTTTATGGTCGTCGTATGAAGTCTCAATTATTGTACCCTGATATAGATCGTCGTCGGTTGCGGCATTGCCCTCAATATTGAAATAGAAGAGATCGCTGTATTTGAAACTGCCGTTATCATCCAAAGTCTCGTATTTCTGTATTTCCTTCTGCGACTTTAGACTTTCGGCTGTGTATGTCTGCTCTACCTCATACGAGCCGTTGCCCTTGTCTGTAGCTGTTAGGAGAATATCGCCATAGCTATCGCTTTTAATAGTTGCCGACTCCAGGAAGTTGCCGTTAGTAAACCAGTTGGTAGAGTAGGCACCAAGGTATTCGCCTGTGTTTTTTGCCCATTTCAGATCCACGTATTTGGCAGATGTAGTTAGCGTGCTACCATTAGATGTTTGGTATTCGTATGAAACGGGAGCCTTGCTTGTACCATTATATGTGAACAGACTCTTTATCTGGTCAGTGTAGTGGTCGGGAGCATCAAGAATCGACTTAGTTATGCTTGTAACTCTGCCTTGGTTGTCGCGCTCAATAGTTCGTTTGTAGCAACTGCCATAAAAGTGTTGCCACTCTCCGTTGCTGATGGTACTAAAGAAAAAAGACGTGGCAAGGTCGTGGATATAAGGATCGTATGTGTATTCTTTCATCATACGAGGTTTTAGTTCGTCCGAACCATTGTCTGTGCGATAAGTGGTTTCGGTAAGAAGCTGTCCATTTTCGTCGTATGTGCTTACAATCTTTATCTTCTGTTTTCCATCGTCGGATAGTGATACAAGTATATTGCCAGATGTATTATATGTGTAATAGTGTTCAGAGTCCTTAGTCCAACTATCGTTGTCATTGGGCATATAAAGAGTTTCGTGTGATGGCTTCCATAAGTCGTTGGCTTCTTTGGCGGCCGTCTTTATCTTTTGTGTATCTATTAGTTTGCTTTGCAGTAGGCTTGGTATCTGTGCAGAAGTGCTATAAGTGCAACCCAATGCTAAAGCAACAGAAAGTGTAAATTTTCTCATAATCTTTACATTTTATTGTTTGTTGTTGGTGAACGATGATGCAAATGTAATAAAAATAATTATAAATGCAATAAAATGTAACGAAAAATATAAATAATATTGTAAATAGACATAATTATGTCTTTATGTAACAAAAAGCGGAGGCCTATGTCCTCCGCTACCTTATTATATATATTACTGAACTTGCGAAAGTTCGGTTCATAATATACAGTAGTTCATTGAATACAGTATTTCGTTAAATATAGTACTCATTGAATACAGTAGAATAAAATACCACGTGTCAAGGATTTTTATAACAATCCATTACACGTTCTTCAAGATGTCAAGCAAGTGATCCCATACCATTTGTACGGTTGGGATATACAGGCGCTCGTCTGGTGTATGAACATCGCGCAGTGTAGGACCAAACGAAACCATGTCGAGGTTAGGATAGCGCTCTGAGAACAATCCGCACTCAAGACCGGCGTGAATGCCCTTAACGATAGGCTCTTTGCCGAAGAGTTTCTTATAAGACTCAACTGCAACCTTTGTGAGTTTGCTGTCTGGGTTCATCTTCCATGCAGGATAGCCGTCGCTCATCTTAACCTCGGCACCGGCGAGTTCGAAAGCTGCCTTAACGGTGTTGGTTTCGTTCTCGAGGTTGCTCATAACGTTAGAGCGCTGCGAAGTAACGATATTTATCTCGTTATCAGAAGTAGCTACGCTTGCCACATTGTTAGATGTCTCAACCATATATGCAAGAGCCTCGTCCTGGCACATAGCAAACACGCCATTGTCAACAGCCTGCATAGCAAGTATGAAGCGATGGCTTACGCCCTTTTCGATAACGGCAGTTGCTTCTGCGCTTTCGAGATTGAACTCCATTGTTGTATCAGAAACGTGATATTCTTCCTCAACATTGGCAGTAAATACGTTCCAGTCTACACGTATAGTTTCCTTCTCGCTTGCAGGTACAGCAAATACGATAACACCATCGCGAGGAATAGCGTTGTGCAACTTGCCAGAGTTGAATGATGCAAGATGTAGATCCATCTTCTCCTGCTCCTTGTAAAGGAAGCGTGTGAGAATCTTTATGGCATTAGCGCGCTTCTTGTTGATATCGTCGCCAGAGTGGCCACCCTTCAAACCCTTGATAGAAGCCTGGAGGAAGAAGTAACCCTCAGGAGCTTGCTCGCGTGTGAATGTAAACTTGGCAGATGTTGTCTTGCCACCAGCGCAAGAGATAAAGATCTGTCCCTCGTCCTCAGAGTCGAGGTTGATAAGCATATCGCCCTTCATGAAACCAGCCTTCATGCCCATAGCACCAGTGAGGCTTGTCTCCTCATCGCGTGTGAAAACACACTCGATAGGTCCATGTTCTATATCGTCGCTGTCGAGGATAGCCAACTCAATAGCGCAGCCAATACCGTCGTCTGCACCAAGTGTTGTGCCTTTAGCTGTAAGCCACTCGCCGTCAACGTATGTCTGGATAGCATCTGTTTGGAAGTTGATGTCAACGTCTACAAGCTTGTCGCATACCATGTCCATGTGGCTCTGAAGGCTTACCATAGGAGCATTCTCGTGCCCCTTGGTGGCAGGCTTTCGGATAATGACGTTGCCAGTCTCGTCTACCTCGTGCTCAAGGTTGCGCTTCTCGGCAAACTCCTTAAGATAATCAATCATCTTCTCCTCGTGCTTAGAAGGACGAGGAATCTTGTTGATTTCAGCAAACTGCTCGAATACGCGAGCAGGTTTCAATTCACAATTACTCATTTTTTCTTAATTTCTTTATGTTGAAACAATATTAATCTGAATTTTCAATAATTTATTTTGATATGCGGCGGATTTACTATACCTTTGCAGCGAGTAATTTGTTTCGCTGTGCTTTGCCCGCTGGGGTGGGGTATGTCGAAACCATATATAATATATAAGGTATAACAAATATATTGGATGTGGTTTGCTGCATTCCGATACAAAGTTAGTAAAAATGATTAAACTTTTGCTTTTAAGCCTGTTAATTATTGCTATAGCATTTGCATTGCTTTCAATAAAGTTGCTGCTCAAGCGCAATGGTAAGTTCTCGTCACAGCACGTACACGACAATCCGGGTTTGCGTAAACTCGGAATACACTGTGTTATGGATCAAGACAGAGAGGCAAGAGACAAGAACAGAGCCTATTAAGAGTTTTGACTTTTGAGTTGAGAGTTTTAATTCAATTTGATAATAATAAATAATAGATATGAACAAGAAAAACATTTTTGGTACACTTGTCGTTGCAGCTATGGCAGCAATGACAATGACTTCTTGCGACAAGTCAAAGTCGCAGACAGATGACAAACCAGTTGCTACACAGACAGCTTCTACTGACACAAAGGTTGCCTTTGTAGAGGTAGACAGCATTATGTCACAGTATAAGTTCTGTAAGGACTATTCGCTTATTCTTCAGAAGAAGGGTCAGAATATCCAGAACACTCTTGCACAGAAGCAGCAAGCTCTTGAGGCAGCAGCTGCCAACTTCCAGCAGAAGGTACAGCAGAATGCATACACACGTGAGCAGGCACAGCAGATACAGATGTCTCTTCAGAAGCAGAACAATGATCTTCAGGCTCTTAACCAGCGTCTAAGTTCTGAGTTCCAAGCAGAGACAGAGAAGTACAACAACGCTCTGCGCGACTCTATCCAGCACTTCCTCGCTGTATACAATAAGGACAAGAAGTACAGCCTTATCCTTTCAAAGGCTGGCGATAATATCCTTTATGCTGACAAGACACACGACATCACCAACGAGGTTATCGCAGGTCTTAACAAGGCTTACAAGCAGGCTCCTAAGGAGGCAAAGGCTGCAGATACAAAGAAGAAGTAATAAATACATTATATAATAAGTAGCGCCGCCGAAGATATTATCGTCTTCGGCGGCGCTGTCTTTATAAGCTATAAGGATAAGTGGGGTGTTGTTTCTGCTGTGTGTTATTTGCTGAAGATCAGTCACTCAACGTGGTTGTGCTGCTGATCTTGTGCCCGACAGCATCGGCTAAGAAAAAGACCGACAGCCTGGAGATTGTAAAGCTCAAGAGCAAGATAGAGCATGTGATTATTACAAACGGACAACAAAAAAACAACATCATCTATACTTAAAGTAAGACGATGTTGTTTTATGTTATTCCTTATTCTGCTGCATCTTCTCGCGCAACTCCTTCAGATTGAGCTTTCGATGTGCCTTGACACGGTCGAATCCCTGTCCGTATACACCTACAACGGCCGACTGTGCTACGAAGGCATTAGGGTCTATCTCATCAATTAGTTCGAAGATAAAGTTCGACTCGCTCTTCTTTGCTATGCAGAATATCACCTTGATGTCTTTCTTCGTAAAGAATCCGCTACCGTTTAGCATAGAGCAACCTCGGTCGGCTATCTCGTTGATGGCCTCGCCTATCTCCTGATATTTGTCAGAGATGATGAAGAACTGCACACTTTGGCGCAACGAGTTTACCAAATGGTCTACAACAAACGAGATGACAAACAGTAGCACGTAGCCATATAGTACCTTCTCCCAGTCTTGCAACACTACATACGAAGATGTAATAATTGTAAGATCGCAGAACAGGATGATGTGGCCTAACGAAACATCGCGATATTTGTGTATCATAGCCGCTATAACGTCCGAACCACCAGTAGAGCCTCCTGCAGATAGACCCATACCAATGCTTGTACCCAAGAACACAGCTCCTACCATACATGCCATAAACTTTTGGTCGGCAAGCAGATGCAGTCCTGGAGGTATAACGCTCTGCAGTATAGCCGAGCCTACTGTGAATACTACTACTCCATAAATAGTTTTGGCACAAAAGTGCCATCCTAGTACCTTTAAGGCTATAATTAGCAGCACGCCGTTAAGCGCAAAGAAGGTGTTTTGTACTGGGATGCCAGTTCCCCAATACACAATCGATGCCACACCCATAATGCCGCCAGTGGTTATCTCGTTTGGCAGCAGGAATAGGTTGAGGCCGATAACGCCTAACATCATTGCGATAGTGATGATGCCATAGTCGCGCAACTGGCGCAACAACTTACCTTTGTTTCTTCTTGATTGCATAAATTGTGGTATCTTTAGATTAGTTTCATTTTTATCTCTGTATGCAAAGTTAATAAGAATAAATAAAAACGGCAAGAATTTTTGCTGACAACGTTTTGTTGGATAGTTTAATTTTCTGTTTAGGAGTTGGAAAATAATGAAATCGTAGTGTTTGGCAATATTAGTATCTTATAAAAAATATCTTTAAAGAGACGTACGTATTTCATTAAAAAGTTGTATCTTTGAAATTCAAAATACTTCCAATCAATATAATGCTATTGGATGATTACGAAAGAAGACAGATATGACAAAGAAACAACTATATACCTACGTACTCGACTATTTTCGACAGCTTCATCCCGAGGTTACAACCGAGCTTGAGTTTGGTTCCATATTTCAGTTGCTTGTAGCCGTTGTGCTTAGTGCGCAATGTACCGACAAGCGTGTCAATCAGGTAACACCCGAGTTGTTTGCACATTATCCTGACGCTCAATCTATGGCTGAGGCTGATGAGGCAGAGATATACGAATATGTAAAGAGCGTGAGCTATCCCAATGCCAAGGCACGTCATCTTGTAGAGTTGTCGCAGATGCTGGTTAATGATTTTATGGGAGAAGTGCCAGCCGACTTTGACAGCTTGCTTAAGTTGCCTGGTGTAGGTCGCAAGACAGCTAATGTTATGCAGGCGGTTGCTTTTGGACAGGCGGCAATGCCAGTAGACACTCATGTGTTTAGAGTCAGCCATCGTCTTGGACTTGTTCCGCGTACAGCCGACACTCCTTTTAAAGTAGAGCAAGAACTTGTAAAGCATATTCCGGCATCTGATCTTGCTCGTGCTCACCATTGGCTTTTGCTTCATGGCAGATATGTATGCACATCGCGCAAGCCGCATTGCGATAAATGCGAATTGGCTAATGTGTGTCCCAAGCGTATTGAAGGTTCCAAACTGCAGAAGTAATGTATATGAACAGCACGTTGCAGCTTAATCCGCTTGTCTGGGTTGTGGCAATGCTTATCTTAGGCATTGCCTTGGGCGATGTGCTTGCCGATGTTGTGGGTGTGCGTATATGGCTTGGCATCTTTGTTGTGGCTGTGGCTGCGGCATTTGTAGCCTATAACACTAATGTAAGGCCAATGGTGCAAAGCCTCATGCTTTTTGGCTGCATCATAATAGGTGGCGCTTTGCGCATGAGCATGAGTGTAGAACGGTCGCATTTCTATTTTATCCAAACCTCCGAACCTTTCTCGGCTGTAGTGTCTTCATTGCCGGTTGAGCGCACAAAGACATTGCGTTGCGAGTTGACAATAGCCGACGGACGTTTTGCCGGTCATCGTGTATATGCCTATCTACCTAAAGGCAAAGATGCGAACAACATATCTGCTTTGTCTATAGGCGATGGCATTGTTGGCTATACGCAATTCTTGGATATTGACGATTATTCAAGCCAACATGGTGCATATAATAAAGGTGGAGCATATAATATAGCAACCCACTTCGACTATCAGCGTTGGCTAAAGGTTCACGATATTGTGGCGCGTTGCTTTCTGCGTGATGGAGCATGGCAACGTGATGTTGTACAACTTGACCATTTGTCGGGAGTGCAACGTGTGCAACTTAGGTGCATGACATTGCGCGAGAAACTGCTTAAGCGTTATCGTGAGCTTGCCATATCCAATGAGGCATATGGAGTAGTGGCAGCTATGACACTTGGCGACAAGAGCAGTCTTACGGCCGAGTTGCGCGAAAGTTTCTCGGTATCAGGTGCTTCGCATGTTTTGGCACTATCGGGTCTGCATCTTGGCATACTATACGCTTTGCTTGTAATGATTTTCGGTAGAAGGAGGCATAACATACTGATGTCGGCATTCATCATTATTGCCGTATGGGGATATACAGCAATGGTTGGCATGCCATTGAGTTTGCTGCGTTCGGCTTTTATGCTCACATTGTTTACGTTTGCACAGATGTTGCAGCGCAATAATATGTCGCTCAATTATCTTGCCTTTGCAGCATTGGTGTTGTTGCTTGCCAGTCCGTGGAGCTTGTGGGATGTAGGTTTTCAGATGTCCTTCCTTGCTGTTCTTGGCATTCTGTTGTTCAACGAACGGTTGCGTGTGTTTGTAAGCCATAAATATCTTGAAACACATCCATTGGTTAATTGGTGTTTCTCTATGATAGTTGTTTCGTTGTCAGCTCAACTTATGGTTGCACCGCTCGTGGCATATTACTTTGGACGTTTCTCATGCTATTTTCTTCTTTCCAATTTCATAGCCATCCCATTGGCAACAGTCCTTATTTATCTATCGGTAGTTATGTATGCGTTGTTCTTCGTTCCATGTCTTCAGGGTTTGGTTGCAATAGCTGTAGGATGGATTGCTAAGGCATTGACATTGTCGCTTGCTTGGGTGTCATCGTTGCCGGCTGCAAGTGTCGACGGTATTGAGCTTAGCAATGTGCAGCTATGGCTTGTCTATCTTGTTGTGGCAGTGGTGTATGCCTTGCTGTTCTATTTGGAGAAGATTTATAAACCCTTTGACAATTTCCGACCGAGAGTATAATTGTTCCAATATTGCCGAACCGGCACCATTTTGTCTTGAAGCCTCATTATTTTGTTTTACGTGTTTGCCGAATCCAAACACATAGGTAGCTCCCAATTTTATATAGCAATGACTATCCACTCCATAACCAGACTGCTTGCGGTCGAAATACTTGCTGTTCATCTCATTACTTGAATTCTTCCAACTCCATGTGAATGGATTTGCAATCAAAGCTGATACATAAAACGATTATATCCTGCCGCAAATTACTAAAAAAGCATAGCTGCGGCAGAATATAGTATATTGTATTTTGCCGCAAACTATATTTTTTGTACTTTTGCGGCAGAATATAATAAGTTTTGAGACTATGATAGTAGGAAGAAAAGAGGAAATTGCAGAATTAGAAAAGTTGTATTACAGTGACCGACCTGAGTTTGTCGCCGTATATGGCAGACGACGTGTGGGCAAAACGTTTCTTATCAAACAGGCACTGAAGGATCGCATTACCTTTCAGCATACAGGGGTTTCGCCAGTTGACCAAGATAGTGACAAAAGTCGGATGAAGGTTCAACTGGAGAGCTTCTATTATGCGCTTCTTAATCAAGGACTTGAGGGATATAAACAACCTAAGTCTTGGATGGAGGCATTCTTCCAGCTGGAACAGTTGTTGCAGCACTTGGATACAGGTGAGCGGCAAGTTGTCTTTATAGATGAACTGCCATGGATGGATACGCCTAGGTCTGGCTTTCTTCCTGCTTTCGAGAACTTTTGGAATGGATGGTGCAGTGGCAGAGATAACATCATGCTGATCGTTTGTGGCAGTGCTACCTCATGGATTCTTAGCAATTTGTCGAGAAACAAAGGTGGACTTTATGGCAGATTGACTGCGGAAATCAAACTGTCTCCTTTTACCTTGCGAGAGTGTGAGGAGTATTTTGAGCATGCTCAAATCCAAATGAGCCAATATGATATCTTGCAAAGTTATATGGTGTTTGGAGGCATACCTTATTATATAAGCTATTTCCAAAAAGGATTGAGCTTCGAGCAGAATGTGGATAAGATTCTGTTTGGTAGCAAGCCTCGTTTGCGTGATGAGTTCAACCGACTTTTTGCTGCCATCTTCAACAATCCAGAGGAAAGCAAGAAGGTAGTCAGGCAGTTGGCTACTCGTCATGCAGGTTTCACTCGTGAGGAAATCAGTAAAGCCACCGGTATTCCTTTGGGTGGTGGATTAACGAATACGCTTGCAGCTTTGGTGGAGAGTGATTTTATTAAGAGATATCATCCTTATGGTAAGGCGAAGAGTGTGGAATGCTATAAGTTGATGGATAATTTCTGCCTCTTTTGGCTGAAATATGTGAAAGCTAATGCATGTGATGCAGGTTTTGCCAATGATAACATGACTTCAGACATTCTGAAGGCTTGGCATGGGGTGGCTTTTGAGGAGGTTTGTTGGCAACATATAGAGCAAATCAAGCGTGCTCTTCAGATTGCTGGTGTCAAATCTTCTGTTTCTGCCTGGAGTGTGAAGGGAGATGATGAACAAGAAGGCGTGCAGATTGACTTGTTGATTCTTAGGGATGACAACGTGGTCAATTTGTGTGAGATGAAGTTTGCCAGTGCTCCTTATCATATAAGTAAGGATGAAGAAATGCGTTTGCGCCATCGCATAGAGGCATTGAAGAGCACTTTGTCGCCCAAACAGACTGTTCATCTTACGATGATTACCACTTATGGCGTGGCGTATGGCAAGCATAGTGGAATTGTGCAGAAAGAAGTTACAATGGAGAATTTATTTAAGTGATAATATAGTATTGCCTTTGGTCTCGTCAACGCACAAATGCTATCCAAAATATTACTTGCTCATTTAATATATATTACTTGCCCATTTAATATATATTATTTGTCCATTTAATATAATATAAATTGCTAAGTAATATAAGGCTCTTTTGGGGGTAAAAAACGATAACGTTATCGTAAGCCGATGATAACGTATTCGTTTATTGAAGTGCTAATAACAAAACAGGAGGCAAACACTTGTTTGAAGTGTTTACCTCCTGTTTTGTTATTTGGCAATTGCCGTCTATTCAGCTATCAATGCAAACTCGGCAGCCGAAGCATAGTCTACGCCATAGTGTGCGCTAAGTGCACGGAAGCGTATGAAGCGTGCCTTGACAGGCTTGTCAAACATCACCTTCTTCATTTCTGCGGTGCGGTCGAATTCGCCCTTGGCAATAGGCTCACCCCAATTCTTGCCGTCGTTGCTTACATATATCTCATAATCCTTGATACGGCCATAACCAGAGTCCTGACGAGGTGTAAGCTTGAATCCCTTCATTGTCTTTTCCTCCGAAGCATCGAAGTCAATCCAGTGAGGATATTTAGCCAGCGTGATAGAGTACATAGTGTGCCATATTGTAGACTCATCGCCATCGGCAATGTTTGCGGCATCACCCTCCTCGGGCTCCTCTGACGAGGCGAAGACAACCTGCAGAGGCACAAAGTCTACCTTGTCAAATGTCATGGTTGTGCGAAGTTTCGGATTCTCCTTATACCATGTTGTTATGGTTCCACCATTACGCATGTTTATCGGTTCGTTATAAGCAACAGCTTTCTTGGCTCCATTAATGCTGTACATTATGGTGCGGTTCTGTGCCGGACTGCTAAGTGTAACCATACCAGTGGCTTTGTGCTCAATGCTTATAGGCTGTTCGCCAGAGAGCGATACTTGTGCTGCCTTAAGCATAGCCTCGTTTCCTACTGCTGTGGCAGGACGAATAACGAAGCCAAAGTTATAGTTACGTGCGTATGTGCGGTCGGGAGACAATGGTCCGCCTTGTCCACAGCTTGCACCACCAAGACCAGTTACCTTGGCATCAAGATGCAGATAGGTGCCGTCTGTCTCAGGCAATTCATTGGCATGGGCTACAACTGTCATTTGCTGAGCACTCCAAGGCAATGCCGATACAGACATGGTGTTGTCGGCTACGAATACAACTGCAGGCTTGCCGCTTTCGCTAAGTGCGCACCAGCGAACCTCTTCGCGGTTGCCCATAGATTGTGGTTTTGGCAGAATTATGTCCTGTTCGCCCACGATGCCATGGTGATGTTCAATGAACTGACCCGTTTTGCGGTCGTTGTAGTTGTTAACCGGACCACGACCATAATAGTCGAAGTTGTTGTATGTCTTAGGCAACTTCATTGCGTAGCCTATACGAGGCAGTATGACACTAGGACGGTTAGAAGAGATTGCACTTTGCAATTCTATTGAACCATCCTTATATATAGTGTATATCTGGTTGGTTGCAAACTTCAGGTCGTCCTTGCCCAGAGCGTGCTTGTCGGTATTGAAGGTGTAGGCCGACTGCGGGTCGCGGTCGCGATTGCCGTATACCTGCTTGCAACCCTCCTTGCCTTGGCTCTCCACAGTAAGGCTTATCTGCAACGCTCCATCCTTAAGCTTTGACACTATAGGCTGGCCTACCACCTTGTGGTCAAGGTTGTAAAGACCGTACTTAAACCATGCATTGGGGTAGCCAATACCGGCATCGTTGTCGGTAGGAGCGCGGAAAGCGTCGAGTTTTGGTCCGTTGCCATCGGCAAATACAGTATTTCCTGCGTACGACAGAGATTCAATTGCACCAGTCTTTAGGTCGAATGTAGCGTTGAAGTTGTCGCCCTTAACCTTTATGCTCTTTGCGTCCTGTGTGTAGTAGATATTGCTGTCGTCGGCAGCTGCAGTTGCAAGAGGCTCGTGCTTGACTGTGGCTTCCTTTACCAGAAGCTGCTCTTCCATCTGTGCGTAGCCCTTTTCTGCCCAAGGCATATCCTTGCCCTGCAGGAACTGAATCTTTACAAAGTACTCGCTCTGAGCGTCGAGTTTTGCAAAGTCATAGTCGAGAGTATACTCCTGACGTTCGCGTGGACCAACAATGTTCTTGGCTCCCATCAGACTCTTATTGCTCTCTATGCACTCGCCATCCTTCCATAGCGACCATACTATCTGGTATCCGCGCAACGGCTCAAAGTAGTTCTTGTTGAATATCTCTATTCTGCCCTTGGTCATGTCAATAGCCTTGACACCAACATTCTGGTATACCTTCTTAACTTCGAAGTACTGAGCCTTGGGCGAGAGATCAGGGCGCATAATGCCGTTCATACAGAACATACCATCGTTAGGCTTATTGTCCATGCCGAAGTCGCCACCATATCCCCAATAGCGTTTGCCGGTCTTTGGGTCGATATTGTATATTGCCTGGTCTACCCAGTCCCATATGGCACCACCCATAAAGAAGTTGGTGCTCTCGATAGCGTTCCAGTAGTCAACAAGGTTGCCTACTGCGTTGCCCATAGAGTGGGCATACTCCGAGATGTGATATGGATACTTTATGTCGTACTTGCCCTTAACAGCCTCTTGAACCCAAGGAATAGACGGATATTGGTTTGAACCCATATCCACGATATTGTTGTTGCGCTCGTACTGCACTGGGCGACTTGTGTCGTAAGCCTTGATGGCGGCGTAGCAGTCTTTAAAGGTGTCGCCAGGACCAGCCTCGTTGCCAAGACTCCATATCACAACAGACGGACTGTTAACAGTAGCGTGAACCATCTCCATATTGCGTGCTACATGTGCGTTGCGGAACTCCTTAACGTGCGACAACGATTCTTTGCCATAGTAATATTCGTGGCTCTCAATGTTGGCCTCATCCTCAAGATAGATGCCATACTTATCGCATAGGTAGTACCAATATGGAGCATCAGGGTAGTGGCAATTGCGTACGTGGTTGATGTTGCCGCGTTTCATAAGGAACACCTCATGTTGCATCTGCTCGCGCGAAACATAATGACCGGTAGCCGGATTGTTCTCGTGGCGGTTAACACCCTTCATCTTTATAGGCTGTCCATTGAGATAGTAGTAGCGGCCAGCAAGTCCAAACTCGTCCTTATCGGCAGGTGTATCCTTAATCTCTATCTTACGGAAACCAACAATGGTAGAGAATGTCTCAACTACATTACCCTTTTTGTCCTTAAGTTGACCCACTAATGTGTAGCGGTGAGGAGCCTCTGCGCTCCAAGGCTTAACGATGTTGCCAGCGTTTAGCGTAACATCGGCTGTAAGGCGACCGTTCTTGCCAACCTCGCCTACAGTAGCTGTTGCGCCGATATTTGGCACCAAAGTGTTCTCGTCAGAATACAGACGGTTTTCGTATAACTTGTAGTCAATGGTGTAGCCCTTGGCTGCCTTGGTTGTAAGGTTTCTTACCTCTGCCGAAATCTTAAGCGATGCATTGGTGAAGGTAGCGTCATAATCGGGTATAGCCTTTATGTCGCGCACCTGAACCTTAGGTTTGGCTGTGAGCGATACCGAGCGGAAGATACCCGGAAGGCGGAACATATCCTGACTCTCAAGGAATGAGCCGTCGCTATGGCGGTAAACCTCAACAGCCACAATATTCTCGCCCTTACTATTTAAATAAGGTGTAATGTCGAATTGAGCCAAGTTGCGTGAGTTCTTTGAGAAACCTACGTACTTGCCATTGATGTAGATATAGAAGAAAGAGTCTACACCATCGAAGTTGATGTATATCTCTTTGCCTTGCCAATTGGCGGGGATAGAGAACGAACGACGATACGATCCCACCTCGTTGCGGTTGCGATATGTCATCCAGTTGGTTTGTGGCGCGCGCATAACACCACCACGCCAATCGTCTACCTTTACCTTATGCTGGAAGATGACACGCTGGTTAGAGTATAGCGGATAGCCATATTTAAACTCGCCCTTATCATTCATTCCGGCTGTATTCCAGTTCATAGGCACCTGTACACGGTCCCATGTTGAGGCATCAAAATCGGTGCGGAAGAAATCCTTAGGACGTTCATCTGGGTTCTTGGCCCAATGAAATTGCCATTCACCATCAAGTGTTTGCCAAAGTGAAGAGTTTTCAGGCAACACACGTCTTGCCTCGTCGCTATTGGCAAACGAAAAGAACCATGCATGTGGTTGCTGTTTGTTGTAGGCTACAGAATCGGGACTCTGCCATTCCCATCCCGAAGGCTGGGGCATTTGTCCGTAGTAGAAGCCACCGAGCGGTGCTACTTGAGCATACATAGGTGCTGCTAAAAGGGCAGCGAGCATTGTTAAAGTAGATTTGTTCATAGGTTTAAGCTATATACGTTTTATAGTTTTGTTGCTTTTATATATACACTCTGCAAAGGTAAGCATTTTATTTCATACAGCATGCTATGCGCTGCATTACTAAACGTTAAAATACTCTTCAAGTTTTTCCTCGGCTTTGCCTTCCGAGTTGTCGAGGTTGGCTATTATCTTACCATGCTCAAGCAGAGCCACACGTGTAGATATCTCTACGGTGTGTTGCAGGTTGTGGCTCGACACAAGTATAGTGGCGCCAGTTTGTTTGTTGAAATCGGTAATAAGACGTTTCAACTGGTTTTGGCTACTTGGGTCTAAGAAGTTGAACGGTTCGTCAAGAATAACGAGTTGGGGTTGGTTAAGCAGAGCTGCAATAATACCTACTTTCTGCTTGTTGCCAGCCGAAAAGTCGCGTATGTATTTCTTCTGTTCCAACACCTCACCATTCATGAATGTGTCAAACATCTTTAGACGTTCGGCTATTACATCCTTAGATAATCCCGAAATCTTGCCAACAAACTCGAAGTATTCTTCTGCGGATAGAAAGTCGATAAGAAAGCTGGTGTCGATGTAGGCACCAGTCATAGTCTTCCAGTCTTCCGACTTGGCAGGATTTATCTCCTCTATTACTTCTACGTCTGTGTCGTTTGCTTTGGGCATCATAGTAACGCTGCCTTCGTCGGCTTTCAGCAAGTCGAGCATCAGTCGAAAGAGAGTGGTTTTTCCGGCACCGTTGTTGCCCACCAGACCAATTATCTCGCCATTGTCTATTTTGAAATCAGGAATGTCGACGGCTGTCTTATCCCCAAAGCATTTCTTTAGATTATTTATCTGTAACTGCATAGTTTCTTGTATTATAGTTTATTCTCCCAATTCCATTTTTAAGAATTTAGGCGTGTATCCTTCCTTAGACATTGCCACTTCCTCTGGTGTTCCGGCAGTCAATACACGACCTCCACCACGTCCGCCTTCCGGACCTATATCAATAATATAGTCGGCAAGTTTTATCACGTCAAGGTTATGCTCGATAATGACAACCGTATTGCCACGGTCGACAAGTTTTTGCAGTACATCCATCAGTATGCGTATGTCCTCAAAGTGCAGACCCGTTGTAGGCTCGTCGAGGATGTATAGAGTCTTGCCTGTGTCGCGCTTGCTAAGTTCGGTAGCAAGTTTTACGCGCTGGCTTTCTCCACCTGATAGAGTAGTGGATGGCTGTCCCAACTTGATATATCCCAATCCAACGTCCTGTATTGTCTTTATCTTTTGTAGTATGGAAGGAACATTCTCGAAGAACTCAACTGCCTGGTTTATTGTCATGTCCAATACGTCGGCAATACTCTTGCCTTTGTATCGCACCTCCAATGTCTCTCGGTTGTAGCGTTTGCCGTGACACACCTCGCAAGGCACAAGCACATCGGGCAAGAAGTTCATCTCTATAGTCTTGTATCCATTGCCCTTGCATGTCTCGCAACGCCCACCTTTAACGTTGAATGAAAAACGTCCCGGCTTGTAGCCACGTATCTTGGCCTCTGGCAGAGCTACGAACAGGGAGCGTATATCAGAGAATACACCCGTATATGTTGCAGGATTGGAGCGTGGAGTACGTCCAAGAGGCGACTGATCCACATTTACCACCTTATCTATATATTCAAGACCTTCCACACGGTCGTATGGCATAGGTTTCTTGAGCGAGCGATAGAAGTGTTGCGAGAGTATAGGTTGCAACGTCTCGTTAACAAGAGTCGACTTGCCCGAACCGCTGACACCAGTAACCACAATAAGCTTGCCAAGCGGAAACTGCACATCCACATTCTTTAGGTTATTTCCCCTTGCACCGTATATAGTAAGGGCTTTGCCGTTGCCCTTGCGCCGTTCGGCAGGAATGGCAATCTGTCTAACCCCGTTAAGATAATCGGACGTAATGGTGTGTTGTTTCAGCATCTGCTTTGGTGTGCCTTGGAAAACCACCTCGCCACCGTGCATTCCGGCACGCGGACCAATATCTATAATCCAGTCGGCAGCAAGCATCATGTCTTTATCATGTTCTACTACAACCACGGTGTTGCCAAGGTCGCGCAACTCTTTAAGCGAGTGGATAAGTCGCTCGTTATCGCGTTGGTGCAGACCAATACTTGGCTCGTCGAGTATGTATAACACATTGACAAGTTGTGAACCTATTTGTGTGGCAAGACGTATGCGTTGACTCTCGCCACCTGATAGCGTAACCGACTGTCGGTTGAGCGATAGATAGTCGAGACCCACATCGAGCAAGAACTTAAGACGAGTGCGTATCTCGTGCAATATCTCTGTGGCTATAGAGCGTTGCTTGTCGTCAAGATGCTCTTCGGCCTCGTCAAGCCACTCGCATAATTGCTTGATGTCGAAGGAAGAAATCTCGGATATATTCTTGTCCCATATACGATACGACAACGACTCACGGCATAGACGCATGCCATGACACTCGGGACACTCGCAAGTGGCAAGAAATTGGTCGGCCCATTTCTGGCCGCTTGTAGAGTCGTCGTTCTCTATTACTGTGCGCAGATACTTAATTACGCCGTCGAAGGTAGTGAAGTAGTCGGATGATGTATGCACTAATGCCTTGTCTATGCGCACCTGCTCGAGCGAACCATAAAGTATCTCGCTCATGGTGTCATCTGGTATCTCGGCTACAGGAGTCTTGATGTTCAGCCCTATCTTCTCAAGTATGGCGTCTATCTGCCAGAATATCATCTGGTTCTTGTATTTGCCAAGCGGCACAATTGCACCGGCATGTATTGAGAGCGAATTGTCGGGTATTACCTTCTTTAAGTCAATCTCGTTGACATAACCAAGTCCCTTACAATGTGGACAGGCACCTTCTGGCGAGTTGAACGAGAACATATTGGGTGCTGGGTCACGATAGGATAGACCAGTTGTGGGACACATAAGTCGCTTGGAAAAACTCTTGGCTTCTCCAGTATCCTTGTCAAGAATCATCACAATGCCATCGCCTTGCTTCATGGCAGTAGTAATAGTCTTTCGCAGACGGTCGTCAAAACCCTCACGCATTTGCATCTTGTCAATAACCACCTCGATATTATGGTTCTTGTAGCGGTCGGTCTTCATGCCTGGCGTTATATCCACAATCTCGCCGTCTACGCGTGCATATAGGTAGCCCTTGCGTCGCAGACTCTCAAACAATTCGCGGTAGTGTCCCTTGCGTTGTCTTACAACAGGAGCGAGTATGTATATGCGGTGTCCGGCATAATTAGTGTTTATCATTTCGACGATGCGCTCCTCTGTATACTTCACCATACGTTCGCCCGTGTTGTAGCTATATGCAATTCCGGCACGTGCGTAAAGTAGACGCAGATAGTCGTATATCTCGGTTGTAGTGCCAACGGTAGAGCGTGGATTCTTGTTGGTGGTCTTTTGCTCTATGGATATAACAGGGCTTAAGCCTGTTATCTTGTCGACATCAGGGCGCTCCATACCACCAAGAAAGTTGCGTGCATATGCCGAGAAAGTTTCAATATAGCGACGTTGTCCTTCGGCGTATATTGTGTCGAAGGCAAGCGACGACTTACCCGAACCACTCAGTCCGGTAATGACGGTAAGCGATCCGTGCGGTATCTCAACGTCGATGTTCTTAAGATTGTGGACGCGTGCGCCCCAAACACTAATCTTACCTTCTTCTTGATTGCTATTCATGAATTATATTGAATTCGATAAATTATTACCCTACTAAACAATAATGATAGTTATGCGTTGTATGTTTATTGCTCGCCTCCGTTGCCGGATGTCTCGGTATAGCCGCGCAGCAGATTGACATCCTTCTTAATGTCATATTTGCGTCCATCGGCACCCTTAGCCTTTACCAGTACATAGTATACGCCTTGCTTAACATCCTTGCCATGATACTTGCCGTCCCAACCATCGGCAGGATCGGTCCATTCGTACAGTTTCTGTCCCCATCTGTTAAAGATGTAAGCATGAAACTCCACAATACTCTGGTATCCGCTTTTAGCCTTGTATATATCGTTTATGCCGTCGCCATTGGGCGAGAAAGCGTTTGGAAATTCAAGACTACTCTCAGATATAGATACCTTTATTGGTTCTGCATCTGCCCAATAATCGGCTGTATAGGCAATGGTGTCGGTTCCGTTGACAAAGGTGGCATACAGCACAACGGTACTGACACCCGCTTCGGTGAATGTGTACTCGGTATCCTCGTCGTACCGTATGAGGTAGGGCGTGTTAGTACCTTCCTTGCAGAAACGCCATTCATAGTGTGGGGTATATATACCAATATTGGTGGCGTTGGCAGCAAAGCGCACTGTTAGTGGGGCAGAGCCCGAATAGCTTGTGCCAGTCTCCTCGCCCTCAGGTGTAAGGAATGTGGCTTGAGGGTCGATAGTGGGCACTTCATCGGCATGTACTTGAAGGGTGAGGCATGCTATGATGAAAAGTAATAATCTGATGTGGTTCATACGTGCAAAGTTATATAATATATCCCACATCACAAAACTCAATGGCTGTTTAATAACGTTATTTATAGACAAACATTTCTTTGTACAAGTTATTTTGTGTACTTTTGCAGAATAAAAACAAAACAATGTTAACTTAAAAAGTATGAACATTATGAAACGCAATATCAGATTGTTTCTTTGTCTGTGCGCTCTTGTCTTTGCTGCCGCGGTGTCGGCGCAGACAATGAAGTATCAGGACCTTTACAAGGTTAAGAAGAAGGATACCATTTACGGCATTGCCAAGAAATACAACATCACGATAGACCAGCTTATTTCTGCCAATCCGGATATGCAGAAGCCTGACTATACATTGCAGAAGGGCGACCAACTTGTTATACCTGCGCCTGTAACAACGACACCTCAACCGGTGCAGTCTACTCAGCAACCCGCAACACCGGCAGTAAAGAAGAGCAGCTCGGCTGTACGTATAGGCGTGATGTTGCCATTGCACAATGTAGATGGCGACGGTCAGCGTATGGTAGAGTATTATCGTGGCATACTTATGGCTTGCGACAGTCTTAAGGCTCATGGCATAAGCACAGATGTAAAAGCATGGAATGTGCCTATCGATGCAAATGTTCAGCAGACTTTGGCCGACAACAATGCCAAGGATTGCGACATTATATTTGGTCCGCTTTACACTAAGCAGGTAAAGTCAATGGGCGACTTCTGCCGTCGCAACAACATTAAGCTTGTAATACCGTTCTCTATCAGTGGCAACGATGTGGCATCCAACGACCATATCATGCAGGTTTATCAGTCGCCGCAGTTGCAGAACGAGTTGGCTGTTAATGCATTTGTTGAGCGTTTCAAGGGATGTCATGCCGTGATTATCGATTGCAACGACACAACAAGTCGCAAGGGTGTGTTCACATCTGCATTGCGTAAGCGTATGGAGGCAGCGGGCATAGGTTATAGCATAACCAATCTTAAATCGTCGGAGGCAATGTTTGCCAAGGCTTTCGATGCCTCTAAGCAAAACGTGGTAGTGCTTAATACAGGACGCTCGCCAGAACTTAACGTGACTCTTGCAAAGCTTAACGGACTAAAGGTTACGGCGCCTGCCATGCGCATCTCGCTATTTGGCTATACCGAGTGGCTTATGTATACCAAGGTTTACCTTGAATATTATCACCGCTACGACGCATATATACCAACATCGTTCTACTATAATCCGCTTGCTTCGCGCACAGCCAACTTGGAGCGTTCTTATCGTAGATGGTTCAAGTCTGATATGCGTCAGGCTTTGCCTCGATTTGCTATCACGGGCTACGATCATGCACAGTTCTTTATACGTGGACTGCATAAGTATGGTGGCAAGTTCACAGGCACAAGTCAGCAGAGCACATATACACCATTGCAGACTCCGTTGAAGTTTAAGTATGTGCAAGGTGGCGGTATGCAGAACTCGGCGTTTATGCTGGTTCACTATAAGACGAATCATACGATGGAGTCGATATCGTATTAAGTTGGAATATTAAGACAATAATATACCTTATTATATATATGTTATTAAGATTTAGATTAGGACATGTTGCGCTGGGTGCTGTGCTTAAGTTTGTGGCTCCAGTTGTGTTGATGCTAATGCTTCCTACTGTTATGCAGGCTCAGATAGGCGACCATCGCAACGACCTCTCGATAGGCTTCAGTGGCGGATACGTTATGAGTAACGTAGGTTTTACGCCAAAAGTGACGCAAGACAGTCATACCGGCATTACGTTTGGACTATCGATGCGATACACTTGCGAGAAGTATTTCAATACGATTTGCTCTATTGCCGCCGAGGTGAACTATGCGCGTATAGGTTGGAAAGAGAGTATATTGACTACCGACGACCAACCAGTGATAAATCCAACAACTGGCATAGCTGAGGCTTATCAGCGCGATTTAGACTATATCCAGGTGCCTATCTTTGCACATCTGGCATGGGGTAGGGAGCAGAAAGGAATGCAGTTCTTCTTTAAGGCAGGTCCGCAGTTTGGCTATCTTATTAGCGAGAAGACAAAGACCAACTTTAGTTATGACAACCGCAATACTGCCGACCGCTCCAACCAAACGGCCGAACAGTATAATATGCCAGTAGAGAATAAGTTCGATTATGGTATTGCAGCCGGAATGGGTGTTGAGTATAGTCATCCAAAGGTAGGTCACTTCCTGCTTGAAGGCCGCTACTACTATGGTTTGGGCAATATCTATGGCGACTCAAAGCGCGACTACTTTGCAAAGTCAAACCACTCAAACATTGTTGTCAAGCTGACCTATCTGTTCGATGTAATACGAAGCAAATAGATATATTCTTAAATTAATAACAACAATCAAACAAGTTTTTATGTTCGAAAATCAACCAAAAGGTCTATGGGCCTTGGCATTAGCCAACACAGGCGAGCGTTTCGGTTATTACACAATGCTTGCTGTATTCTTGCTCTACCTCCAGGCAAACTTCGGTTTTGAAACTGGTCTGGCAAGTACAATCTATTCAACCTTCCTAATGATGGTCTATTTCCTTCCGATTATTGGCGGTTTCGCTGCCGATAAGTTCGGTTTTGGACGTATGGTTACCACAGGTATCTTCATTATGTTCATAGGCTATCTCGTGCTTTCACTGCCTCTTGGCAAGGATACAGTAGCTATTGCTGCTATGGGCCTATCGCTTATCCTTATAGCCTTGGGTACAGGTCTGTTTAAAGGCAACCTGCAGGTAATGGTAGGTCGTCTATATGACGCTCCCGAGTATGCCAGCCAGCGCGACTCAGGTTTCTCACTCTTCTATATGGCTATCAACATTGGTGCTATGTTTGCACCTACAACAGCCATTAAGATTATGGACTGGGCACAGCAAAGTCTTGGCGTAAGTGTAGAGGATTCATACCATTTCGCTTTTGCTGTGGCATGTGTTTCTCTTATCATTAGTATTGCTATCTATTACATCTTTAGCTTCACTTACAAGCACGTTCTTGCAAATGAGTCAAAGGACAAGGCTGCCGACGCAAAGAAAACAGCTGTAGTAGAGCTCTCGCCTGCCGAGACAAAGGAGCGCATCATCTGCTTGTGCCTTGTGTTTGCTGTGGTTATCTTCTTCTGGATGGCATTCCATCAGAACGGTAATACATTGACATTGTTTGCACGCGATTATACCTTGACTACTTCAACTGGTATCCAGTCAATGGCGTTTGACGTAACCAACCTTGTAGCTTGTATCTTCGTTGTTTACGGTTCGTTTGGTGTAGCCCAGAGCAAGACAGGTAAGGGCAAGGGCATTTCATTGGCTATCATCGTTGCAGCTATTGCCTTCTTGTTCTACAAGTATAATGGTCTTGAGGGTGCTGTAGACGTTAAGGCTCCTATCTTTCAGCAGTTCAATCCTTGCTATGTTGTTGCTTTGACTCCAGTAAGCGTTGCTCTCTTCTCTTGGCTTAACAAGATGGGCAAGGAACCTACATCTCCTGAGAAGATTGGTCTTGGTATGCTTGTTGCAGCTCTTGGCTTTATCTGGATGGCTGTAGGCTCTATGGGTCTTGAGCTTCCATTGGCACAGGGCAACCCTGCAACTGAGGGTACACGTGTTAGTGCTAACTTGCTTATCTCTACTTATCTTATCCTTACTTTTGCCGAGTTGTTGCTTTCGCCGATTGGTATCTCATTCGTAACTAAGGTAACACCTCCTAAGTATGCAGGTTTGATGATGGGTCTTTGGTTTGGTGCTACAGCTATCGGCAACCAGCTTGTTATGGTTCCTGGCATTATGTGGGGTGCAAACTTCAGCCTTGTTACAATCTGGGGAGTTCTGGCTGGCATCTGCCTTGTATCAGCTCTCTTTATCTTCTCTATCATCAAGAAGCTTAACAAGGTTAGCTAATAAGCATTATTCAATCATTAGAAATAAAAAAAACTCGTTGTATATCCAAGCATGGATATGCAACGAGTTTTTTTTATTGATGTTTTTTGCGTTAACGCTTAATATATATATTAGGTGTTAAACACCAAATACACAAAGATAGATAGCAAATAATGCCACTGCAACGGCTAATATGGTCAATACCCAAAACAGGTATTTAGAGCATAGCTTGCGACGGCGTATGGCACGTAGGCTTTGCTCTCGAAAAATGTCAGCGTCATCCTTATGATGAGCTTTGCTCGAAGATTGATTAATAAACTTATTCATTTCAGTTTAATTAATAATGTTGTTAATTGGTTTTATGAATATAGTCTTTAAATAGGTTTTCTCCGATTTATTATATCATAAAAAAAAGGAGAAGGAGAAAATTTTGATTTTTCCCCCCCCCCCCATAAAAAATTAAGAGTCTAACTATTTTTCTGTTTCTTTAAGTCTGTTGGAAACCCTTTTAGAACTTTACGTCAAGTTCTACATCCACCATATTATAGTCGTGCTTCTTCAAGCTGCGGTCGTTTACACGCACATACTCGGCACCAATCATTATCGACTTGCCAATCCAGTAGTTGGCACCAATCTCGTAGTTGGTCTTAGATGTAGACCATTCGGCACGTGGACGATATATGTCGTAACGAGCCTTGGCATACAACTTCTTCGATACAACCGGAGCAATCATAAGAGCATAGAAGCCATCGGCCTTGTCGCCTGCTGCATAGTTTATGTTGCAGTCGGTCTCCTTGCCACTTGACATTGATTGCTTGAAACCATAACCCTGGCTATGGATATATTCAGAGCGTACTGTCCAGTCGTTTGCAGCATATTCGGCACTAAAGGCATATCGGTTTTTTGATACAGAGCGCACACCACTCTTGTCATGTGTATTGCCATTGGCGTCAACCTCAGTCCATGTACCCTTGCGTGCATACGAGCCTGTCCATCCAAATGCACCAATACGCAATCCCTTTATAGGCATAACCCATGCGCCACCGATAATATCCTTGCGCTGGTCTACATCCTTCTGGTTTGTACCTTGTCCATTGAATACACCTACCTGATAGTGTACAAGGTTGCGTCCTGCGTTATTCTTTAGGAAGTCGCCTTGAATCTGTACACCTACGTCACGACCGTTGCTTGCATGTTCGCCAACACGGTCGCTAAAGCCAGACAACTTGGTTATATTCTGAGAGTAACCCATAAATCCCTGTGTGATAGGGTGCATAGGATTCTCAAAAGAGAATGGGCGCTTAAACTGACCAGCCTTTATCTTAAAGGCGTCGTACTTCTGCCATTCGGCAAAGGCATCCACCATACGAGGCGAAGAACCAAGGTTAGATGTGTTGCCGTTTGCCTGAATCTGTACCTTCCAATAGAAGTCTTGCAACAGTCGGCCCTCAAGAGCCATACGCACCATACGTATGTTAAACGAGTTGCTTTCTTTGTCTTCCTGGTCGCTTGCCTGGAATTGTGTCATTACGTAGCCGCTGAACTTGATGTCGCTAAGCACTTGTATCTGTGGCTTTTTGTCTTGTGCCGATGCGCTGATAGTTGCGAGTGCGGCAAGAGCGAGTGAGGTTAGTATTTTCATTTTTGAATTTTGAATTTTGAATTCTGAGTTGTCGGCTTTGCCGATTTTGAATTATAAAGTTATGAGTTATAAATTATGGAGTTATGAGTTTTGAATTAATTGCCGAGAATAATTCCTAATTCAAAACTCCTAACTCCTAATTCTATTATTTCTTTTCTTCAAGTAGCACAACATTCTCTACATGTGGTGTATGTGGGAACATATCCACGGGCTGAACCTCCTTTACGCTATATGCCACATCAAGGGCTTGCAGGTCGCGTGCCTGAGTAGCAGGGTTGCAGCTAACGTATACAATGCGCTTTGGGTGAGCACGCAATATGGTCTCTATTACATCTGGGTGCATTCCGGCACGTGGTGGGTCGGTAATGATAACATCCGGACGTCCATGCTCGGCAATAAACTCGTCGTTAAGGATGTCTTTCATATCGCCTGCATAGAACTTAGTGTTGTCGATATTGTTTACCTGAGAGTTTACCTTTGCATCCTCTATTGCCTCAGGCACATACTCGATACCTATAACCTGACGAGCCTGACGAGCCACAAAGTTGGCTATGGTTCCAGTTCCTGTATAAAGGTCGTATACCAGTTCGTTACCAGTAAGTCCGGCAAAGTCGCGAGCTACAGAGTATAGATGATAAGCCTGCTCTGTATTGGTTTGGTAGAAACTCTTTGGTCCTACCTTAAAGCGCAGGTTCTCCATTGTCTCAAAGATATGGTCGTTGCCCTTGAACACATTGAGGTCGAGGTCGCCAAATGTATCGTTGCATTTTTGGTTGTCAACATACATAAGCGATGTAATCTCAGGAAACTCGTCGGCTACATGCTGCAACAATCCCATTGCACGTTCCTCATCGCCTGGCTCGTCGTAATGGAACTGTATAAGTACCATCCATTCGCCTGTATTAGAGTTGCGCATCATAATGTCGCGCAATAGTCCATGCTGCTGACGTAGGTCGAAGAAAGTCATGCCAGTAGAGAATGCATAATCGCGTATAGAGTTGCGTATGCGGTTGTGCAGGTCGTCCATAAGCCAGCACTTCTCTATAGGTAGAATCTTGTCGAATGCTCCAGTGATATGGAATCCGATGCCGTTCATATTGTCAAACTTGGTTCCTTCGGCTACCTGCTCGCGTGTAAGCCAACGCTTGTTGCAGCAACCAAATTCCAGTTTGTTGCGATATTCCTTTGTATGTACACTTCCCATAATAGGACGGAACTCGGGCAATTCAATCTTGCCGATACGTGTTAGTTGGTCGTGTACCTGCTTTTGCTTAGCCTTGAGTTGCTCCTCATAAGGCAGGTTCTGCCATTTGCATCCGCCACATACACCGAAGTGCTCGCACATAGGTACTTCGCGCACATCGCTCTTCTTAATGAATCTTATAACTTCAGCCTCGCAATAGCTGTGCTTCTTCTTGCGTACCTGTAGGTCGACAACATCGCCTGGTACTACAAAAGGTACAAACACAACCATGTCGTTGACATGTGCCAACGACTTTCCTTCGGCTGCTACAGCTTCAATCGTAACGTTTTCAAGTATAGGAAGTGGTTTCTTTTTTCTTGCCATAAACTATTTTGAAATTCTTATTAGAATGCAAAATTAGGCATTTTTATTGAGATTAACCGACTAATTGCCTCTAAATCTCGTAAATGGGGTAGAAATATTCTCTACATCACTAAGGCATTAGACAGTTGTTGCAAAGATGCTTATGCCGAGTATTACTGCCGATACAATAAAACCTATCGGCAGCAAGATGCGATACTTCAAACCAACAACAAGCGACAGAAGCATAATAGTCCATGCCGAAAGCAGCATAATATCATACTTGTTAGCCATAGGCAGCGAGCCGTTTATGGTCTTAAGCAGATACAGATAGTAGCTTATTGTGGCAAAAGCTATTAGCATAACAAGGCGCGAGGCCAATGTTATGGCTGTGTCCATACGCGATTTTCTGCCGGCACGCACGTCGTGGTTCTTCTTTAGCCAGTATTGTCTGCCCAGACGTGATATAGTATATAATAAGGTGGAAACGCCCATAGCAATGCATACGATAAAGATTATTGTGGCAAAGGGTATGTTGTTGCATGTGCGCTCGGCATGTATCTGCTTGGCAGATGGTAGTGAAGTGCCGCCATTTGCTCTTTGGTACTTTAGCATCTTGTCCACAATCAGGTCCATCTGCTTGTAGTTATTTGTCTCGGCATTGTCGAAAAGTTGTGTAAAGACCGTTTGTATAAACTCCTGGTGCTTAAAGTCCATAGCCTTTGGCAAGTCTTCGGTTGGGGCATACCATATTGTAGAGTCTTTAATGGAGTAGGGGAATATCTTGAGCGACAGTCCGCGTCGCAGATTCATAAGCAACTGTATCTTGTTGTCTACAGACATCACTTGCTTATGAAACTCGTCCTTATTACCTTTATTATATGCCTTTACATACTTGTCGATAGTGTATATACTGTTGTCGCGCTTGAAGAAGGTGTTGGCAGACACATAGTTGCGCAACATCATCCTCTGCTTCATCTCGCCGTCCTTCATCTTAAGCATAGGCTCGTCCATCCATTCCTCTCCCCAGAATATCCAGCCCGTAAGCACTTGCTCGGCAGTTAATCCTTGGTAGGTGTCCGAACCATATAGCTTCTTTGTGAAGTATATAGCGTATGTTTGCATCTGACAGATGCGGTTGTTATGTAAGATGTTAAGCTCGCCAAACCGTGCTGCTGTTTCTTCTGGCAGATAATGTGCCTTAACACTCTCTGTACCGTTGACGGCAAGGACGGTAGTGGTTGTTGTTGCCAATAAGCATACAACAAAGAGAGTACGAAGAGAGAATAATAGTTTTTTCATAATATCGTAAGCCCCACCACCAATCCCTCCCCCATAAGGAAGGGGGAGTGATATGTAGCTATTGTTTAAAAGACGTTAGGGGTGGGGCTTTTTCTTTTTTATTTACGCCTTTTTCTTCAATGGGTTGAACAAATCGAATGATGCATCCCAATCTTTCCATACAGGCTCGCGCCCTATCTCACGCAGACGACGGTCTATCTCTTTTGCTGTGCGCTCATCACTAACACTGAACTGTTCGAGTGCTTGGGGATAAGTGTGATAACCTCCAGGATTAACCTTCGACTCAGCCGACATGGTTGTTACACCAAGTGTAGCCATATTGTCGCGTATAAAGGCAGGCTCGCGTGTAGAATAAGAGATGTCTACATCATGGTCGAAGATGCGCATGGCAAATGTAGCCTGTGCAAGCTCACGGTCGCTCATATAGCAATTGGGATGGAATCCCTCGTTCTGTGCAGGACGCATACGTGGGAAGTTTACACTATACTTAGTGCGCCAGTAATGCTTCTGCAGATAACGCAGGTGATAGGCCATCATAGTAACGTCAGTACGCCAATCCTTCTCAAGACCAATAAGCACACCCATACCTATAGAATGAACACCAGCCATACCCATACGGTCGAAACCATCGCAACGCCATTCAAACTTGCTCTTCATTCCACGTGGATGATAGATGTTGTAATGCTCGCGGTTGTAGGTTTCCTGGAAACATATTACACCGTTCATGCCATGTTGTGCCAATGTGCGATAATCCTCTGTTGATAGAGGCATCACCTCTATCTTGATATTCGAGAAGTACTTCTTGGCAATGTCAATAGCCTTGGCAAGATAAGGAGTGCCTGCTTTTGCTGGATTTTCGCCAGTAACGAGAAGGATGTTCTCGAAAGGAGCGAGCTGCTTGATAGCCTTGTATTCGTCCTCTATCTGCTCAGGGGTGAGGATGGTGCGTGCCATAGGGTTCTGTACATGAAATCCACAGTAGACACACGAGTTTGAACAAGAGTTTGTTATATATAAAGGAATGAACATCGACATTGTCTTGCCGAAGCGTTCCTCGGTATATTTGCGTGACAGTCGGGCCATCTCCTCAAGATAAGGTTCGGCTGCGGGCGATAGCATAGCCATAAAGTCGTTTATATCACAATGACTCTTGCTCAGAGCACGTCGCACATCATTGGCGGTCATGCTCGCGATGCGTTCCGTGGTCTCCTGCCAACTAATCTTTTTTAATTCGTCTGAAAACATTGTTTTATTTCTTTTTTACATCTCAATTACATAACTCATCATCGTACTTAGGTCAACAGTCCAAAGCTTATCGATGAGAGGTTCGCCAAATTCAGCTGCAAGCATAAGTACTTGACATGCTTCTACACTTCCCACTACAGCAGGTGTTGTGCCGAGTACAGCTTTGCCTGGATGGGGCATACTTAATGTAGCCTCTTCGTCAGGAAGCAATGATCGATAAGTGGTATGTCCCTTGCATAGCACAGCCACTTGTCCGTCGAGTCCACGTATGGCACCATAGACATAAGGCTTGCCTTGTAGTTTGCATTCATCACTCACGATGTAGCGAGTCATGAAGTTGTCCATGCCGTCCACCACTATGTCGTAGCGACTTATCAGCTCATGAGCATTCTCCTTGGTAAGTCGATAAGGATAGGCGTCTATCTCTACCTCGCTGTTTAGAGCTTGTAGTCTGCGCTTGGCACATTCCACTTTAGGCAGTCCAGCCTCTTTCTCTGTGTAGAGAACTTGGCGATGAAGATTGGTAATATCGACAACATCATCGTCGATAATACCAATGCGTCCGATGCCTGCGCCTACAAGATAGGTGGCTATCGGAGAACCAAGTCCTCCGACACCCACAAGCAGCACCTTGGCTGTACGTATCTTCTTCTGACCCTCCTCGCTTATTTCGGGGAGCATAATCTGACGATTGTAACGATTGATTAATTCCATTTATTTCAGTTTACGCAAGTCATGAGTCAGCTTGGCTGCACAGAAGTTAGGACCGCACATTGTGCAATACTCGCCATCTGTATGACCTGCTTCCTCAAAATACTTTAGAGCCAAGTCCGGATCAAGTGATAGATGGAACTGGTCGCGCCAACGGAACTCGAAGCGAGCTTTTGATAAAGCATTGTCACGAATAGTAGCACCAGGATGACCCTTGGCAATGTCGGCAGCGTGGGCAGCTATCTTATATGTTACAACACCCGTGCGCACATCCTCCTTATTAGGCAATGCGAGGTGCTCCTTAGGAGTGACATAGCAGAGCATAGCCGTGCCAAGCCATGCTATCTGTGCAGCACCGATGGCAGAAGTTATGTGGTCGTAGCCTGGAGCAATATCTGTTACGAGCGGGCCAAGTGTATAGAAAGGAGCCTCATGACAATGGTCGAGCTGACGTTCCATATTCTCCTTAATCTTATGCAATGGCACATGACCAGGACCCTCAATAAATGCCTGTACATTCTTCTCCCAAGCACGTGTCACAAGTTCGCCCATAGTGTCGAGCTCAGCAAACTGGGCAGCATCGTTGGCATCGGCAATACATCCAGGACGCAATCCGTCGCCAAGAGAAAGGGCTACGTCATACTGAGCCACGATGTCGCAGATGTCGTCAAAATGCTCATAGAGGAAACTCTCTTGGTCGTGTATTAGACACCACTTGCTCATAATGCTACCGCCACGGCTCACGATGCCACAAAGGCGGTTGTCTGCCAAGTGTACATTGTGGCGACGAATACCTGCATGGATGGTGAAATAGTCTACACCTTGCTCACATTGCTCGATAAGTGTGTCGCGGAATACATCCCAGTTAAGGTCTTCTACCTTGCCATTCACCTTCTCAAGCGCCTGATAGATAGGTACAGTACCTACAGGCACAGGACAGTTGCGCACAATCCACTCGCGTGTCTCATGTATATTGTCTCCAGTAGAGAGGTCCATCAAGGTGTCGCCACCCCACTTGCACGACCATACTGCCTTGTCTACCTCCTCGTCTATGCTCGAAGTAGTGGCAGAGTTGCCTATGTTGGTATTAATCTTCACAAGGAAGTTGCGTCCGATAATCATCGGCTCGCTCTCAGGGTGATTGATGTTGGCTGGAAGAACGGCACGACCGCGTGCTATCTCGTCGCGCACAAACTCAGGAGTGATATTCGACTTAACACCAAGTTCCTCGCAGTTCATATTCTCGCGAATGGCAACATACTCCATCTCGGGAGTGATGATACCTGCCTTTGCATAAGCCATCTGAGTGATATGCTTACCCTCACGTGCACGACGCGGCAAGCAGATATGCTCAAAGCGAAGATGGTCGAGCGAGTGGTCGGCAAGACGTTGTTTGCCATACTCGCTTGTTATCTCTGACAGCTGCTCTGTATCGTTGCGGTCGATAATCCACTGCTCACGCATACGTGGAAGACCCTTTTTGAGGTCAATCTCTATATTAGGGTCGCTATACGGACCACTTGTGTCGTAGATGTATACAGGCTCATTAGGTGTCATGTGCGGCAGTCCCTTCTCGTCTCTGACTACTGTGGGAGTGAGGTTAACCTTTGTCATTCCTACCTTTATCTCAGGGAAGAGTTTTCCCGGCATATACGCCTTCTCTCTCTTGGCGTAAGCTTTGTTGTCGTTTGGCATAATTTATTTTAAGTGAAGAGTGAAGAACGAAGAGTGAAGAATCATATAGCTTCTACTGCGCTCTGCACTCGTTGAATAATATTTATTTTTATATATATGTGAGTGGCAATCTGTAGGAGGGTATGGCATCCTTGCCATACTCACTCTGCCATGATTGTCCAACCTGTTTTTTAGTGGGCATGGCAAGGATGCCATACCCTCCTACTATATGTAAAGATAATTCTGAACTATTACTTAACGTCCATTACACGAAATAATAATTAACGTCCATTACACGTGAATTTTATTATACGTGTACCCGTTTACATGAGGAACTGTGTGAGTGGCGAGCTTGCTTCAGCACAATCGCTTATAGCACCAAGGCCAGCCTCGTAAGCACGTCGTCCGCATACTACAGCCTCCTTGAATGCCTTTGCCATTTCCACAGGATTGCCTGCTACAGCAATGGCAGTATTAACAAGACATGCACTTGCACCCATCTCCATAGCCTCGGCAGCATGGCTCGGAGCGCCAATACCAGCATCAACCACTACAGGCACAGTAGCCTGCTCGATGATAATCTGCAAGAAGTCCTTCATGCGTAAGCCTTTATTTGTGCCGATAGGAGCGGCAAGTGGCATAACGGTAGCAGCTCCTGCCTCCTCAAGATGCTTGCATAGTGTAGGGTCAGCCTGGCAATAAGGCAACACAACAAATCCCATCTTCACAAGTTGTTCGGTTGCCTTAAGTGTTTCTACTGAGTCGGGCAACAGATAACGTGGGTCGGGATGTATCTCAAGCTTAAGCCAGTTGGTACCGAAAGCCTCACGTGCCATCTGTGCAGCAAATACAGCTTCCTCAGCATTGCGTACACCACTGGTGTTTGGCAGCAACTGGATGTTTGGGTTCTGTATGATGTGTGACAGTAGGTCGTCATGCTCGTCGTTAAGCTCAATACGCTTCATAGCCACTGTCACCATCTCTGTCTCTGAAGCCTTTATAGCTTCAGCCATAAGTGTGTTGTTGTTAAATTTTCCTGTACCAAGAAACAGGCGCGAGTTGAACTCACGTCCTGCGATTGTCAGCTTTTCCATAATTATTATTTAGTTTTTTTATTAGTTGCTTATATCGTTTCAATTCAAAAATCAAAAATCAAAACTCTTAACTCTTAACTCTTAATTCCACTATCCTCCGCACACAGCTTTGATGACAACAACATTGTCGCCTTCTTTAATTGCTGTCTGGTTCCAGTCAGTACGTGTTACCATACGGTTGTTTACAGCTACAGCCACGCCTTTCTCTGGCAACGACAATTCTGTAGCCAGTTCTTGCAACGACGTAGCCTTTACCTCCGTCTCCTTGTTGTTAATCTTGATATTCATAGTTCGCCTTAATTTGGTTATATAAACAATGTGATAAACCTCACTAAGGGTATCCGTCTTTTGGACTTTGCAGGATGTTCTCCCTACATGTATACTTTGATTGAAGTTATATCATTTTCCCTTCGGCGGCATTATCCGCATCAGGTGCTATGGGTATAATCTCAGCCGAAGACATTCGGCACCCCGTGATAGTTCTCTAAAATGCAAAGTAACAAATAATATTTCAGCTGTGCAAATTATTTAGTTTAAACTTCATTAAGTTTTTTGCTTGATTTTAGCATTTAAAGCATTTGGCTTCGCTCGGCTTTGCCGCTTGCTTGCAAGAACTTCTTAACTCCTTTAACTACTGAATTCTCTAAACTTGAGAAAGTTCAGTAAAATATGTCTTTTTGTAAATATGGTTGACTCCCTAAAATGTAAGTGAAATGAAAAAATCATTAGAAGAGACATTAAAGGAAGTTGAATTAAGCAAGGAGATTTATCGTCTTTATGCTTTAGAACACCTTACAATGATTGAAATTTCTGAAAACGTTGGTATTGCTCCTAGCAGCGTTCACCGTAAAATTCGTACTTTTGAAGCCGAAAACTCAGAATTGGCAGAAAAAATGAGTAAAAAAGGTAAAGAAATCATTCCTGAGGACTATAAGCAACTGCTTCAGGAAATAGCAGAGCTGAAGAAGCAAGTAAAATCGGAGCGCCTTCGTGCAGACTTCTATGAAGAAATGGTAGCCTTTGGCAAGGAAGTCTATGGTATTGACTTAAAAAAAGCTGGCACCAAGTAGCAAACAGGCTTCACACACGAGATGGCAAACTCTATCCAGTCATCTCGATGTGTCGGTTACTTGGTGTAACCAAGCAAGCCTATTACAAACATGGTGACAGTTCCATGTTAAAGGTTGCGCAAGAGGCGTTCGTTGTAGAGTTCATCAAAGGCGTTCGCAAGAAAGACCCAGGTATTGGCGGCAATAAGCTTTGGTTCATGTACCAAAGGCAATTTGGCGTATCCAGAAGTGTTGGCTACAACCGCTTTTATGACATTGTCGAGAAATACAACCTTAAGGTACGAAAGGTAAAACGTAGGGTGAAGACAACAGACTCCGCCCATGACCTTCCATTGTATCCTAATATTGTTAAGGATTTGCTTCCCAGCCGTCCATGCCAACTGATTGTCAGTGACATAACGTATATACCATATTATCTCGACCCCGAGAGCGGTGAGTACAAGTTCTGTTATCTTGCCCTCATTACGGACTATTATACAAAGGAGATAGTCGGGTATAGTGTCGCTCCAACGCTAGAGTCTATTCATGCCATAGAAGCCCTTAAGATGGCTTTGGATTACTACAAAGGAAATGACCTTAGCCAACTGATTCATCATTCTGACCGTGGGGTTCAGTATGCAAGTTACCAATATACTGGTTTGCTCAAGCAATACAACATACAAATCAGCATGACGGAAACAGGCAATCCCAAGGACAATGCCGTTGCAGAAAGAGTCAACAATACTATCAAGAACGAGCTTTTGAAAGGCATGTCGTTTACTTCTATATCAGAGGTCTTGGTGGCAGTAAAGGCTGCCATCCGCTTCTATAACGAAGAACGTCCACATTTGAGTCTTGACGGCTTGACCCCTCGTGAGGCTGCAAAGAAAAGAGGCGAGATTGATAAAAGATGGATAAGTTACAGAGAAAAAGCGATAAAAGCTAAGGTTGCTTAGAATCTTTTTGTATCTTTGCACCACCAAGGAACTACGTGATGGTTTAAGCCACCAACGTAAAAAGTTTGAGTTGGGCATCGAGCCCAACCCAAACTTACCAAGGAAGCTACGCTCAGGATTATCCCCCAACATGTTTCTTTGCGGAGATATGAAGGGTAATTTTATTTGTGACTATAGGCATAAGTAGTCAACTATAAGTATGACTAAAATTAAATAAGTCAACGTGAATTATAAATAAGTAATAACTGAGTCAACTTGTATTATCAATAATACTTAGAGTGGTCAACTAAAATCGTTAAACCACAATATATTATTTGTACAAACAATATAAATCTCCGTTCCGTGTCATAGAATGTGTATTCCGTGTCACGGAACGGCCATTCCACGACACGGAACGGCCATTCCGTGACAC
Organism: Prevotella merdae; assembly: GCF_900290275.1. Taxonomy (GTDB): domain Bacteria; phylum Bacteroidota; class Bacteroidia; order Bacteroidales; family Bacteroidaceae; genus Prevotella; species Prevotella merdae. Next base: position 274,241 of record NZ_LT985325.1, read on the forward strand.
GGAATAGAACTTTAAGTTATTATCATAAGTAAGTATTCATATTTATCTTTATATATGAACAGCAATCTGTAGGAGGAGGGTGTGTCAAAACTCCCAATATAAATAACTAAAAACTCGTTGTACATCCACACAAGAACGTACAACGAGTTTTTAGTTATTTATATTGGGAGTTTTGACACACCCTCCTCCTACTATATGTAAAGATAATTCTGAACTGTTACTTTCATTATTGTCCTTATATTAACGGGACATTAATGTAGCTAATTTGCTTGTGCATTAAGCATAGCTGTGCATTCCACCCAAGAAGTAGTTCACGCCAAAGTAGGTCATGATGATTGTGCAGAATGCCACTACCATAAATATATGATACACTATGGGCTTGTGCAATTGTGGCAGCGTCTTTGGGTGCAATGCCGCTGCATACACCATAAATGTAATAAGTGCCCATACCTCTTTGGGGTCCCATCCCCAGTATTCGCCCCATGATACGTTTGCCCATATTGCTCCTACGAATATGCCTATGCCCATTGTTGCAATGGCTGGATATAGAAATAGCAATGATAGTTGCTGAAGTGCAAGCATTATATCTGCGGAATTGTGGTTGAGGTATCTCACAATAAGTGCTGTCAGACCGCAAATGAATGTCAGCGACAATAAGGCGAAGCCTATCATGATGATTGACACATGTATGCTGAGCAATGGCGAGTTGAGCACAGGCATGATGTGTGTTATCTGTGGATCCATCTCGCTAAGATGACTCACAAGCAAGAAGAATCCTGACATCAAGAAACCACAAGTAAGCAGTATACGGAACCTAAAACTTAGTGCAAGCGATACCAGCATCACAATCCATGTTACAAATAGCATTGTCTCGTATCCGTTTGCCATAGGCATGGTGCCGCTGATAGTCCAGCGCAGATACTCGCAATAGCTTAGCGATATGAATGCTGCCAGCATTATGCCACGCGATAGCCATACTATAATGATGTCGGCATGTGTGTCAAGGCTGTTGCCTGTCCTGCACTTTCGGCATAGTCGTGCTACGGTATACATAAATGTTACGAATCCCATGGTTAGGCATAACATAAAGAGGTTGTTGGCAAACGGAATGTCGTTGTATGTGCGTTCGGCTGCTACCTGATTGGCTGTAGGCAGCGATGTGCCAGCGTTGCTTGCCTGATACTTCAGCAACTTGCCTACAATTTCGTCCATCTGCTTATAGTTCTTTGCTTCGGCTTCGCTGTAGAGTAGGGCAAGTACAGATTTAATGAACCTCTTATTCTGAAGACTCATTGTTTGTGGTTGCTCGTCGGTTGGTGCAAGCCATGTTGTCTTGCCTTGTTGTGTATACGGAAAAATCTTAAGCACAACTCCGCGTTGCAGGTTGACAAGCAACTGTATCTTGTCGTCTATTGCAACAGCCTGGGTGTTAAACTTATCGTGATTGCCGTCATAATACTCCTTGACATAGGGTCCGATGGTATATCCGCCCATCTCTTTATTAAAGAAGGTGTTTGCCGATACATAGTCGGGCAGTTGTAATGTATTCTTCAGCTCGCCGCCCTTAATCTTAAGCATAGGCTCGTTCATCCAATCGTCTCCCCAGAATATCCATCCCGTCAGCACTTGCTCGGCTGTCAGTCCTTTGTAGCTATCAGCTCCATATAGTTTCTTTGTAAAGTCGATGGCAAATGTCTGCATTGGGCAGATGCGGTTGTTGTACAGTATGAATAGATTGCCAAACTGTTCGGCTGTCTCTTGTGGCAGGGATCGTGCTTTTACATCTCCCGACTTGTCTTCGGCATAAGCACCATTTTCATTAGGTGCATACATGCCAAAGAGCATCGCTATAAGCAATGCTCCACGCTTTAGCATCTTGCTGTGCAAAAGCTTACGGTATGCTCCCCTTGGGTCGAGGAGCATACCAACAAGCGATATAAAGAGAAGAGCATAGCCAGTGTATGTCACCGGAATGCCAATTGGGTCTGAATTGGTTGATAGCGATGCTCCAAGCATGTCGTTGTCGTAAGACGCCTGGTATAGTCGCATAGAACCATAACTGAAAATTTTGTTCATCGACACTTTGCCTTTTACTGACTTGCCGTCATCGTTGATAGTGAATATCGATACATAGTCTTGCGCCGCATCTGTTCCGGCATGATACTTCACTTCAAAACTGTCGAGACGTATTTCGAAGGGAAGCGTAGCCTCGTGATACTTGTTGTCTTTGTCTACAATGGTGTACTGGTTGCTGAATACTCCTTTGCGCAGGTGTATCTGGCCTCGTTGCGAACTAACATGTGTAACAAATGCACCAACAAGTATTATGACAAATGCCATGTGCAAGGCAATGCCGGTCCATGCCTTAGTCATGTGTCTTACAAAATACACTATCGACAATGCGGCAAGTACAGCCCACAAGAGCACAAACCACCATGAGCCATATATACATGATGCAACATAATCGCTGCCCATATACTTCTCTATTACTGTTGCTGCCCCCATGCACACAACGACGAGAATGTATATGGCAAACAGTAGGGTCTTTGTGGTTTTTTGCATAATGTGTGTCTTTTTTTTAGATTGAACGCAGGAACATTACCACAGCATCGCGGTCGCTCTTGCTCAGATTATAGAACTTCAAAGCCGAGTTGTAGGCATGCGAGTTCTTTGAATATGCGTGCCACATGATTGCCTCTACCTCATTGCGTGCGCGGCAGTCATGCAAACGCTCTGTACCCGAACCATTTACACCTGCCAATCCTCTTCCCCACAATGGAGTAGTGCGGCACCATGAACCATGTATATCGTTTATCATATAGAGTTTGTGTTGCATCATGTCCGAGTAAGGATAGATGGTCTGGTTGGCATAGCGCGGCAACTTCTTGTCGGCAATCATGTTTGGAGTCCAGTAATTGTCAGAACCTGTCTTCCATGACGGACGATGACAGCTTGCGCAACCTATCTCCATAAATACCTTCTTGCCCTGCTGAACGCGAGCATCATTAAGGTTACGTGCACGTGGAATAGCCAAACCGCGATGCCATACCATAAAGTCGTAGAACTTGTCAGCCGACATCTCAGGCTCGAAGTTGTGCCATTCGTTGTCAAACTGGTTAGTACCTGGCTTAAGCAGATTTTCTACCTTTGTTGCTATCTCGTCGTCGGTATTAGCCCAGAAAGGTGATGTAGGGTCTTTCTTTATATTCTCTATCACTTCCTTGTCGGCTGCCATTGCTGCTGCCCAAGCATTTGTAGTGTAAAGCTTTGGACGGTCGGGACGTGTAACGTTGGTGATATTCCATATAGCATTGGCTCCAGGTCCGTCCTGAAGTGAGGCACGTGTCAAGGCATAGGTGAAACGCTTAATCATCTTCTTGCCTTCCTCACCGTTGGCATACTTACCAGCACCTATTGTTGCTGTATACCATGCGCCGTTGGCAAAGTCGTTGGCATTGGCATCCCAGAAGTTAGGGTTTACATATTCGCTCACATCAGCCACCTTTGCAATGTTCTTGTAGTAGTTGGCTGTTGATGCATATTGTGCCTTGATATCATCCTCGGTAATGGCATCGAGCAGACCGGTACCCATAACACCTATGGTTGACTCCATACGCACAGCTACAGCCTTGTTGCCAGTATCGTATGGGTTAGGACTTGTGCGGAAAGCAGAGCGAGGGATTGTAATCTCAGGATAGATAAGTGAGTATTTCTCGCCATCGGGAAACTGCATCGGCAATCCGCTCTCCATTGCTGTCACCTCATGCCATTGGAGATTTATCTGACTCTCATCTATTGGCGCCTTAAATGGTTCTGTAGCTTGTGTCTGTGGCATGCCAGTTACTTCAGCCACATATCCTCCGTCGTTGCTGTTGGCTCCATCAGTAGGATGATAAACAGCAAGCAGATAACCATTGCCGTTGCCATACTGTGTGGTGTAAGAGTCCATACGTCTGCCATGTCCGTAGTTAGGATGGCAGTCGAGACAAGAACGGCGTACTGAAGCAGGACCAAGACCACCAAAGCCTGACGCTGCTGATGTAAACTGACGCTCAAAGAACTTCTCGCCTGCATTAAAGTTGTCGATAAGTCCCTGCTCAGTTACTGCAGGAGCCTCGTCTTCATAACAACCCGAAGTGACATTGTCGGTTGTGCCAAGCTCGCCACCTGGATACCATTCATCTTTAGAGAAGTTGCCTACAGCCTGACCTACGTACTTACCGTCCGACTCCATAGGCTCGAATTTATCCACTGGTGTAGGGTCGTCGTCATTACATGAAAGCAATGACATCGATAAGCACATTGCCAATGAACCGAAGAGGTATATTTTCTTATTCATAATGTATTATTTTATAAATGTGTTCAAATAATAATAGGTGGGTATGACATACCTGCCATACCCACGCAAGTAGTTAATATTGATTTGTTAGATAGCGTCCTGCAGGTTAATCCATGAACCGGCATTGTTAAGCTCCTCGTCAAGTGCCGATACAGCATCGATGCAATCCTTAACGCGCTGTGCTCCCGGCTCCTCAACAAACGACTTACCGCTGTTCTTGGCTGTCTCAAGTGTCTGGATAGCTGTGTTGAGTGCGTTTACAAGTTTGTCATAACCAGAGTAGTTCATCTTCTTCAGAAGGCTCAACATAGAATTCTCAGCAGGTGTTGTGGTGTTTATGTCGCGTGTGCCATATAGAGAGTTCTTGATTGAGTAGATATTGTCCTGGTAGTCGATGAACGAACGGTGGCTGTAGGGAGACTCGATATAGTCGATTGACTCCTTCTCGCCATCCTCTGTTGTGCCACCATGACCGGTAGCAACACGATAAGCCTGACCCAACTTCTGGTCGGCTACCTCAGCACAGATGTTTGAGCAACCTCCTACGAAGATTTGATTCATAGTGCCCTGCCATGAGGTATAGCCTGTTGTTGACGACGGAGAAAGCAAGTTTTGGCCAAAGCACATTGTACCATTTGAAGCAAGACCATTGTAGCGAAGTGTGCTGAACACGTAGCTACCCTCGCCGCTGAGGATTGCCTTTGTCTCGTTGCTTGCTGCGCTACCCATCCATGTAAACTCAAGAAGAGCTGTGATGTTGCGAACGTCAGCAGCTACAGCCTGAAGGAAGGCAAGCTCGTCGATACCCTTTACTGATGTAACACCTTCGTCTGTGTCATTAGCCTTAAGAGCCTCAACAGTACGATGTGCACCATTGCGGAAGAGCACGAACTCCATACCATGGAAACCAAGTACCGACTGGAACTGTGTGTTGTGCTCAGAAACAAACTTGGCAGGGTTCTCGCTCTTGAAACCTGCGATAAGGGTCTCGTTCTTGAGCGCCTTCTCAAGTTCGTCACGGTCGAGTGGCCATGAGTCAATATGTGGATCAAGCTCATTGTCTGTTGCCGAACCAAAGAGGAATGCCTCGCTGCGCTCCCACTCACGACGTGTGTTCTTGAATGCTTCGCATGCTGCATTAATCTCGTCCTGTGTCATTGTACCAGCCTCAGCCGACTTATAAAGGGTCTGTGCTGCACTATACAATGTGCGTGCGTTTGTGGCAAGAGCCTGATAAGTTGGGTAAACAACTGCCTGAACATAGTTCTTTGCCACTTTTTGCATCTCCTTGTCCTGGCTGCTTACTGATGTTGTAGCCTGACCTACTTCAGGAAGGTTGAACACTTCGTCGCCGCCGTTATCGCTGCCACATGCTGTGAATCCAAGGGTCATGGCACCAAGAAGGAATGCCATAACGAATTTCTGAATTTTTTTCATCTTTTTGCTATTAATTATTAATGTTAGTTACTTATAAGAACATTCCCTGATATGCCACGCCTATGTTTATTGCAGGCTCATCGTTGTACTGCGATTTAAACTTGCGATAGCTGTATTCTGCCTTTACACAAATCTGTGGCAATGGATAATAATTTATGCCACCTGCGAATATCTTCTTGCTTGTGTATTCCTTCGAACTGCCAAGGCACGAGTTGTAATACTCAAAGTGACCAAACACATATAGCTTTTGCTTGTCGGCGCGAAGCTTTGCTATCTGCGAGAAAATGTCGTAGCCTATCTCTATGCCTGTGGCTATAGCGTGCGATCCAAATGTCTGGTTGCTCTCGTAAGGCTTAACGTATTGTGTGCCTGGCTTGCGTATAGCGCTTATTGTCTTCGCGTCGCTTACATATCCGTAGTCGGCGTTGCCGCGTGCAATCCAGTTGTGTGCGTTGTATGTAAAGTCTACTGCTCCAAGGTAAATGTTGCCTTTAATGTTCTTGTTTTTGCCTGTCTCCATGTCGTGAGGCACGGCATTATGCATCGATTGTCCATAATATCCGCTCAATCCTACTCTAAGACCTGGGATTGTGTAGTTGTCTACTCGTGCTGAGAAGCCATATTTATTGGCTGTCTCAAACTCGAATGGCTTTGTTGTTCCTGGTTTTATCCATTGGTCGCGCGAGAATTGCCAAGCATCCAAACCTGCTATCATCTGCAACTCATAACGGAAGTCGCCCGTGCGTCCCCAAAATGAAATGCCTGTCTGATGCCATGTACATGGCAGTATGGTGTTTTCTCCCTCGGGACGATATACCGTGAAGAAGTTTAATGGCTCATGGTGAGCATTGGTCAAGCCTACTGGCACTACGATATGTCCTACACGTATATTGGCAAACCTGCCAAACGATTTCTGAATCCAGAACTGCTCAAGTTCTACCTCACCGCCACGTTCTTGTTCTTGCTCAAACTCTATAGCTTCCTCGGCCTCGTATTCTATTGCCGATCCCGTACCTCCATGCTCAAACTCTATCTCGGTGCCAAGCGTCCAACCCTTGCCAAAGTCATATCCAAGATATATCACGGCATGTGGTATGTCGAAGCGTCCATGACTTGGATCGTTCTTTCTACTGCTTGCCGAACTGTAACGGTTACCAGAGTCGCTGTAGAAGTTGCGGCTTAATGCTACCTCACCGTATCCGCCAATACTTAGTCTATTACCACTGACATGTTGCATCACACTGTCGGCAGTCGCAGTCTGTGCATTTGCGGCTAACGGAGCGCATATTGCAGCTGCGCAAGCCATAGAAACAATTGTCGATTTATTCATGATTTTTAATATTTATTTGCGACTGCAAAGGTATCGCTAATGCCTAAACATGACAATACTCAATATTTGGTAAATAGCAAAGGGGTAGTTTTATCATCATATTTAGGTAATATTGTCAAAAAACGAATTATTAAAAATATAAAATACCTATATATGATGATTGTAGGTTTCGTGTTTTTTTTGTTATTTTGCAAGTGTTATATATATAATGTATAATACATATTTATAATATACCTGCAAGTCGTATTGTGGGTACAAGGACATAACAATAGGTATAAGCATACAATAAGATGAAAAATCAGAAAATGTATGAACCCGACGACAAGATGATATCTCTTATCCGGGACAACTACAACTTGCTTCAGAGTCTTGGCAGTTTTGGTATAAGCCTTGGCTTTGGCGACAAAACAGTTAGTCAGGTGTGCGAGGAACAGCACGTTGATACATATACGTTCCTTGCTGTGGTCAATTTCACTATCAATGGTTATCGCGACTTCGACGATGCTACTCGTCTTTCCATGCCAACCCTTTTGCAATATCTCAAGGCAAGCCACGATTATTTCATAGGTTTCCAACTGCCATTTATACGCAAGGAACTTGTAGATGCGCTTGACGATAAGGATAATCTTGCTCGACTCATCCTTAAACTCTACGACGAGTATGCTCGTTCAATCACCGCTCACATGAAGTACGAGGAGAAGAATGTGTATCCTTATGTCGAGGCTTTGCTGCAAGGCAAGCCCGTTAACGACTTCGAGATAGACATGTATTCCAAGCATCATGGCCAGGAGAGTAGCAAGTTGCGCGAGCTAAAGAGTATTATCATCAAGTATCTGCCAAGCGATGGTCTGCACAACAATCAGCTATCTGCCACATTGTATGATATATATAATAATGAGGAATGGCTGTCGCTGCATGCCCAGGTAGAGGACGAGATATTTATACCTGCGGTGCGTCGTTTAGAACAGAAACTTAAGCAGAGCGATGTTACAGCCAAAATATCCAACATGATTGGCAAGAATGTAGATGGAACCGAGGCTCTTGGCGAACGCGAGAAGGATGTAATTGTGGCTCTTGTGCAAGGTATGACCAATAAGGAGATAGCCGACCATCTGTGCATATCGGTCAATACCGTTATCACTCATCGTCGTAACATTGCACGTAAGTTACAGATACACAGTCCGGCAGGGCTTACCATTTACGCAATAGTTAACAACCTTGTCGATATTAGTTCGGTTAAGTTGTAAATTAACATTGGTTTTAACAAGATTTAAGGCGGAAAATTTTTCCGCTTTTTTTGTGCTTATACTGTACGCAAGTCGTTTTTTTATAGTATCTTTGCAATCGGTTTTAAGAATGAAAGACGGGAAACTTTTTAGCCTTAAGTTTTCCAAAAGTTTTCCAAAACGGAAAACTTTTTGCATTTTAGAAACTTGAAAGTTGTCAAAAACATATTACTAAATATAATGAAAGATTTTAATATTACCAAGCGCGACGGTTCGCAAGACCGTTTCTCTTTAGACAAGATAATGAATGCCATAATCAAGGCATTCCAGTCGGTTGGACAAGATGCTGATTTAGGTGCTATCTCTAAGATTATCAGTCATTTAGATATCTATGAGGGTATTACCGTTGAGGATATCCAGAACCAAGTAGAGGAGGCTCTTATGCGTGAAGGATTCTACAAGGTAGCTAAGTCATTTATGCTCTATCGTCAGCGTCATAACGAGGATCGCGAGACTATGGATAAGTTGAAATTTTTGACAGACTATTGCAAAGAGGCTAATGCTGCAACAAGTTCAAAGTATGACGCAAATGCAAATGTTGAGCATAAGAATATCGCCACTCTTATTGGCGAGTTGCCTAAGTCAAGTTTCATCCGTCTTAACCGTCGTTTGCTCACCGATCGCATCAAGCAAATGTATGGCAAGGAGCTTGCCGACGAGTACATCGAAAAGCTCAATCATCATTTTATATATAAGAATGATGAGACCTCGCTTGCTAACTATTGTGCATCTATAACCATGTATCCATGGCTTATTGGTGGCACATCGTCTATAGGTGGCAACTCTTCTAAGCCAACTAATCTTAAGTCGTTCTGTGGTGGCTTTGTCAATATGGTGTTCATGGTGTCAAGTATGCTTAGCGGCGCTTGTGCCACTCCCGAGTTCCTTATGTATCTTAATTACTTCATTGGCAAGGAATATGGTAAGGACTATTGGCAGAATGCCGACAAGGTAGTCGACCTTTCTCTCAAGCAGCGCACAATCGATAAGATGATTACCGATTGCTTCGAGCAGATAGTCTATTCTATCAACCAGCCTACTGGCGCACGCAACTACCAGGCTGTGTTCTGGAATATTGCCTATTACGATAAACCTTACTTCGAGAGTCTCTTCGGCAACTTTATGTTCCCTGATGGCTCTCAGCCAGATTGGGATGGACTCTCTTGGTTGCAGAAGCGATTTATGAAGTGGTTCAATAAGGAGCGTACCAAGACTGTGCTTACATTCCCAGTCGAGACAATGGCTCTTCTCTCTAAGGATGGAGATGTTATAGATAAGGAGTGGGGCGACTTTACTGCCGAGATGTACTCAGAAGGTCATTCGTTCTTTACTTATATGAGCGACAATGCCGACTCGCTTAGCTCTTGCTGTCGTCTGCGCAACGAGATTCAGGACAATGGCTTCAGCTATACTCTTGGCGCGGGTGGTGTGTCTACCGGTTCTAAGAGTGTGCTCACCATCAACCTTAACCGTTGCATTCAGTATGCCGTTAAGAATAATATGGACTATATGGAGTTCCTTGCTCATATCATCGATCTCTGCCATAAGGTACAGACTGCCTACAACGAGAATCTTAAAGAGTTGCAGAAGCAAGGTATGCTTCCGCTCTTCGATGCCGGATATATCAATATGAGTCGCCAATATCTCACCATCGGTGTAAACGGATTGGTTGAGGCTGCCGAATTTATGGGTCTGAAGATTAACGATAATCCCGACTACCTGCATTTTGTACAGAAAGTGCTTGGTCTTGTGGAGAAATACAACAAGCAGTACCGCACCAAGGAACTGATGTTCAACTGCGAGATGATTCCTGCCGAGAATGTTGGTGTTAAGCACGCTAAATGGGATCGTGAGGATGGCTATTTCGTTCCGCGCGACTGTTACAATAGCTACTTCTATATTGTAGAGGACGACTCGCTCAATATTGTTGACAAGTTCAAGCTTCACGGCGCTCCATATATCGAGCATCTAACTGGTGGATCAGCTCTGCATATGAATCTTGAGGAACATCTCTCTAAGCCCCAGTATCGTCAATTGCTTCGAGTGGCTGCCAAGGAGGGATGCAATTACTTTACATTCAATATTCCTAACACCATCTGTAACGATTGTGGCTACATCGACAAGCGTTATCTCAAGAAGTGTCCTCACTGTGGAAGCGAGAATGTGGACTATATGACCCGCATCATCGGTTACCTTAAGCGTGTAAGTAATTTCTCAGAGGCTCGTCAGCAAGAGGCTAAGCGCCGCTACTATGCTGAGGTGGAGAAGTCTATACAAGACTAATAGTATCACAATTCAAACACCCCTTTAAAGCAATCCAATTATGCTAAATTATCTCAATACAGGAATCGTTTTTCAGGAAATACCCGACGAGGTGACGTTGTCTATCAATATCACTGGTTGCCCTTGCCATTGTCCGGGTTGCCACAGCCAATATCTGTGGGAGAACATTGGCCAACCACTCACCCCTATGGTGCTCGACCAGTTTATGAAACAGTATGACGGCGAGATAACCTGCATTTGCTTTATGGGTGGAGACGCCGATCCTAAGTATGTTAGCTTGCTTGCACAGTATCTGCATCGTGAGCATCAGGATATCAAGGTTGCATGGTATAGTGGCCGACAGCATTTCCCAAAGTCGATACGCAAGCGTGATTTCGACTACATTAAACTAGGTCCGTACATCGAGCATCTTGGATGCTTAAAGGATCGTACCACCAATCAGCGCCTTTATAAGCGCGCTGTGGGCGACGACTTCACCGATATTACTTCACGTTTCTGGAAGAAATAATATGAATAATATTCCACGTATAGCTATAGTCGACCCCAACACTCTTGCGGTGTTGGGGTTAACTAATTTATTGGAGTCGGTAATGCCAATGCTGCAGATAGATTCCTTTGGATCGTTTGCCGAACTTCAAGCAAACCATCCCGAACAGTATTTCCATTACTTTGTCGACGTGCGTGTTGTGCTCAACAATATGCCTTTCTTTCAGCAGATGCGCCATAAAACCATTGTGTTGTCCAGCTCGGCTGCCGACGATATGGCTGCTCTCAGCTCTTTTCATACTATTTGCACCAATCTTCCGCCTAAGCTTCTGCTGCGTTCCTTGCTTATGCTCGAGCAACATGCTCATGCCAACGGGCGCAATCTACCTCCAGTTCAGTCTGCTGATACCAATAGTGCCACACCATTGTCTACGCGCGAGATAGAGGTTTTGTCGCTTATTGTCAAGGGATATATCAACAAAGAAATCGCCGACAAACTACATCTTAGTCTGCCGACGATTATCACTCATCGCAAGAATCTCATGTCCAAACTTGATATTCACAGTGTGTCTGCTCTTACGATATATGCCGTTATGCACGGGTATGTAGGGGTGAACGAGATATAAAGGTTTTAGAAGTCCATTACCTTTAAAAGTCTACAACCGTTATTCCCGCTCCGCCAAACTGCACATGCTCGTCCTTACAGCTTGTTACATTGGGTACCGACTGTAGATATTGCCTTATCAGTTGGCGCAATATTCCGTTGCCCTTACCATGCAATATGCGTACACGCGACATACCTACAAGTATGGCATCGTCTATAAAGTGCTGCACAGCATTCAGAGCCTCGTCGCCACGCATGCCGCGCACGTCCAAATCCTGATGGAAATTCAATTTGTGCGAGTCTATAGTCTGTCTTGTCTCCTTGCTTATGCCGAATGTGGCAGGTTGTGTTGTCTCTGGAGTCTTTGTTGTATGCTCCAGTCTCGACATCTTCACCTTTGTTCGCACATCTCCAAATATCACAGTGGCTTCCTTTCCACTTATAGCCTCAACAGTACCAACCGTAGTAAGTCCGCGCATACGCACATTGTCACCCACACAGAAGGTTTGTTGCTCTGCCAATGCCGATGGAGTAGGAAGCTTGGTGCCTATAGTTGTTGGCTTGCCCGTATTCTCCTTCTTCTCCTTCTTTCGTTTCTCTCGGCGTTCCTTGCGTTCCATAATCTGTCGCATCTTCTTTTCTATTAGGTCGTCGGCCGATTTAGTATCTATCTCGCTCACGTCCTCCTTAAATGCGTTCAGCTCCTCACGCAGTCGCTTCGTTTCTTCCTTTTCGGCTTGGCACTCACGTATCTCGCGTATAGTGTTCTCAATATTGCGGTTGCTCTCCTTCAGCAGTTCTTGTGCCTGCTCTTTAGCCTGTCGCAATATCTCCTTGCGTTTCTGTGCCAGTTCCTTTATTTCCTCCTCATACTTCGCTATTGTCTTCTCAAGGTCTTTCTCGCGTTGATGCACGTTCTGTCGCTTGTTTTCCCAGTAGCGTTTATCGCGAACAATGTCCTGCAGATATTTGTCACTCTGTATATAGTCAGAGCCAACAATGTCGCTTGCCTCGCGTATCACCTCATCGGGTATTCCCGTCTTGCGTGCTATTTCTATTGCAAACGACGATCCTGGCTGACCAATAGCCAATTGGAATAATGGTCGCATCTCGTGTCTGTCATATAGCATGGCACCGTTTGCTATGCCGTCATGCGAGTCGGCATAATGCTTTAAGTTCTGATAATGGGTTGTTATTACGCCCCATGCATGTTTCTTTACAAATTGGTTTAGCACAGCTTCTGCCATGGCACCACCTATCTGTGGTTCGGTACCAGTACCAAACTCATCTATTAATAATAATGTGTTCTCGTTGGCTTGCTTCATCATGTTCTTCATGTTCAGCAAGTGAGAAGAGTAGGTAGATAGGTCGTTCTCTATACTCTGCTCATCGCCAATGTCTATCATTATGTCTGCAAAGATGCCCACCTTAGAACGTTCGCTTACAGGAATAGATAGTCCGCATTGCAGCATATACTGCAACAATCCAACCGTCTTAAGACATACCGATTTGCCGCCAGCATTAGGTCCCGAGATAATAAGTATATGGCGGTCTTTCGTCAGCATTATGTCAAGAGGAACTATAGGCTTATCCTGCTTCTTAAGCGCAAGCCACAATAAAGGATGTTTAGCCGTAATCCAGTCTACAACTGGCTTTGCACTAACTTCCGGCTCAATACCATTGGTTAGACGTGCAAATTCGGCACGCGCACGTATAAAGTCAATCTCTGCCAACAGCTGATAGGCGTATATAATGTCATCCACATGCGGACGCACCAGCTTCGAGAATTCGGTAAGTATCACTATAATCTCTCTTCTCTCGTCTGCCTCAAGCTCTCTGATGCGGTTGTTGGCTTCAACCACTTCGGTAGGCTCTACAAACACCGTCTTACCAGTCGACGATTCATCATGTACAATACCTTTAATGCGTCGTTTCATAGCTGGCACAATAGGCACAACCAATCTGCCGTCACGTAGGGTAGGCGTTACGTCCTTTTCTACAAGACCCTCGCTTTGTGCCGCACGCAGTATATTATATAATGTACGCGAGACGCTGCCTTCTGCCTTACGCAGTTGCGAACGTATCTCTGCAAGTCGTGGTGAGGCTGTATCCTTAATCTTTCCATACTTGTCCAGAATCTGGTCAATACGTCTTATAAGGTCAGGAAAGGTCAGCACGTTCTCTGTAAGAGCGTGCAGAGTAGGGTAGTCGTAGTTGCCATCGTCATCGCTTCTGTTCAGAAACTTCACAATACCAGCAATCGTCTCCAATGAGCGTCGCAGGTCAAATATCTCGTTTTCCTCCAAATGCGTACCTTCTATGCGTATTCGCTTAATAGAAGCACGCATGTCAAAGAAATACTGAAGCGGAAAGTCATCAGTTTCCTCTTGCATGCGTCTAAACTCGCGCGTCTGTCTTAGTGCAGTGTTTATCAGCTCTGCATCATTGCCGAAAGCCATGACATCCACCTTGTCTTTACCAAGTTGACTAAGGCAGTATCCCTTCAATAGCGATCGTATTTCGCTAAACTGTATCTTGTTTTCAAAATTGCTTGGATAAATCATGCTGCAAAGTTACTTATTTTCATCCAAACAATCCCCATTAATCCTATTTTATCTAATTTATTGTTTTCCTCTCAGCTCTTCTATCAAGTCATTAACGATATATGTATCACTCATCAGATGCAATCCAAGCTCTTTGTCATGCAACATACGGCAGACATCCGAGTCGTAGAATATCTGTAGTGCACGGTCTGTAGATATATGCAACGTATAAGCCAATTGCGCTATTATACGAGCTATTTTGTTCCATAATAAGAAGTCTAACATAACTATACCCTTTCGTATGATTTAAACAACAAATATTTATCTACAATCTCTTGGCTTAATATACAAATCTGGTAGTTGGGCTTGTGGTAAACCAACTGTCGAAGAGTGTGCTCTACATCAGCATAACCATTTATATAGGCTTCTACTGCATCAATGACACGGTCGTCAGCAACACCGCCTTCAATAACGTCATAACCGTTCCAAGGCTGCTTGCCTTTCCTGCTGTCAACAATGAAGTCAAGCCATTCCTTATCGTAAGCATCTAATCGTTTTACCTTGCAGTCTTGTGGTAGAGTGAATTCATAAGTATTCACTATTGAATTTTCCGCTCGTCTGACCATTTTTATACGGACAGCCCATTTGGATGCTTGCTCAAATAATGGTGTAAGGTAGAAACCTGAACCGAAATCCAAGTCTTTTCTGCCAATGCTTACCACGGGATGCTCAACAATGACATTTGAACCGTGATATAATATTTGCTTTTCCACTATTCTTCTCTTTCCCAATTTTTAAGAGCCTCTACCACTTCATTTGCTACGGCTTCACGACTCTCGGTATGTAGCGTGTCATAGCAATTTTGAATAAGATTCTTTATTAGTCCAACTTTATCTAACCTTCTTCTCATTTCAGATGGTGATATTCCCATTTTCTGTGCCGAAGCCTCGATTGCCAATACCGTGAAGGCTAGACGATCGAAGTCGGGCGTACTTTTCAGTAATAATTCTCTATCCTCCATATATTTATTATAAAAAATAACGACCGTTTATGCCGTAGGAGGCACGGTCTCCGAACCGTACCACGCAAGTAGCATGTTTTATTGTCCTTTGCTTATAAATGATATTCTGTGCAAATATATCGATTTCCCTTGATACACCACTCGTTTTGTGGTTAAATAAACGAAAAAAAGGAAGTCATTTTTGACTTCCTTTATAGCGGAGAGAGAGGGATTCGAACCCCCGGTACCTCTCAGTACGCCGGTTTTCAAGACCGGTGCATTCGACCACTCTGCCATCTCTCCATAGGGTGCTGGATCCGATAGATATAGTCTTGCTATATGTTACGACTCGTTATGTCGTCTTGCTTATTTGCGGGTGCAAAGGTAGTAGTTTTTATTTAATCTGCAAAACTTTTCGCCACTTTTTTTTGAAAAACATGAAAAAATGTTGAATGAGGGGACATAAGAACAAGATTCGTTGCTTGCGGTTTTAAGACATGAGAACATAAGAACAAGAGAACATGATTTCCTAGCGGTTTTTAATTTCTAACTAAATAATTCACAATGCGCATCGCGCATAATTCAAAACTCAAAACTCTTAATTCCTAATGCGCACCGCGCACCAACTCGTAATTCGTAATTCAAAACTCCTAATTCATATTATATTATTATATGGCAACAATTAAATTAAAATTTCGTCCCTCATCCGTTCCCACCACTCAGGGAACCATCTATTATCAAGTGATTCACAACCGAAGTGTTAAGTGGCTCACCACTCATTGTCATGTCTACTCATGCGAGTGGGATAGCCTTAATGCCTCAATAATTATTCCTCCCGACACCTCCCGACGTCAGGAACTGCTATATATGCAGAGCTGCTTGTCTTGGAATCTGCGTCAGCTTAAGACTATTGTCAGTAGGTTGAGTGCCAGTTCAGAAGGCTTTTCTTTCGACTCCATGACCGAAGCCTTCCTTCATATCCCTCCATACAAGTCGGTCTTCATGTTCCTGCACGAGCAGGTGCTACGACAAGAGCGCATGCAGAGATATGGCACCCTCAAGACCTACACCAACGCCTTTCTGCGGTTCAAGGAGTTTCGCAACGACATCGATCTCACCTTCAACCTCCTCACCCCCGATATGATAGAAGAGTACGAGGCATGGCTCATCAACCGAAACCTGAAGCAAAACACCATCCGCTTCTACCTACGCACGCTCAACACCCTATTCCATAAGGCAATAGTCGAGGGACTAATGCCCGATGACAGCCGACTCTTCAGCAGAGTGCGCCTTGCATATGTCACTACTACCAAGCGAGCCATCTCCGAAACAGCCATCCGCGCCATACAAGGGTTGCAACTGCCTCATGGCTCCATCTTGTCTTTAGCCCGTGATATATTCATGTTCAGCTTCTATATGCGTGGAATGCCCTTCGTCGACATCGCCTTCTTGCGCAAGTCTGACCTAAGGAATGGCATGTTGGTATATTGCCGTAAGAAGACCAACCAACAGCTGATGGTGGAGTGGGAGAGCGAACAGCAAGAGATTGTAGAGCGATATGCCCGCCAAACAGAGTCGTCGCCTTATATGCTGCCCATAATAAACAAGGTAGATGGCACAGAGTATCGCCAGTACCAACGAATGCAAGAGAATGTCAACCGTGCGTTAAAGAGGATAGGCAAAATGATAGGCTTAAAGATGCCACTTACCACGTATGTCGCCCGCCATTCATGGGCAAGTATGGCACGAGATATGAATATCCCCATACCCATTATCAGCGAAGGCATGGGGCACCAGTCGTATAAAACCACACAGGTTTATCTCAACTCCATCGACACGTCTCGTATAAACCAGGCAAACCGTGACATAATACGACGAATAAGTAAAAGGAAATAAATATGGTGCGTGTCTTCTAATGTAAGACAAGATTTGATTTACAAAGGTACGCTTTTTCTTGTATTTACGATTATTTTAATCTGTTTATTTTTCTCCTTTATATAAAATAGTATAGAAATGTTTAACAAATGTGATACTATTTTCATGATAAAGGCTTGATATTATGAGGAATTGCAGCTTAATCTTGTCTTACATTAGGAGACACGATACTACATATCGAGACACAAAGCCATAAAGTTGTAGATTGTGCGACAGTCAACCTCGTTTGTAATGTCAATCATTCCGCATCCTTGACTGGACAATATGTACATATCAAGAGTATGATTTTATGAATACTGTTATTGTGAGAATGGAACAGTCGCCTCAGGTGGTGGTTGCCAACAGAAACATAAAGTAGAACAAGAAAATGACGCAGGTATGCTCTCTTCCTTCTTCTACAGCCGACGTGAACGATACATATAACAACAAGCGTTTACCAAAGGGCATCCATATAGTCGGAGCTGATAATAAGTCGGCTTCGAAAGTAGGAGGAATGTCCAATAACGAGACTTCCACCGAAGCTCCATGGGGTTATATATACATACAGCATATGTCGGCTGGCACATTTGAACAGAAACTCGAGACTCGTAAACTTGAAGGTGATTATAAGCCAAAGTGCTTCATCCATCGCACTCTGCATTATAAGAAGAAACCAAACGGCAAGGGCATAATGAAAGAGGAAAAACCCACCATCAGTGGTCTTGTCTTCTTGCAAGGCACCACCAATCAGTTACGATCTTTCCTCTCACTCAACTTCCCCAAATACTATTTAGTCAACAATTGCAGTACTGGCCAGGCAGCCAGTATCCCCGACAGCTTGATGCGTCCCTTTATGAAGATAATGTCAGAAGAGCCAGAGCGCATCACCTTCTTGCGCGACCCCTTCATCAAGTTTGCCAAAGACCATGTCAAGTTACGTGTTCTCACTGGCATCTTCAAAGGCCGCGAAGGCTATGTAGTACGAGTATTACGCGACCGTCAACTCGTTATGGATTTCTGTGGCTATGCGGTAGCCATAAGCAATGTACATAGAGAGGATTTCGAAATCGCAGAGTAACATAAAGACATAAGATCATGTTTTTTTAGACATAAGAACATAAGAACATGATTCGTTGCTTGCGGGGTAAAGACATGAGAAATGAAGTATCATATATTACTTTGCCATTTATATTATATTAAATGCCACTTTAATATATATTAAATCACCAAGTATATTATATTACTTTTCTTACGTTGTCCGCAAGGAACGTAAGACTCCTTATATCCTCCAAAAGTGCCGATACAAAGGACTATGCCCTAAATTGAGTACAAACGAAAATTCTTGCTCAGGCAAGCGGCAAAGCCGATTACAAAAATCAAAATTCAAAATATGCGAGATTTTAAAGACATTAAAGTTGCAGTAGCTGGTACTGGCTACGTAGGACTTAGTATTGCGACCCTTTTGTCGCAGCATCATCATGTAACAGCAGTAGACGTAATCCCCGAAAAGGTGGAGAAGCTCAACAATAAGATTTCACCAATTCAGGATGATTATATCGAGAAGTATTTGGCTGAAAAGCCATTGAACCTTGTAGCCACTCTTGATGGCAAATCGGCTTATGCTGATGCCGACTTTGTGGTAATCGCAGCTCCTACCAATTATGATCCAGTAAAGAATTACTTCGACACCACTCATGTAGAGGAAGTCATCGACCTCGTATTGGAAGTTAACCCTGATGCCATTATGGTCATCAAGAGTACAATCCCCGTTGGCTATACCCGCAACCTCTACTTAAAATACGCCCAGAAAGGAGTAAAGAAGTTCAACCTCCTCTTCTCCCCAGAGTTCCTTCGTGAGAGCAAAGCCCTCTACGACAACCTCTATCCAAGCCGCATCATCGTTGGCTACCCTAAGATTATCAATAAACCCGAGTTCGAAGCCGAGAACAATGCCATCGAGTCTGTAACAGATGTAGAAATGCTTAAAGAAGCAGCTCATACATTTGCTGCTCTCTTGCAAGAAGGAGCCATTAAGGAAGAAATTCCGACATTGTATGTCGGAATGAAGGAAGCCGAGGCCGTGAAATTGTTTGCTAACACTTACCTTGCACTTCGCGTCAGCTACTTCAACGAGCTCGATACTTACGCAGAGGTTAAAGGTCTTGATTCAAAAGCTATCATTGAAGGTGTAGGTCTTGACCCACGTATCGGCACACATTACAATAATCCTTCATTCGGTTATGGTGGCTACTGCTTGCCAAAGGACACCAAGCAGCTATTGGCTAACTACCAGGATGTACCTCAAAACATGATGTCCGCTATTGTAGAGTCAAACCGCACACGCAAGGACTACATTGCCGATGCAGTACTTCGTAAAGCAGGCTGGTACGATTATTCAAGCAACAATCAATACGGAGTAGAGCAAGGCAACTGTGTTATCGGAGTCTATCGCCTTACAATGAAGTCTAATTCAGATAACTTCCGTCAGTCAGCCATCCAGGGTATCATGAAGCGCATCAAGGCAAAAGGTGCAGAGGTAATCATTTATGAACCCACATTGGAAGATGGTACAACATTCTTCGGAAGCAAGGTTGTTAACAATCTTGATGAGTTCAAGGAACAGAGCAAAGCCATCATCGCCAATCGCTTTGACGATTGCCTCAAGGATGTAGAAGCAAAGGTATATACACGCGACATCTTCCGCCGAGACTGATTCAACATTGCGCACAGCGCAAAGTAAATCAGTAAAATCTGCAGAATCTGTATTCAAAAAACGAATACGGATAATTCTGATTATTCTGATGCTTCGCCTTGAGCCAGTATATCAGTAAAATAAGCAGAATCTGTATTCAAAAAACGAAAGCGGATTATTCTGATGCTTCGCCTTGAGCCAGTAAATCAGTAAAAATATGCAGAATCAGTATTCAATAATATATGAATACGGATTATTCTGATTAAACTGATGCTTCGCCTTGAGTCAGTATATCAGTAAAATCAGACAAATCCGTATTCAATCTTAATAGTAGCAGCGGTATCTTACCGCTGTCTCCAGCAAGCAACTCTCTATGCTCTTGCATCAAGGTTCCTGTCCTCTGTACTCCCTCACCACATCAAACCCAGGACAAAAGGGTTTGTGTGGATCAAGGTCAGAGTGTCCTACTATCAACGCTTTCGGATAACGTTTATGCAACTCACTAAGCAACCTTTTCAACGCACTCTTCTGTGCTTCCGTTCTGGTGTCGCAAGGAGTTTTGCCGTCAACGGCAAGCCCTCCTACATACGCAACACCGATTGAATGGTTGTTATGATTCTTGCAATGCGCTCCGATCTGCGTTTCAGACCGTCCTCTCTCAATGGCACCGTCAGTAGGAATCACATAGTGATACCCACATCCACGCCAACCGAGCGAGCGGTGGTAGCGGTCAATATCCGCCATTCTGATAGTGCAGCCCGCCTTATTGGCGGTGCAATGCACTACAATCAAGTTTATCGTTCTCATACGATAAGCATTCTACATTTGTGTCATGGCACCGCCAGCGGCGCCCGACACAATCAGTTCAATCACTCGCAGCACATAGAGTGCCACACGTTTCCAGTTGATTTTCATACTTGTAGTCTTTAGATACATTAATAAAATGAGTTTCATAATTCACTATCAGTTAAAGGTTACTTTTCAGCCGAAGAAGTGATAGAGGTAGGCTTTAGTTTTCCGTTCGGAGTGAGATACACATCGCTTACACCCCCGTAGCTGTCAACAGCATTCAGATACGCTTCCTCGCCCTGATACTCAGCCAACAAGTTGTTCTCACAAATAAGGCACTGTGTGGAGATTAGCGTCTTACCGCTCTGTTTGCGTGAGTGAATCCACACCATACCATGGTCGCCGAAGTCGTTGTCTGCCTGTGCTGCAAGATGTTCCTCCTGCACCGAGAAACCTTTTGCGTCAACAAGTGAAAGGAGCTTTGCCTCGCTACTCTTGTCGAGTACAATACAACAGGCATCCACCTCCGCCATAGGGATGTTGGTCACTTCGTTCACCACTTGATGTACCAAGAAATAAGTTATTTGGTCACCATAATTGTACTGCTTGTTGTTCTGCACCACAGCATTAGAGAACTCTGTAACAGTAGTCGTTTCGGTGATGTTAAGATTCCCCAGTTTGATGTCTGTTACAGCCTTCTTGCCCTTTCCGCTTACGGCAATCGACCTAACAGTACCGTGAGTAATCTCGTAAGGGGCTACGATGCACATTCCTGCATTAACCTCAGCCTTGGTCAGGTACACAGGAGTCATCGAGAGATTGGTCGACATAAACTTGTTGTAGTCGTTGCGACCGTTACGAGTACCACCAAAAGCAAGTTTCATGTAAGGTTGCAGCACTTGATACTCGCGAATGATGTTTGCCCACTTCAAGCGCTGCTTTTGTTGAAGTTCGGTCTTCGCATTTGTAGTTTGGGTGATTTTCTCAGACACTACGGTCTGACCACCGTTCTGTCTGAAGGTAAGGTTACCTGCAGAGCCATTGAGTTTGGAAATAATTCCAGTAAGTCTTGCCATAATAATTTGAATTTAAGTGATTAAAAAATACAGTTTGGTTACGTTTTCGTTTTGTTAGTTTCCATTTCGTACTTCGCTGTCTCTTCGTGTTTGTTCCGATGTATTGTCGATGTATCTATCATTGTTCTTCGATCCCCGAACGGAGCTCGAACGGAGCCATAACGGAGGATGAACGGAGTTCGAACGAGAACCGATCGAAGAGCGAACGAGAACAGAACGAAGAGCGATCGAGAAACAATCAAGAACTGATCGAAGAATAAAGCGTAGCATAACGCTTCATTACATGCTTGTTTGTTGGATTACGATTTCTTTTCATTGTCTTGAATTTTAGAAAGTTAATACGATAGTTTTGAACCAATACGGCTATTGATGCCTTCTTGATTACACTGGCAAAATTAATATGCATTTTAAGGATTTGTTCTCTTTTATGTTGGTTTGCGTAAAAAAGAGATGATAGGCACGAAAAAAATGCGGCAAAAACACGGAATGTTAAAAAAAGAATAGTTATGTCAGAAAACAATACATCAAATACCAATAATCTCGGATTGGAAAATGTGGAAGAATTAACACTCTATTCCTACATTCCCAATGAGGCAAGTGTGAGACGTTATGTCAAGCTATTTTGCGAGTGTCACGCTATGAACGAAGTTTATAGTGTCATATTCTTTATGTTACTGAATGAGGAGGATGTCTCTTACAGTGTGGCTATGTCAAAGAACTTCATGCATGCCGTACAGCCATTCGTGTCCCACATTAAGAATGACATCAAGTACAGCACCTGGCGAGACAATATACAAAGACTATACGATAAAATCAAGGCGAGTCATCAAGCCAGTATCGTTTATAAGACAAAAGGTACACATTCTATGAGGCAAGTGGATGTCCCGTCTCGCCATGTCAACGGCAATGTGTCTGTATTAGTTAAGGGTAAGTCAACTGAAATTGTTGATGTATTGCGTTATGGCGCAGAATTTAAAGGCGTGAAATGTCAGATAGCAAAACCGAGAACATTGGCGGAGAAGAGATTAAAAGGTGTGGTAATCAAAGCAATACAATTAAGTGGCGACGCGCGGAAGGTAGCTGGGGTAGTATTTCCGTGGGTTAACGCCCAAAAGCAGTTGAAACAAGCTATCCCCATAACTACAATGGCTTCAGAAATTGCTGCCCATAGTGTTGTTCTTGGATCCGGAACTCCTGACATTTATATAACCAAGATGGTCAAGAAAAAAGAAAAGAGTATGACATTTAAGATTCTAGGCAAGCGGTTGTATTAACAGAAGTAAAAAAATGAAATCATAACTCCTAACTCTTAACTCAAATATGACTCCTATAGATAGAAAAGAAATGCGCAAGCAGATGTTTGCAGAAATGGAAGAGAAACTGTTTAAGGACAGCAAACCCGAAGACAGTTCCTTCTACTATCACTCTTCCGAAGATCGTATAGTGTTATCTCATGCTCTTTTCTGGGTAATGACACAAAACATAAAAGGCAAGATGGCAAAGCAGAAGTTCCTCTTGTTGCTCCGTCAATATCAGGAAGAGATGCTCGAAGCATACCTCACTTTATCCCCCAACTTCAACGACTTGCTTCACTATTGCAATGTATTTTACGATATGCTGCCCAATATCCTTATGAGTAGCACATTCCGTAACGACAAAGATGCCCGCAGATTGTCTGCAATAGCTCTTGTTGCCTGTGGTTATGGTGGCGACATGCCCGAATCTCTTTGCAATGAACTGCTCGACGACATAGACTTCTATTATAACAAAGTTAAATGTCGCAAGATAGAACGTATGCTGCCAGCACTTAGCAAGATGGTGATAGAAGAGCAAAATGACTTTGCAAAACGACATCCCGGCATATTGTAAGAACATTCAACATTGCGCACAGCGCATAATTCAACATCGGCTTCGCCGACAATTCTTGCTTAGGCAAGCGGCAGAGCCGATTACAACATTCAAAACTCAAAACTCAACATTGCCGTAGGCTTCAATTCTCAATCGCATGCGTAGCAGCGAATAACTCAAAATTCAACATTCAAAACTCAAAATTCCTAATTGGCATTGTCGAGCGAAGAATTTTCGTGCCAACGAGTGCAGAGCCAAACTTGTTTGAGCTATGCCGAGTGCAGCCGAAAATCACTTGCGTGTAAAATGTATGAAACTTTTTCGATAAGTCATGAGCAAAGCAAGCTTGCTTGAACTTTGCCATGGCGAGAAAAAGTATGTAATACTTAATAAACAAGTAAAATTTTTAACATCTCAATATATAGGCACTTGCAAAAGTGCCTATACAAAGGGGTATGCCCTAAATTGAACTCTAACATCTAATATGGAGAGACAAGAATATATTGATACAATAACAGAGCTTAAAGCTATGATAAGTAGCCTTAAGCTGACGATAGATACACTTCGCCAAACGATAAGTTCTCAGAATACAACGATAGTCTCATTGCAGGAGTCAATGGACAGACTTCAGTGGGCATACGACAAGGCTGTCAAGGAGCGTGATGCTTGCAAATCAGCAGACTTATAGAGGGGGAGAAGGATTACGAAAAGCTTCTCCCCAGTGCAGTCGCACGGTAAATTCAAACAAACAAAAGTTAAAACAAAAATAATCAATGGCTTTCCAACCCCTGTTTATAAGGGGTTGGAAGCAATTGAGTGCTTACCGATTAATGTTTACAACCTATATGAACGACATTACAATCAACATTAACGGAGGTAACAATCAAATTCTTCCCAATGCTACCGAAGCCGTACAAAACTTCTATGGTGACCAGTTTGCCGAGAAAATACTCAGTAACACAGTTGTCGACAAAGAGTCATGTCCCGAAGTCGGCAAGCTGTCCCTATATGTAGATAAGGTGAATCTTCCTGACTATATCGCCCAACTCAGTGAGTGTCAAAATGCCACCGAACTTGCTAAAGTAGTAATTTACATGTTCGAGCAGGAACCAAAACTTACCGAAGAAGAGATAGTAAAGGAGCGTTTCATAAGTATCCTCCTTCCTTTAGCTACTAAGCTTACCAAGGGTAGAAGCATTGACAACCTACGTGCTCGCATCAACGACGCCTTATTGTCACGCCCCAAACCCAATCGCATAAAATAATCAAAATCTATAGCAAAAAGTATATTATATTACTTTGCCATTTATATTATATTAAAGTGGCATTTATATTATATTAAATCGCCAAGTATATTATATTACTTTTTCGTTAAACTACAACCCATGTGAATTTATCATGACAACAGAAACAATTACCATCAATGGAGGCAGCAACCAGATACTGCCCAACGCCACCCAGTCAATCCAGATCTTCATCGGCGACGAGTTCCTTAACCAAAAGTCGAACGTCGCAGACAAGCTCAAAGTAGAAGTAGTTAGCACCCCATTCTTCAGCATGAAGTTCAACTTCTTTCTATTCACCCTAAAAATAAATTGGAAGTTCTCCCTCAATAGACGGTAAAGTGGGAGCGGGGACGCCCTCGTCCTCGACAAAGCAATAGATTCTCCCAAATTCTTTCGGGGACGAGGGCGTCCCCGCTCCTATACAAAGGGCTATGCCCTAAATTGAACACTAACCTTACGAATAAAATTCTATATAAGCAATTATGGCAATAAATATATCTTTACTTCCTGCCGAACATGGTGATTGCATATTCGTTTCTGCATATGATTACAATGTTCTCATAGATGGAGGTGTCGCCCAAACTTATCAGGATTTGCATGACAGAAGAGATCCAGATAAACCATTGAAACAGTTGATAAACAAGTTGCATGAAGAGAATAAGCATATAGATTTGCTTATTGTTACGCATGTTGACGATGATCATATAGGAGGAATCATAGAATGGTTTGAAGATGAGTTCCCTAAAGAAGATTTTGTGAGAGAAATCTGGATGAATGACGATGTTATTCTATCCGATAAATCCAGTTTGCAAAATTCTCCAACCCAAGCAGGGAAACTACTTGAATTGTGGAGAGACAAAGGACGCTGCTATAATAATAATATAGTGCAAGGAGAAGAATTTGATAGAGGACCCTTCCATATCAAAGTGTTAGCACCATTGTCAAAATATCGAAACAGTATTGCCGAGAAGATAAGTGCTTCATTGCAAAATACAGGTACTGCCAATGGTACAGATTCTGTCTCATTAAAAGAATTAGTAGCTCAACCATGGAAGAATGGAACCCTCACAAAAGAGAATAGAGCTTCTATTGCTTTTGAACTCTCTACAATAGATGGTGATAAGGTATTGTTGCTTGGTGATGCTCATATTAAAGATATTATGAATGGTCTTGATTATTTTTACCCAAAGCAAGATCACCCCATCAGATACAAAATCATAAAACTCTCACATCATGGTAGTAAGAACAATTTTAGTCCAACCTTTATACAAAAGGTACATGCAGATACTTTTCTTGTTTCTACCAATGGAGATTTCTTTGGGCATCCAGATAAAGAGGTTATTGCTCAAATAATCTGTAATACAGATTCAATTATAGGCTTCAATTACAGAGAACGTAAGGATAGCTTGTTTACTAAGCAGGACTTTATGGATTTCCCTAATTTGAAGGAACGTGTATTTACCACTATATCATGCTTGGAATAGACGATATAAAACAGAAACTTACAGTCAGGGTTAATGATGGAACAGGGGTTCTTGTTTCTCCATTAGACAAGGACATTTTGTATGTATTTACATGCAGACATGTTGTGTTAGATGAAGGTAAAAACATATTGCCAATAGACAATATTTCCATCAGCTATGATGAGGCTAATAGTAAACAGGCACATGTCTTTACCATTCAAAGTGTTGAAGTCTCCGAACAAGTAGACAATGATATTGCAGTATTGGTTGTGAAACGTGACATAGATATTCCACATCTTTATATATCTTCTGATAGAATAGGATGTTTTCATATAGGCTTTCCAAAATCTCGAAAGAACGCAGAAGATAAAATAGGAAATACCTTGGTACTGCATATTGCACATTTTGATAGTAACAGTGAAACAGATATTGTTGAATATCAATATGATGTAAATAATAAAGAAAATGAAATCAAAGGTATGTCCGGAGGTGGTATTTTAAATAAAGATTGTAAACTGGTTGGTATTCATACTCAGTCTGCCATGCATGACAAACAGGAAATGCTTGGCAAGTGTGGAATGATACCGATATCCCTCTTTTTGCAACTTATTGCTGAAAAAAAGTTACCGCCAGTCCTTAAATTTGATTTAAGTTACTTTGGCAAGATGGTTGGATGGGTGTTTGACTTCAGTTGTGAACGCTTTGTAGACGATAGAACTGCTCAATTTACATCTGATTTAGACCAATATAAAGCCATAGTTGAGCAATGGTCTCCTATTCGGATATTTGATGTATTGATAAAGAAAGGTAAAATCAATGAAGGAACAAAATTGGAAGGCTTGGACCAAAGATATTGGCAAGCATTCACCTTGTTTATAGTTGGTGTTATAGCCTTGCTTGACTTGAATGAGCCTGATGGCGAAAAAGCAATAGTCTCTTTGTATGAGAAATTCCACTATTGCTATTCCAACGAAGAGTTGGATGTATATGATGTAAGGGAAAAACTTGAAGCCAAGTTGGTTGTTGGAAAAATTAAGGGAGCATATCTTGTAGTGGGTGGACTCAATAAAACCGTATTTTATGGAAACTATGCTGCTCCAAAAGCACAGGTACCCGACCTCAGAAAGGCGGAAATCATAGAAGAAAATGATATTTCAAGGTCTCGTTCAAATGTATTCAATCAGATGACAATTATCAATAATAACATCTTTGAGACTGCTGTCAAGGATTGCGCCAATACAATAAAGGAAGTTACGATAGAACATTATCGTAACAAGTTGAAAGAAATTATAGAAGTGTAGGTATGGAAATCACTCTTGATGTTTGGAAAAAAGACTGTTTTGGAATCGGTCGGGAATTTGTAGTTGCTGTAACCCCAGTTCTAACAGAAAAAGAACTGCGCCAGTATTGGAAAGATTTCAGAAATCTTCTTATTCATGACTACCAAATTGAAGATATAGATGAGTTTACTCGTTGGAACTTCTATCTTTTTTATGTTGTTCCAGACAAAAACATGATAGACCGTTCGCTGAAATACAAAATTGAGCATGATACAATATCCTCTCGTAAAATTATAGTCAACGAAAGTGACATAAAAGAAGGTGCGGACAATTTAATAGACCTATACATAAGGTATATTATAAAACCTACAGAGCAAATGAAAAAGGGATTTGCAATGTATGACAGTAATCCAGAACTCTTAAAGATATATCAAAGCAATGAAGATAAATAAGGTGAACATACATGCTTTCCGACTTTTTGGAGATGAGTCGGTTGATTTTTCTGCTAAAAAAGATAGCAGAAAAACAGCAAACTTTGTTGCTCTTTATGCTCCGAATGGATTTGGCAAGACAAGTCTCTTCGATTCAATGGAATTCTGTATGACAGGAAAAATTCATCGTCTTGATGATAATCTTCCAGAAAATGCCAGTGAGGACAAATCTCATTCTGGCAATAAATCTTTTATACATAACAAGGATTTACCAGGAGAGCATATAAAAGTCGAAATGGATTTCGACGACAGAAATTCTATCGTTAGAACTTGCAATCCAGATGAAGAATATCAGATATTACAAGGTGATGGAGAAAACGCATTTTTCACAAATGCCATTCTGTCACAGGATTTCTTCTCTGAATTTATTTCAAACAAGGATGCCAAAAGTCGTTTCGAGATATTTACGAAAAGGTTTAGGGAAACTGAAGGATTGTTGGATTATAGGCTTTGGTTA
Organism: Prevotella merdae; assembly: GCF_900290275.1. Lineage (GTDB taxonomy): Bacteria > Bacteroidota > Bacteroidia > Bacteroidales > Bacteroidaceae > Prevotella > Prevotella merdae. The sequence continues at coordinate 302,845 of NZ_LT985325.1, forward strand.
AAAGAGAAGTACACAAGCAGTGGGCGCCAAATCACTTCATTGGGCAGACAAATAAAGGATAAAACAGCCCAATTGAATCAGGAAATTGTAAATGTAGATTTGAAGGCAAAACTATCAGATGTCTTAGTCTCTTTAAAATCTGTGGGTATCTCTGTTGATATCAAAGAGTCTTTCTCTGACAAATACTTGAAGGAACTCATGTTTCAAGCAGAGATTTGGCAGGAACAAGCTTCTAAACGTCATGAGGTGCTGGTATCATTAATTACTGCTTACCAGAAAGTGGAAAGCGGTACAGATGGATTGAGCAGTATCTATCAGCTTCCTTCACTTGTTGAAAGAAAGAATGCAATTCAAGAAGACGTGAATGACCTTTTGCATCGTATTGCTGACATTAAAAGATATACGGAATTGTCTGAACAGTTGATTAGACTGCAAGAATTTGAAGTAGAATCAAAAGGAAAAAGTAAAAGGTTAGAATTCTTGATAGCCCATTATTTGCAATTCTGCGAAATAGCCAAAGAATTAACAAGTAAGAAGCTATATGTAGAAAAACAAAATGTCCAAATCGAAGAAGTTTTAAAAAACAAAGATATAACCGCCAAGCAATTGTCTCTTTTGCAAGATGAATTGTCTAACCTTGCGAGACAACAAATTGCTGTAATTGAGAAATTGGAGCATCTTCACGAAAGTTATAAGGAAATGAGCAAGCTAAGAATTTCACTTGATGAAGAGTCTAAGAAATTGGCAATAGCTCAATCTAAAAAAGAAGATTTAGATAAGGAAGTTTTATCGTTACGTAGCAAGTTAAGCAAACTTCATTCCCTATACGAAACTTTATGCGAACGAAAAGTTAACTTTACTGATAACCTGTTCGTAAAAGAAATGAAAGGCATCGTTGATGTCTTAAATGAAATTGGGAAAATAGACAAAGAAATTAAAGATGTAGATAATTCGATTGCTGAAAAGAAAAGCTACCTTGGAGATATAGAAACATTAGTTGCCAACTCACGTGCTATTCTTTCAAAAATAGAAGGAGGAGTGTGCCCTTTGTGTGGCTATGATTATCATTCTCAAGAAACTCTTTTGAAAAGTATATCAACGAATACAATTGTAGAGAAGTCCTTGCAATTAGATATTCAAAAGAGAGAACTTCTTGTTTCTTCCAAGGTAGAACTTTATTCAAAAAAAGAGAAACTTTTTACAGATTTGATAGCCACTGTTGATGAACAATTGCAGAAAACAGAGGCTCTACTTAAGGAATCAAAAATCAATTTTGATAAAACAACCAAGAGTATATCTGAATTGACTATTGGTATAGAAAAAAATCAAAGTCGTTTAAAAGAATTATACACCGAGTTGGCTGATATTTCTGAAGATAAAATACGTCAAGTTTTAGAAGCCAATAAGGAAATGTATGCTAACAGCATTCTTGAAAAACAAGGTTGTTTAAAATCACTTGAAGAGGAACTTTCTAAAAAAGAACTTCAACTTACAGAAATTAAAAAAAATATAGAAATAGCATATAAAGAAATTACAACTATCAAATCTGGCGATTTCTATATGGGGTATGTAAGCAAGTTGGAAACTGCTCGTGTGACAGATGAAACGTTTACGCAATGGAAAGAAACGCTTAAAGAGGAAAATATAAAACAAGAAAAGATAAAAGCGGAAATTCAAAAAAACAATCAAGAATTGGCTATTCTGAAAGAAAAGAAAGTGCTTGTAGAACGAATAGATGTTTTACAAAAGCAATATGATGAAAGAATAGCGCAAATACATAAAATTGAGAAGGAAAGAATGCAGATACTAGATTATCTTGAAACAGAATGCCGTTTAATCGATACTCATACTCAATCTTCTGATCAGGAAATTGTCTCTAAATTTGAGTATGGACTCAAGCAACAGAAGACCTTGAAGGCAGAACAAGAGAAACGGCAAATGGTATTAGGTGATTATATCTCGGTTCTGCACCTTATTGAGATATTTCTGGGTAATAAACGCATAGAGACAGAACTTTTTAATTTGAGAAAACAGGAAGAAAAGATAAAACATTTAAAGGAGTCTTTTAAGGAAGAGATAGATGGCATTCAACATTATCTTGAAAAATTCGTGGATAGTTATTTTGAGCTTGACCTTATCAATAGGTTGTACAATGCCATTGATCCTCATCCCGATTACAAGGAGATACAGTTCAAATGTGATTTCAAGCTAAAAAATCCACGATTGAAAGTTTTAGTAAATAGCAGGGAAGATGGAAAAGAAAGTATTGTGCCAAACTTGTATTTCAGTACTGCCCAAATCAACATTCTTTCTTTTTGCATATTTCTAGCAAAGGCATTGTTTGCAACCGATGATGAAGGAAAAAGCATGGATTGTATATTCATTGATGATCCTATTCAAGCTTTGGATGACATCAATATCCTTTCCATCATAGACCTTTTGAGAAATGTTGCCTTTTCAATGGACAAACAGATTGTATTGACAACACATGATCGTAACTTCTTCGAATTGTTGCAAAAGAAAGTACCTGATACACTTTTCAACTCTCGTTTCATAACGTTGCCAGAGCGTGGAAAGTTTGCGTATGTCTAACTTCTAAGAATACGATATGACAACATATAAATATAAAGATGGAGATAAAGAGCTTTTTGCTAATGAAATGGATGAGGTTGAGAACGTATCTTATAGGGATACGGTGATTAAATTTCAAGCTTCTTCAATAGCTCCAGTTTTGAAAGCATACCTTGATAAAGATAATAAATGTACGTTTTCATACAATGATGACACTGTTTATAATGCTGCATTGGAGATTGCAGAAAAGACGTATGAAGACTTTATTAAAAGTAGTTTTGATAGTTGCTTCAATAACCTTTTAAAGAAAGAATTTAGCAAAAAAGAACAAATACGTCTATTAAAGGGTGCTCAACTCACAGAAACTCAATTATCTTCTTTGTTCAACTTTGCTGAAGAATGTGGGTATAAGTTTAGCCATTATAAATGGCAAGGCGATCCTAAAAGTGTAAAAGAAGAGAAACTGCCTTCATTTATGCATCTTAAAGATGATGGCTCTGTAGAATATGTTGGTGACACAACTTTAACAGAAGGTCAAATGCGAACAATCATAAATCAAGCAGATGTTTTGATTGCGAGAATATTTGATAATGGTATTCATTGGCATTGCTTTTTACAAACATATAAAGGTTTGAAAGGAATGGAATCTGGTATACAAGGCAGCAGACCGCACTTGCATTATCTTTCAGATTCTTTCGGCATATCAAGAGACGATTTGGTGAAAATGATAAAAATGGGTAGATACCCAAATACCCCTGTACATATCCCTTTATTAATAGATAAATCTGAAGACTAAATTCAAAATGTCAACTCAAACATTAAATTTCGAAAAGTGGTGTCGCTATATAAGGAGCTGAAGAATAAAGAATGTTCAAATAATCGTGGATATTATGAATGAACAACAATACAACGAATTGCTGAAGACCTATACCAAGGAGGCTTTGGCAAACATGATAAAGGCAGATATACGCAATAGGTTTCCTGAACCTTATGCAAGTATGTATTGCCAGCAGTTTGATAATTTCAAGAATGTTGCAGACTTCTTTGAATTTGCTGCAAAGTTAATGAGGAAATATCAAATTCTCAATAGTAACGGGCATTAATGTTCACTCTACGCCCAAACATTAGCAACAGAGAATCAGAAAGTTAATTCATGAAATAATTTATGGATAATTTATGATGATTCATGTTTAAAGACGATCAATTCACAATTGACCAACTCACAATCGCAGGTGTAGCTGTGACCAACTCGTAACTCGTAATTCCTAACTCCTAACTCCTAATTTTCTTTATGGCTATATATATTGCACAATTACCGAGCAGCTCATTACCAGTAAGATTCAGAGCTCAGATCTTGATAAGCTCAAGAAGACGGCAGTTGAATGTATGAAAGATTACATCGAACACTCTGATTTTTCTACATAAGAGAAAGAGGAGCTGAAGAATAACTATGAGCATTGGGCTGACGTTACATTGAAGGGTATTAAACAAAGGTTACGTGATAGTGACAAATTGCTTGAATAATCAAGATAAAAGTCAAGGATCAATTCAAACCATATTAATTCGTGGCATAATTCATGGCCAATTTATTATGATTCATGTTCAAAGACAATTAATTCACAATTGACCAACTCTCAATCGCATGCGTAGCAGCGAATAACTCAACACTCAACATTCAAAACTCCTAATTGGCATTGTCGAGCGAAGAATTTTCGTGCCAACGAGAGCAGAGCCAAACTTGTTTAAGCTATGCCGAGTGCAGCCGAAAATCATGAAATAAATCGGATTGGCAATATGTCAATAGTTAATAAACATGTGAAATTTTTAACATCTCAATATATAGGCACTTGCAAAAGTGCCTATACAAAAGTCTATGCCCTAAATTGAGCACTAACTTACTATTAGAAAAGTATAAATATATGTCATACATATTATTAGGATTTGAGATAATTATAATTCTGTTCATCTTCTATGCAAAGAAAAAGATTGAACAGGGGGTAAAACGTGAGACTTCGTATGAGTCGGAAAAAGGTAAAAACATTGCAACTAAAGAGGACATAGAAGCAATAACCGAGAAAATAGAAACAGTAAAGAATGAAATATCCTACGAGAAACAACGGAATCATGAGTTTGTAAAGGAACGTGAGAAACGTTTGCTGAACATTCTTTTTTATGCTGAGGCTGTGGCGAATGCTGTAAATCGGCTGTATGTTTATGGGCATAATACCAATAATACAAAACGTGTGTATGACTTGATAGACGACATTGCAAAGAATGCATTGCTGATTCGTCATACTTCATCTGTGTGTATTGCTGCATATAGTGACATAATGAAAGATAACAAAAGCATGACAAAACTTGTGGACGACATACAGCTTTTGTGTGCTGAATTACAGACGAAAGCTAATAATGTAGCAAATAACATCACTATGTTTAAGCATTTGTTTGAGAAGGCACAACAAGAGAATTATGATAAGGATGCCTTTAAGAATGCGATACTAATAGGAATGTCGAATAATAAATTGCTTGATACTCCATTGCAATATAAGGATGCCGTGAATGAGGATATAAACCAATATGTTTTGTGGTTGAACAATTTGTATGGTGAGGGATTGGCTATAAAGTATAAGGTTGAGACTATAAAAGAAAAGTAAGTATCCAACCTCTATTTAAGCGGTAAACTTAAAAGGTATTATTCGGATTGGCAATATGCCAACTTTTTCGATAAGTCATGAGCAAAGCAAGCTTGCCTGAACCTTGCCATGGCGAGAAAAAGTATGTAATACTTAATAAACAAGTGAATTTTTAACAACTCAATATATAGGCACTTGCAAAAGTGACTTACAAAGGGCTATGGCCTAAATTGAGTGCTAACGTTTGGCGATAAAATAAAGAAAATGATAGATACTATATATTTTTGGATATTGTTTGTTCTTGTGTGTATAATAGCTATAGCTCCTGCTACGATCTTTTATATAGCCTTTTTCAATGATGAGAATAACGATGCCGGTGGTGCAAGTTATTTAATGGCTTTGACAGCTCTGTTGCTGGGATTGGTACCTGTTGTGGGAGGAAATGTATTGCCTGTAGATATCCTGAATCTGTCTTTTTGGATAGCTGAGGGTATAATAGGAGTAACTCTTTTCTTGATTTTTATATTTCATGTTAAGAGAAATTCTCACTATTTGTTTAGCACATTGTTGACCTTTGGTATTTTGGGAACTTTGTGGTTTACACATACAAATATGCGGCTAAAACACGACTTGCCTTATTATGGCAATTTTTCATTTGCTATACCTGAATCTCTTTATTCTATATGGCTTCCATTTGCTGTGATATTGGTTTTGTTTGCATTAATGCTTAGACGAAAGGAAATTAATTATGTAGAGATACCAAAAGAGAACAGTTCACCAAAAACAGTTAATGTAGAAAACTCATTTGGAAATGTCTTAATGAGAAAAAGCATAGAAGAACTGACTGAGAGATTGGCAGAGCAAAATGAAAAAATAGAGGCTCACTTAGCTTATTTGCTTAGTGAAATAAATAGTGTTAGAATACATAATGTGGTGAGTGATGATAAAAAAACATCCCCAAAGTTTGACAAGGCAATGTATGAGTGCTTGCAACAAATATCATCCAAGGTTGATGCCATCATGGATATTTCTTCCATGAGAGTGCCTGCAAATAATTCGACTCATTCAAACATAATGCTTATACGCGAAATAACCCATTTCATAGCAACACCTTTAGCAAGTATAGAAGGTAATGTGGAGCTTTTAGGCAAAACCTTGAGCCAGAAGAAGGCAGATAAGAATCTCGTTAATTATATAGATAGAATAAAGACGAGCCTTACTATATGTAAAGGCATTCTTGAAACTTATCGCGAAATCTATCTCTGCTCAAAAAGTGATGATAAGTTTGGATTGCGGGAGCTGATTGAAGAGACTTTTGAATTATATAGGGAGCGAGAACATAAAAAGTTAGTATTGAATACAAACATTCAAAGTTCATGTCCTTCCTATAGTAATTATTTCATGATGTCTTTGTTGCTTCCTATACTTTCAAATGCGGTAACAGCTTCTTCTGAAAACACAACAGTAGAACTTATAGAAAGCAAAGGTGTTGTGAAAATATCTAATACCTATGTTGATGATGTTGACATAGATAAGATGGAAGTAGATGGATATTCTAGTAAACCAGAACATTATGGACTCGGGTTATATACCGTAAGGCATCTGTTGTCTACAAGAAAATTAGGCAAACTAAAGTGTTATAAGCAGAATAATAGGGTATATTTTGAGATACCAATCAAATAAAAAAAATTATGGATAAAAATGTAGAAGTACTGGTTGTAGACGATGATTTGGCGGCTGCTCAGACTTTTTCAGAACTTATATCTACAAAATACAGTTTCCGTACAGAAGCTTACTCAAACCTTGAGAAAGTTTTGGAGGTTGTTAGGACGGGTGCTGTAAAAGTGGTTGTATTGGATGAGCGTATGCCGGATATGAATGGAACGGATTTATTTAAAAAGATACATCAGATTAATCCAAATATCAAAGCTGTGCTTTTGACGGGTGAAGCAGATCGCTTAGACATCATGAAAGCTGCTAAATTAGGATATAGTGATTATTTGGAGAAATCGAATATATCCGAACTTCCAGGAAAGGTTTTGGTAGCTTATACTCAATACGAAACTAGTATAGTCAATAAATCTAATGAAGAGCAATTGTTGAATATTTTTAATCCTCTAAAACCTCAAACTTGGTTTTATTGTTATACAATAGGTTCCGTAGAATTGGTGGATAAAAACTTTACTTTTGAGGAGGGGTGGAAAACAATATTAGCCTTAGTCTCATCAGAGCAAACGCAAGAGTATTCCTATGAATATACAAAAGAATGTAAGGTAATGGCTGGAACGGAATTCAAAGAGAGTGCAAACATGGTGTTAGAAGCTGGAAAGCTTGCATCTTTGAAGAGTCAGTTGGACTCAGTTGTTACAAGTCATATTGATAGCTCGCTGTCTCTTTCTGTAACACAAAAAAAGAAGATAACGCAAACATATAAACTTCAAGAAGGTATAGAGGAGGGAAAACAAGCTGTTAAAAAAGTTTTTGAAAGCAATCCAATATATTATAAGTTCAATGTTTTACTAAAGAAATATTGTCGTTTTTGTGGTAGTGTTCACATTTTTCCCATTGAGGTTTATAAGCGTATTCCAAAGGAGATGACAAGGGTGCATATTTTCTATGCAGATGGTTCAAATAGAACAATTGATACCGGGTCTGTTTCCATACAATAATTTGAGCATTAATAGTCTATTCTTTAAACATTATAAGATATGAAAGGTATAGTATTAGCAGGTGGTAGTGGTACACGTTTGTACCCCATTACCAAGGGCATCAGCAAGCAGCTTATGCCTATTTACGACAAGCCAATGGTGTATTATCCAATCAGTGTGCTGATGCTTGCTGGCATTCGTGATATACTGATAATCTCAACTCCTTACGATCTCCCAGGCTTTAAGCGTCTTCTTGGCGATGGTTCTGACTATGGAGTACACTTTACTTATGCCGAGCAGCCTTCTCCTGACGGATTGGCACAGGCTTTTACTATTGGCAAGGACTTTATAGGCGATGACAGTGTATGTCTTGTTCTTGGTGATAATATATTCCATGGTTCTGGCTTTACTGCCAAACTTAAAGAAGCAGTACGAGCTGCTGAGGAAGAGAAGAAGGCTACTGTATTTGGCTATTGGGTGAACGACCCAGAGCGTTATGGTGTGGCTGAATTTGATAAGGATGGTAATTGTCTATCAATAGAAGAGAAACCAGAGCATCCTAAGAGCAACTATGCAGTTGTAGGTCTTTACTTCTATCCAAATAAAGTGGTGGATGTGGCAAGTAAGATTGAACCATCGGCACGTGGAGAATATGAGATAACAACAGTAAACCAGTGGTTCTTGCGTGATAATGAACTTAAGGTGCAGACCCTTGGACGTGGTTTTGCTTGGCTTGATACTGGCACACACGATTCTTTGTCAGAAGCCTCAACATATATAGAGGTGTTGGAAAAGCGTCAAGGCTTAAAGGTAGCTTGTCTTGAAGGTATTGCATATCGCCAGGGATGGATAGACGAGGAGCGTATGCGTGAATTGGCAAAGCCAATGTTAAAGAATCAATATGGACAGTATCTGCTTAAGGTTATTGATGAGATAAAGCAGACTGGAAATCCAAATTTATAGTTAGAAACGATGAATATACTTGTAACAGGAGCTAACGGACAGCTTGGCAATGAGATGCGTATCATTGCCAAGCATTCCGCAGACAATTATATCTTTACTGATGTCAACCAGATAGAAGGTGTCGAGACTACTTATCTTGATATTACTGATCTGGAGGCTATCAGAAAGATGGTGAGTGAGAACAATGTAGATGTTATTGTCAACTGTGCTGCATGGACTAATGTTGACGCTTGCGAGAATGACGAAAAGCTTGCTGCCCTTGCAGAAAAGCTGAATGCCGATGCACCAGAGAATCTTGCCAAGGCAATGAAAGAGGCAAACGGTCTGCTTGTGCAGATTTCAACGGATTATGTATTCGGTAAGGAACCATACAACACTCCTTGCAAGGAAGACCAAAAGGGTACTCCAACTGGTGTGTATGGCACAACAAAGCTTCATGGTGAGCAGAAGATTATGGCAACAGACGTTAAGAATGTCATCATCCGTACTGCTTGGCTTTACTCTGAGTTTGGCAAGAACTTCTGCAAGACTATGCTCAATCTTACTGCTACCAAACCAACATTAAAGGTTGTGTTCGACCAGTGTGGCACTCCTACTTACGCCTATGACCTTGCCAAGGCTATTGAGGTGATAATAGAGGATTATAAAAAGGAAAACTCTTCGTCCGAGTATTCAAAGACAGGCATTTATCATTTCTCAAACGAGGGAGTGTGCTCATGGTTCGACTTTACAAAGATGATTGCCGAGTATAGTGGTCATAAGGAATGTGAGATTAATCCATGTTATAGTGCAGAATATCCAAGTCCGGTTAAGCGTCCTGCATATTCGGTATTGGACAAGAGTAAGATAAAGGAGACATTTGGAGTGAAAGTGCCTTATTGGACTGACTCATTAAAAATATGTATTAACAACTTACAGAACTAAAATAGAAGATGGAAGTAATAAAGACAGCAATAGATGGAGTGGTAATCATTGAGCCAAAAGTGTTCAAGGATGCCCGTGGATATTTCTTTGAGAGCTTTTCGCAGAGAGAGTTTGAAGAGAAGGTCCGTAAGATAAACTTTGTGCAAGACAACGAAAGTATGTCAAGCTATGGCGTTATGCGTGGCTTACATTTCCAGCGTCCTCCATTCACACAAAGCAAACTTGTTCGTTGTGTAAAAGGCAGAGTACTTGATGTGGCAGTAGACATCCGCAAGGGAAGTCCTACTTACGGACAGCATGTGGCGGTAGAACTTACAGAAGACAACCATCGCCAGTTCTTTGTGCCAAGAGGTTTTGCTCATGGTTTTGCTGTATTGTCGGAAACTGCTGTATTCCAATATAAGTGTGATAACTTCTATGCTCCACAGGCAGATGGTGGCATCAGCATCATTGATGACAGTCTTGGTATAGACTGGCAGATTCCAACAGAACATGCCATCCTTAGCGAGAAAGACACAAAGCATAAGCTTCTGAAAGACTTTGACAGTCCTTTCTCTATTGACATGAATCTCTATCCAGAATTTTAATAATAAACAGACATGACACAATATAAGCGTACAATCGTAATCACAGGTGGAGCTGGCTTTATCGGTTCACACGTAGTAAGACTTTTTGTAAACAAGTATCCTGAGTATAAAATCATCAACATTGACAAGTTGACTTATGCTGGCAACCTTGCTAATCTTAAGGACATTGAGGACAAACCCAACTATAAGTTTGTCAAGATGGACATTTGCGATTTCGATGCTTTCTATCAGTTGATGCAGGATGAGCATATTGATGGCATCATTCATCTTGCAGCTGAGAGCCATGTAGACCGTAGTATCAAAGACCCATTTACATTTGCCCGTACAAACGTAATGGGTACATTGACTCTACTTCAGGCTGCCAAGCTCTATTGGGAGTCGTTGCCAGAGAAGTATGAAGGCAAGCGTTTCTACCATATCTCAACTGATGAGGTGTATGGAGCATTGCAGATGACACATCCAGAAGGTATCAAGCCTCCTTTTACTACAAAGGCAAGTTCTGAGGAGCATCACCTTGCATACGGAGAGGATTTCTTCTATGAGACAACCAAGTTCAATCCTCACTCTCCTTATTCAGCATCAAAGGCAAGCTCCGACCATTTTGTACGTGCTTTCCATGACACTTACGGAATGCCTACGATTGTAACTAACTGCTCAAACAACTATGGTCCTTATCAGTTCCCTGAGAAGTTGATACCTCTCTTTATCAACAATATCCGTCATCGCAAACCTCTTCCAGTTTATGGCAAGGGAGAGAATGTGCGTGACTGGTTGTATGTAGTAGACCATGCACGTGCTATTGACCTTATCTTCCATGAAGGCAAGGTGGCTGAGACTTATAATATTGGTGGTTTCAACGAGTGGAAGAACATTGACATCATCAAGACTGTTATCAAGACTGTTGACCGTTTGCTTGGTCGTGCCGATGGTGAAGACCTCAACCTTATCACATACGTAAAAGACCGTCTTGGTCATGATGCTCGTTATGCTATAGACTCAACAAAGCTTCAGAAGGAACTTGGTTGGGAACCGTCCTTGCAGTTTGAGGAAGGAATTGAGAAGACTGTTAAGTGGTATCTTGATAACGAGGAGTGGCTTGAGAATGTGACTTCTGGGGATTATCAGAAGTATTATGAGAAGATGTATGAAATTAGATAAATTTATTTAGATATTAATTAAACAAGTTTACGTCATATTTAATAAATGTGAATTTATTTGTCTTGTATTTGGAAACAATAGTATATGAGCGAAATTCAAAATAAATGCCAATCAAACAATAAACAGATAGCCAAAAATACGTTATTTCTGTACTTTCGCATGTTTGTGATGATGGGTGTGAGTTTATTTACATCACGTGTAGTCTTGGATGTGCTTGGAGCAGAAGATTATGGTCTTTGTAATATTATTAATGGTGTGGTTGTGATGTTTTCTTTTTTGAACACTGCACTATTATCTGCGACTCAAAGATTTTTAAATTTCAATCTCGGAAAAGGAAATCTAAAACAAACAAATAATGTGTTTTGTATGAGTCTGAACACTTATTTGATTTTGTCTGCTATTATATTGTTGATAGGCGAAACTGTCGGACTTTGGTTTATAAATACACACTTAAATGTACCTGATGGTAGAATGTATGCAGCAAATTGGGTTTATCAGTTTACCCTCATGCAATTTATAATAAATCTAATCCGAGTACCATATAATGCTTCCATTATTGCGTATGAGAAGATGGATTTCTATGCTTATATTTCATTAGCCGAGGTTGCCCTTAAATTAGCAGTAGTTTACTTACTCTATATATCAACATATGATAAATTAATCACATATTCTTTCTTATATACGTTAATACCTTTGTTTATAGCATATTTATATATGCTGTATTGTAAGAGACAATTTCAAACCACAAAATATAAACTGTATTGGGATAAGAAAACTTTTAAGGAATTATTTTCTTTCTCCAGTTGGACTCTATTTGGGGCTTTAGCAAATGTTCTTGCAATTCAAGGTCTTAATATTATGATTAATATTTTCTATGGTGTTACAGTTAATGCTGCAGCAGGTGTTGCAACTCAGGTCTCGAATGCTGTAAATGGTTTTATAACGAATTTCCAAACGGCATTTCAACCACAGATTGTAAAGACATATGCAAATGGTGAAACTAAACGCTTTTATAATATTATTTATACAACATCTAAGTTCTCATTTTTCTTATTATTCGTAATAGCTTTCCCTATTATTTGTGGAATTGATAGCATTCTTAATTTGTGGCTTGTTGACGTTCCTAAATATACCGCAGATTTTTGCACGTTAATATTTATATTTTTATCTATTGATGCTTTTTCTGCACCACTTTGGATGGGTGTTCAAGCTATAGGTAAAATCAAAACCTATCAAGTGTTGATGACCTGTATTGCATATCTTAGTTTTCCATTAGGGTATATTGCCTTAAAAATGGGATTTGCTCCATATTGTATTTGGATAGTGCGTATTCTTGTGAATGTTGTAATGGTGTTAGCAAGATGTATTTTTGTCCAACGTAAATTTGGTTTCCCCATAACTGCATATTTAAAGCAAACGGTTGTGCCAATATTCAAGGTAATAATTATTTCTACACCTATACCATTAATCATAGCAAGGTTATTTCCTATAAACAATAGTGTTTACGGATTGTTGATATCATTCCTGGCTTTTTTTGTTATTGTTCCAACGATTATGTTTGTTGGTTTAAATACAAACGAGAGGATTTTACTCAAAGAAATGGTGGGTAAAAAAATACCATTTATTAATAAAAGATTTAAATAATATGATTCAAAAATTAAATGAACTACTTAGCATTCTTAACATTGATAGTGTTATATGCGAAGAATATGTAAGTCAAGCTTTAAAATATTCATATAATTATAGAATTGTCAAAGACGTTCGTTCTGCAACATTCGAGGCACTTGGAATTTCAAAAATGAAAGATGATAGAGTTGCATTGATAGTTGATGAGCGTTATCTTTCAAGTGTCTATACTGGTATTACCGAAGCATGGTTTCAAAGAACCAACATTTTAGTAGTTACTTATAATGCAAATCTGTATCAACCTCTTGAGTATATAGATCGTTGTATTGTAGGTAAAGCTCTGTTGCTTGATTCTTCAGAAATAAGTACTTTGGCAAATACTATTAGAATAAATAATGGTCCATTCCTTTTAAGAAGTTCTATAACTATTGATAATGACAAGCCTATAGACTATAGTTTTTTAAATAGAATAATAAAAGGCGTGGTATCAGAAAACGATACAGTGTTTCTATATAATCCTGTAGAAAATATTGTTGAGAGCAAAGCTAATGTTCAAACTATAAAACCAGAACATAAATATTGTGTCATTTCAAAGTATATAGGATTTATATTAGGAAAATCTAACAGTAATTGTATTCTATGTATCCCAGAATCATTACTTGCTTATGATTCGAATATTTTTAATTTCAGATGTATACCCGACAATTTCTGTATTATAGTATATGCAGACACGTCTGGTTTGATGAAACGTATTAGACCTTGGATAGAGTCTAATAATATTTCACTTAAAGTGGTAGATTCTGACAATTTTGACTTTTCAGGTAGAAAAGAAATTATTTATATTAAAAACAAAGAATAATGTATACACATATAAAACAAGTCCAGATTATTATATCATTACTGAAACAGTATAATATTCGTCATTTTGTGATATCTCCTGGAACACGTCATGTTCCGCTTGTACATTCTGTTGAGATAGATCCTTTTTTCACTTGTTATTCTGTAGTGGATGAACGTAGTGCAGCATACGTGGCATTGGGTCTTGCAGAATCTCTTCATGCTCCCGTGTGTGTCACATGTACATCATCAACAGCAAGTTGCAATTATATGCCTGCAATGCAAGAAGCATATGAAAAGAATATACCTCTTGTGGCTCTCACTTCAGATAGAGCAAGATATCAAAGATTTCATGGAGAAAATCAGTGCATCAATCAGGTTGATATGTATCGACCGTTTTGTAAATATGCGGTAGACCTTCCTTTGGTAACTAATGATGATGAATATTGGTACTGTAATAGATGTGTTAATGAAGCTTTTATGGCTATTCGAAAAGGAATATGGGGTCCTGTACAGGTAAACTTCTTAGAGCCGCTTCGTATTTTTGAATTATCGACATTTGATGTAAAAGAAATACCAACAACAAGAAAAATAAATCTTTTAGAAGGTGATATTAGATGGGAAAAATATGCTTCATTCCTACAAAATAAGAAAGTGCTTGTAGTTTGTGGGGATAATAAAATTGTAAATAAATCTCTACATGAAGCTCTTTTGCGTTTCAACGAGAAGTATGAGACTGTAATCACAGTTGATCATTTTGCAAATGTAAATGATAATCACTTTGTGCATACACCAGGACTTGATAATGTGTTAAATTTTTATGAAATAAGAGATTTACAGCCAGATGTTGTAATTTCTTATGGATCAAAAGTTTATTCGGGTTTCGGTGTTCTATATCGAGGTAAAAATATTCCACACTGGTATATTAGTGAAGAAGGTAATTTATATGATCCGATGAGGACGCTTAAAAATATCTTTGCTACTACACCTGAGACATTTTTTAATAGTATGGCAACTGTTTCTACAGGAAAAAACTCTAAAGCATATTATAAAATGTGGATGAAGCAAGTAAATAAGTTACATTTGGTTCCTCGTACATTTACAAACTTTTATGCTATAAGGGAAACTCTTGCAAAACTTCCCCCAAATTCCTCGTTACATGCAAGTGTATTGAATGCAATGCGTTTTACTAATTTTTGTCCGTTGCCCGCAAACACTACTTATGTAGGTAATCTTTGTGCAGATGGTATAGATGGGGCTTTGTCCACATTTATAGGCCAGGCCATTTCAACTAATAATATTGCTTTACTTGTTATTGGAGATTTGAGTTATCTATATGATTTGAATGCTTCTATTGACACATTACCTTCTAATGTCCGTATTCTTTTGGTGAATAATAATGCTGGAGCAGAATTCCATTTCAATATCAGTCTGGATAGAATTTCTACACTTAATTTGCATATTGCTGCATCACATCAAAATCAGTTTAAAGAAGTATCAGAACTTGGACAGTTAGAATATTTTAGGGCTGTGAATTCTGACGAACTTCATAAGTGTTTGCAACATTTCTTTGAACCTTCAAATAGAGCAAAGCTTCTTGAAGTTATTACAAACGCAGATAATGATGGTAGAGAGCTTAGAGCCATATTAAATGACAACCGTAATAACATTTCATTACAGAGAAGAATCGTTGAAAAAATTAAACGTATAATGAAATAAATATTATGAAGCTATTGAAAACAATAAAAAGAGCACTACGCTATATACTAAAAGGAGTGCCAACTCAAACAATAACAGCACAGGTTAATGTTAGTAAATCAAGAAACATTCTTGAAGGAAAACATATTGTCATAACTGGTGGTTCAAAGGGTATCGGTTATGCTATTGCCAAGAAATGTATCGACGAGGGGGCTATAGTGTTGATATGTGGTAGAGGCATGGAAGCATTGAAAGAATCTCAAAATACATTAGGAGGTTCAGATAAATGCAAAATAATTCCTTTTGATATTTCTGATATAGAGAATATTGATGTTTTTTTGGAAAAATGTTATATTGCTTTAGACGGGAAAATAGATTGTCTTGTTAACAATGCAGGAGTGTCTTTTCATGAAAAAGATTTTAGAACAGTTACTTCTGATGGATTTGATAAGCAGTTTAATGTCAATTACAAAGGCTCTTATTTTCTTGCTCAGCGATACATCCTTCAGCAGGAAAAAAGAAACTCTATCAGTTCTACAAACATTCTATTTATTAGTAGTGAAAGAGGATCTTTTCATACAGATATTCCCTATGGCTTAACAAAAGCTGTTATTAATAGTCTTGTAGGCGGCTTGAACAATCGTTTATCTTCTTTGGGTGCAAGAGTAAATGCTCTTGCTCCTGGAATAACAGTTTCAGAGATGACGGGTAGAACAGCCGATGACCTTACTTATAAACCATCTCCTTGCGGAAGGGTGTTCCTTCCTGAAGAAATGGCAGAGGTTGCTGCTTTTCTCCTAAGTGATATCTCAAATTGTATTTCCGGAGAAGTTATAAATTGCGATTATGGTTCGCATTTAAAATGTATATAATTTTAATAATGATTACAGATGCAAAAAGCTCAAGTTATAATAAAAGATAGACATTGGGTTCTGTATAAGATGGTGTTGCTAATTATGGTTTTCTATTCATTGAACTGTTGGCTTTTCTTTGAAGTCGACAATTTGATGATGAATTTCATATTTTTAGGCATTAGTATGCCATTTTTTATGACATCCTCAATGTGGAATATAAGTCGTTCAAGAAGTAAAATTGCAATAATTCTAGTTTTACTCAAATTGTATGTTGCGGGTATTGGCAATATTAACCTTTATATTGTTGCATTTATAAGTTCACTTCCTCTATTGGTTGTGGTTATGTTGCGTAGAGAATATCTTGAGGATTTGTTTAATGCTTTTCAAAATGTGTTGAGTTTTATCCTTGGCCTTGGGGTGGTTTTTTGGATATTACATTTAATTGGGTATGATTTTTTGCCTTCTCAGGATATTGCATTTGGAACTATAGAAGATTATACTGGACGTCTTGTTGATCAATATCTTTTTGAAAACCACTATTTGTATTTGGTGGATATAACTTGGATAATTAGGCCTTTTTCAGATATACCTTCATTTGTTCGTTTCAATAGTATATTCCTAGAACCAGGTTACCTTGCAATATTGATGATGTTCCTACTATTTATCAATAAGTTTGATTTAAAAGACTATCGAAATAAGTTATACTTAGTAACATTGATTCTAACTCTTTCTTTGGCTGGCTTCATCATGACAATCTTGGCATTTATAGCACATAAAATGCAATACTCACGAAGGAGAATATCAATTTTGGTAGGTATAGGATTATCATTATTTGTAGCATACTATTTTTTCTCAGAATATAACGGGGGAAAAAATGTTATTAATGAAGCAATAATCTCTCGACTGGAAGTTGATGAAGAAAAAGGTATTGCAGGAAACAATCGTACTTCAGAGGCTATGGATGAACAATATGTTTCATTTTTAGCTTCTCCTGATATCGTATTTGGCTTACGAGATAGAAAAAAGTTGGAATTTGGTGTAGGCTATAAGGCATACTTACTTAAAAACGGTCTTATTGGAATGATATTGTTTATTGTCTTTTTGTTATGGATTGCAAGGCTTAAGAACAATTATCGTTCGTTTGTTCTTATGGCTCTTTATTTATTAATGTTTGCCAGAGGAGAGGGTACTATGTTCTACACGGCTTTCATTATGGTATACTTAGTAGGAGTTCTTAAATCTACAAACGAAATACAATTAGCAAAATGAAAATAGCACTATTCACTTGTCATCATGATCCTAATTATGGCAGTATGCTTCAAGCATACGCATTGGCAAAAGCTTTGAGTAAACTTGGTGTGGAATCAGAATACTTGAACTATTCAACCTCGCCAGATCCTTACAAACTAATTCGAATAATAAAGGGACTTATAAAAACTCCTTTAGTTAGGTTATTTAGTATAATTAGAAAAAGAAAGTCAGGCGGGGAGTATGCTTTCTTCCATACTCCAGAATTTTCATCTACAATAGATGCATACGAACGATTTCACAAACTTTATATACCAGTGTCATCTAAAAAATACTATTATGACACCATTAAACAAAAACTGAATGTGAAAGATTACGATGCTTATATGGTAGGAAGTGATCAGTCGTGGAGCCCTCATCTTTATAAACCAAATAATCCATATTTCTTGGACTTTGCAAATCTTCCAAAACGGTGTTCTTATGCTCCAAGTTTTGGAACAACTGATTTGAAAGATGATTATCTGCAACTATTAAAACAAAAACTCTCGTATTTTGATTTTCTATCATGCCGAGAAGCAGCAAATAGTAAACTGTTAACTGAAACTTTGGGAAGAAAGGTAACCCATGTGCTCGATCCAACACTTCTTCTTACATCTGATGATTGGAATAAAATAGCTAAGGCTCCAAATATTAAGGGAGATTATATTCTTGCCTATATCCTTGGGGAGAAAGATACTGTTGTGAAATTTGCAGAAAAGCTAAGTGTAAAACATAATCTTCCTGTATATTATGTAGTAACTAGGCCCAAATATCTGAATAAAAAAAATGCAATTAAAGGTGTTGGACCCGATGATTGGCTAGGACTAATTCGTGGAGCCAGGTATGTGGTAACAGATTCATACCATGGTTGTCTGTTTTGCATAAATTACAATGTAAATTTCTATGCTTTCAGTAAACGTAAGGGGGACTTAAATGTACAAGATAATGCTCGTATTGTGGAGTTTTTAGGAATATTGGGATTACAGCATCGTTCCCAGAACGATAAAGACAATCCACAAATGATGCAAGATGTTGATTTTATTCCAGTTAACAAACGTATTGAACAATTAAGAGAACGTTCTGTTGGATATTTAAAACAATGTATTGAAGATTAATATGAAGATATTATATTTATTACATTCCTCAGGTATATCTGAAGGATCTTCGATTGCTGTTATTTCTATTATAAAGGAAATGCAAAAGAAAGGCCACCAAATATATGCAGTCTGTCCAAAGCAAGGTCCGTTAGTGGATACGCTTAAGAACTTAGGAGTACAAGTATCAGTGATTTATTATGCAAATGCAATATATCCAAGTGTTTATACTTTTAAATCTTTTATCTCTTGGCCAAAGCGTTTGTTTGATTTATTATGGAAGAATCATTTAGCAGAAATAAGTTTAGAAAAACTTGTTAAAGACATCCAACCAGACATTATTCACACAAATGTTGGAGTGTTAAAAGTTGGTTTTGATGTGGCAAGAAAATTGAAAGTTCCACATGTTTGGCATATAAGAGAAACAGACAAAGGCATAAAATCTCATCATTTTCCATCCAAAGTATTTCAAAAGGCAGTATTGAAAACAAATGATATAAATATTGCTATAACAGAAGCAGTTCAACGTTATTATATGTTGTCATCTCAAAATACAAGGATTGTATATGATGGAGTTTTTTCCAAGGATTATAAACCACAAAAATTAACCAAGAAATCCAACTATTTTCTCTTTGTTGGTAGAGTCTCGGAATCGAAAGGTGCAGATTGGGCTGTTGAGTCTTTTCTTCGAATTGCAAAACAATTTCCAGATAAGGAATTATGGTTAGCAGGTGGTGATAACAATAAGTTTGCCAATATGCTGAAAACAAAAGTAAGTAAAAGTCCCTATAGTAAAAGAGTAAAATTTCTCGGTACTCGCAGCGATATTTACGAATTAATGTCTCGTGCACAAGCAGTACTTGTACCTTCTGTCATGGAGGGCTTTGGATTTATAACTGTAGAAGCGATGGTTAACAAAACCATTGTTATCGGTCGTAATACCGGAGGAACTAAAGAACAATTTGACAATGGCTTGAAAATGACAGGACATGAGATAGCATTAAGATGTGAAGATATAAATGGCATGACCCAACACATGCTTAATGTATGTAAAAACGGACAGATTTATTATAGTGATATGATATCGTCAGCATATATGGTAGTACGAAATTTATATACCATTGAACGTAATGCTGATCAATTAGAAACAATTTATAAAGAAATAAAGAAATAAAAAAATGAAAACAAAAGCAAGAGTTATAGCTATGTATTTGCCTCAGTTTCATCCAATACCAGAGAATGATCGCGTTTGGGGTAAGGGTTTTACAGAATGGACAAATGTTGCACAAGCAAGACCAATGTTTAAAGGACATTATCAACCGAGAATTCCTGCAGACCTAGGTTTTTATGATTTAAGAATGCCAGAGATTCGGAAAGCTCAAGCAGATTTAGCAAGAGAATCCGGAGTGGAAGGTTTTATGTATTGGCATTACTGGTTTGGAGAAAAACGTATGTTGCTTCAGCGTCCATTTGAAGAAGTTCTTCATTCTGGAGAGCCAAATTTTCCTTTTTGTTTAGGTTGGGCTAATCATAGTTGGATGACAAAAACCTGGAAAAAGGGCGGAGCCTTTTCTAAAGATCCTATGATTATGGAGCAAAGGTATCCAGGAAAAGAAGATTGGATTGAACATTTTAATTATTGCTTGCCTGCTTTTCTTGACAACAGATATATAAAAGTAGATGAGAAGCCTTTATTTACCATTTTTGATCCTTTGAATATCCCAAATGTTAAAGAATTCATTGAATGTTGGCAATTCTTGGCTCGTAAAAATGGTCTTAAAGGAATTCATTTTGTAGGTCTAAAATATGGTAAAGCTACAAAAGAAGAAATCTTAAACAAAGGTTTTGATGCTATAAATGAAAGAAATATGTCGGCTGCCATGAAATCACTAGATCGCAATAAATATTGGACTATACTTAAGTTCAAATTGCGCAAATATGGATTTATACATAAATATGACTATAGTAAGGTTATGGATAAAATGGTAACAGAGGATTTGGCAAGTTCTACAACTTATCCAACTATAGTATCAGGTTTTGACAGAACAGCACGTTCAGGAAAAGATGCTACAGTTTTATACAACTGTTCTCCAAGTACCTTCAAAAAACATGTACAGCAAATCATCGAAAAAGTTTTAAATAAAGATTATGAACATCGTATTGTTTATTTAATGTCATGGAATGAATGGGGAGAAGGAAACTACATGGAACCAGACATTAAATATGGTCATGGTTTTTTAGATGCTTTAAAAGAAATTATAAAAAAGTAATTTATGAGATTAGGAATTTGTTTTTTTGGATCTATTTTTGAAAGAACAGGAGCCGGAAAGGTTGTTTTGTCATTTAAGGAGGGTGATAATATTTTTAAAAGTCACGGCATATCAAAGTCTACAATATATTCATTGGATGAAGAAGATAAGGATATTATTTCATCACCGATAAATGAAAACAAAATAACTAATGTTGGAAAAAAAATTATATCAAACCTTTTAAGTTTTACCTCTATAGGTTCTTATCTTCTGGTTGATAAGTTATATTTTGGAAAAGGAGAAAGAGTTATCTCTAAATATTGGGACAATTTAAAGAATGATGATGTTCTTGTTTTTCATGAAATATATACATGTTCGGCATACATAGATAAATGCAAAAGTAATAAAATTAGTCCTAAACCATATATCTTGATCCTTCATACAAATGGTGAAATCTTCAAGATGACTATGATATATTATCCCAAATTAAAGGGTAGTAATTATGAAAAAACACTTAACAAACGAGCTTATAGATGTCTTAAATCTGCAACAAAAATAGTTTTTGTTGCAGATGAAGCACTAAATAATTTTGTTTCTCATTTTCCAGAATTTGAATCAAAAGTACATGTTGTACATAATGGTATTACAAATATTTCCAATAATATAAAACCTAAATTTGATGGTTCTGTAAGAATGGTTACTGTTGGAACTGTAAATAAAAGGAAAAACCAAATTCTTCAAGTTGAAGTATTGGCTAAGATACGAAATAAATGTAAAGTGCATTTAGATGTTATAGGTAGTGGTGATCAATTAGAAGCTTGTAAAATTATGGCTAAAAACCTTGGTGTTGAAGATCTTATTACTTTTTGGGGAGCGCGAGACGATGTCTCACAATTATTACCCAAATGCAATTTATTTGTTATGACATCGTATGATGAAGGATTGCCTATCTCTGGTATAGAAGCTTTAAGAAGTCATCTGCCAGTTATACTAACTGATGTAGGAGGAAATAGAGAACTTATAAAGCAAAATGGTTTTTTGATACGTCCTACAATGCAAGATTTATATTCCGCCATATTGTCTTATTCTTTGAGTATTGATAGGCAGAAAGAAATGTCTGATAATTCATATAATCATTATTTGAAAAGTTTTAGTATTGAAAGTATGATTGGTGGATATTGCGATCTAATAAAAGAAATGCAAGCTTATAGTTAAAAAGCAGACAAATAACCCAAATTTTACTGTGACATTCTAATTTATAGTCATATAAAAGGCAATTTAATATATAACAATAACAAAAACATATTATAAATATAAAATTATGAACATTGGTATTATCGTTCAGGCTCGAATGGGGTCAACCCGTTTACCTGGCAAAATTTTAAAGCAATTCTATGGAGATAAAACCCTCCTTGAAACTCTTCTTGAAAACCTTCACAAAGTACAAGGTTCAAAGGTTATTGTTGCTACATCAGTAAATGAAAACAATGATCAGTTAGAAAGGTTTTTAACAGAAAAGGGAGAACTTGTATTCCGTGGTTCTGAGAATGATGTTCTTGACCGATTCATTAAAGCAGCAGAGGCAAATAATGTAGATGGTATTGTGCGTATCTGCTCTGATAATCCCTTTATGGATTGGCATGGAATAGCACAACTTGTAGAGAAAGCAAAGGCAAGTGATGCGGATTATATTGGATTTCGTATAAACGACAAGCCTTCTATTCTTACCCACTTTGGTTTTTGGGGGGAATTTGTACGTCTTTCTGCTCTCAAACGTGTAGCAAAAACAACAGAAGAAGGAACGCCTGCCCATGAACATGTTACTTATCATATATACAATCATCCCGATGAGTATAAATGTGAGTGGATTATATGTCCTGATTTCCTACAAGGTCGTAATGATATACGTCTTACAATAGATACACCTGAAGATCTCGTAAATGCCTTGAAAGTGTATTCGGACCTTAAAGCACAAGATGAGAACTTTACCCTTCAAGATGTTGTCGATTATCTTGACTCTCACGAAGATATCAAACAATCCATGATATCAAATATTTTCCAAAACAAAAAATAACTATAAATATATATAATTATGATAACTAAAGGTGAAACCTACATCATTGGTGAAATTGGTCAAAACCATAATGGTTCAGTTGATATTGCGAAACTTATTGTAGAACTTGTTGCACGTCCTGTTCATGAAGATGTTTTTAATTTGGATTTAAAGCCAATGAACGCTGTCAAGATGACTCGTCGTGACTTGAATGAAGAATTGACAACAACTCAAATGAATCGTCCATACAACACTCCTAATTCATTTGGTAAAACTTATGGAGAACATCGAGCTTTCCTTGAACTTGATGACGAAGCGCACTTTGAAGTATATAAATTTGCAAAGGAAAAAGGACTCGATTTTGTTGAAACTCTGTGTGCAAAAGGATGCCTTTCTCTTTTAAAGCTCTTTACTCCCGATTATTTGAAGGTTGCTTCTCGTGATCTTACCAATCTTCCTCTTCTTGCTGCAATGGCAGAAACCAAGATTCCTATTATTTTATCAACAGGTATGGCAGGTAAGAAGGAGTTGGATGATGCTTTGGAAGTTATTACACGTTACCATTCTAATATATCTATCCTTCATTGCGTATCTCAGTATCCTACTCATCCTGATAATTTAAATCTCAATACAATAAATTATCTTAAGAAACACTATGGTCAATATCATATAGGATTTTCTGACCATACAATTGGTATTTCTGCTCCTGCCATTGCAGTTGGAATGGGCGCTGAGATTATAGAGAAGCACATTACTATTGATCGCCACATGAAGGGTACTGACCAACCTGGTTCTCTTGGTCCTGATGGCGTAAATCGTATGGTGCGTGATATCCGTATGGTAGAACGTTGGCTTGGAACAGAAGATCTTTATATAGACAAGAGCGTTGCTGGGTCAAAGGAAAAATTGGAGCGTTCTATTGCATCTCTTGTTAATATTAAGGCTGGTGATGTTATAACTGAAGATATGATACATATGCTTAGTCCTGGTGATGGTTTCAAATGGGCAGAAAAAAATATGGTTGTAGGACATAAGGCTCTTAATGATATTCCTGCAAACGAAATTATATATAAAAATATGATAGATTAATAAATGAATAATAAGCTTCCTAAACTCATTCTAACAGACATTGATGGTGTTTGGACGGATGGAGGTATGTATTATGATGGCACTAACGTAGAGTTGAAGAAATTTCATACCTACGATAGTGCCGGTGTGTTGTTTGCACACTATTTGGGTATTCCCGTCGGTATTCTTACTGGCGAGAACACCCAAATTGTAAAAAGACGTGCCGATAAATTAAAAGTGGATTACTGTTATCTTGGATGCAAGGATAAGGTTGCTGTAACACGTCAATTGTGTGAAAATCTACATATAACTATTGATGAAGTTGCATATATTGGTGATGATTTGAATGACTTAAAGCTTCTCAAACTTGTTGGATGGGCAGGTGTTCCTTCTTCAGCACCATATTATATACAAACTTTATCAACTGTTCCTCTAAAAAAAGAAGGAGGAAACGGTGTTTTTCGAGAATTTGTTGAAACAATTTTAGGAGAAGAAATAATTATGACTATATTAGATGATTTAACGCTTGAGAGACAATAGAAAACTTTTTAAGTATAGTCACTTGTTTTTATTCATATACTAAAATTCACTTTATATTTTGTCTTAATTTTATATTGTGCAATTTTGGCAATGACATGAATATCTGTTGTTTTTGATAATTATGTTATCTTTAGAACTTAATATGGTTAGAGTAATATTTACTAAAATCAAAATAAATGGAAAATAAGGAAATAAAAATTTTGGTAATAGCTAAAAAGTATAATGATATATATTATGCCATTTCATTACCAGAATGGAAAAGAAGTAGTCGCAAATCATTAATTGTTATAACCCAAAAATTAGCACTATCAAATTATCCTATGCAGGATTTATTTGATGAGGTACATTGTATTACACCAAGGAGTGGATCATTGGGAATATTACAAACCTTATTAGATTTGAAGTTTTTATTGCCTAAAATAAATTTTGACACTGTAGTATTATCGAATATTTCTTTGGTTTCTAATAAATACATTCTTTCGTATAAGAGATGTAGACAATCTATATTAATTGAGGATGGCTATATGAATTATTATAAATTCAAAGAACCAGATAGTATTCCTAAAAGATTTCTTATGCAATTATTTGGAATTAAACAAATTGATGTTACGTCTAAAATTATAAAAACTTATTTGTTGAAACCAAAAATAGCTGAATATTTTTTTGGTGAAAAATGTCAGTTGAGAATAGCAATAGATTTATTCAAGTCAAAACTTGGCGAAATTCCAAATTTACAAGGAAAAAAGATATTTGTTGGTCAACCTTTATATCATTCTTATACAGGAAACAGTATAACATTAGAACAATATAATAAATCTATAAATAAGGTTATTAAAAAATATGATATAGACTATTATGTTCCTCATACAATGTCAGATGCTAACGAGATGATTAATTGTAAGAAGTTAGATATAGGACTTATCAAATGTACTTTTGAGGTACTCGCTTCAATGTATGATATGGAATTTTATTCAGTATCTTCAACGATTCTATATTCATCAAAGATTGTGAATCCAAAATGTAAAAGCGTGATGGTACAAATACCAAATGTAAAAGAGCTTCCAAAAGATAATATAATGTATAAGTATGCTGATAATATAGTTCAAATTAATCTAACATAAAAAATAAAAACATGAAAGATGTAACTATTCTTATTCTTACAAAAAATGAAGAACTTAATTTGGGAGACTGTTTGGAATCTGTTAAAGGTTTTGCCAGTCGTTGTGTTGTAGTGGATAGCTATAGTACAGATAAAACCAAAGAGATAGCTTTAAAATATGGTGCGGATTTTTATGAGCACAAGTTTGAGAATTATGCTCGTCAGTTTAATTGGGGGCTTGACAATACTAATATCACTACTAAATGGACCTTCCGTCTTGATGCTGATGAAAGGTTAACACCTGCATTGTGTGAAGAATTGTCCTCATTAATGACCGAACATGAAACAGATGATGTTAATGGTATAACCATGTGTGCATGGCTTTATTTTATGGGTAAAAAACTTGCACATAACAAAAAAGCAAAGCATAAGTTGATGCTGTTTAAAACGGGTATAGGTAGAATTGAAGACCGTAAGATGGATGAGCATACTATTCTAAGTAGTGGTACATCAATTATGGCACATGAGAGATTTCTACACTATGACTTTAAGAACATGACTTTTTGGATTAATAAATTGAATTGGTATGCTACACGTGAAATGCAGGACTATTTCGAATTTAAAAATGGCAAGAAAGCGAGTATTGAAGGAAATGATAATGGAATAAACTCTACTAGATATAAAAAATTTGGAGTCTATTATAAAATGCCCATATTCCTTCGTGCAATATTACTATTTTTTCTTACCTTTTTCAAGGAAATGCGTTTTCTTGATGGAAAGGAAGGTTTCATTTATACATTTATGTATAGCTGCTGGTATCGTCTGCTTGTAGATGCAAAAATATATGAGCAAATGAAATATAATAAACCATTTGAAGATACGGGTGATTTAAAGGGTTAGAAATGTTTTATAGTAAGAATTATCATCTTATAAGAAAATTTTCTTCCATTGTTCATAAGATTAGTATTAGATTTAAATTAAAGTATAACATTAGATGTCTTATAGTGACATCTTTTGTGGGCTTTATCTTTCAAATATTCCAAGCAGATATTAATGCTTGGCTAACAAATATATGGATAGGAAATGCATTAGGGTTGTTGTATAAGAGAATGATGGACTCTGTGCTGTTTTCTGTAATTATAGCGATAGCATTGAGTTTCTGTTTAGGACGGATGGCTTTCTATTCGTATAAGAGCAGTGCGAAATCATTCTTTATACAACTCCTTATATATGGAATAGCTTTCTTGGTGATAACGGATGATTATTGGTTGTTACCTGATTTAATTCCTGATGTTCTTAACTATAAACAGTATTGGAGGTTTGCTCTTTATTTATTGGGTATAGGTTCTTTCTTTTCTTACGGATATGGGGTGTGTAAAAGCAGATTTCAAAAGATTGAGTTTGCGAATAATGGTAAGGGCTTTGTTACAAAACATTGTTTAGAAGAAAGTAATACTATTGATAAGTTTGCAAAAGGAATTGTTGACAGACTGCTTAGAACTAAAATGCATGAAGAAGCTTTTTCGCTTGGAATAGCTGGTGTTTGGGGCTCGGGCAAAACAACCTGTTTGGAAGCCTTGAAGAAGGAATTTGGTAGGAAAGTATTGTATATAGAGTTTATGCCATGGAACAGCAATTCTCCTGAAAAGATAATTGAAGATTTCTTCTTGTTGTTTCGTAAAGAGGTTTCATCACAAATAAACCCATTCTTGAGTGGTACTATAGCAAAGTATGCAAGGCAGTTGTTGTCAATCAACAGAATGGATCCGTGGCTTGCTTTGTTTCGTAGTTTGGCTGTTTGGTATAGTGAGGAGGACTCCAATGTATTCAAGAGTAAGATAGCAGATAAGCTGAAAGATATAGACAGTAAGATAGTTGTAGCAATTGATGATATCGACCGATTAGATAGTAATGAACTGTTTGAGGTATTGCGATTGATAAGGAATACTGCCAATCTTCCAAATCTGATTTTCTTAGTAACCTATGACAAGGATTATGTTATCAAACAGCTGAAGAACAAAGGAATCTCTAATCCCGATTTGTATTTGGAGAAGATTATTAATGTGGAAGTGATGTTGCCTAAAGTTATGGGGTATGAACTGATTTCTATGTTATATTCTGACTTAGAGAAGATGGTAGACGAAAATGTTGTTTTGTCTATAATGAATACAGTTGGAAAGAATAAAAAAGGCACAAGAACAATAGTTGCTATTCTTACCAATTATAGAGAGATTGAGAGGTTTGCCAAGCAGTTGGCTGTACATGTTGCGTATGCCCAAGAAAATCTGAAGAACGAAATCTCTATTCAGGATTTATTTTGGTTGGAGCTAATTAGGTATGCTGACTTCAATTTCTACATGAGGTTGTCAAAACAGGTAGATACTATTTTTCAGTTAAGTAAAGGAGATAAAAAGCAACTGATTTTAGATAATGCTTTTAAGAAACAATTTGAGCCAGATTATGCTGATACCCCTTATACTTCAAAGAAAGTGTTTGATGTGTTGAACTATCTTTTTCGAGAAGAGGATAGGGATGAGTTGAGTATGTCTATCGTTTATACAAATAATTATTCACGTTACTTCTCTTTAGGTTTGGAAAAAAGAAAATTCTATAAGTTCGACCTTGTTAAATTACTTAATGGTGAAGGTGTGGATTATGATGCAGTTCTTAAAAGCTTCTTTGAAAACGAAAAAGCTGAAGACAATTATGATTTGAATTCTCTTCTCTTTTTAATAAGCAATAATGATAATGCTGAACTTGATTTGAGTCTATACCAAAGAATTATCAGATTGTTGTGTGCATTGTTTAAGTATGAGAAGGATAATGAAGTGCATCGGATATTATATCATTTTGTCTGTGATGAGGAAATTATTAGAAAAGATAATGGTAAATGGACAAAATTGTTTTTAGCATATTATAAAGAATTTCTCTCTGAATATTGTGGATATAATGTAGCATACATATTAAGAAACGTATATGATACGATTAGAGATATTAAAGAACAAAATGATAATATAACGAAAGTAAAGCAGCTGATGTCCGATAATTTCTTAAAGTGGGCTGAGAAAGAAAAGCCAGATGCTATTCAGATTATTTATCCAAACTCTATGTTGTATAAGATATACAATAAATCAAATATTAAATATCATTACGTGGATAAATTTGAAAATTACATGTATAGTGATATAGAGTGTTTGATATGGAACTCTATTCTTGATTATTTCAAAGATCATAGAAGTACTAAATATAAAGAGTTCGATGAATATTTTAATTATGATATTACTGATGAGGATGATCCATTTACCGACATGATTCGGCAAGAGGAAATAGATTCGGCAAATAAGAAAGTAGAAGATATATTTGGTAGTGATAGTAAGTTCAAGCAATATCGCGATAATTGTTTTGCTGATAAAGCATGTAGCAAGACGTGTAAACACTAATATTAAAAATTTGATATAGATATAATGTCACTAAAAAGAAACATTTTGTTAATCAATGCAGAAGGTGTACAAGCCATCTGTATGGCTCGTTCATTGCGCAAGCAAGGACATCGTGTCGTTGGATTCTGCAATCATAAGATGACGAGCGGATATGCAACGAAGTGGCTGAGTGAAAAACATGTATCACCAGATGTTACGTTGCAAAGAAATGAGTTTGAGAAGTTTCTGTTTGCTTATATCAAAGCAAACAAAGTGGATGCAATTATTCCATTGGCTGATGATGGAGCGGAGTTCTTAAGCAAGAACAAGGAGCGTATCAAAGCTATGGGGGTGATTTGCGCCATACCGTCGTTTGATGTATTCAACATAGCAAATGACAAGCAAAAACTCATGGAGTTGTGTGAGAAGTATAACTTATCACATCCGAAGACACGTGAGCTGAATCCCCAGGACTTAAAGCCTACTGCCGATTATGTTGGTTTCCCGGCAATGATAAAGCCCAATCTCTCGCAAGGAGCAAAAGGTATTGTGAGAGTGGATAATATGAAGGAACTGGAAGAAAAGTTCCTGGACATATACAAACAGTTTGGTGCTTGTACTTTGCAACAATATGTCGACCAACCAGACTATTACTATAATGTGATGATGTATCGCGACAAGCGAGGACGCATTGTAGGACAGACAATCATTAAGATTAGAAGATTCTTTCCGTTGAAGGGTGGAACAAGCTGCTATAGTGAAACAGTGGAGCATCCTTTCCTTTTGAAAGAATGCGAGGAGGTGCTTAATAAGCTTGGTTGGGTTGGCTTTGCCGACTTTGATGTATTGGAGGATAAGCATAGCGGTGAGCTGAAGATTATAGAGATAAATCCTCGTGTGCCTTCAAGTTTCCAGGCTGCTTTTGCTGCAGAAATGGACTTTGGGCGTATATTCATGGCAGATTTGTTTGATGAACCAATGCCTAATTTTGAATACAAGACAGGTAAACAAGTAAGATGGATGGGATTGGACGTAATGTGGTTCTTGTTCTCTCCTGACAGATTTAAGTTTAAACCTTCTTGGTTTAAGTTCTTTGGTAAGGACGTCAGCTATCATGACGGTGCATGGAATGATCCATTGCCTATGTTGGCAGGAATGTTTGCTGGAGTAGTGAAGTATTTAAACCCTGAGTTTAGAAAAGCAAAATTAAAAGGATAATGAAAAAGATATTGATAACAGGTGCCAACAGTTTTGTTGGTACATCGATAGAACGATGGTTGATGCGTGATCCGAATAATTATAAAGTGGACACGGTTGACACGATGAATGGTGTATGGAAACAGGCTGATTTTTCAAAGTATGACGCTGTGTTTCATGTGGCAGGCATTGCGCATGTTGACCCGAAGCCTGAAATGGCACCTTTATATTATAAGGTGAACCGTGACTTGACTATTGAGATAGCCAAGCACGCAAAGGAATGTGGAGTGAAACAATTTGTGTTTATGTCGTCAAGAATTGTTTATCATGCAAGTAAGTCATTGAAGGGTGATGTGACTAAGCGTGACACAAAACCTAATCCGAATGATTTTTATGGCGACAGTAAGCTGCAAGCTGAGAATGGCTTGAATGAATTGGCTTGCGACACGTTTAAAGTGGCTAACCTGCGTCCTTGCATGATATATGGTCCTAATTCCAAAGGAAACTTCTTGCGTTTGGGATGGCTTGCTACCAAAACTCCTATATTCCCTGCATGGCACAACAAACGCTCTATGTTGTTTATAGACAATTTGGCGGAATTTGTAAAGCAGGTAATAGATCGTGAACTTGGTGGTACGTTCTATCCGCAAAATGCTGAATTGGCTGATACGGTAGAGATAGTGAGATACTTTGCAAAGAAGTATAACCATAAGATTTGGATTAGCAGACTGTTTAATCCTTTCGTTTGGCTCGGCTCTTTCTTCCTGCCACAGTTGCCTAAGATGTTTGCAAGCAGCTACTACGAACCAGAGATGAGTAAGTATGACTTCGATTACCAGATTGTAAGTTTTGAGGAATCGCTTAAAGGTTTGGAGATTTCTGATGCAAACAAGAGGATGAAATAATGACTCTATTTAAAGAACTCATACTGATATCATTAGGGAAACGAGATGGTTTCTCTCGCAGATTGAACGAAGCGGATTGGATCTCACTTTACACGGAAGCACAAAGACAGGCTATTGGTGGCATATTGCTGGATGGCGTTGAAAAGGTTATTGCTTCTGGGGAAGACAAGCCAAAATTCTTGATGCAATGGATTAGCCAGGTATTAGCTTTGGAGAATAGAAACCGACTGCTTAATGCAAGATGCAAGGAGATTACCAAAGTCTTTAATGAATTAGGCTTGCGCAGCTGTGTGCTGAAGGGACAAGGGGTTGCAAGGCTTTATCCTAATCCGTTGCGACGCCAATGTGGAGACATTGACTTATGGGTGGAAGGAAACAGAGATGATATTTACAAGACGTTGAAAGCAAGATGGAAGGTTGGAGATACTGTTATTCACCATGCTGACGTGGAGATTTTTAAGGATACGCCTACAGAGATTCATTTTATTCCGAGTTTTACTTACAGTCCTTTTGTTTATCGAAGATACAAAAAGTTTTTCAAAAAGTGTGGAGACAGACAGTTTGCCAACTATAATGAGTCGGTAGGTTTTGCTTGTCCAACGCCCGACTTCAATGCTGTGTATTCGTTGATGCATATCTTTCATCATGTGTTGCATGAGGGAATAGGATTGCGACAGTTGCTTGACTATTATTACATATTAAAGAGTCTGGATAAGGAGCAACGTGGGCAAGTGTTTGAGGAAATGAGGCACTTGGGATTGGCTAAGTTTGCTGAGGCTGTGATGTATGTGGAACAGCAGATGTTTGGACTGGAACCGGAGTTCTTGTTGTGTAAACCAGATGGAAAGACAGGAAGACGTCTGCTGGCAGAGATAGAACTAGCAGGAAACTTCGGGAAGTATGACAAACGCTACCAACATGTAGACAGAAAGAGCAGAATGGATGTGTATCTGCATAATGTAAAGAGAAACTTTGTGTTCTTTAAGTTTGCTCCAAGCGAAGTGTTGTGGGCTCCCATATGGAAACCTTGTCATTTTGTGTGGAGAAAGACAAAAGGATATTCATAATAGAAAACTATAATCATGATTTATAAATTCTTTAAACGTATTTTTGACTTTGTATGTGCCTTCCTTGGCATTGTGGGTACTTCACCGATTTGGATTGTTTCCATTATCCTTACGGAACTGAGTGACCCTGGACCTTTGTTCTACTTCGCCAATCGTGTGGGTAAGGACAATAAGAAGTTTAGGATGTGGAAGTTCCGCTCCATGCGTGTGGCAAGAGGGGCTAATGAGGCTTCGCTGCGTCCTGACCAGGACCGCATATTCTGGTGGGGTAAGATTATGCGAAGACTGAAGATTGATGAGTTACCTCAGTTGATGAACATATTGAATGGTACTATGTCGATTGTTGGTCCGCGCCCTGCTGCTGTTGATCAAGTGGATATCACTCGTGGTGGAGCGAATGCTATTGCTGCAACTGTGCCTTGTGGCTTAACGTCACAGTCAAGTCTGTGGGATTATATTTATGGAGACCAATTCCCCGACGAGCAGGAATACAACGAGAAAGTGTTGCCCATTCGCTTGAAACTTGACGTGTATTATGTTAAGCATGCTTCGTTCTTTGGTGATATCAAACTGATTATCTGGACTGTCATTGCTATCCTATATACAGCTTGCGGAAAGTATCCACAGTGGATGCATGATAAGTTGGTGGGGTATGCTCAAAAAGTTCACTAATATGAGAATAAACGATTCATTTTCAAAAGTCAATCTCTGCTGTAACGAACTTCTAATCATCAAGGAAATCCTTAAAACGAAGGAAGCTGATGATTTCTGTTCCCGTATACTGGCTATTTATGCGATGGTCAGGGTTGACGACATTATGAAGATATGGGGGAATACGATACCCAAAAGCGACAAAATCCGTTCTGATTATGAGAACATATTATGTTCGTATAATGATGGTCTTCGCAAGGGGAGGGATAAACTGGGGGCACATTTTCAATCTCCCTCTACAAGTGTGGATTTGTTTGGAAGTGTGAAAATATTTAAGGAAATAGACTATGCCAACACATTGTGTCTAATAGACCAAATCTTTGAATTTCAGGAGAAACGTGTTGGAACGGAGGTCAAAGATACCAAGCTAAACAACGATGAAGACAGAGACAAAGTTGTAGGGATTCTGAGGAATCTATATTCCGATGACAAAGCATATATAACTAATGGGGTTTTGGACTTGTTTGGAATAAATAAAGGCGGACTCATTTCATGTTCTGAAGCCCAAGGTAAAGGTCAATACCTAAGAAGCATCGAACAGATGGTCAAGGTGAGCTATGCGCTTGCATGTGGGGATTACATAGACAAGTTTGTTGCAAATCTGTTCAAGAGACTATTTGTGTGTACTGTGTATAATTTCCACGACAACCTCATCACACGCACAGACATAAATACCAATGCAGTACAATACGAAAAAGGATTTGACAAATTGTTTCTGGGTTTAATAACAGCAAAAGACAACAAGGCGGAATTAGAAACTGCTTTTGATAAGTTTGAGAACTTATATCATGTAGATGATTTTATAAAGAAGAATCGAATTGTTCGGGATCACGCTTGCGCTCATTTGGACGAGAAGAGTGATATAGTGAAAATAGAAACTGAGTTGGATAGATTTGATGTTAAGGCATTATACGAAGTATACATAAAGATGCTTGATATGTTCAACTATATCTGCAACAATGTGTTTTTGTTAAAAGCAATCGCCATTCCAAATAGAACAAGAATATATGATGCGCAGATTGAGTCGTTTCCGAACGTAGAGAACTATTATGGTGAGAAGTTTGTGTCGGAGCATAAGACAACTTTGAACGTAAAGGCTATGTTTCGTTCCATAAGGAGACATGACCAATGGTTTGATGAAGCGATAGACAAATTAAACCAATGTTTGATGTCATTAAATGAAGCAGAGTATAATGAAATCATAGATGCCATTACAGATAGACTTAGTCAGGCATATATTCCAGAAGTAGAATTATCTACCATAATAAACGCTTTATGCAATGCAAAGCGTGGATATCCTGAAAGATTGCAGCATAGCATACTTGCCATGCTGGATAACAAAGGAATAGAAAAATCCAACAAAATTCATCTGTTATGGGTGCTTTCAAGCATCTGTGTTGAGGATAAACAATATGATATTGACCACTATCTAGACTCTTTGGTTATGAAGAGAATACCCGTCTTAACAGGATATGCTACATTGGCTTACCTTCATAAGACAGTAGAAAAAACGAGGTCATGTTTTGTAAAACGAAACAGAGCACATGAAGTAAATGAACAATTCGTGAACTATTGCAAGTCACTAAATAACGTTACGGAAACGCTTGCTTTATTGCTTATGATGAATCAAAGATGGTTTCATGACACAGAATATAGCTATTACAGAAGTTACGAAACACATTATACGGAGTTTTTAGAACGTGAGATTTCCATATTCCTTGAAAAGTACTTTACCTACATAAAGCTCACAGACGATAGTGTGCGCGAGATATGTATAAAATATCTTCAAACAAAACATTATCTGTTGTTACTTTATTGGTTGGCTATTTTGGAAAAAGAGCGAAGACAAAGCCATAATGTATTTCTTGAATTATGGAATAGTAACTGTTTTTATAGAACCAGATTTGATATTCATGAAGCATTGGGAGTCGGTCTAATGACAGAATTATTTGGTCAAATAGATGTAGCGAGAGACATTTTTGAGTCTATTGTAAAAGACAATCCTATTAATGAAGACGCTATAAAAACGCTAGATCAGTTTAACAAAAGACATGAAAAATAGAATAAATCATAAAAATCAAATGAAATACTTATTAGTAGTAGCCCACCCCGATGACGAAGTTCTCGGAGCTGGTGCATCAATGTGGAAATGGAGCCATGAAGGTGACGAGGTGGATGTTGCAATTATGTGTACGGAGGCAAAGGCAAGAGCATTTCGTCCTTCGGATGCAGAGTTGGAAGGTGATACGGATGCTGCAACTAACTATGTTGGTGTGAGCAAGAAGTATGAGGCTACATTCCCGAATATCGAGATGAATACTGTGCCGCACTTGAAATTGGTGCAGTTCATTGAGAGTGCTATCCGTGAGAGCGAGCCTGACATTGTGATTACTCATCATCCTGCAGACACGAACAATGACCACTTGCAAACCTCAATGGCTTGTCAGGAGGCTATACGTTTGTTCCAGCGTCAACCGACAGTGAAGCCTGTGAAGGAGTTTTGGTATATGGAAGTACCGTCATGCTCAGAATGGGCTATCAACGATGCTATGAATCTGTTCCGTCCTAACTGTTATGTGGAGGTAGGTCAGAACGGAATACAGGCTAAGTGCAAGGCTCTTTCTATGTATCGTGGCGTAATGCGTCCTTATCCTCATCCTCGAAGTGTAGAGTATATCACAGGCTTGGCTGCTATGCGCGGAAGTCAATGGGGATGCAACTATGCTGAAGCATTCCAAGTTGTGTTGCGCAGATATTAATTAGCATGAAATTATTAAAGGCTATTTGGGCATTCTGCTTCTACCTCTTTGTTCCAAGGAGGGCGAAGCGAATGCCCAATGATAGATTATAGAGAAGGAATATATAGGTTATGGAAATAAACAAGGAATTGCTTGATAAATTATTTGAGCAGGCTAAGGAGAATCCTCGTTTGCGTCAGAACTATGACTTGCGCACTTCATCGTCTGATACCAGCCAGCGTATGCTTAATGCGCTGTTGCCAGGGACGGTTGTTCCTATTCACAGACATGAAGACACAACAGAGTCGGTAATCTGCTTGTGTGGCAAATTGGACGAAGTGATATATGAGGAGGTAGTGACATACGAGAATGCTTCATCCGACGCTATGCCTATGGGTATGGATTCGCAGGATGTTGCACGCAAAGTGGAATATCGTGAGGTGCAACGCATTCGTCTTTGCCCAGCGGAAGCAAAGTATGGATGCCAGATAGCTAAAGGGGCATGGCATACAGTGGAAGTAATTGAGCCGAGCGTGATATTTGAGGCTAAGGATGGGGCGTATAAAGGGTGATGTTGAGTTTTGATTTTTGAATTATTCTTGGCTAAGAATAAGGTAAAGTAGGTATGTGCTTTGCAAAACTTACAAGGGATATCCTTAATAAGAATTCAAAATAATAGGTATTTTATGGCTTAAATCATTTCTGTCTCGCAAATAATGTATATCTTTGCATAAGATAGGCTGCACCTCAGCATAATATTCAAGCAAGCTTGATATTCTGCATTCGATTTGCACTATCTTTGCATAAGATAGGTATATACATCTCTTTATAATTAATAAAATTAGGAGGATTTATTATGATACTGACAAATAACAATATACAGAACACTCCAATTTGGAATGAAGTGAAGAATTGGGCAAAGGAGGATAAAATAACGTTGATTACTTTATTGTCGCAATCATTGGCAGAAACTCCGGCATTGGAAGGCTCTGAAGAAAACAATCATCACTTGTCTTCCAACATTTCTCGTTTTAAGAATGGGAAGATAACGGAAAGTGTAGAATATAAAAATGCTTTGGCACGTATGAAAATGCTTTCAGGTAAGGGTGGCAGACCGGTACCTGCAGATGAGAGCGGACTGGACGCATTGATTGAAAAAAAATATCAGTTATGAAGATTTTTGTAGACACAAACATTTTAATAGATTTTGTTTGTAGTAGGACAAATTTTGTAGATGATGCAGAGCGCCTATTTGCATTAGGATGTGTGGAGGATATGCAGCTCATGACCTCTGCTCTTTCGTATGTTACGGCTATGTATGTGGCTCATAAGTATGACTATAAAAGTGTTACAGAGACATTGCTTGCTGTCTCGGAATTTATAGAAGTTATTGATTTGAAAGGGCGTACTGTAGTTGAAATGCTGTCGTCAGATTGGAAAGATTATGAAGATGCTACTCAAAATAAAACAGCGATTATTGCTAATGCGGATTGTATTGTAACGCGTAATAAAAAGGATTTTAGTAACTCCTCTTTACCCATATATACAGTGAGTGAATTGTTTGAAACTCTATTTTAAAGTTATTTGAACTATGTATTCAAATAGAACTTTATTTAGGAATGATATATTTATGCGACACACAGAAGAACGAAATATAAGTTTGCTTACCGATTTTGGTTTCAAACGAATCTTTGGCACTAAACCCAATAAGGACAGTTTTAAGGCTTATCGCGACATAAAGATTTTTTTGGATAGTGCAGAAGAAAAAGGTAAAAAAGATAAAGCTATAGAGATAGCTAAAAATCTTCTTGAAATGGGAATGCCTATTGGCTCTATAATGAAAGCAACAGGCCTTTCACAGGAAGAAATTGCTAAGTTTTAAGTTTTCAAAGACAATTCAAAATTATATTTGCCTCATCCGAGTGGCGGCATAGTGCAGAGCGATACTGCGATGGGGTTCTAATCTTTTATTTTTTTTATTCATTAATAATAGGCACTTGCATGGGTGTCTATAAAGTTGGTGTTTCATTTAACCAACTATGTTGGTGTGAGCAAGAAGTATGCAGACAAACGTATAAAGGGTGATGTTGAGTTTTGATTCAGTCGGGGACGAGGGCGTCCCCGCTCCCAGTCCACTTAGTTGCTATCACTTATTCAGAAAAAGATGAAGAATATTCAGCTATACGATTATCAAAGAGAAATGATAGAACGGATTGAGACGGCTTTCAAGTCGTATCGGTCCGTGATGGTACAGATGCCAACTGGTACTGGAAAGACGATACTTCTTGCAGAAGTAGTGAAAAGTGAAAAGTTAAAAGCAAGTGAAGAGAAAAGTGAAAAGTTAAAAGTGAAAAATCCATGTGTGTGGATTGTGGTGCATAGAAGGGAATTGGTGGAACAGATAAAGGAAACACTTGCAAAGCAATTGGATTCTTCACTTTTCCCTCTTCACTTTTCACTTCCTACGGATTCTTCACTTTTCACTTTTCCCTCTTCACTTAAACCATCGGATTCTTCACTTTTCACTTTTCACTTTTCACTTCCTCTGCGGGTTTTCTCCATCCAGTGGTTATCTCGTCATTATCATGAATTGGATGAGCGTCCGTCATTGATTATTATTGATGAGGCTCATCATGCTGTGGCTAAGACATATAAGGAGGTGATGGATGCTTATCCGGAGACAAGGAAGTTGGGACTGACTGCTACACCTTGCAGATTGAATAAGCATGGCTTTACCGACTTGTTTGATGTGCTGCTGCAGTCGTGGTCGTATAATAAGTTTATTGCGGATGGATGGTTGTCGCTGTACGACTATATGTCTGTTAAGGCGGATAGCTTGGATCAGCAGATTGTGTTTGGTTTGACTAAGCGTGGGGCTGATGGAGATTTCTCGTTGAGAGAAATGAGTGAGAAGCTGGATGTTAGACCGAGCATTGAACGGCTTTGTGATACTGCGATAAGATATGCCAAGGACAAGAAGGGTATTGTGTATGCTATTGACATTAAACATGCGGAGCATATTGCGGAGTATTATAGGGAACGGGGATTGTATGCGGTGGCGATTAGTTCGAAGACGCCTGCGGAGGAACGGAAATCTATAATTGATAGGTTTA
This sequence comes from Prevotella merdae, assembly GCF_900290275.1. GTDB lineage: Bacteria > Bacteroidota > Bacteroidia > Bacteroidales > Bacteroidaceae > Prevotella > Prevotella merdae. The sequence goes on from NZ_LT985325.1 coordinate 341,884, forward strand.
GGAACTCGAATGATTCTTTGAAGAATACGAATTGTCAGGTATTAGACTCTCCGATTAGGATTTTGGTAAACGTTGACTTGTTTGGTGAGGGCTTTGATTGTCCTGATGTGGAATTTATACAATTGGCTCGTCCTACGTTGTCGTTATCAAAGTATTTGCAGCAAGTAGGACGTGGCATGCGTGTGTATGAGGGTAAGAGATATTGCCTGATATTGGACAATGTGGGATTGTACCGCTTGTTTGGTATGCCGTCGGATGATAGGGATTGGCAGGCTATGTTTGAAGGGAAGTTGGCTGGCAAGGGAAACATTGCCAGTGCTGAGGAACGATATAGTGTGGCGTATGCGTTGCGTGACGAGAGTAGATGTATTATATCTAACGAGCAGACCGAACTGATTACCGTTATGACTCATGAGGGACAGAGAAAGGACCTGGATGAGGCTTACGGTTATGAGGTGAAGAAGAACGAAATGGGGCTGTTGGGAGTAATAGACAAGGACGGCAATGAGGTTTTGCCTTATATATATAATAAGGTGGAATTGAAGGCTCGTGGATTGGCTAAATTGTACTCGAAAAAGAAGTTTGACCGTGAACGTCCATGGATGGACTTGAAGAATGGTGTGAGGTTTGTTAGAAGACCTAAGATTGTGAGATATGGTTTTCTTGATTTTAGCACAACGGATGGAAGGATGTTGTATCCGAGAGTGAAGACTCGAAGGATGGACGAGAATTGTTTTGTTATGCTGGATGCCTTGACTAATGGTATTGAAAAGGGTCTGCAATTCCGCACGTTCTATATTCAGCCTTCTGAACCTGAGCGTCTATATATATATAAGGAGAAGATTGACGACATGCAACTGTGGGAGGATGACTCTGGCGGATGGGCTTATAGAAAGGATAATGAGTGTTTGTTGCATCCAGTAAGTAGGGAGGTATGGCTGACAAGAAAGGATGCATGGACAGAAGAGATGAGGAGGTTTGAACAGGATGTGAATGAAAACACCTGGTTATTTGAACCGAGAATAGAAATGAAATACACCTATGCATACAGCGAAAGGCAGTTGGCCGATTTTGAAGAGATTGACCTAAGAATAGAGCATAGGGCTGATGGCACCGAGCAGGCATATTGCCGTGAGTATGAGTATACCAAGTGGAAACCAGTTGGTGTGTTTGCCAAGATATATCCTCAGGCATATGATATAAGAGTGGTGCTGAACCTGAATGGCAAATATATTGTACGCACCAAATGGTTTGAACCATTTGAGAACCCAGAACAGGAGTATGATTTTGCAGAACTATTAGACAACGTCATTTTGCATATTGTTCAAAATGGCAAAGAATATTGGGTATACCTTGAAAACAAAGTTTGTTTCGCAAAGAAACCGGAACTCGTAACCATAGGTTTTTTGAATTTTCTGAAAATGGATGACGTATATGTGGAGATGAGTCCGTATAACAATAGAAAATACAGAAGAAAAGAAATAAGGATGGGCAAGGACATATGCTTCTTGGGCAGCAACGATGTTCTGCTGAAACCATCATCAAGAGAATGGCGCAACCATTTCTATATCCATCGTCGTTATGCTGACGGCAAGCATTACTTGCTGAGCAAGACTATGGATGAGGAAGACTATGCCACATTGTATGAATTGTATTATGACGGTGTGAATGCACCTAAGTTGAAGAAACAACAGAAATAGATTTTAACGCTAAATATTGACAAAGGGAAAATGTGAACAACTTGTGATATTTTATGAATATACCTTAACGGCTATAAATACGTAACTTTGCAGTCGAAAAAAATAAAGGTATGAAAAGAATATTGTTCACATTTTCCTTGACACTTCTTGCCTCGTATTCGATGGGGCAGGAAGTGTTGTCGTTGAGTAGATGCCTACAGATGGGCATTGAAAGAAATCTTAACTTGAAGACATATGAGGGTAATGTGCTTAAGGGTAAGCACAATATCAGTGAGAACCGTTCGCGCCTATTGCCACAGATTAATATCGGTGCTGCGCTAAACGATAACTTCACTCCTCCGGTGTCGGTTACTGACGGTTCGGCTTATGGTAAGCCATACAATGTTACTAAAACGTTGCAGTATAACTCGTCGGTAAGTATCCAATTGCAAATGCCGTTATATAGCCAGACGGCTCTTACTGCCTTGGACATTTCCAAGACACTCGACCAAATCAACAATCTTTCTTACGCGAAGGCAAAGGAGGACTTGATAGTGCAGATAAGTAAGATGTATTATCTTGCTCAGAACACTGAGGAGCAAATAGGCATTATCAAGGACAATATCAAGCGCCTTGAGGAGTTGCGCGATATTACACAGGCTTTCCATGATAACGACATGGCCCTTAGTGTGGATGTGAAGCGTGTGAACGTGAACCTTGAGAATCTTAGCGTGCAGTATGACAATGCCAAGGCAATGCTTACTCAACAGTATAATATGCTGAAGTATGTAATAGACTATCCTGCCGACCAAGCTATTGCTGTGGAGAAGGCAGACATAGACAAGACGGATATGGCTGCGCTTACCGGACTGAATGAGAACCTGTATGAGCTTCAGCTTTTGCGCACTCAGCAGAGTTTGGCAGAGAAACAGAAGAAGCTTGCCAAGGATGGATATATGCCTACGCTTGCGTTGATGGGCAATTGGACATATGCGGCATTTACTGATGAATTTAAAAACTGGTTTCATTCGGGTGAATCGAACCATTGGTATAAGTCGAACGGTATAGGTATATCATTGCGTATTCCGGTGTTCGACGGTTTTGAGAAGCGTTCGAAGATAAGAAAGGCGCAGGTGGATATTGACAATGCCAAATTGAAATACGAGGATGCGTTGAAGGGTATGCAGACTCAATATGCCAATGCTGTTAACGACCTTGCAAACAACCAACGCAACTATAGCAAGCAACGAGACAACTATCTGCTTGCTGAGGATGTGTATAAGGTGACAAGCGACAGATATCGCGAGGGTATTGCATCTATGACTGAAGTGTTGCAGGACGAAATGAGCATGAGTGATGCTCAGAATAATTATCTAACGGCTCATTTTAATTATCAGGTGTCGAACTTGACATTGCTGAAACTGACGGGAGAGTTGAAAAAACTCACGAAGTGAGTTTTTCTGAATTAGGAATTTTGAGTTAGGAATTAGGAGTTTTTCTGAATTAGGAGTTAGGAATTACGAATTAGGAGTTGTTCTCGGCTTCGCCTGCGATTATGAATTATTCAATTTGGTATTTTATAGTAGCGGAGGTCTCCGGCCTCCGCAGCATCAAACGATAAGCTATAAAGTATCTTGACATCACCGCTTGCTGCGGAAATTGAAGACCTCCGCTACTATACAAACAGCATTTTGACATTGCATATAAACTGTAAGTTGCATTGCATTATAAAAACAATATAATTAAATAAAATGGAAACAAATAACAGCAACACAAACAATATAAATAACAACGAGGTAAACAACAGTGAGAATGGCAATAAGTCGACACACGAGCTTACTGCCAAGCAACTTAAGCGCCAGCGCATACGCCAATTGGTTGTGAGTATGATTGGTGTGGCTATCCTTGTATGGGGAATTGTAAAGATAGGCTGTATGTTTATGGACTATAAGAGCAACGAGAAGAGCGACGACGCGCAAGTGGAACAGTATATCTCGCCAGTGAATATGCGTGCCTCGGGATATATAAAGAAGATATACTTCAAGGAACATCAGGATGTAAAGAAGGGTGATACACTACTTGTTCTTGACGATCGTGAGTATCGTATACGTGTGATGGAGGCTGAGGCTGCACTTAAGGACGCTATGGCAGGTGCCAATGTTGTGGATGCTTCGTTGCAGACAACACAGACATCGGCTACTGTTTACGAGGCTTCGATTGCCGAGATTGAGATACGTCTTGCAAAGCTTGACAAGGACCGTCAGCGATATCAGAATCTTGTGGCACGTAATGCCGCTACACCTATTCAACTTGAACAGATTGAGACTGAATATAACGCCACAAAGAAGAAACTTGATGCTGTGCGCCGTCAGCAGAAGGCTGCATACTCGGGTGTTAACGAGGTGCAGACACGCAAGAAGAATACTGCTGCTGCAATAGAACGTGCGCAGGCTGCTTTGGAAATGGCAAAGCTTAACCTGTCTTATTGTGTAGTTACTGCTCCTTGCGATGGCAAACTTGGTCGTCGTGCATTGGAGGAAGGACAATTGGTTAACGCTGCTCAGACCATTACATATATTATGCCTGACACACAGAAGTGGGTTATTGCCAACTATAAGGAGACACAAGTGGAGAAGCTATATGTAGGACAGAAGGTGACAATGACCGTAGATGCTTTTGAGGGTAAGGAGTTTCAGGGCAAGATAACAGCTATATCAGGTGCTACAGGCTCTAAATACTCGCTTGTACCTACAGACAACTCAGCTGGCAACTTTGTAAAGATTCAGCAGCGTGTGCCAGTGCGCATAGAGTTTGAGGGAATATCCAAGGAAGACAACGATAAGTTGGCTGCCGGAATGATGGTTGTAGTAAAGGCTCAACTTAAGTAATGACACAAGCAGAGATATATACGGCGGTGCCTGAGCATCTGCCTAAGAATTTTCCGTTCTATAACTGGGTGCCAAAGCCTCTTGGCATTGCCTTTCTCGTCATTCTTTTCATACCTATCATGACGGTAAGCGGTGCCTACACCGTAAACAGTAGTGAGATGGTGGGTGGGCTTGGCATCCAGTCGGAACATATTGCGTTCATTAGCTTTGTAACGTCAATAGGTATGGCGGCATTCTCGCCATTCTTCTATTCACTGGTTAGTGTACGACGTCAGAAGCTAATGAGTTTGGTAGGCTTCTCTTTGCTTGCCATACAGAGTTATATATGTGCCAATACAGACAGCCTGTTTATCCTTGCTCTCAACAGCTTGATAATGGGTTTTGTAAGGCAGACATTACTGATGTGCAATCTCTTCACGCTTATCAAGTATGGCTTTGGTATAGAGGCAACGCGCAACGTTACGCCTGGCAATGAGCCAATGGATGAGGCAGGATGGGATGCACTTGATACAGAGAAGAAGGCGAGTCAGCCTATTATCTACTTCTTCTTTATGTTGCTGGGACAGATAGGTACGTGGATAACAGCATGGTTTGCATACAACTATCATTGGCAGATGGTGTACTATGCAATGTTGGGTGCCATACTTGTGGCGCTGCTGATAACATTGGTTTGCATGCCTTATAATCCGTATCCTACCAAGCGTGCGCCACTGTCGTTCTCTAAGTTTGGCAATGTGGTAGTGTTCTGTCTGATGTGCTGTTCGTTTGTATATGTTGCTGTATATGGCAAGGTGTACGACTGGTACAGTTCTCCATTGATATGTTGGGCTACTGTGATATGCGTGGTTTCCACCTTATTATTTATATATCTGGAGAAGACACGCCGTTCGCCATACTTTATGCTTAAGGTATTTAAGTCGCGCAGCATTAAGGGAGGTATACTGTTATTCATCGGACTGATGATATGCAACTCGAGTTCGATGCTTGTAAACATATTTGTTGGTGTGGGCATGAAGACAGACCAGATTCAGGTGGCAGCTCTTGGCAATTGGGTATTGCTGGGCTACTTCATAGGATTGGTAACTATACTCATCCTTAACAATAAGGGAGTTCACTTTAAGTGGTTCTTTGCCCTTGGCTTTATACTGATTGCAGCAGCCTCGCTGTTTATGTACTTTGAGGTGCAGACAGCCGGAATGTTGGAGCGTATGAAGTGGCCTGTAGTAATACGTGCAACGGGAATGATGCTGCTATATTCGCTTATAGCTGTTTATGCCAACCAGCGTATGCCGTACAAGTTGCTGTCTACATGGGTGTGCATAATGCTAACAGTACGTATGGTGATAGCACCAGGCATTGGTTCGGCATTGTATCAGACGGTGTTCCAATATCGTCAGCAGTATTATATAACACGATATGCCCACGATTATGACCGTACAAATATAGAGACAGCCATGACTTATGATCAGACAGCCCGTGGCATGCAGTATCAAGGCAAGAGCGAGACAGAAGCGCAGAACATGGCTGCAATGTCGGCTAAGGGCAAGGTACAGGTACAGGCAACGTTGTCGGCTATAAAGGAGATGTCGGGTTGGACAATATATGCATGCCTTATACTTGCAGGCTTGATGCTTGTAGTGCCTTGGCCTAAGAGGGACATATCTAAGGATACGAGGGAAGGGTATATAGAATATTAATAAGCCCCAACTACAACCGCTCCTCCAATATGGTGGGGCGGTATGTTTTTTTTATTTTTTGTTATTCCATATATTTTTGCTAAATTTGTCGCGTACAAACGGCTAAAGTAATGAAGAATAGCAATAACGACATAGATATACTCGAACAGCAGATGGCCAACAATGAGGACATCTGCTGTTCGTGTGGTAATATACAGTCTTTTCCGAAAATATTTTTTGACAACTTCCGCGTTGCTGATGTGGGCATTATAGTGTGCACATCGGGTAGGTTTAAGTTTAGTTGTGAGGACGTGGAATATGTGGTAAACAAAGGCGAGACTGTTTTTATATCGCACAATGTTTACTTTTCGGTTATTGATCACAGTGCCGACAGCTCTGTGGTTATTATTCTTTATCGCGTAGATTCTATACGCGACATCCTTGGCAGTACCGTTGTCGGGATGCGATTCATAGAGATGCTTAATCCAAGGGCGTGCTGGGTGATGCACACAGGACATGAGGATGAGTTGACAAAATACTCAGAACTATTGGCTGTGGGCAACCGATACAGTAATGTCTTTGCCGCTAACGAACGTAGACTGCTATTGCTATCGCTTACGTATAGGCTTTGCAGCATATTCCATGAAATGTCGAAGGAAGGGGATAATGCGCCAAGTAGAAAACTTGAGACATATATGCAGCTGATGCAGTTGATAGACCAATATTATATAAAGGAGAGGGGGGTGAGGTTTTATGCCGACAGGTTGTGCCTGTCGCCAAAATACTTGACCTCGCTTGTTAAGTCGGTGTCGGGCAACAGCGTTCAGCAACTTGTGTTCAAGTCGATAACAAAAAAGGCCATCTCCTTAATCTCTACTACAGATAAGAGTATTAAGGAGATAGCCGATTATCTAAATTTTCCCAATGCATCAGCCTTCGGCACATTCTTTAAGAAACAAGTGGGAATGTCGCCTATGAATTATAGGCAGAGCGAAATGATTACTTAACAATCTTGATGGTCTGATTGCCAGCCTTAACCATATAGATGCCAGCTGCTACATTAGCGAGCGACATAGAAGATGCATTGTTAGCCTTCTTTACAAGCATGCCGCTTGCGGTGTAGAGGTAGATATCGGCAGCCTTAGCGAGGGTAACGGTGTTGTTGTTCCAGCTAATAGTGTTGCCGTTTGCAGTGAGCTGCTTAACACCAGTATCCTCTCCATCTTTGTAGAAGTTGTATGTATATACGCCTTCTGTAGGATTCTCGTCAGCCTTGTTGTCACTTTGAGTGATAGTATAAATATCGTTGTGTGCTACAGAGGTGGCAAAGATAGCATCGGTACCAGCCTCAACCTTCATCTCAGAAGGAACAGTTTCGATATCGATATAGAAGTTGAGAGGAGTTTCTACAACATGTCCGCTTGTTTGTTCTGCCCAACCAGTAAGCTGCACATCACCATTAAAGACAGCCATGCCAGTTACAACCTCAGCCTTCTTGTTTACATCACCCTCATCGTAACCACTTGTAAGTGCCCAGTTCTTAGACAAGTCGGTTGCCTTAATACTTGCAATATAAGTATCGCAACCACCAACGTATGCCTTGGTATTATCAAACGGGAAAGTCTCATTGAATGTACCAGCCAAGTAGATATTGCCATTGTATAAAGTCATCTGGTCAATAGTATTGAACTTGGCATCGCGCAGATTGTTGTCAATCTTAGAGTGGTATGTCTTTGTTGCTGTGATGTTGCCATTCTCGATAGTAGCAAAGATATAGGCGTGCTCGTATTTGGTCTCCTCGCCTGTAACACTATTAAGCAAGTCGGTAATCTGCTTAGAATCGTTAGCCGACTTCAAAGTGAGATCGTTGCCATAAGCCACGAAGGCAGCATATACCTTAGAGCCATCAGTTGTGAAATTGGCTTCATCAGCTCCGTAACCCACTTCTGTCTCCATATCTGTTGCAGCCAATTGTGCTACAAGCTCGGCATTGTCAAAGTTGGCTGACAATGAAACGATAGCTAAAGTAGGAACATCCCATGTGTAAATGCCAAACAAACTTCCGTACTGACCAACCAAAGCAAGGTTGTTAATATTGACGTTGCCTTGGAAAGAAGCGGCAAGATAAACCTTTCCGTTTGATGCTATTAGTTTAGAAGGGATGAAGTTAGGGTTTGGATCGCCGTATCCCTCGTCATTACGAGCCTGTTCTGGAATTACAACCTTTGAAGCCACATACTCACCTTCCTTGTTGTACTTAACGATGAAGGCAGAAACCTGAGCAGTCTTACCATCCATACCATTGATAATCTCCTTAGAGTCGCCATTGCCGTTGAGAATCTCAACCTTATCGGCGAACACGCCTGCAGCATATACATTGCCTTCAGTATCGTTGGTGACAGCTGTAATGGTGGCAGCACCCTTCAATCCGGCAGCCCACTTCTTGTTTCCTGCCTTGTCGTACTTAGCAATGAAAGCACTTGTTGCGATAGGCTCAAGATAGCTGCTTGCAAACTCAATATCCTTAGTATAAGTACCAGTAACAATGGCATTGCCCTCATTGTCTATAGTCATGGCTGAGCCACGCTGCATGTCGGCTACCTGCTCTGTTGTAGCAAGGTTGGCTGTCCATGTAGGAGCTGCATTCTCTTCTGCATTGGCAACTATCGTAGCCAATGCCAACATAACAGAAAAAGTAAATTTCTTCATATGCTAAAAATTTTTTAGTTTGTATACCTTATTATATATGTATATTATACCTTATTATATATATGGAGGGTGTGTCAAAAGTTTCAAGTGGTACGCCCCGAAGGGGCAGAAGCGTTGATAATGAATGCTTTTGCCCTTACATGGCGTATTATTATAATATCCGTTTACCCGGCGCTGCCCTGGGCCAGGAGCAATTTGGGCTTTCAGCCCGCATTGTTTGAGTTTTGATACACCCTCCAATTTAAGTCAAGCACTGGAGTACTGATTATTCCGGTTATTTATTCCACTTCTCGATATTGGGGTTAGCCTCTACAGCTTCGGTCGGGAATCGGAGTGTATAACGCGAGTCGTTCTCGTTGAGTTCAAAGTTGTGTACGATTTCTTCGTCACCCTTTTTTTCCTTATAGCTCTTGCTAAGTGCAGGGCGAGTGGTGCGACGAAGATCAAACCAACGATGTCCCTCAAAAGCAAGTTCTGCTGTGCGTTCGTTGTATATAGCCTTAAGCAAGTCGGCCTTCTGCATATTGTCAAGTTCTTTGGCATATGTTTTATACTTGGCAGATGCATATCTCTTAACCATAAGATCCTTGAGATATGTGCGTGCATCGTTAAGGTTATTGTCTGTAGCGTCAGCGTTATCAGCAGCCAGATTAGCAGCAGCCTCAGCAGCTATGAGGTAAGCCTCGGCAGAACGGAAGCTGCAACGATATCCATCATTTCCCTTATCGCCATACTTGGTAAGGCTGTATGCGCTGGCAGTAATAGCCTTATAGTATAGAGACTTGCGCTTGTCGCCAGTGCGATAGGTATCAATAAGCGCCTTGTTGGGTTCGCCAATCTTGATATATCCAGAGGTCATAACCTGCTCCAATGCAACGATGCTCTCAACCGACTTGTAGTAGTTAGGCAGAACCTTAGATGTATTAAGGTCTTCCAAGGTGCCATGTTTCTCTATTACTGTCTTGGCTTCTGCCAATGCATTCTGCCAGTCGCCCTTGTATAGATAAACTCTTGCCAATAGTGCGTCGGCCGAAATCTTATTAAATCGATAGGTAAAGCCCTCGTCCCAAGTGTCCACAGTAAGGTACTTCTTGGCATTGTTTATGTCGTCTATCACCTGCTGGTATACCTGCTCAAGACTGTTGCATGACAGCACAGCATTGACATCAGCCACCATAGAGAGAGGAATGCCACGTGTTGTAGCAGGATTGCAGTGTGTATAAGGCTCGGCATAGAGGTTAGCCAAAAGGAAGTGGCAATAGGCTCTCATCATATAAGCCTCGCCCACCAACTGGTTGATCTCGTCGCTTGTGGCCTCAGTAATATTTGTCTGATGCTCGATGATATAGTTGGCTATATATATAGCGTGATAGTATCGACGCCATCCAAACGACACCGTAGTGCTTTGTTGCTTGAGGTCGTTCCATGCCCATATGTCAAAGTATGAGTCGTAATCCTCTGATGATGTTGCATCCTTGCTCAGTGTCATCTCGTCGCTGCGCAATGTAGACAGTCCACGGTCTTCAGGGAAGTTCTTGTATTCGTATGTTAGCAAGGCTCTATATTCCTTGCCTGTCTTGGCTATAACCTTTCCGGTAGGGGTGATGTCGAGAAAGTCGTTGCAACTGGTAAGTGTCAACGCAGCCAAGAGCATGGCGATGCCCATCAGATATTTTCTTTTCATTGTGTTCAATCTTTTAGAATTATATATCCCTTTCTTTTCCAAACTCACGTTTCCTTTTTAGAAGTTTACGTTTACACCAAAGATAAAGCTCTTAGGTATAGGCTGAGCGTATGGGTTGCCCATTGTCTCTGGGTCGAGATAGTTGTCGTAGTTGCTTGCTATTACAAAGAGGTTGCGAGCTTCGAACGAGAGTGAAGCACTCTTTAAGCCAATGTGGTTTATCCACTGAGTTGGAAGCTTGTAGCCAAGACGCAGGCTCTGCAGACGTGCGTAGTTGCAACTCTTAACCCATGTGTCGAGCATACTGTAGAGGTTGTACTCGTTGTATTGTACAAACTCGCGTGGACGCTCTGTGCTTATCATCAGTTTGCTGAACTTGCCCTGTGTATTGTCTGCAGTCCAACGATTAAGTATATCGCGGTTTACATTCAATCCACGGTCGTAGCTTGCAGGCGAATAGCTTGGCTGCACTCTAACCTTCATACCGAGGTTGAATATGAAGTTGATGCCCAACTGCCAGTTCTTGTAGTCGAATGTATTGATGAAACCACCAGTCCACTTAGGGTCAGTGCTACCCATATATGTATACAGGTTGCGTTGTTCTTCAGCTGTAAGAGTACTTGCTCCATGATTGTTAAGCTTAAGGAACTCAGTAGCAGAAACCTTATTGCCATCCTTAGTTACGAATAGAGGATAGCCGTCTGCATCGAGGCCAGCTGTCTTATATGCAAATAGAGCACCTACGGGATAGCCTTCACGTCCAGGGTAAGTGGCGTTCTGTGCTACAGTCTCCTGAATAACCTTGTTCTCGTTGTAGCCAATGTTCAAGTTGGTTGTCCATGTAAAGTCCTTTGTCTTGATATTACGTGTACCAAGAGCAATCTCTACACCCTTGTTGTTCATACTTGCCCAGTTGATGGTAGTAGACGAGAATCCACTCTCAAGAGGCAGCATCTTCAAGCCTATAAGGTCTGTACTATGACGATAGTAGTAGTCTACCGACAGGGTGATGGCATTGTTTAACAAAGCCAAGTCGACTCCAGCGTTCACGTTCTCTGTCTTCTCCCATTTAAGGTTTGGGTTAGGAGCTGTCTCGCTGTTGATGATATCCTCTGTAGTGCCAGGCAGGATAGTGCCTTTCTTAAGAATACCTATAAGATAAGGTGAAGTGTTCTTGTCGATGTTGCCCTGCAAACCGTATGATGCACGTAAGCAAAGGTTGTCGAGCCACTTAACCGACTTAAGCCATTTTTCCTCCTTTGCTCTCCAAAGACCGCTGACAGAGTAGAGTGGCAAGTAACGATACTTCTTGGCAACGCCAAAGACGTCAGATCCGTCAAAACGTACACTACCACCAAATGTATAGCGGTTGAAGAGAGAATAAGAACCAGTGGCATACCAAGACACGTAGGCATTTTCCGATTCTGTTTCTATATGCAGAGGATAGGCATCAGCCCATGTTTGGCTTGGGAATATAACAGGTTGTGTTGTAAGAGTGCGCGAGTCGTAGCCGTAAGCTACACTATAGATAGAGTTAGACTTGGCATGACGCACCTCGGTACCAAGCATAAAGTTGACATCGTGTATGCGGTTGAATGTCTTGACAAACTCAGCCATTGCCTTCCATGTCCATTGACGGTTGTGGTATTCAGTAGTCTTGTGCATACCACCATCAGGCAAGAAACTCTTCTTAACGCCATCTGCACCAATATATTCGGTGAATAGTATCTCCTTGCGCATAGCGTATGTGTTCTCGTTGGCATACTTGCTAAGCGAGTAAGAATCCTCCTGTAATCCAAACTGTGATGTAAGCTTGAGATAGTCGGTAAGTCTAAGCTCGGCATTAAGTATAGCCATCATTGAACGGTCGCGACGCTTGCTGTTGGCATTGAGTCGTTCCTCAAAGATGTTAAAGTTAAGTGATGAGTCTTCCTTACCCTGCACATTGGTATCATAGTTATAGTTGCCGTTCTCGTCGAATGGAGTGAAGTAGGGGTTAGCCAGACGCGAGTAGTATACAGGATTGGTGAATCCGTTGCTGTCGGTAAGATATGTGTTCTGCTTACGCTCGTTGGCATAAACCGAAGCACCTACTTTAAGCATCTTGTTAACTTGATAATTTGTTTTAAGAGTGATGTTATAACGGGTATTGCCCACACCCTTTACGGTACCTTGCTCGTCGTTATAGCCCACAGATGTATAGTAGTCGCTCTTGTCGCCACCACCCGAAATACTCATATTATACTCCTGTGTGAGCGCATTGCGGAAGAGAATATCGTTCCAATCGGTGTTAGTGTTGCGCAACTGGTTTATTTGGTTGCGTGCCGTCTCGCTCAGCGCATCCCATCCGCCGGTCTTATATGCATTGGTCTCGCCAAGAGAGTTTAGAATGCTTGCAACACCACCCTTGTTCTGGCGATAGGTGTAATCAGAAGCCAAAAGACTAAGCTCCAAGTCAACCTTCTCCTTGCTGTTCAGCAGGTTAAGGCGGTCGATATCTGTCTTAGGCATATATGTCAGTTTGCCAGAGAAATTGATAAGCGGTTTGCCGGCACGTCCCTTCTTGGTAGTGATAACGATAACGCCATTGGCAGCTCTTGCACCATAGATAGCAGTAGCGGCAGCATCCTTAAGTACTGTGATATTGTCGATGTCTGAAGGATTAAGTCCAGCTATAGAAGTCTGGTATATGTTGTCGATATCCTTCAAATCCTCCATATTTGGAATATCTGTACCTTCCATAGGAATACCATCGAGTACCCACAAAGGTTCCTGAGTACCGTTGAGCGAGGCAGTACCACGTATACGAATCTTAACCGGTGCACCAGGAGCGCCAGTAGATGTAATAGACGAAAGACCTGCAATCTGTCCTGCCAAAGCTTGGTCGATATTGTTTACAGCGCCAATCTTCTCCTCGTTAATCTTAAGAGTAGTCACAGCCGAAGTAAGCTTACGGCGGTCGAGTTCCTGATAACCAGTAACAACCACCTCGCCAATAAGCTTGTCGTCAGTGTTGAGCACAACTCTATAGTCGTTCTTTCCTGCAACTATTTTCACGTCTTGTGTCTCAAAGCCCATGAATCTTACAGAGAACAAATTGTCCTTGGCATCGATTTTAAGCGTAAACTTACCATCATAGTCGGTAACCGTTCCATGCGAAACTTTCTTGTTTGGTCCGCTCAACACAGATATAGTAGCGCCTGGCAATGGATCGTCGCCCATAGTGCCATCTACCACGATGCCCGTGATAGTGCGCTCTTGTGCCGAGAGCATGTTCATGGTGAAAACCATGAGCAATAGCATGAATGTTCTCATTCTCATTTTTCTCTTTCTTTTTTGTTATCCTTACTATTTTTACTTAATCTCTTGTCCCAATGCAGTTTGTATACGCATTATTACGTCCTCGTAGTGGAACTGTGTGGCTGTATCGCCAGAGTGGCGCTTCGACTTAAGCAAACCGAGAATTCTAATCAATTCGCCACGTTTAATGCTTATTGCATCACTCACACGTGCAGTCTGTGTGCCACCCATGTCTATAGTGCGTGATGCAGAGCTGAGGCTATGGCATGGCATGTTAAATTCAGGCGAGTCGATAATGGCAGGCGAATTGAATATACGCTTGTTAATCTTCACTCCCTCCATCTGTGCAGCTGCTGTGATAAGCGCATCCACAAAGTTCTTCTGAAGCTGACGCTCGTCTATGCTTAGAGTCTTGCCGGCAATGGTATTGCCAAAGAAGTGCTTGTGCAGCATATTCATCATGTCTACAGCACTGAAAGCCTCCTTGCCATTAACTTGCTCGTTAGCAAACATGCGCATAATGCGACTGTTGTCGAGCATATCCCAAAGCATATAGCTCTGCTGATTTTGCAAGGCATAGTCGGGCGACTGTTCCTGTACACCAATCGGAGTGTTCTTGTTGATGAATGTGTATTTGTTGAGCTCGCTTCTGAAGAGCCACTTAGGACATGTAAATACCTCGTCGATAAGGAACTGTACAGCACGTTTTTGCTTGTCCTTCTCTACAAATGTGAAGGTAGGTTTGCCGTCGTCAACAGTAGTGTTGTCGATATACATACCACCCACATTGGCAAGTACATGGTATAGGTAAAGGCTCCACTGGAATATAACACCCTGATATAGCTTAGAGGCCTCGTCGTATGTCTGACCAGATTCGCCGGTGCGTGTCCATTCGATGATGTTAGGCATCACACGCTTTAGGTTCTCTATACCATAGTGAGCCGACTTCATAGCGTCATCGCCAAGGTCCTCGCTCAAAGAACGTGGGTCTATGGCAGTGCGCTGACTCTGTGTCTCGCTATAACGATATTCCTTGCTTGTGTGCTTCTTTAAGAAGTCGTTAAGCTTGGCTGTTGCATCCTTCTCCTCTGGGAACCAACGGTAACCCCATTCTATAGCCATCAAGTCGTATGGACCGATTTGTGGCGAAATCATACGAATGTTGTCTCCAGGCTGTGCTATATAGTTGAAGCGGGCATAGTCCATAATAGAAGCAGCAGTGCCGCCAACACGATCGGTAAACTCTCTTGAGCGTAGCGAGTCGGTAGGGTAGGCATTAGATGCAATCATATTATGGCGCAATCCAAGAGAATGGCCTACCTCGTGGCAAGCAACAAAGCGAGCTGCGTCGCCAATCAATGTTTCTGGCAATTTATACTGACGTGCATCCTTGTTGTATGCGCCAGTCTGTACCATAATCCATTCGCGCAATAGCGACTTAACGTTATGCCACCAGATGATGTCTGCCTCAAGAATCTCGCCAGTACGAGGGTCGATAACCGATGGCCCCATAGCGTTTGCCTTTTCAGATGCATCGTATGTCAAAACCGAATACTTCATGTCGTCGCCCTCTGCAGCAATACTGTCGGTAAGGTCGAACACCTGAACGGCATTCTTGAAACCTGCTTTCTCGAAGGCAACGTTCCAATCGGTCATACCTCTTTTAATATAAGGACGTAGGAATTCGGGTACAGCCTGGTCTATATAGAATACTATAGGCTTCTTTGGTTCTACCAGTTCGCCGCGCATATAAGCCTGTTCGTCCTTAGGCTCCAAGCGCCAACGTGTGATATAATTGTTGCTTGTAACTTCTTGCTGATGGTCGCCATACTGCAATCGAGTTGTTGTGAAGTAGCCTACACGCTGGTTTTCCTTACGAGCCACCATAGGCTGTTCGGGCAAAAGCACCAACGAGCTGCTCACCTCAATGGTGATATTGGTTTTGCTTTTTCCTTCGTGTACAACTGTTGTAAGCTCTGATGTAGCTGTAACGTTGTTGCTGAAAGCCTTGATATCGATAATCTGTGAGAGATCCGAGTCGGCAGAAGTGCCGAGATTGATAAGGTTGAATACGTCGTTAAAGTAAGTCTTCTTGCCGTTAAAGAGGTCGTTTACCTTAAAAATAACAGTAGACGAATCTTTAGCGACAGCCTCTACCTTAAGGCTCGCTATTAATGGGTCGATGTAATTGTTCTCCACCGATGCAGCCATAGCGTCATTGGCATTCACTTCAGGAGTGGCACGCTGTTGACGCACAAAAACAGTTTTCTTCTTCTTGTCCCATTCAAAGCGTATGCACTGGTTCTCGTAGTTGATACCACGGTTAACACCAGCCTCGTTCAGCTCATGAGGAACACGTTGTAGCTTGTTAGATACCAAAAAGACTCTGCCCATAAGCTTTGTTGGCATTTCAAGATAAAAGTCCTGGTCCTTTTTTACAACATTCATTACACCTTTGACATTGACAGAATCGCTGCCAACAAGTTTCTTATAATCCGAATCGGTTTTCTGCTCTACCTTCTTTTTTTTCTTAAAGATTCCCATCTCGGGTATCATTTCTAATGTTGTTGCCTGGCAAGAGCTACCGATAAGTGAGGCCGCAAAAGCCCCTAGTATAATTTGCATTCTATGCATGGGTAAAAACTTATAAATTCCTGAATTTAATGTTATTGATTCGTTTTAACTGTGCAAAGTTAAGTATAAATATCCATTTGTCCAAGAATTTATAGGTTTTTATGACTTGTTGGTGTGCTTGTATGCATAATTATGCAAAAATGTATACAAATTATTAAAAACTATAGTAAAGTCGTGTGCTTAGAACGGTGAAGTCGCCATTTTTGTTATTTATATATTGAAAGTAGGGTTGCAGTGCGATTGATTCTGTCAGTTGTCTTTTCCACGTCAGCTCTAAAGAGCATTCGGTGCCTTGATTGAAGCGGGCATATTGAGCCGATATGCCACACTCGTTTTTACTGTCTTTATAAGCGCATCCAGCTTCGGCAAACCTGTAGCAGCCGTTGCTGTGGTTTGTATTCTCCGAATATTGCAGCATAGCCGATATGTTTTTATCGTCAACCGACCATATTGTTTGTTCGCCATATATCCACCATGCGCAAGTGGTGTTGTTTGTGGCATCGTCAGATGTTGCCATTTCGCCTTCGTCATCAATTTTAAAGTGGCGTGTGTGAAGGGCAGCACCGGCAAAGTAGTGTCCTTTTGGGTACTGGTATTCCAGTTGCGACATATTGAAGATGCCGTCTCTTTTAGGTTTTATTATAAATGGATTGTTGTTGTGCTTCCATCCGTTATAGCCTACACCGTTGTATATACTGTTACGGAATGTCCAACCGCCTTTTGTAACATCAAAATAAATTGTCAGCCCCGATAAGGGATAGTTGGCTATTGGATAGCTTGCCGATATTGTAGGGAATATTCCACCTGAGCCATTGGCAAATAGAGACGTTACGTCAGACGTGAAGAAATCCTCGTTCACATTTCTTACACCAACAAACAGATGTCCCGATTTCCATTCGTGCATATATCCCAAAACGGCAATAGCTGCAAACATATCATCGGCCTCTATATTTGAGAAACCCTGCCAATCGTCAATAATAGTCTCGTTGGTCTTTGCCACATGCAGTGTGGCAGCCTCAAACGAGTCGTTGCCTTTGCCTACTGGTATGCTGAGGTTCAGTCTAAGTTGATTTAGCCAATTGGTTTTGTTGTTAAAATTCCACTGCCATTCCGTAGTATACTCTCCGCTAAAGTTCTGGGCTTGCACGACATAAGCATTCAGGCAAACCAATACTATTATTATTATCCTATACATATCTGTTTGTTTGATAATGCGATTCTTGTATTACTATATAACTCTCATTTTCGTCTGCAAAATTACAACATTTTTCTTTAATACCCAATAGTAGGTATTTTAGAAAATCATTAGAAGTATGTTAGAATCTAATTAGAGTTTTGGGTGTCTGTGTTAGTCATTTTGCGACAATTAGTATTCAAAAGGTCGCTAATTAAGAAAACTTTACAATATATTATGGGTTTCCTTACATTGTTTTTTATTACCTTTGCATCGTTTTATTATACTTAAAAAATAAATTATGAACAAGTTTTACACTCTACTTCTTTTGAGTGGTGCTGCGCTTTCTGTTAATGCACAGCAAATTAATGGTAGTTTTGATGCTGAGTGGGGCAAATGCGTTCCTTGGACTAGCAAGGGCAATACTAATGCTGTAGGCACTACCCCAGAAGGGTGGGCTATTTCTAATGTGTATATTAGTAAAGGAATAACGGCAACGGTTGGTAGTGAAATTGAGGGCAACAATGGAGGAAAGGCTGTTAAACTAACAAATATAAATGCTGCAGGACAGGCTGTGCCTGCTTATATTTCATTAGGTACTCCTTGGGCTACTGCAGAGGTTAAGAATTTTATGCCTACTAATGCCGATGGTGGTACTTGGGGAGGTAAGAAGTTTACATATCATCCTGATGCTCTAAGTTTCGATTATAAGCGCGATAACTCTAATGGCCCAGAAGATGCCACAGTTGTAGCTTATCTTTGGAATGGCACTTGGACACAGAAAGACGTGCCTGGAAATACATCTATTGTTGGCACTGCCAAAAAGGTTGATATGGTAGACCGCGACCGCAATGTTCTCGGTATGCCGAAGACCAATGCAGTTCTTGGTGGAGATGTTACAAGCACAGAGGGTGCAACCTGTGTAGCAAAGATCAACTATGCCATTACCGGCAACACAAAGAAGCCGTTGGCAGATGGTGAGGAAGACAAGAACGAGTATGAGTGGGTATCTAAGACTATCGACTTCGACTATGGTAACAATGTTGATGCCAAGGTCGAAAAAATCAATGTGATATTCTCGGCAACCAACTACTTTGGCGACCGCAAGTATATTGTAAAGAACAACTCGCTCTCTATCGACAACGTTAAGCTCATCTACTGGCATGGCTTAAAGTCGCTTAAGGCTTTTGACAATGAGGGCAATGATGCTGCACTTGAGTTCGACCCTAATGTATATACATATAATGTAAACTCTACTTTTAACGATTGGTATACACCAAAACATACAAAGAAGGGTGCTGGTGCCAAGGTCGAGGCTAAGTATGATGCTAAGACAGCCCAGTATGTCATCACCGTTAAGGCTGAGGACTATGATGCCGAGACCAATCCTGAGGCTATAAGCACATACACAATACAGTATGTAAAGCCGTCGCCAACATTGACATCGCTCTCTATCGATGGTCATGAGTTTGGCGGTGTGTATGGTTTGGCTAACGAGATTAACGTTACAGGCAAGTACAATGATAATGCAGAGGTAACGTATAAAGCTTCTTCAGAATATGCTACAGTAGAGAAGAGCTTTGAAGGCAAAACTCTCACAATCACTGTAAGCGAAGAGGGTACCACACCAACTGTATACACAGTTACATTCGAGGGCAAGGAGAACGATGCTGTTTATCAGATACCTAACTCTAACTTCGAGGCTTGGACAGCAGAAGGCAAGCTGAATGAGGGCTGGAATTCATTCGAGTCGGCAACAGGTGCGTTGGCTTCTTTTGCTGGTCCTATGTCACCAAAACCAAATATGATTGAAGATGGTTTTGAGGGTAAGGCTGTGCGTTTGCGCTCTGCCAATATAATTGGTGTTAATGCCAACGGCAACCTCACTACTGGTACAATAAGCATGGGATCTGCAGACCCTAAAGATGCTGCCAACTACAACTATACCGACCGTACCAATGTAAGTGGCAACCTTCCATTCGCTGGTACACCTGACGCATTTGAGGTTTACGCTCGCTTTACACCGGGTACTGCACGCGACCTGACAGATGAGGAGAAGGCTAACGGTACAGAGATTAAACTCCAGGGACGTATGCAGCTTATCCTTCACGATAATGCTCCTTATCACGACCCAGAGCTTGAGGCACAGGTTGGTTCGAAGATTGCATCGGCAAGTGTTCTTATTCCTGAGACAGCCAAGTGGACTAAGTTTACTGGTGAGTTCAACTATGTTGGCGAGCCTTCTGCTAAGCAGTATATGCTTGCTTCGGCTACAACAAATCCTATACCTGGTGCTTCAAAGGACGACCAGCTCGACCTTGACAACGTTAAGCTTATCTACTGGCACGCTCTGTCAGAGCTTACATTCGACGGTAAGGCTGTAGAGGGATTTAATGCCGACAAGACCGAGTATACTGTTAAGGGCAACCTTGCTGATGACAGCAACAAGATAGCATACAAGGTTAAGGGTAAGGGCGCTAACGCCTCTACATCAGTCGACCTTGAGAACAACGTGCTTAAGATTACTGTTGAAGGCAACGACATTAGCGTTAATGCCGACAGTAAGACAGTATACACAATCCACTTCGACAACACTTCAACAGGTATAGGCTCTATCTCAGCTAATGAGACTAAGAACCACAAGGTATACACCCTTGGTGGTGTGCGTGTCAACGGCAAGCCTGCAGCAGGCTTGTATATTGTTGACGGCAAGAAGACGGTTGTTAAGTAAGGAGATAAGGGTGTGTCAAAACTCAAACAATGCGGGCTGAAAGCCCAAATTTCGCCTAGCCCAGGGCAACGCCCTGGGTAAACGGATATTATAAATAATACGCCCTGTAAGGGCAAAAGCGTTGATAATGAACGCTTTTGCCCTTACAGGGCGCTTTGCTTTGGGATACATTACACCCAGGGCGCTGCCCTGGGCTAGGAGCTTTTGCCCCTTCGGGGCGTACCACTTGCGACTTTTGACACACCCTCAACTTCTTAACTCCTTACCTTCTTACCTTCTAACCTCCTCTTTAACGCTCCCGCCATATCTTTGGCTAAACTCCATGTGTATCTCGGCAAGTTCTTTGCGTCCAAAGATATAGTCGTCGTACATGTCGTCCATGTCGATGCCTTCGCATTCGCCGTCGCCAAAACCCTTGAGCGCTTCCTTTACGATGTCCATGCGCTCGTCTACTGTAGTGTCCTTAATAAGTAAACTCTTCATACTTGATGTTATTTTTTTATTGATTTGTTCCTGTTGTTTTTTATTGTTTTCTCTTCACGCCTCTCACAGCCTCTGCCTCCAACGGATTCTCAGGCCAATAGTGCTTGGGATAACGTCTGCGCAGTTCCTTACGCACCTCAAAGTAGGTGTCGCGCCAAAAGTTGGCAAGGTCTTGAGTAAGCTGTACTGGCTTAAATCCTGGCGATAGCAGTTCCATAAGTATAGGTTGCTTTCCGTCGTTTACGCAAGGTGTCTGTTCCATACCGAAACATTCTTGCAGTCGGACGCTAAGCACAGGTGCCTCGGCTCCTTGTCTGTAGTCTATGCGTATGTGCGACCCCGTAGGCACTTGTATGTGTGTAGGAGCCAGTCGGTCAATCTCCAGTTGCTTGTCGTATGCAATAGTGTTCCATAATATCTCGGCAAGATTCAGTTTATGCAGTTCTGCCGTTGTGCTGCGCACGCGACTGCCGTCATCAAGATATATAGGCAACCATTCTATAGCTGTGCTAAGCATGTGTTCGGTCGAAATATCGGGCAACTCCAGTTCGGGGTGCCATGCCGCCACTTGTGCCACACGGCGCTGTAGTCGTTGAACATTGTCGTTGCTCCAATCCATCATACTCAGTCCGTTCTTTGCCATTGCCTCACACATTATATTAATAAGCAAGTTCTTGTCGGCGTTATGTATGGGTTTGCTGTCTACAACCAGTTTGCCAATCCTTCTTTCCTTCCTCATCGTCAGACAGCCTTGTTTTGCGTCCCACGATACGTTGTCGCGTTGGCTTATGGCATTATCGTCCAGCTCGTTGGTATTAAGCGGAGCCGCAAGAAACACCCTTCCCGTCTTGCCAGGCTGACTGTACAGCGACGCCACAGCAATCCACGTATGTGCCGAAAGCGAGTCGGCAGAGTCGAGTTGTATGTTTCCGCCACCCGCCAATCGGTATCCTCCAATGTTGTCGTTAGCCATAGCAATGCGCTCGGGATAAGCATAAGCCACAAGCAATCCTACCTCCGTTGGCACAGGGTCGGTATTGTCTTCGGTTGTATGCGCCATATTCCGGTATTCGGCAGCTATCTTTGCAATGCGTTGCCATCTGCCTATTTGCTTCTTTCCTCTTGCCCTTCGCAGCAACGACAGTCGCAATGTCATGTCGGTGTCGGCATTATCGGCAAGCGGGTCTTTCTCCACAAGCAAGGCGGCAATATCGCATGCCAGAGCCTTTCGTTCGGCTGTATCGGCACATACAATCATTCTTGCCATACGTGGATGGCAGGGTAGGGCGGCAATGCGCTTGCCCAAAGGTGTAATATTGTTATCGGTGTCGATGGCACCTAACGATACAAGCAAGTCTTTGGCACTTGATATATTGGCACGTGGTGGCTGTGTTAGCCATGGCAGGGCATCTATGTTCTTCTCGCCAAACATTGCTATGTCGAGAGCCATAGGAGCAAGGTCGGCATATTCAATCTCTGCCGTTCGCTGTTCTGCCATAAGATGTTCCGAAGCCTTGGTCCATAGTCTGTAGCATGTACCCTCTGCCACACGTCCGGCACGTCCCATACGTTGGGTTGCCATATCTATACTAATGCGTGTGGTTTCAAGATGACTTAGTCCGGTACGTGTATCGAACATAATTTGGCGGCACAATCCAGAGTCGACCACTACCCTTACACCCTCAATGGTTATAGATGTTTCGGCAATAGGCGTGGCAAGTACCACCTTTCGCTCGCCCTTATTGGATGGAGCAATGGCGTGTCGTTGCTGTTCAGGCGACAGATTGCCGTAGAGAGGCAGTACATGCGTGGGTGCCAGCGATGTGCCAAGCAATTGCATGCAACGCTCAATATCGCCCTGTCCGGGCAGAAACACAAGAATGTCGCCCTCGTGGTTGCGGTGCGCCTCAATAACGGTAGCGGCTGCTGCCTGAGCCATATCGTGTGGGTCGGTATCGGTAACGGCATAGCTTAGCCTTACATCATACATCTTGCCCTCGCTCTCTATTAGTGGAGCCTGCAGAGCCGTGCAGATATATCCGGCATCTATTGTGGCCGACATGATGACAATCTTAAGGTCGGGTCGTATTATGTCTTGTGCTTGTCGGGTAAGTGCAAGTGCAAGGTCGGAGTTGATGCTACGCTCGTGAAATTCGTCGAATACAATTACGCTCACGCCGTCAAGTGTAGCGTCGTCCACAATCATGCGTGTCAGTATGCCCTCAGTAAGCACCTCAATGCGAGTATCTTTGGATACCTTGTTCTCAAATCTTACTCTATATCCTACAGTCTGTCCTACAGGCTCGCCCAACATTTGTGCCATACGTTCGGCTATCTGTCGTGCTGCCAGTCGGCGAGGCTCAAGCATAAGCACCTTGCCACCATTGTTGCCAAGCGAGGCCAGTAGTGTAAGCGGCAGCAATGTCGACTTACCGGCACCTGGTGGAGCTGTAACAACGAGCGAGCTGTTATGTGTTAAAGCCTCGTTCACGGTGTTTGCTATCTGCGATGCAGGCAGCGAGCTATATAGTTCTGTTATGTCCTTAACGTTCATCTATTGTTAAATGTGTGTATGTTGCGTGTTTTGCGATTTCAAAGTTACTGATTTTTTTGCTAACTTTGCATTTGTATGATACAAATATGTATAACTTGCTCAACTTTCGCATGTGTAGAATTTAAAGAAATTAAATATGTTAGAGATTATAAAGCCGTATGCCCTTCGGTTAAGAACATTTAGAGCCAATGCATTGTTGCTTGCATTGCTGTTGGCTGTTGACATGTTTGCGCAGCCAATGCCAAAGCGTTTGGTGCCCAGACAATATGCATATAGCCATAAGTTGTCGTCGTCGTTGCGACAGCTTGTCTATGATAATGCAGCTTTTCGCCTTGCGCCAGGGCGTGCCGCACATCCACGCCGTGTGTGCGCCCTTGTCAAGACATCTGATGCCACAGCCCAACCTCTATTCGACAATGGTTGTGTGCCAATAGCACGGATAGGCAACATCTTTGTGGCTGATATCCCCATGTCGGCATTGCCACGTCTTGCTGCCGACACACGCATAAGCCGTATTGAGGCAGAACGAGGCAATAGGCTGCAGCTCGACTCTATGGCTCTATACACCAATGCCACAGATATATATGCCGGCACACGTTTGCCCCAGGCATATACTGGCAAGGGTGTGGTGTTGGGTATAATGGATGTGGGGTTCGACCTTACCCATCCCACGTTTCTCGATGCCGATGGTTCGGCTATGCGCATAAGTCGTTTATGGGACCAGCTTAGTGCCGATACCATCAACAGTAATATGTATGTTGGTGCCGAATATACCACTCCCGAGGCAATACGTGCATATGCCCACTCTCGAGATGGCGAGGTGATGTATCATGGCACCCATACTCTTGGCATTGCAGCCGGCAATGGTGCAGGGTCGCATTATGTGGGTATGGCACCCGAGAGCGAGCTGTGTCTTGTAAGCAATGCCGTTTCTGGCGACGAGCCTTTCATCTCTGACGAAGATATGTACCGCTATACCACAGCCACCGACGTGCTTGGTTTTAAGTATCTATTCGATTATGCCGAGTCGGTAGGCAAACCTTGTGTGGTGTCGTTCAGCGAGGGTTCGCACCAGAGTTTTAGTGGCGACACCCAATTATATTACGAGGCTTTAAGCCAGCTTGTAGGTCCGGGTAGGATTCTTGTTGCGTCGGCAGGCAATGAATGTACGCACAACAGCTATATGGCAAAACCTTCGGGACGACATTCATCGGGCACTTTCCTTGGTGCCAGGGATAATACAACCGCCTTTAGTGTAAAGACCGACAAGCCTTTAGAACTGCGTACTATTATATATAATGTGGAAGATGCAACAACTATAGACATTCGCTCCAACCATGCTGCAATGGCTGATGGACGATTGGTGCTCAGCGTATGCACGGCTGATGTTTGTGCGGCTGCCGACTCGTTGATTTCGGATACTGTTATTGTAGACGGTATACAATTTGTGCAGCAGATACAGGCTTATCGCTCGTGTTTCAATGCTTCCGACCTTGTGTTTGATGTGTTGCAGACCAGCGACAGCGGTATGGACAGCAGGCTTGTGTCGATGCAGATGGTGGGCGATGATGCCAATGCCGAGGCTTTCCTTATATATGGAGGTTTTGGCGGTTCGCAGATAGACCCTACGCTAAACGATGCAGACATATCGCATAGTATCTTGTCGCCGGGTAGTACACCCGACGTTATATGTGTAGGTGCCTCAGGCTACCGCCCCGACTTTGTTAACTACAAGGGCGAGCCACAATATACTCCTTGGGGGGAGCATGGTGCACGTAGCGGATTTTCTTCTGTAGGTCCCACGTTTGATGGCCGTATAAAACCGGATGTTATGGCACCTGGCTCAAACATAATATCTGCCATGAGCAGCTATTATATAAAGGCTAACCCAGAGCGTCTTGGTTGGCTTGTCAGCACTTTCGACTATGATGGACGCACCTATGGCTGGAGTGCCAACTGCGGAACATCAATGTCCACACCTGCTGTAGCCGGTATTGTAGCCTTGTGGCTTCAGGCCAATCCGCTGTTGTCGCCCGATGATGTTATGGGTATCATCAAGCGCACCAGTAGACCATGTGGCGATTATGGCACCGACACACCCAATTATTGTGGCTATGGTGCCATTGATGCTTATGCCGGATTGCTCGATGTGCTTGGCATGTCGTCTATAAAGGGACTCAGCACAACCCGTCTGCAAGGCGTAGATATAACCATTGCCAATGGCAACACTATGCGCCTGAAGTTTGCCGACAGTACGCAATCGGCAGTGGCGTTGCGTGTATACGACACAGCTGGTAGGTTGCATCTTAAGCGTAGTCTTGCAGCAGGAGCCGACAGTTATACTGTAGATTTAGCAACGCTTCAGGCAGGTGTGTATGCCGTGCAAGTGGAGTGGGGCCAGTGTAAAGGCTCGCTGCTGATAAAGCTGTAGCGTATATTTTTTGATATTAAATTGTTGATTATACGTAAAAAATGCCTACTTTTGCAGCCATATATAACAACAATTTAATATACTGATAGTATGAGAAAAGTTAAATTTATGTTGATGGCTCTTGTAGCAGCCATCGTAATGTCGTGCGGTACAACGCGCACAGTGCCCATCACAGGACGCAAGCAAAACATCCTTGTAAGCGACGAGCAGGTGCTCTCGCTAAGCAATAAAGAGTATTCCGACTATATGAAGTCGGCCAAGCTTTCTACCAATTCTGCCAATACCGCTATGGTTAAGCGTGTTGGTCAGCGTCTTGCCACAGCTGTAGAGAAATATCTCAACGAGCATGGCTTGCAAGCAGAGACAAAGGAGTATAGCTGGGAGTTCAATCTTGTTCAAGACCAGTCGGTCAACGCCTTCTGTATGCCTGGAGGCAAGATTGTGGTTTACGAGGGCTTGTTGCCCGTAACAAAAGACGAGGCATCGCTTGCTATTGTGCTTGGACACGAGATAGCACATGCCGTTGCCAAGCATTCTGCCGAGCAGATGAGCAAGCAGATAAAGAACCAGTATGGTACGGAGATTCTTGGTCAGGTGCTTAATGCTGCCGGTGTTAGCTCGGGCACAACACAGCTCGCACAGATTATAGCACAGAAGGGATTGCAGTTCCGCAGCCTGAAATATTCGCGTGACAACGAGAGCGAGGCCGACCGCATGGGTCTTATATTCGCTGCTATGGCTGGCTATGATCCTAATGTGGCTGTTAGTTTCTGGCAGCGTATGGCTCAGATGACAGGCAATAGCAACCAAAGTGATGTATTCAGCGACCACCCGTCAGATGCTAAGCGTATTGCTGCCATCAAGCAGGAGTTGCCCGAGGCTCTGACCTACTACAAGCCTGTAACTACAACATCCAAGAAGAAGACTACGACAACAAAGAAGAAGACCACATATTCAAAGAAGAAGACAAGCACCAGAAAAAAGTAATATAATATAAATGGCAAAGTAATATATATTAAATGGCCAAATAATATAATATAAATGGCCAAGTAATATATATTACTTTTTTTTAAAAGTAACAGTCAGAATTTCATTACATATAGTAGGAGGGTATGGCATCCTTGCCATACCCACTATATCTGCTTGGCAATCATGGCAGAGTGGATATGGCAGGTATGCCATATCCTCCTACATTTAGTCTATAAAGATGTTGCCGTTCCCATCTGTAAGATTGTATATATTCTCGTTGCTGTAATCAGCTTCCTTAGCCTTCTCTATTTCAGATACAGCGAGTATAGCCTGTGTCTCCATTTGTAAGACAGCAATTTCAGGCTTTATATATTCTTTCTTTTTCATAGCGTTCAAAGTGTTGCGAGCGATACCTCGAATGGCAGGCAGAGTGTTCCCCAGGTTGTGCCAGTATTAATAGTGCGGCTATAAGAGGCAGCCTTGGCAGAGAACGGCTCGTAAGCCACGAAGTCCTTATGTCTACTTCCTACGAATGCGACACCTTTTTGGCGGTTTTTACGATGAAAATTATGCTTTTTCTGTTACCCAACTCTCTATATTTCCAGTAGTACTGTCGAAGTTGATCCCAACTTTGGTTATTGGCTTACCGCTTAGCGCGAAGCGTTTATGATAGTTCTTCAGGTTGATTTGCTGCATTGCAGACTGTGCACTCTTGTCCAATTTAATCTCTAATAGGAAAAGGTCGGTATGGGTGAGCAATACGATGTCAACTCTGCCGTTGGGTGTATGAACTTCAACGTCCACCTGATAGTCTGTTAGCAGAGAGAATATGATGAAGAGCATCTGCTGGTAATGTCCCTCATAATGAGCGTTGTTGCAGTAAGGAACTGTTGCCAGAAATGTCTGGAGTAAGGTTAAGGCTTCCTCCATATTCTGCTTATCCAATGCCTGTGCGATACGACGGGCTGTATTGGTTGTTGCAAGCGTATTCTGTGTGACGTATGATGGAATCAGTGCTTTGGTTAGTCCCATTTTCACCTCCTTGTTAGGAACATCAAGAACGTAATAGTTGTAGTCTTCATGATATTCCTTGATGGTGATATATCCACTTTGGTAAAGCAGCGGCATGATGGTTGGCATATTCTCCGTAGGTGCATCAAACTCGCTGGCATCAGCCTCCACTCGTGTGATGACGTCTGATGGTACAACCTGATACTTGCGCATCATATTGATGAGATAAGTTGGAGTGCCAGAAGTAAACCAATAGGATCCGAACTTGTTTTCTGCAAAGCAATTCAGCAGGCTATATGGATTGAAGATATCGGGTGAGAATCTTGTGAAATGATAGCCGTCATAATTATCTTTTAACTTGTCGATTACTTGCTCTTTCGTCATGTTTCTTCTTTGGGCAAGTTCCTCGATGTCTGCTGACATTTGCGTCAAGAGTTCTTCTTTTGTGATTCCGCAGATACCAGCATAGTCATCATTCATGGATATATTGGTGATGTTGTTCAGTTCGCTGAAGATGCTGACTTGTGAGAACTTGGTGATGCCCGTCAGGAAGACAAAGCGTAGTTTTGCTTCGCTATATTTCAAAGGACTGAAGAAGTTGCGCATGATATTGCGCAAGGAATCCAACAGTTCTTGTTCATGAGCTACATCCAGCATGGGTGCATCATATTCATCAATAAGCACGACGACCTGTCTGCCGGATTTCTCGTATGCAGTATTAATAAGTTCTGTCAAACGATTGTTGGCATCAATTTGTGGCTGTGTGACACCCCATTTCTTCTCTTCTGTTTCCAGAATGAATGCGAGATATCTCTCCAGCTGTTCCTTATCCATATGTTTGCCTCCGCTCAAATCAAAGTGGAGCACAGGATATTCTGTCCACTCCTTTTCCTGCTTTTCGATGGCAAGACCATTGAATAAGTCTTTCTTGCCTTCAAAGTAACTCTGGAGGGTGGTTAGAAATAGGGATTTTCCAAAACGGCGTGGACGTCCCAAGAAGAAATATGTGCCGCTTGTATGTGTCAAGCGGTAAACATATTCCGTCTTGTCGATATAGAGCTTGTTTTCCTTTCGGATTCGCTCGAAAGTCTGTATGCCCAATGGATATAACTTAAGTGCCATAATCTTAGATGTTTGTATTTCCACCGCAAATTACAATAATAATTTGATATATACAAATAATCGGATGCAATTATTTTCTTAGCAAGTAGTTTTAGTATACTTGCTCCATTTTTCATAGACTAACAATTGAGAGGCTACTGTGAAAAAATGAATACGTATTTGTAGGCCAATGATAACATATTCGTTGGCGATCGATAACGTGTTCGTAGGCCAATGAATACGTATTAATAAATTAAGAGGCTTAGATAGAGAGAAAGATAAATTATTTGACAACATCTGATAAAAATCCTTTCTTCTTTCGTGCTTTTTGTGTAACTTTACAACAGTAAAACGGTAATGTTGCTGTTTGTACACATTAATTAATAACGTGTAGACAATATAGAGAACATAATGTATCAGAAATTTATAATAAACCAGGATGGGGTGCTGAAGTTTGGCAATGTCTATCTGCACAGATATCTGCTTGACAAGGGCGAGCGATGTCCGTATGGTGGAGGTCTGTGGAAGATTGACGAGAAACGTGGAGCTATATTGCTTTATGGACGATCGTTCGACTTCGGACGACCCGACTTTGACTTTCTGCGCAGTGTAGACTGGAGCTTCCTTGGAGGCAATGAGCATCCGCTGCTTTATCTGCCACATTGGCCCGACGAAACAGAAGTGGTGCCAGTGGTGGTGGCTAATATGTATAAATAAAAATAAAACTTGAGTAAAAGATGAACAACAACAATACAACAGATTTTGAGAAGCTGTTCCACGACGACCTTTACATGTATCTCCGTTCTACCGATATGGTAGACGAGCGTTTGCCTGAAGCACCCGACCTTGAAGAACTATGGCCGCAATTGGGACAGAGTTATGTGGCTGATGGAATACGCGAATATAATACAGGATATCCGTCGGTAGCGCTTGGCTGGATAATGTTCTTGGGTATGGCGGTGGCTAAATATTGGGATGTGGAATGGGACACCTACTCAAAGGTGCCCGACCTATATCTATACTTGCGCGACCGCATCGACTTTGACCATATGGACGACTATATTCTTGATAAAGTGTTGTGTCTTGACGCCGAGACACGTGCCAAGGTTAACGATGTTGTGGCCGAGTCGGCTTCGCGCACATATAGCAAGATTTGCCATTTGCACCTGGAAGAAGGCACAGCCAATGCCTATCGTGCCTTTGTTGCCGCCCTTCATCAGCTGTATCTTATGGGTATTGCTGTGGAGCTGAAGGCGTTGGGCTATCACATGACGAAGATGTAGGTAGTTAAAATCGAAATATAAACCTTAAACCTTACATAATATGATGGAATATATCATGCAACATTGGTGGACCCTATGGGCTGTAGTGGCAATGGTCTGCCTCATTATGGAGATGTCGTCGGGCGACTTTTACATCACATGCTTCGGCATTGGTGCATTGGTAGCGTTGGTTGTGTCGATATTTGCCGTGCCTCTGTGGGTGCAGATAATAGTGTTTGCCGTATTCAGCGTGCTGTCCATATTCTTTTTGCGTCCGCATCTTGTGGCGCTGATACATCGTGGAGGCCACGAACGCCTTAGCAATGCACAGGCTATTATAGGTAGAATAGGCGAGGTGTCGGAGACGGTTAAGGCTGGAGGCTATGGCCGTGTAAAGCTTGATGGCGACGACTGGAAGGCGCAAACCGACTGGGCAGATGATTTGCCCGTAGGCACAAAGGTACGCATCGTAGGCATGGACAGCATCATTGTGAAGGTGGAACCAGAGAACAGTCAGTACAAATCATAATCTGAATAACACAAAATGTTAACCCTTTAAACTTTAATCATTATGGAAATTATGTCAGTATTTCTTATTGCACTTGTAGTGCTTGCCATCGTTTTCGTTAAGATGGCGGTGGTTATCATTCCACAGAGTGAGACAAAGATAGTAGAGCGCCTCGGCAAGTATTATGCCACGCTTAGTCCAGGTATAAACATCATCATTCCGTTTATAGACCGTGCCAAGACCATCGTTACAATGAATCGCGGACGTTATGCCTACTCTACAACGATTGACTTGCGCGAACAGGTGTACGACTTTGACAAGCAGAATGTTATCACAAAGGATAATATCCAGATGCAGATAAATGCATTGCTCTACTTCCAGATTGTAGACCCGTTCAAGGCTGTTTACGAAATCAACAATCTGCCTAATGCTATTGAGAAACTTACACAGACCACTCTGCGTAACATCATTGGCGAGATGGAGCTTGACCAGACTCTTACCTCGCGCGACACAATCAACACAAAGCTGCGTGCTGTGCTCGACGATGCCACTAACAAATGGGGTATCAAAGTAAACCGTGTTGAGCTTCAGGATATTATTCCACCGTCAAGCGTGCTTCAGGCTATGGAGAAGCAGATGCAAGCAGAGCGTAACAAGCGTGCCACTATTCTAACAAGTGAAGGACAGAAGCAGGCAGAGATTCTTAAGTCGGAAGGTGAGAAGACTTCTACAATCAACCGTGCCGAGGCTGCCAAGCAGCAAGAGATTCTGCATGCCGAAGGTGAGGCTCAGGCTCGCATACGCAAGGCAGAAGCTGAAGCTATAGCCATCGAGAAGATAACAGAGGCTGTGGGCAAGAGCACCAACCCTGCCAACTATCTGCTTGCACAGAAGTATATCCAGATGATGCAGCAGCTTGCCGAGGGCGATAAAACTAAGACCGTATTCCTGCCATTTGAGGCTACAAATATGCTGGGCAGCTTGGGAGGAATAAAGGAACTGTTTAAGGAGGAGAAGTAAAAGCCGCAGCCTTGATGCCTACCTATATGGGGAGGGATAACACCTTATTTTATTATATTACACCCAAAAAGGTGTTGCATTCCTATGAATGCAACACCTTTTTGGGTAGGAATGCAACACCTACTATAGGAATGCAACATATCAATATCAAATTTTATTTCTATCTTTGCAGAAAGTTGCACCTCGGCAATCTGTAGGAGGGTATGGCATCCTTGCCATAC
This sequence comes from Prevotella merdae, assembly GCF_900290275.1. Lineage (GTDB taxonomy): Bacteria > Bacteroidota > Bacteroidia > Bacteroidales > Bacteroidaceae > Prevotella > Prevotella merdae. The sequence continues at coordinate 373,919 of NZ_LT985325.1, forward strand.
CCACTCTGCCATGATTGTCCAACCGGTTTAGTGGGTATGGCAGGGAATCCTATTATTCTTACTGCTTACAATAGTAGACAAGTTGTGGATGCATAGCTTGAATTAAGGTTAATTATAAACAAAAATAAATCATGGAGAAAAGTAAAAGTATTGTATGGAGGACGCTCCTCGTCCTCTTTATCGCCTTCCTCTGGGGGGCGAATTGAGTGCTTATGCTGCTAAGAAGGCATGGGCAAAATGTGATAGGTCGGCAAAGACCCTAACGTTCTATTATGGCGAGAAAGGAAGTTTGGGGGCTGATGAATATGACCTCAATAAAGATTGGAAAACTCCTGAATGGTACAACAAAAACTGCGAAAGATTTGTCACAAAAGTCGTGTTTGACAAATCTTTTGCCCAGGCTCGCCCAACTACATGTTATGAATGGTTTTGGAAATTTGGTGAATTAACATCAGTCGAAGGAATTGAAAACTTCAATACTTCGAATGTAACGAACATGTCAAATATGTTTTATGGCTGTACAGTGCTCTCCTCTTTGGATGTATCAAACTTCAATACTTCGAATGTAACGAACATGAGTTCAATGTTCTCCAGTTGCAAAAGTCTCACCACATTAAATTTGTCAAACTTCAATACTTCGAATGTGACAAACATGAGATATATGTTCTTCAGTTGCAAAAGTCTCATCACATTAGATTTGTCAAGCTTCGATACTCGGAAAGTGACGGATATTTCATATATGTTTAACGGTTGTTCTAATCTAACTACGATTTATGCGAGCGATAAATTCGTCTTAAGTAGTGTGACGACAGTTGAAGGCGGCAAAGAGGTATTCTCGGGCGATAGGAATCTCAAGGGTGCCATCGCCTATGACCCAAGCACGTACGACAAAACCTACGCAACAATAAATGGCGGATATTTTCTTGACAAAAAATATACGCGTCCTTGGGTAAAGTATGCTAACGGAACGCTCAGCTTCCAATATGGATACAAGAAGACATTAGGGAATGATGAGTATCCACTGAATGAAGAAGATAATTCACCGAGTTGGAATGAAAAGAGAGATGTCACAAAAGTTGTGTTTGACAAGTCGTTTGCCCAAGTTCGTCCTACTTCATGTTACAAATGGTTTTATAATTTTGGCAAGTTAACAACAATCGAAGGAATTGAAAACTTAAATACTTCGAATGTGACAAACATGGGATATATGTTTTATGGTTGCTCAGTTCTTACCTCTTTGGATGTATCAAACTTCAATACTTCGAATGTGACGAATATGAGCTCCATTTTCAACAGCTGTAAAAAGCTCACTTTTTTGGATGTATCTCATTTTGACACTCAGAATGTAGTATGGATGTCATATATGTTCAGTTTTTGCTCTGGGCTTACCTCTTTGGATATATCCTATTTTGATACTAAAAACGTAGTAGTAATAGATGGAATTTTCGCAGGTTGCTGTGGGCTTACCTCTCTGGACGTGTCCCATTTAAACACTCAAAATATGGCAAGCATGGCACAGATGTTCTACCTTTGCTCTGGACTCACGACATTGGATTTATCAAACTTCGATACCCAGAAAGTGTCGGATATGTCAGATATGTTTAACGGTTGTTCTAATCTAACTACGATTTATGCGAGCGATAAATTTGTTTTGGACAGATTGACAAGCGATAAAGATAGTGAAAACATGTTCTCAGGCTGTACAAATCTCAAGGGCGACATCAACTTTGATGTAACTAAGGTTGACAAGACCTATGCAACTATCGATGGTGGATATTTTATAGACAAAAATTTACCAGATTGTCCTTGGGTGAAATATAATGATGGTACACTCACCTTCCTATATGGATATAAGAAGAAATTGCAAGAGGGTGAGTACTGGCTAAATGCAGATGACTTTGCAAACCCAGACTGGCTTATTAGAAATACAGATGTCACTAAAGTTGTGTTTGACAAGACTTTTGCCCAGGCTCGCCCAATTACATGTTACAGTTGGTTTAATGGGTTTAGCAAATTGTCAACAATCGAAGGCATTGAAAACCTAAATACTTCAAATGTGACAGGCATGGCATATATGTTTTTGAATTGCTCAGGTCTTACATCATTGGATGTATCTCACTTCGATACTCAAAAAGTAAAATACATGTTTGGTATGTTCTACGGTTGCAAAAAGATTACCTCTTTGGATGTAACCCAATTCGATACTCAGAATGTGACGGACATGTCATATATGTTTGTTGATTGTTCTAAACTGGCCACTTTGGTCCTGTCAAGCTTCAGCACTCAGAAAGTGACGGACATGGCACAGATATTCTCTGGTTGATCTGGTCTGACTTCTTTGGATTTATCAAACTTCGATACACAGAATGTGACAAGTGTTTCAAAAATGTTCTACAATTGCTCTAATCTCACCACGATATATGTGAGCGACAAATTCGTTGTAAGCAGTGTGACAGATAGTAAAGGGAAAGATATGTTCTCTGGTTGTAAGAAACTCAAGGGCGACATTGAATATAATCCAAGCAAGGTTGACAAAACGTATGCAACTGTTGATGGTGGATATTTTAGAAACATAAAATATCTTCGTCCATGGGTGAAGTTTGTTGACGGTGTTCTTACCTTTCAATATGGATATAAAGAGACAGTGGGAAATGATGAGTATCTACTGGTTGGAGGAACCTCTATGCCAGGTTGGAGATATAAAGATGTCACAAAAGTCGTGTTCGACAAGACATTTGAACAAGCTCGTCCAACTTCATGCTACGAATGGTTTCGTAATTTTGAAAAGTTATCAACAATCGAAGGAATAGAAAACTTTAACACTTCGAAAGTGAGGATCATGTATCGTATGTTCGATGGTTGCTCTGCGCTCACCTCCTTAGATGTATCAAACTTCAATACATCAGAAGTGACGGACATGAGTAGTATGTTCTTCGGTTGCTCAAGGCTCACTTCCTTAGATGTGTCACACTTTAACACTTCGAATGTGACGAGCATGTATTGTATGTTCGACGGTTGCTCTGCGCTCACTTCTTTAGATTTATCATCGTTTGACATTCTGAATTTAAAAAATGTCGGATATATGTTTGCGAAGACACCAAATCTAAGTGCCATATATTTTGGCAACAAGTTTGATGCAGGCAAATTGAGCAGTATTAGTAATACGGATATGTTTAGCAATAGTCCTGCCACTCTCTACTGCTCCCCATTGCAATACGAGAGCTTCAAGAGCAATAGCATCATTGCATCCTATGGCCAAGCCGTGAAGCCATACGTCAGCATCAACAAGACGCCGGAATATGGTACGCTTTGTGTGCCAGTGGGCAGTAGCCTCGTAGCAGGCAGCTTCACAGGTTTCGACAAGCTCTATCAGGTGACAAATGCAGATAAGAACAAGGGTTCGATTACCTTGACTGAGGCGAAGAGCATTGAGCCAGGAGTGCCTTATGTATATCACCGCTATCTCGAAGGTGTGGACTTCGATGGCAAGAATGATATGAGCGTCATTACATTCGAGGTGGATGCAGATGCTTCATCTTCAGTTACTGCTCCTAAGAACGAGGGACACCTCTTGAAGGGTACCTTCGAAAGCATGGTGGCTAAGGGTGGTAGCTATATCCTCCAGACCGATGGCAACTTCCACCCAGTAGCGGCAGACAATACGACCTTGAAGGTGGGTGCTTATCGTGCTTATCTTGACCTCAGCTCTACTGAAATCGGTGGAGGTGATGAAGGATTCGGCGAAGCCAAGGCTTACAGCATGGTATTCGAGGGTGGTGAGGCTACGGGCATCGACCGCATCAACGGCGATAGCTCTAACAAGGGCATTTACGACCAAGCCGACTTGCAGCCTAAGGTTTACTTCGACTTGATGGGTCGCAAGGTGGCTGCTCCTCAGAAGGGCGAGATATACATAGTGAACGGCAAGAAAGTAGTGTATAACAAATAAAAAGATAGAAAATTATGAAGAAATATATCAAGCCAACAATGATATTGTTGGAAATAGAGAGTGAGGGCATGATGGCAGGTTCTCCTGGAATTAGCAAAGATCCTGCCACAGGTCCAGCCTGTGCCAAGGAGTATTCTGGTAGCTTTGTCTGGGACGATGATGACTATTCCTCAGAGACCACCGACTCGAATCCGAACGTTTTCGGTGAATAGTAACTCGCGCCTACAATATATATAATGTGTTTAGGTGCCTGAAAAGGCAAAACCGCCGCATATCCGAATAGTCAGGATATGCGGCGGTAGTCTTTTGTATATTACGATTTCGGCCTTAATGGCATTCCTCGCAATGTTGCTGTCGGCAATGAACTCGAAATATGCGTTATTCAAAGCTTATTTGTTGGCATCTCCTTTCCACAACCCATGGAGGTTGCAATACTCGCGAGCCGATACCTCTTTGGCATCTGTTAGGAAGATTGCCTCTGGCTTCTCGCCTGGCTTTAGCTCATGGCGAAGTACATCGGTAGGAGTGAGCAACTCTATCCATTGGATATAATGCTCTGGGAGCATCGGATGCTCTACGCTTCCCACCTTTACACGATAGCCGCCCTCGATAGGTTCTATCACTGGCACATGCTTCTCCTTTGCCGCATCCGTGGTGTTCTCCTTCATCAGTTTCATGGGCTGACCGCAGCAACTTAGCACGGCTCCGGGATTCACAACCTCTACCACATTGCCACAAACCGTGCAACGGTAGATTTCTCTTGTCTTAGTCATAATCGTTCCTCCGAAAATTTAGAAAATGAAATGATGTCTTTATTCTTTAACGATTATAAAGATACTCATTTTCTGTGGGTTACACAAGCTTTAGAGCCTTTTTTATTCAAAAATTAAGTAAAATTATGCTTGTGGATATTCATTGGCGAAACTTTAGTAACCGAAGGCTTTCGTTAAGCCATATGAGCAGAGCTAAGTTTGCTTAAGCTTTGCCATGGCGAGAAAACGTGTCTGGAGTCAAAAATTGCTCCACGACCCGAAAATATTCCTCCCAAAGGAGTGAGATTCTCAGATTTAATTTGTATTTTTGCCATGTCTATTGTCAGATTCTCTTGTTTGTTTTGCAACAATAAGATAAGTGAAAAACTTCTGACATGGCAAAAAATAATTTTTATACTATTATGAACATTTGTATTTTTGTTGGTGCACGTCCCAACTTTATAAAGGTGGCTCCCATTCTTCGTGCAATGGATGCAGCTGGAGTAGACCACAGCCTTGTGTATGCAGGACGCGAAGACGACCCTACACTTGAGGCATCATTGTTTGACGACTTGCAGATGTCGCGCCCTGATGTCTATCTTGGCGTAGACTGCGAGAACCTAAATGAGCTTACAGGACAGGTGATGTCGGCATTCGAGCGCTATTTGCAAGAGAATAAGACAGATACCGTAATTGTAGTAGACGACCTTGCGTCTACAATGGCTGCGGCTATCGTAACCAAGAAGCAGGGCATACGTTTGGCTCATCTTGTGGCTGGCACACGCTCGTTCGATATCAACATGCCTAAGGAGATAAACCGACTCGTGATAGACGGTCTGTCTGACCTTCTGTTTACAGCAGGTATAGGTGGCAGCAGCGCCGCTACTCGTGAGGGGGCAGAATCGTCTAAGATATATCAGGTGGGCAATATACTGATGGATACATTGCGCTTTAATCATCAGCGCTTTGTTCGTCCTGCCGTTATGGACGAGTTGCAGTTGACCGAGAACAACTACATCGTTTTCACCCTAAACCGCAAGGCTCTTATTGCCAAAACCGACGAGTTGCGCTCGCTATTGCTAAGCATGATGTCGCATGCTGGCGATATTCCGGTTGTGGCACCGCTACGCAAGTTGGCTGCCGATGCCGTTAAGAGGGTAATAGATTCAAATCCGTTGCTCTTCAAAGGTCTTCATATCGTTAGTCCGCTTGGTTATCTGGAGTTTGGTTGGCTTACGGCACACGCTCTTGGTGTTATTACCGACTCGGGCAATGTGGCCGAGGAGGCAACATTCAACACCGTACCTTGCATCACCCTCAACAGCTACACCGAGCATATAGAGACTGTAAAGACAGGCTCGAATGTGCTTGTAGGCGAAGACCCAATAAAATTGGGCGAGGAAATGACGCGAATGGTTAACCATGAATGGAAACATTGTGGAATACCAGAGCGTTGGGACGGTCGTTCGGCAGAGCGCATCGTACAAACTCTGATAGAGTAGGAGAAGTTAACTCCTAAACTCCTTTCGCTTGCGAAACTTGAATAAACAAAAAATTTTTTGCTTATGAACAACAAATCCATTATGTGCTCTGCGCTTATAGCATTGAGCATTGTTGTCCTTGGTTTCTGTATCAAGGGCGGTATAGACAATTTTGCCAATAAAGACCGCAAGGTTGCCGTAAAGGGACTGGCAGAGAAAGAGGTGGATGCCGATAAGGTGACGTGGCCTATCGTGTCAAAGGAGATAGGCAACGAACTGCCCGATCTCTACACACGTCTTGGTAATACACAGGCAAAAATAAAGAAGTTTCTTATAAACAACGGCATTAAGGCCGACGAGATTAGCGTCAATGCGCCTAAGGTTATCGACCAGAATGCCGACCAATACAGCGACAACCGCCGTGTTTACCGTTACAACATTACGTCGGTCATTACTGTTACGTCAAACAACGTGAAGCTTGTGCGCTCTATCATAGCGCGCCAAGGCGAGTTGCTTAAGGAGGGTATTGCCATTGTAGACGGTGGTTGGGACAATCCTATTAAGTACGAGTATGTGTCGTTTCGTGACATGAAACCCAAGATGATGGAGGAGGCAATAGCCAATGCCGAGAAGACAGCAGAGCAGTTTGCCGAGAACTCTAAGAGCAAACTCAATAAGATTGTGTCGGCAGACCAAGGACAGTTCTCTATAGAGGACCGCGACCAGAACACTCCATACATCAAGAAGGTGAGAGTGGTTACAACGATTGTTTACTCGCTTAAGGATTAAAGTATAATTAGCCCCTCTTATTGAGGGGTGTTTCCAACACGTATGAAAACACAGCATAGAGACAATTACGAGTTTCTTACACAGGCGCCAGTGTCGCGTGTCATCCTCACGATGGCGGTACCGACGATTGTCTCTATGCTTGTTACGTGTTTGTACACTATTGTCGATACCTATTTTGTAGGCCAGCTCAACACACAATCTACGGCAGCAGTAGGTATCGTCTTTTCTTTGATGTGCCTTATTCAGGCGATAGGCTCCTTCTTTGGTCATGGCAGCGGTAGCTACATGTCGCGCGAACTTGGAGCTCGTCGCATCGATAATGCAGCGTCTATGGCTGCAACAGGCTTTGTTTATGCTATTATTACGGGTGTGGCTATTGCCGCAGTAGGATTGATATCGCTCCAAACATTGTCTCTGTGGCTTGGCAGTACGGCCACGGTGTTGCCTTATACCGAGCAATATATGGCAATAATCTTGACGGGAACACCTTTTCAGATAGCCTCCTTCACACTCAACAGTCAGCTGCGCATGCAAGGCAACACACGCCATGCCATGTGGGGTATTGTGAGTGGAGCTGCGCTTAATGTGCTGCTCGATCCCTTGTTGATATTCGGTTGCTCGTTAGGGCTACGTGGCGCAGCCCTTGCCACTGTTATAGGCCAGGCTGTAAGTTTCCTTATATTATATATAATGTGTAACCGTCGTGGTGCAACGTGTGTAGGCATCCATCTAACGAAGTTTTCTCTGCGTTGGCATTATGCGCGCGAGATAATCTATGGCGGTTCACCTTCTCTCTCGCGCCAAGGCTTGGCAAGCATCTCTGTTGTGCTGCTCAATCTGGCAGCGGCAAGCTATGGCGATGCTGCAGTTGCCGCAATGTCGATAGTAAGTCGTGTCACCATGTTTGTAATGTCGGTGATAGTGGGATTAGGACAAGGATTCCAGCCATTCTGCGGCTATTGCTATGGAGCCGGACTATATGCACGGCTGCGTCAAGGCTATTGGTTTACGGTAAAGACAGGCTTTGTGTTTCTTGCTATCTTTGCTGCTGTAGTGTATTGTTTTGCTGAACAAACTGTAGCTTTGTTTCGCGACGATGCAATAGTTATAGCTGTAGGAAGTACAGCCTTGCGTTGGCATTTGGTGGCTTATCCGCTCAACGCTTACATTATGACATCCAACATGATGTTGCAGACAACGCGCCGACCCTTGCGTGCCAATTTACTTGCATCAGCCCGCCGCGGACTTGTGTTTATTCCTTTCATCCTTCTATTGCCTCATCTGTTTGGTTTAATGGGAGTTGCGATGTGCCAGGCTGTATGTGATGTGGTGACGTTTTTGCTGGCAATACCTATTATGCGACTTACTTTTAAAGAATTGGTTTAAATGTTGTATATTGTTGCATTTATGGTAAAATAATTTTAAAATCGTAAGAAAACCGACTTTATTTGTTGCTATTTTCAAGAAAAATCGCTATATTTGCATTGTTTTTCAACAACAACTAAAGGATGGAGTCTCACATCCCCAAATGGTAATCTTAAAATGACAGGCGCGAGACACCGGTCAGAATAGGAGGGTATTATGATGAGAGAAGTAAAAAGAGCTTATGACCTTGAGTCGTTCGAGCTCGACAACATCTACAACGAGGAGGAAGAGCGTTACACCCGTGTAGAATCATCCATTTGGTACAATTAGTTAGGTTGCGGTTTGTCAACAAAGATAGCAACCACATTTAAAAGCAAGTCCCCGGAGAGAACGAGTGGCACACCCATGTATGCACTCGCCCTCTTGGGGGATTTCTTTTTTTTATGTTCTTTCGATATTTGTTTGATACAAAACTGTACTGCTGTGATTATTTAGACAAGAGAACCTTACTGAATACCTCATACGACCGTAGCTTGTCGTCGTCTGTCGATTGTTGCACCACGACCATATAATCGTTGTCTGCATTTGTTGTCATCATGTTCTTAATCTTGCTTGCCAGTGTTTCTGCCGTTTCTACATCTATACAAGCAAAGAAATGCGAGAAGTTAAAGATAACGAGTGCGCTGTCTTTGCTTGCCAATAGCCCATCAGCATCGTCAATGGAAGCCAGAAATAGCCAAGAGATGTTGCTGTCCTTGTCTGTTTGTCGCATTTCCTCCTTTTCTCTTTTGTTCGTCTCCTTTCCTCTCTGGCTTTTCTCCATTAGAGACTGCATCTCCTCTTCAGCCTTTATCCTCATAGCTTCCGACACGTCAACACCAATATACTCGAGGCTTAAGGGTGTTACGCAGTCTTTGTTTTCTTTCAGGCTTTCAGCCAAAGCCACACCGCATGTAGCCGGTCCGCATCCTATGTCAACCATCTTGATGCGTCCGTTATGCTTAATAGCCCCATCCATTATTTCCTTCATACGCTCGATGTACATCCTCTTTGCGTTCTCCAGATATTGTGGCATAAGATAATGGCAGTAAATATCCACTTGGTGGGCAGCAGTAAGTGCAATCGACTGTTGCTCCATCTTGCTGTACACCATCATTCCATGCGCGAAGTCAGACCTTCCATAGTTGATAAACACAAGGTTGGCGTTGCGGTTGTTGCCGTACATCATGTCGTTGTCAACATCTTGGTCGTTTACGGCATGAATATTGAATTCGCCCTTGCAATAAAGCTCCACGGGAACATCTATGTACGAGGCTTTGCTCTTGGCATATTCCAGCAGCTTGTAGAATGTGTAGTTCTCGCGCAGAATGTCCGCATTGCCTACCATCAGCAGATGCAGACGGGCTCGTGTCATAGCCACATTCAGCTTGCGGTCAATCACCATTCCGTCCTCCTCGAAAACATTGTTTGTCAGGAAGTTTAGCTGGTTGGGTTGCTGAACCGTAAAGCCATAAATAATGTAGTCGCGCTGACTGCCTTGGTATCGTTCCACTGTGTCGATAGTTATGTTGTGTAGAGGAGCAATGCCCGAACGGTCGATGGCGTTGCGTACGGTAGCTATCTGGTTGCGATAAGGCACAATAACGCCCACCGTCTGACTCTCGTCAAACGACTCTTTAGTAAGGTGGTATATTTCTACCACCGTTGCCGCAATCATCTCTGCCTCTATACAGTTGGTTTTTACCGATGCAGATGTTCTTGGTCTTTGTGCCGCCACAAAAGCCATACGTCGCATACTCAGCAGTTGCACAATGCCGTTGTCGCTGCACGATGTGCTACAAGGCAGCGTCTGATGCTGCAAAGGCACCACTTCGAGGCGGTTGCCGTAGAAGGCATAGTTGGCAAATTCGGCTATTGTCTGGTGCATGCGTCCCTGTCTGGTTAGCATGTATACGTATCTTGGATCGTAGCCATTATCGGTTTTAAATCCAAACAACAAGCGTTCGAATAGCGACAGGCGGCAGTCTACAAGTCCTATGTCGCGCAGCATAGGTTCGTCCACATGCGATTCTTCAGCCGTCTGTTGCACAACGGCAGGCAGCTGCTTGTGGTCACCAATAAGCACAAATCTGTCTATGGCATCGCGTTCGCCCGATGTGGCGCTAAGCAAGGCTATGAGATGAGGCTCAAGTATTTGCGACGACTCGTCTATTATAGCCAAGTCGAAGTGCTTAATCTTAAACAGGTGTATGTTGGCGTTCATGGCGGCTGTTGTCGCACAAAACACGCGCATATTGCTTATCACTTCCTTCACCTCGCGTGCTGTGCCGCATTTAGCCACACGGTTGACCAAGAGATGGTTGTGGTAAGCCTCGTCACAATTTAATTCCGATCCGATGCGTAGGAAGTCTATGTCGCTTTCCACAAGTTTCGAGCAAATCTCGTCTACCGCCCTGTTGGTGTACGACAGCAGAATAACGTTAGAGTGTGGGTCGGTCAGTTCCTCCTTTAGGATGTTAAGCAGTCCGAATGATGTCTTGCCAGTACCCGGAGGTCCGATTACCAGAAACAAGTCGCGCGATTGTTTAGCCCTTTCCACTAACGTGTTGAATCGTCCATAATCGCCACGTATGTGCACGTGTTCGTCTATTGTTGGTTTGCGTTGGCACAGTATCAGGTTGCGACGCTCCTTTGATGCCGACAGAAAGCTGTGCAATCCACTATACAAAGCCCTTGCCGACGACTCAAACATGTCGTGCTCTATAGCCCAAAATGTGCCTTTTGGCACATCAAACACCTGCTTGTCGGTTTGCGAGTTGCGCAGCACAACCTCCACTCCCGTTGTCGTTATCTCCTTTATAGACGCGCGGTTCACCATCTGGGCGCAGGCATTGGGAACAGCATCCTCCTTGTAGGGATAAAGAATAACGATGTCGCCTTTGCGAAAGTTGGACGTGTCAGCCGACTGTTCTTCGGCAAATTTCAACTTAAGGCTTTCCACCATTCCGTCGTGGCTCTCTCCAAACTGCTCAATTGTCAGTTCCTCGTAAATGTTGCCCGCCGCCCTTTTGTCCTCAATAGTGTCCAGCCATATTGCTGCAAATCCGCTGTCGTCCTTGGTCTTGTTACCTACTTTCGACAACAGGTGCTCGCGTTCTACAAACTGCATCATTCTGAAGTAGTAGGCACGTTCCAGGTCTGTAGCGTTGTGTATTGGTTTAAGCAGTCGCTCCAGTTCGGGGCGAGTCCATTCCTCCCACAGTCTGCCCTCCACACCCTTGCGGTTCAGCATTTCGGGCGTAAGTTTCTCCAGCACTTTTATGCCATTGTTGCCTTGTGTAAGGTCGCACCATGTAAGAAGGTTGCGCATGCGTATGGCGCGTAGAGTCAGTTCTGGCAGATTGGCAATCGACACCAGTCCCTCGTTGTATTTAGAGTATAGCAGCATAAAGTGGCGCAGTTCGTCAGAGTGTTTCCTGAATTCGTAATTGAACAGCGCGCGATACATAGACAGCTGCACTAGGTGTTTCTCTTGCGGAACTGGTCTGTTAGGGTTATATTCGGGCGATGTATAGGGCACAAACTCGCCCTTGCCCGACTTCTGTTCTATTATTGTAGTGCGTCCGTCCTTCTCGTGCAAAAGGTCCAGACGTCCCTGAATGCCCAGCACATCGCTAAAGAAGGTAGGCTCAAGCACCACCGCCTTAGGGTCGTAATCGTCTACCTCCTTAGGCAGGTCCGTACCAATAAGCTTCTGTATGTTGCGTTTTTGTGCGCGTGCGTCCTGGTAAAACTTCTGCACGGTAGGCTGGTCGTTCATGTCGTCGCACGATGTAAGGCTGATGGTGTTGGTCTTGAAAAACTCCATAATGCCTTTGCCAAACGACACGTCGCGGTTGTGCACGGTGTCGTCAAGAAAGCGTCCGGCAAGATTACCCAGATGTATGTGTACGGTGTTGGCTTGCGGTTTCAGTCGGTTCACCATGTTCACGTATGGCGACTCGGCGTACGTCTCAAAGCACGACGCAATGGTTGTGATGTCTATCAGGTAGTCGGGTTCGTATATTATCAGTTCGGGCATGCACACGTTGTCCTCCATGCGTATGCGCACAAGGTTCAGCTGCGCCCCTTCAGTCAGAATCTGTTTTAGGTAAGTCCAGTCGCCCTTGCCGTTATGTGTAAGGTATCTGTTCTGCTGTCCGTAGCAAATCTTAAGTTCCGACGCGTTCATCTCCTCCGTAGCATAGATGTACTCGTCGTCCCACGACACCACGATGCAGCGCAGCAGGTTGATATCAAACTTGCTCCAACGGCTTTTTCGGTCCTTCTTAGGCAAGTGTTTGGCAAGCGATGGCGGTATTGCCACATCGTAAATGCCAGCCACCAGCAAGGCTGTTGCCTTGATGTCATGCCGAAGCGACATCTTCAGTTCGTCGTTGCCTGTGTTGTGTATGCGTTCCAGTGCCTTGCGCGTGTCGTGTATCAGTATGGCCTTCTCCGTCGCAATGTTGTGTTGTTTTATAAGATAGTCAAGCTTAGCAAACATTCCGATAAAGTTGATGCTGTTGTGTGCAATGGCTTGGTTCACCACACGCTTGAAGATGTTGCGCAGAATGGTGTATTTTTCGCGTATGGTGAAGTCGGCTGCACACACATCCTCCAGTTGGTCGAAGAATGACATGGCACAGTCGGCTGTATAGTCAATATTCTCGTTTTTATTATAATGTTCCATTTCAGTATGCAAAGGTAGTGCAAAGCCAAGACAAGTCAAAAAAATCATAAGTCCATTTTCCACATCTTATAATCTTTCTCCATAAATCTGCAATCGCAAATACAATAAAAGCCGTAACTTTGCACCCATGGAAAAGAAGATACTGCCCGTATTGGGAATGGCATGTGCCGGATGCAGCGCCAATGTAGAGCGCAAGCTTAAGGCCATGGACGGAATAAAAAGTGTGTCGGTGTCGTTGCCCGGACGCACAGCAATGGTAGAGTACGACGAGAAGATAGTAACACCAGCCGATATGAAGCGCGAGGTTGATGCAGCCGGTTTCGAGCTGATAATCGACGAGGAGACACGTGTCGACACGCTTGAGAAAAACTCGTATCGCCTGTTGCTTCGCCGCACGGCATTGTCGTGGCTGTTTGCTTTGCTTACCATGTCGGTGTCGATGGGATGGGTGAGTGCAGGCTCGCCCGACGCCTCCAACCAGGTATTGCTTATCATCTGCATTGTAAATATGATTTATTGTGGACGCCAGTTCTACCTCAACGCTTGGCGTCTGCTTCTGCATCGCTCTGCCAATATGGACACGCTCGTGGCAATGTCCACATTAATGTCATTTGGCTTTAGCGTGTTCAATACCTTCTGGGGTTCCTCGTTCTGGGGCTCTCGTGGAATAGAGTGGCACACCTATTACGACGCTTCGGTTATGATTGTAACCTTTGTGCTTACAGGCCGAAGCCTTGAGGAGCGTGCCAAGAAGTCAACAGCCTCTGCCATACGCTCGCTTATGGGCCTTGTTCCACGCATGGCCCACATCGTAAGCAATGGCGATGTGACAGATGTTCCGCTTGCAGCCGTATCCGTAGGCGACGTGGTAGAGGTGCGCAAGGGCGAGAAGATTCCCGTCGATGGCACCTTGACAGAAGGCACAGGCTATGTAGACGAGTCGATGATATCTGGCGAACCATTGCCCGTAAGCAAGTCGACCGCAGCCCGTGTGCTTGCTGGAACAATAGTGAGCGAGGGCACATTGCGATTTCGTGCCGAACAAGTTGGCCAGCACACCATGCTTGCCAATATAATACGTATGGTGCAAGAGGCTCAGGGCTCCAAGGCTCCAGTTCAGCGGTTGGTCGACAAGGTGGCGTTGGTATTTGTTCCGTGCGTGTTGGCTGTGTCGGTGCTTACGTTCGTTTTGTGGCTATTGATTGGTGGCGAGTCTGTGTTGCCTCAGGCCCTGCTTTCTGCCATCTCAGTATTGGTAATAGCCTGTCCTTGTGCCATGGGTCTTGCCACGCCTACTGCCCTTATGGTTGGCATAGGCAAGGCGGCACAATGTGGCATACTTGTCAAGGACGCCACGGCTGTAGAGCAGATGTGCAAGGTAGACGCGCTTGTTATAGACAAGACGGGCACGCTCACAATACCTAATAAGGATGTGGATTTCAAGTCTGCCGAGAATATTGCACTTGAGGATCGCGAGCAACTCAAGCCTCATGCCGTTGAGGCCATAGCCATGCTTAAGGCGCGTGGCATTGAGGTGTGGATGATGAGTGGCGACAAGGAGGAAGCTGCCGCTTATTGGGCTAAAAAGGTTGGCATAGACCATTGGAAAAGTTGCTGTATGCCTCAAGACAAGGAGGACATTGTACGTCATTTGCAACTTCAAGGCAAGACGGTGGCAATGGTGGGCGACGGCATTAACGATTCGCAGGCTCTTGCTCTTGCCGATGTCAGCATAGCCATGGCACGTGGCACCGATGTGGCCATGGATGTGGCTCAGGTTACGCTCATGGGCGACGATCTGCGCCGCATAGCCGATGCTTGTCGTCTGTCGCACAACACCGTAGCCATGATACGTCAGAATCTGTTCTGGGCATTCGTCTATAATATAATATGTATTCCTTTGGCGGCTGGTGCCTTGCGCTTGTTTGGTGTCGACTTCCAGATAACGCCAATGTGGGCAAGTGCGCTCATGGCCATGTCGAGCGTCAGCGTGGTTACCAATAGCCTAAGGCTATCGAAGTCTTAAGAATAATAAAAAGACGGGTGATTCCCTCATAAAATGTGAGTGGCAGAGTTGTGCCGATATTTTTTTAGTCACTATACCATTACGAACAAGATAAAAGTTGTATCTTTGTACAAACTTTAAACCATTAATTATAGAATATGAACTTTTTTAGAGCCTTGTTCGGTGGAAACAAATCCAAGAAAGAAGAGAAACCGAACGAAAGCAAGAACTTCGACGTGTTAAAATATGATGGTGTTCGAGCTCTCAAGCAGCATCAGTTCGATTATGCTGTGCAATGCTTTGTCCACGCATTGCAGCTGAAAAGCGACGATTTGGAATGTCGCGACTATCTGTCTCAAGCTTATATCGCTTTGGGCGACTTGTCTCAGGCATACGAGCAGTTGCAGCTCATAGCCGATGCACGTCCTGATAATGTAGCCGTATTGTTGCGCTTGGCCGACGTTGCCTATATGATGGAGAATTACACAGCTATGGCAGATGTTGCAGAGAAGGCTTTGCTTGTCGACGACAATAATGTGCAGATTTACTACTATTATGCCAAGGCTTGCCGTGGACTGGGCGACCTTACCAATGCCATTGCAATGTTGACCAAGGCATTAAAGCTTAAGGATGACTTTGACACAGCCCGCTTGTTGCGTGGAGAGGTATTGCTCGAGAATGGCGATACTGATGAGGCTAACGTGGATGCCGACATATTGCTTGCACGCATAGAGGGCAACGAAGACGTATGCTTGCTTAAGGCACGTGTGCTTAAGGCTAAGGGCGATGCTGCCAATGCCGAGAATATGTACAATAAGGTTTTAGAGGCCAATCCTTTCTGCATAGAGGCATTTGCCGAACGTGCTATAGTACGTCGCCAACAAGGCAATGAGGACGGAGCTAAGGACGACGAGGCTACTGCCGAAGAGATGAGGGCATCGGCACCACAAGCCGACGAAGGCATTGAGCAGAAGATAAAAGAAAAGATGCAACAAGCCGACCCTTATAAGGTGTTTAATAACGATTGATAAGCTAAACTTCAACTTTTATTGACATTTTATCGTAAATTATTTGCACGTAACAAAAAAATGTTATACATTTGCACACATCAAATAACAATATAAACAAATAGAATAAATAATCAACAAAGTTATGAATAAGTCATACGCATATATTTACCGATTTTACTTTTACTTTACAAGGAATTGTGAAGCGGTGAGTTGTGCATGATATTCAACTTAAGGTTAGAGAGTGTATAAAAATATACGAGCCCCGCTTCACAGAATAGTGAAAGCGGGGCTTTTTGTTTTACAAGTAGCTTAGTCTACCGGTCAACTGATAAATATGAAAAGAATAGCTATACAGGGTTTTAAAGGCTCATTCCACGATATTGCCGCTCACCAATACTTCAGTGGCGAACAGATACAGCTGATATGCTGCGCCACCTTCGAGCAAGTGTACGAGAATATGCGACGCGACCCAACCGTTATTGGTATGACGGCAATAGAGAATACCATAGCTGGTAGTCTTCTTCACAACTACGAGCTTCTGCGTGAGTCGGGTGCAACAGTAGTGGGTGAGCACAAACTACATATTGAGCATTGCATCTGTTGCTTGCCAGACGACGATTGGTCTACTGTAACCGAGGTTCATTCACATCCAGTGGCTCTTGCACAGTGTAATGCCTTCCTATCCAATCATCCCGACATCAAGGCTGTTGAGGCTGAGGATACAGCTGGTTCGGCAGAATACATTGCCAAGTACAATTGCAAGGGATGGGCTGCCATATGCAACGCTTCTGCTGCAAAGATGTATGGACTTAAGATTCTGCAAGACCAGATACAGGACAACAAGCACAACTTTACGCGTTTTCTCGTAGTGTCAAATCCTAACAAGGCCGACTTCCTTCGTCCATTGGAGAAGGCTAATAAGGCAAGCATCGTCTTTCATGTTGCCCATGAGGAAGGATCGCTGTCAAAGGTACTCACTATTCTCTCGTTCTATGGCATCAACCTCACAAAGATACAGTCGTTGCCAGTAATAGGATGCGAGTGGGAATACCTGTTCTATGTAGACCTGACGTTCGACAACTTGACAAGATACCGACAGAGCATTGACGCGATAATACCGCTTACTCGCTCGCTTAAGATACTTGGAGAATATGAAGCGCGCTAAGCACGCTCAAAACTCAAAACTCAAAACTCACAATTCAAAACTCAAAACTTATGAAAATACAACCCGCCGACCGACTATCGTTGGTTCAAGAATATTACTTCTCACGCAAACTCAAGGAGGTTGCAAAGTTGAACGCTGAGGGTAAGGATATTATATCCCTTGCCATCGGTTCGCCAGATATGCCGCCATCGCAGCAGACAATAGACAAGCTATGTGAGGTGGCTTCAAAGCCTGAAGCTCATGGCTATCAGCCCACTATGGGTACACCCGAATTGCGTGAGGCTATGGCTGGTTTCTACAAGCGTTGGTACAATGTAGATGTAGACCCCAAGACAGAAGTGCAGCCGCTTATTGGCTCTAAGGAGGGTATATTGCATGTTACACTTGCCTTTGTCAATCCTGGCGAACAGGTGCTTGTGCCTAATCCTGGTTATCCCACATACACATCCTTGAGCAAGATACTTGGAGCCGAGATAGTGAACTACAACTTGCGTGATGACAACGGATGGCAACCCGACTTTGACGAGCTTGAGAACATGGATCTGTCGCGTGTGCGCCTTATGTGGACCAATTATCCCAACATGCCAACCGGAGGCAATGCCCGCCGTGAGACATATGAGCGACTTGTGGCTTTTGCCAAGAAGCACAACATTGTGGTGGTTAACGACAATCCCTATTCGTTCATCCTTAACGACAAGCCAATGTCGCTGCTTCAGGTTCCGGGCGCTAAGGACTGTTGTATAGAGTTCAACTCAATGTCGAAGAGTCATAATATGCCGGGTTGGCGTGTAGGTATGTGCGTGTCTAATCCAACATTCATATCATGGATATTGAAGATAAAGAGCAATATCGACTCGGGTACATTCCGTGGCATACAGCTTGCAGCTGCCGAGGCTTATAATACCAATACTCCCGAATGGCACCGCGAGGCTAACATCACCACATATCGTCGCCGCCGCGATATAGCCGAGCAGATAATGACAGAACTCGATTGTACGTTCGATCCTAATCAGGTTGGCATGTTCCTATGGGGCAAGATACCTGATAAGTATAAGGATTGCGAGGAGCTTACAGAGCGTGTGCTGCATGAGGCAAGGGTGTTTATCACACCTGGCTTTATTTTCGGTAGCAACGGACAACGCTACATCCGTATCAGTCTTTGCGCAAAGGATGAGAAGATACAGGAGGCATTGGAGAGAGTGAAATTAATGAATGACAATAAGTAAAAAATTATACGACTATGGATTTAGAATTACAGCCTTTAAACCTACCGAGTGACAATCCACGCCCATTCGTAATTGCCGGACCATGTTCGGCTGAAACTGAAGAGCAAGTTATTACAACAGCCAAGCAACTTAAGAAACTTGGATGCCATATGTTTCGTGCTGGTATTTGGAAACCGCGTACCAAGCCGGGTGGTTTTGAAGGCAATGGCGAGGCTGCTTTGCCTTGGATGAAACAGGTTAAGGAAGAGACGGGTATGCTCACAGCTACTGAGGTGGCAACACCTGAGCATGTGGAACTCGCCTTGAAGTATGGCATCGATATACTTTGGATTGGTGCTCGTACCTCTGCCAATCCGTTTGCCATGCAGGCTCTTGCTGACAGCCTTAAGGGTGTAGACGTACCTGTATTTGTAAAGAACCCTGTAAACCCCGACCTTGAATTGTGGATTGGTGCCATGGAACGTATCAACCAGGCGGGTATCAAACGTATGGCTGCCATACATCGAGGCTTCTCAAGCTTCGACAAGAAAATATACCGCAACCTTCCTATGTGGCAGATTCCTATCGAGCTGCGCCGACGCATCCCAGAGTTGCCTATAATCTGCGACCCAAGTCATATAGGTGGACGTCGCGAACTTGTAGCTCCTCTTTGCCAACAGGCAATGGACCTGGGCTTTGATGGATTGATGGTGGAGAGCCATTGCTCGCCAGACAATGCATGGAGCGATGCCAAACAGCAGGTAACGCCAGATGTACTCGACTACATCTTAGGCCTGCTTGTTGTGCGCGACGAGACTGTTACAACTGAGGGAATACACGAATTGCGCAAGCAGATTGACGAGCTTGACAACAATCTTATGGACCTTCTTGCCAAGCGTATGCGTGTGTGTCGCGAGATTGGACAGTATAAGAAGGAGCATAATATGACTATCCTCCAGACTGGTCGATACAACGAGATTCTCGACAAGCGTGGTGCGCAAGGCTCGCTCTGCGGTATGGACTCCGATTTTGTTAAAGAGATATTCGAGCATATACACGAGGAGTCGGTAAGACAGCAGATGGAGATTATTAATCAGAAGTAATACGCTTCGCGAATTTTGAATTGTGAGTTTTGAATTTTGAATTATTCTCGGCTTCGCCTGCGATTTTGAATTTATGAGTTATGAATTCTCAATTCAGAAGTCGTCATTGGTGAGAAATTCAAAACTCAGAACTCACAATTCAAAATGCGCAAAGCGCACAATTCAAAACTCAAAACTCAAAACTCAAAATGAAAATCCTAATCCTTGGTGCCGGCAAGATGGGCAGCTTCTTTCTCGATGTTCTCAGTTTCGATCACGAGACTGCGGTATATGAGAAAGACCCTAAGCGAATGCGATTCACCTATAACTGTCAGCGTTTCACCACGCTCGATGAGATTAAGGAGTTTGAACCGCAGCTCGTCATCAATGCCGTTACACTAAAATACACTATATCTGCCTTTAAGGAAGTGATGCCTGTGCTACCGCAAGACTGCATCATAAGCGACATATCATCGGTAAAGACCAATCTGAAGGAGTTTTACGAGCAGTCGGGACATCCTTATGTATCTACACACCCTATGTTTGGACCTACGTTTGCCAACCTCGGACAACTGTCGGAGGAGAATGCAATCATAATAACCGAGGGCGACTATATGGGCCGCATATTCTTTAAGGACCTCTACTCCCGACTCGGTCTCAACATATACGAGTACACATTCGAGGAGCATGACAAAACGGTGGCCTATTCGCTCAGTACACCTTTCGTAAGCACATTTGTCTTCTCTGCTGTTATGAAGCATCAGGATGCGCCTGGTACTACCTTTAAGCGACATCTGCGTATAGCAAAAGGAGTGCTCAACGAGGACGACTATCTGCTTCAGGAGATTCTGTTCAACCCATACACCAGTGCACAGGTGGCTCAGATTCGCAACGAGCTTGGCGAGCTTATAGACATCATCGACAATAAGGACGCCAAGCGTATGAAGGCTTATCTTACTAAGATTCGCAACAACGTTAAGCAGGATATAGAGAATATCTAAGTAGTGCAGTTTTGTTTGTTAGACTTCACACAAGTCTAAGTTTTGGCATTACTTTTTTATATTCTATATCTTTATAAAGTCAAAGACAATATATTTAAAGTTTATATTCCGTGTCACCGAACGGCCGTTCCGTGACACGGAATGTACGTTCCGCGACACCGAATGGCCATTCCGTGTGTGGTTTAACGATTTTAGTTGACCACTCTAAGTATTATTGATAATACAAGTTGACTCAGTTATTACTTATTTATAATTCACGTTGACTTATTTAATTTTAGTCATACTTATAGTTGACTACTTA
>NZ_LT985326.1 GCF_900290275.1 Prevotella merdae
CATAGAGAAAGCGGAACGCATAGAGGCATGGATGGGTGACAATCCCGAAAATGAGCGTATGCCGGAGGTGAAGCAGGCGTTGGAGGCTCTGAAAGATGCCGAGCCGCAGCGCATCGCCTTCGAGGATCTGGACTTCAATTTCGGGGAACGCTGGATTCCGACGGGTGTCTATGCCGCCTACATGAGCCGGCTGTTCGACACGGAGGTGAAAATCGCCTATTCCGCAAGCATGGACGAGTTTTCGGTGGTGTGCGGCTACCGCACCATGAAAATCACGGACGAGTTTCTGGTGAAGGGGTATTACCGGAACTATGACGGTATGCACCTCCTAAAACACGCCCTGCACAACACCTGCCCTGACATGATGAAGTCCATCGGCAAGGACGAGCATGGCAACGACATCAAGATGCGCGACAGCGAGGGAATACAACTCGCCAACGCCAAGATTGACGAGATACGAAACGGCTTCTCCGAATGGCTCGAAGAGCAGTCGCCGCAGTTCAAGGAGCGGCTTGTGACGATGTATAACCGCAAGTTCAACTGTTTCGTGCGCCCGCGCTACGACGGCTCCCATCAGACCTTTCCCGACCTCAACCTGAAAGGGCTGGCAAGCCGGGGTATCAAGAGCGTCTATCCCTCACAGATGGATTGCGTCTGGATGTTGAAACAGAACGGCGGCGGAATTTGCGACCACGAGGTGGGAACCGGTAAGACGCTGATAATGTGCATCGCCGCGCATGAGATGAAGCGTCTGAATTTGGCACACAAGCCGATGATTATCGGGCTGAAAGCCAACGTTGCGGAGATTGCAGCCACCTATCAGGCGGCATATCCCAACGCACGTATTCTGTACGCTTCGGAGAAGGACTTTTCGACCGCTAACCGTGTGCGCTTCTTCAATAATATAAAGAACAACGACTACGATTGCGTCATCATGTCGCACGACCAGTTCGGCAAGATACCGCAGTCGCCGGAATTGCAGCAGCGCATCCTGCAAGCAGAGCTTGACACGGTGGAGGAAAACCTCGAAGTGCTACGGCAGCAGGGAAAGAACGTGTCGCGGGCGATGCTGAAAGGATTGGAGAAGCGCAAGCACAACCTTGAAGCGAAGCTGGAGAAGGTGGAACACGCCATAAAGTCACGCACGGACGACGTGGTGGATTTCAAGCAGATGGGCATCGACCACATCTTCATAGATGAGAGCCACCAGTTCAAAAATCTGACTTTCAATACACGACACGACCGTGTGGCGGGGCTGGGAAACAGCGAGGGAAGCCAGAAGGCGTTGAACATGCTCTTTGCCATACGCACCATACAGGAGCGCACGGGCAAAGATTTGGGAGCTACGTTCCTCTCCGGCACGACCATCAGCAACTCGCTGACTGAATTGTATCTGCTGTTCAAGTACCTGCGCCCGAAGGAGCTGGAACGGCAGGATATCCGGTGTTTCGACGCTTGGGCGGCGATATTCGCCAAGAAGACGACGGATTTTGAGTTCAACGTGACGAACAACGTGGTGCAGAAGGAGCGTTTCCGATACTTCATCAAAGTGCCGGAGCTTGCCGCCTTCTATAATGAGATTACGGACTACCGAACGGCGGAGGATGTGGGCGTTGACCGCCCCGCCAAGAACGAGATACTGCACCACATACCGCCCACGCCGGAGCAGGAGGACTTCATTCAGAAGCTGATGCAGTTCGCCAAGACGGGCGATGCCACCCTGTTGGGCAGGCTGCCGCTTTCGGAAACGGAAGAAAAGGCGAAGATGCTTATCGCCACGGACTATGCCCGGAAAATGGCACTCGACATGCGCATGATAGACCCGAATTATGAAGACCATCCCGACAACAAGGCGAGCCACTGTGCCAAGATGATCGCGGAATATTACCAAAAATACGACGCGCAAAAGGGAACGCAGTTCGTTTTCTCGGACTTGGGGACATATCAGCCGGGCGATGGGTGGAACGTCTATTCGGAAATCAAGCGCAAGCTGACGGAGGACTACGGCATACCGCCAAGCGAGGTGCGCTTCATTCAGGAGTGCAAGACCGACAAGGCGCGGAAGGCGGTGATAGACGCCATGAATGCCGGAACGGTGCGTGTGCTGTTCGGCTCCACCTCCATGCTCGGAACGGGTGTGAATGCGCAGAAAAGGTGTGTGGCAATCCATCATTTGGACACACCGTGGCGGCCATCCGACCTGCAACAGCGTGACGGACGCGGAGTTAGGGCAGGAAATGAGATTGCCAAGCATTTCGCCGGGAACAACGTGGATGTAATCATCTACGCGGTGGAGAAGTCACTGGACAGCTACAAGTTCAACCTCCTGCACTGCAAGCAAACTTTCATCTCGCAGCTCAAAAGCGGTGCGATGGGTGCGCGTACCATCGACGAGGGGGCAATGGACGAGAAATCGGGCATGAACTTCTCGGAATACATGGCGTTGTTATCCGGCAACACCGACCTTTTGGATAAGGCGAAACTGGAGAAGCGGATCGCATCGCTCGAAGGGGAACGCAAGTCGTTCAACAAGGGCAAGCGTGATTCGGAGTTCAAGCTGGAGTCAAAGACCGGCGAGTTGCGCAACAACACGGCTTTCATAGATGCCATGACGGAGGACTGGAACCGCTTCCTGTCGGTGGTGCAGACCGACAAGGAGGGCAACCGCCTTAATATAATAAAGGTGGACGGAGTGGATTCCGCCGATGAGAAGGTCATCGGAAAGCGTTTGCAGGAGATAGCCAAGAATGCCACGACCGGAGGGTTGTACACGCAGGTCGGTGAACTTTACGGTTTTCCGATAAAGGTGGTGAGCGAAAGGATACTCAAAGAGGGATTGGAGTTCACCGACAACCGCTTCGTGGTCGAGGGGAACTACAAGTACACCTACAACAACGGGCATCTGGCGATGGCTGACCCGTTGGCCGCCGCCCGCAACTTCCTCAACGCGATGGAGAGGATACCCTCCATCATCGACCAGTACAAGGCGAAGAACGAGGTGCTGGAGATGGAGATACCGCAGTTACAGGAGATAGCGGGTAAGGTGTGGAAGAAGGAGGACGAGCTGAAGCAGTTGAAGTCCGAACTTGCCGCCCTTGACCGAAAAATTCAGCTGGAGCTTGCGCCACCCACGCCCGAAGTCGCAGAAAAGGAGAATGAAGGGCAACAGCTCAAGCCGGAAGCGGAAGATGTGAGGAACAGGCAGGCGCAATATCCCGAAAATGCACCGCCGCAGATACGCAGTCCGGCGGATAGTATCGTTGCCAACCATGTCATAATCGGGCGTCCGGGACTGTATGCCAAGGAGGAAACCCGGTCCAAAGGATTGAAAATATAACCTAAGGAATTTTATCTGAAGTATTAATAAGGGCTATCCCAAAAGGTCTAAAAGTAAATTTTATCCTTTCTGCAAGTATCTGTAGGATGGCAACTGCATTTTTTTCTTTTTGGGCAGCCCTTATTAAAATTTATTCTTATTTTAGGTTATATACATTCATGTTCATTTATGTAAAAAATCCTGCTGACCTTGTTTATGTCTTGTCAGTCACCATTTGCAAAACCATATTTGACCCTCAAAGAGGCTGAATTTGATAAGCAACTTGCTACATACTCATAATAAGGAGCTAAATAGAACACGAATGGGAAATACTCAAATGCCAAACTAAAGAAGATATTGGCCAAAATAAACGTTATACCGAGAGAGAAACTTGATTTTTCAACTTCCTAAAACGGTGTTGTTCAAACATTTCTACTTATTTGTACTTGCCAGTTGAACCTACGCTTCCCTAATAAAATGTCTATGCTAAAAAAAGTTAAAAAATCCTCCCACTTTTGTTAGATATATTTTTTTTGTGTAATTTTGTAATCGTTATGCGGCAGTAATAATATACATATTAATACGAGTTAGTAATCCTGTAGTTCTCACATGCTACGAGGAGGTATTAAAAGGTGCATTTCGACAATGCATCTATTGTAGTATATTATTGCTTAATCCAAATGAATATTATAAATTTAGGAATTCTTGCTCACATTGATGCAGGAAAAACTTCCGTAACCGAGAATCTGCTGTTTGCCAGTGGAGCAACGGAAAAGTGCGGCCGTGTGGATAATGGTGACACCATAACGGACTCTATGGATATAGAGAAACGTAGAGGAATTACTGTCCGGGCTTCTACGACATCTATTATCTGGAATGGAGTGAAATGCAATATCATTGACACTCCGGGACACATGGATTTTATTGCGGAAGTGGAGCGGACATTCAAAATGCTTGATGGAGCAGTCCTCATCTTATCCGCAAAGGAAGGCATACAAGCGCAAACAAAGTTGCTGTTCAGTACTTTACAAAAGCTGCAAATCCCGACAATTATATT
Organism: Prevotella merdae; assembly: GCF_900290275.1. Lineage (GTDB taxonomy): Bacteria > Bacteroidota > Bacteroidia > Bacteroidales > Bacteroidaceae > Prevotella > Prevotella merdae. The sequence goes on from NZ_LT985326.1 coordinate 4,374, forward strand.
TATCAATAAGATTGACCGTGCCGGTGTGAATTTGGAGCGTTTGTATATGGATATAAAAACAAATCTGTCGCAAGATGTCCTGTTTATGCAAACTGTTGTCGATGGATCGGTTTATCCGGTTTGCTCCCAAACATATATAAAGGAAGAATACAAAGAATTTGTATGCAACCATGACGACGATATATTAGAACGATATTTGGCGGATAGCGAAATTTCACCGGCTGATTATTGGAATACGATAATCGCTCTTGTGGCAAAAGCCAAAGTCTATCCGGTGCTACATGGATCAGCAATGTTCAATATCGGTATCAATGAGTTGTTGGACGCCATCTCTTCTTTTATACTTCCTCCAGAATCAGTCTCAAACAGACTTTCAGCTTATCTCTATAAGATAGAGCATGACCCCAAAGGACATAAAAGAAGTTTTCTAAAAATAATTGACGGAAGTCTGAGACTTCGAGACATTGTAAGAATCAACGATTCGGAAAAATTCATCAAGATTAAAAATCTAAAGACTATTTATCAGGGCAGAGAGATAAATGTTGATGAAGTGGGGGCCAATGATATCGCGATTGTAGAAGATATGGAAGATTTTCGAATCGGAGATTATTTAGGTGCTAAACCTTGTTTGATTCAAGGGTTATCTCGTCAGCATCCCGCTCTCAAATCCTCCGTCCGGCCAGACAGGCCCGAAGAGAGAAGCAAGGTGATATCCGCTCTGAATACATTGTGGATTGAAGACCCGTCTTTGTCCTTTTCCATAAACTCATATAGTGATGAATTGGAAATCTCGTTATATGGTTTGACACAAAAGGAAATCATACAGACATTGCTGGAAGAACGATTTTCCGTCAAGGTCCATTTTGATGAGATCAAGACTATCTACAAAGAACGACCTATAAAAAAGGTGAATAAGATTATTCAGATCGAAGTGCCGCCCAACCCTTATTGGGCCACAATAGGGCTGACTATTGAACCCTTACCGTTAGGGACAGGGTTGCAAATCGAAAGTGACATCTCCTATGGTTATCTGAACCATTCTTTTCAAAATGCCGTTTTTGAAGGGATTCGTATGTCTTGCCAATCTGGTTTACATGGATGGGAAGTGACTGATCTGAAAGTAACTTTTACTCAAGCCGAGTATTATAGCCCGGTAAGTACACCTGCTGATTTCAGACAGCTGACCCCTTATGTCTTCAGGCTGGCCTTGCAACAGTCAGGTGTGGACATCCTCGAACCGATGCTCTATTTTGAGTTGCAGATACCCCAAGTAGCGAGTTCCAAAGCTATTACAGATTTGCAAAAAATGATGTCTGAGATTGAAGACATCAGTTGTAATAATGAGTGGTGTCATATTAAAGGGAAAGTTCCATTAAATACAAGTAAAGACTATGCCTCAGAAGTAAGTTCGTACACTAAGGGCTTAGGCATTTTTATGGTTAAGCCATGTGGGTATCAAATAACAAAAGACGGTTATTCTGATAATATCCGCATGAACGAAAAAGATAAACTTTTATTCATGTTCCAAAAATCAATGTCATCAAAATAATGGAGCGGTCAGGAAATTTCTATAAGGCAATACGGTTGGGATATATACTTATCTCCATTCTTATCGGATGTATGGCATATAATAGCCTCTATGAATGGCAGGAGATAGAAGCATTAGAACTTGGCAATAAAAAAATAGACGAGCTCCGAAAAGAAATAAACAATATCAATATTCAAATGATAAAATTTTCTCTATTGGGTGAAACAATACTGGAATGGAACGATAAAGATATCGAGCATTACCATGCACGGCGTATGGCAATGGACAGTATGCTCTGCCGTTTCAAGGCCACCTATCCAGCAGAGCGCATCGATAGTGTGCGCAGTCTTTTAGAGGATAAGGAACGACAGATGTTCCAGATAGTCCGGTTAATGGATGAACAACAATCTATTAACAAGAAGATAGCCAATCAAATTCCGGTTATTGTGCAGAAAAGTGTGCAGGAACAGTCCAAAAAGCCAAAACGAAAAGGTTTCTTGAGCATCTTCGGCAAAAAAGAGGGAACGAAGCCAACGACAACAACGACTACGCTCCGTTCATCCAATAGAAACATGGTCAACGAACAGAAAGCGCAGAGCCGTCGATTGTCAGAACAAGCCGATAGTCTTGCTGCCCGTAATGCAGAACTTAACAGACAACTGCAAGGATTGATTTGCCAAATCGAAAAGAAGGTACAATCTGATTTACAAAATAGAGAAAGCGAGATAACAGCCATGCGTAAAAAATCATTTATGCAGATAGGCGGCTTGAGGGGATTTGTTCTTTTGCTGTTGGTCATTTCCGATATCATCATACACCGTGATGCAAAGAACATTAAACGATACAAACGCAAGACAACGGATTTGATCGAGCAATTGGAACAGTCCGTGCAACAAAATGAGGTACTCATAACCTCCCGAAAGAAAGCGGTACATACTATTATCCATGAGTTGCGTACACCACTGACGGCAATAACCGGCTATACCGAACTTTTGCGGAAAGAATGCAATAGCGGTAATAATGGGCAATATATCCAAAATATACTGCAATCCTCCGACCGTATGCGGGATATGCTCAACACTTTGCTTGACTTCTTCCGCCTGGACAACGGCAAGGAACAGCCCCGTCTGTCACCCTGCCGGATTTCAGCAATCACGCACACACTTGAAACGGAGTTCATGCCTGTTGCCGTGAACAAAGGGCTGTCCTTGTCCGTGAAGACTGGACACGATGCCATTGTATTGACCGACAAAGAGCGAATAATACAAATCGGGAATAACCTGCTGTCAAACGCTGTCAAGTTCACAGAAGAAGGCGGTGTTTCTTTGATTACTGAATATGATAATGGAGTTCTGACACTGGTCGTTGAAGATACAGGTACAGGCATGACAGAAGAGGAACAGAAACAAGCGTTCGGTGCGTTTGAACGTCTATCAAATGCCGCCGCAAAGGAGGGTTTCGGGCTTGGGCTTGCCATAATGCGTAATATTGTGTCGATGCTTGGCGGAACAATCCGTTTAGACAGCAAGAAAGGGAAAGGCAGTCGTTTCACAGTTGAAATTTCTATGCAGGAAGCTGAAGAACAGCTTGGATATACAAGCAATACACCTGTTTATCATAACAATAAATTCCATGATGTTGTCGCCATTGACAATGATGAGGTATTACTTCTGATGCTGAAAGAGATGTATTCCCAAGAAGGAATACACTGCGACACTTGCACCGATGCTGGTGCGCCTTATCATGAAGTCCATCCACAAACAGAACAAGCGCGAGGTGAAGCATATCGGCTGCAAGCGTTTCGGCATCCAATACCTGTTGAAAGGCATCTACACGCACAACGGCTTGCTTTATTTCCACACGGAGATAAAGAACCAGAGCAACGTGCCTTTCGATGTGGACTACATCACTTGGAAAATCGTGGACAAGAAGGTTGCGAAGCGTACTGCCGTGCAGGAGCAGATTATTCTGCCGCTCCGCGCGCAGAACTACGCCACCCTCGTGCCGGGCAAAAAGAGCGAGCGCACGGTCTTCACGATGGCGAAGTTCACCATCCCCGATGACAAGTGCCTCGTGGTGGAATTGAACGAGAAGAACGGCGGCCGTCACCAGTCCTTCGTGATTGAGAACGAGGATTTGGTACGCGCGGGTACCATCAACGAACTTCAAGTACGCTGACCATGAGAAAGTACATCGCAATAATCATCGCGTCGCTTGCCCTTTTTACAGGGCAGGCGCACGCCCAGCGGTGTCTGCCGAAGATGCAGGGCATCGAGGTGAGGGCGGACATGGCGGACGGCTTCAATCTCGGCGGCAAGGACGGCGGGTACAGCTTCGGGGCGGCTCTCTCCACCTACACGAAGAAGGGGAACAAGTGGGTGTTCGGTGGCGAATACCTGTTGAAGAACAATCCCTACAAGGACACCAAGATACCCGTGGCGCAGTTCACGGCGGAGGGCGGCTATTACTTCAAGATACTGTCGGACGCCCGAAAGATTGTTTTCGTCTATGCCGGGGCTTCGGCTCTCGCCGGATATGAGGCGGTAAATTGGGGGAAGAAGGTGCTGCATGACGGCTCCACGCTGCACGACCGGGACGCCTTCATCTACGGCGGTGCGCTGACGCTCGATGTGGAGTGTTACGTGGCAGACCGTATCGCCCTGCTTGCCCACCTGCGGGAGCGTTGCCTTTGGGGGGGCGACACACGGAAGTTCCACACGCAGTTCGGGGTCGGTATCAAGTTCATCATCAACTGACACGGGCATGGAAAGGACGGAAATAGATGCTGTCAGAAGGATGCCGCTTGCGGATTTTCTCGCACGGCTGGGGCATGAGCCTGTCAGAAGGAGCGGTAACGAGCTGTGGTATCTTGCCCCGTACAGGGGCGAGCGCACATCCTCTTTCCGTGTGAACGTGGCGAAACAGCTCTGGTACGACTTCGGTTTGGGCAAGGGCGGCGACATCTTCACGCTTGCCGGGGAGTTTCTGCAAAGCGATGACTTCATGAAGCAAGCGAAGTTCATAGCGGAAGCCGCCAATATGACGGTTGCCGGATGGGAAAAGCCCGTCTATCTCTCGAAGCCGACCGAATCCGTTTTTGAGGATGTGGAGGTCGCTCCGCTGCTCCGCTCACTGCTGACGGAGTATTTAGAGGAACGGGGCATCCCTTACGCCATCGCATCCCGTCACTGCTGCCGCTTGAACTACGGTGTGCGTGGGAAACGGTATTTTGCCGTTGGCTTTCCGAACATGGCAGGTGGCTATGAAGTCAGAAGCCGATATTTCAAGGGTTGCATACCTCCGAAGTCTGTATCACTGGTAAAGGCGAATGACATCCCGGCTGACGAGTGCCTCGTGTTCGAGGGCTTCATGGACTTTCTCTCTGCCGTGACGCTTGGTGTAACCGGTAACGCTGACTGTCTTGTGCTGAACTCAGTCGCCAACGTGGAGAAGGCGGCGGGATTGCTGGACGGATACGGGCGCATCGGCTGCTTCCTCGACCGTGACGAAGCCGGACGGCGGACGCTTGCCGCACTTACCATGCGATACGGGGAACGTGTCACCGACCGTTCCTCCCTCTATGACGGTTGCAAGGACTTGAACGAGTACCTGCAACTGACAACGAAAAAACAGAAAAACAACCATCTAAAAATCGAAGAACAATGAACATACTGAACAACAGAAACAAGAGAACATCAATATTCAAGGCAGTGGCGTTATGCCTGATAGCCGCCATGTCATTCACCCTCGTGTCATGTGACGATGACATGGACATCCAGCAGTCCTATCCCTTCACGGTGGAGGTCATGCCCGTGCCGAACAAGGTAGTAAAGGGGCAGACAGTGGAAATCCGCTGTGAACTGAAAAAGGAGGGCGACTTTTCGGGTACGCTCTATACCATCCGCTATTTCCAGTTCGAGGGGGAAGGCTCGCTCAAAATGGATAACGGCATCACCTTCCTGCCTAACGACCGCTACCTGCTGGAGAACGAAAAATTCCGCCTGTACTACACGGCGGCGGGTGATGAGGCGCATAATTTCATCGTGGTGGTGGAGGATAACTTTAGCAACTCCTACGAACTGGAATTTGACTTCAACAACAGGAATGTAAAGGACGACGATCTTACCATCGTTCCCATCGGCAACTTCAGCCCCTTGTTGAAATGATGCGTGTATTCATGACAATGCTCTGTTCACTTCTGACGGTCTGTTCTGTGTCCGCGCAGATCAGCCGCCAAGAGGGAACGGACGGGCAGGCGGCAATCTACCGACTGCCGCTTATGGAACGTGCTTTTTTATGCTGCCGCTACTTTGAAGGCTGGCACTCAGAAAAACACTACCCATACGTCGGTTGGGGTCACAAACTTTTGCCAAACGAGAAGTATTCGGCACGAACCATGACAAAACGGGATGCGGATGAACTTTTGCGGAAAGACCTGCGCAAATTTGTCGCCATGTTCCGTAAATTCGGGGTTGATTCGATTTTGCTTGGCACGTTAGCTTACAATGTGGGACCGGCGAAGCTGTTAGGCAGCAAAACAATCCCCAAAAGCACCTTAATCAAGAAGCTGGAAGCTGGTGACAGGAACATCTACCGTGAGTATATAGCCTTCTGCAACTACAAAGGAAAACGCCACGCCATGCTGCTCAAACGGAGAAAGGCGGAGTTTGCGCTGTTGTATATCCCATAAAAGGACTGACAAAACTGGCAAAAGACGTGCCATATTTAACTTGGCACGTCTTTTGCTCTATCACTTGATAGATTATCGTAGGATTTTCTCGTTAATTGACATCGTTGAGCCATTTTTGCCTATCGGTTTCCAAATAACACTTCAAGTTGTAAGTGTTGTGAGAGCAATACAAAACATAGTTATTAACCATAAAAAGTATAGCGAAATTATGAAGAAAGTATTTAGGAAAATTCAGAAAGGAACAACAAAAATGATTGAACGTATCAAATCGTTGGGGGAAATGGAGACGAAGCAGAAATGTGTAGTTCAACGGTTCGAGATTATCATTCCCCTCCACCAAAAAATAACGACCCAATATATAGCCTCCGCAAGTTTTACTTGCGGATTTTTTAGTTATCGCAGATTGGACAAAGGTTTCTTTGCTACTTTCTTTGTCCGCCATCATGCTCACTGAAAGAAAGTAGGGCGGCTCTCGCCGCCCCGCCACTCAAAAGCGTGTGTAAAGTCCCGTCACCATCGTGAACATTTCCTCCAGCATATCAAAATAGATACCCTCGTGTACGGCAATGTCCTTTGTCTTGCACTCAAAGGTCTTTTTGCTGAACGTCCTGCGGTAGAAGCGCATATTGTAGAGGTCTGCCCCTTCGTCATAGATGATGTCAAGGCGGTTGGCACTTGTTTTGTTCCTTGCAAGGCTCATCCGTAAGCCGTTGCCCATATCTATGAAATCACGGCTACCTGTCATGGCGGTGAAGCGTTTTCCGCCTATCTGCTGTAATATCGTCTTGGCTATCATATCTTTTGTTTTTAGGGTTTTAAGTATTGGCGGTGCGGACACCGCCATCCCGTTCAAAATTCTCGCATTTCGGAAATGGGGGTCTGCCGTTGTAGCCACTCTTTCACACATTCCATATTGTACTCGCTCGTGATGACTGCCGTATGGCTGTCGGTGGCGGTGAAACGTGTGCTTTCGTAATCATCTATCCACCCCTTGAGGGTGTCCGTTCCCCACGCTCCGGTATCGTCAAAGATACCGTCCAATGCCGTGATAGGTTCGCTGAACTTGACTATCAGCGTTTGATAGGTCGTGTTCATAGTCTGTCCTCCTTTCCCTTCTTTGCGTTCAGCCACTTGTCCCGTGCGGCTCGGCACTCGTCCAACGTGGGTTTGACACAAGAGAACAATTCTCTGTCTATGGGGTGGCGGTAGTCGTACTGCACAAGTGTCCGCCTGCGTCTTCCGATACCCGATTGGAAACGCTCGTATTTCTCCGTACCTGCTTCCGCGCAGGTGCTTACTCCGTTGATGGTCATTCGTGTTGTCATAATGTTGCTTTTTAGATGGTTAAAAATGTACTGACAGAACTCTGTTCTTCATCACCATTTCGGGGTTGCTTGTGTAGCGTTGGTGCAGGTAGAAATGGTGTGAGCCGAAGCCGTAAAGGAAAAACTTGTCAAGTTCGTGCTTCTCGGCAAACTCCTTTACGCTCTTTCTCAATTCCCCCTCACTCGTTGTGAGAGTGAGGAGGTTCACAAATTCAAGGAACATCGTGGGGATTGCATCATCCCACACACAAATCATACTTTCAATTCTTACTTCCATATCAATGTTGTTTTAGGGGTTATGCTATGCCGCTTTCATCCGCTCACGGATAAGGTTGGCGTTCTTGTTCACAAGGTCTATGATGCGCTCGTGATATTCGGTGTCCTGGTTGTGCTTGCCGTGGCACTGCACCACTTCGAGGGTTCGCAAGTCCACCTCTACGGTTTCAATAATCTCATCGCCAATCCTTGCCGATAGTATGAGGGTGTCGGCTTTCTTGTAGTATCCACTGCCAAACACGCAGATGCCCTGCGTCTTGCCCTCGTTGTAATACTCGTCTATGCTTTCAAGCACCTTGACGATTATTTCCTCGTCCGTGATTACCAAGCCGAAGAATTTGGATTTGTTGGCGATGAAATCCTCCGCATCTTTCTTTCGTTGGAGTTGTCGCTGTTGCTCACGCTCACGCCTTTCAATCTCCCAACGGCGTTGCTCTGCGGCTCTTTCCTTCTCGTGTATGGCTTCAATTTTTCGGGTTGCGTTGTCGTGTGCCGCCATGAAATCTTCGGGACAGATGTTCTTCGGGTTACGGAGGTCTTGACCGAGTTTTTTGAGCATACGCAGATAGTCGCACCACATTGAGAGGTTGTCTATCTGATACTTGTGACGCTTGGCAATCAGATATGATGCCCAACATTCATCGGCAGTACGGGTATTGAAAAGAAAGTGTTTCATGACCTCAATCTCACCGCCTTTCATAAGGGTTTCAATTCTTGGGTCTGAAAGCAAGGCTTTGAAAAGACGCACGGGGGAGATGCCGTGGAAATCGCCCTTGAAGCCGTTACGTCTGAGTTGGGGCAATATCCTCATCTTTGGATATGCACAGCTTCTTGCCACCACATCATCGTATAGGCTGTTGTGCGGTCTTACCTCCATATCGCAGCCTAATGCCCACACATCGCAATAGCAGAAAAGGAAGCCACGGAGCAACGCCATGTCCGTAACCTTGCCGTCGGGTGAAATCCAACGCTGCACGACCTCGTGGCAGTAGAAACGCATCGGTTCGCCTTTCCTGCTCTCGCATCTGACCTGCGCCACGCGGATTACCTGATACCCTTTGCAGGTGGTTATCACGCTGAAATTCTGCGTTTCCTTGTAGATGCGTCTGCGTGTGTCCTGCACTTTGAGTTCGGCATGGCATTTGGGGCAGGTGCAGCCTTCAAGGGTGTCGCATAGTCCGCTGTCGCTGTGCCACTCGTGACCGCAGTCGGAACAGGTGATGTTCCCTTTCTTGGTGCGGTAGCCGATATGCTCAACGCAGTGGCGGTATGCCCAATCTATTTGTGTCGCTGATATGGGGCGAAGGTTGGCGGAAAGTCTTGCCACCTCTTTCTGTATCTTGGTCTTCGGTTTCATAAGCCTAAATCAAATAATGAGGGTTGGGGTTGGTTTTCTTTTCTCGCTGACGGTCTGTGGCGGTTCTGCAACTTGCGGAGTTCCTCCTCTTGGTATTTGCGGACAGCGTTCTGACGTGCCTCCGCCTTTTCCTCTGCCGTGAGTTTCACAACGTGGTTCACAACCACTTGGCAGTCCATCGGTTTGCCCACCTCTATCTCGTTTTCCTCATAGTAGTGGATGGCTTGCCCGAATATCTCTCCGTCCGTGAAACCGTTGCAACCGCTTTTCTGCACATAGTTCAGAATGTGGGTCACGCACTCGTCCATGTTCTTGGCAGGGTTGCGGTACTTCTTTGCAAATAGCGCATCTTCCTCCGCACGCTGTTCCAAGTACATATATATCGTTCTCTTGAAATGGTCTGTTCCTTTCATATTGCTGTCATTTTTAGATTATCTGTTTCAGTATCTCTCTCCAATAGGTCGGCTCTACCTCGCTGAGAAGGAAGTCCATGAAATCCCTCCGTGCGTCCTTGTTCAGTTCGTGGTACAATCTTCGGAAAGTTTCAAAATTGCCGTTGATGTACGTTTCCACCATATACACGAAGATGTTGTCCACCTCGTAATATCTGCACTGCTGCGCTGCCGTCTTGCTGTTTCTTTTTGCCATGTCGGTAAGGGTTAAAGGGTGAATAACCAAAGGATGAAGCCAAAGAAGGCAATGGTGGAAAGGATAGCCACGATTACACCTATCGCCACTCGGAACACTCCGTTTACAATCTCTCTGATGATGCCCCAAAGGATGCCGAACACCCCGAAGGCGGTGCGCATCATCAAGCCGCATATCGCCAACCCGATGTGTTGCGCCATTTGTCTGAAATTTGCCGTTGCCGTCATATCTTCGCTGTTTTTGATTTTTTTGTTTTTAATGCGGATTCAAGAGCTGAGGGAGTTGAGTTTCAAACTATCTTATCTGCCTCTCGTTTATCCGACATTTTTTTTATGCGTCTTTCTGTCGCATCGGTCGTTTTCGTTTCGGGTGCTTGAAAAGGTAGGGATTAGGGAATGCAAGGTTTTTCGGTCAAAATACTACCCGCAGGGCTGGAGATTTTTACCGAAAACAGGAGGCTTGACCTTGCTTTCCCGTCCAATCCCGGAATTACCTTTGCGCCCAGAACGAAAATGACTGACTGATGCGGCTTACTGAAAGGCGCAAAATGGAGGTAAACGAAAACAGAGGCAGATTGTGTAGAAAAAAACTTCAGGGGAAAATCCGTAAAAAAAAGAATCACCAAAAGGAAAAAGACATCACCGGAAGCGTGAAAAGGGCAAACCACAACAAAGGAAGTATGATTGTTTCCGATCCGACGGAACTTGTTCAGCCGGGTGGCAACAATCATTCTTCCCGGTTTGTCCGGCTGTGTGTGGGCGCCTGTTTCATTCATGGGGCAGGCTGACACACTCTGCATTCACTTTCCGCTTCCGGCAAAAGAGACAGCGAAAAAAGAAAAATCATTTGAAAACCCGTAAAAGCACCTCTTGGCATAGGCGCAAAAGAAAGGGGCATTGCTTCATCTGTCTAAACATCGTTTAGGCGTGAGGCAATGCCCTTTTCTCCAGCTATGCGGTAGTCGGCACACGTTTGTTCCAAACTCGTTTTGGGCAATGGTGTGCCGACGGACAATACCGCTTTTACGGAAAATTCTTATGAATGAGGGGATAAAAAACGGGAGTTTATATCAAAATCTCGAATTAAATAGCTACTTTTGCATACGAAGAGTTCTTTGAAGGTTACGCAACGCGCAGAAGGATAATGCAGTAGATAACTAACTAAATCGTAACCTATTACTATCAAGAGCAATTAACCTACGCTCATTTCCAATAAATTACACTCTTTTCGTAACTTCGATGCGCAAATATACGATATATTTTTTATCAACCAACCTATTTATATAGATTTTATGTATTTTTTAATGTGCAGATGCACGAAGCCCCCGGAGAGTTACCCCGCCGGAGGCTTTTTTTATAGTTTCTGTGCTATATAGAAACCGTAACTGTAATAATCCTTGTACTTCTTGTAGAAGTCTGCTTCCTGTATATCTCTTTCAACAATAACTCTGGCAACTTCATTGTCGCCGAACTTCTCCATAAAGTCCTTGTGGCTGTCTAATAGGGGGTTGTAATAATTGTCAAGCCAGCAGTCATCAGGAAGTATAAAGTGTCCGAGAACCTTATATCCGGCTTCTTCCAGAGCTTTGATTTTTCCTGCTATTGTGTCCATTTCAGCATACTCTCCGTTCCAGAAGTCTTCCAGTTCTTTCGGGCGACAGTTTGTTATCCATGACAATTCAGAGACTGCAAGTATTCCTCCCGGTTTGAGAAACTCTTTCCAATAGTTGATGCCGTTCTTGAATCCGATATTGTAAACTGCCCCTTCCGACCAGATAATATCGAACTCCTCCTTTTCAAAAGGCAGCTTGTCCATAGATGCAGCCAGTGTCTCAATATGTGCCGTGATATTTTCATTCTTGCTGTCCTCTTTCAGTTTTTCAAGAAACTCCTCAAACAAATCCACTGCAATAATGTTACCTTTCAGCATTTTTGCCAAAGAGATAGTCTGTTCGCCTGTACCACAACCTATGTCTGCTATCTTGTAAGACTTTTCCCTATCTATCTTAGCCAGTGTAACTGCAAGATTTGTAGCGTCTTCACTACCCGGTCCCTGTCTCTTGTTATTACGATGCAGATGCATCATCAATTCCATTTCGTCCATATTTTTGTTCCTTTACCTCATTAGCACTTTCGGAATTAGAATGATAATTGATTATGACTGGATACTCATTTGCTAAGCGCAAAGCCACTGCACGTCCTATACCTCGCGAGGCTCCTGTTACTAAAGCATATTTCATATTTATTAATTGTTTTATTATATTTTTTGAAGAAACGCACTTGGTATATAGGCTGTTGCCATTGTTACCAAATCATCTACTACCACACCTACTCTCTGTTGCCCCTGCCAGCGTGCAACTATTCCAACCACCCCTTTGAATACACCATCAATAACCTTTACCAACTGTCCTTTCTCGAACTTTGGCACTTCGACTAATGACACGATTGTATTATCCGCATCGGCAGCACAGATGATTTTGAGACTTTCCATCTGATAGTCTGGAACTATCATAGGAACCTTCTCTATTCTGCGCCCAACGTGGACGTGACGATAGTAAAAACGAAGGAATGGGAGATTTACGTTGTCGTAAACAAAAGTTTTGAGTTGTTCTTCGGTACCGTAGGCGAAGAAGATGTTGGGTAAACGTGACTCGGTAACAATTTTGCGCTTACCTTTTATAAGTTTCACTACCTCGGTGGTAGGATAGAAAGCCGTGATGCCTTTGGCTGTCATATATTCGTATGCTTTTTTCTCTCTACCATAGGTAGTGCGTAAAGCATACCAATGAGGAGTTTCTTCCTCTTTTTGTACCTTAGACTTACTTAATATATGGACACTTCTGGTGGACACCCCTGTTTGTGAACTCTCTGCAGACACATTGCTTTGAGCTTCGGGGAGGGCGTTGGAGGTAAGTCCAGCACAAGGAGGGAATTCACCACCTCCTGGGGTGTGTACATCTTCTGATGTCCATTCATCGACTTTCATATCGGTGCTAACTTTTTTCTAGACAGAAATCCGTTAAATTGCGACAAAAAAAAGCGTGGAATCGTCCTGTTGTCTATTCCACGAACTGAGGCTCTTCCAACTGCCTATCAAAGTTGAACAGACAACGTCAGAGCCCACGCCGATATGAAAATCATTACCGTAAAGAGACCTATATAATACATTGGACTGCGTCCAAAAGGATACAATCTATGCTTACAGGTCTCCACGGGATTGATATAATCACACCCGGGACATCTACCGTTGGCTACGTTCAAGACTTTGATACTGATAGTTTTGGAAGATTTCAGTTCGCCTTAAACACAGCGTCGATAAACGCCTTCTATGTCCGGATTGCCTTCCCACCCAATGCCCGCTTTCGTATAGATATGTCATGGTTGACTTCACTACACTCAGCACGGCGTAGGCTGCCGACTCGGTTATCATGAAAGAACTCGTCTTACAGCGACAACTGCGGTCTGGCTATACAATCCGGCTGCAAAAATACAAAAAAATATTGAGAAATGAGAGGAAATGGCAGGAAAGATTAATGCTACAATGCAAATTTAAGACTATTTAAGCCCGATTACTTCTATATCTCAGAAATTTTGTGTAAACAAATGCTGTTTTCAATCCGATTTAGTATATAGTTAGGTTAATATTTTAATTGCAGTTCTTTGATTACCATCAATATTCCAAATTCAGTAACAACCATTGGAGAATCTGCTTGGGTTGTAATCATGAAGTATAACTTCGATAGGCAACGCAGAACTACTTCGATGCCCAATGGAGTATTATCGTATTTTCATAGGATATATAACAGTTGAAGTTCCGTTATTCTTCGCCTTTTGATGGATGGGATATGCTTGCCTCTCCATCTGCAAAAGTCAAGGTAATCTTTTTCTATGTCATGCAATCCTCGCTCAATCTTTTGCAGGAGACGGCTCTTCGGAAATCTTTTGTTCCCTAATATCTTATAAGGTCCGACATTGTAGGCAAGTACGGCAAGAAGCAATGAGTCCTTACCATACTTGCGGAACATGGCGCATAACTTGGTGAGGTCTGAGCGCAACAAGGAATCGGCTTGCTGATAAGTGAGGTTCTTCTTGAACTTCTCGTGCGGCAATATCCGATGTCCCCATCCGATATAGGGATAGTTGCGCTTGATGTCGTGCCATCCCTCATAATACTTGATACAGCGCACGGCTCGCTCAAAGGGAGGCAAAGCGAAAATGCCCAAGTCGGTTTGGCTTGAGCTATCGTTGGTGGGTGTCTTGTTCTGCGCCATGATGCTCTGGCACAGTAACAAGAGTGTCAGGATGATGTATGTTCTTGTCTTTTTCGTCATGGATGTTGTTCTTGTTTTGCTTTTTGGGGTGTCATTGGCTTGTCACTTGGCATTCTTCTTGTTGAATATCTCCGCTATCATGGCTTTCACGTCCTCACCGACCTGCACGAAGTTTTTATAGAGGATGCGCTCACGCTCGTCACGGCTCTTGAAGGTGTAGAACTTGGGCAGTGGTATATACTCGCTTTCCTCTTTCTTGATATCTGCCATATCGAAGTCGGTCTTGCAATAGAACTTACTGGTCTTGAACTCGTCGCTCTCCTGTATGTTCATACTGCCATTCATGCCGGTCTTGGTTGCCACAAAGTCTCTTGCCGTCTGTCCGCAGATCCATCCTGTCGGCATATCCGAGATTTTACTGGCTGGCACAAGACTGTCCATGTTCTCATTCAGGTTGATGCTCGTCTTGTCTCTGTCAATGGTCACGCCTTTCTTCAGTTGCACCACCTTTCCGAAGATGTCGGAGGATAGCCATTCGAGCGTTTCCTTGCTTCGTGCCGAGCCGCTCACCACATTGCCTACGGTGGTGATAATCTTCTGCATACCCACTTTGCCGTAATCGGCTTCCAACTGGGGCAATTCCTGAAATCCCAAGGCGACGCTCACCTTGTTGCTTCGGGCTGTACCTATCAGTCGGTCTATCTTATGGAAGTAAAGTGTCGGCAACTCGTCCACGATGATGCTCACTGGTATGTTCTTACCTTGCCCTGTGTTCACTCGTGTTACCAGTCGGTTGAGGATTAGGGCGTTCAATGCTCCAATGATACTCTCCATCTCCGGGTCATTGGCTATCAGCAGATAGCTTGGATTCTTTGGGTCGCTGACTTTCAAGTCGAAGTCATCGCCATCCTTATGGAAGATCCAATAGCTTTCCTTGGTGGCAAGGCGTGAGGTATAGACACGCAGGGTGCCTATCATACCCTCCAACTGTTCCATCGCCTTGTTCTTCAAGGCGGTCTGAAACGGACCGAGCAACGGTGCTACCTCATTGTCGGTCTCCAATACATTGAAGATGGTCTGGTAACTCTCGTTCAAGAAACTGAGGATATGGGGCATATCGCTATACTTGCCCAACCAATAGGCTGGTTCCACTTCTTCTCCTGCATGGTTAAATACCTTTCCGGTTGGCTTCATCTGCATGGTCTTCGGATCAAGCACTTTCTCTGCTATCAACATCTTGCCGTCCTTGTCGTATGGTTCCTTGCCGTAGTTGATAAAGAAGTAGATACAGGCGGCGAGGAAGTTGACGGCTGAGGTCTGGAAGAACTGGTCGCTGCCGCCTCCGCCTTCCTTCTTTCCTTTTTGCAGGGATTCAAGCAGTGTTTCTGCGGTCTCGCTCGCTGCTGCCAAGTTATTGATGTACTTCTGCTGTATCGGGTTCACTCGCTTGGAGTATTCCACATCCACAAAGTTGATGATGTTAAACTTGCAGCCTTCTGGCAGTTTGCCCAACTGTTGGTTCTTCTTGTAGTGATAGTACAGTTTGGTTGCCAAGGTTGGGAACTTGTAGTCGTAAACGACCATGGCAAAGCCTTTTGCACTGTGCTGACGGATGAACGGCTCGATGATGGAGAATGTCTTACCGCTACCAGGAGTACCCACAACCCATGTACCTCGGAAAGGGTTCACGATATTCACCCACCCCTTGCGGAATTTGCCCTTATAGTAGTAGCGCATAGGGATATTCACGCTGTATTTGTTGTATTCCTCCTTCTGGCATTGCTCGAAACTCTCGTTCTCAAAATTAAAACGGTCTTTCATCAGTCCTTCCTTCAGAAACTTCGATATATTATCCAAGGCTACATGCACCAGTACTGTTCCGATGATGGTTGCCACCATATAGAGAATGGTGTTCAATCTCAGGGTATAGAGACGAGTGTCCATCACATAGCCGAAGAGCCACACGGACACTACCAGCAGTCCCACGCCACTCACCAGTGGGTACAGCACCTGCTTTCTGGCATCAAACTCCAGATGTTTCTTGTTTCTCGTGCCAACACAGGTGATGCACACCAACAAGAACGTCACCACCTTGCTATACACAAGGTTGCCGTCATGGTAGATGAACCACTGCTTGATGCGGTCGTGCAGGTCGCACACCACACCGCCAAAACCGTCTATCGCTCTTGGGTCTATGGCATACTCAAAGAACTCCATCAACACGGATATGTAGATGACCGCCCTGAATATCTTGTAAAATCCTTGTAACTCCTTGCTTTCTTCCATAAATATTCTTAAATAATCAACCTATAAGTTGTATTTCTCAATTATTTGTTGTATCTTCGCACTATAAAAACAATAAGATTATGACATTCGACCTGATTACAGAAAACGAGCACCTTTGGGCTGTCAGATATGATGACTGCCTCGACAACGTTCTTGACTCAATTCTTGGGCAATGGAACGATGTTGCATGGTTGCGTAGCTTCTTCAAGCATAATATTGATGATTTGGCGTCCTACTTCAAAATCACTGATGTCAATCAAGCCATCTATGATACGATTGAAGATAGCGAACGCTTGCAATGTCTCATCATGGATATTTCTCCTGATGCTGACCTTGACAAGATTTTCCGTCCATTGGAGAATAGTCGTACTTCGGAAATGTTGTTGGGCAAAGAGAAGGCACGCTTGCGTAATACGCCACGTCATGCTTCTTGGCTCCGCATCTATGCTATCAAACTCGAACCGGGTATTTACATTATCACTGGCGGTGCAATCAAGTTGACTCGTACTATGCAGGAACGTGAACATACTTTGGTTGAACTCGCCCGAATGGAAAAGGTGAGACGTTTCTTACTTAACAACGATATTGCCGACAAGGATTCCTTTATGGACTTCTTAAATGAAATCATATAGAAAGGAGGTTATTATGAGAACTACAAACGAAATTGTTTCCAAACTGAGAGAACATCAGTCTTCAACTCCATCCAAATGGCGTGAGAATGCAGAGTGGCGCATGGCTAACAAGTCATGGCTTCGCTACTCTCAGCACATTGCAATGATGATGCTCGACAAGATGGAGGAATTGGGTATGACCCAAAAGCGATTGTCTGAACTCATGGGCTGTAGCCAGCAATATGTTTCCAAGGTACTCAAAGGACAGGAAAACCTATCCCTCGAAACCTTGGCTAAGATAGAGCGTTGTCTTCAACTGCCTATTCTGAATCACTTAGCGTAGCTCTATTTCAGAAATATCGGATTGAATGAGTCGGCTGACAGCACATCGCTGTAGTTCACTTTCAGTGATAGGGTGCGACCGCTGATTTGGTTCTCCGTCATTTCTATTGTCAACTTCTTGTCATTCGGAAATGTCATTTTCCGAATGACTATCACATTGCGGTAGCCATAGCGGAATCGCTTGGTCTGCTCCAACGTAAACACTGGATGCAACTCGATCATCTGCGAGTTGGTTGCCTTGGCGGTCTTCTTATCCGTCAGCTTCAATCGTATTTGGTCTATATCAAACGGTATGTGCGTCTTGTTCTCTACCGAGAAGTCCAGGAAGAAATAGTCACCTGACGAATAGATATTATTCAGTCGCATCACCATTTTATGGGCTTTGGTCTTTACATTGTTCACATGGGCTTCCGAACTCCATATCTGACGAGCATATCGAGCCATGTCCGTAGAGGACAATGTGACCGCAGGATTGTTATAGGCATTCTTTTCTATCTGTTGTATCTCCTTATCCGTCACTGCCTCTTGTAGTCTTGTGGTATAGAGCAGCGCATATTGGGTACGGTATCGTTCCGTCACGATGGTTACGATGGCAAGCACCTCGCCATCTTCATGCATTCCTTCCTTGGGCTTCAGACGCACGGTATTGTTGATGGGTTGGTCTCCTGCTATCTTGTCGGTGGATATATCCACAAAGCGGATGGGCTCACTTGCCGTAATGACCGTAGTCACTTGCTCGTTCACGGTCAACTGCTCCATCTCCTGGTAGGTGCAGGGCTGATAGCTCTCCGCACAGGTCTGTTGTGCCATCATCGGTATGGCACTTATCGCACACATCATCAGTGCGCCAATGGTCTTCTTGATATTCATATGGGTGTAATGTTTACTTTGTAGTGTTTAACTTTTACTTGCTCTTGGTATCTTTGCTGTTTATCAGATACACAAAGGTGCCATATTTCAGTTTCACTTTATTCTTCTTGATAGCCTTGCCTATGGCATTGCTTGTTTTCTGATAGGCATTCTGCATGGTCTGCATGCCCCATTGCGAAAAACTGCTGCCTGTATTGGTGGTATTCATATCCACATTGCCGGTTACGGCTCCGCTTGCCACATCCTTGGTAGTCTCACGGAACTGGCTGCTTGGCACATACAAGCCTTCCAAGCCGTCTGTATCATAGAGTGACAGATTGATTTTCACTATCTCATCATCCACCAGCACACTTTTTACCGTACCTTTCACTCGTTGTGAACTGAAACCGCTCATGGTGGCATACAGGTATGCGCCTTTCTTCACTATCATCTCACCGATTTCCACATCATCAAGCAATCGCAAGCGCACACGGCTTCCATCCACGGCTTTCACAGTTTCGTCAATGATAGCCTTTATCAGTGTCGGCTCTTTCTCGTTCACCGCCAATGTGTTGAAGTAATCAGATGATGTCTTCACCTTTTTAACCACTTCACTTGGCTTGTCATTCTCGTCTGCTTCCTTTCGGGCATTTTCATTCACCTTGATTTTGCCCTCAATATTGATACCGCCCTTGGCTGTAGCTGTTGTTTCATCGGATGCTGTTGCTGAAGACGATGAGTTCTGTTGCGTGGCTTGCTGTCCCTTCAGCCTTGCCTCGGCAAGTGCCTTGTTCAGTTCCGCCAACGCCTCATTCTCTCTTTGTCGCTCATGGACTTCTTGTGCTTCTCTCTGTTTTTCCATTTCTGCTTGCCTCTTGGCTTCGGCATCCAACTGTTGCAGTTCTGCATCCGAATACTTGCTTTGGTATTCTTCTTTTTCTTGCTCATTGTCTCGGTCTATATTCTCCACGGCACTATGGTCTTCTATCTTGCCGTAGGCGTTCAACATGTTCTCATACTTGCCTCCAATACCGTCACCGCCCTTAATACGGGCTTGTGGCAGGTTCGGATTCAGATATTCCGTAGTCTGCATATTGGCATCTTGCTTCTCCGCCACCTTGGTATCAAAGAGGTCGAAGATAAAGTAGGATGCACCGAGCAGTGGGAGATAGACAATCGCAGGTAGCATGTACTTGGGTTGTCTGAAATTGATTCTTTCTGTCAGCTTCATCGTTATTTGTCTTTATGAGGATGGCGTGCATCCTCATTGGTTCTTACTATGTTCTTTGCATTCCCCATATTCTGATGGCGAGCCTTTATCAGTGAGTCCTGTCTCTCCGTGGCGGTGCGTCGCTCTCCCTGATAATGGTAAGCTCTTGCCATGCGATAGATGTTGAAACTGAAGCTCACACCCACAAATCCGAACACGATGACCAGGAACATTGTCTTATGCAAGTCGGCAAATTTCTGCACCTTGGCTGCAGCCTTGTCGATTCTGCACATCCTGGCAAACTTTCTTCCAGCTCTCACGTCTCGCTCATAGCGTTCCTTGTATTTTGGGTCGTCCTTGTCGGGCATCTTCTCCCCAATGAGCATCTGCTTAAATCCTTTTGTGTTCATCGTTATTTCTTTTTTACCTTTTTACTTCTTAATCCTTTTACCTTCAATAGTTGCTCTTCGTCTTCTGGTCAATATCCTTGTTGAGCAAGGTTCGCCAGTTCACTATCAGCAATCCATGTGGGTTGTTGTCAGTTCTCGGCACTCGTTTCAACTGTCCTGCCGTCACCAGTTCACGGGTCAGCACATTGGTTCTACGCTCGATGCGCTGTCTGCCGTAGTAGGTGAACTCCATCTTCTCCTTGTTGAACTTGATACTGTCACAGAAGATGCTGAACACGGCACTTGTTCCCATGATGTTGGAATAGAAGCCCTTTTCTTTCAGCGTATTGTACTGCGCCAATCCTGTCTCATCCACCAGATACATGGCTTTCTCCATCGTGTATTTGATGTACTTGTCATCGGGTGCCAATGTGAAGAAATAATGATGGAACATCTCGATATGGCTCTTTGCTTCCACCTCCAGTGTCTCATCCATCGTTGTGCGCTGTACCAGAATCGGCACGTTGCCGTCCAATACATAGATTTTGTTCTGTGCATCCACCACCATATTTTTCGCCGTCCAGATGCTACTGATACTTATCAGCACGCATCCAACTAGAAACAGGCTACAGATGATAGTCACCAACTTCACCTTATTCTCTAAATTCTTGATTACCATTGCTATAATGTTTTTTACCTTTTTCACTCTTTTACTTTTTTACCTTTATCAGTGCATCACATGGGCAAGTGTCCCCTGTGCCGACATTTTGGCTTGCTGTGCCACACCCTCACCGAAGTTTCTTGTTGAGAATGCGGTATCGCCCTCTGGTATCATCCATGCCGCAAGGTCTGGAACTAAGTTCAGACACTTCAAAGCCACGATACTTGCTGCCATCAGATACCCTGCCGAGAAGAACGAGTTTTGCAAATATGCCGCCATCGTCTGCTCACTGGCGGTGATTGCCGTCAGGTTCTCCACCTGTATGCAGAGCACGATGTCGAAGAGCAATAGCACGTAGAAGCCCACGAAGTAGAGCATGGCTCCATAGAAATGCACTGTCAGATACCTTGTCAGCCACTTCGCCCAACTGCTTTCCCATTTCGGCAGTAGTGAGAACGCCCATTGTATCGGTCCAAATATCGTCAGCATTCCCAACAGTATCTGTTGACAATAGATGGTGCTCCACCAACCGATACGGAAGACGATCAATGCTATCAGCATTACTATCTTGTCGATGTTCACTACGGCTCCTGCAGTCAGTGAGGTAAACCACAGCTTGGCTGCGTCCTTTTCCATGCTGGTCACTTCATCCACACCTGTCTGCTCCATGGTCGATTCCACCAGATTCGGGTCTGTTGTTCCCTTATGGGCAATGTCTGCCTGGGCTTGTACGTTGGTGTACATTGTGTCTCTGGTGTAGATGAGCTGCTGAACTTCCGTAAACTTGTCCTCTATCTGTGTGGCTTCCGCCTCATATAGGTCATGGGTATAACTTCCAATGGAGTTTGGTATGTAACTCAGAAAGTCCAGTACGCACCAATTGCTGCCACTGTTCGTCATGCCTGTATCGGCAGGTGGGTACCACCAACAGAGGATGATGCTTATCACCAATGGCTTGAATAGTTTCATCCCATCCAGTGGCTCATGCTTCACCATCATCTTGTAGGCTATGTTCGCTGCCACCACGATAGAGAAGAGGGCTGCGAGTGCCATACACATTTGAACGACCCACCAAAAAGGCCCATTCGAGCCTGTGAAAGTAGCGTCGCACAGAAACTCGTTGGTCTGGAAAATCACGTCATCAATCTCTTCTTCCAAGATGTTGATACCGAAGTCGGATAATATGCTGCTGTTGTCTGCCATAACTCCTTATCTATTTATTTTCAAATCATTGTCATCCTCGTTCGAGCCGTTATTACTGCCCGAAGATGTGTTGTTTCTCACTGCCATTCCTGCCTCTCGCCATTTGCTGGATGCACTGCTGATGACGCTTCGTTTGTTGGCAGTCTGGTAGTTGCCGTTTGCTGCCAACAGTTCCTTGGTCTTGCAGGCATTCGACATCTGCACCAGTTGCTTCACAAGTGTCTCATTCTGTTTCGCCACATCTGCATAAATCTGTAGGTACATCTTCTTGCGCTTGGCATTGGGCATATAGGCATCCTTGGTGGCTTTGATGGCTGTCTCATAGACATGGTAGTATTCCGTCCATCGCTGCTTGTCACCGATGGATCCGCCTACAGGCAGGATGCGGTCGATGTTGCTCTTGAAGGCATTCATTTTGTTGTTGATTTTGCTTCCTTCCACCTTCCAGGCGAGGTCAATCTGACGGTCTGCCATATTCAACACCTCAATCTCAGCTCTCTTGGTCAAGGCTGAGTCGATGGCTTCGGCATATTCCACTTGGTTGTAGGCACCAATTCCTGCTGTGGTACGAAAAACGAGTTTGTTCTTACTCGCAGCCGATTTCTTGTAACTGCTGTGCAGTAACTGATAGTACAATTCTGGTGACAGACTACCACTACCGATTTCCATCACCGTTATCTGGTTCTTTTTCGAACTGTCATGATTGTATGTTACACCACTTTGGGCATTGCCGCTGATAGCGACTCCCAACATCAACATGATGGTTCCTATTCTTGTTTTCTTTCTATCCATGCCTATACATTATTATATATGGGATTATAAATTCTTCGTTCTCTCAATATCCGAGTTTACCTGCCACTCTCCACCGACCGAAGGCATCTTCCAGTATTTGCTGCTTGCTTTTGGTTCGGTAAACCTTTTCTTTCCAATAGCCGATGCGCACTTGGATATATCGCCACGACTCAAAGTAGCTTTTGTTCAGATGCTTCTCTATATTGTCAAGCGAGGTGTTGATGCTTTCCAATACCACAAGAAGGTCTGCCGTAGAACACGCTGCCGCTCCTGTGGCATACAGCACCAAGTCGCTCACGCTTTTGTAGAGGTATTCGCCTTCATTTGCGATATTCTCTATGGCTCGTCGGTTAATACCTATCAGTATGGTATCGGCAAGCGAAATACGCTTTCGTTTGATGACTTTCTCGTTGTAATCATCAAGCAGTTTCTTATAGTCCGATATTCTGTCGCTCACACTCTCGTAGGTGGAGTACACGTTCAGACTGGTTCGTAAACTCTGATATAGCACATCTATCACATCAAATGCCCTGTTGTACTTGTCAAGGTCAACGTTCAGTTCCTTGTATGCTTTTGTCTCGTCCTTGCTGTAGCTATGCAACAGTTTGTTGCTGTATTCCAAAGTACTTCTTGCAAGCAACAGGCTCCGCTGTTTCTTGTGGTCATTGATGTAGGCTTCCACACTAGCAACATCAAATCCCCATTGGGCGAATGTTTTAGAGGGGAGAGCGAGGAGCAAGATTGCTATCAGCAATGTTCTCACAATATCCATTCGTCGCTTCTTGCTCACTGGCCCTGCAACCCTCTCCGCTGCATCAGCCTTGTATTCTTTTCTATTTCTCATTTTCATTGTCTTCATCATTAAACTTGCCATGATAGTCATCTGAGTGTTTGGTGTCGGCAGCTTTTCTTAACCAACGTTTCTTGCATTTTTCCACAAGACTCAATCGTCGTCCTTCGTCAGCATTGATATGTGGAGCGATGTCCATCAGCACGTCGATGATGTTGCGTTTGTAGTGCATCATCTTCTCCAACGATACCAAGTCTGCGTATATCTTGGTGATTCTGCTGTCCACCTCCCTAGCTATCTCCAGTCTGTCGCTCGACCATAGCAGATGGAAGGTATCGTCGGTGTTATTGTCATCGGCAGGTGCGCTTTTAGCATACTCGGTGGTTATCTTGCACGATGGATATTCCTGTGCTATTTCCGATATGCGCTTATTCACCTCGTTGGCCTTTTCCTGCTCGGTCTTGCTTTGGTCAAGCGTTATCACATCCACTACCGATGTGTTGGTGTATTCCGATGTCAGCTCCCAACTGATCTGCAGGATGGCTCTGTGTATCTTGATGCCCAAGAAATATTTTGGTTTTCGGGCAATCTTCAATGTTGCCTTGAAGGTGATGATGCCGTTGATGTTGGGCATAGTGGCTTTTCTGATGTAAGTATAGCCGCTCCATGTTCCTTCCCCTTGCCAAGTCAAGTTATAGGCACTCTTGCAGTCGCTCATGATAGCAGGTATGCGATAGTAGTCATCGGTTGCCACCTCATTGTCTTTTCCTGCCTCTGCCTTGGCTTCCTCTATTTCCCTTTGTTTCTGTTGCCATGTGGCAAGTTCTTTGTTCAGTTGTTCGATGGAAGCCTTGTTCTTGTTGTATTGCTCCCGATACTTGGCTGCATCTTCCACACTTGCATTGGCGATTTGCTTGACAAGTGACTTGTTCTCGGCTTCCAACTGACTGATTTGCGATTGCAGGGTGGCTACCTTGGCATTGGCTTCCTGCTCCTGCTTATACAAATCTGAGAGGTCGAGGTCGTTCTCTGTCACCGATGTTGTCATGGCGCATTTCTTGCTGTGGTCATTCAGCGAACCGCCACATCCCTTACATTTGTATTGTGTGGTGCCTTGCCCCAGCTGCACGCCATCGCTACACGTTACGCTGATGGTCACGCTCTCGCATCCCTTCAGTTTGGCGGCATCGGTTGCCTGATAGTAGTTGCGTGCATCACTGCCTATATAATAGATATAGCCTTCCTCGTTGTCATTCCATTCGCTCAACCGGGCTTGCAGTTGTGCCTTGAAGGTGTTCAAGTCCATAGAATAGGAGTCGAAAACAGCCTCATACACTTCTTCTGTCCTGTTCCAACTCTTGTACACCTGTATCTCGTAGGCGTATGCCTTCTGTTTCTGTCCTTTTTTCTTGCTACTGATGATGTAGCTGTTCAACCAATAGCTGATACTGTAGGTAAAGCCATCATTCTGGTTGTTGAGCTGTTGCACCCTTGTTCTTGACCATCCTGCATGATTCTCAGAGTTTTGCAGGATGGCTTCCTTTTGGCTATTGTTGGGATAGAAGTTGGCATCCTTGGTGTTGATTCTGTACCAGTGGTCGCCTTTCAAGATGCTGTTGTCATCGGTGGGCGGTACATAGTCGCACAGTTTTTCTCGTCCTTGGTCTCGTCGGGCGATATACCATCTTTGCGTGTAGTAGTTTCCTGCCGTCTCATCCAGATAGTCCGTCATCCATGAGGTGAGGTTATAGTTGGCAAGAGAGAAAAGTCCTGCCAGGTTGTCCTTGCCTCCAATCATGCCCAAGAGGGTGTTGCCTACGCTCTTGTCGAGACTTTTGAACAGCGAGGAATAGTTATCCACAATGTCGATGGCTGCACTGAGCTTGCCTTGGAAGAGGTCGTTGAACTGGCTGCTCTGCAACAGGGCATTGCCGATATTGTTCATTCCTGCTCCTGCAAGGTTGGCTCCTGCCTTATACAGATTGTCGATGTCGGCTTTCAGATTGTCCACAGTGAAGTTGCCCGGAACTTTTGACAGGTCATCCACCATCTTTTTCCAATCCACATTGCCAATCTCTGAAAGTTTCAAGATGGCTGCTATCTCCTGGTTGATTTGCAGAAAGGCAATGTCCGAGAATGTGAGGGTGCTGTTTGTCACCACACTCTCAAACTGCATACACAGGTTCTTGGTGTCATCACATATCTTCACGAGATAACTTCCCCAATAGAGGGCAGTCTGCGGACTTTTCAGCATCATTCCTGCCACCGTCCATATCTTCGGCATGATTTTGCCCGACACCATGTTGTAGATACGGCGGTAATAGTAGTTCTCTGTGCTACTGTTCCAGATGCCCAACTCTGTCATTGCCTTGCGCTCCAAGAACTTGGAAGCATAGATACCGGCACTCGCCACTTCCGCAGCATTATAGTGTTTCAATATGTTCTGCACCTGCTCGTTATAGTATGCCTCTGCCACGGCTTCCGTTCCGTAGGCAGCAGCCATAGCAGCCACCGTCTGCTTGTCATAGTTCACGCTATAGTACTGTGCGTCAGCCTTTGCCAACACACAGACTATCAGCATTATGATGGATAGAAGTCGTTTCATCTTTGATTACTTTTTATTTTTGTTCCCTAAATTCAGTACTTTTCCTGCCTGATTTACCTTTTGAGCAAAGGCGAGGCTCTTGCTGATACAACTTGCATCCCAATCCTTGCAATAGGCTTCGATGGCTTGCTGATGATTACATTTCAACTCTCGCTTGTAGAGTTTTAATGCTTCCTTCTCCGCTCGTTCCGTGGTGTAGGTCATATAGCACTCATGCGGTTCTTCCACACCATACACATTGCTGGTCTGTCCTCGCCTGATAAAGACCTCACGGAAGAAGCTGCGTCCTTCCTTATTCTCCAAACGGTTGATGGTGAATATCTTCTTGCAGTCCACATCGGTCAAACCGAGTATCGCCTTGATGGTGTCGAATCGTTCCTTGAACTTGCTCTGGTCGAGTAGCATCACCACATCCGAATTGTTGATGATGGCTTCCTTCACTATCTCACTGCCGATGATGTCCTGTATCTCCTGTGTCACCACACCCACGCTTGCCCAGAACTTTCTGGCGGTCTTATACAGATATTTTATGTATTCCGCCATCATGGGCGAGGCGATGGCTTTCCATGCCTCCTCGATGATGAGCATCTTTCGGTTCTTTTTGATGCGCATTTTCTGCAGGAACACGTCCATGATGATGAGTGTCACCAGTGGAAAGAGCAGTGGATCATCCTTGATACTGTCGATTTCGAAGACGATGAAGGTCTCATCAAACAGACTGCTGTCCATGTTCTCATTCAGCGTCACATCATGGCTGCCTCCTTTATAGAAGTCCTTCAACAGATAGTTGTAGGATGACAGGTCTATGCCATGCAGACCGTTCTCCTCGCATATTTTCGGCAGTCGCTCAGTACTGAACTCATAGAAAGTGTTGAAACAGAGGTTGCTCACTCTCTTGGTGGTGAAATAGGCATCGTAATACTCGTTGATGACTTGTTCTATCAGTCTGTCTTCTGTCTTGCTCACTGTGCCTTGACTTCCTTTCCATATCAGCATCACCAGGTTCTTCAGGAATCCCAACTTCTCGATGTTCCATTCCTCTCGCTTGATTTTGAAAGGGTTCATCGTGATAAGATGTTCTTCTGTGTAGGATATGTATTTGCCTCCAAAGTATTCACATAGTCCCTCATACGAGTTTCCTGTATCTACCAACACGATGTCGGTGTCCTGCTCATGGGCTTGGCGCACCATGGAGTTTACATAAAAACTCTTGCCGCTTCCCGAAGGACCGAGAACGAAAAAGTTGCTGTTGTCGGTCAGCTTATTATTTCCCTCTTTTCCCGATATGTCGATGGCTACTGGCACTCCTTGGCGGTCGGTGTAATAGACCTTGAATGGCGTGTCTTCGCTATGTACTATCTTTTCCTTGTACATCAGGCAGGTGGCGGCATCGCCCAAAGTCATAAATCTGTCGTAGTCGGCATTCATCCCATAGCAGTTGCCGGGGAATGAGTTGACGAACAGTTCCAACTGGTTATAGGCTCGTTTCGAGATATGGATGCCCATCCTGCCAAAGGCATTCTCCAGATGGTTGGTGCATTTCTGTATATCCGTGTCGGGCTTCACCGTCACTATCAGATTATAGTGGGTATATACCAACTGCTTGTTTTCCCTCGCTATCACCTCCTGCACTCGCTTGATGTCCTCCACGGCTATCAAGTTGCTTGGGTTTGGCATACTGGCATGGCGGTTCTTCTTTTTGTCTAGCAGGGCAAGCTCACGCTTCTGATTCGGCACAAAGATGATTTGGTTATACACCACACTCTCCACACTTGGAATGCTGTCCACTAATGCCACAAAGTCCACAGGCATACTTGTGTTGTTCACCTCTATGTTGGTAAACGGACGGATTTGTGTCGGCAAGTTGGCGCAATCCACATCCACAAGACTATATACCTTGCAGCGTCTGTCACCCATACCTATCATCTCGTCATCTACCTTGAATCCTGTCATGCTCACCGTCTTGTCACGGAAGTTCATGGCAAAGAAGCGGTCAACATACAGACTTGCCTCTTGCTTGTTCAGAAACTCCGACTTGATACTGGCATCCTTCAGCTGGTCTTGCACCTTTCTGATTTTCACCAGGAAATCTCGCCACTTCTTGCTGTCGAAAGACATCAGACGGCTCTTCTTGTTCTCCTGCGTAATGGTCAGATAGGTCATGCTGTCCGTATATTCTCTTCCGTTGAAATAGTGGAAATAGGATTCTGACAGGAACTCATGTCCCTTGCCACTCTCATCCTTGAACTGCCTTCGGGTAAAGATGTCCTGCTTGTGCAGGGCATAACCTTCACCCAGAGTCTGTGCGATAGCAGCAAACAGGTTGGTGAACTCATAATAGCTGTCTATATTGGCAGAATACTTCTGCACTGGGTTCTCCATTCTCAGAATGGCAGAATATTCTCCAGTCTTGGTATAGAGCACACCGATACCGTCCGTATCTTCCACGGAGAAGTAGATGTCCTGAAAGATTTTCTTCCGCTTGCCACCAGTGCCAAAGGCATAGACCGATATGGCCATGCCAATGCAGGTTGCCACGAAAAATAAGATTACATATAGTACCATACTCGTTTATTCTTCTGTTTCTTCGATGGATGAATGATGTTCATTTGTATTTCTTTCAATGGTATTGCTGTTTGTAGATGTACTATCCACAGCAATGGAATCTGCATTGTTCGATTGTATCTCCAAGGTTGCAGAATGTTCTTCTGTTTCTCTCGCCCAAGCTACTCTTGCCTTGTCAGCACTCCTCATGGCATCCAATGTGGGTGGCTTGTAGGTCTTATCCTTACAAGCGGTCAGCAATGTCACTGCCAATGCCGTTATAATAATATTCTTTCCTTTCATGCTCATAGCTGTACTTTAGTAGCGAAGATGCAATGCTTTCTGCTGAAACAAATAAAGGTAGGCCCACACCCTTGGGGGAGAATGAGCCTACCAGTCGTTCACTTTCTACTTGTCATCCACATCTTGGTCATGTCGATATTTTTTTTGTTTCACATTTTTATATGCGCTTGCTGTAGGCATAGATAAACACTCCCTGTTCGTTCTTCTTGGTATGCAGTCCCTTCCGTTGTTTGAACATGATGAGACCTGCACCCGTAGTGATTGCTACGACCAACACGATCAGTCCTGCAATGATACCCATCAGACAGTAGGTGGCAATGAAGCCGATGATGGCTCCTCCTGCCGTGGCTGCTGCCCAATAGATGTACCGCCCCTGTATTCCCATGAATTCAAGGGGCTTCTGGAGTCCCTTGAACAGTGGGTAGTCGGGGTAGCGGATTTCCAGCTCTTCTCTTGCCATTCTTCACGTCGTTTCTCAATTACTGAATATGCACTGAATAACTCTCACTCGTTAGTTGGTCACACCGAAGAACAATGGCAATGCCTGTGCTGCTGCCACGAGGAAGATACATGCTCCTACAATCATCATGATCTTCTTCTTGATATTCTGCTGATTTGATGTAACTATTTGAAACACAACACTATTTAAAGCAGTAAAAACCCAAAAGAAACAAATCAGAAACAATAACGTACCAAAACACAATTCTACTAGCAAGAGATAACAAAAATTAACGTAGATAGAATGGGAAGTAGTTGCTCAGACGTATATTGCAGCGTTGCAGCACGGCATCAAGTTTTGACAGCTTTCTTACTATCTCCTCGTTGAGGTCGAATATACGGCGGTCGTACTGACGCAGCTGTTGGATTGTCTCAGGAGGTACGAAGCTGCCGCGTATAAGCTCCTTCATCGTACACTCGGCAATCCACTGCGTATCCTTCACGTCACTCTTGCGACCAGGGAGCTGCTTGATGAAATACGGATTGGCAAGATTTAGCTTGAAGTGGGGAGACAGCACACGCCATATTGGTATCCAGTAGACGCTGGTGCTCTCCATAGAAACCTCAACAACAT
Organism: Prevotella merdae; assembly: GCF_900290275.1. GTDB lineage: Bacteria > Bacteroidota > Bacteroidia > Bacteroidales > Bacteroidaceae > Prevotella > Prevotella merdae. The sequence continues at coordinate 34,125 of NZ_LT985326.1, forward strand.
GGTGATGAAGCATCAGGTTACTTAAGAACTGTAATGTTAAACTTATTAATTATGGTTAATAAAACAAACAACAAACTGTTTATGTTCTTAAATTTGTAATATTTTATAGAAATACTTAAATATTATGCGTATGAAGAAATTTATATTTTATTTTTGTTTGTGTTGGGGCGTTATTACAATCGTTGGTTGCAATAAAGATGATGATTTTGACAGTTCTGATAACGATACAGACGTAACGGCTATAGATGAAAGTCAAAATCAATCTTACGTTTTACTTCAAGAAGTGCCTTCCGACTGTCAGGAAGAAGCTAACGAGATAAACGCCAGTTTGCTTGCCAAAATTAAGGTTGCCACGAGATCTGTGGATGGTGAGGACAGCTATCCAGACTACTATGGTGGTTCTTTCATCGAAAAAGATGGATTTTTGACCATTTCAATAAAGGGGGATTCCGTTAGTGGTGTTAACAGGATAAAATCCCTCGTAAATAGTTCTCTGTTGAAATTTAAACGATGTGTGTATTCATTGCAAGAGTTGAAAAATATAAAGTCGCATCTGTATTCAAAATATGCTGAAATGAGCACAAGTTTGAAAAGTAACTTAACAGCCATCGGTATCAGTCAGAAAAACAACGCTGTTGTAGTTTATCTTGCCGATTGTTCTCAATCAAGAATAAAGGAGTTTAAAAATTTTTACGATAACCCTGCTGTAGTGTTCACAAACATGGGAAAAATCAATACAGATAATCCTTGCCTTTCCACACAGCTTGTTAATACGCGCTCTTACACAACATTGGCTACAATATCTAAATTTCCTATTGGCGCAGGTGATACGTGTCTTATTTCAATGTCAGGTGATAAACCTATCTACGGCACATTCGCATTTCGCGCCCAAGAGACTTCTGGACAAAAACGTTGTGGATTAGTGACCGCAGGGCATGTGGTCAGCGTTGGGCAATACTGTTATGATAAAGATTTCAATCCTTTTGGCATTTGTTCTTCCCGAATTGTCTCAACAGGAAATGCCGAAGCTTCTTTTATTCCATGCGGCTATTTGGATGAATTCAACATCAACAATTATATTGGTGGCAGTTCAAGCAGTGTTCTATCGACGACGACAAACAAACCAGGAGAAGGGACATACGTGAACAAATATGGCGCAACAACGAAACGCACAGGTGGTTATATACAGGATATAGATTGTACTGTTCTGTCTGAAGACGAAACGGCGACATTCTCTGATATGACACTTGTGAAATGTACCGCAGATGGAGGAGATAGCGGTGGAATTGTATACACCTATATATCGAAGTATAATACACGCTTGACAGTCGGTGTCGTATATGGACACCCTGAAAAAATGGGAAAGAACTACCTCATCTACTCTAAGGCGGATAACGTTTTGAAAGCATTGCATCTTAAGAGGTATTGAACGTATGAGAAATCTGATATGTATATTAACATTGTCCATATGTAGCTCTTTTACAGGATGCTCCATACAAGCCACTGGCTCAAACGGCAACGATTCCGTTGCGGTGGCTCTGAGTGACAGTTTGCACAGCGATAGCTGTGACAGCATCATGATGGAATTGTCTGCAAATCGTTTCAAGGCACCCGTTGACACCATTGTGTCTGCCAAGATTGTCAACAACACTAAGTGTTCATCAATTTCGCTAACAGGCAAAAGGGTCGTTGAGAAAAAGATTGGCGAAAATTGGATACCCTTTGAACACAGGGAAAGGAGCAAGGGCGGAGCGTTGTATTCAGCCACCCTGTTGGCGGTGAATATTGGCAACGGCGGAAGCTATGACATAAATATTCCTCTGCGAAGCGAGAGCTACGAGAAAGATTTCTCTCCTGGCGAATACCGCTTGGGCAGGGAGATAGAAATAAATGGCAAGGAAAAACGCTACGTTTATTCAGTCTTTACGGTTTATTAAAGACAAGAGGTGAAAAGGTTTTCACTTTTTTGTCCAAATACAAGTGCTGACGCAATCTCTGCAACTGTGTTGCAGAGATTATTGCCGTACCTTTGCAAACGAGAAAATGTGGAGATTGGCTACACTCTACATTGCTCAAGCAAGCTCGGCTTTGCTCTCGTTTGAACAATCATTGCGGCCGAAAATAGATACACAATATAACAATGAATATCCAAGTTCGGGATAACCGAGTGTTTTATACAATATAAATGCAGCGTGAATACGCCTCCTCCCCATACCATTAGGAGTGGGTAATAACAGAAGGTTGAAAGAAGTTGTTTTGCCCTTAGAATAGTGACAGCTGTTTGGTGCGATGCAGTATCCCTGCAATGCCTTTGGCTTATTGTCGAAGAAGCAATATGCTCCCAATGCTGAAATAAGGTTCATGATAAAGTTGCTTACAGATCTATGGCGTGAGTGTACAATCTGTGCCGTATTCTTCAGCATGTCGTTAATGGTTTCGATAATGTATCTCTTGCGCAGCATCATTCTTATCATTATGGCACGAAGAAGGTAATTAAATTGGTTGATTGGTTATCGAGATAATAATAGTAATTGCCTAATTTTAAGTGCAAACTTAATGTTAGGCAGTAACTCGTCTATCTCATATTATCTCATATATAGTTCTGTGCAATTATCATTCCAACACCTCCTGCAACCACAAAGAAGCCAATCGTGAAGAAAAACCAGAAGAACCATTGTGCATAGTGACCGAGATAGCAGCCATCATATTCCTTGTATCGCTCACGGACTTTCTTCCGTTCATCAGCAAACATGGAATTGACCTCACGGATATGCTCCTGCATCTGTGAGACCATCCATTGACGTTCTTTGGTGAACAGTTCTTGGATTTTCTGCCAGTCAGCATCATTGACATTTACAGACACCTTTAATTTCGTGGGAGCATTTTCCAAAACTTTGTCTATGTGCTGATTGATGGTATCAACCTTTTTGCTGATAGTAGTCACAGCACCACCCAATTGAACTTCCGCACGTTGATACTGCTGAATGGCAGATTCCAGTTCAAGTGTGGCATTGATGAAGGAGTTTGTAGCCTTGTCAATATCCTCACTCAACTGCTTCAACTCAGGAACTCGGTTTACAAGTCCATCCTCGGCTTGCTGCTCCTCAACCTCGTTTTCGACATCATTCATCATGTTGTCAAAGTCGGATCTTTCTTCTGTGTCTATGTTTATATTGCTTTTTCTGATAGCCATATTGTCATTGATTTATCGGTGGAAACTTCTGCTGCGTGGCTTTGGCTTGCACATGGAATGAGCCATCTGTGCGCAACGGTGGGCAAACTTCCAGTCATCTTCATCATCCTTCTTGCCCCAACCAGAAGAAGGAGCAGAACCACCACCGCCACATGATTCAGACATGGAAGTAGCTGCGTCAATATACCCTGCAAACAACAGCATCGCTACATGAGCGACATTCTCTGTTGTCGCAATATCATTATCCTCTGGAATCTGAACCTCATTAGAAAAGACATCTTTGACAGAGTTCGGAATCCACACCTTCTTGACTCCATCGCCAATGTTGATTGTGAATGCCGTTTGTGCAAGTTGAGGTTGTGCCTTTGGTTTTGATGATGTTGGAGTCTGAGCGACAGGACAAACTGGGCGAGGCGTAGGAGCAACGGATGGAGAAACCGGCTTTGTCTTGACTTGTGTAGGTTGTGGATGCAGTTTCTTCCAGGTGTCTTCAATCTTTGATGCCATAAACTTCCTGCCAATCTCAGAAGCCTTGAACACAGAAGCATTCTTGCCGACTGTGTAGCCGACAAGTTTCCGTTGTTTGTCGTAGCGTGGCTTTACCTCATAGCCTTTCATGCGCAACAGATTGAAGTATCTGTCTATGTTGAACTGTTGCATATCTTTGAGAGTGTTTTCACAATCCTCCGCAAGCTCCACCTTCCGCATATTCCGAATTTCCTGCGGTTGTTCCCATCCATGGCGCATATTGATGATTTCCGCAGCCTTCATTGCCCGAAGATGAATATCATGCACATCGTTGGTGTTACCCTCCATATCCACACGACAGCAGTCAATGTGAAGGTGCAGCGTTCCTGACTTGGAGTCAGAGTGCAGTCCACCCACATTCATAGAATTGGTGAAATTGGTCTTTATCTCATTGGAGAAACCATTGGGCGTAAGTCCAACTGAATCCAAAACTTCCAAGGCTTCATCTTGGAGGTTAGACCAATCTTCCATCGTGAAGTTGGCAGATTCCTCCTTTGATGGGGAAAGTACAAAAGTGGTCATGAACCTTTCCAACTTTCTGCCAACAGTTCTTTCTGCCTGATGATATTGGCAATGATGCTTCATCATGTACCAGATGGCGGTAGGGTCAAGACCATCGGGCATATTGTTCACCTTGACCGTCTTTGCATTCTCCTTTTCCAATGCGTACCTTACGGAATTGCCTCCATACGATACTACCTTTGCGAGCATAATCATGATTACTCCTTTGATTTGGTCTGTACGTTTGTAGCGATATTCTCTTCAATGCTATACCAATGTTGGATAAGTCCTGCAACGGCATCAATCCACCATCGCATGAACTTCTCATTCTTGAAGAACCGAGCCTTTTCCTCAGCCGTTTTCTTGGATAGCACGTTGCTGATTTTTATCAAATCCGTCCTTGCGATGGCGAGAGAGTTGAGAGCGTCCACCTCTTCCTTGGTGAGCCTCATGCGTGGACGGTGCTTTAAGCCTGTCTCAACGACATAGCGACTCAGGCTTAACCCACACTCCTTGGCATGTGTCTGGAGACGTTTCAATTCCTCTTCCGTGCATCGGTAGGTATGGACTTCTGTAGGCGGTTTCCTTACGATTTTCTTCTTTCTCATTTGTTCTTGTCTCTGATTAAAATGGGATGATTACAAGCACCTTGCAAAGGTGGTCACGACTGCGAGCCTGCGAGTAGTCCGAGAAACTTTTAGGAATACAGAAAGACGGACACGGCGTCTGTATTACAAAAGGATTTCTCGAAAAGTACCTATAAAATGACGGCACTTTTAACAGCGTCCGTCCCCAAGGCTGCTTAAACGTATAACAGCTTGACGGTAGTCTATGCTGTAAATCGTCCTTTTGGATGATTTATCGGTATGGTAGCTCATTAGCCTCTGTATGCCTATTGATTGCCGTTATGGTAACTGTTAGGCTTGTAACCATTGGCATTAGAACCGTTAGACTGTTGTGTTTGTCCTCCTGCCATATGCTGTGGATATGTGTTGTGTTCTCCTTCATTCTGTTTGGCATCTGCTTCTTGCATGGAAGAAGGATTGCCAACAGATTGTCTGGAGAAATTTTGTTGTGGGGAAATTCCACCAGTAACAGCATCGGAAAGATTGTCATTAGTTTCGACCTTACCCACACTTCCATTATCATTAGATGAAGCAGAATTTAGGGAAGAAGAAATCTCTGCCGTAGAAGAATTGCCCTTGTTGTCAGTATCGGATATTCCATTGGCAGAATGCCCATCTTCCTTGTCCGACTTTGTATCATCCTCCGTTGTCATAACAATTACTCTTGCTTTTGGAACTTCCGTATGGACGATTGCAGAGCCATCCGCATTGCGCTTCAATGAAAAGCCGTTCTTGACAAATTTTCCGTCCACATACCAACCAGAGAGAGAATGCAGGGTAATGATGCGGTTGTCTCCAACTTTTTGTGAAGAGGAAATGCCCACAGCCTCCATAGCCTGTAATAGTTTGGGAACGGTCTTGCGGTCTTTATCCCAGAGTTTGGCAAGTTGGGTGTTGTCAACCATACATTGCCCACACAAGATTTCCACTTGTTGGGTCTTGCTGATAGAAACAAGTGTTGTTCCACGTTCAGCAAGAGAGGCAAGAGACATGAAGCATTCCATGCGGTCAATCTTGTACTTCTTGCAACGAAGATACTCCATCTGTGTATCGGACAGCGTGAAGCAGTAATGTATCTTTTGTTTATCCATCTTCTGTAAATTTTGAATATTATAACCATAAATGGCAAGACTGTTTTTCTCAGTAAAGAGAAAATCATCTGTGCCGTCCTCTCCTTGGGGAAATGTCCTCTGCAATAACATAGAGTTCGCCTTGCAACCTGTCATTAGAATGGCTGCTTAATCGTGAAATGCACTCAATGCAAACAGACTGGGCAAGAAGTTTTCTTCTTCCAATGGTTGCTTCATCATTGATGCCCTTGTTTGCTCCGCATTGCTCGGCAAGTCCGTTGAAAGCATCACGCATCCGAAAGTAGCCGTTGCCAGTATTGATGTAGCTCACGGCAAGGTCAGCGACATTTGCCAACTTGCTTCTGTACTCCTCATGGGAAATATCGTCCTTCATCATCGCCATCTCTATTTACAAAGTTCACTCATGTGCTTGGTTGCTGCTGCCTTGGTCTCAGCCTCGGACATACTGCGGTTCTGGCGCATCCAGTTCAAAAGCTCGGACTTTTCAAAGTATATAATCTTGCCGTTGGGACGAAAGAACGGAAGTTCATGCTTGTGTGTCATCTTATAGAGACTGCTCTTTGATATTCCCATGAATAAGGCAGCTTCCTCCAGTGTCAATACTTGTTTGGCATCACGGAGTAGGTTCTCCATTATCCCAATGCGGTGCTCATGTGACTCTACCTTCAAAAGAAGAGTCTCGGTGTCGATAGTTTTGTTCATTATCCTGTAATTTAATTGTTTGTGATTCGTTGTACTGCTTGTTTTGAAAGTGTAGTCCCCCAAGGCAGAGAGAAATCCCTGCCCGAAATATGGGGACTACAAAAGTGAATTTAACTGGTTGTTATCCTGAAAAGTTCTGTTTACTTGTTATCCTGTAAAAAAGTTATTCTGCGTGGATGGGTGTTGGTGGCTGCTGTCCGCTTTGTTCTTGGTATTTGCTTGTTCTCTTCACGCTGTTTGCCACCTCGAAAGGCTTTCTTCGTGTTGTCAACAGCCTTGACCCTTTCATTCGTCAGCACATCTGCATAGATGGCGGTGGATTTGAGCGACTTGTGTCCCATCAGCTTCTTGGTAGTCTCAATGTTGCCGGTAACCGCCTGCACCAAAATTCCGAATGTATGTCGGGCGCAGTGAAAAGAGATATTCTTCTCAATGCCCACCTTTTTGGCTATCCTTTTAAGGGCTGCATCCACATTAGCCTTGGCAGGAAGGTGAAACACAAAATCATCATCGCCTTTGGGTGGCATCCATGACAAGGCGGTATTGCCGATTGGTACGGCATTGAGAGCCTTTGTTTTCTTCTGGACGATTACAAGCGTGTTCGTTTCCTTGTTTCTCTTGATGTCACTCCACCGCAGAGCCTTGATGTCGCTGATACGAAGTCCTGTTAGACAGGCAAAACCGAAAGCTCTCCGTGCTTCTGCAACTCCTGGACTTCTCTCGTCTGAAGCCATGAACCTTTTCAGTTCATCGGGAGTGAGATACTGCTTATGTGATGTCTTTGGCTTGGGAAAGATGTCTGACTTCTCCAACTGGTAGAAAGGGTTTGCCTTCAACTTGCCGAACTTGACAGCCTTGTTGAACACCGCCACTATGCGTTGTTGAACATTATGCAGGGAGCCTTCACACAAAGGCTTGGCTTCAACTCGTACATACTTCTGTGGTACATAGTCGTTCTTCAACCAAAGGAAGAAAGCCTTGAACCATGCCTTGTCGAACTTCCTCAGAGTGATGTGAGGTCTGCGTTTGTTGGCAAGGAACTCGCTCATTAGGTATTTCAGATACTTTGACTGGTCAACAATAGCCTTGGAATAGTCTGTGTTGTCGCTCATCCAGTCGATGTAAGTCTGGATCCAGTCCATGACTTCGGGAGACTCGTCATTGGGGATTTCCTTCACAATCATCAAGTGACCTACCTCTGGGATGGTCTCTGGATGAAGAATACGCTCTGCCCTTATCTGGTGAGCACGTTGCAATGTTTCTTCATTCCTTGCTTTGGTCTCTGCATCAACCTCTGGCAACAAATAGAGGGAAAGAAATTCAAACTTGCGCTTGCCACCATCATAGATGTCAAGATACAAGCTTATGTTGTCGTTGGCAAGTGCCTTTTGTCTGATAGTTATTGTCATGTATATATATATTCGTTGTCAATGATTTATGTGAACATACCATCAATGAGGTTTATGGCTTCCTCCTTCTTCTTATCCACGATTTTAGCATAGATTTCTGTGGTCTGAATGTTGGAATGTCCCATCAGCTTGCTTGTTGTAAAAAGGTCTGCACCGAGCGTGAGCATCATCGTTCCGAACGTGTGCCGTGAGCAATGGAATGAGATATGCTTCTCAATTCCAGCTGCTTCCGCCCATTTGCGGAGTGCTCTGCCTATAACGGTCTGTGTGGTTGGTATATCAAAGAAAGGAATATCATTTCCTCTTGGCTTTGGTAACCACCGCTTAGCCTCTTCCGAGAGAGGTATTATAACTGGCTTCTCCGTCTTTTGCATTTCCATGTCTATGTATTCGCCCTTTCCGTCAACGGTCTTGAAGATGTGCATCGGAGCAAGACGGTACATGTCGCTTAATCGCAATCCAGTAAAACAGGCGAAGATGAAAGCCTCCTTGACTTCCGGACGATAACTGTCCGTAGCCATGAGGGTGCGAAGTTCCTCAATGGTCAGATACTCTTTCTTGCCATCCTTGGGTTGGATGCGTTCACGTGCATCCAGTTCTTTCATAGGGTTGTTGCGGATAATGCCTTGTCGCATAGCGTTGTTGAGTGCAGTGGAGAACATTCCGAGGTATCTGCTTGCCGTATTCTCGCTGATAGGTCTTGGCTCGCCATACTTGATATGGGAGTTTGGGAAGTTACGCAAGAACTTCACAAATCCACGGCAGAACTCCGCATTGACCTCTTCAAGCGAAATGAAGCCTTTGTTAGTCTCGTCAAGATACTTCTCCACAGTGTGCATCATTTCCACACGGCAATGGAGCGTTGACTTCTTGATACCGACACCACCTTCACAATACTTCTTTATCCATGTGGTAAGAAGCATCGAGCCTTGTTTCACTGTCTCCCAGTCCTGTATGCCATGACCATGCAGGGCTTTGATGCGCTCTGCCTTGATGCGTTCTGCAACCGCCATAGTCTGCTTGTTCTGTTCCTTGCAGATGGGGTTGAGTTCGGGGACGAGGTAGAGTTTGAGGTATTCATACTTCCTCACTCCCTTATAGTAGATGTCAAGATAGATACTCTTGTTGCCATCTGCGAGCGACTTCAACCGAATTTTAATCGGTTCTTTCAGCTTTACTTGTTTCTTTGGTCTTGCCATGATGTATGAAGTGTTATTTTGTTTTTGTATTCTGCTACATTGGAGGGTCTTTCTCCCTCTTGTTGAAAGTCTATGTCAGATATGGTTTCCTATGCTGACATTTGCTTTTCTTTCTCTTCCCTTACTTCGGAAAACTGATGTAAAGATAAGAAAATAAACCGAGAAACGAGAAACAAAACGGAAACAAGAAACAGTCTTTTATGTCTTTTTAAGAGTGAGTTTGGCAAACATCTGAAAATTCAAATTATCACTTAAAGCATTGATACTTAGCGCATTTACTTTCATTTGCTTTCTTGTCTTTTCAAACGCATTTCTGAGGACTAAGATATTCTTGACATCCTGCTCCTCGTTGTTCATGGCGATGTAAACGCTGATGGCACCCACTACGGCTACAACACCTGCAATGGCATAGCAGAGTTTGACCACAATAGGCACGTATTTGGCAATTTCCTCCGAATAACACAAGATTGCGTTTAAGTACTTGATTATCAGTGTATGACAGATGTAATGGCAAGTATGATGTTCCCAAAATGTTCCAAAAAACATATTTTAATGGGGAGTTTGAATGTGCTAAAAGAGGGTGTGTTCAACGGCATTGAAATGGCTTCAAAAAAGGGATTTGGCAGTAAAGACTTGTTAACATAGAATTAAGATTTGATTAACACATTTATTAGCGCAGGGTGACTTGTAAGAAGGTGGGTAAAGTTTGATAACAATGTAAGATATTACGGATAGTATTCACTTTCTCCGTAACTTTCCACATACACATTTTCCTCTTCCCTATTTTTGAAATATCAAATTTAGGGAAATAAAAGAGTGAGCAAGTTACATATCTGATACTAACAAGTAGTGAGAGTGTTAAAAGTGGGGCTGATAGAGATGAAAAACCGAATTTTGTATCGCTGTTTGGAAACAAATCGTTATCTTTGTACCATAATTCAAAACAAAATGGGCATCAACAAGCTAAAAGTGGTGTTGACAGAAGAAGCACAAGCCTTTTTGGATGCGCAGCCATTCAAAGCTCAGCAGAAGATATACTACAACATCTTCAAGGTTGAGGAAGGAGTGATGAAAGTTGACATCTTCAAGAAACTGGAGAATACCGAGATATGGGAGTTTCGCACTCTCTACAATGGTATATGCTATAGGCTTTTCTCCTTTTGGGACACTGAGGAAGAAACTTTGGTTATTGCCACACATGGTATTATCAAGAAAACTCAGAAGACACCATTAAAAGAGATTGCCAAAGCGGAAGAGATAAGAAAAGAGTATTTTAACAGTAAAAAGAAATAGCATTATGGCACAGATGAAATTGATACCAGCAGACAATATGAAAGATAAACTTTGGGGTAAAAGAGGTACACCTGAGCGCGAAGCCATGGAAGCCAAGCTCAAAGAAGATGTGAACGCCTATATTGTAGGCGAAGCCATACGCAAGGCTCGATTGGCGCAAAACCTCACACAAGAACAACTTGGTGAACGTATCGGAGTGCAGCGTGCTCAGATATCAAAGTTGGAGAAAGGTACAAGTGTTATCACATTACCAACCATGAGCCGTGTGTTTCAAGCATTGGGTATTGCAACAGCCACTCTTGATTTGGGTATTGCAGGCAAGATTGCGTTGTGGTAAGATGACGGTTAGATTGTGCAATCTTGGTAGAATTGTATAAAGTGACGGATAATATATTGAAACTCAGTATAGACAATCGTCTTACACAAACAATTGTTCCCAATATGAGAATGCAGATGTGTTATTTTGAGATGTAAGCAATGGTATTTTGAAGATTGTACAACTCCAATAATACAATAAAAAAGGCTTACGCTCGTTTATTATAAAAAATATTCCGATAAGAAATGAAAGCAAAAATATCAATATTATTTCTTGCCATATCAATGGTTTTTGTAAGTTGTGAGGCGGAAGAAACCACAAATGAAAGTTCTCCAATCATGACTATAGAGGATTTTCCTGTGATTGATTGTTCTACTTCAACCCAACCACTAAGTGTCATTTTGACAGCTAAAACATTAGGCTTACCTTATGTTTGGTGGAATAATGCGGTCTTAGATCAAACGTGGTATTGCAAGATTGACTATGATAAGGCAACAATATCGCAAGGTGAAAAGGAAGTCTTGGAAAGCAAATTGAAGTGCAGTACCACTCACGGCTCATACACAAACCTCATTGATGGCAACGTGGAACTCATCATAGCCTCTCGCAATATATCAAGAGATGAGAAAAACTATGCCGATGAAAAAGGTGTCTCATTGATAGAGCATCCTATTGGACGTGATGCATTTATCTTCATCGTCAATAATAATAACCCTGTAAATAATCTGACAATTTCACAGATACAAGACATTTACACTGGAAAAACAAGAAATTGGAAAGATGTTGGAGGCAACGATGCCACAATTAGTCCTTACATAAGGAATGCCAACTCTGGAAGTCAAGAGAAAATGGAAACCTTGGTTATGAAGGGCTTAACAATGATAGACTGGCCAGAAATGATAACACATGGCATGGCTGGACCATTTTTTTCTTTACGCTATGATAAAAACGGCATAGCTTATACTCCATATTTCTATTACAGCATCATGGTACGAGGTGAGCAGGCTTGGGCGAAAAGTATATGTGTCAATGGTATTGAGCCAAACAAAAGTACAATTTCAAACAACACATACCCCTACGTGTCTGAAATATATGCAGCAGTGCGTTCTGATATAGACAAGGCTTCTACTGCGTACAAACTATTCGAGTACTTAACGACTACATCAGGGCAAAACATCGTGAAGGAGAGTGGCTATGTTCCAGTTTCCACAAGTACAGACATAAAGAAGGTAACATCCCAATCCTCTTCATCAGCGTTCTACACAGATTTATCTGGCAGGAAAATAAATCGTTCTCCCAAAGGATTGGTTATTAAGACTGAAACAATAAAAGGAAAGGTCGTTTCTGAGAAAATTATCGTGAAATAGATGACTTGAATGATGCTCCATCTATGAGGGTAGGCATTTCGCTATCTATCTTATGCAGCTCATATTTGTTGAGTAAATGGATAGCATCAATCACAATTCGTTGGGCAGCAATGCGTCTGCCCAATAGAATTGTTTCCTTACCGTTTCCACAAGACCGATTGGCACCTGTGGCTTCAATATATTTCTCCAAGGCATCTTTCATCATGAAATATCCTTTATCAGTCTTAGCCCAATGAACGAGTGCATCCTTTGCTTCTCCTCTCAATTGTTCAATAATTTTGTTATCCATAGTTCCGTTATTTCTTGATATAATACTGTTGCCATAACTGGCTTATTTCTTTAGAATGGGCTGCTTCATCAGCATATACCATATCCACATAGTTTACAAATTCAGCAGTTTTTGGTTGTGAAATGGCTAATTTGCGTATAAGCATATTCTTCTTTTTGTCTTTTTGCAAGTCAGCATTGTCCTTTGCCAAGAATAGAGTCAATCCAATAGACAAAGCCCAAGAACACAGCATGAGTATAAGAGCTAATTGTCTAACATAGCGAGAATACCAAATGCGCCTTATCCAATACCAAGGAATGGTGCAAAGAAGAAACGACGGAACTTCCTTTAATGTCTTGGGCATTGATGGCTGCGTTACGCCAACTTTTGCTTGCACCCCCAAATTTTCACAGATAGAGTCCAATGTATTGCCAATAATCTTGATACAATCATCGGATTTCTTATACCTGTCATTCAAAGAAAAAGCCAAAGCTCGTTCTTTTTCTATAATGTTTAGAAGTCCCTCGCATCTGGAAAGGACAATATCATACCTTTCAGATAGAGTCCCCATGTACTCATCTTGGGTTATTCCAAATTTCTCTTTGTCATTTTTATCCTTTTCCTCACGTTGCTTCTGTCTGCCATCCAACAAGTCTTCGACAGCCGATTTTGCAGCGGATGCCACATCAACTTTGAATTTTTCTACATCTATGTTATCCGTTGGTTGCGAGCCGATTTTGCCTGACAACGAATTGAGCGCATTGATGCAAGTCTGCAATTTGTCTTGCAATTCATCAAGAGTGTCTATCGCTTCGTCCTTCAAAGGAACAGGTTTCTTGTTTGCCATAATCATCTGCGTCTTGGTTTGTACTTTTTCTTGTCCTTGTCGTCATCATCAGAACGTGACGAACCACCACCTCCGCCAACTGACGAAACGGCATGAGGTTGAAGCACTAACTCTGCAACCGCTCCTACAACATCAGACATGCCAATAGAAGTATTATCATCTGTGTCATTAGCAGTTGGAGTGCTTTCTTCGTCTGCAATAGATACGCTTGTCCCATTGTCTGAATTTAGGGAAGAAGACGATGTGAAATAGGACGAGGACTTTGCATTATCCATGCCATTTGCCACCTTGTTTTCCGTGTAGCTTTCGTTTCCGATATTCTCCACAGCACCGACAGCTTTTCGTTCATCAGTCAGTATCTTTTGAATATTTCCCAAGGTAAGACTTCTGTCTATCCTGCCGCCAGAGAATGTGACATTGCCATCAGAGAAAGAAATCCCTTTGACACTTCCGTCCGCCCTGTGTATCAAGTCCATAGTTATACCTTTCTTGGAAAGAGCCTGTCTAAGGCTATCCCAAGTACGACAGTCTTTCAATGCTGCGGTAATGAGGTCATACATTCTGTACTTGGAGGCATCCTTGCCTTTCAGTCGCTCACGGTTCACATTCTTCTTGCCTTTGCCAAATGTCAAGCCGTATTCCCTTGTGAGTGCCTTGGTGATGGCTGCTGACTTCTTGAAGTTGCTGTCACCAGTGATTGCGTTGCCGTCATTATCCACCCTGTTGTACACAATGTGAACATGGTCGTGCGCCTTGTCGTGGTGACGGAAGATGACAAACTGGGTGTTCACTATCCCCATTCTCTGGAGATACTTCCTTGATATTTCCGCTATCAGTTCGTCACTCATTCGCTTGTAATCCTCTGGTGAAAAGCTCAGAGAAATATGCCCGACATACGCTTTGAGTGTCGGGCGAGCCTTGGCTTGAATGTTGAAACTGGCGACAATCGACTTGTTGGTAGAAAGGTCAACACCTTCTGATGCGATGATGTTCGTGTCCTTGTTCTTGATGTCGTTGGCGTATGAGACCAATCCACCAAAGCCCTTGCCCTGCTTAATCTTTGCTATCATAGACTATAACTGTTCGTTGATTTTGATGATAATCTCACTGATGGACTGTGCCAGCCGTTTGTTCTCGTCTGCCACAGCCAAGCCACCATGAATGTGTCCGAGGTGTGCCAGTTGGTTCAAGTTGTTTGCCATGCCCGAAAGGTCACGGATGTACTTCGTGAGTTCCCTTGAAATCGGCTCTTTGACATAGCCGTTTACAGCAAGATTATATACCAAGGTGGACAGCGGAGTGTTGTCTCTCCTCTGTATGCGGAGCAACTTTCGGTAGTTGGCATCGTCAAAATACACCTTCACAGGGTGGGTGCGCTGCGTTCCTTTCGGCTGTTTCGGGCGACCGCCTCTTTTCTTATGTTCTGTTGATGTTGGGGATGTCATTGTCCTATCGTGTCTGAAGCACCTGTGCGGACACTCCCGGCTTGTGAGCCGTGGTTTTGTGGTACACTAAACCTATACTTGCTCCCCAACATCCCCAATAATCAAAGATACGCTTGGCGGTTCGACTGACCTACAAGAGATAGATTTGCCAACAGCCTTGCCGTAAGGTGAAGCTATGGCGAACTTAGGGAAGAAAAGAAGCAAGGCTCTCAGAGAATGTCTTGACTGGTGCTGTGGTGTTACAAATGTTACTTCTTGGCTCTGTCATTGAGTATCTTCTGAATGTCCGACAAGGCAAACAGACGCTGCCGTCCCATCTTGGCAGGGACAAGATAGCCTGACTTCGCCCAAGACCATAAAGTGGTGGCGCATACACGGCACATTTTGGCTGCTTCCTCTGCGGTCAGCCATTTCTCCTCGTCGGGATTGTTTGCCAGTTCCATTGCCTTGATCTCCTGCGACTTTGTTATAAGTCGATCGGCAAAGGTGACCAGATCCTCGGAGGTCACTTCTACCTTGAAGTGCGCTCCATTCTGTATCATTGAGTATAAATCCATATTATTCCTTTCTTTTGATTGTTGTGTGAATACGTGAACCATCAACCGATAAGGTCAACAAGTCCACGCTTTATGTCATCATCTATTGTTCGGTATCGTGCGAACGCTCGGCTTCCGTTGGCGTGACCAGACATAGAGGAAATCAAATTCGGGTCTTGCACTTGCTTGTAGAGATTTCCGATGAAAGTTCTTCGGGCAGCATGGGAAGTGGCAACTTCGCATATCGGTCGCATCTCGTTCTGTCGGGTCTGAGGGTTGAGTATCGGCACTTTCCTGTCAAGATGTGCCAGTTCCATGACCGCACGGACAGCCTTGTTGAAGTCTGCCACGTTGTAGTGTGGAAACAGCGAAAGGGTCGGTCTGTCTTTGTATCTGTCATAGATAGCGAGAGCTTTCTCTGTAAGAGGAACACGGACGGTTCTTCCGTCGTGATTCTTGGTCTTCTGCGGAAGATACTCCACCACACCGTCTATGACATTCTCCTTTTTGAGGTTGAGCAGGTCACCGAAACGGCAACCGAGGAAGCACTGGAAGACGAACATATCTCGGAACGTAGCCAAGTGCGGATTGTCCGAAAGGTCAAGTTCGTAAAGACAATCACGCTCCTCTATGCTGATATACCAAGGAGTTCCATATACGGCTTTTGGCATTTCAAACTGTAGAAACGGATTGTTGGTGGTGATGCCACGATGTATGCACCACATGAAGACTGTCCGCAGGCGTGCGAAGTTGGAGTGCAGCGTGTTGTCTGAACGCACGGCTTGCGTCACAGACTTTGCCGCATTTCTGTACAGATATGGGTATAACTTGACATACTCATGCTCATGCACCAAGAACTGGTAGAAGTCTTCCAAATCTTCTGCTGTAGTATTGTCAATGCCCATTACATAGTCGGTGCGTTTCTTCACGGTCTTCTGGTATTGTTCGAAGCGTTCTATCTTCCCGATATTGGCACGTATTACGGATGCCTGTCTTTTCTCAAAGCCTTTTGCCTGAATGTATTGCTCCACAAGCACCGACAACCTTGTCTCCTGGCATTGGTTGTCTTTCAACTTGTAGGCATTGGGATGATGGAAGACGAATATCACACGTTTCAGCCATTCTGCGGTTGCCCCTATATAGTATTCTTTTGATATGAGTCTCTTCAAGTCAAGAATGGCATCATTAAGCTGCTGTCTCTCGCTATCCTTTACCAAAGCTATGCGCTGTTTGTAACTCTGACGCTTGGAATCCCAATGGTTGGGATTGATGGTCAGTTCGCTCGCACACTTGATGTCACATTTCTCGTCACGGACACGGAAATATATTGTAGCCTTGTCTTTGGCTGATGTCTTGCGTATAAAAGCGGTTACGTTCATAATCGTCACTTTATAAGGTTGATAATTTCACGTTTCATGTCATCGTCTATGGTGCGGTATCGGGCGAATGCTCGGCTGTTAGGAGCATGTCCTGTGAGAGAAGCCACCAACGCCTGGTCTTTGACATGCTTGTAGATGTTCGCTATAAAGGTTCTTCGTGCGACATGGCTTGTAGCCACCTCATACAAAGGCTTCATTTCCTCTTGCCGTGTTAGCGGATTGAGAACTGGCACCATGCGGTTGACACCAGAGAGTTCAAGAACAAACTGGATAGCCAAGTTGTAGAAATGCTCATCCAACAAAGGGAACATTCTCGGGCTGTACTTCTCGTACTTCGCCAGTATATTCAATGCCTTGCCGCATAGGGGAACACGGACTACCTCTGTCTTGCCTTTGTTGAGGTTCTTGCTCGGTATGTATTCCAAGAAATCCCCAACGACATTCTCTCTTGTTAAAGCGAACAAATCGCCAACACGACAACCAACAAGACAGTGGAACACAAACATATCCCTTGCCAGTTCGATACGTGGACTGATTGAGAGGTCTCTGTGCAGCACTTGGTCACGTTCCTCAATGGTGAGGTAGTAAGGGATGCCGTACACATGCTTGTCCACCTTGACCGTTCGAAATGAGGTGTCAGTGGTGTAGCCTTTCTTCACGCACCAGTTCAAGAACGCCTTTAACCTTGTTCCTCCACTAAAGGCGGAATTGGCAGATGATGGCTTCATTGTATTGCGGTAAATCTCAAATCGGCTGAAGAAGTCGGGATTGTTGGCGAAGTATGTGTATTCCTCAGTGATATACTTCATAAAGCGCTCTAACTCGTCCGCTCCAAAATTCTCGATACGAAGAACAAAGTCCTTACGACCTTCCATTTCCTTTTGCCATGCCTCATAGCGGTGAAGTCTACGGAATATGGATGTGATAGCACATTTGCTTTCCGCTCCATTCTTTACCTCTCTCAAATACTGCTCGGCTCTGTCAAAGAAACCAGTCTTGGTGTTGTCAATGTCCTCATGCTCCTTTCCCTGCTTGTCGGGATTGAAATAGTTATCTACAATATGGTGCAGGAAGTCAAGTGTACAGCCTGTGTGATATTCTTTGCCGACCAAAAGAAGAATGTCTGCGAGTTGTCTGTTGAACTTGTCCTTCACTTCTTGAGGCACATTGCTTTCTTTTGAATAGCCAGGCACGGATGCGTCATAATGGATAGGGTCAATATACAAGTTTGTGGATATTTTGTAATCAACGTCCTTTCCGTCTCTCAACCTTACATAAACGGCAGAATTACTCTTGCGAAAATACGGTATAATCTTCATCTCAAAAACAAATTTATGAATGTTCAAAACTGGGGTAATATTACCCTTTTTCAATGCAAAGATAATATGGTTCCCACAAATGTTCCCATAGAAATCAAACTTTATGCAAACCGATTAAGTATTATTATAATTCACTTTTACGCTGTAATTCATTGTGTATGAAGTGTTATTGTTCGATAAGTATGATTTTATGCAAGTATTATATTTAGTTGGATTTACCCCAAAATTGATTTCCTCCGTCACTGTTGTAAGCGCGGTGGTACCTGCCGTATAGTCACCAGCCGAGTTCTGCGCCATGGCAATGCCACCGCCCACAAGGAGCATCAATGCCAATGTCTTCAAGCGTCCTGAAGAGAGAACACTCTTGGCGGTCTTCTTCAGATAGTTTGTTGTTTTCTTAAACATTCTTTCTTGTTTTACTTGTTAATGATTCGTTTGGCAACACCTTATTATAATTATATAGAAAGGTGTTGTCGCTTTCACATGATATACTCTTCTGCAGTTGAGTCTTAAATCTGGTAGCCAAAGAATGCCGGGAACAGGATGGATGCACCTATCATAAACAGACAGGCTCCTATCAGCGTCAGTATGGACTTGGTGACTCCATCTTCCCCTGTGTTCATCTTGATGTATATCTGCAAAGCGGATATAATCACCATCACAGCAGCGACGGCGTATGTCAGATACAGCACATACAGCATCATCGTCACCACATAATCGTGCATTTCTGCCAGTGCGTCTGCTCCCCAGCTGTAGTCCACATTGCCACATTTGGCTGATGCGGACAGGGGGAGCAGCGCAAAGACAAAGGAACTTACTACATTCTTTATGATATGGCTAAATTTCATCCTTGACTGGTATTGTTTTGATGTTTGGTTGTCCTGGCTTTGTCTCGCCTTGTCTCAATAGGCTCTCCGTAAAGTCGTCCTGCCATAGTCCGTCTATCCATATGGGAGAAGTGGACTCCATCTGTCCATCCATCTTTTCCTGCAACGACTCGGCTGCGTTCTTCGGTTTCTGTTGGTTGACATCATTTTCTTCGTCTTCATCAACATCATCTTCTCTGCCAGAAGAATCCGTACCAGGAGGACAACCATTCGTTCCGTTACTCTCTGTTCCCATGCCATAGTCCTCATCGTATGATGTGCCGTCTTGGAAACCTGTGTCGTATTGCTTGTCGGCAACACTAAAGCCACCATCACTTTCGTTGACGGCTACTGCGGCTTCCTCTTCCGTTATGTTGCTAATGTCAAACACTTCCTCGTTGCTCTTGGCTTCTTCCTTCTTACCATACAGGTCTCTCGTTATCATCACCGCATAGTAGATAGCGTATGCAATGGTAAGGCTGATGGCGAATATCAAAAATGAACTCATATAATACTTTGTTTTATTGATGATTTATACTCTATGCAGTGGCAAAAGTGCCAGTTGCGAGTGCAAAGTAAAGAGTAAAATCCGACATAAAAGAATTTTGTAAAGTATGGTCGCCAAAGTTTAAGATATATTCAATTTATAACTATATATCATACTCTCAATCATACTTTAATCAGTTTATTCTGTTAGTTTTCGCATGTTTGGCAAAAGGGCATAAAAAAAGCCCTCCGAATGGGAGAGCTTGATAAGGCATATCGTAATACCTTTATTTTTCCATGTATAGTTTCAGTTCCTGAGTGATATATGTCCAAACTTCTTGGAAGGTTAGTGGCTCCTTGAATTTGATTTTCTTCAAATAACTATTCCACATAATATTTCGTTTGGCATCTGTCGCAAAAGAATCCTCGAAAAGGCTATAATCCGTAGAGATGGCGGTGCCTCTGTTCTCAAACGTGGCTGTGATGGCTTCTTGCAATGTGTTCAAGTCAATATTTCCTGCTTTGAGTATTCTGTACACATCAAAGAAGTCTTTCATGCGGCTGTTTTCTGTCGCATGGTCTATCATTGCCTGATACTTTTCAGCCACCACGGTCTCTAAAGAGTAAGCCAAGATGTCAACTTCTGGCAATGTGTCCAGCAACACCGGATAAGAAAGATCAACAGGCGCAGGTGTTATTATGTCGCCAAAGCCTACATCCATGGAAATGACTTGGCTTGCCGTGTCAAGTCCTACCTTGACATGCACTCGCACACCATTATATTCTTTTTTGAGCGTGATTTCTTCTACACTAATGCTGTCCTTGTCAAAGACAACTCCGTCTTCCAGACATTCTATGTCGCATAAATTTCGGAATGTCTCCTTGATATTGTCCAACTCACGGCTAATCTGTTGACCAAGGAAGTCTATGTCCAATGTTGGTCTTGCTTTCAAATGCTCATGGGCATACAGTAATGCACCACCTTTCAATATGAAGCGTTCTTTGTATGGACTTACCGACAGACGGTATAACAGACGCTCCTGAAAGTATCGTGTCAATATCGATTGGTAGAAAACATTCTCTTCTTTCGATATATTAAGCAGTTTCGCTCTTACTGAGCGAGCATAATTCTTCGTTGTCATATTTCTTGTTTTATAGTTCCATTTGTAGATATGTTCCCAATGTTTTGGCAACTCTCAGTTGTGAGGCATATTTCATCAGTTTGCTGACATTGCGGTCTCTGCGTTTAAGATATTCCTTTATAATCTCCGTACAGACATCTATGCCAATTTTGTTTCTATACTTTACAGCATCACAGACACATTTCTCAACATCATATATCCTCACCTTGAACCCCTCAATCTCTGTATTCGTAATTCCAAGGTTAAAGGCGGTATCACTCCAATGGTATAGTGTGATTGGGGGATAATCTGGAAGGGTGATTTTTCGGCCTCTTTTTATTGCAAGACAATATTCTTGTGGTACTTGTGTAGTCATCTGATAATGTGACCAAGCGGAATACAGACACAACACACCACCAGGAACAACCTTTTCCACATCAAGCATTTGACTTGCCAAATGGTCATCGGTTGCATACACACCTCTTTTTATTCTGGTGAGTTCGCCATTCTTGGCAGCTTGCAATACTTTATAGTATGCAGCTCTTCCTGCCATATCTTTTGCAGAGATATAGCCTTCAGATTTTGGATTTGTCATACACTTTTCCATGATTTGCATCTTTAATTCTGTACAAAGTTACTACATATTTTCAAAAGTGTAGTATGTTTGTACAAAAATCTACGCAAAAATCACGCAAACGATAGTTTTCTACGGAGAATATTGACTTTCTCCGTAGAAAATTATCGCTTTATACATCCTCTTTATGCGGAATAATGGATTTCCTGCCTATCAGATAATCATTGACATCCTTGTATTCTGCATATCTTGTGGATTCGTTGATTGCCTTGTTTTGATAACGCTCCATGATTGTATGGGCAGCCATCAGTCCTGCCTTGTCATTATCAAGATAACAATGGATAGCAGTGTAACACGCCAATCGTTCCATGCATTTCCCAAGGCTACTGATAGAGTTCAGTACAATATAATCACATGGCTCTTGTATGCAAATCACATTGTCGCCTCGCTTTTCCAAAGTCTTGTACGACAGAAAGTCCATAAACCCCTCGAAGATGCAGCATCTGTCCTGCACTCCAACTTGCTGTGAATGTATCAAGGATATGTCTTTCTCGCCCAAACAACCTTTATAATATGGGTTACGCAGCTCATAACCATCCCTGTTATTTGGAAAGGCTATACCAAAATACCGCTTGCCCTTAAACGTGTACCAGATCTCCTTGCAATAGCGTTTACCTATGTCCGCATCCACATGGCGTGAACGCAGATACGACATAAGCACAGGGTAGGACAATTCTTGGATATGTACTTTGTCCATCTTGTCTGTCTCTACTTGTGTCGGTATGGGAGGTTTTGCCTTTGTGGACTTTGGGTTGTTCATGTCCGCTGCTATATGCTGCAATGCTGTACCCACATCATCCGTATTGTAGAGAAGTTGAGCAAGAGCAATGATATTGCCACCTTTACCAAGAGCAAAGTCATACCATTGGTTTCGGCTGAAGTTCACCTTGAACGATGGCTTTGTCTCCGCATGCAATGGCGACAGATAATAAGATGTGGACTTGCTGCATCGTTTGGGCTGATGTCCCAATGCGCTCAGATAGTCCGTGAGTTTGATTTCCTTTGCTTGTTGTATGTTCATCTTTCATTCATTTTTTGTTCATTCGTGCGCTTATTATATATACACCAGAGTGAATGAACGGTTTTGTGAAGTCATTTTGTCGTATGTCCATGTAGTTAAATATGATGCCACTTCACAAAATCCGTCCGTTCTACTATTATATATACACCGAGGTGAATGAAGTGGTTTTTGAAGTGATTTTCGCTTCATCCTCACTTCTTCACCTCCTGCTCTTCAAGCAGCGGAAGCGAAGGGTAGTCCTTCATTCTGCAATACTCGTTATTGCCACACTTCACCACCAGTTTGCTCTTCAATAGGAAGGTCAGCAACTTTGACATCACTGTTCTACCTCTGGCAAAACCAATAGTTGTATAACCTTTCGTCAATGCGTTTATCACATTCTCATAACCTGACACCACTTTCTTGCCAAAAGCCATTCCAAGTGCCTTGTCATGCTGCTCATCGGTAATGTCGGCTATTGTCATCTTCGGCTGTTTGGCTGTGGTGGAGTCAACCACATAGTCCTTGGCAATTTCTGGAAGTCCCTCCTTGTTTATTTGGAACGCAAAGGGCGCAAAGTCCTTGTCTCGGATGTTGAGCGGTTTCACTTCACTCACATTCGCCATCGAATTGCTCTTGCTTATCACAAGTACCGTCTCTGCCTTGTTGCTGAGTTCCGTTCCTATGTGACCTCTTACATTGTCATCACCCTTGTTCAAGTGTAGGACACAATGTATGTGCAGGTCATAGCGGCTTGACCACTGCATCAGTTTGTTGATGATATGGACGGACTCGCTCGGATTGTTGATGTCGAGCATCAAGTCCCTTATGCCGTCAATGATGACCAAGCCAAAGCCCTTTTGCGTCTGCAAGGCATATTCTATCAGTCGCAGTCTGAGGTTGGGACTGTACTCTCGCAGTCCGAAGAACACAAGGTTCTCACTGTTCATGTTGTCGGGCAATCCTGCAAGCCGGAGGATGCGCTGCATCACGCTGTGACAGTGGAAACGGCTCTGCTCCGTATCAACGTAGAGTATCTTACGCTTGTCATCGGGTAGTTTTGCCGTATATTGCAGCACCTTTCCGTTAGCAAGCGAGGCAGCTACCAAAGCGGACACGTTGAACGTCTTTCGGCTCTTCGCCTTGCCTGTGGAGGCACTGAAGTTGCCAAGCGTGGCTATAGTCGAGTTGTCCACCCATATTATCTGTGGCGGTGTCTGGTAGGTCTCGTCCGCATGGATAAGCGATGCCTTCAGCAACTTTTCCAACAAATCAGCATTGTCCGCTGCGCCTTCAAAGAGGCTCATGTCGTTCATTTCTTCCATCGTCATCTGCTCTTCAAAGGTTTGTTCATCACATAGCGTATGGCATCCTGCTCATACACCTCTTTTGTTTTCACAGGGTGCTTCTTGATCCATTCCACCAGTTCTTCCTTGCTGAAATAGATGGTCTTGCCGTTTGGCTTGTAATGGGGAATGGCAAAGGTACGTGTCAGTTTGTAAAGCTGACTCTTTGAAGCGTCAAGGAATACGCTTGCCTCGTCAAGGGTGAGCACGTCTTTTCCTGCAAAGAGCCATTTTTCCAAGCACTTGATGCGGTTCAACACATCCTCCACTGGTCCAAGCAGCTTGAATGCTTCTTCCATTTGTTGAATGCGCTCGGCAAGTCTCATTGGTGTCATATCTGCCAGTTCTGGTTCTGTCAACTCGTGTTTATCCACGTCTATCGTTGGCGGTAGGATAGTGCCATCCTTTGGTGGATTGTTTGCCTGATTTGTTGTCTGTCCAATCATTGTCGTAATTTTGTTTATCGTTACACATAACGAGGTCGCCCTCCATAACCAGGTTTCTGATTACGGAGGGCAAAGGTAAGGGCATTTCTGCCCAATCGGATGGAAGTGCGCTTGACTGTCAACCGACTATCAAGCCAACTGTCAAGGTTTTCATCTGTCAGATGGTATCCTTGCTGTCATTTTTACCGCAATCTGCTATTTCTTGCACTTTCTTGCGGATAGCCTCATAGATACTGGCGTTAGTACTTTTGGCATCACTGTTTGCTGAGGACAGCTTGGTTGTTGTAAGTGGCTTGTCTGTTGATGAAGAAAGGATGAGTTTATGCTTGGCAATGACCGATTGCCATTGCTTGCAAATCAAGTTCTTGCTGCAGAGCATGTCAAAGAAGAATGCCACACGTCTGTTACTTCTCGCCTTTAGCTGCTTGCAGACTTGGCACGAGAAGAGTTTTCGCATATCTTCTTCCGACACATCGGCTGAGAACAAATGAACCTCATTGGCATGGCGCGCAATGAGGTTCAACTGAGTAGAATCAAAGTAACATTGAAAGTCCTGTTTCGGTTTGGTTTCTTGTGCTGTTTGTAATATTGACGGTGGTTTACCATGGAGATACTGACCGTTTGGAGGCGGCTCCGTGGTGTTGAACTTGTGATGAAGAGCCTTGTAGTCATGATACTCGAAATCCACTTTGGTAAAGAATATGACTACCAAGTCCTCACGTTCTTCAAGAAACTCCTCCATGATGTAGAAGTTCTTCTTGTGCTCGTTCTTTCCTGCCGCATACTGGCAGTCCGTATAGGAATGGCTGTTGAGAAAGTCCTTTTTGTAGCGGTGATACAGTTTACCGCATCCTATGACTTCCGTCTGATAGCACTCATGGGCTTCCTTGAAGAACAGCCACAATTTGTTGGTACCACAAATGCCACCTACACCGTTAGCGAAGGTGCATTCATTGCATTGGGGTAAAAAGAGAGAACGAGGAGTCTTCTCGTCCTTGGTTGTTTGATGTATTATTATGTTCCATTTTTATTCTTCGAACGCACTGTCCAATAGGGAAACAGCCTCGTCCTTTTTCTTGTTGATGATTTTTGCGTAAATTTGTGTCGTGCGCACCTCCGTATGACCGAGAAGTTTGCTTGTAGTGTATAGGTCTGCGCCCATGGTCAGCTCCATCGTGGCGAACGTGTGTCTTGAGACATGGTAGGTCACATGTTTGCTGATACCTGCCGCACGGCTCCATTCCGGGATGCAGTCGTAGTTCTTGCTTGGCAGTGTTGGAAACACCTTGTCCTCGTCACTCGCAGATCCACGCTCAGGCATCCAACGAAGGGCTTGCTTGTTGAGAGGAAGATAGAGAGGCTGCTTGGTCTTGTACTGCAATATCTCAACTCGTGTCTTGTCACCCTCGGTGATGATGTTCTTCCACTTCAAACTCTTCACGTCACTGATACGGAGTCCGCAGAAGCATGAAAACAGGAACGCCGCCTTGATATCCTCACGCTTGCAAGGGGTGTCAATCAGTCTCTTCACCTCGTCAACGGTCAGATACTCTCGCTTGGTACCGCCACCTTTCAGAACATCCATGCGAAGACGCAATACGGGATTGTCGTCCATTATCTCTTCCTCAATAGCCATGTTGAAGGCTGCTTTGAGGCATTTGAGATAGTTCATCACCGTGGACTTGGACGGATGGGTGTGCTTGTAGGTGATATAGTCGTTCAACAAGAACACCATGAAACCATTGCAGTATTCCTTGGTCATCTCTGCGAGTGTCACGTTTGGCGAGTGTTCTCTCACTGCATTCAGCACGCTGTTCACCCAGTTTCGGGCAGATTGTCTTCCTCGCTCCACTTGTGCGTCACGGAATATCTCCAACCAATCCACAAGTCGCATTTTGATTCTTGACTTGTCTTTGAGCCCTGCGATACCGTTAGTGATGCTCATGATGCGTTGTGCCTTGATGGCATAGACTGCTTGCATCGTCTGCTTGTTCTGCTCCCTGGCAGCTGCGTCAACCTCTGGTATGAGATAAAGGCGCAGATAATCATAGGTACGGCGACCGTTGACATTGATGGATAGATAGACCGACTTGTTGCCGTTGGCAAGTTCCTTGAAGCGGATTCTCACAGGCTCCTTGGTCTTAGAATTTCTCTTGCGCTCAGTCTCTGCAACGGCAATCTCTGTCTTCACCTTCTTAGTGGCAAGATACTCCTTGTATTTGTCCACGTTGGCATCTGGATCTTCTCCGTGCGGCTTGTAGCCTCTTCTGCCGACACGCTTCTCAAAAGTTCCGTCCTTCAATGCCTTCATGCGTTCCTTGGCCTTTTTCTCAGCTTCTTTCCAGATTTCCTTGTGTTTCTCCTCGCTGTCATCCTTACGAAGGTAAAGACCAACTGACTCATAGGCACGTTGTCCCTTACCATAATATATATCAAGGAAGAGGGAACGGTCTCCATTGCGCATCTTGCGACTACGGACTATCACAGAACTGGTGTATTCCTCAACTTTCTCCACTTGGTTCAGCTCGTCAGAAGGATCCGTGAAAGTTTCTCCATTGACAACCTCTCGCATCTTGCGTTCTTTCAGACGCTCTGCGGTTTCCATGACCAAGGCATTATTCTGCTTGTCAGCCTCGGTAATCTCTGGGTTGATATAGAGCTTCAGAAACTCGTACTTGCGCTCACCATTATAATATATGTCGAAGTAGAGCGACTTGCTGCCGTTGGCAAGGTTCTTGAAACGAAGAGTGACAGCTTCACGCTTGTTGGGTCTGCCTCTATGTTTTTTGATTGTTCCATCTATGGCTCTGTCCTCACCGTCATCATCAATAAACTTCCATTGGTGTCCTTCTCTGCCAGAAACGGCTCCGACGACTTCGTTTACCTCACGTTCCTTTCCTTGGGTACTTTTGCCAGTTTTAGCAGTATTGCCATTCTCCTTCTTGCTTACTCGTGCAGTCTTCTTGCTTGCAGTAGTTGTAGAAGCCGGATGTTCCAAAGAAGCCTTCACTATTTCCAACTTTCCCGATAGGATTTCTTGCACTCGCTGGTTCTTGATAACTTCTGCCTTCTGCAAGGTCTCGGCATTGACAGCCTTAGCCTTATCATCGTCCTCAGGAAGCAGATAAAGCTTCAAGAACTCATACGACCTCTTTCCACTTTTGTAAGTGTCGAGATAAATCGACTTTGTACCATTTGCTAAATCCTTGTAGCGTATGCGCACAGGTTCATTGTTACTTCTCATGTTACTTTGTTATTTATTCTACTTATTGTCATTTTGCGAGATTTGTTACTCACGGTGCAAAGATACGAAAAATAATTGGATTTGTTACCCAAAACAAGAACCAATTACGAACCATTAACTATGATAAATTATAAAATCAAATAGTAGAGTAACAAACAAATAACAAAATACATACTTTATTAAATGCCTACTATATGCTGTATATATTAGCATTTACACACATTTTCTTATCATTTTGAATGTTGCATGAGATTTGACGTTGTATTGGCGTTGTATCAGAGTTGCTTATTCCAATAGCTGAATGAGTGAGAGAGTCTGAAGACTTGGGATGAGCGAGAAATAGAGACTCCCACGTCTTTTTTTGTATCTATCCAATATTTATTAATCGCCTATTCTCGGGAGTTCTGCAAGGCATTTATTTTTTATTACTATGGCAAATAATAAGAACGAAGATCTTCAGTCTCGCAGAGATTTCTTCAAGAAAGCAGGAAAGAGCATTCTGCCTGTTTTGGGTATAGTTATGTTGTCAAGCTTTCCAACTATAGTGAATGCTGCAGAAAAGACAACAAGCGGTTGTAATGCAAATTGTGAATCCACCTGTGAAACTGGATGTTATACAAGTTGTCATGTCGCTTGCGGAGGTAGCTGTAAAGGTGGCTGCATTAACTCTTGCTCTGGCAGTTGTAAAGGCTCATCCAAATAACAAGCCTAACCTTTTCATAAGGTTATGATACTATGCAAGACATACAGATCTAACCTTTAGTTTTTTTTCAGACTTGTTCATACTTAACTTCAGCAAGTTCAGAGAATACATAAGCCAAGAGATCATCTAACAAGCCCAAAGAACATTTGCTTCCTACAGCCGACAGAAGTCACTACTTATGCAATAACTTCTGAACTTGCAAAAGTTCAATAATTAACTTAAGAAAAATATGGATAATAAAACACTGAAATCAAGAAGGGATTTCTTTAAAAAGGTACTTAATGGAACGTTACCTTTTTTGGGATTTTTTACTTTTCTCAATATTCCCTTAAATTCATTTGCAAATAATAACTGGTCGGGAGATTGTTCATGTAAGGGGCATTGTGAGCATTCTTGTACGGCAGATTGTACAAACTCCTGCCGCTCTTGTGAAATATCATGTTCTAATGATTGCGACAATGGATGCCTTGGAAGTTGTCATGGAGATTGCAAGAGATCATGTCTATATAGTTGTATTGAATCATGTAAAAACTATTTACGCTAATCTATGGAAACAATAAAAGAACGAAATAAAGGTTGGCAAAATGGCACTGCCAAGAACATCACGTTTATTGTAACTAAGGATTGCCAATTGGCCTGTAAATATTGCTACCTCGTAGGCAAGAACTCGAAAGAGCGTATGACCTGGGAGGTGGCAAAAGCCGCCATTGACTATATACTCGACCATGAGGATGAGATGAAGGAAGAGAGTGTAGTATGGGACTTTATTGGTGGCGAACCTTTCTTGGAAATAGAATTGATAGATAAGATTTGTGATTATCTTAAGCTGGAGATGTTTCGCCGTAACCACCATTGGTTTAATTCCTACCGCTTCTCTTTCTCCACTAACGGCATCAATTATGATACGGAAAAGGTACAGAACTTCATCAAGAAAAATCGAGAACATTTAAGTATTGGTATTACGATTGATGGAACCAAGCGCAAACATGATCTCAACCGCATATGGAAAACAAAGGAGATGGAGCAAGGCATGAAGCTTAAGCCTGAAGAGGAAAAGGGGTCTTATGAGGATGTTGTAAAAAACATTCCATTATGGTTAAAACAATTCCCTAATGCAGGAACTAAGGTTACGATTAGCAGTGCTGATATTCCATATATCAAGGAGAGCGTGCTTCATCTTTACTCGTTAGGCATACATGAGGTGAATATCAATTGTGTGTTTGAGGATGTATGGAAGGATGGTGACGATGCTCTTTTCGAAAATCAACTTACAGAACTGGCTGATGCAATAATCGATGGCGACTATTATCATGAATATACCTGTTCTTTCTTCTCCGAGCATATGGGCAAGCCCCTTGACTGTCAGCTGCAAAACCAAAACTGGTGTGGTGCAGGTATGATGCTGGCTGTGGACGCAGAAGGCAACTTTTATCCATGTACTCGTTTTGCACAATATTCATTGCGTGACAAGAAGGCTTGGATTATTGGCAATATCCATGAGGGTATTAACCATAATAAGCTTAGACCATTCTTGACCTTGGACAGATGTACACAATCTACACAAGAGTGTATTGACTGTGAAGTGGCTGAAGGTTGCGCTTGGTGTCAAGGCGAAAATTATGACGCTGCCGATACTCCTACTGTTTATCAGCGTTCTACTGCCATATGCAAGATGCACAAGGCAAGGGTTAGAGCGAACAATTATTATTGGAACAAACTATACCGTAAACTCGAAAAGGAAGGAGGTGAGAAATGATACAATATCTTGTAATATTGCTGGATGACACATCTACATCTTTCTGCCATTACTCAAATAACAGGAAAGAACGCAATTTGATGCCACTTGATATTTTGAAGGCTGGTATTATTTATGCTATGAAAGAAAACCTTAACATCCAATTTGTTTACCCTTGTTATGAGCTGCCCGAAGAGTATCTTAAAGTAATTGACAATATAGACCATACCAATATACAGCCTTCGGGTAATGCGGACAATGGAGATGTCATTGTGTTGGACGGTATTAACGATATAAAAACATCCAAGTATAAGAAAGGCGGGTCTTATGTCTTACGAATAGACAAGCTATCTTTGTTTACACAAGTAGAAAAGGTATGCAAGTTGCTGCATCAGGTTGACCGTCTGAATATCGTGATGTCTGATGCTGAGACTTTCAAGGACGAAGATACCGAAGCATATAATGGAGTTCTGAAAATGTTGGCAGCAACAATAGAGAGCATCTACATTAACGGCAAAAATGTACAATGTAATCTCTTGACCGACAGAATGATGCTTTACAAGATGAACAATTGTGGCGCTGGTGATACAACAATAACCTTGGCACCTAATGGAATGTTCTATGTTTGTCCCGCCTTCTATTTTGCAGACGATGAAGATGCTATAGGAAACTTGAATTATAGTATTGGAGACTTGAAGAGTGGATTGGATATAAAAAATTCTCAGTTGTATAAACTAGACCATGCTCCACTATGTCGTAAATGCGATGCTTATCAATGCAAGCGTTGTATTTGGCTGAATCGCAAAATGACATACGAGGTGAACACCCCAAGTCATGAACAATGTGTAATGGCCCACTTAGAACGCAATGCAAGCCGCGATTTGTTGCAAAGCATACGTAGGCATGGCAATTTCTTACCAGGGCATAATATAAACGAAATAAAATATCTTGATCCTTTTGAAGTGAGAAAGGAAAAGTTATAATAATATTAATAACAATAGAATTATGGCAATAAAAAAAGTTGTAGGTCAGGTTACACCTGAGGAAAAAAATGAAATACAGCAGTTGTTCGAACGTCGCAATGGCTTGAACGAATTGGCTAAGATATTGACACCTGAGAATGCCGATTTGTATGAGAAATTGGTGAAAGACTTAGGCGAAACAGCTTTTAAGTTCCAATCGTGGTGGAACAGAATGGCTGATAAATACCAATGGGAAAGTACAAACAACGGCAACTGGGAAATTAATTTCGATACATGTGAAATATATTTAGTGGCATAAGGCTATGAGGATAATGTTGTTAATGATAGGAACATCCGAGTTGCTGCTTATAGCAGCCTTGGTATTGTTGCTCTTTGGCGGTAAGAAATTGCCAGAGATGATGAAGGGATTGGGACAAGGTGTTCGTAGTTTTAAAGATGGAATGAAAGACGTTTCGGATGAGAACGTACATGAGCCACAATCTAGCCAACAAATGCAAGCAACGGATGAAGCTTCTGATAAAAATAAGGAGCAAACAGAATATAAAAAGAAAGAGAATGAAAAATAATCAGAATGATAATCTGATGACTTTTGGGGAGCATCTTGAGGTATTCCGCAAGATGCTCTTTCGCATCATTGGCATTACGGTTTGCTTGACAGTATTTATTTTTTGCGCAAAAGAAACCACATTCAATTTGTTGTTAGCCCCATGCGACAATCATTTCATTACTTATCGTTTAATAGAGGACTTTTTGGGACAAATGGGTATGGATTTTCATTTCGATCATTACTCAATCCAAATGATAAATACCGAATTGTCAAGCCAGTTCATAACTCATGTTTCTACATCTGTGTATCTGTCATTGCTATTAGTTTCTCCTTATATCGTAGTAGAGCTATACCACTACATTGCTCCAGCATTATATGATAACGAGCGTCGATACTCTGTGTCTGTGGCAACTGCCATATACCTTTTGTTCATCTTAGGAGTGCTGATGAGCTACTTTGTGTTGTTTCCTTTTGCCTTGCGTTTCTTGGGCACTTATCAGGTAGCGGCAAGTGTGGTGAATCAGATTAATCTGGATTCATACATTTCTACATTTGTAACATTAACACTTATGATGGGATTGGTTTTCCAACTGCCCATCATGTCATTTTTCTTGGCAAAGATGGGAATATTGCAGGCCACATTTATGAAGAAATATCGTCGGCATGCACTTGTACTAATAGGCATTGTAGCTGCTGTGATTACACCTCCCGACCTATTCACTTGCTTTATGGTTATGATGCCAATGTATGGATTATACGAACTAAGCATATTGATAGTGGAACGGATAAAAACTATATAACATAACGTGAGTTCGACGAAATACAAGTGTCTGAAAATCGCACAAAAAAGCAAGTGTCATATATTTGACACTTGCATTTCCATAGTAATCAATCTGCTATTTTTACAATACGGCCTCCCTTATCCCCATACTTTCTCCGAGATACGCTTTACAAGTTGTAGTTTTGCCCATTGCTGCTCAACAGTAAGCTTATTACCAATTGCACAAGAGGCGAAACCACATTGTGGCGAGAGCGAAAGGCGCTCCAATGGTATGTATTTGGCAGCCTCGTGGATGCGAGCTATAACTTCGTCTTCGTCTTCAAGTTCAGGGCGCTTTGTGGTTATCAGTCCGAGTACCACATGCTTGTCAGGACTAACCTTTGCTAAAGGCTCAAAGCCACCAGAGCGCTCATCGTCGTATTCAAGATATAGCACATCTACATTCTCGCGAGCAAAAGCCCTATCGGCTACAGAGTCGTAGGCACCACTATTAAACCATGTGGAATGATAGTTACCACGGCAAATGTGTGTTGCCACTACCAAATCTGCAGGACGCCCTTCTATAGCGAGGTTGTTGACTGTTAGTAGCTGTTCTTTTACATCATCGAGGTTGCTACCTAATTCCTTATATCGCTGTGATGAAATAGAATTTGAACTACCTAAAATTGCTCCCCACGAGCAATCATCAAGTTGGAGATATCTACCTCCTACGGCATAGAACTGACGAATGAAATCCTGGTATACAGCAGCAATATCGTTTATAAGGTCATTGATATTAGGATATATGGCTCTTGTGCCAAGGAAGTTCTTGGGTAGATTGAGCTGTTGGAATAGCTGTGCTGGCGCAGGAATGGTGAGTTTTGCGATATGCTTGTCGTCTTCATATTTCTTTAGCTTCTTGTAAGCCTCGATGAATGGATGAGGCTGTGCAGTAAGTTTGCCTGTGAGATAAACTTTGTCAAGACGTGCTGTCTCGCCATTGAAGGCTATATCGCCACCAGGCTCATGGGTAACACCACCAAAACCCCAGAAGAAATCAAGGTGCCAGAATATGCGATTAAATTCTCCATCTGTGATGAGGGTATAGCCTAATTCCTTCTGCTTCTCTACAAGTTGTGCTACGTATTCGTCGCGATTGCTATCGTTGAGATCTGCTGGACGAAGAAAACTGCCTACGAAATCAGCTCGCTGTGGAACCTGAATACCATTAATAGTCTTTGTCATAATTGTTGTTTGTTTTTATTGTTATCATTTTTTCGTTTGCAAAGGTATGATAGTTGCGTGCTTCGGCAAAGAATATTTGGTGAGTTAAGGAAAATATGCTACTTTTGTGCTCGAAAACTTTGTAATAACAGAATATTATTCGGTGAAAAATGAAATTCTCGGAACTTGATAGTATAGATCGCAAGATATTGCACATCCTTCAAGAGGATAGTACGCTTACAGTAAAAGAACTTGCTATGAGGGTTAATCTCTCAACCTCGCCCACCTTCGACCGCCAAAAGCGATTGGAGCGTGAGGGCTTTATCAAAGGCTATCATGCCATACTCGATGCTAAGAAGACAGACAATGGTATGACGGTATTGTGTAATATGCGCCTTAAGCGCCATTCGCAAATGCTGATGGATGACTTTATGGAGGCGATACAAGATATAGAAGAAATCACCGAGTGCTATAATACGAGTGGTGAATATGACTTCACGCTGAAAATACAAACTCGCGATATGGAGTCATACCAAGAGTTTATGCGCACCAAGCTTGGCAATATCGATAGCGTAGGCTATTTCCATAGTGTATTCGTTATGAAAGAAGTGAAGAATACACATGGTGTGCCTGTAAAAATGGGGTAGAATGGTTCAGCTTATCTTTGCAGATGAACTTTTGATAGCATCTCTGCAGATTAGAATTAACAGAGTATTGAATATTTGTTTATATTGCGGATTTTCATAGATTTTCCACAACAAAAATACAATTATTTATTGAAACATACAAGCTTTTTAATATCGTATTTGGCATTAATAGAATAATGTCAAATACGAATATCATATAAGTACATTTTGCATTCTGCAAACGCTTATTACAACCCTGCAAAATACGTCTTCAATGCCTCCACATATTTCATCATGGCATTGCGCCCCGTGTCTGTCATCTTGCAGATGGTTCGGGGTTTTACGCCCGAGCCATCTGTTGTCTTTGATATATAGCCTGCTGTGACCAGTTTGTCCAACTGTACACTAAGGTTGCCTGCCGTCGATTCTGTCTTTTCCTTGATATAGTTGAAGTCTGCTTCCTCTACATTCAGCAGAATCGACATTACGGCAAGACGCAACTGGCTATGGAGTAATGGATCCAACTCTTTCATTATTGTTGCTTTTTTGCTTTGAAGTTAAGGATATGTCCGGGGATGATAAGGGTAATGACAAAGGACAAGACCATATGTCCCATCTGCATAATACTGATAACTTGTTCACCACAAACAAAGTCGCGAAGCAGTCCTGTACCAATCACTACACCAAGAAGTCCGCACATCTGTATCGACTTCTCCTTAAGTATTACGCCAGTGGTGTATGTGCCTATACCCGGCAACAACATACCCAACAAAAACATTCCATTCCAACTCCTTACTTCTCCGAAATGTAAAAGGCAGCTAATGGCGTAGACTGCAAACACGGCACTAATAATTGCCCACACCTTATTTATAGTGTTGCTTGCATAAGTGCTTGCCACATGACTCTTGCGCTTTGCCTTGTAGGTCTTTATGCCTGAGGCTGTGAATCCTGCTATAGGTATGGCCATGTACAGCCAAGCAAATCTTGGGTCGTTGGTTGCGAGCAGCATGACGATTACTGCCAGCGATATTGCTGCACTAAGGTAGCCCCACATAAGGAAACTGTCACCATTGCCTACAGACAAATCCTTCTTTGTCTGATTTATCATTCGAGT
This sequence comes from Prevotella merdae, assembly GCF_900290275.1. Lineage (GTDB taxonomy): Bacteria > Bacteroidota > Bacteroidia > Bacteroidales > Bacteroidaceae > Prevotella > Prevotella merdae. The sequence goes on from NZ_LT985326.1 coordinate 68,979, forward strand.
GATAAGCTCAAGACTCTCCTGCTCCGAAATCTTCTTCTCTTCCATTTTTTCTTACTTTATTGCGACACACTTATTGCCTATATCAAACGCGATGTGCCAGGTTAAACACTTAGTTTATTTTATAAACCATCTTTGGAAAAAGAGAAGCAAGGAGGTCGACTCTCACTTGCTTTAGCCAGCATTATTCTCTTCTAACACTAATGATTATGGTTGCAAATTTAGCTTAGTTTATTTTATAAACCAAATGATTTGCAATAAAATAGCCATTATTTAACCTTTGTTTACAATAAATTATAACTTTGCTATTTGCTCAGCAACGTTTAGTGCCATAGCCGTTTCTCCTGGCAGATAGAACATGTCTTTGCGTCTTTGCAGTTCTTCATATAGTTGCAAGGCTTTCTTTTCATTTTTGTTATGCAATAGTTCTATGGCATAAAGAGCAGCCAACTTGCATGGCGAGTATTTGTAGTTGCTCGTTGTATATTTTTCTGCTTGTTTTGTCCACAGTTTCTCCACTATGTCTTGTCTGTTCTGTGTCAGCAATTCAGTGAGGATATGCTCACTGGCAGTTTCCAAAGAAAAAAGCAAAGGTAGCTTTGGTTTTACATTGTTAAGTTGTTCGTATGCAATACATGCTTCATTCCAAAGTCCTTCGTCCTCAAGTAGTGAGATGTAGGAAATATACGAAACAATGCCAAAGTAGTCGTTGCCTCCAGTTGGTAGCTCGCTGCTAAACCATTCTTTAGGCATGTCCTTTGGCCGGCTACCATGTCCCAACTCACCGATTATCTGAAGAGAGCGTATAAAGAGTCTGCGGTTTATTGCGCTACGGCTAAGCATAAGTATGTTGCGTCCATCGTTGTTTATTCCTGCCCCCATATTCATTGGTATTCCGTTGAGTAGAGCTGAAGCAATTCCAGCAAATGCCATTAGTGTGAAGAACAATGAGCCAACAATGCCCATATCCGTATACTTAACAACTATAATACTTATTAAAGTCAATAGGATGTTAGTAGCAACGCCTCCAGCATTATACCAAAAGTATGGTGTTGAGTCTTGCGCAACATCAATGTCTTTGTCAAGATACATTACGCATTGTCCACCTGTTCCTACAATATCGTATTGTCGCCATTGTAATCCATTATTTGTTTTTACGAGGGCATATTTGAAGAATCTGATAGAGAAGAACTTATAATTAGTGGCAAGACCTCCAATCATGTGGCCGACTTCATGAAGCAGGATTTGCAGGATGAATGCCACGAATGCCAACATACATGATAAAGCTATCGAACCAGCAAGCTTCGCTGCATCCACCTTGTGAGATACAACATCAAGAGCCTCCTTTCCATCAATTAAATATGCCACTAATACAGCGATGGCTATACCGATTAAGCTACCACATAGTATTCCTGCCAAAAGTTTCAATATTCTTTTCATTTTACTATTTTTTTGTGTGCAAATATACTGATTTCTATATTAAAGTGCAAATTCTTTAATAAAAAATCATATTAAGTGTAATGACTGAGAACCTAACAAGAGTAATGCTTTATTTCATAATACCATTATCCGTATCATGCAGGTTTATCTTCTTTTCTGCCGACTTATGCTTGCTGCCTCGGCTCAGTCGCCATGATATATTCAGTGTTACGAGATTGCCACTATCTTTAGAATAACCAATAGTGTGTTTATACAGATTGCGGTTGAGCAATTCGTTCTCGTACGACTTATGATTGCTATCGAAGGGATTAGCCCATGACAATGAGAACTGCAAGTCGCGCCATGTGTAGTAGGCTTTTAGAACAGAATAAGCTTCGTTGTAGCCTTTAGATTCGCCCTCCAAGAATCTATTGCCGTTATCTATGTATCCTTGCAATGTGAAGTGGCCGAGATAAGCCGTGATACTGCCTGCATAAAACCATGAGGTGTAGCAATGTGTATAATCGTAGCCGAAATTGAAACATCTATATATTCCGCCATTGGCAGCAATCTGAAGTTTTTCGGGCAAGAGCCAATAGCTGGCGTACGCATAGACATCCAATACATCAATATCCTTTTGGTTTATCTGGGTATAAATAAACTGATTGTCGTCCGTTCGCTCATAGTGAGCCATATTAGGTTTTAGACATTGTTTATAATACCCTTCAACGAAGGTCTGCAAGCGATTATTATTATACGAGAACTGCAATCGATGCTCCATATCGTGCGAAGGTTTCAGGTCAGGATTACCCACAGTCCATTCCATACTATTTATGCGAACCATTGCGTCGCTCGTCATGGCTATACGGGAAACTTTGTCCTGCATCTGATAGGTATAGCTCAACTGCATGCTGTTATTGATCTGATATGTAAGAGAAGCCTTTGGGTGAAAGGTCCAGAAGTTATATCTGTGCCCATTCTGGGTGTAATGGATATAACTTGTACCCACCCCCAATGTGTAGCTAAAAGGTTGGAACATACCCTTGATTTCTGCAAAGGCATACAGGCGGTTGTTGTTGGGCTTGGTCAAAACGGAAGCGTCGCCAAGATAGTCGTTCTTGATGTATTTTTAACTGTTATTCAAGCCTGTAGAGAAAGTAAAAGGCTTCAGTCGGTTCTCGTAGATTATCTCAGTAAGCAGAGAAGCTGTCTTGCCATCCACATCATATTGATAAGGCGTACCCTCGTCATAATAGCTACTTGTCTGTGTGGATATATAGGTACCTACGGCATTGGCTGTGATGGATTGGCATGGGGTGAGCTGACGAAAGAAATAAATATCCAATACAGGCGAAAGGCTTTTGTCTTTCGCTCTACTTGTTGCTCTATATTGGCGAGTGCCATCCGTGATGTCCTTAACAGTATAATTGTCGGGAGCGTTGTTGAATGCTCCGCTCAATGACGCCTGGAAGACTGTGGCTGTAGAGTCTGCCCAATTATAGGTTAGTTTTGCATCATGAGATATGGATTTACGAAGCGACTCCACATCGTTTCGCTCAATAGTGTAGATACTGCCGTCAGTCAAGGTGTATTCTGCCAACTGCTTGCTCTTTGAACCTTTTGTTTTGTATCCGCTCACACCATACGAAAGCGACCATTCACTCTTTCCGCGGTTCCACTTACCATACACCATACCATCACCTTGCAACGTAGTAAGTGCCGAGGCAAGGTCCGTGCCGATAGTATATCCACTCTCGTTTCTGCGTGTGACAATATCTATAACATAGGCTATGCCATCACCATAACGAACACCAGGATTGTTTATAAAGTCTATCTTCGTGATATCCTTTGGATTGAGAGCCAACATCTCCTGTTTGCCAACCACGATACCATTTATTCTAATTTGAACTCCTCCCCTATTATCTATGGCAGTAATAGAATGGCTGATATTGTCGACACGAAGATTGGCAAGTGTGAGTTTCTCAAGAATGCTATAGCCATTGTTCGAAGCTTGCTTCTGTGCATCGGTAGGATAAATTATCATACCGTCAGCCTTGTTCACAACCTTGGCTGCTTTTACTGTTACTTCGTCGAGTGTGATTGTCTTCTCCACATCCTGAGCATAAGCGCAGAATGTGGAAGACAGAATAATTGAAAGTGTAACCAATCGTTTCATTTGCACCATGTTTTTTGTTTTTGATGCAAATTTATATTCTCCTTGCAAGAAAGCCAATTATCCAGGCTGACATCTCCCTGACAATTGACTGACAACAAACCTATCTATTTGAGTATCAAGCTATAGCTCTTACCTCTGTCCGACTCTATCTTCAGCATGCTATGAGCCTCTATAATAGGTTTTATGCGTCTTATCAGAGTGTAGAGCGTGTCGTTGGCATCAGGTTTCTTGGGCCACAACCGGTCGCAAATATCTTGTTTGGATAGTATATGAGTGTCAGCGGTTATAAACATCTTGAGCAAGGAATGCTGCATAGGAGTAAGATGTATCTGCTCGCCCGATTGCGTCAAGAACATATCGTTATGGTATACTATGCCTCCATACGATAAACCTTGCACTATCAGCTCTGGCCTATTCCTCCTGACGTACCACAGACTGCCCAATAGCCACAGCATTCCTACAAACAAGATAGAACCTGAAGCCTTCTGGTCGGACATCATTAACGTAGTGGCAAAGCTACAATTAGCCTCAGCCACAAGCTTTGTCTCCAAGCGTCCATCCTTACGCACAGTACGCATGGCAATACCTGCCGTATCTTTCAATTCGGCAATGGTGAGACAGTTGCGATAACAGCGTATGGTGTCTGTAGTAACCACATTATCTGGCATCTTTGCAAGCACTTGCTCCAATGCCCTATTAACGTCCTGAGCTATCATGCTTTTAGTTCTGTGATAACTGTTGATGCCAGTGCAGAATGCACAAAGCATAAGAAAACAGAAACCGATGTATGGAAGTATCTTCATAATTTTCTCATTATATTGTTTGGATGCAAAGTTACATCATTTCCACAAATAAAATATAATGATTGGCATTAGAAAACAATTAAAACTAATTATCACCTATAAATTAACATATACAACTATGACATTTCAAAAAAAAAGTGTAACTTCGCAATCGATAATATATTATCAATAAGCTATTGATTATGACAGAAACAAATAAGATATTGGCAATATTGGACAACTATCTACACGACAATCCAGACGAGATTGCCAAGGAGATAGCTGCCGAATTCCGCCGTCGTAGAATAGAGAAGAATCTAACTCGCGAGCAGGTGGCAGAAAAGTCGGGAGTTGCTGTGAGCAATATTGTGAGATTTGAACAGAAAGGACTCATATCACTCAAAAATCTAATAGGCATTGCTATGGCAATGGAATATACTTCTGAAATCCGTCATATCTTCTCCCAACAGAAGTATGACACAATGGAAGAACTGCAAGAGATAAAGCGAAACATGAACAAGAAAAAAGCCTATAAGAGATAAAACGAGCTTACATTGATTATGAAAATGATAGAATCATTACAAGTTAAGTTTCACAACAAAAAGGTCGGCACATTAACATTAACTGCCGACAAGAAATGCTGTGTCTTCGAATACGATAGTCTATGGCTGACAAAAGGATTCAGCATATCTCCATTGGAATTGCCATTGAAACCCGGACTTTTTATAGCTCAGCCTAATCCTTTCAATGGCAACTTTGGTATATTCGAAGACAGTTTACCAGATGGCTATGGCCGTTATCTTCTTCACAAGACGTTACTAAAAATAGGCATTAATGACTTCGAACTCTCTGCACTCGACCGCTTAAGCATAATAGGGAATGGTGGTATGGGAGCTTTAACTTATGAGCCTGAGACTTTTGTAGAAAGAGAAATGGAGCTTCAAGACTTCGACCTTTTACAAGAAAAAGCCCTTGAAGTTTTAAGAGAACAGCAAGACACAGACGCAGGGCTGCTTCTATACAACAGTGGTAATAGTGGAGGTTGCCGACCAAAGGCTATATTTTCTGATGAAGATGGACATTGGCTTATCAAATTCCGGCATACTTATGACTCACAAGACATGGGTAAAAAGGAATTTGAATATAACGAGAAAGCACAACGATGTGGCATTATCGTACCCGACTTCAAACTAATTAATGACAAATATTTCACCACTCGCCGCTTTGACATAACAGCTGATGGCGAACGTATACACACTGCTACAGCAGGTGGCTTGCTATCAATATCTCTTAGCAACCCTGTGCTTGACTATGTTAATCTACTGGCACTAACTAGCTTTCTCACACAGAATTATAAGGATGTAGAACAAATGTATCGTAGAATGGTATTCAATTATATTGCTGAAAACAAAGACGATCATTGCAAGAATTTCAGCTTTATTGTTACCAAAGACAAGGACTACAAATGGCATTGGCATTTGGCTCCGGCATACGACCTTACCCATTGCACAGAGGGATATAATGGCGAACACGCTACATCAGTAAACAATTCGGCTCATCCCTCTATAGAGGATATGGTAGCTGTAGGTGTAAAGAATAAAATGCAAGAGCAAAGGTGTAGAGAAATATACAATGAAGTTGAAGATATTATAAAACAATAAATGGACACACTCGCCTTCAACCTGGATGTCCGTCTGAACTCATTGTTCTACAAAGGCGATGACGAGCGTGTCACAATTTGTTTTGCGGATTTTCATAGATTTTACATGTCAAATACGAATATCATATAATTACATACTGCATTCTGCAAACGCTTATTACAACCCTGCAAAATACGTCTTCAATGCCTCCACATATTTCATCATGGCATTGCGCCCCGTGTCTGTCATCTTGCAGATGGTTCGGGGTTTTACGCCCGAGCCATCTGTAGTCTTTGATATATAGCCTGCTGTGACCAGTTTGTCCAACTGTACACTAAGGTTGCCTGACGTCGATTCTGTCTTTTCCTTGATATAGTTGAAGTCAGCTTCCTCTACATTCAGCAGAATCGACATTACGGCAAGACGCAACTGGCTATGGAGTAATGGATCCAACTCTTTCAGTATTGTTGCTTTTTTGCTTTGAAGTTAAGGATATGTGCGGGGATGATAAGGGTAATGACAAAGGACAAGACCATATGTCCCATCTGCATAATACTGATAACTTGTTCACCACAAACAAAGTCGCGAAGCGGTCCTGTTCCAATCACTACACCAAGAAGTCCGCACATCTGTATCGACTTCTCCTTAAGTATTACGCCAGTGGTGTATGTGCCTATACCCGGCAACAACATACCCAACAAAAACATTCCATTCCAACTCCTTACTTCTCCGAAATGTAAAAGGCAGCTAATGGCGTAGACTGCAAACACGGCACTAATAATTGCCCACACCTTATTTATAGTGTTGCTTGCATAAGTGCTTGCCACATGACTCTTGCGCTTTGCCTTGTAGGTCTTTATGCCTGAGGCTGTGAATCCTGCTATAGGTATGGCCATGTACAGCCAAGCAAATCTTGGGTCGTTGGTTGCGAGCAGCATGACGATTACTGCCAGCGATATTGCTGCACTAAGGTAGCCCCACATAAGGAAACTGTCACCATTGCCTACAGACAAATCCTTCTTTGTCTGATTTATCATTCGAGTGATAAGCTCAAGACTCTCCTGCTCCGAAATCTTCTTCTCTTCCATTTTTTCTTACTTTATTGCGACACACTTATTGCCTATATCAAACGCGATGTGCCAGGTTAAACACTTAGTTTATTTTATAAACCATCTTTGGAAAAAGAGAAGCAAGGAGGTCGACTCTCACTTGCTTTAGCCAGCATTATTCTCTTCTAACACTGATGATTATGGTTGCAAATTTAGCTTAGTTTATTTTATAAACCAAATGATTTGCAATAAAATAGCCATTATTTAACCTTTGTTTACAATAAATTATAACTNATTGCCTATATCAAACGCGATGTGCCAGGTTAAACACTTAGTTTATTTTATAAACCATCTTTGGAAAAAGAGAAGCAAGGAGGTCGACTCTCACTTGCTTTAGCCAGCATTATTCTCTTCTAACACTGATGATTACGGTTGCAAATTTAGCTTAGTTTATTTTATAAACCAAATGATTTGCAATAAAATAGCCATTATTTAACCTTTGTTTACAATAGATCATAACTTTGCTATTTGCTCAGCAATGTTAAGTGCCATAGCTGTTTCTCCTGGCAGATAGAGATATAGATAGAGATACACATCTCTATCAACATAAAAAATCGTTGCTCTTGCCATAGAACTGGATGAGAAAGGAAAAGGATTGGTAGATTGGAAGGAAGTGTAAATAAAATGGTTTGCCGACAGTAGCATCACACATGCGGCAACTCCACAACAAAAATAGTGCCTTTGCCTTGTTCTGAATTTACTACTATGTTTCCTCCATGCAGACTGACTATCTTATGGGCGAGGGTCATACCTATGCCGTGACCATCAACTGTCTGCTCTTTAGCTCCACGATAGAACAAAGTGAAAAGATTCTCCTTATCCTTGTCAGAGATTCCGAAACCGTTGTCAGACATTCGCACAACGCTCCACTTATCTCTAAAGGATATTTGCACCATAGAAGAATGGTTTGCCGAATATTTGCAGTTGTTTTCTATCAGATTAGAGAATGCTATATTCAGCAGATAAGGATTGCCGAGCGTGGTTATAAGTCGGTCGTCGTCGTCATCTTCATTGCCAAAAACCAACTCAATATTATAGTCGGGATGTGCTCTCATTATTAATTCTCTAACATCAAGCAACAGTTCGTCCAATCTAACTTCCCTCATACTTATCTCCTCCTTGCAATAATCAGCCTTGGCAAGATTGAGCAGTCCGTCAATCAGTCGTGTCATTCGCTTTGCATCCTGCTGCATATTAAGCATAGCGTGGCGATACTGCTCGCAGGTGCGCTCCTTTTGCAGCGACACGTCAAGCTCGGCTGTCAAGGCAGCCAAAGGAGTGCGCAATTCATGTGACACATTGCTGACAAACTGTCTTTGCGACTCAAAGGAAATTTCCAGACGCTTAAGCAACTCATTGAAGGCAATGCTGAGTTCACCCAATTCATCCTTTTCGTTTTTTACCGGTATGCGACGGTTAATGTGCGATGCCGTTATCATCTCCGCCTCATTCACGATATTACGGATAGGCTTCAGTGACATTCGTGCCAAGAAATATCCAGCAACAAAGATCAAGAGCAAACCTACTATAAACATTATAATCAAGGCCTCTTGTAACCCCACAAGATTGCTGTAGCCATAACCATCGTAGGCAGCGGCAGTAACTATATATTGCTTGCCCTTATACATATAGACCATACCGATACCTTGATACTTGCCTATATGAAATTCTATCTCCTTCTTCTTCAATATCGCGTTTATCATGCCCTGCGTCTCCTTCACTATGTCATTATGTATGGCATCATGATATAGCATTTGGAAGTCAGTAGTATAAACAGCCACTTCCACCTCGTTGATAAACTTACGATTGTTAAGATATACCGACTGCATGGTACGAGCGTCCACCTGACCTGCAAGAAAGAGATTGGCCTTGGTGATGCCCTCGCTTTTAAGGTTTCGAAAAAAGGTTTGGTCGCGAGTATGCTCGCTAACAAGATAAATAAGAACCGTACACAGCAAGAATATTGTTGCTGTGACACAAGTATATTTTAAAGTAAGGGCTGTTCTGATTTTCATATAGATAAAAGGAAAATTAAGTTTGCAAATCAACTATCAACTCTCAACTCACCAACAATCAACTCGTCTACTTGTATACTTGTCTACTTGTCAATATAAACCCCACACCAGGTTTGGTATGAATTAGCTTTACATCAAAGTTCTTATCCATCTTTTTGCGCAGATAGTTGATGTAGACATCAATAAAGTTAGTACCAGTATCAAAGTGAGTATTCCATACTTTCTCTGCTATTTCTACACGGCTCACTACCTTTTCAACATTCTCAACAAGATACACCAGCAAACTGTATTCTTTTGGCGAGAGTTTTATGGGTATATTGTTTCTTGTTACTTCTTGTCGCTCAAGGTTGATTGTTAAGTCGGCATACTTCATCTCCTTAACAACATCAACGCTCGATATGGCACGTCTCTTCAACAGAACCCTTACCCTTGCCAAGAGTTCGCGAAAGTCGAAAGGCTTCACCATATAATCGTCAGCCCCTACATCAAATCCTTCCAACTTGTCGTCGGCAGTTCCCAATGCCGTAAGCATCAGAATGGGTATCTGCTCATCGGTTTTACGAATTTGCTGACACACCTCAAAACCATTGAGTTTTGGCAGAATGATATCCGATATAATTAGCTGAAAAGAATTGGTATGGGAAAAGCGCAATCCCATCTCGCCATCATAAGCCACCATAACCTGATAGCCATTCTCCTCCAAGCCAATCTTTAATAGATCGGCCACTCGCTTTTCGTCCTCTATCACCAATATACTAATCATACATTTCTCATGTCTTGTTTGGGTGCAAAGTTACATCATTTCCACAAATAAAACAGAATAATCGGTATTAGAAAACTATTAGAATTTGTTCTAATTAGATTCTAATCACACTCTAATTGTTTTCTAATACCCACTACCAATAAAACACGATATCTTTGCAAAAAAAAACAAATAGTTATGATTCTGTTTTCTGAATATCTTACAAGAATAGGATGTGCCTTCGTGATGGGCACATTTATTGGAGTGGAACGACAAATACGCCAGCGTAATGCTGGACTGCGTACCAATATTTTAGTGTCGATAGGTGCAGCAGCATTTACTATTTTGTCCTACTCTATGACTACTGGCAACGGCGACCCTTCTCGTGTAGCAGCACAGATAGTTTCGGGTATTGGTTTCTTGGGTGGAGGACTCATTCTAAAGGACGGATTAACGGTGAGAGGTCTGAATACAGCTGCCACTATATGGTGTTCGGCAGCATGTGGCACTCTTTCTGGAGTCGGACTCTATAAAGAGGCAGCCATATTGGTAATATGTGTATTGTTGACTCATTGCCTTTTCCGTCCGCTATGCGCACTTCTTGAAAAACGCACAGCCAAAGTATACCACTATTCTATACGTGCCGAATGTCAGCGAAACGCATCGAACAGCATACAAAAGCTTATAATGGACACTCTCGCTTTCGACCAAGATGTACAGCTTAACTCTCTGTTCTACAAAGGCGACGACGAGCGTGTCACAGTATGCTGCGACATGGCAACATTAGGCGAGCACAAAGTTCTGTTAGACCTTGTTGTGTCACGACTTCGCTCACGCTCAGAAGTATATAGTGTGGGTTGGGAGAAAAAGGAGTCGCCGCAAGAAGACTTCTGACAATATTTGGAATTATTAAAGGGACAACTTTGTGTAATACTGATATCATATGCCTTCGCTCCAAAGTCTTCTGAAAAAATCAAGGAGTATGTCTTCAATGCCTCCACATATTTCATCATGGCATTGCGTCCCGTGTCTGTCATACTACAGATGGTTCGGGGTTTTACACCCGAGCCATCTGTAGTATATGAAAAAAGACTTATCAAGTTTTTATAGATAAGATCTTTGCCTGACCGATTGTTTTTATTATTTAATGGCAACTCTCCCTTACAACCAACGCTTAAATACCCTTATATATCGTGTCTTCAACCATTGTGTCAACACGCAATACGACAACAGGATGCCTATGAGCCATGGGAAATACGATAGAGGCAGAGGTGTGAGACCTATTGAGCTACCGAACGATGTAAATGGTATGCAGATGCCTATTGCCATGATAGAGAAGGTCATGAGCATTACGGGCCATGAGGCTGAACTTTGTATGAATGGCACTTTGCGTGTGCGAATCATATGTACAATAAGCGTTTGAGACAGCAAGCCCTCAACAAACCATCCCGACTGGAACAGCGATTCCATATCCGGACCTTGACACTTGAACACCCACCACATAAGCAAATACGTAGCAATATCGAATATCGAACTGATAGGACCTATCCATATCATAAACCTACTCAAATCGCCAGAATCCCAAACACGTGGTTTGCGCAGATACTCGCTATCCATACGGTCGAATGGAATGGTGGTCTGAGATATATCGTATAGCAAATTCTGAATCAAGAGATGAATAGGCAGCATCGGAAGGAATGGCAAGAATGCACTCGCAGCCAACACACTAAACATATTGCCAAAGTTAGAACTGGCTGTCATCTTGACGTACTTTACGATATTACCAAATGTCTTACGACCTTCAAGCACACCATTCTCCAATACCATTAAGTCCTTCTCAAGCAGGATGATGTCGGCACTCTCCTTCGCTATATCAACAGCCGAATCAACCGAAATACCAATATCCGACTCTCTCAAGGCAGCAGCATCATTAATGCCATCGCCAAGAAAACCAACCGTATTATTACTTGCTTGCAGCAGTTGGATTATCTCGGCTTTCTGCATGGGAGTGAGCTTTGAGAAGATGACGCACTCGGTCACGGTCTTCATCTTAGCCTCACGGCTCATAACTTCAAGTTCAGGACCTGTGATAGAGGCAGAGGTATTAATGCCCACTTGTCGTGATATTGCTTTCACTACAGCCTCATTGTCTCCCGAAAGCACTTTCACCTCCACTCCATGCTCATGCAACTGGCTTATAGCCTGTGCTGCCGACTCCTTTGGCGGGTCGAGAAAGGCAAGATAACCAATGAGCACCATGTCCTTCTCGTCATCAATGGCAAAGTTGTTCTCCTTACTCAAGAAGCTCTTTTGTGCCAATGCCAGCACTCTCATGCCTTGAGCATTCATCTCCGTTACGATACGTTGAGCCTTGCTGCGCATTACATCAGTCAAAGGCAGCACCTCGCCATCATATTCAGCATACGCGCATACCGTGAGCATTTCCTCAACGGCTCCCTTGGTGATAATCTGCCGCTTGCCATTCATGTCCTCCACTACCACCGACATACGTCTTCTTGTAAAGTCAAACGGTATCTCGTCCACCTTTTTATACGAGCTGCTTAAAGTCTCAAGTCCAAGTTCCTTGACATGCGAGAGGATGGCACGATCCATCAGATTCTTCAGTCCCGTCTGAAAGTAACTATTGAAATAGGCATGTCGCAGGATGCGGTTCGCCTTATCCTCAGTTCCGTCTACATTTACATGACGCTCCAGCACGATATGGTCTTGCGTAAGTGTTCCTGTCTTATCGGTGCAAAGAATGTTCATTGCGCCAAAGTTCTGTATGGCATTCAAGTCCTTAACGATGGTTTTCTTCCTTGACATCATCATCGCTCCCTTTGAAAGGTTGGCGGTTACTATCATTGGAAGCATCTCGGGCGTAAGACCCACAGCCACGGATATGGCAAAGATGAAGGCATCCATCCAGTCGCCTTTGGTGATGCCATTCACAAGAAACACGACTGGAACCATTATCAACATAAAGCGTATGAGCAACAGGCTCACCTTGGTAATGCCCTTGTCGAAAGCCGTAGCTGCACGATGTCCAGCCATGCTCTTGGCTATTGTACCAAGATAGGTATGGTTGCCCGTCGCAAAGACTATGCCCTTGGCAGAACCACTTACCACATTCGAGCCCATAAAGCAGATGTTGTCCAAGTCAACAATACAGCCCGAGTGCTTGCGCTGTCTTGACAGATTGGGATATTTCTCAATAGAATCCGACTCACCCGACAAGCTCGACTGGCTTACAAACAAGTCTTTCGACTCTATGATGCGTATGTCGGCAGGTATCATGTCGCCTGCCGAGAGCATGACAACATCGCCTGGCACAAGTTCCTCATTGCTTATCTCATCGCCAGGTGAACCGCCACGACTTGCAGCTCCTGCTCTAATCACATAACAAGTATTTGTCACCATCTTCTGCAATGCCTCACTCGAACGGTTGGCTTTCCACTCCTGGCAGAAGCGAAGTATGGTACTAAGGATTATCATGGTCGAAACGACGATGATTGAAGTCCAATCCTTGTCGGCCGGATCAGCCATCCACACATCCATGACAAACGAGACAGCCACCAACACGGTGAGCACACCCACAAAGGGATTGATGAACGCCTTGGCAAGCATCACCAACGGACGCTTCTTCTTTTCGTGCTCAATCTCGTTCTTTCCATAAAGCGACTGACGCTTCTCAACCTCTTCGTCGACGAGTCCTAACGATGTGGTCTGGAAGTAAGCAAACACTTCCTCAATTGGTGTCTTTGCTGCCATCAATACCCTCTCGGCATTGAAGGTCTTCTGTACTTTGTTCTTTTTAGTATTCCACATAATGCTTTTCTTTTATGGATTTACTATGTTTTTTGTTTCGCGATGCAAAACTACTCAAAGTATTCCGTAGCATCAGTTAGAAATTTATTAGAACGGTATTAGAAAGTTATTAGAGCCACTGCTCCACATATAATCGCCACTACACATTAATCTACAAAGAAAGAAGAAAAAGCATGGATATTTGAAAAAACCATTGTATATTTGCAATAAGAAACCAACGAGTTGGATATTATGGTAAAGACAAACAATAGAAGATTGCCAGTAGGCATCCAGTCTTTTGATGTAATTAGAAAAGAAGGATACCTTTATGTTGACAAGACAGATATCATTTGGCAACTTGCCAATAGTGGAAAGAAGTATAATTACCTGAGCCGCCCACGCCGCTTTGGCAAGTCGGTGCTTGTCGATACTCTCGAAGCTTACTTCATGGGAAAGAAGGAACTATTCGAGGGATTGAAGATAATGGAAATGGAGAAGGAATGGGTGAAGCGACCTGTCATAAGGCTCGATATGAGTCAGGCTGGCGCTGGACCTGAAACTGTGCGTAGTTATCTGGACAATGCTTTTCATACTTTAGAAACAGAGTATGAAATTGTTGTACGCCAAGATAGTTCTCTTGCCGTAAGATTCAATAATATCATTGAGGGTGCTTACAACAAAACTGGACAGCAAGTGGCTATCCTCATAGACGAATACGACTCTCCATTGCAACATTCATGGAAGACTCCACAGCATGAAGCATGCACCTCTATATATAGAGAGGTGTTTGCCATATTGAAAGCCGACGACAAATACGAGAAGTTTGTCTTTATCACAGGTATCACCAAGTTTACGCAAATATCGCTATTCTCTGTGCTCAACAATCTGAGCAACATCAGTTTTGAGCCAGAATATGCTGCCATCTGCGGTATTACCAAGGAAGAGGTGCTGCATGATTTCAAGCCAGAAATCAATAAGCTGGCAGAATATGAGGGCTGGACATTCGATGAAGCAGTAGCACAGTTGACTGCATATTACGACGGCTATCATTTCAGTCGCCGCAACATGGTGGACGTATTCAGTCCTTTCAGCCTTATCAATGCACTGGCTGATTCTGACCTTAAGAACTACTGGGCTTCGTCTGGTGCAACCTCGTTGCTTCCTAAGTTTGTGGATGATATGGAGATTCGTTTGAAAGATTTTGATAATTGTGCCTTATTAAGCACAATTATAGAAACTTCTGACGTGACGGGCGGCGGACCGGAGCTGTTTCTTTACCAATCGGGCTATCTCACTATTAAGGGTTACATGAACGGAACTTACCTTTTGGGCATTCCTAACTTTGAGGTAAAACAAGCATTAAACGAAATTGTATTGCCTACGCTTGCCATGCGCAAGAGTAACGACATGCAATCGACACAGGCTTTTCTTAATCTCTACCTCAGCGTGGGCAATCTCCCCGAAGCCATGAAATGCCTGAAGGCTCTCATCGCGGATGTACCCTATAGCAACAAGAAGCTTGCAAGCATGGATATGGAGGAGCGCTACCGCCTTATTATGAGCACAATATTCAATGCTATCGGTTGCCGCGTGGAAGTAGAGAAGATGATTGCTACTGGCAGAATAGATATGGTTGTACAAACTACCAATTATATATATGTATTGGAACTGAAGCTAAGTAACAATGGCGGTATTGACGCAGCAACCGAGCAAATAAGAGCCAAGCAATATATTGAGCCGTTCAAAGCTGACAAACAAAAAGTTGTTGCTCTTGCCATAGAACTGGACGAGAAAGGAAAAGGATTGGTAGACTGGAAGGAAGTGGATTAAATAAGATTTTAAATCATATCATATTCTACTTAACAAACCTCAGCCTTGTCCACAACCATCGTGGTATCATTGCCCATACAGCCACAAGCATGCGATAGCGCCAGTCGATTGTTACGGTCTCTTTGCCTTGCATCACAGCCTTGACTATGGAGCGTGCAACACTATTAGCCGAGAGTTGCAAGGGGAAATGGCTTCCGGCTATAAGGTCGGTAGCTACGAAGCCGGGACGTATGTCGGTGATATGGATACCGAGTCGGCGCATGCGCGACTGCTGGGCAAGACATTCAAGATAGTGCGACTGAAAACGCTTGGTGGCTGAATAGGCCGGTGCTGCTCCCAATCCACGTGTGCGTGCTATGGAGGTGATGCAAGCCATTTGTCCACCTTTATTATTATTGGCAAGCCAACTGTATGCTGCCGTAACCATACGTGTGAAGCCCAAGCCGTTGGTCTCCACGGTCTTCATCTCGCGGTCGATGTCAAGCTCGCAGTTCTCCCACCCTATTCCCGAGCTATGGAAATAGAGATCCATACCGCCAAGCTCGGTTATAAGTTCATTGAGCTGCTGTGGCGCAACCTCATCCCTTACGTCTATCTGTCGATAAGCCTTGATGTTCTCGTTTGACTTGACTATAGCTTCAAGCCTATCAACACGTCGTCCTGCTACACCTACAATATATCCTCGCTCGGCAAGAAGCCGAGCCACTTCGAGTCCTATACCCGAAGTGGCTCCTATTACTATTGCTTTTTTCATTGACTCGTATACATTATTATTATGGAACTCTCACTACATCTACCACATGGCTACCTGCCCCTATCAAGTCGGCACGCTCAGATATGCACTTCTGATATTCTATGAAACGGGCAAATGTCTCGTCGCTCATACGGTTGAGTCGTGTGCGCATATAGTCGGAAGCCCCATCAGGCGAGAATATAGTGACACGTTCCAAGCCTGCACATTCATCCAGACGATTGATGTCTTCAATACGCACATAATCGTACAGCTCGTCGGGCTGTGCCTGTATATGGAAGTTCTTGTCTACTGCATCACGCTCCATTAATCCTTCAATCCGGTCCTCGTCGAAGCAATACGACAGAATGCTATATTCGTTCATCAAGTAAGCCACAAATATCAGTCCACCAGGTTTGGTTACGCGCTTTGCCTCGTTAAGTGCCTTAAGCTTCTCCTCATCGCCAATAAGATGATAGAGCGGACCGAGCAATAACGTTACGTCGGCTGTTGCTGTTGGCAGGAACAGCATGTTGCGTGCGTCGCCTTGCACAACATCGGCTGTTGGCTCACGCTTTAGGAACACCTCGATGTTGCGACGCACCAGTTCTACAGCCTTAACCTTAAAGCCTTCTGCCATAAGAGCCGATGTGTAGCGACCTGTTCCGGCACCAATGTCAAGCAGCTGCATGTCGGGATTGATGAACCTACGCAAATGATGCATTGTGGTTTCAAACTCTACTATGCCGTGCCTACGCTGCAAGCGAAGGTCTTCGGGATGCTTGTTGTAATGTTTCTCTATGTTGGATAATGCCATAATATAAGTTGAGAGTTGAGAGTTGAAAGATGAGAGTTGAGAGTTGAGAGTTGAGAATTGAGAGTTGAGAGTTGAGAGTTTTGATATGCTGTTTCTTCTAACAACGATAACACCCAACAAAGGTAATCATAACTTTCAATTCCCAACTCTCAATTCTCAACTTTCTCAACTCTCAACTCTCTCAACGCTTAATACATCCTCCACGATTTGCTCGTCGAGCAAACGGTTGTCCTTAAGCAACTGCTCCACATCGTATCTGTCGTAGAGTCCTTTCTTGATGCCACATACAAGCACCTTCATATCTGACGTACCGTAATATGAAGCTATGCGTTCGCCAAAGCCACCATCCTTGCAGCCGTCTTCAAGTGTTACAACAAGCTTATGGTTCATCTTCAAGGCTTCGAGCGCTTCGGCATCCACATCATTCAGGTAGCGTGGATTGATGAGCGTAGCATCAATACCCTTATCGGCAAGCATACGCACCACGTTCTCACCCTTCTGATAGAACGAGCCTGAAGCAATGACAGCCACCTCAGAACCATTGTGCATCACCTTATATTTTGACTCATAACTATACTCTTCGTCCACATTATCTGTTGTATGAACTACGCCGTTGCTCGGCACACGAATGGCTATAGGCTTCTTGTCCTGAAGTATTGCCCAACGCATCATGGCGAAATACTCCTCGCATGTGGTAGGAGCGAGATAGATGAGTCCCGGAATGCTGCAAAGCATCGGTATGTCGAAGAGGCAGATGTGGGTGATGTCGTTCATCGAGTTCACCCCGCCTCCTACTACATTGATTACTGCTGGGTTGGAGTTGATGCAGAGATCCTGTGCTATCTGGTCGTAAGTGCGCTGGATGAATGTGCTATATACCGTCCATACCGGACGCAGTCCACCCTTAGCCATACCCGAAATCATAGCCACAGCCTGCTCTTCGGCAATACCCATGTCAAGATGTTGCGAGCCAGCCTCCTTGCGCTTGTCGGCAGTAAAGCCTGCAGCTGTAGGCGTTCCTGCTGTGACGGCAATGAGGGTTTTGTCATGCTTCATCTCGCTCAGCATCCAGTCAGAGAAGAGCTCAGGATATGTCTCGCATGGTTTTACCTCGGGCATTGTTCCATCGGCATTGCGAACCGGTCGACTACCATCATCAAGATTGAACGGCATTCCCCAATGCCAAGCTTCCTTGTCGTTTACGGCAGGGGCATAGCCGTGACCTTTCTCTGTGTGGATATGAACAACTGTAGGGCGGTTGGTATCCTTCACACTACGGAACACTTCTATTAGGCGTTCTATGTCGTTGCCTTCCTCCAGATACTTATACTCAAATCCCCATGCCTTAAACCAGTTGTGCTCACACTCGCCACGGCTCTCGCGAAGCGCACGCAGATTCTTGTATATACCGCCATGGTTCTCGGCAATAGACATCTCGTTGTCGTTTACAACGATGATGATGCCCGTGCCAAGCTCCGAAGCCTCATCAAGTCCTTCGAATGCTTCACCGCCCGACAGCGAACCGTCGCCAATAATGGCTATGATATTCTCCTTGGTTCCCTTCACGTCGCGTGCCTTCTGCAGTCCAGTTGCAAGACTGATGGATGTGGAAGTGTGGCCCACCTCAAAGTTGTCGTATTCGGGACACTCTGCTGGAGAAGAATAGCCAGATATGGCATTCATGTCGTCTACGTTGCCAAGGAATCCAGCTGCACGACCGGTCAATACTTTATGCGGATAGCATTGGTGGCTGACATCAAACACAAACTTATCCTCTGGCGCATTGAACACATAGTGCAAAGCTACCGTTGCTTCTACAAATCCAAGATTAGGACCTACGTGTCCGCCATGCTTGCTCACACGATTGAGCACAGCCTGGCGTGTCTCGTCGGCCACAACCTCAAGGGCTTTGATGTCCAGCTTCTTCAAATCGGCAGGACTCTGTATCTTCTCTATATACATTGCTTTATTGTTATTGGTTATATATTTTATGCAAAGATACACATAATATCGGTTTCTCTTTATACCTCAAATTCAGAATATATTACCACAATGGCTTTTTTATTGGTTCTATTATTCTACTAATAAAAATTTGTCGTAACTTTGCACATCGAAAAAACTAATATTTATCAGGATGAACACAAAGAAATCTAATCGATGGACAATGCCCAAGGCGTTGCTCATCATCCCCGTAGCTGCATTGGCTATCGGCGTGTTTGCAAACAATACGGCTGTCTACAATTCTACAACCCAAAACGATATAGATGCCATTACCACGGCTACCGAGACTTACAACCAGCCCGTAGCCAAACAGAAAGCCAAGAAACCTAAAAAACAGAAAGGCTCAAAGCAGAAGAAGCAGAAAGACGCTAAGCCGAAGAAGTTGAAAGACCTTAAAGCGCATGCTGTGGAGAGGGATTCGGCAAACGCGAAATAACAAATAATAGCCAACATTCCCAAAAACTTCGGAATAATAAGAAAAAACTTACACGACAAAGGGGGTGAGACTTTGCCGTGTAAGAATCTTTTATGAATTAAAAATATTGTTTCCTGCCAATTTAGTACTGTGCGTTCTGCGGGTCGAAGCATGTCCATCCATCAAGCCAGTTGTCGCCAGCGTTAAAGGCTCCAATGTAGGTTACCTGGTCGAACCATGAATCAAGACCACTGAAGTTTTGTGCTCCGAAGAGGTTGCTACCAGTCTGCGGCATGAATGGAACACCAACACCCTTGCCGTCTGTTAGCAGAAACGAAGACTTGTCGACAAAGTAGCGGTTGCCTGTCTGAGCCTCAAAGAAAGTGTGCGAGTAAGACTGCTTGCTGTCAGCCTTAACAGCCTTCTTGCTGAAGTCGTATTCTTTGTCCTCGTAGCATTTGTTGGCATCAGAACCAAGAATATCTGCATTAGCAACGAATACATTCTGTAGACGTAGCTTGCCAGCCTTAGCCTGTGCCGGGGTGTCGCCCTTCTCGCCGTCGATAATCAAACCTATAGGCCAATCGCAAACTACAGAGTTTACACAATTAAGGCGTGATGAGCGGCGAATCTGCATGGCCGCCTGGAACTTGCCAAGTCCTGAGCCGTTGTTGGGGAAGTAAGAACCAGCAGTTATGTAAGAGTTGTTGTTTTGGAAGTCGTTGGATGACTTAGGACCAACAAATGTAATATTGGAGAATGTTGCTGTAGTATATGGCAACACCTGGGCACCATCGGCACAATTGTCACTCTCAAAACCATTGCTCTGGCTTTGGTCAGCTATACGTGGGTCGCGTACGGACAGACCGAACTGCACCTTGCCAGAGAAACCATTATCTGTATCAAAATCGTCATCCCAACCCTTATAAGCAATGAGATACTTACAATTTACGGCTCCACCAAACCACTCGAAAGAGTCGTCGTTAGAGAAAGACACCTGCACGTGGTCTATCTTTGTACCCGAACCAACCGAACCGAGTGTCAAGCCATTAATCTCTTGATCGGCCTTGAAAGGATATCCGGCAAACTCAATACGTACATAGCTCAAGACACCAGAATTATCTGCATCGTCGTCACCACCGTGCTTGGTACGTGGGCCACCCTCTATCTGCATCTCGGTCTGGTTGTTGCGGGCCTTACCACAGATAATAACGCCACCCCAGTCGCCAGGTCTACGCTGTCCAGCAGGCTGTGCTGATGTAAATACTATAGGAGCCTCGGCTGTACCTTGAGCTATTAGTTTGCCACCACGCTCAACAATAAGGGCTGCCTTTGTAACCTTATCGCCCTTAATAATTGTACCCGGCTCAATTGTTAGTTCAGAGCCTTCGCCTATATATACCCATCCCTTTAGGGTGTAAACGCCTTTCTTCAGAGTCTGCTTACCTTTAAACACAAGCTGCTGGTCGCCATTACCTATTACAGTTCCTTCGGCATTATCCTTACCATCCTCGCCGAAGAGCAGATGGTCACAAGCTTTTATGCCACCGTCTGTGGTCCATGTGTAGTTGACATCTGGATTAGGAGTCGGATCGTCGTTGTCACTACAGCTGCCCATTGTTGCAGCCATCATCAGGATGCCCATGCATCCAAAAAGATACGTCTTGTTCATAATGTTTAAATATATTGATTAGAATTTATATACAGCCTGTAATCCGATGTTGCGACCTGGCTTATAGCAGCGCGAAACCTCGTCTATTGTCTTGTGTGTGCCGTCGGCATTGTTGACCTTGGCAAACTGCTTGTAGTAGACACGCTCGGCAAGTAGGTCGCGTATATTGAACTTCAGTTCAAAGTGTTTGCCCCATTTCTTGCCTACTGAGAAGTCAATGGTGTTGCGAGGCATTTCATAACTATGCGGAACACGAGCGTTATCATCGTTTGCAGAACTGCCCTCGCTGCGACCTACCCCAATGATACGCTTGCCTATACGGTTGTATAGCAGGGCTATATCCAGCTGCATAGGTTCGTTCTTATAGAACAGACCTGTGTTTATAAGATATGGCGACTGTCCTTGCATTGGTCGGTCTTCCTCCTTTGAGCCTTTCTCAAACTTCACTTTACTCTTAATCAAGGCTCCATTGAACGACCAGCTGAAACCTCGCAAACCAATGAACGAGAGATCCTTTCGTATGTCAAGCTCCAAGCCATAGTTGTCTGCGCTATTGGCATTCTTGTAAGAGTATATAAGATTGGTGCCGCCAGCCACTGTATAGGTCCACTCTATAGGCGAGTCGAAGTCCTTATAGAAAGCTGCAAGAGAGATTATCTCGCCACGTGATGGATAAAACTCATAACGCAAGTCTACATTGTCAACATAGCAACTCTTTAGCTCGGTGTTGCCTTGCACATCACTTGCAAGGTCGAAATCATAGAATACTGATGACGACACCTCGCGAAACTCAGGTCGGTTAATACTGCGTCCGTACGAGAGGCGCAATTGATGTTTGTCGTTAAACTTGTATGTGGCATTTACCGAAGGAAATAGGTCGTTGGTGCGGTAGTGTTGGCTTGTCTCGCTCTTCTCATAGTCGCGTGTATTGGATATCAGCTCCATGTCGTTATGCTCGAATCGCACACCAGCATGTATTCCAAGTTTACCAAAAGGCAATGAGGCTGACAAGTATCCGGCACCAAGAGTATTATGACCGCAATAATTGTTGCGCATCTGTTGTTGCTCGAACATATACAGTTTATTGTAACCCATATACTGTTCGTCGCTCAACAATGATGTTATATCCAAGTGCTGGAAATCGGAAGGCAAAGTGTTGGCTGCTGGGTTCCACTGATAGTAGAACAAGCGGGTGAAATACTTGCGTGTGCGATATTCTCCGTAGCCACCCACCTGCAAGTATGGAGTCCATCCATAGAAGTCGAACTGATGTTTGTCGTTAATGCCAACGGATAAAATATGCTCATCGAGCTGTGTCCATTCGCGGGATATATCGTTGCCAGTATGCAGAGCTATGTCGCCAGGGTTCTGCATATCGTTGAGGAGGTATCGCCTACGGTCAGGCAAACGACGGTTGGCATACGCATACCCGACACTCCAATCAAGGGCATCGCCAGTGAAGGTATGTTTACCTGCGAGCTGACCGTTATAGGTGGTGCGCGAGCGGTAGTAGTATTCGGCACTATGTTCCATATTCGACTGTGCGTCTTCTCCCTCACGCCATGTGTAGCGGTTTGTTGAAAGTTGGTTAAATATGTTCTTTAGCTGATACTTGTGTTTGCCGTCTCGTGAGAGGAAGGTAAGATTGAGCATCGCTCCAAGACGTACATTATTATTATACTGGTCGTCAGTAGAATGACGCAGATAATTGGAGCGGTCATTTACGGCATCGTATATACCGAAGAGATTGTTCTTCATATTGGTATATGTGCGATACTCGTTGGTGTAATTAATGGCGGCAAGCAGTCCAAGCGTACGTCCGCTGATGTTCCATTGGCGAGTCATACTCGTGGCAAACTTAATGTCGCCTATAGGATTGCGGCTCTTTATACGCCAATCATTGTTGAGCCCGTTACCGCGAAGACTATATAGGTTGTCACCAACCTTATTGCCCGCAACGTCGGTAAGCTGGTTGAGCGAGGCATCAATACCGCCACGCAGACTGCGTAAGCCGTTATCAAAAGCAAGAAAGTCGGTGGCAGAGCCTTTAGCATAACTGAAATTCTTGAATACTGTTGACGTGTTCCAGTTGCCACCGACGGAAAAGGTAAGATTGTTTTCAGTAGGTATTTCCTTAGTATTGACGATTATGAAGCCGCCCGAATAGTCGGCAGGATATTCTGCAGATGGCGATTTCACTATGGTAAGATTGTCTATTTGCGAGCTTGGGATGATGTCGAACGAGAAGGCTCTTGAGTCGGCTTCACTCGAAGGCACGGCACCGCCATTAACCCAAACATTGTTGTAACGCTGCGAAAGTCCGCGCACCATTACAAACTTGTCGTCGATAAGGCTCACACCCGGCACACGGCGTATCACCTCACCTGCATTGGTGTCCTGCGTCCGGCTTATCTCTTGTGCCGAAACATTGCTCACTATGACGGGACTGTTCTTGGCTACCTGTATCATTGCCGCATCTGTAGAGCGTCGCTCCACGGCAGTTACAACTACCTCCTTCAGCTGCTGTTCGTCGGGAAGCATAGCGATGCTCAATGCATCTTCCGCTGCTGCGTCCGTCACCCGAACCCCGTCAATTCGTTGGGGTTTGTATCCTACATAATTGATGTATAAGGTGTAGGTTCCTTTCTTAAGTCCATTGAGTTGGAAGTTACCATCAATGTCGGTGATGGCCTTGAGCTTGCTGCCCTCAACGGTCACTACCGCACCAATGAGAGTCTCATGCGAGTTTTTGTCGACCACACTGCCCTTAATCTGCTGGGCAAGGGCAGTCGTGGTAGAGCCAAGCATCATCAGCGCTGTGGCTGCAATGGTTATCCTTTTGTTGCGTTTCGTCATTGTCTTTAACTTGCTAACTTTTTACGGTTGCAAAGTTAAGGGTATGATGTTGCAGCAGCATTGCACGAGGGTTGAAAAAGGTTAACGAAGAAGTTAAGAAAAGGCTACAGGCACAATCGGACAATGAGAACACCTAAAAACAAAAAACATAAAGGGCTGAACCACAAAAGTGTACAGCCCTTTATGTTTATTTAAAAAAGCTTATTAAGTAAGTGATCTAAATTATTTATATATATATCAGTACTAATATGGGGCATTTCACGCTTTATAGATAATTTGAACAGTTACTTAAGTAAGTGATCTAAATTATTTATATATATCAGTACTAATATGGTTCATTTTCCGTTTTATAGAAAAAGTAGAATTATGAAACCAATAAAAGTACTTGAATTATCAGAGGTTGATCGCCTCAAATTAGAGAAAGGCTATCATAATGGCCCTACTCATAGTTTTCGTATCAGATGCAAATCCATATTGCTGAAGTCAGAAGGTAAATCAGCTCCCAAAATAGCAGAAATGCTTGAGGTGACTGTACCTACTGTCTACGCATGGGTAAAACGTTATGAAGAAAATGGCATCAAAGGCTTGGAGACACGTCCTGGTCAGGGTCGAAAGCCTATTATGGATTGTTCTGATGAAGAAGCAGTCCGCAAGGCAATTGAGGAAGACCGTCAAAGCGTGTCTAAAGCACGTGAGGCATGGCAGAATGCGACTGGCAAAGAAGCCAGTGACATTACCTTCAAACGTTTTTTAGAAACATTGGTGCAAGATATAAGCGTATAAGAAAACGCCCAAGGGGCAAACCCTCACCGCAGCTCTACGCATACAAGAAAGAGAAGTTGCAAGAACTTGAAGAACTTGATTCCAAAGGGGAACTTGTGCTATATTATGCCGACGAAAGCCATGTCTGTACAAATGGATATGTTCCATATGGCTGGCAATTCAAGAATGAGGATGTTTACATCCCATCCGAGAAAGCTGCCCGGCTTAATATCTTTGGTATGATTACCAAAAGGAACCAATATAAAGGCTTTACCACAAAAGAGTCCATCAACGCAGACAAGATTGTGGACTATCTTGACAGATTCTCTTTCAATGTCACGAAGAAGACTGTAATTGTCTTGGACAATGCTTCTGTTCATAGAAATCGGAAGGTGAAAGAACTGAGGAAAATTTGGGAGAATAGAGGATTGTTCCTCGTCTATCTTCCACCTTATTCTCCAGAACTTAATCCTGCCGAGATTCTTTGGCGTATACTTAAGGGCAAATGGATAAGACCGATAGATTACGAGACTACGGACTCGCTTTTCTATTGTACGAACAGGGCCTTGGCCTCTGTGGGTACGAACTTATTCGTGAATTATTCATATTTGTAAAATTAATTTTGAACAGTTACTTAACAATATTTATTTGTATATCTTCACCACGCTGCCATCCTGCTGGCGAACGATGTTCAGCCCCTTCTGCAGGCTCTGTATTCTGTTGCCGTTCAAGTCGTACACAGCTGCCGGCATTTTGCCGCCGTCTGCAGCAACAGAACCGATGCCAAGGGCGATATGCTCATCGTCCATAGGTTGTATGTTGCAGGAGCCCCACAGAGGGTCAGCCTTATAGGTCTCAAGATACTGCGGAAGCACATACACCGTAACGTCTTTCGTTATCCATGATATGACGGTGTTGCTGCCCTTGTCGGTGAAACCGTATGGCACGGGCATATAGTTGTATATGGACTTCAGCTTGCAGCCGTTGAAGGCGTTGTTGGCGATATAGTTCAGCGTATAGGGCAACGAGATGTTCTTCAATGCTGTGCAGCCAGAGAAAGCATAGTCGCCAATGCTCTCCAAGGCAGAATTGGCTTCGAAATTCAGCTTGACGAGGGCAGAGCAACCGGCAAACATCGATTCTGGAAAGAACTTCACATCCTTGCCTATCGTCACCTTCTCCAGTCCAGTGCAGAATTCGAACAGACCGATATTCTTAGCGTAGTTGTAATCCTTCCCCCACTCGCCGCTGGCGTTATACACCACGGAGATGAGCGAACTGTTATTTGCGAAAGCACTGTAGCCTATCTGCCTTACCGATGCCGGCACAGTAACACTCTTCAGCTTCGTCGATTGGAACGCTTCAGAGCCAATAATCTCAATGCCGTCGGGCAAATCACATTTCTCCACATACTCAGGGCAGAATTTTTTACCTATTCTCTTTATCGTAGACGGCAGTACGATGGTCTTCAGATTGGCAAAATAATCTCTGTACCTATCCGTAACCATTTCATTTGCTATATTCTCCGTTCCCTCACGCAGCACCCATTTCTCGGCAACTACAGGATTGTCTTGGTAATAATATTTAATGGCAGCATTGCCGAGATACAGAATCTCGTTCTCCTTTGCGTTGGTTTCATACCATGGAGTCCCCTCAAATGCGTCTTTTTCAATCTCGCATGTTGCCGGCAGATGCGACTCTATGTTCTTCAGCCCAGATCCCACAAAGGCATATACACCGATATATCCCAATGACTCCGGCAGCACCACACTGCCCAACGATTCGCATACACTGAAAGCGTTTCCGCCAACATAGTAAAGTTTGTCCGACAATTTCAGGTCGCTCAAGGCATAACATTGCCTAAATGCCCAATCCGGTATGGAGTCGACATTGGAGAGGTCGGCAGCTGTGATGTTTGAACCATTGAAGGCACTGAAGCCTATCTTCTCCGCACGGCTCAGGTCTAATGTGGTGACGGCTGCATCCTTGAAGGCGTACTCGCCGATTTCCTTTACTGCCGGAATGTTATGATACACGAGTTTTGTACAACCGCTGAAAGCTTTCTCTCCAACGCTCTCCACAGTCTGCGGCACAGTTATACTTACAACACTACTATTGAAGCAAATATATTTGCCCACCCGAGGTAAACCCTCCGGCAATACCACGCGCTTCAGTGTCTTCATATTGGCGAAGAGTCCGCCAAGGTCCATCGTGTATATCTTTGTAACGGAGCTGCCGCCGCCGAGTCCGTTGGAGCTGCTGCTCTCCTCTTCCTTCTCCTCTGTAGAGAGATACCATTTCGTTGCAGCCTCACTGAAGCCAACATCGCGGTATGATTCAAGCACCGTGGAGTAGCATCCGCCGTCGGCAACCAGTGTGATGCCGCTGAGGTCAACGCTCTGTAAGTTTGCCATCCTGCCTGCCATGCTGCGGATATAGGCAAGGTCTTCGGAGTTTACCGGACCGCTGACAATAAGATTCGTTATCTCCTCCACATCGAGGTCAACGCATTTCTCGCGCAGCGTTCCTGCCTCATCGAGCTTTATGTTCACCGGCTCGCCATCGATAGCCACGTCAACAGGCTTCACTGTTACCTTCAGTGTCGCCGTGCCTGCCGGATAGTCCGAGTACTTGCCATAATGGGCTATGACATTCGTTGTGCCAGGTTTCAGTGCGATGGCGGAATAGTCGATATAAAGGTTGGACGACTGGTTGGAATAAAGGGCAATGACCGACGGGTCATCCACCTCGATATACTCGAAGTTCACCCGATAGTTCTCTGATGTGAGGTCGGGCAACAGCTGGGTCTCGCCTTGGTTCAGCTCTATCGACTCTGTGGCGAACTTCACACCGGCATCCTTGTTGCCGTTGAATTTGATGCTTTTCAGAATGAAGGTCTGTCCTTTGTATACGCGGAACTTGATTTCTATTTTTCCTGTCATATCGCCTTCAAACGTGTAGGTGCGTTTGGGGTAGAACACGTAAGGATCCTTCTGGTCCCGCAGCTCCGGACATTCCATGCCCTCAACCCTCAGCCTACGCACAGCCTTTGCCGATTTTGCTTCGCCGCATATTGACAGACTGGTTACATGGTAGCGCTCTTTTGACGTGATGGTCACCTCGTGGTTCACATCATCATTGTTGACAAACGTGATAATCTCGCCATTCTCATCCTTATCAATCATGTAGTAGAAGCTTTCACTGTCGGTAGAGATGTCAAAAGCCTCAAATATATATGTATTTTCAAAACTGAACTCCTGCTGTGCCAATGCGTGTGTGGCTATAAAGAGGAGGAGCAAGGAAAGGGTTTTTCTTATAGTCATAAGAATATATAATGTATTAGTGTGTTAATAATGAAATCGCTCCCGCTCTTGCATCGTGATCCGGCACAAGGGCGAGAGCGACAATTCGTTTTTTTCTATTGTATGGACTTAAAACCAAAACGGCCAAATGACCAATCTGGGTTAAATCTTTTCAAAGTCCTTTATCTTTGCCGACGGCTTGATGAAGGAGATTTTGAAGGCGATGTCCGGATCCATATCCGACGGTATGGCATTCACAAAGTCCTGTCCCTCCTTCGTTATGTCCTCGTCGGGGATTCTTATCATCACGTTGCCCACAACCACATCAACGCCGAAGTCGGCATTGTATTCAAACCTTGCGCCCTTAGCCTTCTTCAGAGTTTCGGCGAGCGGTGCGCCTACAGTTATTGTCGTTCCGCCCGCCTCAATGCTTTTGGCAGTAGGAGCGTCTGCTGCCGCTTTCTTTTCATTAACAGACATTTCCGCTGTTTCGGCTTGCGCAACCGATGAGTCAGTTGACAAAGTGTCGCTTGTTTGAACAGAATCCTTGCTGTGGTGCGTTGCAGTAGTCTTGTTGCCACATGCAGAAAATACAATTATACCAGAAATAATAACGGCTGTAACGATTGTTTTTCTCATAAAATAAAAAATATTTTAGTTAGTAACTAAGTATATGTTATTCCTACTATCAAACTCGTTGTAGTATTGGTTTCCATCTAATTACAAAAGTAGCAACGTTGGGCTAATAACACAAATTTATACATTAAAAATATTGTTATGCAACAGTAAAACAAGTATTTCTCGTAGGTGCAAAACGCTGTTTGACAAGACGACACATGAGCAACGTCATCGCTGCATGGCAGACACCAGTTGCTCCCTTAACGTTTCCACTCCAGGAAAGCTTGTCTTTTGATAGGTTATCTTTCCTTCCTTATTTACAACAAAATACGTAGGGATGCCTGAGAACTTATATATTTTGGCAAGAGCGTCAGCCTGTTCTTCAGTCAATCGCACATGCACACCACTAATTGTCTTTATCATCTCGCCCCATTTATCTACAGGCGATGAGGCATCGGCTATATAAACATACACCACATCAGTAAGTTGTTCTTTCAAAGGACGAATGGTAGTCATTGCTGCCTTGCATGGTATGCACCACGTGTTCCAAAAATCGATGAGTATAGCTTTACCTTTATACCTATCTGTTATTGTGGGCAATATCTGCTGGGCAGACATCTTGGGGTCTATGTCAATAATAGATAAGTATGAAGAAGAGGTATTGGCTGTCTTTTTAATCTCTGCCATTTTTTCGTCGGCAGCCGACAGTTGCGACTTCAAGTCTTCGTTGTTGGCAAAAAGCAATTCGCGCACCATATCATTGGCAATGCTGTCATGAGCCGCTGCCATCTGTTGCTCGGTGAGAGGACGCTTGCGGTTGAACGAACGACTTAGACGCTTGCCCACAGCTATATCGTCAAGCAATGGGTCGGCAGACATATATTTACGACGAAGAGCAGACGTGAAGTCCCTGAGATAAGAATAATACCGTTGATTCTTGGAGTGAAGTAAAGCGAGTTTTTCCAGCGGCTTGAAGTAAGACACGGTGTCAATACTCATGTCGGCACGTGGCACACCTCTTTTACCAGCTATCATTGGGGCCATAGATATATTGTTCTTAAAGCCAAACAGAGCCGAGGCATAATTCATAGACAGGATGCTCTGCGCCAATGTTCGGGTGGCAGAGCCAATAGCTGCATTGGAATTGATGGCTGCCAATAGTCGTTCATAACTCTGCTGCACATAATCGCGGTATTGCAACGGTGTCATACCACAAATATCATCAAAGGATGTAACGCCAAACACATCAATCTTTGTCTTTACGCTCTGCAATTCGGTATCTATAGCAGCGTGTTTGCCTTCAAACCACACATAGTTTTTGACGTTAGCATCGTTTGCAAAAAGATGCGTTGCGGCAAGAGTAAGTGTAGGCAGGTCGATGGTTACGGTTGTAGTGTCATTAGGTACGGCAAAAAATGGTATCTCCGTTCTGTTTACACGTATTGTTGCTACAGTTGGCAATATCGCATTGGCGCTGACTTGACAAGTACCATCTACGCTTATAGAGTCATGTTCGTATGGCATGCGGTATGGCGAGAACCAATTGTCAGCAATAATATCGAGCGTGGTCTTGTATTCTGGTTTATATCCAAGCAAGCGCACGGCTACAACTGTCTTGCCAAGATTAAGGTCGGTTGATGGCAACTTGCTGTTCTTATCAAGCGCTTGCTGCAGTAAGTGTTGCGGAATGTCGGCCTGCGGACGTTTGCCATCGAGACGCACACCATAAATGTTCCAACCTGAATTGTCGGCTATTTCACGAAAGTCAAACTCTGTCGTTGTCTCGGGCATTGGTTTAAAGCGCAATGTGGCTGCAACATATCCACATTCGGGCACTTTCACAAATACACCTTTAGGCAACTGCTTGCTGCCTATATAGTCATATTTCACTCCATTTGCCATAATAGAGGCATGAGAATCTATGCCTACATCGCCACTCGCCTGATATATTTTCACGTCAAGAAGGGTAGCTTTCTTGTCGAGCGTCACACACTCAATCTCTAATTTGTGATTGTTTGAGCCTAAGAAGTAAGGACGCTCAACTACTCGCTTGGCTTGTGCCGTCGTAGCAACAAGCAACATCAGAAAGGCAACAAGCGATAAGGCTTTCTGACGTGAATGCTTTGTGTTCATGTTATTACTGGTTTTGTTTGCAATAAATAAAATGGTGTTGCAAAAGTACAAAATAAAACGACTATTCATTATAAAAACTACGCTTTTCTGAAAGACTTTCACTAACTTTGCATAAGATAGGCTGCACCTCGGCAATTGAAGCAAGCTTCATTGCGCTCGGTTTGCACTATCTTTGCATAAGATAGGCTGCACCTCGGCATGCCACGGAATATCTAGTGTAAGTAAAAAAACAACAGCTATATGGAAAACATCGAAGTAATGGTGATTCTATTCATCATTGTTGTGCTGGGCTATACCTTGTGCAAGCTTGGCTACATGGGCGACCGATTCGACCAGAAGTTATCGTCAATAGTTATAGACATAACATGTCCGGCATTGATTTTGTCGTCGGTAATGGGTAAGGAATTGCCCGACCGCACATTAATCTTACCTCTACTCGGAGTAGGTTTTCTTACCTATATACTTCTGCTTGTGTTTGGATTCTGGGTGCCACGTCTTGTTAGCAAAAACCGCGACGAACAAGGCATGATAGGGTTTGCATTGATGTTTGCCAATGTGGGATTCATAGGCTACCCTATCGTCTCGTCAATCTTCGGTCCTGAATCCATCTTTTATGCCGCCTTGCTTAATATGCCCAACACCTTCTTCATATTCACGGCGGGTGTGATGCTCGTGAAGGGCGAATACAGCATCAAGAGCCTCAACCCCAAGGTGTTGTTCTCGCCGGCAATGATAGCCGCTTTTATAGCTGCGCTTATTGTGGCTTTCGGCATTCACACGCCCGACATAATAGCACGCCCTGTTACAATGGTTGGCAATATCACTGTTCCTGCAGCATTGATGATTATTGGTTCGTCGATGGCACGTCTACCGCTTAAGGAGATTATAGGTAGCCCTAAGGTGTATGTGGCTTCGTTCTTGCGCCTGGCAGTTGTGCCTGTATCTGTCTATTTTCTATTTAAGCTGTGTGGCGTGAGCGATATTATCAACAACATCAACACCGTGGTTATTGCCATGCCCGTTGCCTCGTTCGGCACAATGTTCTGCATGAAGTATGGACGCAACCCATCGCTTATGACCGAAATTACATTCATAACAACCGTGGCGTCAATACTTACAATACCACTTATAACGTTGCTGTTTGAAAAGTGAAAAGGGAAAAGGGAAAAGGGAAAAATCCAATAGTTAAGTGAAGAATGAAAGTTCAATAACAGGTTTAAATATAAAAACAGCATTAAAGAAGAACAAATCCTAATAAGAATAACGGGTAACGACCGACCTGGTCTTACTGCCTCGATTATGGAGATTCTTGCAAGCAAGAATGCTAACATCCTGGATATTGGCCAGGCCGATATCCACTCTACCCTATCGTTGGGTATACTTATACGCATAAGCGAGGAGGCTTCTGGCCAGGTTATGAAGGAATTGCTGTTTAAGGCTACCGAACTTGGTGTGCAAATAGGTTTCTCGCCCGTAACCGACGACGAATACGAGAATTGGGTTAATCAGCAGGGCAAGAACAGATATATACTTACGCTTATTGGCCGCACACTTACTGCAAAACAGATTGAGGCTGCTACAAAGATTATATGCAAGCAAGGACTGAACATCGACTCTATTCTACGACTTACCGGACGTATGAGCATCAAACATCCTGAGCACAATATGAGGGCTTGCATAGAATTCTCGCTGCGTGGCACGCCTACCGACCGCACTGCAATGCAAGAGGAACTGATGCATATATCTG
Organism: Prevotella merdae; assembly: GCF_900290275.1. Lineage (GTDB taxonomy): Bacteria > Bacteroidota > Bacteroidia > Bacteroidales > Bacteroidaceae > Prevotella > Prevotella merdae. The sequence continues at coordinate 101,549 of NZ_LT985326.1, forward strand.
CTGATATGGAGATTGACTTCTCGTTCCAGAAGGATGATATGTATCGACGTATGCGCCGACTTATATGCTTTGATATGGACTCTACGCTTATACAGACCGAGTGTATTGACGAACTGGCCGAACGTGCTGGTGTTGGCAACCAGGTGAAAGCTATTACCGAGAGTGCTATGCGTGGCGAGATTGACTTTAAGGAGAGCTTTACACGCCGTGTGGCTTTGCTTAAGGGTCTTGACTCAAGTGTATTTGAGGAGATAGCCAATAAGATGCCTATTACCGAAGGAGTAGACCGTCTGATGGCTGTGCTTAAGCGTTGTGGATACAAGATAGCGATTCTTAGCGGTGGATTTACCTACTTTGGCGAGTTCTTGCAGCGCAAATATGGCATAGATTATGTTTATGCCAACGAACTTGAGATTGACGACGACGGTAAGCTTACGGGTAGATATGTAGGCGAGATTGTTGACGGACAACGCAAGGCAGAACTTCTGAAGCTTATTGCACAAGTGGAGAAGGTGAACCTTGCACAAACAATTGCTGTAGGCGATGGTGCCAACGACTTGCCTATGCTTGGCGAAGCCGGACTTGGTATTGCTTTTCATGCCAAGCCACGTGTTGTTGCCAATGCCAAGCAGAGCATCAACACTATAGGCATTGACGGTGTGCTCTACTTCCTTGGCTTTAAGGACAGCTACCTGGGTGAGCAGGGCAAGTTCTAAGGAATTTAGGAGTTATGGAGTTAAGAAGTTAAGGAGTTAAGCCATTAGTTTTTTTGCTTGATTTATAGCATTAAAGCATTTGGCTTAACTTCTTAACTTCTTAACTCCTTAACTTCTTAACTCCTTAACTCCCTTTTATTAATACTCGTCAACCTTCTGGGCCTTGCGGTATGCGTCAAGCTCCTTCTGCAGCTGCTTGGTTATCTTCTCGTAACCAGGCTTACCATAAAGGTTGTTAAGCTCGTGTGGGTCGTTCTGAAGGTCGTACAACTCGTTGTAATTCACTGCCTCGTCTTTAGGCTCAAAGTACTTAATATCGATGAGCGACTTCAAGGTATTGTTCTCTACTGTGCCCTCAATACCCTGATACTTGTTCTCGGGTACAGCGTCGAGACCGCCCTTGCCATAGAAATGAATAAGCTTATAGCGGTCGGTGCGTACTCCGTCGTGCTTGCGCACCATATGATATGTTGGATAGTCGTAGTAGTGGTAGTAGATGCTGCTGCGCCACTTTTTCTGTGCATCACCATTATCAAGTACAGGCACAAGCGACTGACCTACCATGTCCTTAGGCTTCTGTATGCCAGCAAGATCAAGGAATGTTGGGGCATAATCGATATTCTGAACAAGCTTGGTGCATACGCTACCAGGCTTGGTATGTCCAGGATAACTAATGATGAGTGGTGTGCGTAGCGACTCCTCATACATAAATCGCTTGTCAAACCATCCATGCTCGCCCATATAGAAACCTTGGTCGGATGTATATACAATAATGGTGTTGTCGGTCAGACCATTCTTGTCAAGATAGTCGAGCACACGCCCCACACTCTCGTCAACACTTGCTATTACAGACATATAGTCGCGTATATAGGCCTGATACTTCCAGTTGTCAAGGTCCTTGCCCTTGAGGTTGGCCTCAAGCAGCTTGCGGTTGCGCGGGAAGTAGTATCTGCCCCATGCCGAACGCTGTGCAGGAGTCATGCGGTTTATCTCGCCCATCAGAGCGTTGTAAGAGTCTTTGCTGTCCTCGTTGTTAAGGTCGAGCATCTCGGGCACCTTAAAGTCCTGCTCCCAGCGCATATGCTGTGTTACCAACATCTTCTGTGTGCGTACAGCCGAACCACGTGTGGCATAGTCGTCGTAGAAGGTATCGGGCATAGGAAACTCCACATTGTCGTACATGCCAAGATACTTAAGATTGGCTTGCCAGTTGCGGTGTGGAGCCTTGTGATGAAGCATAAGGCAGAAAGGCTTCTGCTTGTCGCGCTTCTCCATAAACTCTATGGCATGGTCGGTTGTAAGGTCGGTGCTGTAGCCTTGCTCTACTATAAACTTGCCGTTAGGAGTATCGGTGCCGCGGTATTGTGGGTTCCAGTACTGACCCTGATCGTTGTAGATGTGATAATAGTCAAATCCCTTAGGGTCGCATCCCATATGCCACTTGCCCACAATGCCAGTTTGATAGCCTGCCTGCTGAAGCAATTCGGTGAAGAAGGTACGTGATGTATCGATGCCTTCGCCAAGTTGGCGCTGTCCGTTTTGATGGCTGTACAGTCCAGTCATAAGACATGCACGCGAAGGTGTAGAAAGAGAATTCTCAACAAATGCCTTGTCAAAACGCATACCACGCTGGGCAATACGGTCTATGTTAGGTGTAGGGGCAAGCTTGGATATACCATGTCCGTAAGCACTAATACACTGGAAAGCATGGTCGTCGCACATAATATACACAATGTTAGGACGCTGGGCAGCTGCCTTTTGCTGTGCCTGCATAGAAGAGGCAAGGCACGACAGAGCCGCGATAGATAAGATTGATTTGTTCATCTTTTATAGATAAGTTGTGATTAATAGAAATTTCAGTTATTGTATGGCAGCGTTACCTTGAACATTGGGCTGTCGGTATGCTCTTTTCGTATTATGTCGACAAGTTCGTTCACGATGTCGGGATGTTGTGCTGCCACATCGTTATCCTCATGAATGTCGTTGGCAAGATTGTATAGTCTGGGGGTGCCCTTTACCACAATTAGTTTCCAGTCGCCTCTGCGCACACCTATCTGATTGGTCTCGTGAAACTCCCAATACAAATGATCGTGATGTTGCTGGGCAGCGTCATTGCCAAGCAATGTAGGAGCTATTGACAGTCCGTCGAATCCATCTCCTGGCAAAGTGCGATTGGTATAGCGCTTGCTGAAATTGCGTATGCCCGCTACATCGCAGAAGGTTGGCATAAGGTCGTAGAATGCAAACTGTAGGTGGCTAACCGAGCCTGCCTTGATATGCTCTGGCCACCATGCTATGAAAGGTATGCGTATGCCGCCCTCGTAGCATTGGCGTTTAAGGCCACGCAATTTGCCATCGCGTCCGAAGTATGCCGGATCGGCGCCACCTTCCTCATGAGGTCCGTTGTCTGATGTAAATATCACGAGCGTGTTCTTGTCCAATCCCTTAGCCTTAAGCTTGGCCATAATCTCGCCCACATAAGCGTCGAGTCGGGTTATCATTCCGGCAAACTGGGCATGTGTATGCTCCACAGCATTATATCGCGAACCTTGCTGTCCGCCCCATGTCTTGTCTACAAAGAACTTCTTCTTATATCCTTCAAGAATTTGGTCGTCTGGCTGTGCAAGTTCGGCATGAGGCAACGTGTAGGTAAAGAACCCCACAAACGGATGCTGCGCGTCTTGACGGTCAATCCACTCAAGAGCCTTGTCGTGGATGATACGTGCCGAATACTGGGTACGTTTGTAGTAGTCGCGGCCAAACATAGGATACTTGATGTTGTCCTTCAAAACCTCGCGCACAACAGCCGTGTCGCCCATAGCACGAGAGTAGCGGTTTAGGAAGTTGGGATAATAAAGATGAGCCTGGAACTGGCATATATATCCATAAAACTCGTCTATGCCACGCTTGTCGGGCGTAGAAGCCGACCCCTCGTAACCTCCTGCCCACTTGCCGAACAATCCAGTGCGATAGCCATTGTCATGAAGTATCTCCGGCAGAATTTTATGTGCAGGGTCGTAGGGCTCTTGTCCTACAACGGCATAGTCTACATTATTGCCATACATCACAGTCTTGCTATTCGACCAATACTCCTTATTGCCACGCACATGAGTATGACCCGAATGCTGTCCGGTCATAAGTGTGGCACGCGACGGAGCCGATACTGGCGAGCCCGCATATGCCTGTGTAAAGCGCATACCCTCGCTTGCCATGAGGTCGATATTTGGTGTCGAGATAAAGGGCTGACCATAGCATGCAAGGTCGCCATATCCCATATCGTCGCACATTATGAATATAATATTGGGGCGTTGCTTGTTGTCCTTCTGCTTCTTTACAGTCTTGGCTGTGAGCAATACTGGGATGCACATCAATCCTGCTGAAAAGAATAGTATTTTGTTGTTCATTAATAAAGTGTTATAGTTTGGTTCTTCAGATGTTTATTGCCGTTCCTACAGCTATTACTTGGCAGTCTCGCTGCTGAAATACGGAATAAAGCGCATATCGCCATCTACTATGTTGGCTGGAATTCTATACTCTCCGTTGCGGAACTCAGCCACGCCAATGGTTGTCTCAGTCCAATTGTGCTGTTTATCGCCATCAAGATTTCGGCCATGACGTATTACGAGCTTTGAGAATCTAAATCCGGGTGCCGGCACAGCCTTTACCTTAAACGGCTTGCCGCATATTGCTGTCTTGCCCGTAAGTGGCGTGCCATCGGCAAGAAGTATGTCGCCATTCAAGCCGCCACCTTGTCCGTCTACACCACGACTTAGGCTTACTACATCGCCTGCCTTATAACTCTTAACGGCACTCTTGCCGCTTGCAGAGAAGAAGGGAGCCTCGTCTTGGCTCAATACAATATCGTCGATGTACACGGCAAAGTCGTCGTTAAGGTTGTGTGTAGAGGTAGCGTCGGGCACGATAAGCAGATTGCGTATGGTTATACCGTTTGAGCCAGACACGGCAAACACAGCATCGTTCCATTGGTTGGCTACAAGTGGCTGCGATGTAATGCTCCAGAACTGCTCGGTTAGTGGCGACTGATTAGGACGATCGTCGCGATTGCCAAGACCTATGAGCATAGCCTGAGCCGCCTTTGGCGAATATATCTTAACGTGTATATACTGTGTGCGCTTGGTTTGTGCAATTGGTTGCTTCAGCCCTACAAGTGCTCCGAAGGTATTGCTGCCAAAACGCGAGCGCTGCAAGGCAAGTATCTTTGACGACGGATTAGGGACGAAGCCACGTATAGGGTCTATATCTGTAAGATGATTGGCTACTACACGCACATTGCCAGAAAGTGTGCCATTGCGAAAGGGCGAATTCTCCCATGTGTCATATACTGAGATGGATGTGTAGGAATTGGCCGACTCAAAGTCGCACAACTTCTGCTCTGCTATCTGTGCAGACAACGACGACGACGAAAGGAAGCCAATACAGAGGGCTACCATCTTTACTGTATATCTTAAACAATTCATATTTAGATTCATTTAGATTGTGGTTTTTAATAAACTGAGAGGTTCTCAATCAGCGGACAAGCCTTGCTGTCGTTGATGGTTATACGCATAGCACGCACCTTATAACCTTCGCCGTCATAGCTCTTTTGCGTTGAGCCATTGAGCGGAATTATGCGCTTGTAGCCTATTGTGGTTGTGGCTATATTGGTGGCACGCTGTGTATAGTTGACACCATCCTCGCTTGTCTCTACCGTGAACGATCGTACACGTTGTCCAAGTTTTATGTGCTCCATCAGCTGCACATATCGCACAGTTGTGGGTTTAGCCCAGGTTAGAGTTATAGAGGCCTTGGTTGTACCGTCGTTGGTAGCCCAATATGTGTCGCGCTTACCATCGGTCATGTTGCGCACCGAATAGTTGCGGTGTTGTCCAGCAACACGTTCCTCGCTGGCAGTTATTATAGCCTTGCGTGCAAGGTCTACGCCAAGACGTGTACGCAGCATATTGCCAAGTTCGGCCATACGCTTTGCTGTAGCTTCGGGTACCAGACCATTAACATCGGGAGGAAGGTTAAGTATTAGTGTGGCATTGCGTCCTACTGTCTCAAGATACATTTGAAACAAGCGTTCAGCAGACAACACCTTTTCGTTCTTCTTCCAAAACCATCCGCCGGTAGTAGCCTTGGCATCGCTCTCGCCAGGATGCCACAACCATCCATTCTCGTCACCATTCTCGGCATTACCCATTGACCAACATGTCTCGCCACTATATCCTGCCTCATTGCCTATCCAGCGTACCTCGCCTCCCAAGCCCCACATTATTACGTTAGGAAGCAAGGCATGAATCGAGTCGCGAAGGTTTGGCATGTCGTAGAAGGTCTGTGCATTGTCTATCTTGCGGTAGCCTGTAGTGCCTTTACCACCATATTCGCCACCATAATAGCCAGCATGGTCGCCACCGGTAGCGCCGTCAAACCACATCTCAAACTGATCGGCACCATATTTGGCAAGCTCTACACATTGTGGAAAGAACACCTTCTTGGCATAGTTGTCGGTATAGTTGCCGTCGGCATCCTTCTCGCCCCAATACTTGCTACTTAGGTCCCAAGGGGACACATAAAAGCCATACTTCATATTAAGTTTGCGGGCTGCGCATGCAAAGTCGCGCGGAATATTGGTCTTACGCGCGTTCTCGCTCGACGAGCTAAGTATGCTGTGTGTGGTTGTGGCTGTTGGCCAAAGGCAGAATCCATCGTGATGCTTAACCACGGCTATGCCTCCTTTCATTCCAGCTTGCTTGGCCACACGCAACCATTGGGCTGGGTCGGGCACACGTGTTGGGGCAAATGTCGATTCGTCCTCGGTGCCGTCGCCCCACTCCTTGCCTGTATATGTGTCCATACCATAATGGAAGAAGGCATAAAACTCTGTTTCGTTCCACAACAACTGGCGACGACTCGGAACAGGAAATACCGGACGTGGTGTGTTGTCGGGATTGGCAACGATGCTTTGCATCAGTTCAAATTCCGATTTGTTGGTTTGAGCCACAACTGCAACCGGAGCTACAGCAAGGCACATACCAAATAAGATAGCGCGTGAAAATTTCATATTAATATATTATATTTGATTGTTCAGTACAAAAAAAATAAGTAGTATAGTGGTTCGTTTGCAAAGTTATATAAAAAAGATGAAATACAAACGATTAAACAAAGAAATAAAAAGGGCGTTATATCATGGCATAATGACTTAATACAGATTTTCTTTACACGGTTTTAATAATTAAAAATGAGTATAAAGTAAATCTGTATTAAGTCATTGTGTGTATATTTTTGTCAAGGGATTATCCATTATTGTCCGTGGTTATCCCTTAAGAAAGTTGTTTATTATAGTATGACCTTCGGGTGTTAGTACGCTCTCGGGATGGAACTGTATGCCATGAATGTCGTATTGGCGATGTCGCAAGGCCATTATTTCGCCATCATCCGACATTGCAGTTACCTCAAGTACATCGGGCATACTATCGCGTGCCACAACCCAACTGTGATAACGTCCCATCATTACACGCTCTGGCAAGCCTCGGAATATATAGTCATTGCCCAGTTGGGTGCCTTCGGTCTGCACTCCATGATATACATCCTTCAGATTCTCAAGGCGTGCGCCAAACACCTCGCCTATAGCCTGATGTCCCAAGCATACGCCAAGAATGGGTTTCTTGCCGGCATACGTGCGTATTACATCAAGCAACTGTCCTGCTTCTGACGGGATGCCAGGACCAGGACTAAGTATTATCTTGTCAAAAGACTCGAGGTCTTCCATCTTGAACTTGTCGTTGCGCACCACCGTAACCTCGGCTCCAAGCTCCTTTAGGAGATGAGAGAGATTGTAGGTGAACGAGTCGTAGTTGTCGATTATTACCGTTTTCATTTGTTTTTGTTTAATTCGTTGTTTATACAGAAAGCCACCACATAATTGTTCATACGCCATTGGCGGTGATAAATCTTAGTAGGCCTCGGCTTCCTTTATTGCCTTTCTTAAGGCGCCAAGCTTGTTGTTCACTTCCTGCAACTCGTATTCCACATTGCTCTTTGCAACAATGCCGCCACCTGCCTGAAACCATAGTTCGCCACCACGGCTAACAAATGTGCGTATGGTTATGGCTTGGTTTAGGTTGCCATTTAGTCCGATAAAGCCAACACAGCCACCATAAGCTCCACGGTTGTGCGGCTCAAGTTCGGAGATAATCTGCATTGCTCTTACCTTTGGCGCACCCGAAAGAGTTCCGGCAGGGAATGTATCGATAAAAGCCTTAACGGGATCGGCGCCCTCATCAAGCGTTCCACTTACACGACTAACAAGATGAACCACATGCGAGTAGTATTGCAAATCCTTGTAGAAGTCGACCTTTACACCATGACAATTGCGCGAAAGATCATTGCGAGCCAAGTCTACAAGCATCACATGCTCAGCATTCTCCTTAGGGTCGGCACGCAGAAACTCGGCTGCACGACGGTCTGCATCGTCATCGCCCGTACGCTTTGTTGTACCTGCAATTGGGTCTATATACGCCTTGCCATTGTCTATGCGGCAATGTGTCTCGGGCGAAGAACCGAATATACGGAATCCTCCAAAGTCGAAGTAAAACAAGTACGGACTGGGATTAATACTTCGCAGGGTGCGGTATAGCTTAAAGTCGTCGCCCTCATAATGCTGTATAAAGCGTCGCGACAAAACTACCTGAAACACATCACCTCGCAAACAATGCTGTATACCACGGCGTATGTTGGCACGATGCTCATCATCGGTCAATGGCGAAGTGCACTCGCCAACAGCCTTAAAACCAAAGTCTTGCTCGGCAGGATTGTTTATTGTTTTCAACAAATCTTCAAGAGCCTCCTTGCCACCAAGCGTTGTAAGGGTCAGTCTACTGTTGAAATGGTCTATCACAACTATGTCCCTATACATTATATACAATATGTCGGGAGCGTCGTTTTCGGCCTGAGTCTCGTCCTTAACATCGATGTGCTCAAAGTAGCGCACGGCATTGAACGTTGTGTAACCAAAGAGTCCGAACACTTCAGCATTGTCGCCTTCTATCTCAAAACGCGACATAAAGGCATTTATTGCACAATCGCAGGTATAATTATCGTCTATGTCGTGCTTCTCGACTATACCTCCTGGCAATCGCAAGGTTGCCACTCCGTGTGCTATAGATACACTTCCGAGCGGATGCGTAGCTATAAACGAGCGACTGCTTTGTCGGTCGTGATAGTCGGAACATTCCATAAGCGCACTCTGCACACCCTTATATCTAAGGCGCATGTACAAAGATACGGGGGTGTAAATGTCGGCAAGAATGTCTTGCGACATTGTTGTATATTTCAGTTTAGAATTTTCCATATTCTCCTGCCATTTCTTTGTTATTGAGATAAGTTTCCACATCCTTGTCGCCGCGACCGCTAACAGTAAGTACCACTACATCATCCTTCTTGAACTTGAGATGCTGCAAGGCAGCTATGGCATGTGCCGATTCAATGGCTGGGATAATACCCTCCATGCGTGTTAGTTCGTAGCCTCCACGTATAGCCTCATCGTCCTTTATGGCAAGTACCTTAACCCTACCTTGCTCGGCAAGATTGGCGTGCATAGGACCAACTCCAGGATAATCGAGTCCGGCAGATATGGTGAACGCCTCTTCTATCTGTCCATCTTCTGTCTGCATAACAAGTGTGCGTGCTCCATGCAGTATGCCCTCCTTGCCACAATGTATTGTTGCGGCGGTATAGTTGGTATCGATACCATGTCCGGCAGCCTCGGCAAGCACTATCTTCACCTTGTCGTTATCCACATAATGATATATTGTTCCGGCTGCATTGCTTCCGCCACCTATGCATGCAACAAGACAGTCGGGATAGTCGCGACCAATCTTCTCTTGCAACTGCCATTTTATCTCTTCGGAAATGATGCTCTGCATACGGGCAACAATATCAGGATAAGGATGTGGTCCCATTGTTGAGCCAACGATATAGAACGTGTCTTGCGGATGGCAACACCAGTCGCGTATAGCCTCGGAGCAAGCATCGCTCAAGGTCATATTGCCAGTAGTTACGGGATGCACGGTAGCTCCAAGCATACGCATACGCTCTACATTGGTGTGCTGACGCTCTACATCTGTCTTGCCCATAAATATCTCGCACTTCATATCCATAAGTGCGCATACTGTGGCTGTGGCAACACCATGCTGACCAGCACCGGTCTCGGCAATAATGCGCGTCTTACCCATCTTCTTTGCCATTAGTATCTGACCGATGGTATTGTTTATCTTGTGGGCACCGGTATGGTTCAGGTCCTCGCGCTTTAGATATAGCTGACATCCATACTTCTCGCTCATACGACGTGCATAATATAAAGGTGAGGGACGACCCACATAATCGCGCAAGAGCGAACGGTATTCTTTCTTAAACTCCTCGCTCTCGATAATAGGCAGATAAGCCTGTTGCAAATCGGTTACACACTTGTGAAGTATCTCGGGGACGTAGGCTCCGCCAAAACGTCCATAAAAGCCATTGGTTGGGGTGGATTTATAACTCTTTGTCATATTGTATTTTATTTATTGGGAAGTGGGGCTTTATGTATATATTCTTACTTCTTTAAGTCCTCCAACAATTGTTCTACCGCTTCTGTGGGGTTCTCCTTCTCTCTAAGCAATGTAACGAACTTGCTGCCTATTATCGCGCCAGCTGCATTCTGTTGGGCACTCTCAAGAGTCTGACGATTGCTTATACCGAAACCTATCATACGAGGATTGCGCAACTGCATGGCGTTGATGCGGCGGAAATACTGCTGCTTAGCCTCATCAAAACTCTTTTGCGCTCCTGTGATGCTTGCCGAACTAACCATATAAATAAAGCCATCTGTATGATCGTCGATAAAACGGATTCGCTCCTCGGATGTCTCAGGCGTTATCATCATCACACAACGCAGGTCGTAACGGTCGGCAAGTGGCTTTATCTCACGCAAGTAATCGTCGAAGGGAAGATCGGGGATGATGAAGCCTGACACACCACACTCTACACAACGCTTGCAGAAACGCTCGTAACCATAATGCATTATCACATTAAGATAACCCATAAGCACAAGAGGTATCTTTACCTCGCTCTTTATAGCGTCAAGCTGTGCGAAGAGTTTCTCAAGAGTCATTCCATTCTTTAATGCAACAGTTCCCGCACTCTGTATTACCGGACCATCTGCCAAAGGATCGCTGAAAGGAATGCCAACCTCTATCATGTCGATGCCATGACTCTGTAGACTTAGTATCACATCAGCTGTCATGTCAAGCTTCGGACAGCCGGCACAGAAATACAACGACAACAGCTTGCGGTCGCCACGCTCTGAAAACAATCTATTTATCTTATTCATAATAGCTATTTTTATGGTTTTTATTATTACGGGGAGAAAAGTGACTCTAAACTTTATAGTAAGAGTCTCAGTACTTTATTTTAAGAATACCATTTGTCATGCAAGAGTATTGTTGATAAAAGCCTCGAGAAGCTCCACGTCCTTCAAGCCTGGTTCTATTTCAAAACGTGAGTTGAGATCGATGCCAACCAACTGTGGATGTTGTATGCTCTTTATCCTTTCTGCATCCTCAAAGCCTATGCCGCCACTCAGCAAGAAAGGAGTATTGCCTTTATAGCTGTCAAGTACCGACCAGTCAAATTGTTTGCCACTTCCACCATGGCCCACACATTTAGTATCGAATACAAACATATCGACAATTCCATCATACAGGCTACATCTATCGAAATCTTCTGCCGACGCTATGCTTATTGCCTTGAAGATTTTTATCTTTGGACATATATCTGGAACAAGCGTTGCCTTAAGGTTGCGGATAAATGTAGGAGACTCTGAACCGTGAAGCTGTATGGCATCAAGACCGAAGTTTACCACATGGGTGATAATGTCTTGAACGGAGGCATCGACAAACACTCCCACCTTATTTATATATGTACTTCCGTTTGGCTGTTTCTCTCCGTTGATACAACTTGCTACATACTTATCACCAATATCACTTATTTGCGTGTTATCAAAACAGCTTATAGCCTTATCAGCAATATCTGGCAGCAAACCAGTTCCCGACGATGTCATGCCTACATAACGACTGCTCTTGGGATAGAATATGAATCCCATATACTGGATAGGCAATTGCGATACTGCGCGTATATTATCGGGTTGGCGCATACCACATACTTTTATAAGCAGATTCTTGGTCATAATGTATTGTTATATCTTTGTTTCTAATATTTATTTTGCTTTAGTGTGGGGCAGATACTAATCCATCTACTACAATTACACAATAAACTCTTTCAACGCTTCGCCCGGATTTGCTTCCTTCATAAACCTTTCGCCCATAAGGAAACCATTGTATCCAGCCAGTCGCAAGGCTTCGAGTGTTGCTGCATCATTAAGTCCGCTCTCACTAACACGACAAGCATCTTTTGGCAGTCGACTTGCAAGAAGGAATGAGTTTTGCACATCTGTATGGAAAGTTCCAAGATTGCGGTTGTTTATACCGCATAGGTCGGGTTGAAGGTCGGCATATTCGGTTTCGGCCTCATTGTGCATCTCAAGCAATACCTCCAAACCAAGCTGGTGAGCCATATTTAGCAAAGTCTTGCATTCGTCTTTCTTAAGACAGGCAGCTATAAGCAACACAGCCGAAGCTCCACAGAGGCGAGCCTCGAATAACTGATACTCGTCAATGATGAAATTCTTATATAGCACAGGCAACGTTACACCCGACTGTCGAGCCATACGTATGTCTTTGTCTTTGCCGCCAAAATAAGGCAAATCAGTAAGAATGCTAAGTGCCGAAGCTCCAGACTGCTGATAGGCAAGAGGTATTATACTTGCATCTGCATCCTCCTTTATCCATCCCTTTGAAGGCGAACGACGCTTGAACTCGGCTATTATTCCTGTCTTGCTCTGCATTAGAGCCTTGCGCATAGACGCAACCGGATTGCCCTCATCCATAAGTTTCTCTACTTCGCGGTGGATGTAGTGCTCGGTATATACTGTCTTTAGATGGTCGAGGTCTATACGCTTGCGGGCAACTATTTCTTCTAATATATCCATAGCTTAAATGCTTGCTTAACTGTTTATCTCTCTGAACTTCTTGAACGTAGCCAATGCTTTGCCACTCTCTAACGACTCACGTGCAATAGCTATACACTCTTCTATCGACTTCTTTCCTCGCTCGAAAGTTTGTATACCAAAGGCTGCATTGGCTATAACTATATCCTTTTGTGCCTGAAGAGCGCGGTTCTCAAGTACGGCATCAAATATCTCTGCAGCCTCGTGCTCGGTAGCTCCGGCAACAAGTTCCTCGGGAAGAGCCTTGCGCAAGCCAAGATCGGAAGGCGAGAAGATGCGTTCATATGAATTGGTAGCAACCTTGAAGTCGCCCGTAAGCGAAATCTCATCATATCCGTCAATACTGTTTACTATGGCATAATCGGTACCTATACGATGGAACACCTCACTATAAAGTTTCATCTGCTCAAGCGTTGCAACACCAAGCAACTGACATTTGGGCTGCGACGGATTGACAAGCGGACCAAGGAGATTAAAGCATGTTGGAAACTGCAATGCCTTGCGTATAGGACCGACAAACTTCATTGCTCGCGCAAATAGTTGAGCATGCAAGTAAACTATGCCACACTCGTTAAGCGAACGGTTCAATTGGTCGAGGTCGGCCGTAAACTTTACTCCGTGCTGCTCAATAACATTCGAAGCTCCTGAGGTGGATGTGGCAGAATAATTACCATGCTTTGCCACCTTGTATCCTGCTCCTGCTATAACAAAACAAGATGTTGTAGATATATTGAATGTATTCTTGCGGTCGCCTCCTGTTCCTACTACGTCGATATAGCGGTCGCTATCCAGTAAGGCAGGAACACCAGTCTCGAGTATACCATCACGAAAACCTAACAGTTCGTCAACTGTAATGCCACGCATCTGAATAGCTGTGAGCAAAGCCGATATCTGTTCGGCTGGATACTCGTCACGTGTTATGCCGAGCAATATATCCTTAGTTTCATCGCGCTGAAGCTTCTCGCCAGCAAGCACTCTTTCAAGAATTAGTTTCATCGTTACCATACGCCTGAATATTTTTTTAGTTATTTCTCTTTATACTAAGTATTTAAAAAAAAGACCCGCCGCGTGAACGACAGGTCTTCTTTTATAGCTTTATTTATCATATGAAAATAATGCGTAGGAGATACCGCCTCACGACTTTTTGAATCTTGAGCTACGCCACCACCAAAGTATAAACTGTGCATTATTCATATTTGTCTCTGTTTTAAAGTAATTAAATATTTCTTTCGACTACAAAAGTAAGAAATAAATATTATTTCACAAACAATCAAGCGTTTTTTTTGATAAAATGATGCATTTTTCTTGATTTTACAAACAAATGTGCAACAATTCTGCATATATACATTATTATATATATACATTCAAAAAGAATTTACTGGAGATATCACACATTTATCGCCACAAAAGTTGTAACTTTGCCAATTATATACTACGAACAAAACAATTAATAACAAATAGTACTATAAAATGAAAAAAGAAAAAGAGCAAATCCAATTGCCCGACAACGCATTCACCGAGTTGAAGCCGGGCGAGGAGTACAAGCCAATTATGTCGCCTGACCAGAATTATCCCGAGGTTAATGTATGGTCGGTTACATGGGGTATCGTCATGGCTATGCTGTTCTCGGCTGCAGCTGCTTATCTTGGACTTAAGGTAGGCCAAGTGTTTGAGGCTGCTATTCCTATTGCTATCATAGCTGTTGGTGTGTCTACAGCCGCAAAGCGCAACAAAGCCCTTGGCGAAAACGTAATTATTCAGAGTATCGGAGCATGTTCGGGCACTATCGTTGCAGGTGCAATATTCACCTTGCCTGCTATCTACATTCTCCAAGCTAAATATCCAGAAATGAGCGTTTCGTTCTTCAAGGTGTTCTTCTCGTCTTTGCTTGGCGGTATCTTGGGCATCTTGTTCATGATACCTTTCCGTAAGTACTTCGTTAAGGATATGCACGGCAAGTATCCATTCCCTGAAGCTACAGCCACAACACAAGTTCTTGTAAGTGGTGAGAAGGGTGGATCGCAAGCAAAACCTTTGCTTATAGCAGGACTTGTAGGCGGTTTGTACGACTTTATAGTAGCAACTGTAGGTTGGTGGAACGAGAATTTCACAACACGTGTTATGGAATGGGGTGTTATGGCAGCCGATAAGGCAAAGCTTGTATTCAAGGTTAACACTGGCGCTGCTGTATTTGGTTTGGGCTATATCATCGGTCTTAAATATGCCTTTATCATCTGTCTCGGCTCGTTTGTAGTGTGGTGGCTTATTGTTCCAGGTATGTCTATTATCTTCCACGACCAAGTACTTAACATGTGGAATCCGGAGATTACACAGACTGTTGGCGCGATGTCGGCAGAAGAGATATTTAAGTATTATGGCAAGAGTATTGGTATCGGTGGCATCGCTATGGCTGGTATCATAGGCATCATCAAGTCATGGGGCATCATTAAGGGTGCAGTATCGCTTGCTGCCAACGAGATGAAGGGTGGCTCTCAGGTAGCAGAAGATACCGCGCGTACTCAGCGCGACATATCTTTCAAGATTATTGCTATTGGTGCTATCGTTACTCTCATTGCCACATTCCTCTTCTTCTGGTTTGGCGTAATGGATGGCAATCTTCTCTTTGCCGTGGTTGGCATCTTGCTCGTTGCTGTAATAGCCTTTCTATTTACTACGGTTGCAGCCAATGCTATCGCTATTGTTGGCTCTAACCCTGTATCTGGCATGACACTTATGACGCTTATCCTTGCCTCTGTTGTACTGGTAGCAGTAGGCTTAAAAGGCACTGGCGGTATGGTTGCAGCTCTTATTATGGGTGGTGTTGTATGTACTGCATTGTCTATGGCAGGCGGTTTCATCACCGACCTAAAGATTGGCTATTGGCTCGGCACTACACCTAAGAAGCAGGAGACATGGAAGTTCCTCGGCACATTAGTATCAGCTGCTACAGTTGGTGGCGTAATGATTCTGCTTAACCATACCTATGGATTTGCAAGCGGAAGCCTTGCAGCTCCACAGGCTAATGCTATGGCTGCCGTTATCGATCCGCTTATGAATGGTGTGGGTGCTCCTTGGGCTCTCTATGGTATTGGCGCTATTATTGCCATTGTGCTTACCTACTTCAAGATTCCAGCTATTGCCTTTGCCTTGGGTATGTTTATTCCACTTGAACTCAACACACCTCTCCTCGTCGGTGGTTTCGTAAGCTGGTTTGTCTCAACACGCTCTAAGAACGCTGAAGTTAACCGTGAGCGCAACGAGAAGGGTACATTGCTTGCAAGTGGCTTTATTGCAGGTGGTGCGTTGATGGGCGTTGTATCTGCATTATTGCGCTTCTGCAACGTGCATCTTGTAAGCGAAGATTGGATGACATCATGGCTTGCCACACCATTGTCGCAGGTTGCTTCTCTCGTGGCTTACTGCTGCTTGATAGGCTATTTTGTAGTGGCTACAAAGGTTAAGAAATAACCTATCATTCTATCACTTATAGCCTTTCACACAATCGTATATTACTGATTAGCAATGATATACACTAATGACGGGTGGCATATACCAAGTGCCACCCGTCACTTATCTAACACTAATCTATCACTAATTTTATTGTAGGGAGACATTCTTAAGTTCGTGTAATGAACGTATAATTTTACTTGTAGTTCTTTTGTATGTAGTTTCCACAGAACTACAAGCAAAGGAGATACAAGTACAAGAGCCTCTCCCCGATACCAAGGAAGCCTTGATGACCGACCAATCAAGCCTTAGTTGCCGAACCGTTCCTCCTTGAAGTACTTGGCGATGGAACGCATAAGTGGCGTAAGATGCACATCGTGCGGCATGTTGTGATAGTCGAAACGCTGTATGCATTGTGCCACATATAATCGCTCCTTTGCTCTTGAAAGTGCCACATAAAACTTGCGTGCATCCTCGGCAAGCTGTCGCGGATTATTGCGACTGTAATAGTTGGGAATACGTCCATCAACAGCATCAAACACAATAACGTTGTCAAACTCCAAGCCTTTAGCTTTGTGTATGGTAGTTACAAATATATGCTCGTTTATGTTGCTACTGCCACATAGATCGGCCTCTTTAAGCGTACTTATTTCCATTGTATGATTGCAAAGTTGCTCATATAACGATGGCTCCTTATCTGCATCTATCATATCGCCCGAAAGATAAGCCAAAACAAATCGCAATCCGTCTATCTCAACTATCAAGCCACCATCCAACAAGTAATCGTAAAAGCGCTTTAGTTCATCAACCAATGCTCCCCTTACAACAATACCGCCATCACAACAATCGTATTTTTCACTTTTCTCTTTTCTCTTTTCACTTTCCTCTTTTCCCTTTTCCCCTTCCTCAAATTTTTCACTTTTCTCTTTTCTCTTTTCACTTTCCTCTTTTCCCTTTTCCCCTTCCTCAAATTTTTCACTTTTCACTTTTCCCTTTTCACTTTCATATAGTCTTCCAACTGCATCTCTATACATCTCGCCATAATTTCGTCTGAGCGTATCCACACGCTGTCGCACCCGACTATCCTTAAGAAACTTATTCTGCTCCTCAATCTTAGTCTTTGCAATATCATAGCAATGTATCACCACATTGCGTGTGGCGTTGACATCGTCGTCGGCAAGATGTGAGTTGTTGCCTTCCAAACCAAGCACAGACAGCAGATACTTAAGCTTGTGCTCCTTAAGTTCGGGATGCAACAAACGTACCAGGCGCAAAGAATCGAGATAAGACGGATGCTGTGCTGAGAGCATTATCTCAGGTACATAACGGCGAAGGTTGAAATCGAGTATATGATAATCGTAATCGGCATTATGACCTAACAATACGCATCCATCGGCATACTGCATAAACTGTCGCAACGCATCGGCATGCGTAAGAAGCTCATGATGCTTACGCTCCTCGATTATTGGATTCACTATATCGCCGAGCATAGCCGGTATCGCCTTATCGGTCTCAATGTATAATGTAAACTGGGAGCCTGGCACCACTTCGCCACCACGTATCTTAACAGCAGCTATCTGCAGAATATCGTCATTGAACACGTCAAGTCCGGTGGTCTCCGTATCAAATACCACAATAGTATCTTTCTCGTAACTGCTGACAAAGCGTTGCAGATAAGTGCCGCTGTCAAAACGCAAGAGATCAGATGGCATAATGGCTCGGTCGAACAACGCACGTACGAAATTGCGTGCTGAAGCACTATTATCGTACACACGCAATCCCTTCATAAGTCGTGCCCACGACATAAAACTAAACTCGTTGTTTAATACTCCAAGATGAGCAAACAGCAACTTTATTTCGGGCAACGAGAAGAGGTCGGTGCCCGACACCTTAAAGTGCCCAATGTTACATCTGTTAAGTTCGGCACTTATAAGCTCGGCATCGCGATTTGAGTTTACAACAAAGGCTGTTGTAGAATCAGGAAAATTGCGGGTAAGCGTATTGGCAAACTGCACGCACTCGCGCACCTCCTGCTCGTATGTCTGACTGCACAGAATTGCAAGCTCGTTGCCTACACGGTTCTTTACATCTATCTTGCCCACCTCTGGCAGTAGCGAAGGGTCAATCTTTAGCACTTCGGCAGCATAGGTATTGAATACATCAAGCAGATATTTTGGTGATCGATGGTTTACCGACAGATGATGCAACTGGCACGTAGGCTGTTGCTTCAATGCAGAAAGTGCATCAAGCTTGGCTCCCATAAACGAGAATATTGCCTGTTGCTCGTCTCCAAGAAACATCACGGTATGGAAAGGACGTGCCGTAAGCAACTTTACTATTGCCATTTGCAACGGATTAAGGTCTTGCACCTCGTCCACCTGAACCCACTTATAACGCTTAAACTCCTGACTATCGGCATCAGCAACAAGTGCATCATATGTCATAAGCAACAAATCATGAAAGTCGAGCAAGTGGTTCTGGCGCTTATAATGTTGAAACTGTCGTGCAAGCGACATCTTCTGAAGCATCTTTAGTAAAGGCTGCTGATAGCCATAGTCGGTAGTGTCGGACATAACAAGGTCGCGATAAGTATCCGAGTTTTCGTAAATATCTATCATTGCGTCGGCATCGAATGTCTTTCCAGTAACTTTGCATATACGTTGCATGGCACCTATATCGTCGGCATTTATACAGTCGGGATGTACACGCAGGGCCTTGGGATGATTATATCTAATTTGATGCATCATTGCCTCAAGGTGGAAGACATCCGAATAGTCGCGTCGGCGAGCCGTATTGCCCATTACCACATACTCGTCCTCATTAAGATAGCGGGCAAGTATAGACACAGCATCATCCTCGTCAATAACACTCGACTCGGCAGCTACAAGTCCGTTGGCAAATAGGAACTTTGAACAAAACCTATGTACATTGCCAACAAACACATCGCCTACCCCATCATCGGCTATACTGCCGACAATACGCTCAACCATTCCACGTGCGGCACGGTTGGTAAATGTTAGGCACAACATGTCGGCATATGCTATACCCTCTACGTTATGGGCATAGCGTATGCGTTCGGTCAATATCTGGGTTTTGCCACATCCCGGAGGGGCAAGTACAAGATGGAATCCACCACAAGCAGCTATCACTTCTTGCTGGCAATGGTCAGGAACAAAGGTTTGCAATGTTTATTGTTTTAATGAAGCGTTAGTATCAAACAAATATAGCGAAGGCTATAAGGCCCCCGCTACATATAATAAGTATAAACGATTTTGTCTTAATCAACCAATTAGTCGAGTAGTGTTGACGCACGCACACGCGACAATGTCTCGGGTGTCATCTGCAGATAGCTTGCAATATATACAAGCGGAGCACGCAGAACCACCTGTGGCATTAGTTTGCACATTCTCTTATATCTGTCTTGAGCAGTCTCAAAACGCACAAGATCGGCATGCACCTGCGACTGTATAAGGCTCTCTTCCAGTATCTTGCGGTAAAGAATCTGTATATTGACGTTATGCAAGGCTACACGCTCCAGATCGGCTTTAGGCAAAGCGTATACAACGGTGGGCTCGAGTGCCTCTACCTGCAAGTGTGTTGGCTCTTCCTTGAACAGGCTCTCGATACACATCACAATAGTATGGTCCTGAGCAAGATGCTCGGTAACCTCTTTGCCGTGCTTGAAATAGAACTGGCGCATAAGTCCCTTGTCTATATAAAGGAACTGACGGCACACTTCGCCTTCCTTTAGTACGATCTCACCTTTTGCATACTTAATAGGAACCAGGATGCTCTCCAATACATCAAGTTCCTCGTGAGTCATTGTACTGTAGCGTCTTGCCAACTCTCGAGCTATGTCGCGGGTGTTGGTGCTGACTATCTCTTTCATAAGATACCTTCCTTTCTTTTCAGTTAATGCTTCTTAGTATTTAGTATAATTTAATCGAGTTTCAATACTGCGAGGAATGCCTTCTGCGGCACCTCGACGTTACCAATTTGCTTCATACGCTTCTTGCCCTTCTTCTGCTTCTCGAGCAACTTGCGCTTACGGCTCACGTCACCACCATAACACTTGGCTGTAACATCCTTACGCACACACTTTATAGTCTCGCGTGCAACAATCTTAGCGCCAATGGCTGCCTGTATTGCTATATCAAACTGCTGACGCGGAATAAGATCCTTTAGCTTCTCACACATCTTGCGACCCATGCTCACAGCATTGTCTTGATGAGTTAATGCCGACAAAGCGTCAACGGGTTCGCCATTGAGCAATATGTCGAGTTTGGCAAGACGTGAAGGACGGAAACCATCTATGTGATAGTCGAACGATGCATAACCCTTGCTTATAGACTTAAGTTTGTCGTAGAAGTCGATCACGATTTCGCCCAAAGGCAACATGAAATGCAACTCAACACGATTGCCACTAATATACTCTTGGTTTATCAGTTCGCCGCGCTTGTCGAGACAAAGCGTCATGATAGGCCCTATGAAGTTGGTGGTTGTGATGATAGAAGCACGTATATACGGCTCCTCGATATGGTCGATAAGAGTTTGCTCGGGCAGTCCTGACGGATTGTGCACCTCCTTAACACCGCCTTGCTTGTCGTATACCATATACGAAACGTTGGGCACGGTAGTGATGACGTCCATATTAAACTCGCGGTCCAAACGTTCTTGCACAATCTCCATATGCAACAATCCAAGGAATCCGCAACGGAAACCAAAGCCAAGAGCCACAGACGACTCAGGCGAGAATGTTAGCGAAGCATCATTGAGCTGTAATTTCTCAAGCGATGAACGCAAGTTTTCGTATTCGCTCGGGTCTATAGGATAAACACCAGCAAACACCATAGGCTTTACTTCCTGGAATCCAGAAATAGCCTTCTCGCATGGACGAGCCACTTGTGTAATTGTATCACCCACCTTTACTTCAGTAGCATCCTTGATGCCTGATATGATGTATCCCACCTCGCCAGTGCCAAGCACATCACGTGGTACCATATCCATCTTGAGTACGCCAACCTCGTCGGCCACATACTCCATACCGGTATTAAAGAACTTAACCTTGTCGCCCTTGCGTATCTGGCCATTCTCTATCTTGAAGTAGGCAATGATACCACGGAATGAGTTGAACACAGAGTCGAAGATAAGAGCCTGCAAAGGTGCATTGGTATCGCCCGTAGGATGTGGTACACGCTCTACAATAGCACGCAGCACATCGTCAACACCTTCGCCTGTCTTGCCAGAGGCACGCAAGATGTCCTCACGTTTACAGCCTATAAGCTCTATAATCTCGTCTTCTACCTCGTCGGGCATTGCGCTTGGCATATCTATCTTATTAAGCACTGGTATTATCTCCAAGTCGTGCTCTATAGCCATATACAGATTGGATATGGTTTGTGCCTGAACACCCTGTGTGGCATCTACAACAAGCAACGCTCCCTCACATGCTGCAATACTGCGTGATACCTCATACGAGAAATCGACATGTCCCGGAGTGTCAATAAGATTCAATATGTATGTTTGGTCGTTGTGCTTATATTCCATCTGGATAGCATGGCTCTTGATGGTTATACCGCGCTCGCGCTCCAGATCCATATTGTCAAGCATCTGACCCTCAGTTATCTTGATTGTTTGTGTACGCTCCAACAATCGGTCGGCAAGTGTTGATTTGCCGTGGTCGATGTGGGCAATAATACAGAAATTCCTTATATTGTCCATTGATATATATCAGTTTTACGTGCAAAGTTACTTGTTTTTTCTGACAAATAGGTAACTTTGCAAAAGAAAAAATTTAGAATTTAATTTAATCAAAATGAAACATTTAATATTTGGTATCATTGCATGCTCTTTGCTGCTATGCAGTTGTCACGAAAATTTGGAGAAAAGAGCCCAGCGCGAAGCACAAGAATACACAGAGAAATACTGCCCTACACCTGTACAGAACTACACCCGTACAGATAGTGTGGCATTTGATATCAAGACTAAAACATACCACTACTACTGCTCTATTACAGATGCTCTCGACGACAGAAAGGTGTTCGACCTAAACCGCGACAAGATAAGCGAGGCTCTTCTTGCCAATATTAAGGACAATACTGCCTTCAGACCTTACAAGGAGGAAGGATTTGCCTTTCAGTGGACTCTGCGTTCGGACAAGGACAAGAATGTTGTATATTTTGACAAGAGATTTACACCGAAGGACTACAACTAACCAAACGTCTAACCAATAGTCCGGTCGCCAATAGGCTTCTCGGTGTCAAAGTTTATACCAACCTATATTACTTTGCCATTTTAATATATATTACTTTGCCATTTAATATAATTTACTTTGCCATTTTAATTATATTACTTTGCCATTTTAATATATATTACTTAAAAAATTGCCTAGGCAAGCCGCGGAAGCTACATAAGAGCCATAAAAAACTGCATTATTTTATGGATTTAGACAATATAGCCAAAAGGGCTGGGTTCCAAATATGGAGCCCAGCCCTTGTTTTATTGTATATCTCGTTATTTGCAGGCACAACCAAGGCTGCAAACATACGTTAGTTACAGAACGTTGGTTACCTCGTTGCCCATCTGCATAACGTAGGTCAGGTCGATATCGTCGTCGAACATCATGATATCGGCATCCTTGCCTTCCTCGATAGAACCCTTGCGGTCGAAGATACCCATTATCTTGGCAGGTGTCTCGCTAACCATACGGAATACATCTACCATAGGTATTTCTGCCCTGTGGATACATGTGCGGATGAGTACATCCATTGTGGCGATAGAACCGGCAAGAGCCGAATGGTCGGCAAGCTTGCACACACCATCCTCAAGAATTACGCTGGGCTCAGACGATACGTTGCCCTCGCTTGCGGCATAAGCCAAAGAGTCGGTGATAAGGGCTGTCTTCTCAACACCCTTAATCTGATAAACCACATTGAGCATAACTGGAGGCACGTGTATGCCGTCGGCTATTACCTCTACGGTCATATCCTGAAGAGCGTATACACTCTCTACGGTGCCAGGAACCTTAAACTCGTGCTCCTTGTATACCACTGGCATGGCATTGTAGAAATGGGCCGCATGCGACAATCCGGCATCATGGGCAGCAACAACATCCTCGTATGTGGCACGTGTACAGGTAAGGGCTGTAAGAACACCGTGCTTGCGACACTCTGTAATAAACTCTACCGAGCCCTGAAGCTCAGGTGCTACGTCCCAGCGTTTGATGCACGAATACTTGTTGAGCAATGTCTCGTACTCGTCAGGAAGCGGAGCCTTGATGAGCACGGGGTTCTGTGCACCAGCCTGCTTAGGATTGATGTACGAGCCTTCGATATGCAAACCAAGCACCGGACTGTTCTCCTCGGCCATCAACTTCTGGCATACCTGGCAAGCAGCCTCAATTGACGGGATTGTAGACGACGAGAGTGTAGGATAAATTGTTGTTGTACCATGCTTCATATGCGCATTAACAGCAGCACGGAAAGCGTCCTCGCTACCCTCGATAAAGTCGCGACCGCCACCACCATGTGTATGCAAGTCGATACCTCCAGGCACTACATAACAACCTTTAGCGTCGATGATTTCGGCATCAACGATATGTAGATCTATATTTGAGACAGCCTTAATCTTATTGTCTTCGATAATTACAGAGCCACCCTCAAGCCAGCCTTTAGGGGTGAGAATGTGGCCATTGACTATTTGCTTTAACATAATTATATGTGTTTAGAGTTCGTTGGTTACTTCGTTACCCATCTGCATAACGTAAGTCAGCTTGAGGTCTTTGTCGAACATCATGATGTCGGCATCCTTTCCATCCTCGAGAGATCCCTTGCGGTCGAATACACCCATAATCTTTGCTGGTGTCTCGCTTGCCATGCGACATGCGTCCTCCATCGGAATATTAGCCATTTGCACACATGTGCGGATAAGTCGGTCCATGGTGGCAATTGAACCTGCAAGAGCCGAATGGTCAGCAAGCTTGCACACGCCATCCTCGAGAATAACGCGTGGATCGAATGCTACACCCTCATCGCTTGCGGCACAAGCCAAAGAGTCGGTAATAAGAGCTGTCTTCTCAACACCCTTTATCTGATAAACTACGCGAAGCATTACTGGAGGCACATGTATACCATCGGCAATAACCTCTACACTCATATCGGGAAGTGCATAAACACTCTCTACTGTGCCAGGCACCTTAAACTCGTGCTCCTTGTACACTACCGGCATTGCGTTGTAGAAGTGGGTGGCATGCATCATGCCGGCTCTGTGACCAGCTACCACATCATTGTATGTGGCACGAGTATGACCTATTGAAGCCAATACACCATGCTTGCAACATGCTTTAATAAAGTCGATTGAACCAGGAAGTTCGGGTGCCTCGTCCCAACGCTTGATACATGGATACTTGTCAAGCAATGGTTCGTATTCCTCGGCTACAGGTGCCTTGATCCATTCAGGTATCTGAGCGCCTGCCTGTTTAGGGTTGAAGTAAGGACCTTCAAGATGAAGTCCGAGTACCGGACTGTTTTCCTCTTCCATAAGCTTCTGGCATGTTTCGCATGCTGCCTCAATCATAGGCACAGTAGAAGACGAAAGTGTTGGGAAGATAGATGTAGTGCCATGCTTCATATGTGCTTTAATGGCTACACGGAAAGCTTCTTCAGAGCCTTCCATAAAGTCGCGTCCACCACCACCATGCACGTGCAACTCTACACCACCAGGTACTACATAGCATCCCTTGGCGTCAATTATTTGAGCATCAACAATGTAGAGATCACTGTTAGATACGGCCTTAATCTTATTGCCATCAATGATTACAGAACCGCCTTCGAGCCAGCCCTCAGGAGTAAGGACACGACCATTAATAATTTGTTTTAGCATAATTGTATGATTAGTTTTGTAAAACTCGCCAAGCTGCAGTATAAGCATTTAGTAGATATGTGCAAGGCTCTTTAAGTTCATTAGTAGATTCAAGCAGCAAAGTTACATATATTTTTCTAACTACGAACAAAAAAAAAGAATTTTGACTATTAAAACATTTTAAAATAATAATATTGTCAAATTTAGCTTGGGTATATAATGTTTATTGTTTTGTCTTTATCCCACAGAACGCACAGACCACACAGAAGCCTACGGGATTAAGGTTTGGAATCCACAGAGCGTATAGACGCTGCGCGTCATACGACAGAAGGCACAGAATTGATTGCTTGTGTAGCGTCGCCGAGGTTAGCATGGTTCGCCGCCTATGGCGGCGCAAGAAATCATTTCTGTGGATTCTTGCCTCGCGAAGCGTAGGCCATTCTGTGGATTCGAAAAGCTTAAGCCCGTAGGCTTCAAATATCATCGGCAGATGAATACGTTACCATCGGCATATATTAATATCCCATTTGCTCCAATGCTGTAGCAAGCTGGTCGGGGCAGCTGGTAGGCTTGCCGTTACAGCTAATTCCCTTAAGAGTATGCTTTATGTCTGATGCCTTCTTGCCGATAGCAAGAGCGCAGATGCCTTTAAGATTGCCATTGCATCCACCCACGAATGATAGATTGCGTATAATGCCATCAGCATCAACATCAATAGAGATAAGACGGCTGCATGTACCGCAAGTAGTGTAGTCCAAGTGATTCATAATGCTGTATATTAAAAAAGCCCCACCCCTTTGCTCATCCCTACTTGGGAAGGGCAAGGAGGTGGGGCTTTGGTTATTTATTATTTACTCGCCCTCCTCAGGCTTCATGTTGGTATATACGTTCTGAACATCGTCAAACTCCTCAAGACGCTCTACCATCTTGTCGATAGTAGCACGCTGGTCGGCGTCAACATCCTTCAAATCGTTAGGAACATAAGTAAACTCGCCACCGATATCCTCGAAGCCCTGGTCCTCAAGGAACTTCTGAATCTGAGCATACGCCTTAACGTCGTCGCCGTAGATTGTGATTGTTCCCTCTTCCTCATCCTCGTCAAACTCGTCTTCTACATTGAAGTCGATAAGCTCAAGGATAAGCTCTTCCATATCGATGCCGTCCTTCTTCTTGAATGTAAATACACACTTGTGGTCGAAGAGGTAAGACAGCGAGCCTGTTGTACCAAGTGTACCGTTGAACTTGTTGAATACCGAGCGTACATCGCCTACTGTACGTGTGGTGTTGTCGGTAAGTGTGTCAACGAAGATAGCGATACCGTGAGGGCCATATCCCTCGTAGGTTACTTCCTTATACTCGCTCTGATCCTTGCCCATAGCGTTCTTGATTGCACGCTCGATGTTGTCCTTCGGCATGTTCTCGCGTTTACATGTAGCGATGATAGAACGCAATGAAGGGTTGTTTTCTGGTTCTGGACCGCCAGCCTTAACAGCAATAGCAATCTGCTTGCCCAGACGGGTGAATGTCTTAGCCATGTGGCCCCAACGCTTCAGCTTTGTAGCTTTACGATACTCAAATGCTCTTCCCATTTTTGTTATTAATATTTCTTATTTAATATTTTGAATTTATTCTGGTTTTGCACCATTATTATGTTCGGCAATTACAGATTGACATTAACGCAACTCTGCGCCCAACTTCTGCTTGAGGTTATTGATGAGCTTGGTCATAATGGCCTCAATTTGCTTGTCATTTAGAGTCTTGGTCTCGTCCTGCAAGATAAAGTTTACAGCGTAGCTCTTCTTGCCCTCCGGAAGATTCTTGCCCTCGTATACATCGAACAGCTCAACACTCTTGAGAAGTTTTTTCTCGGTCTGGCGAGCTATCTGCTCTATCTGCTCAAACTCTACGCTCTTGTCGATAAGCAAGGCAAGGTCGCGACTTACAGACGGGAACTTGCTGATGTCGTGATACAAGGTTTCGTTCTTCTTGATGGCACGCATGATGTTGTTCCAATTGATGTCGGCATAGAACACATCTTGGTCAATGTCCATCTTCTTAAGAAGCTTGTGGCTTACGGTACCCATCTCACAAAGCAACTTACCACTGCGAGCCTTCAAGGCGAGAGCCTTACCAAAGACGTTGTTGTCCGACTTCTCGGCTACTACAATGCCAGGGTTAACACCCAGACGAGTGAATATGTTCATAACGTATGCCTTGAGCTCGTAGAAATTAGACTGCTCGTCGGCGTGTGCCCACGAACCTTCGACACGCTTGCCTGTGAGCCACATACCAAGGTGCATTTCCTCTGTATATGCCTTTATAGGGTCCTCGTCGTTATTCTTCTCAGGTGAGAAGTGGTAGCAATTGCCAAATTCGAAGAAGCGTAGATTAGGCATCTTGTGGTTTACGTTACGACATACGCTCTCCAATCCGCCGAAGAGCAAGGTCTGACGCATTACGCCAAGGTCGGAGCTTAGAGGATTCATCACCTTTACTGTTGTATCCTCTGTGTAGTGGTTAAGCTCTGTATAGTAGGCTGTCTTAGTAAGCGAATTGTTCAAGATCTCGCGGAATCCACAACCAACAAGTTGTTCGCTGATGACATTCTGATGATGGTATGCCTTGTCTTCGTCGCCAAGAATGGTGAGCGAACTCTTAAGCTGTGTAGGTATCTCCACATTATTATATCCGTAGATACGGAGGATATCCTCTACCACATCGCATGGACGCTGTACATCTACACGATAAGCTGGCACATCAAGCTCCAAGCCAGTATCTGTCTCCGAAATCACCTTCATATCAAGACTCTCAACAATTGAGCGTATCATATCATTGCCAATCTTCTTGCCAATAAGACGGTCTACATACTCATAGTCGAGCTGTACACGTGCGTCGGCAATCGGTGTTGGATAAACATCCTTTATCTCCATGCTAACCTTGCCACCTGCCAACTGCTTGCACAGGATAGCAGCCTGCTTCAATGCATATATTATGCCGTTAGGGTCGATACCACGCTCGAAACGATAGCTTGCGTCGGTACTAAGTCCATGACGACGTGCACTCTTACGAATCCATGTAGGATGGAAATATGCACTCTCAAGTACCACGTTGGTTGTAGTATCGTATGTACCAGAACCCTTGCCGCCGAATATACCGGCAATACACATTGGCTCTTCAGCATTACAAATACTAAGGTCATGCTCGCCAAGAGTGTGTTCCTCACCGTCAAGTGTCACAAACTTTGTACCTTCTGGCTGAGTGCGCACTACTATCTTGTTGCCCTTAACCATATCTGCATCGAAGCAATGCATAGGCTGACCGTATGCCATCATCACATAGTTGGTGATGTCGACAATGTTGTTGATAGGACGCAAGCCAATAACCTTGAGCTTGTCTTGCAACCACTCCGGACTCTCCTTAACCTCGCAACCAGTAATGCTAACGCAAGCATAACGCTTGCAAGCCTCGGTGTTCTCAATCTCAACATCGATAGGAAGGTTGGTATTGTCGACTGTAAACTCAGAGCAGTCGGGACGATGAAGCGATGTATTATGTCCATTGCGCTTGAGCCAAGCATATAGGTCGCGCGCTACACCCCAGTGGCTTAGCGCATCCGAACGGTTGGCTGTGATATCAATCTCGATAACCCAGTCGCTTTCCAAATGATAATATTCTGCTGCAGGCTGTCCTACGGGTGCGTCTTCTGGCAATACGATTATACCATCGTGACTTGTTCCTACACCTATCTCGTCTTCGGCACAAATCATACCGTTCGACTCAACACCACGCAACTTAGACTTCTTGATAACAAATTCCTTGTCGCCGTCGTATAGCACGCAACCAAGATCGGCAACTATAACCTTCTGACCAGCAGCAACATTTGGTGCGCCACATACTATCTGCTGTGGTTCGCCCTTGCCTAAGTCAACGGTTGTTATATGCAAGTGGTCTGAATTAGGGTGCATCTCGCAAGTCAATACCTTGCCCACGTACAGTCCCTTCAGTCCACCCTTAATGGTCTGTACTTCTTCAAGAGCGTCAACTTCAAGTCCGCAAGAAGTCAGCGCGTCGGCTGTTTCTTGGGGAGTAAGGTCGAAATCAACATACTCCTTAAGCCATTTATATGAAATCTCCATTATAATGATTTTTAAGTATACTCAAATTTGGTGCAAAAGTACAAATTTTTAAGTAAGTAGACAAAAAATACTGAAAATATTATATATACACCTTATTATATAGTATATATGATAGACATTATTATAGGGAATTATGGGAAAGCAATAAAAAAGTGAACGAAACTATGCAATGTCTTCATTTTTTTCTCTAAATTTGCATCGTCTAAGAAAAAAACAGAAAAGATGGTTTTCAAATACGACTTTCTGATTATCGGCGCCGGTGTTGCCGGCATGAGCTACGCCCTGAAGGTAGCTCGCGCACACAAAGGTAAGGTGTGCTTGATTTGCAAGACTTCGCTTGATGAGGCAAACACATCGTTTGCCCAAGGTGGCGTAGCCTCAGTTACTAATCTTGTAGTTGACAATTTCGACAAGCATATAGAGGATACTATGATTGCCGGTGACTTTATCAGCGACCGTCGTGCCGTTGAGCAAGTTGTACGCAATGCCCCTGAACAGATTAAAGAGCTTGTAAAATGGGGTGTCAACTTCGACCGTAAAGAAGATGGTGAGTTTGACCTTCATCGCGAAGGAGGACACTCTGAATTCCGTATTCTGCACCATGCAGATGACACTGGTGCCGAGATTCAACGTGGACTTATGGCTGCTGTTCGTGCTTGTCCAGACATTGACATTAAGGAGAACCACTTTGCTGTGGAGATTATCACTCAGCATCATCTTGGCGCACGCGTAACTCGCCGTACTCCGTATATCAACTGCTATGGCGCATACGTGCTTAATCCTGAAACCGAGAAGGTGGACACATATCTTAGTAAGGTTACGCTGATGTGTACTGGAGGTTGCGGTGCTGTATACCAAACTACTACAAATCCTGTTATTGCCACCGGCGATGGCGAGGCTATGGTATATCGTGCCAAGGGCACTGTTAAGGATATGGAGTTTGTACAATTCCATCCAACAGCTCTTTATCATCCAGGCGAAACTCATCCTGCATTCCTTATTACAGAGGCTATGCGTGGATATGGCGGCATACTGCGCTTGCCTAACGGCGAGTCGTTTATGGAGAAGTACGACGAACGCTTATCGTTGGCTCCACGTGATATCGTGGCACGTGCAATTGACAAGGAGATGAAGATTCATGGTATTGATCATGTTTGTCTCGATGTTACACATAAGAATCCTGAAGAGACAAAGAAACATTTCCCGAATATCTATCACAAGTGCAAGTCGATTGGCATAGATATAACTACCGACTATATCCCTGTTCGCCCAGCAGCCCACTATATGTGTGGCGGTATTAAGGTAGACCTTAACGGACAGTCGTCTATTGAGCGTCTTTATGCTATTGGCGAATGTTCTTGCACTGGTCTGCATGGTGGCAACCGTCTTGCAAGCAATTCACTTATTGAGGCTGTGGTATATGCAGATGCAGCAGCCAAGCACTCGTTGGCACACGTTGATGATTACGACTTCAACGAAAAGGTACCTGAGTGGAACGATGAAGGTACAATGACTAACGAGGAACAGGTACTAATAACACAAAGTGTTAAGGAGGTTGGCGAGATTATGTCTAACTATGTGGGGATTGTTCGAAGCGACCTTCGACTCAAACGTGCATGGGACCGTCTTGACTTGCTGTACGAGGAGACTGAAGCTCTATTTAAGCGCGTAAAGGCAAGTCGTGACATCTGCGAACTTCGCAATATGATTAACGTGGGCTATCTCATAACACGCCAGGCCATTGAGCGTAAGGAATGTCGTGGTCTCCACTACACCACCGACTATCCATTACATGCTTACGACAAGAAGTAAGAAACGAGCTAAAGCAAACAAGAAGTAAGGTTGCTTTGGCTATATTCAATACAAGCAAACAAGAAGCAATAGGTCTTAATCCATTTACTTCTTGTTTGCTTGTTTTTTTGTATCAATTATTTTGCTTATATTTGCCCTTGTTAAACCATTAACCTAATTTTCCTTTATGACAGACATCACTAACAATACAGACAACAAAGATGCCAAAGGTAATAATCAAAGCATCTTCGGCAAACAATACAAGTGGGACGAATTGTATTTTTACCAGAAGTCGGATGTTATATATCAGCTATCGTTTGCGTTTTGCAATAGGTTTATTCATCTATATAAAGACCGAACACGCGACCAAATTATACAGGCAGGATTACCTAAAGTCGCGCCATCTCCAAATGTATATGCCTGGTGATAGCAGATATAATGTTATGGTTGACTATTGCCGTTGGCACAATAAGCTTATAGATTATGATCCTTATTTCCTACAATGGACCGATGAGCAGATGTGCAACTATGCTCTTACACTCTGCCACTTCATAGACAAGATGATGATGTCGTTTCTTAAGACATTAGAGCGTGAGTTTATTACCGAAGGCGGTATTAAAGAGCGTATGCACAAGGCTCGCACCGGATATCGGCAGAAGCAGGACGAAAAGCTCAAGCAACTCGAAGCCGAATGTTCAAGGCTTGAACAAGCACTTAAAGAAGCCAGCACCGAAGCCGAAAAGTGGAAAGCTGCATACAACGACCTTAAGCAGCGCGCCCTAAAGGCATACTACTCGCAGCAAGAAGAGATTAAGAGGCTTAAGGAAAAACTAGGAGAAGGAGAAGGATGATGGAGATGGGTATTGAGAGAGAATAGAGAGGCTAGTAATTCTAGTAGTACTAGTTATTCTATTAAGACTAGTTATTCTAGTAATTCTAGTTATTCTAGTAATTCTAGTTATTCTAGTAATTCTAGAACTACTAGCCCTATATATTCTCTATCTTGTCAACGAGAACTTCATACTCAATCCAAAGTCCTGTGTTGTCGTTGGATATGAGCTTGACGACAGCAACGGTGTATTAGTTTGTCTATCGTAGTAGAAGCTCATAGTAAGCATTCTTGACAACGTATAGTCGGCAGAGAAAGACAGCTTAAACGCTGTATTGCCGCTATTTGCCGATGATGTCATTGTGGCAATATCGCGGCTTATAGCAGCTTGCTTGCGTACACTAAGATCAAGCCTTAACTTCAAATCATTATTAACACCACCCGTTGAGCGGCGCGATGAAGAGTTAGAGTCACCCTTTGCTCCACCCTTCTGTCTTGACTTAACCTGACGATGCCTATTACGACCACCTCCAAATAAATTGAAGTTGTTAAGCGTATAACCTGCACCAATAACCCAGTCGTGCGAAGAAGACTCGTTAATCTGTACCGAAGTCATACTAAGACTCAACACACGCGTTGTACGATACTCGGCCTTAATTGTCATGTTATTATTCAACGTTACATCTACACCAAGCAATGGCGAGAATGCCTCATTGATGCTCACCGTCGAGACATTGTACATCGAGTTTGGTATTGGCGCTCCGCTTGTAGCATCGGTTATAAAACCAAGTCCATTCATATACTCCATATACGTACTATACGACGAGTACGAGCCCACAGCATATATACTCTTGTACGAGTGGTTGATGTTTACACTCTTGAACACATCTCTAAACCACGGCAACTTAGACAATCCACTGTATTTGATAGTCCAGTTGGGCAACAGTTTAGACAGCGACGGGAACAGCGACAAGCCTCCATCACCCATATTGGTATATGCAGCAAGGAAGGCAGGCACCATTACGTCAGCGCTATACTTGTTTACACCACCGTTCTCTGCATTAAATGGTTTGCCTGCAAGCGATGTTCCTGCAGGATATACTGCACCCGCATACTTAGCCTCAACACGTTGACGATATCCCTCAAGCGAATTGCAGAAACGCTCGAACGAAGCCGAATGATATCCGTTATTGGCATTGCCAGAACCCTCAAACGCACTACGAAGCGATAGTGTTGTCATTGTAAACGTACCGCTCTGCGTTGTAGGATTACCCTCGTACATATATTGTACTGAACGCGCTGTTGTCATTGTGCGCGATGCATTAAGATCTATCTTCAAGTTACGAACAGGCTCCAACGTTGCCTTAAGCTGCAAGTCCTCTGTCTTATTGGTTGTTGCCGGCGTTGCCAAAGAGTCGCTCATCATAAGCCAACCATTCTCACGTGCCTTGTCGATATAACTATCACCAATGAAACCAAAGGCAAAATCAAGACCTGGCGACATTGCTCCCATACCATGTCCCTGTCCAAAAGCATTGCCTATCATAGGCTTAAAGCCAGGCAACGACATTGCATATTGGTTGCGATAGCTTACACTTACATTGCGAACCATCATCAACACACGTGCCACCGATTGTGCGGTACGATACCAGCTCTGTTCATCAAGCGGCTGCTTGGCAATAACAGATACCTTTATCTTTGTTGCCGAGTCCACCTTATTTAATATACGTATACTGTTATCGTCCATTCGGCGATACTTCAACTTAAACGCATGTCCGTCCTGAGTCTTTGCCGATACAATGATGCGGCGTGTCTTCTTGCTGTGCACCACCTTTATCGTAGTGTCCGGCATAAGTGTTATCTCCTTCTCAAAGGCACGCTTGTTCTTTGGCAACTTACTGCGCAATTGTTCATCCCTATCTCCTGGCTTGTTCTTGCCGCCATCCTTTTTCTTTTTGTTGTTACGCAAATTTGTTTTCAGCGATGTTGCCTTAGGTTTCACCGAGTTGTTCTTCTTGAATCGTTCGTTAGTTTTCTTAAGGAACGGCACATGGTTGT
This sequence comes from Prevotella merdae, assembly GCF_900290275.1. GTDB lineage: Bacteria > Bacteroidota > Bacteroidia > Bacteroidales > Bacteroidaceae > Prevotella > Prevotella merdae. Next base: position 135,491 of record NZ_LT985326.1, read on the forward strand.
ACAACTTCTCAAGATTAAACTGTCCGTTGATATTTATCTGGCGGTTGTTGGCAATAGTATTGCCAAGCGATGTTCCATCTTCAAGGTCGGTACCTCTCACCCAATTGTAGGTTGCATTGTACGACGCATCAGATGTTATCCAGTCGAATACTGGCAGCAAGTTGATAGGCAACTTATAAGATGCTTGGAACGACTGATTGTAGTTAAGCGGTGTACCCATATGCTTTATTGATGTCCACACAGAATCCTTCCAAACCGAATACTGGTCAGGATAAAGGTCCTTGTTAACAGGTACATAAGGTTCCTCAATCTCGGCATTGGTTGCACTCTGGAAGTTCATATGCAGATTTTTCGTTAAATCCCAACGCAAGTTGAACTCACGATTCCACAAGAACTGTGACGAGAATGTCAACGGCAGATTCTGATTCTCCGTCGATTCCATATCACGCTCTTGCAATTCGTAATAGTTGCGAGTTATCTCCGTATTAAAGCCCACATTCTGCGGCAACCAATTCAAGGCGAACCTCTTTGGCAAGTCAAGCCATTTCGACTTCGATTTTATCTTCTTGAATGGTTCATACGGTTTGTATACCGGAGTCCATGAGTAGTTGAGTGCACCACGCCAGTTGTCCTCACGTTCATATACCGTAGTCTCACCCGTTGTGTAAGAGTGGCTATGCGAATACGAGAACGAGAAGTTGGCTGGATCGTATGGCATAGGATGACGCTTGTTCTGTATTCCAACACGAACGTTAGACAACGAGAAGTTGGTCTGCGTTACCTTTGTAACGGCTATATTCTCTATTGAGTCGCGCTCTTGTCGTGACCCAGCCGCGTCAAGAGCATCCTTCAATTCCATATCGGTATCAAGTGGATTATACTTAGGCGATGTCTTCTCCTTTGTCACCGAGTAGTACAATGGCGCACTAACCTTAGCCTTGTCCGGGAAGAACTTACCAAGGTCGATATTTGCAGTAACAGTATAGTTAGACTGATCGTCTGTACTACGTTCGGCTACACCTTCTTCCAGTCCGCCGAATCCTGACGATGTATATCGTCCTTGAGCATTAAACGAGCCAAGGTCTGATAGCTGAACATTGAAGTTGCCTTGTGCAGCCCAACCCCCAGAATTGTTAAACTCCTTAAGTCGCAGCTCGTTTACCCATACCTCGCCACTCTTCTCCTGACCAGAGTTATTGCGTATACCAATAACCAACGTCTTAACCTCACCCAATGTAGGATTACCCATAACCGTGATGCGATTCTTAGGATTGTCAGAGTCGTAGGCCGAGTAAGCCCTATTATACGAAGCCTGTCCTATAGCCTTAGCCTTGTTGCGTTCTTTCTTCAATCCGGTAAAGAGCGACAACGGAATATCGAGCATATTGTCCTTAGGCCATACCGCCCATGCAGCCTCAGCCGAATAGCGGCTGTATTGGTTGCTATGCGGTGTTAGCTTAAGAGGAATCTCATACTCGTAGTAGTTGCTCTTATAGTCGGAACCCAATCGGATGAATACCGAAAGCTGTCCATCCTCAAGATTTGTTGTGTTCTGCTCAAACGAGTTGGCATGCACAAACATCTGCATACGCTTATACTGTCGAAGGTCAAGCGACGTGTTCTTATATACAGCCTTGGCTTCTCCCGAACCAAGCGTGTTTACCGTAAGGGCAAGAGCTTGCTCATTGTTCTCTACAAGCTGCGGCTGAGTAGGATCTTGACCACGGTTTATACCAGGAGGCAAGATATAGTTAACCGGCATCTTGTCGTTGTTCTCTTCAATATTAACAGCGCTGACAGACAGTCTACCTGATGTATTGGCAGAATTGTCAAGATTCTGCTGATATACACGCCATGTGCCTCTAACAAGGTCGAGTGTTGCAAAACGCAGCACAATTGGATGCTTGAAGCCTGTCATAAACATACGCATAAAGCGCACAGATGTAAGGTCGTTGATAGAACCCACCTTCTTCTCATACTCGGTCAATGGTATACGGAACTGATACCAGTCTACCGTCTCCTTGTTGCCATTACGCAAAGGACGGGTTGTGGTGCGCTTGTCTACAATATAGTTCTTGCCCACCTCAAGGTCTTCGGGACGAATAGACACACGATACTGGAAGTATTTTTCATACTCGTTAAGAGTATAGTCCTGGTTGATATCCTCCACATCTGGAGTTGACTTATACGATGTGTCGTAGCTCTCGGTACGCGAATCGCTGTCTGGCGAGTTGCCCTGAGGATTATTAATATACTTATATCGACGCAGAATAGGAGCTTGCATACGATCATAATCAGAGCCACGGAAATAGTGATAGTTATCGCCAGCCGGGTCTGCCCATATCGAATCCCATACAGCAGGACTCACCTTGCCTTGTATCTCGGTCAAGAAGTCCTGATACGACTCCCACTTCTGTTCTTCCTCATCATTAAGTCCGTTGAAACCCACATCTTGCAAAGCACGTGCTCCCTTGGTTGTTGCAAAGGCATAAGTTACAGTTGCTTGGTTGGGCACCTTACCCCATTGGGTTGTGGTGAAATTGGTTGAGCCATCAACAGGCATTCCACTCTCGTAGAACTTCTTGCCATCGCGTAATATATCCTCGCTCATTTCGCCAAGGTTGATATAGAAATCGCCACCATAATCGGATGCCTGTCCTTGCTGACGAGTATATATAAATGGGTCGAGCATCCAAAACTCAACATACTCTATGTTTGCAGCCTCAAAGTCGTTGGTATCAAGTTTGCGCATCATACCACCCCAATGTTGCTGCGGATTGTTAAGTGTACCGTCTGCATTGAGGTCTGGGTTGAAGTTGTACGGGCCTCGCTCGTTAGGATAATAAGCAAGGTTGAGCACATTGATTGTCGATGTAGAGCCGTTGTATGCGCTTTGGTCGCGGTTTGGGAACAGCTCGCTTACGTATATCTCGCGCACATAATGATTGCTAAGCTGGTCTAAATCGCTCTTTATATGACCAGGAGTTAGCGATGAAGAGCGTCGTGTGAACAAAGGATCGATATAATACCACGCCATTCTTGAGCGGTTAAAGCCTGATCGTAACGTGCTTTTGTCGGACGATTCGGGGAACATCGACGGCACAGATGACAATATCCAAGATGTAGGAGTGCTTACATCTATTGTGTTCTTGGCTTCCTCAAAGTCGTCTATATACGATGCATTGTCCTGCGTGCCACTACTTTGTCCGGCTATAAGCTGGGCAAACTCGCCCGTGAATGATATCTGCGAAGGCTGTGTAAGGTGCAAGAACGGCAACTTGTCGAGCATATTTGTAAGCCATTGACTCTCCTTCTTCCAGTTGATGTTAAGACCCCAAAGTGTATTGTTCAGCGGTTCGCTGCCCATATTCACTTTGTTTGTAAGGGCCTGTTCAGACAGATGCTGCAATGTACCCGACAATTGAAAATCCTTCGAGAAGTCGTATTCCCAGTTCACGCCAAACATTGTCTTGCGCTGTTGGGCATAATCTGTATTGCTCTCAAGCGACACATTGACCTGTGTTCCTGCATCGATAATGCTCTGGTTAAGGATAGTAACCTCGCCACCTGAATAATCTACAGAATAGTCGGTACCCTCGGCAAGTGTTATACCACCTGCAGTTACCACCACCGAACCTTGCGGAATGTTGTAGGCTCCAGTAGATATTACGTTGGCAGAAGTACCGCGGAACTGGCCCATAAGCACATACTTGTCCTTCTCGGCTATCTGTTTTGCAACAGTCTTGGTAGAGTCGTACAATTCGGTAAAGGCATATTTTGTTGCTTGATCGGCAGCAACTCCCCTACCCACAAGATAGTTGTACATATACTTGCCGAATGGTTCGGCAACGGGGAAGAACACACGACCGTTAGAAACCGTATAACCCTCTACATAGTCGAAGTATCCATTAGGATGAGCCTTGCTGTTGTTATCCAGTCGGTCGGCACCAAGAACCTTTATAATTGTCTGGTCCTTGACCTGTGGTTCTGGGATGTATGTAAGATATACGCCTGCTGTATCGCTTTGGAACTTAACGTCGAGACGGAATTTCTCCTTCTCAACCGACGAGGCCAAGTAATATACATTCTTCATCATTAAGCCCCAATTGCCTTGCTGCGGATTGTTTGACGTGTTCTTAAGCGACTTAACAAAGATGGCTTGCGAAGCATCGGTAACATCGCTGGCAAACTCGCCCACCTGATAGGTTACACCGCCATATGTATACTCGTAAGCTACGGCAAGCACCTGGTCGGTTTGCAACTGTGTCTTAAGCGATACATATCCAAGTGAGGTGTTGACCGTATACTCAGACGAATTGAGCAATCTTGCCTTCTCGAGTTTCTCATAGTCGCTACCGCCATGAAATCCGGGTATTCCATCGAACACAGTTGATGTCTCGTCAATATTACGTGCAGCTACATACTGCGATGTCATTGACGAGTACTCTGAGTTGGCTGCATTAGATGGTACAGGCTGTCCGGTCAAACCCCATGCTTGATTGGACACGGTGCGGTTCTCGCCCAAGTCGGTAAGGGCGATTATGTTACGTGTGTTAGCGGTTGTTCCAGTCTTGTTGGTAACCCATATTTCAACACGGTTAATCTTAATTCCTGATGTAAGGTTTGGCAACGACCGCATCCAATCGTCGTAACGATCGTGAAAATACTGTGCCAAGAAGAAGTGTCGGTTGTCCTCATAATTAGCGGCATCAATCTCAAATGGGGTAAACTGTTTGCCACCCTTAGACGATACGCTCTTGGTAGACGACTTCTTCTGTGATGCAACAAGCTGCAACTTAAGCTTGCCAAACTGCAAGTCGGTACGCAATCCAAATAGTGACGATGCTCCCTTTATCAACGACGAGTTTGAAGGAAACGACACATTGCCTGCTTCTACAAGCTTTACAATCTCGTCTTCCTTACCGTCGTACTTAAGTTTAAGGCTCTGTGCGTCGAAGTCGAAGGTTGCATCGGTATTATAATTGAGGTTAAGGTTAACCTTATCGCCAACACGTCCGTTGAGGTTTAGGTTAACCTTCTCGTCAAAGTCCATTGTAGTTGTCTTGCGGTTGCGCACGGGCAAAGAAGGATTGTCAATATTCTTCATTGTCGCGCCAAACTTAAGCTCGGCAGTACCCTGAGTCTTAATGCGCACACCACCAGGACCAAATATCTTCTCGGCCGGACCAAGGTCGAAGTGCATATCAGTAAAGTCGAACTTCTCCTTGCCTTTGGCTTGGTAAATCTCGTCGTTCTTCTTGCGGAAGAAGTCTTGCATTAGCTTACGCTCGCTCCACTTCATATACTCCTGTGCCGTCATCATTACCGGAGCATTGATATAAGTGTCGGATATCTTTGAGCCAATAATATATCGGTCGATAGAGTCGTTGTATTCTACTTGCTGCTTAAGATTGTCTGGACGTTTAAGGTCGGCGGCGCCCTGAGACAGGTCGTCGAGTGTTATTGGCAACGTGCGTTGTATCTGCCAACGTGGATGTAAAAGCGAATCGGGTATGGAGTCGTCATCTGCCAGCAACGGTTGCGCTATGATAGCAAGCGAATCCTTGCTGTTTTTATTGTTATCGGTTTGTTTCTGTGCAGCATTGGCAGCATTACGTTGCTCTATTGCCGCACGTCTTCGTTGTTGCGCATTACGCAGAGGTGTCTGTTTCATGGCATACGCAACTATGGTCGACATGACAAGCATGACGACAAAAGCACGAGCCGAAAAGACACGGATATGTAAATTAAGAAATGTTTTATATATCTTTTTAAGCAAATTCATCAATCCTTTACTGACGCTATTGTTCGTATACAATTACTTATATTATAACGTATTTGTATATATATTATTGTGTAAGCGCCCCTACTTTATCTGCTTAAGCGCCAACTTAACCACTTGCTCTACCGTAAGCGATGCGTCGTCTGTAAGTATGGCTGTTACTACCTTGGCTGTAGGAGCTGGCGAGAAGCCAAGCATTGTAAGTGCTGCAACTGCCTCGTCGCGCACATCAACTGGGATAGTAGAACCCGCAGCTGTACCTGCCGACACTTCTTGTGCTATACCAAGTGACAGTATCTTGTCCTTAAGGTCAACGATGATACGCTGTGCCGTCTTCAGTCCAATGCCCTTTACACCCTTAAGCAGACGCTCGTTGCCTGTAGATATGGCATTGGCAAGCTCAGCTGGAGAAGCCGAAGAAAGAATCATACGTGCTGTATTGGCACCTACACCCGATACGGTTATAAGCAATCGATAAAGGTCGCGCTCTTGCTTTGAGGCAAATCCGAAAAAGGTGTAACTGTCGTCGCGACCACCTGTTACAAGACTCTCGTGTACATACAGCTTTACGTCTTTCTTGCCCTGTATTGCCTCGTAAGTATTTAGGGATATGTTCATGGCATAACCTACGCCGTATGCCTCTACCACTGCCTGAACTGGAGTAAGCTCTGCCAGTTCGCCTTTTATATAATCAATCATTGGTGCGTTATCTAATAATGTATTGTTGTAATATTACATTATTTATAACGCACCAATGAGGCTATTATTGTAGAAAAAAAAGAAAAATTAGAACTTGTCTATGTCTATCGACACGCCTACCTGAAAGTTGATACCATCGGTCAATGGGCAATTAAGATAATAATACTTTGGACGATAATTGAAGAGATTGTCCAATGCTGTTGTCAACTTTATTGCTTTGCCGATATTGTGTGTAGCCGACAGCTTCCACATAGTATAAGCGGGATAGTCTACCTTTATTGTGCCCTCGCTCACATCGTAGTAGTTCTTATACTCCACATTGCTTGTGCCTGACATCACACGACCGTTGATACCCAGACTCAAGGCATAGTTCTTTGAGAATCGATGGTCGTAGTCGGCACGCACATTGAGCGCATGCTCTCTTGACGGAATATACTGGTTGTTTATAGTATTACCCTCCTTGTCCTTGGGCAAATGTTCTTTTGTGTAAGCATATGTTATACGTGCCGATAATCCATTGTCCCAACGTGCCTGTGCTCCTATCTCGCCTCCACACACACTATAATTGTCGAGATTGGCATATGGAAGATAAGGCAGCTTGTCAGTAGCTGTCTTGAAGTAAGGCGCAGCAGTGGCAAGTTTGTTGTGCACAAGATTGTAGTAGACAGATGCAGTAAAGTCGTAATGACCATGGATATATTCGGCCGAGAGGTTGAAGTTGTGACTCAATTCCGACTTAAGGTCCTTGTTACCCTCCACAATCCATATGCCTACCATATCAAAGTTGTAATACTTCTCCTTAAGTGTTGGAGCCCGAAAGCCCATGCCATATCCGGCACGCAGAGTGAGACGGCTTGTTGGACGATAGCGCAGATTAAGCTTTGGTGTAAGGTTAGACTGACTTCCGTCCGAGAAATAGTCGTAACGCAAAGCTCCTACAAGCTCTACCTTGTCGCTTACCATCCAGTCGTATTGCGCAAACACGTCAAAACAGTCTTGCTCGCGTATAGAACCATCAAGGTTGTTATTGTATAGATAATCGTGCATATAGTCGGAACCAAGGGTCAACACATCTCCCCTCTCAAACTCATGACTATACAATGCACGCACAGTATTCTGCACATTGCTGTACGAGCGAATGTCCAAGCGACGAACGGTTTGATAGTTCGACTTGTCGTATTGGTCGAATGAATAGTTTACACGCAACTGGTCGAAAGCCGACATAGTCCAATTCATTCTCAATCCGCCACTAAAGTCGCGATAGCGTTCGGGTTGTCCTACGGTGCGAGTTGTCTCGCGAAAGAAGTAGCCTGCTCTTCCGGTAAAGCTCAATGCCGTAGAAGGTTTCCACGTCAGTTGCTCGCGTGTGTTTATGGTTTTATCGCCATAGATGGTAGATATAACACGCGTAACGGGATTGGGTCCACTATTTACCGTGTAGTTATCTGTTGTGTTGTAGTTGGCCGACAGCATGTTGCTCCAATGCTTGCTGCTTAGTCCAAATGTTCCGCCATATCGTTGCTCGCCATGTTTGGCAAGTCGTCCGTTAAGGTTTAGCGTCCATGGCTTCGACGCTTTCTTTGTGATGATGTTTATAACACCACCCGATGCGCTACTGCCATAAAGTGCCGAAGCAGCTCCCTTTACTATCTCTATGCGCTCAACATTGTCCATCATCAGGCGCGTAAAGTCGACATCGTCCATTGTCTCTCCTGCAAGACGCTCGCCGTCAACAAGGAACAGTATGCTCTGACCTCCAAATCCCGAGAAGTTGAGATGTGTCTGCTGGTTCATAGAGAACGAGAATTCTACACCTGGCAACTCCTGCTGAAGCAAGTCTTGCACGTTGGTTGCATCTATTTTGGCTATGTCTGCAGATGTTATGACACGTGTCTGTATTGGGGTGTCCTTTAGAAACTTAGGTGTGCGTGTGCCTGTAACAACAATCTCATCCAAGTCATATTGGCGGAAGATTGAGTCGGTTTGGCTTTCCACTACAACTGCGCTGTGCTGTATTTGTGCCGTTGCAAGTAGAGGCAAGCAACCTGATATAAAGAGCAAAGAATATCTCTTGACCATATGTGTCTATTAATACGGATATTTGTAATTAATTGTCAACCAGCACTTCTTGCCTGCAGGCGACAGATAGTCGGCAAGCTGAAGCGCAGCATAAGTGCCATCATTAAGACGCAAAACAAAGACGTGACTGTCGGGAATATAATCTGGCGGAATATTAAACTTAAAGCTTAGCCACGACGACAACACTTTATTAATCTTTATACCTTGCGACGGAACGAGTCCCAAGAGCATTTGGTCTTTGTTGTCCCACACTTCCTTCTCTGTCCATTCGTCTTCAACAAACGTTTCGTTCTTGAATGCATCGCTCGACTCGGGCAACTGATCCATCGACGTATACTGTGTCTTAAATACAGCTCCGCCATTAGTGCGTACGTTGTTGCGATGTACGGCAAAGGTCCATTCGGTTGGTTCTGGCTGGGAGTCGCATGGTGTATAAGATCTAAACTCATTATTTTCAATACCCGAACCAAGCACATCAAACCAATAGAGATATTGTCCCGAATGGCCATCGCTCTCGCCAGTAAGTGTCATTGGTATAGGCCAAGACTCGTGCTCGGTTTGTGCCTTAAGCAAGGCATCATCATCACCTGCCTCTGTTAGTTGCTGCAGTTGCTTTAGGTCGATATAGTACCAATCGGTCCAACTTGTAGCATCAACAACAACCTGCCCCTTTGCTGGCACCAACTCCTTTTGTGGCTCGTCGTATATATCGTCAAATATTCCCGTGCATGAAGTCAGCACAAACATGCCGAGACAAGCCAATGTTGCAGACAGAGCGTGGGCAAATGTATTATTGTTCATTTATATCTAATTGATTTATCCCTTACTTAAGTTTCTGAAGTGTGGAATTTAAAGTATTTAAAGTAGTTAGATAATTTAAAGCCATATGCTTTATTGCTCCTCCCCGTAGGTGAGAGGGAATAGATGCAACTCCTCTCTCTCCTACGGGGAGGGACAATAGCCGAATAAACGGCATGCGAAATGGGACTTTATTTCTTAATATATTTCTTTCCGTTTACTATCACAATGCCTTTATAGTCATTGCCTACACGCTGACCAGCAAGGTTGTACATCTTGCCGTCGTTATGCTTGTTGGCTACATGTACACCGTTGATGCCTGTAGCGCTGTTGCCAAAAGTAGAAACAATACCAAAAGGCATGGCACCTATCTGGAATGTATTTACAATCTGCTCTACTGTTGAACCGTTGTACTTAACAAGAATATTGTTTGGCTTGTCGCTATTGAAGGTATAGTCGGCATCCATTGTCTTTGTGCCACCCTTCTCGGCTGTAAAGTGGAACAATAGTCCGTCATTAGCATAGTCGCGATAGAAGCCTCCCTTTGACTCATCGTAAACAAGTCCCTTTACCACATACTTGCCCAAACCAAGATTGCCCATAATGGTATTATCGAGTGTGTAGTAAGGCACCTCAACATCAAGCTTCTCTACATCATCCTCCTTATACTTGCGCACGCTGTACGTAACGCTTGAGTTGTCGTATTTAAATTGTCCGCCTACATTTACGCTGATAGCACCCGATACACCATTTACATAATAGCCCTTTACGTTGTATGTCATAGGCATAGGCATGGCGCCAAACTTGAACACAGCTGTAAGCGAGAACGAGTTGTCGGCCATATTATAAGTACCAGTGAGCGATGTTCCGGTAATTGTCTTCTCGGCACCATTCACCTTAACAGTAGATGTAAACTGCTGGTTGGCAAACTCAACCACATGATTGGCCCCCATAGAGAATGTAGCTCCCTTGATGGTGAACGATGGAATGGTTGACATACCATTCATTTCGGGCAGGGTTATATCGCCTGATGTCATATTATTCATGACAAACGATATTGTGTCGCTTGCGTTTGAGAGGTTCACATTAGACACTTGCATCGTTGAGGCACCAACAAACTTCATTGCGCCGTGCATCTGAGCCATCATTGTTGTTGCCGAGAAAGCGGCAACGAGGAGAGTAAAGATTTTCTTCATTTTCTATTGATTTTTTCTTTTTTCAAGGATTATACCTTACTTATATTTTAGCGATTGCAAAGGTCGCAACAATTTGCAACTCTCACAATACTCATAAATGATGATATTGCCACTTTTCGCACAATCCTCATTATTAGGTATTGCCATATTTCTTCTTTTTATATAATTTTGCAGCTATAATCGCAAATAGGCATATATACATTAAATAGCTACTTACACATTATATTATATATACATATTATAATAAATACATATCCTTAGATATATGAAAACTAAAACATATCCTGGCAAGACCATCGGCACATTGCTCATCGTCTTGCTCCTCATGCCTCTTGGTCATGCGCTTATGATTCTTATGGAGCACTATCTCGCTCCTACAGTACTTCACTATTCGGCATTTGCCATGGGATTCCTTGGACTCGTCATTACCATATGGGGAGTATTTGTCAAGGGAGACACTCGACAGACTTGTTTTGGTCTTGCAGGCTCGGTACTATTCTGGACAGGTTGGGTGGAATTTCTACTTGCCTATTATGCCCAACGCTATGGCGTACATTGCGACCTTGTGGGCAATGGCATTGTGGAGACTGTTAGCAGATATGTAAATGGTGTGGCTGTAGACCATAGCTTTACTATCAATGGCTCTCCACTCGAAAGTTTCTCGCGTGCCGAACTAAAGGAGCTGCGAGGCTCGCGTCCCGAATACCTCATCATGCCTGCAACGTTTGGCATGTGGATGATGTTCGTAGTGTTGTATCTGTTCTGCACACGCAACGGTTGCCTATTCCTACATTGGATACAAAAGCATTGCGGCATTAACAACAATGTTGAGTTGCGCCCAATGGCATACCATCCAAGCATAGTTATGTTCATGGAATGGAACATTATGATGTGGGGCCTATATCTGTTGCTTATGTTCTGCTACGACCCTGTGTTCCTTGGCGACCATCATCCCGTTACCTACATCATTGCGGCTATATGCCTCATAGGTTCGGCATTGATGTTCAAGAAACAGTTGCGCATAGCCAATTGGGGCAGAAGCATACGCATGGCTTATGCCACAGTTATTGTGTTCTGGACATTTGTTGAGGTGGCGGCTCGCAATGGCATGTTCAAGGAGATTTGGGTTGACCCTATGCACCATGTGGCAGAAATGGTTGGTGTATTAGTTGTATTTGTGGCGCTTGTTGCTGGCTACTGGCTTTACAATGCCAAGGACAACCATGAGGCGAAAGAACAATAAAGCCTGATATACGACAAGAAGGTTGTTCGACCTCAATATCGAATCACCCTAAATATTGTATTAATCCAATTTAGGTTTCACACAATATTTAGGGTGATTGTATTTTAGTTGCAGTTTCTATTGCCAAATAAAAACATTACATCCAAGAATAATTTCTCAGAATTCTTTGTTAACTTTGCTACCGTATTACAAACTTCGTTTTTAAAGTAAAGCTATGAATATGAGGAGATTTATATTTATTCTAATTGTTTCCCAGTTGATGTCTTTAGCATGTGTTGCAGCAAACAAGACTATTAAAGGGCATGTTGCGGATGAATTTGGTAAGAATGTTGAATTCGCAAGCATGATAGTATGCTTTAAACGTTAAACTATATTACTCCCCCAAATACCCCAGTACCTATTTCAGTACCATATAACTGGTACTGCAGTTTATATTGTATGGTACTGCAGTTTCATATAACTGGTACTGCAGTACCAACTAACTGGTACTGTACTTTCAATTAATATACTTAGAGCACAACAATAATATACTTCGAACACAACAATATACTTCAAGCACAACAACAATATTGTAGGATTGAGAATACCAACTTGAGTACTTGCCCGTATCAACATCTACGATTTGTAAGCATTACGTTCAAAAACCCTTACAATTTAACAAAACATCGGGCATTATTCTACTTATATGTAGGTAATCTTGTAAGGCATAATAAAAAAATGGCAGGTTATAGTATTGGGTTTTGCGCTTTTTCTGTAACTTTGCATCCAAGAACAACCAATTCTTCTTTTTCGTACACAAAGCCTAAAGCCGCATACGTAACAGAAGAATACAGATACAACAATAAAAGAAATAAGACATTATTAAGACTATGAAGAAAATCAGAGCAGCCGTAGTGGGCTACGGCAACATCGGACAGTATGCTGTCCAGGCTCTCGAAGCAGCCAACGACTTCGAAATTGCTGGTATCGTACGCCGTAATGGTGCTGACAACAAGCCAGCCGAACTTGCACAGTATGACGTGGTAAAGGATATCCGCGAACTGAAGGATGTAGATGTTGCCATCCTTGCTACTCCTTCGCGCTCATGCGAGGAATATGCTAAGCAGATTCTGCCTCTCGGCATCAACACCGTTGACAGCTTCGACATTCATACATCTATTATAGACTATCGCGCCACACTTATGCCTATATGCAAGGAACACAAGGCTGTGAGCATTATTGCTGCTGGATGGGATCCGGGTTCTGATTCTATCGTGCGCACTCTTATGCAGAGCTTGGCACCTAAGGGTTTGAGCTACACCAACTTTGGTCCGGGTATGTCTATGGGACACTCTGTATGTGTACGCTCTAAGGATGGTGTAAAGAATGCTCTTTCAATGACTATTCCTAAGGGCGAGGGATTGCATCGCCGTATGGTATACGTTGAGCTTGAGGATGGTGCCAACCTTGAAGACGTTACAGCTGCCATTAAGGCCGACCCTTACTTTGCCAACGACGAGACTCATGTATTTGCTGTTCCATCGGTAGATGCTGTACGCGATATGGGTCATGGTGTTCATCTTATCCGCAAGGGTGTTAGCGGCAAGACACAGAACCAGCGCATGGAGTTTACTATGAGCATCAACAACCCTGCTCTTACTGGTCAGGTACTTGTTAATGTAGCCCGTGCTTCTATGCGTCAGCAGCCTGGTTGCTACACAATGGTTGAGGTTCCGGTTATCGATATGTTGGAGGGTGACCGCGAGGAGCTTATCGCTCACTTGGTATAATAAGACAATACGACGATAAACATAAAAAAAACATTTGGATGTTCGCTACTGTTTGAACATCCAAATGTTTTTTTATGTTTATCGCCATATACATTTGTTTTTGTTATGGCCTTGCAATATAATTCTTTTACTGCTTTAGTCCGCAACGCTTCATCTCCTCGTCCACCATATTTGTCAATTCAACAAACTGCTGTACAGAGAGCTGTTCGGGACGCTTTGTCATTATGTCCTGTGCATAGAAATCGGCAGATGCTGAACTACCAAAAATCTGACGCAAAGACACACGCAACATCTTGCGACGTTGATTGAACACAGTCTTGACAACACGCTTGAACAATCGCTCGTCACATCCAAGGTCCATAACCTCGTTGCGTGTCATACGTATAACCGCACTCTTTACCTTTGGAGGTGGATTGAATACTGTTTCGTCTACAGTAAACAGATACTCTACATCGTACCAAGCCTGTATAAGCACAGACAATATACCGTAGGCCTTATTGCCAGGAGCCGATGCTATGCGCAAAGCAACCTCTCGTTGTATCATACCCGTACAGCAAGGTATTAGCTCCTTATAGTCGAGCATCTTGAAGAATATCTGCGATGAGATATCATAAGGATAATTGCCAGTAAGCACAAACTGCTTACCCTCAAAGATGTCGTTGAGGTCCATACGCAGAAAGTCCTCACCTATGATGTTCTCTTGCAACTTAGGGAACTTCTCGTTAAGGTAAGCCACCGACTCCTTATCTATTTCCACTGCCTTTACTGGTCGTGGCTTTGTAACAAGAAACTGTGTCATAACACCCATACCAGGTCCTATCTCAAGCACAGGGATATCAGGACAAGCGTCAACAGTATCGGCAATGGCCTTGGCAATACCAAGGTCGGTAAGGAAGTGTTGGCCAAGATTCTTCTTTGGTCGTACGGATTTTATCATTCGTTGATATTAATGAATTGAGTATTAAAAGAGCCAGAAGCACCAAACTCCTGACTCCTTATATTCTATATTCTTATTATTCAGCCTCCTTACGGTCGTCAACATTGTCGCCCATTGTAGGAGCAAGCGTTGCCTCGAAATCGGTAATACCGTTGTTTACGAGGATGTTGTACCACTGGATAAGCTTCTTGATATCTGAGTCGTGAACACGGTCGCGGTCGTATGCAGGCAATACCTCAGCAAAGAAAGTATGCAATTCATCTGCCGAACACTTCTTGTAGTTGAGTGAGCATTCCTTCGACTGCTCCTTCTCGCCAAGATTCTTCAATACTTGCCACAATGGAATATCCTCAGCATCGGTATACATAGCGATGTCGGCAAGTGATGTAACACGGTCTGAAGCAAATGCTGGCATACGGCGATGTGTTGGGTCGATAGCCTCAACAATAAGGTTCATCTTGCCACGAGACACAAGTTTGTAGAGTCCTGGTTTTCCTGCTATTGAAAGAATTGTTTCCATTTTTTGTTCTTAATTTTATTATTAGTTATTAATTATTTTATTCTTTATTGCCATTTTGCTTGGTGGAAGCAAAACTCGAGAGAGGCTGAATGCACTTCTGCCCAGTCGAGACGTGCTCTCTCTTATAGCTTGCATTGTGCAAGCACTTGGCTTATCTGCTGCTCTAAATCGCCTACCCCATCATTATTAATAACGAAGGAGCTGCGACGTTGCATTTCTTCTTGCGGCATCTGTGCTGCAATCCATTCTGCTGCCCTTTCGGCTGATATGTTGTCGCGATTCATTATACGTTGAATGCGCACATATTGTGGTGCAGCTATACAAACTACCTTATCGAAATCAACACGTTGATCGAATTTGCTCTCAAACAAAATGGCACTTTCAAGCCATTCCATTCCCGAAGCGTTAAAGTCGGCGGCTACGGCAGGATGCACCACATTGTTAACAGCTATCTTATTACTCTCGCTTGCAAGTAAAAAGTCGGCAAGCACACGCTTCTGCAACTGTCCATCAGCCGAATATACATCATCGCCAACAAGTTGCTTAAGGTTGTGTTGCAGTTGTGGCGAAGTGCGCATAAGGCGCTTTGCAGCTGCATCACAATCGTATACCTTTATACCATGCTGCTCAAGCAGACGGCATACATAACTCTTGCCTGAGCCTATTCCACCAGTTATTGCTATCTTCATAGTTTTATTGCTGTTCGATAAGATAGTCTACCTGACTTCGCTGCAAGCGCGCATTGCGTACACTATGCGGACTCGTCTTAAGTATAATCGAGCACTTGTCAGATGGATTTGCAATTAGTTCGTTATAGTCGACAACTACCGAGAATTGATCGGCATTGATATGACGGAACAAACTTGCGCCTACAGTAAAGTTAACTCTAACCTTTGACGGGAAAGTGCGCAGCACCTTACCCTCGGGCATATTAATTGACTTTATAGGAACCTCGATGCTCTCTTCGGTCAAGATGTCGGGATAAAGACCTATGCGCACCATATTTGGCACAATCTTAACACCCTTAATTTTCTCAAGCGCCACATTCTGTATAACGGTATCGCCAAAGTTGACTATGTTTATAGGCGCAGTCTTAACGTATCTCAGCGAATCGAGCACACGCTTTGAGGCATAAACCGTAACTACATCAGGCCAGAACTTTGTACGTGCCAAATAATAAGAGCGTCCAGGAACAACCTGACCTGACATACGTACCGGTACACGACGAGATATACCAAAGTTGAAATAGAAGTCAAGACGGTCGGGCTTTACCTGAAGCACCTTAGAGGCTCCGGTAAACTTCTGGTTAACCATCTTAAGCAAGTCGGCAGCAGGCACGATGCCATAACCAGTCTGACGGTTGGCGTATGTAGAGAAGTTAATATTTATTGGCTGCAATCGGTCGCCATACATATACATTACAAGCGAGTAGCCTTTGTCGCGTACAGTAACACGTACCGTATCTTCAATCTCGGTAGTAATGACAGCATTCTTTGGCACATTGACTAGACGCACGGGCACACCAACCTCTTGTTCAAACGTCTCATTGAGCGTCATCATCAACCAGAAGATAGAGCTCAATACGAGAAAGAACAAAAAAATCAGAAACTCCTTGTTCACCGAACTGAACAAGAAGTTCCTGACCAACCTGTATATTTGCGTCAAGCGATTTTCCATCAAAACGGCTTATATATTACTTCTGTGGCTGTGATGCCGAGTCGGCATAAACACCATTCTTGTCGACAGTAACGACAACACCACGTGCTATCTCTACCTCAACAACGCCATTGGCAAGGTCTACACGGCGTACTGTACCGTGAATACCACCACCAAGAACAACCTTATCATTTTCCTTAAGAGCGTTCTGAAACTCACGAATTTTCTTCTGCTGTTTCTGTTGAGGACGAATCATAAAGAAATACATGATTGCAAAGATAGCAACCATCATTATCAACATACCATATCCTCCGCCCTGAGCCTGGGCCTGCAGTAACATTACATTCATTTTATTATTGTTGTTTTAGTTTGTTATTACTATATAATAAGGTGGAGCATATGGCACCACCACGTAAACTTAAAGTTCCTGATTATTATTCCTCCGAGATATCCTCTTTAGCATTAGCCTCCTCTTCAGCACGCTGCTCTGCATAACGTGTACGCAAAACCTCACCATCCTCTAAAGCTTGTTGAGCACGGTTAAGACGCGGTGTTGACTGACGACGTGGAGCAGGACGACGCTGTGGACGATCCTCTATAGTCTTCATAAGCTTGCCTGTTGATACTAGATAACGGGCAATAGCGTCGAGCATACCATTGATGTAGCCACCCGACTTAGGTGTAGAGTATAGCTTTGCAAGCTCAACATACTCGTTGATGGTTACGCTGATAGGTATGTTTGGGAAAGTCAGCATCTCTGCAATGGCTATCTGCATGATAATGACATCCATATATGCAAGACGAGAGAAGTCCCAGTTGCGTGATGTCTCACTCATATAACGCTGATACTGGTCGGCGTTGAGAATGGTGGCACGGAATAGCTTCTGTGCAAAATCCTTGTCTTCCTGATCCTTGTATTCAGGCAATAGTTCCTGCTTAGAATTTGTACTCGGGTCAAAACGCTTGATAGTCTTAAGCACGAAAGTGTCTACAATTTCCTTGTCGTCGTTCCAATAGAGGCTCTGCTCCTCTAACAGTTGGTCGAGATCCTCATTCTCCCGAATGAGTTGACGGTATAACTTGCGCCACACCTCGCGGTCGGCCTCATACGAGCTGTCTTTGTCGGCCATATAGTCAGCATATGTCTGGCTCTGCTCTATCTGATTGCACAGATTGCGCACAAACTCGATACTTGTGTCCCACGATTGTTTCTGTGTCTCGGCAAACTCTGCAAGCTGCTTGTTCTCTTCAAGCTGAACGGCAAACTTGTTGTAAGCGAATTTCTGTGATGGCATAGTAGAACCATCACGCTGTGCTCGCTGCGATGCAACCTCGACTCTTCGACGTTCTTCACGAGTTATGGCGACGATTAATTCCAAGAGGTAATTGTACAAGTCGTATGCCTTAGACAAGCTAAAGAGCAATTCTTTTTCGGCACTGTCCATTAGCTTGTTACCATTTTGATAGTATGCGTAGGTCAACTGAACTATCTTTATTCTTATCAATTCTCGATTAATCATCCTTCTATATTATTATAATGTGTCTCTATTTTCGATTTATTGTGGTTCGCTTTACATTTCGTTCTGCAAAAATAGACAAAAATGGGTGAACTACCAAAAAAACACGGCAATAATAAACATTTTTTCTATAAACTTTGTTAGTTCCATATAAAATCAGTACCTTTGCACCGCTTTTTTGAGCACATCTATACAGAATTTGAGAAAATTCAATATTTCTCGTGTGATGGCGAATTAAGGCATAAACATTATTTATTCAACTTAATTTAGAGTAACACAATTATGAAAGAAATTAACGTTACAGGTCAGAAGCGTGAAAACCTTGGAAAGAAAGCTTCTAAAGCATTGCGTAAGGAAGGTCTTGTACCTTGCAACCTTTATGGTCTCGCCGAGCAGGATGGCAAGCCAGTAGCTATGTCATTTGCTATCGCTATGGCTGAGCTTCGCAAGATTATCTACACTCCTCACATCTACGTTATCAACCTCGTTATCGACGGCGAGTCACACACAGCTATCCTTAAGGAGATTCAGTTCCACCCAGTAACTGACGCTGTTCTTCACGTAGACTTCCTCGAGGTTAACGATCAGAAGCCTATCACAATTGGTATCCCAGTTAAGCTCACAGGTCTTGCACAGGGTGTACGCGATGGTGGTCGTATGAACCTCTCTATCCGTAAGATCAACGTTACTGCTCCTTATCAGCAGATTCCTGAGCACCTCGAGATCGATGTTACTGCCCTTAAGATTGGTAAGAGCATCAAGGTTGGCGAGTTGAGCTTCGAGGGTCTTGAGATTGCTACAAGCAAGGAGGTCATCGTATGCTCTATCAAGATGACACGTGCCGCTATGTCGGCTGCTGCTGCCGCTCAGGATTAATAAATAGCAAACAATTAGCAAATTGTAATAATAAGAAAAGCGCACGAGTCTGCATTGACACGTGCGCTTTTTGTCATTTAGGCTTATAAGACATTTGGGTACTTATAAGCCCTTACTATTTCTTTTAGACAATGGATAAGTTTTTAATAGTTGGTCTTGGCAATCCTGGTTACGAATACGAAAACACTCGACATAATACCGGATTTATGGTGGTTGACGAGTTTGCTCGTTCTGTAGGCGCTACCTTTGAGGACAAGCGCTATGGCTTTGTGGCTGAGACATCAATAAAGGGTCGTAAGGTGTTTATACTAAAGCCCACAACATATATGAACCTTAGCGGCAACGCTGTGCGCTATTGGCTGCAAAAGGAGAATATAGATCAGGAACGCTTGCTTGTTGTTGTAGACGATCTGTCTATTCCGCTTGGCGATTTCCGCTTGAAGGGTAATGGTTCTAATGGCGGACACAACGGACTTGGCAATATACAGCAACTCATTGGTCAACAGTATGCACGTCTGCGTATGGGTATTGGTGCCGACTTTGCAAAGGGTCAGCAGGTAGATTGGGTGCTTGGCAAATACGATGAGGAGGATATGAATACACTACAGCCTTCTATCGACCAGACTGTTGATATTATAAAGAGTTTTGTGCTTGCCGGACTGAATATCACAATGAATCAGTATAACAAACTGGGAAAGAAGGCTAAAAAACAATAAGGCTTATGGCTGAAGTAGCACGTATAGACAAGTGGCTATGGGCAGCGCGCATATATAAGACTCGCTCCATAGCTGCCGATGCCTGCAAGAATGGCAGGGTTACTATTAATAATGTAAACGTCAAACCGAGTCATACGGTTAAGGCTGGCGAGGTGGTTAGTGTAAAGAAACCGCCTATAACCTACTCGTTCAAGATATTGAAGACTATAGAGCAACGTGTAGGTGCCAAACTTATTCCTGAGGTTTACGAGAATGTGACTGATGCCAAGCAATACGAATTGCTTGAAATGAGTCGCATTAGTGGATTTGTAGACCGTGCACGCGGTACTGGCAGACCTACTAAGAAGGAACGCCGTGCCCTTGATGCATTTGTTGATCCTGCAATGTTTGGGTTTGATGATGAGGATGAGGATGAAGAATAAAAGAAAAAGACCCAAAAGCCCTACCCCCAACCCCTCCCCCATAGGGAGGGGAGTAGTATGCTTTTCTGGTCTAACACGCCAAGTTTTTATTTACAAATACATTTCATTCCCCTCCCTATGGGGGAGGGGTTAGGGGTGGGGCTTTGTTTCTTTTTACTTCTTCTTCCCCTTTGCATCAAACCTATACGTAAACGTCAGGTTCATGTAATGATGCAAATAGTTAGCCGAATTTTCCACACGTTGATATGCCGAGTATTCACTTTCGTAGTATATATCCTTATTGAATATATCGTCTACCCACAACGAGAGACGGCACTTGTTCTTGCAGAAACTGTAGTTGATGCTTGCGTTCGACATCAACTTATGTCCGTTCATCTCTGCCGTCTGATATCCCGAACGGAAATCGTCTGCCAATCTTATCCACAACTCTACCGGCGAGAGCTTGATACGGGCGATTATTCCTGCACTATTGTATACTGGACGACTATTGTACGAGGCGTCGTCGTAACGATAACGGTTGAGCGTAAGGTCGTTGAAGAGAGTCAAACTAAGCTTCTCCGTCTCGTACGTCAACTCCAAATTCTCGTTTACACCAAGCAGACGCTGATGGTTCAAATCAGGTTTGGCTTGTGGGTCGGCATTGTCGACGATTGTGAGGAATCCGTACGACTGCGACTTAGACAAGGCAAACTTGTTCATAATACGGAAGTAGACACCAAGACCTTGGTCGTAATTGAAACCAAACTTCCACTCGTCTCCTCCCCTTACATTCATTGGCTTCGACTCGTACACACCTGTATTAGAATTGTATCTATAAAGTGTTGCCGTAGGGTTGATATCCTTGCGGTACGACGCACTAACGCCAAGTACTATCTGCTTGCGCAACCACATACGATGATAGCCAAAGGTTGTGGTATGACTATGCGAGTTGTGCAGCAATGGGTTGCCTTCTGATATCTGCAATGGGTCTATTGTGTTGCGATAGCCAAAGGTACTGATAAGATCGGGCACCGTGGTGTTATAGGCAAACGATAGGTCCATACTGCGTACCCGGTTCATCTTCCACTTTAGGAAGATAGACGGCTCTATGGCATGGCTTATGCGCACGACTGCGGTGTCGAGTCTACCATATTGATAGTCGGTACTCTCGCGGTTCACTGTCCAATCGAGCTTAGGCATAATCATCAGCTTCTTCGACGGTGTTATGGTCGACTTCAACGTCACGGTATTGGTCCATGTATGCAGCAGATAATGCAAAGCATTGTTGGCGTCGAGTGTTGTTGGCATATTATTGCTTACGTTGTGCTCGTCGGTGTCGGCATAGAAGTTTCGACCCACACGTGTGCGTGTATACATAAGGTTGTCGGCTATGTTGACGTACACCTTCTTGCCAAACCAATAGTCAACCCCGGCTTTAAGCGATGTGCTTACGTTACGCTTGGTATAATCGTAGTACTGCCACTGCTTCTCGCTGCTGCCTTCGCGCAGATACTCCAGGTTGCGGTTGATATATGTATCGCTATTGTTGCCGTTGAGATTTGTTCTGCCCGACAACGAGAACGAGCCTTTCTTGCCAAGATAATGAACCCAGGCATAGTCGACAACGAGTTGGCGTGTCTGCTCATCGTCTGTCTGATAGTTGCGACTGCGTGTTATAAGCTGGTTGTACAGAGCATCGCCAGGCTTTGCTGCAAGTGCGGCATCGAGTGTATGATACTTAAACTTGTCTGGCTCATATCCGTATGATGCTGCATCTGTTTGGTTCGTAGTGCGACTCTTTGCGTATGTGGCATGCGCCTTGACGGTTATGGTGTTGAGCGAGTCGGTATAGGCAAAGAGGTTCGCTTGGATTTGCGGCGTAACATTATGCTTGTTGCGATGCTTACGCGACAAGGCAAATGTGCGGTCTTTATCAGGGAAGAATGTCTCGGTAGACTGGTTAAAGGTGTTCCAACCATCGCTATGACCGAGGTTTGCGCTAAAGTCGATACGGTTGTTGTCGAAGTTCTCGGCTCCCTTTGTCTTCCAGTTGTGCTGATAGTTGTACGAGCCATACTGACTCTTGCCATCGCCGTCAATATTACGGTTCATAGTCTGTCGCATAGTTCGGTCGATATATCGGTTGGCATTGTTGGCTTGGGCATATATCATCTGCGGGTCGTGGTCGCTAAGCTTGCTTGCCCTCACGTCAAACATATATCGCTTCTTTGTTTGGTATTGCGCCTCAACCTCTCCATACCATTTGTCGAGGAATCCAGGCTTTACCTGTATGTCAAGCACTTGGTCTTCTTCTCCCTCATCGCTACCAGTATGTCGCGCCAGTTCCGACTTGCGGTCGTACAACTTAATCTTGTTAGCCACCTCAGCAGGAAGTTCTCCCACTATCTGGTCGCCCCCAAACAAGTCCTTGCCATTCATCATAAGACGAATAGGCTTATCGTTCCAATATAGTTTGCCGTCACGATTTTGCACACCAGGCAACTTCTTAATCAGTTCGTCAAGGCGTGCTCCTTCCTTCAGCTTAAAAGCATCTGGATTAAACACAATGGTGTCGCCCGACATTGTTATGCGCGGAATATGTCCCTTAACCTCTACCTCCTGAAGCATAAGTGCTGTAGGTTGCAAGCGTATTGTGCCAAGGTCGGTTGTGTCTTTCACCTCCTCGCCATACGAATAGTCTACCTTGCGGGTGCTCTTATAGCCAATCATACTGAACTTGAACATTATTCTACCTTCCCAACCACTATTGAGATAGAAGCAACCAGTGCTGTCGGTCTCAGTAGAATTTTGCACCGACCAACCAGGCTGTGGATTAATCTCACTGTTAATATTAGCCCCGACAAGAGGTTCTCCCGTCTCGGCATTAACAACCTTTCCCTTGAAGGTGTCGGCATGGCATACTGATAGCGGTGCTAAGCAAACGAATAGCAAGAGCGCTATTTGGGTTAAGAGATATTTCATAAGCATTCTAAATTTTTGTTTCAACCAGATATCTTTCCTTGGGGTTTTATTATACTAACGTATAAGGTATAGGATTATCAACGGTTATTAACTGTTTTTAACCATAATGTAATTAGTATCTTCTCAGCTTTTTGATAGATATCACTGTTTATGGTAATTGTACTCATATACTAATCCTCCTATTAAATCAAATAAAATGCAAAAATAGTGAAATGATTGCATATAAACAATATATTTCCAACGTTTTAATATTTGTAAGATTTAAATTAGCGAGAAAAAGCAAACAGAATATAAAGTTTTATTATCTGCAGGCGAACAGTCTTTGGCGTGATGTTATATAAAACACGACACTTTGAACGCTATAAAAAAGAAAGAATATATAAAGCCCGAGATGAAGGTCTTACAAATGGAGATACAGGCTATACTCGCTGGTTCTTATATCATAAAGGCTACGGAAGATGATTACAGAAATTTAGACGAGTATATAGAAGAAGACTGCATCTATGCAGACTAAATGTAGGAGGATATGGCATCCCTGCCATATCCTCTCTGCCATGATTGCCAAGCTGATTTATTTAGTGGGTATGGCAAGGATGCCATACCCTCCTACTGTTTCCTCAGTTGGCTGTATTTCTTTACACTTCCTTCCAATCAACCAATCCCTTTCCCTTATCATCCAATTCAATGGCAAGGGCTATCACCTTTCGCTTGTCTGCCTTGAAAGGTTCGGCATATTGCTTTGCTCTAATCTGTTCTGTGGCAGCATCTATGCCACCGTTATTGCTAAGCTTCAGTTCGAGAACATAAACGAAGTTGGTGGTTTCTACCACCATATCTATCCTACCCGTAGCTATCATCTTTTCTACTTCAACACGGCAACCGATGGCATTGAATATGGTGCTCATAATAAGGCGGTAGCGCTCCTCCATATCCATGCTGGCAAGCTTCTTGTTACTGTAAGGCACATCAGCTATAAGAGCCTTCAAGCATTTCATGGCTTCGGGCAGATTACCAAGCTTTAGGGAATACAACAACATATTTTGGGTTGATATTACTTGTGCATTCGTTTGCAATGTCAAGGCTGGCAATACTATCTTATATAGAGCCTTTCGAACTTCATAGTTTGGAATGCCAAGCAAATAAATCCCTTCGATATACCCCTTTATCGTAAGATAACCAGACTGATAAAGAAATAGTTCCGCTCCGCCACCGGTTACATCTGAAGTCTCTATGGTGTCGCTATCTATCGGACAATTATCAAAATCTTTCAGTCTTATTTCTATATCATCCACAAACTTTGGAAGCAAAGAGGTTGCGCCCGACGACGCCCAGTAGTTCTTAAGTTTGGAATCAGCGAGGGCATTGATAAGACTGAACGGATTGAATATATCCACCATATTCTCATAACAGAAATGATAGCCGTCGTAATAGGCAGTCAACTGTGCTACGGCTTCATCTGTAGTCCATCCATTTCTTGATGCCAATCTGCTGATTTCGGGTTTGAAATCTCGGAGCACTTCTTCCTTCGTTATACCGCAGATGGCTGCATACTCAGGGTCAAAACTGATGTTGCTCAGATTATTTAGCACAGAGAAGAGAGAGATTTGCGTAAACTTGGTGATGCCGGTGATAAAGACAAACTTTTCGTATTTGTCATCTGCCTTGAGAATGGCAAAAACCTCACGATAGATAGAGGTGCATGCTTCGTGATGAGGAGTCTTCCAAGAATGCTGCAATGGAGAGTCGTATTCATCGATGAGAATGGCAACCTGATGTCCGGTTTGCTCATACGAACCAACAATTATGGCATTGAAGCGGTCGGTAAGACTATCTGTAGGATTAGGAATCAATGAATATTCTTTTTCATATTGTCTGAAAGCATTATCAAGATAAGAGCGCAATGTTTCAGGCTCTGCTCCTGCACGACTCATATCCAGCCTTATGACAGGACGCTTCACCCATTCTGTCTCCAGCTGCATTATCTTCAATCCCGCGAACAGTTCCTTCTTTCCCAAGAAGTAGGATTCGAGTGTATCTACCAGCACTGACTTGCCAAAGCGGCGTGGGCGGCTTAGGTAATTATACTTTTTCCCCCTGTTGGCAAGTTGCCAAATAATATCTGTCTTGTCAACATACAGGCATCCTTGCTTTCTGATTTCCTCAAAAGACTGGATGCCTACAGGCAATTTTCTATCGTTTATCTCTACCATAATTCCTTTGCTTTGGTTTTCAAGTGCTAATTTACGATTATTTCCTCAAACTGCCATGTCTTTAATTACTTTTCTTTATGTGATGAGTCCCTTGGCAGATTAGCTTCCCAAAGTATATTATATTAAATGCCAATTTAATATATATTCTCTGACCATTTAATATATATTCTTTGACCATTTAATATAATATACTTTGGGATAGCATCAAACATGTTGAAAAATCAGGGTAAGACACCCTGACTTGTATATTGCCTATTACGGCAACTTAGGATATTTGCTGAAGTCGGGCTTGCGCTTCTCGAGGAAAGCGCGTCCACCCTCCTGTGCCTCGTCGAGCATATAATACAGCATTGTGGCATCGCCTGCAAGTTCCTGAATACCAGCCTGTCCGTCGAGTTCGGCATTAAGTCCTGCCTTAATCATACGTAGTGCGAGTGGCGAGCGTTCCATCATTATCTCGGCCCACTCTACGCATGTATCCTCAAGTTGGTCGAATGGAACGACCTTGTTTACCATTCCCATGCGCTCTGCCTCGGCAGCAGAATACTGACGACAAAGGAACCATATCTCGCGTGCCTTCTTCTGTCCTACGATGCGGGCAAGATAGCTTGCGCCGAAACCTGCATCAAACGAGCCAACCTTAGGACCTGTCTGCCCGAAGATGGCATTTTCGCTGGCAATGGTAAGATCGCACATCAGATGCAGCACATGACCACCTCCAATGGCATAGCCATTAACCATGGCAATGACAGGCTTGGGCAGTGAGCGTATCTGCTTCTGTACATCGAGCACATTAAGACGTGGCACGCCATCGTCGCCTACATATCCGCCTCTGCCCTTTACATGCATGTCGCCTCCCGAACAGAATGCTTTGTCGCCTGCACCAGTAAGTATCACTACACTTATGTGCTGTGCTTCGCGACACCATGCAAAAGCCTGCGACATCTCCCATGTGGTACGAGGAGTGAAGGCGTTGCGGTAACGCGGACGGTTAATGGTAATCTTGGCAATGCCGTTGTACTCCTCGAAGAGGATTTCCTTAAAGTCAAATCCCTGTACGGGAGACCATTTTCTTTTTTCCATATTTTGACGTATTTATTGATATTTATATTCTACATTTTTATACAGAAGAACTTGTTTTTAAGACAGAAGAACAGTTTTTTTGAAGACAAAAGAACAGATTTTTTTTAAAGACATAAGAACATAAGAACAGGTTTTTATTCTTAAAATTCTATGTCTTAAAACATATTCTTATGTCTTTAAAACAAAAGACATGTCCTTATGTTCTTATGTCTTTAAAACAAAAAACATGTCCTCATGTCCTTATGTCTTAAAACAAAAAACATGTCCTCATGTTCTTATGTCTTAAAAACAAAAAACATGTCCTTATGTCCTTATGTCTTAAAAACAAAAAACATGTCCTTATGTTCTTATGTCTTCAAAACATGTCCTCATGTCCAACATTCGGATTTGGTCATTTGAATTGTGGTGTATAAGTTCTGTATTTATGTTTTATTTCTATTTTCTCACTTCCAAAGTTAATCAAAAGTCCATCATCAATGCCAGTTGCCACAAGATAATTGACGAGCTGAACAGAATGAACAGTTTGAAGACACTGTACAGACTTAAGCTCAAGTATAAGACAGTCCTCCACGACAATATCAGCTTTAAAGTCACCAACAACAAAACCTTTATAATTCACCTTTATCAGCTTCTCCGTTTCATATTTTAGTCCACGTAATTTTAATTCCACCAACATTGCGTTTTTATAGACAGACTCCAGATAACCAGGTGCAAGCTCCATCCTTACCTTATAAGCACAATCTATCACTTCTTTTACAAGCTTATTTATATCCATAGTATTCCATTTTTTATATATAATAAACTCCCATTTTTTGTTAGACACGTGAACATCTTTTGAAGACAGAAGAACAGTTTTTATAAGACATAAGAACATAAGAACAGGTTTTTGTTATTATAATTCTATGTCTTAAAACATGTTCTTATGTCTTTAAAAACAAAAAACATGTTCTTATGTCTTTAAAACAAAAACATGTCCTTATGTTCTTATGTCTTAAAACAAAAAACATGTCCTCATATCCTTATGTCTTAAAACAAAAACATGTCCTTATGTTCTTATGTCTTAAAACAAAAAACATGTCCTCATGTCCTTATGTCTTAAAACAAAAAACATGTTCTTATGTTCTTATGTCTTAAAACAAAAAACATGTCCTCATGTCCTTATGTCTTTAAAACAAAAACATGGCCTTATGTCAACGAAGCAAAGTAGTTCGCCATGGCCTTCATGTCCTCCTCGGCATCCGTGAACACCTCAAGCAGCATCGGTCTATCTGTCTCTCTTGTCAACAGCGTGACGATACCTATTTGCATCTCGTTCATGTCCTTGGCCGATATGTATCCAATGTCGTTCTGTGTACATATGCCTTGTGCTGTTGTCTCATGATGAGCCGACACAAAAGAGTTTGCTACCGGACTCTTGTCCAGCCCCTTAAGCTGTCTGAATATACCTCCGCCGTTATTGTTAAGCAGAACAATGCGCAGATTACCTCCGATACAGCTGTTCCACAAAGCATTCTGATCGTAGAAGAAGCTGAGATCGCCAATAACACAAACCGTCAGAGCATCGGTAGCAAGCGAGAAACCAGCCGCAGTAGATAGCGATCCCTCTATGCCATTTACACCACGGTTGCACCATACATAATGCTGGGCATATATACATGCAAGCCGCACAGCCGAACTATTGGCATAATGAACGCAGATATCAGTATCAAGGTCGGCAAGTTGCTCCTCAAAATACTTCACCGTAGCCATTTGCGAGAAGGCAGGCTCGTAAGCCTCGGCATGCTCGGCACAATTGTCGAGCAATTGTTGCCACAGCAAGTAGAAAGCATGTCTACTATCCTCGTGCGCCATAATATCCTCGTCGTCCTCAAAGTCCTCGGGATTGTCGTATATATCGCAGAAGCTTGACAAGAGCAGATCTACATCCTCAAGCTGACATTCCACAATATCCTCAAGAGTCATTATTGGGTCGTGAAGGTCGAGAGCATCAGGAGTGATGAAGCACGATGCGGCTTTGGTGGAACGCAGCCAGCGACGTGTGGGTTTACTAACAAGAGTGTCGCCAATATATATGATGTAGTCGGGAGCATACTTGGCACTTTGGTCTTGTCCAAGACCATCAACCACCCTAACAGCCTCATCAAAGTGTATGGTCTGATAATAGAGATTAGACAGCGGTTCGGCCATAACCACATAGTGCTGTGACAGCGAGCGTATTGTCTCTGGACTAATAATGCCATAAGCCAACTGTCCTATTACAATCATAGGACGGTTGGCACCAAAGAAGCGTTCGAACAATTGGCGTTGCTGATTAAGGAGATTCACTTTCTCCATAAGTCGGAACCGCTTGGCAACAGGCAGCTCTGCCACATCAAACGTAAACAACGGTTCGGTGATAGGCACGTTAATGTGTACTGGAGCCGACTGACGACAAGTGGCACTATGAAGTGCCTCGTTTGCCAAACGACGACACATCCAACACTCTTCCTCCCAACGCTTATCACTATCAGACGTGTTTAGCCCGTCATCAATATCAGACATGATGTGAGGCTCAGGCAACGACACCGCCTTGCGTACAAAACGTCCAAGAGCATCTGGTTGTGGAAGAGTCTGACCATCAAGTTGGTTTATCCACTGAGATGGGCGGTCGGCAGACACCACTACAAGAGGTACATGCTGATAATAAGCCTCGGCAACAGCAGGAGCCAGATTTAGCAAAGCAGTACCCGATGTAACACACACTACGGTAGGACGTTGCGTTGCTTGGGCTATGCCCAAAGCATAAAAGCCAGCCGACCTTTCGTCTGTTATGGGATGGCATCGGATAGACTGGCACTGGCTAAGATTATGTACAATAGGAGCGTTGCGACTGCCTGGGCACACCACAGCGTCGCTAACCCCATATTCTATAAGCAGGGATGTTAGTATGTTGATATTATCTTTATTGCTGAACATATATTGATTCAAAGTTTGAAAGTCTGTCGCATAGTATTCATCTTGGCTTCCGTCTCCTCCCATTCCGACTGGCACGTGCTGTCCTTAAGCAATCCGCCACCAGCATATAATGTGTATTGGTCAGACTGGGTATTGTCTTGCCCGTCTATCTTCATACAGCGCAACGTAACAAACAAGTTGGTGTCGCCGTCGGGGTCAAGTGTTCCGGCAAATCCGCTATAATAATCGCGCGGAGCCGACTCGTTGTGTGTAATAAAGTCGCGTGTATCGGCCTTGGGCATACCGCATACAGCAGGCGTAGGATGAAGAGCATTAAGTAAGTTGCCTATATGGGCTGTGTCGTTAAGACAGAAGCTTATGTCCGACCTAAGATGCACAAGGTCGCCGGCCCGCGAGGTGTAGGGACCAAATACCGAGAAGTCGGAAGTGTAGTGCTCTATACACTCGGTGATGTAGGTCTCGACATAGCGTTGTTCCTGAATATTCTTAGTGCTCCAGTGGATATCGTCCTTGCCTATGCCACTGCCCGAAACGTCAAACCCCAATTGGCTGCCACTCAAGCGCATAGTACCTGCCAACGCCATTGTTTGCATGTTGCCACACTTGCCGCTTACAAGAATCTCGGGTGTAGCAATAAGCCATGTGCCGCTACGCTTTGTGCTGAACAAGGCCACGAACAATCGAGGATACTTATTGCAGGCACGTGCAAAGAGCGACAATGCCGGTATGTGCTCAGTGGCCTTTAGGCGTGCACTTCGTGCCAAAACAATCTTCTGGAACGTTCCATCACGCAACTGAGCATGAAAGTTCTCAAAGTCGATGGCATATCTGTCGCGCTCAGCCTCGTAGTCGGCATCAATTAGATGAGCCTCCTGCTTGCAATCGTCGGCAATGTCAACGGGCTCCCATTCGGCATCAAGAAGCAATATAGGACACTGGGCAGATGTATCGAAAGGGGCAATAACAAAACCGCGCCGCCCGTTGAGTTCGGCGAGCGACGCTATTTCTTCAGGCTCATTGTTGAGTCGATTGCGGTAGACTTGCGTTGTATGTGGCAGTCGGAAGTATACGAAACTCATTTTGACGGGTTCATTACAAAGTTTGTAACCTCAACCGACGAAATAAGTTCGCCCTCTTCATTGCAAATTTCCACATGCCACTGGTGCAATGTCTTGCCCTTATGCAGTATGCGTGCAGTGGCGGTAACGGTGTCGCCTTCGAGCACAGCCTTGACATGACTGCCACTTACATTTACCCCCACACATATTTTATTAGGACATAAAGCCATAGAACCCACACCAGTCAAGTTCTCGGCAAGTGCAAGTGTGGCACCACCACTAAGGAATCCGAACACCTGACGATTGCGCTCGTCAACCTTCATTTTGGCCTGGCAAGTGTCGGGATCGTCGGTAGAGAGAAACTCCATACCGAGAGTCTTCGACAGTCCGTCTTGCTTCAGTCGTATCTCTTTAATTCTTTCTATATCCATAGTTGTTGATTTATTGTTATGCTTCTCTTAAAAAGTCGAGAGCTTCTTCTATCTCTTCTTTAGTTGCAGTCTGGTTGATGCGGATGTCGCCAATACCTCCGAGCAGCGTGAAATTGATAATGCCCGACGTGTTCTTCTTGTCGTGACGCATCAGTTCGAGCAGTTCGGGATAGTCGTCGCATGTATAAGGCAGACGATCATAATGGTCGAGAATGAACCTCACCGTCTGATGCATCTTGTCGGTAGGGAAGCCTGTCTTGCGCGCACTAAGATACAACTCGCACACCATACCGTAAGCCACGGCATATCCATGCAATACGGGACGACCGTGTTTCATGGCAAACGACTCGAGTGCATGGCCCACAGTATGGCCTAAGTTTAATGCTTTTCGTATGCCGTGCTCATGAGGATCTTCGGTAACAATACGCTCCTTGACCTTTATAGATTCGGCTACCATACGCTGCAACTGGGCAAGGTCGGGCTGGGCAAGGTTGAAGCCCACAAGCTCTGCCCAATGTTTATTGTCCGAGATAAGACCATGCTTCAACATCTCGGCATAGCCCGAGCAGATGTTGTCGTGGTCTAGAGTATCAAGAAATTGTGTGTTGATGATGACAAACTTGCTGTCGGAGAACACACCAATCTCGTTCTTCAGTCCGCCAAAGTTGATGCCAGTCTTTCCTCCCACCGATGCGTCGACCATGGCAAGCAACGTGGTAGGGATATTTATAAAGTCGATGCCACGCTTGAAGGTAGATGCCGCAAAGCCACCAAGGTCGGTAACCATGCCGCCACCAAGGTTAATCATCAGCGAATGGCGTGTTGCGCCACCCTGGCTAAGAGCCGTCCATACCTCGGCAAGCGAGTCGAGTGTCTTGTTAGTATCGCCTGCCTTTATCACTATAGACTGTGCCCCTTTAAGGCAGAGAAAGTTCTGAAGCTTTGGAAGACACATGTCGTGTGTGGTCTGGTCGGTAAGAATAAATATCTTGTCGTGCTCGCATTCGGCTATAGCATTAACGAGGTCGCGCTCGAGATTTCCTGACACAATAACTTTCTGGTTCATAATGGCTCCTGATTTTTAAAGGTTCTACTATTTCATTTCAATTCTTCTTTGCTCTTTTATCGATTGCTCAGACAGTACCGATATGGATGTCCACAGCGCGAGGTCGTCAATAGAGGCAGGAAATATGCTGTTGCCAAGCATGTCGTCCTCGATAGCACGCAGCATAACATAGTCCATACCCTTGTGGTGGCAATCTTGCACAATGGCCTCAGTGCCCCATCTTTGCCAGTAAGCGCTTTCGTAACGGGCTATGTAAGGGGCATCGTCCTCCCACGTTTCGTGCTTGCTCAAGCCCTCGATATATATGCGACGGTTAACTCCATCCCATACACCACGTGTGCCTTGTACCTCAAAGTCCAAACTGCGTGGACGTGGCAGCGAAGTATCGTGGGTTAAGGATATAAGCGATCCGCATTGGGTCTCTATCTGTGTAGACACGACATCGCCAAGGCATATGTTTGCGGCATCGGGGCTATCGCCATTGCCAAGCTCGATCATACGCTGTCGCATACCAACAGCCTTGGTTGCAAACGACGTCAGAGCAACAAGTCGGTCGCGCTTGCCAACACCAAGTATAAGGCAAAGCGGGGCAAGTCCGTGCGTGGGATATAGGTCGCCATTCCTACTAGTATAGAATCGGCTACGCCATACACTCTCTGTACCAATGCGTCCACCGAGATTACCGTGGTCGTCGAGCATTATATTGCGCAAATCGTGACGATAGCCGCCACGCATATATATAATGTCGCCCAACACGCCTTCGTCGGCCATGCGTTTAACGGCAAGAATCTCACGCATAAACAGCGTGTTCTCCATAGGATATATCTTGCGTCCTTTTTGGTGTGCAAGGCGTATAAGAGGGTCGTACTCGCCCATTGCCAAGCCTCCCTTTATCTCCAACGCCACATCGCAATCACGCTCAACACATGCCATAGACTGCTCTACATGCAGATGCCACGGCGATGTGACAACCACAAGGTCGGGTCGATGCTCGTCTATCATACGCACGTAGGCATCGCTGCCTTGATAGAAAGCAACGTTGTGCGGATACTGTATAGCGCACTTATCGGCAATCGCCACTATATTGTAGAAATCGATGCCACTCATTAGCTTAAACAGTTGTTTGCCACGGTAGCCGAATCCTATAAAAGCAATCTTTACGTGTTCCATACTGCAAATCTAATGAATAAAATCGGTAATGCAAAATAAATGAGCAGGTAAAAGTTATGCTTTTTGTGTATACACCGCTTGGAGCAAGTGATACGAGTATAAAAAACACGGACACCGCAAACCAAACAACCAATATTGTCTGGTTTGCGGTGTCCGCATTATATAGAGCAGTGTCGGCTTGGGGTAAGCTGTAGACACTAAAAATAAACATGACTTTATCCGCAGCGCGACGTGCCGCAGTTCTTGCAGATAAGGCAACCCTCCTGGTATACAAGAGTCTCCTGTCCGCATACTGGGCAAACCTGTCCCTTGACTTCGGTACCATCGACAACATATTTCTTTAGGGCGCGTTCAACACCATTCTTCCAGGTATTGATACTTTCGTCCTTAAGCTGAAGCGAACCAACCAACTTAATAACGTGGTCGATTGGCATACGATAACGCAATACGCCGGAGATTAACTTAGCATAATTCCAATACTCAGGGTTGAACTTCTCTGACAGACCTTCAACCGTAGTCTTATAGCCACGCTTGTTCTCGAACTGGAAATCGTAACGCTTCTTGCCATCAGGTCCAGTCTGCTTGATGATGCGACCTTTGGTAACTGTCTTAGGCAATGCAATGCCTTCCTCGTCGTCTTGCAAACCAGTAAAAATCTCGTATGGATAGCCATCGAGCAAACCTATAAATGCCACCCATTTCTCCTTATTGTTTTGGAAACGCACAACATCACACTCAAGTTCCTTAGGACGAGTCTCGGTAACAACACGTCCATCTACCTGAACAACATGCTTTTCCTTAACGGCAGGAGCCGAGGTCTTCTTCTTGTCCTTCTTAGATGCAGAAACAAGTACACCCGAACGACTGCCATCGCGATATATAGTGCATCCCTTGCAACCAGAACGCCAAGCCTCAACATAGAGACGGTCTACAAGATCCTCGTCTACATCATTTGGTAGGTTTACGGTTACGCTGATAGAATGGTCGACCCACTTCTGTATGGCTCCCTGCATACGCACCTTCATCAACCAGTCTACATCATTGGCTGTTGCCTTATAGTATGGCGAACGTGCCACAAGCTGGTCAATCTCTTCCTGAGTATATCGTTTATCGGTATCAATGCCGTTGATGCGCATCCATTCAAGGAACTTTTTGTGATATACAATATATTCCTCAAACGAGTCGCCTACTTCGTCCACAAAGTCGACATGCACCTCAGGGTCGCCTGGATTTACCTTGCGGCGGCGCTTGTATACGGGCATAAATACAGGTTCAATACCACTTGTAGTCTGCGTCATAAGCGATGTAGTACCGGTAGGAGCAATGGTAAGACATGCAATATTGCGGCGTCCGTAGGTCATGATATCGTTGTAGAGCTGTTCATCGGCTTCCTTTATACGCAACAAGAATGGATTGTTCTTCTCGCGCTGGGCATCAAATATGCTAAAGGCTCCACGCTCTTGTGCCATTGTTACAGATGAGCGATAGGCCGAAAGAGCCAATGTGCGATGCACCTCAACACTAAAGTCGGTTGCCTGCTGTGTGCCATAGCGCAAGCCCATAGCAGCAATCATGTCGCCTTCGGCTGTTATGCCTACACCTGTGCGACGACCCTTTGAACTCTTGTCTTTTATCTTCTCCCATAGATGATATTCGGCATGCTTGATGTCGTCGCACTGTGGGTCGTGCTTTATCTTATCCATTATGAGGTCAATCTTCTCAAGTTCCAGGTCGATGATATCGTCCATCATGCGCTGTGCCTTAGCTACATGCTCGCGGAAGAGATTGAAGTTGAAGCTTGCCTCAGGCGTAAATGGATTCTCCACGTAAGAGTAGAGATTTACAGAGAGCAGACGGCATGAGTCGTAAGGGCAGAGCGGTATCTCGCCACAAGGATTGGTGCTAACTGTACGGAAGCCAAGGTCGGCATAGCAGTCGGGAATACTTTCGCGCAGAATTGTATCCCAGAACAGAACGCCAGGCTCTGCACTCTTCCATGCATTGTGCACAATCTTCTTCCACAACTGCTTGGCAGATATCTCCTGCGACATCAACGGCTTGTCTGAGTCGATAGGAAACTTCTGTATGTATGGCTTATCGTCAACGACAGCCTGCATAAACTCATCGTCTATCTTTACGCTAACGTTGGCGCCGGTAACCTTTCCCTCTGTCATCTTGGCATCGATAAAAGCCTCGCTTTCAGGATGCTTTATGCTTACAGAGAGCATCAATGCGCCACGACGACCATCTTGAGCAACCTCGCGTGTAGAATTGCTATAACGCTCCATAAAAGGTACAAGTCCGGTAGAGGTAAGTGCCGAGTTGTTAACAGGCGAACCTTTCGGGCGAATCTGTGATAAGTCGTGTCCTACTCCACCACGACGTTTCATAAGCTGCACTTGCTCCTCGTCAAGTCGCATGATAGCTCCATACGAGTCACCATCTCCCTCAACACCTATCACAAAGCAATTGCTAAGCGATGCCACCTGATGACTATTGCCTATACCAGTCATTGGGCTGCCAGCCGGAACAATGTAGCGGAAGTGGTCGAGCAAATTGAACACCTCTTGCTCGGTCATCGGATTGGCGTATTTCTTTTCAATACGCGCTATCTCGCGGGCTATACGCCAGTGCATGTCTTCAGGCGAACTCTCGTATATATTGCCGAAGCTATCCTTCATGGCATACTTGTTCACCCATACGCGTGCAGCAAGTTCGTCGCCAGCGAAATACTGTAACGAGGCGTTGAAAGCCTCGTCGTAAGTGTATGTTTTTTTATTTTCCATTTGTCGAATTACGTAATTTGAAATTTTTACAAAATAATGCGAGTGCAAAACTACAATAATATTTTGACATTTACAAATGTAGACTAACAGAAATGTCAGTTGTTAAGCTATTGCTTATTTACGCAATAACTTAACAACTGACACTTTACCACTATTACCTAGGCAGTACACCTTGCTAAAAAGTAGAACAGTTTTACTCCAGCAAGAACGGACGGTTGTTTCTGTTAACGATAGTATAAGTATAGGTTTGGTTGAACCTATTAATAAAGATAACCTTTATTGTGCGATACTTCTTAGACGAAGGACGGGCACGGAAGAGGTGACGTGTCTTGGCAAGCTGATGCTTAAGAGGTTTGGTCAGCAAGAAAGCCTCGTCGTTGTCTGTAAACTGCTGCATACGTCCCTTGTACTTTCCATCCTCATACCACACTACACGACAATGGGGGTCCCACTCCCATACATTAGCAACCACATAATTCTTTTGCGTGCGAAACTCGCCTGGCTTGTATACTCGCATTTGTAATACCGACTTAGAGTTGGTAGCTTTATACTGCCACTTCATCGATGTGCCATCTATTGTTGCAACCATATAACCGTTAGGAGCACCATCGCGATTTAGATTGCTTGTCCACCATGCACCACAGGCAGCTGCTATATTGTGCTGATAAAGACGTGGCGTTACCTCCACATTCTCGAAGAAATGGGTGTGTCCGGCAAAGACATGCGCCTCGTAAGGCTCTAATATTTCAGCAAGACGCTGTGCATTGAGTATATTGTCGATAGTTTCCATGGAGTTCCATGCAGGCGCATGCATATTGAGAATTATCATTACATCCTTGGGCACATAACTAAGGTCGCGCTCAAGCCAGCGCAAGTCCTCCTCGGTTATCTCCTCCTCATACTTGCACGAACCACGATAGTTGATATTCTTTATAGTAACAACATGGCACTTGCCTATATTGAACGAATAGCACGTCGGACCAAAAAACTCACCGAACATCTGTTCGGCATAATGCGGTGCACCAAGTTGCGAGTTGTGAAGGTCGGCGTATGCCTTCTGAAAGTCGTGGTTGCCTATGCATTGGAAGAAGGTCATTCGACTATTCTTTATCGACTGCTTGTACTGTGCATACAACTTCATGTTGTCGAACACCACATCACCCAACGTCATGCCAATCACATCTCCCGTCTTGCGCAAGTTGGATGCCGTGTGCATTATACTTGTAACCGTCTCCTGACGCCAGCGTTTCATATCGTGCGCATTAAGTATCTGAGGGTCGCTTATGGCTATATAGTGAAAGCGGTTGGATACAGAGTCGCGGCGATGCAGCACAAAGCTTGCCTTACGTCCCTCCTCAATTACCTTGGCCACTGGCATATAATATCCACATGCTATACCATCAGTCTGCGGCAGTACATACTCGCAAGGTGTAGATATGGATACAAACTTGCTTACCGCCGTATCGGTAGCAAGTTGCCACATACCATTACGGTCGGTTCGGCAGAACTCACGTCCATTGTTCACCACAACTCCGGCAATACCCTTGCCCTCATCATCTACTACACTACCCTTCAACACCAACGGCTTGTCGGCAGGCTTACCACTGACAAGACCAACAAACAACATAAGTCCCAGGAAGACTCTAATACTCATAAGCATCATCGTTTTAGTCTTCGCAAAGATACCTGTTCTATGTTTCATAACCATTGCATTTATAAATATAGGAGACTACGGCTCTAAAGCCATAGCCTCCTACTACGTTTTGAATAGTAAAAATTGACGTGTGCCTTATTTTGTCATATTCGATATAGTGGCAATCATCGCAGCAATAGACGACAAGCTTGAACCCAAACTCATGGTCTCTGCTACAGTCATCTTGCGCTTTAGCTTGGCAGGAATCACAATCTCGCAACCCGGCTGCACCTTGGCACCATGGCTCAACTTAGCCACCTTGCCATTCATATATATAATATATGCACGGCTCTTTACCGCATCACCTGCATAACCACCAGCTTGGTCGATGTAATAGCTTGCACGCTTGCCCTTCTCGAATGCCACTGTATTGGCATACATCACGGCACCATTAACCTTAACAGTTCCGTTGTACTGCGGTACGATAAGACGGTCACCTTCGCGCAACACCATATCAGCATCGCCACCAGGATTCTTGATAGCAAGCTCAAGGTCGATACCTACTGGATATTCGTCTGGAACATTAAACTTGGACAAGTTAGCATTCTTGGCACCTTCGGCTGCCTGTTGCAGATTGGCACCATTGCTGCTTGCGGCAAGCTGTAATATGTTCTTCTGTTGCTGCTCCATCTCCATCTGCAATGCGGTACGCATACGCTGCTTTTCAGCCTCAGTGGCACGGCGCATAAGTCGTGCACCACGTATATAACCAAGTCCGTTAGTACCACCAGACTTTCTATACAAGTCGCTCAAACGAGTATTGTTTGCCGACAGAGTGTAGGTTCCGGCAAACATCACCTCGCCCTCTACCGACACATTCTTCTGCTCCATATATGCCGGACTCTTGCGTATATACACCTCATCAAACGGCATTAGTGTGAATCCTGGCTCACCATCAACCACAAATCCATCCTTTAAGGACAGCGTATACAACTTGGCTATAACGCTGTCGGGAGCCAATGCCTTGGGATCGGTAACACGACGACTAACACTTACATTTACGGTAGATGCCTTATCAGTAAGACCTCCTGCCTGAAGCACAAAGTCCTCAATGGTCTCGTTGTCGGCATACTTGTATACACCAGGGAATTGTACCTCGCCTCTAATGGTGATGGTGCGCTGCTCTATATTCTCTGTCTTGGTAGGCACAAACAACACATCGTTCTCTTGCAACGGAATGTCGGGGGTAGTACCATTCATAATGCCAACCAAGTCCACACTGATAACCTTAAGCGTGCGGTCTTCCTTCATTCTATGTAACACGGCACGATTGGTAAACGCCATCTCGGTTGTTCCTTCGGCATGCTCGATAAGTGAGCGAACACTATTGACCTGCTCGCCAAGATTGTACATACCAGGACGGAACACAGCACCCTTAACCTCAACGGTATTGGCATAACGTGGTATGATAGAGTCTACCATTACCGAGTCACCATCGGCTATGTGGAAATTAGCAAAGTCGAACTCGCCTACATTAAACACAGCATATTCCTTGCCTGTCTTGCGGTTTACACGCACAGCCTTGTTATAGGCATCGCCCGTGAATGATCCAGAATACTTAAGCAAAGAAGCCACCGACTCGTTCTTCTTCATCTCGTAGAACATAGGACGCTTAACCTTGCCAGATATATTTACAAGGCAGTCGTAAGGACCAACAACAATAACGTCGTTGTCGGCAAGACGCACATTGCCAGTAAGTTTGCCGTTGAGTATGTAGTCGTATATATCGACCACAGTTACCAGGCGGTTGTTGCGATACACCTTAATATTACGTAATGTACCTATATCGTTGGTGCCCCCTGCCATATAAAGGGCATGAAACACGGTGGCAAAAGCCGAAAGGGTGTATGTTCCAGGCAACTTCACCTCGCCCATTACATTTACCATAATGGTGCGTGTCTGACCAACAGTAAGCTTTATGCGGCTGCTTGAATAGCGGCTACCAAGTGTAGAGCGCAAACGAGCATTAGCCTGTGCAACAGTAAGACCGCTAACAGCCACTGGACCATACCCCTCTATAACAATATCACCATCAGGCGACACGGTGCATTGCTCCGATTTTTGCGAAGCTCCATATATGTCGATTATAACAGCATCGCCAGGACCAAGGCGATAGTTTTGCGGTGTGGCAATATTCATGTTAGGCTCAAAAGAGAGTTCCTTGTTATTGAAGATGTCACGACCAAACACCTTGTGTACCTTAGTATTCTTATTGTCATAATACTGCTTTACAATGGCAGCCGTATCGGGAATCATCTTGCCCAATTCATCGCGATATTCCAAAACTTCATCTTCCTTGTCCGAACTATCTCTATCGTTGCTTATACGATAATTAGAATATGCGGATAAATCAGAGTTGCTACCTGCACTTTCATTGCCAGATGTACGTTTCTTGCCATTGTTAGTGCGCATACGAGACGAGCCTGTAGGGTCGCCAGCACTGCCATACGAGTGTGATGTATTTTGCGACATCTGTTTCTGATACTTGTCGCGTACACGACGTATTTGCTGAATATTCACTCCTCGCTGCATAAGCTGTGTTACAATCTGGGCATTGTCTTTGCCCGCAGTATGCTCCTTGGCAATGTACGACATAACCTGGTCGTCGCTCATCGACTGTGCCATGCCAGCCACCGGCAACAGCATAAGGAACATAAGATATATTAAAAGCTTTTTCATATTTTTTGTTTGA
Organism: Prevotella merdae; assembly: GCF_900290275.1. GTDB lineage: Bacteria > Bacteroidota > Bacteroidia > Bacteroidales > Bacteroidaceae > Prevotella > Prevotella merdae. The sequence goes on from NZ_LT985326.1 coordinate 175,806, forward strand.
ATTATTGCACAATTAGATTTTCTGACTGTTATACATTATATATATAACCAACAAAAAGGTTTTTTGTTGTGTTATGACTCCACTTTTTCAATATTTTCTTCGTTTACAACCTTGCGGTAAATGTCGTTGAGCACCAATCCTGCTATTGTCAAACCGAATATCGACGTAATATGGGCCATCGATCCATTGATTTGAGCCTTCACTATCAGGTTGGTTTCGCTATTAGGATTGCTGCCTCTATTCTCAAGCAGTTCCTCACTATATACACACTTGAACTTATGGGCAGGCTTGAGCCCTGACTTCTTCATGCGTTTGCGCAAAGCAGAACCTAAAGGACATCCGCGAACCTTCCAAAACTCGGCTACTTGAATCTTAGTAGGGTCCATCTTAAGTGCGGCACCCATTGACGAGAACAACACAGCATGTGTTTCGCATGCACGCATTATGAGCGACACCTTATCCTTGAGCGAGTCTATGCAGTCGATAATGTAATCGTATTGGTCGAGCCCAAACTCCTCGTGCGTTTCCTCACTATACATCTTCTGCAAAGCCGTTATCTCACAATTGGGATTTATCTCAAGCAAACGCTCTTTTAAGGCCTCAACCTTGGCACGACCTATGGTCTTGGTAGTGGCCATAAGCTGGCGGTTTACATTACTTGCGCATACTTTGTCGCAGTCTACTATTGTTAGCCTACGTATGCCCGAACGCACCAGACACTCTACACACCAACTGCCCACACCTCCAACACCAAAAACAATTACACGCTTGGATGCGATCTGCTCCATCACATCGCTGCCAAGAAGCAACTCGGCACGCATAAAAATATCTTTATCTACATTCATTGCTCACAAGTATATATCTTTATTTCTGATAAGTTTCTCCCTATATATAATATAATAAGGTGCAAAGATAAGCAATTTAACCGAATATATATATAAAATAAAACTTTTTAGATAAATAATTCGGTAAAAATTTGGCTGTTACAAAATAAATACCTACCTTTGCACTCGCAATTAAGAAATACACCTAATTGCCACAAAGGTTTGGCTCCGTAGCTCAACTGAATAGAGCATCTGACTACGGATCAGAAGGTTGCAGGTTTGAATCCTGCCGGAGTCACTCAGATTACCAAATTTATAAAAAAGAGAATGTTATTAGTTTAACATTCTCTTTTTTTTATTCTATTATTGTTCAACACAATTAAGGGCTCATATAATATTGTTGTGTTTTTAACAATCTGTATTTCTTATGCAAACAACTGTTTTACCCTATAAAGATAGAACTTCAGATCATTCACTCCTCTGAATTCAGCCCTGAATGTTTTTAGCTTGCAGTTAAACGATTCTGCACTGGCGTTAGTTCTTTTGTCATTGAAGAAATTCAGTATTCTGTCATAATGGTTTTGAAACGTCTTGATGACTGTATTAAACTCTTCACAGTTCCATTGCTCAACCTGATTAAACCATAATGCGAGTTTGGGTCGTGCCACGTCCTTGTTATCGTAATCCGAATATATCTTACCCAATCTTAAAGCAAGATAATAAAACTCTTTCATGTCCGGAAATCGACTGAACAGAACCTTGGCTCTTTCTGCCTGTGATTCGGTCCAGTCATTCGGCTTTCTTACAAGCAACCTGCTGCATCTTACCATAAGCTGCTTAAGAGTGTCTCCACAGCTTAATATTTCAGGCTTGTATTCAAGCCCTTTCTCCTTGTACAAAGCACGCATGCGATTATCCTCCGCCATCACTTCCCAACGGTGCTTTATACGTAAGTCCTGAAGAGCATCATACATAAGTTTCTGCACATGGAATCGGTCAACGATCTGCTCTGCATTGGGAAAACACTTACGTACTATCTTATACATAGAGTTTGACATGTCCATAGTAACAGACTTGACCATTGCACGTTTGCCGACAGGAAGACGCTGTAACTTCTTGATTATAAAGTCTGATTTCACTCCCTTTACCATTGCAACCAGCGTACCCTTCCTTCCATGCCCGTCCTTATTGGTCACAATTGTGTACAATTCTCCATTGCTCAGTGAAGACTCGTCTATGGCAAGATGTTCACCGAGATTGCAGGCATAAAGCGTAAACTCCTCTGAATGTTTTTTCTGATTCCAGGAGTGAAATCCACTCAGATGGTTCTTGTAGTAGTCATTTAGGACATTTGCCTTCAAATGCGTAAACTCTGCTACACTCTTGATGCTCACTGCATGGGTATCAAGGTAATTCTTTTAAAAAAGCTCCGAACTCAGCGGTAATTCTGGTTCCAGATGCAACAAGATTCCAATCGCGACTGTAGCTCTTGCCGGTAGACTTGTCAAGCCATCTGCGTCGCTTTATTCTGAAATACATGGTATGGTCACGGACGGGAAAGTCTGTAACTGTTATTGGCTTGTGGAAACCATTGGAAATTAAAGGAAGGTCTTGTAAGTTTTCAGGCACAATATCTTTCTCAACTAAGACCAACATAAAATAATCTCCCATGTTGGAAGCTTCTGTTATGTCGAAATAGTCAAGGAGTCCTGCGGGAAGAAACAAGGACAATACGGACTTGTAATCTATGGGCTGAGTTCTATTCATGACGCAAAGATAAACAATAATATTGGATTGTTAAAAACACAACAATATTATTTGATCCCAATTAAGGATCAAATAATCTTCCAACCTGGGTAGAACACAATTTAAAAAGTAAGCGGCCGCATAGTCCATATTATAAAAACTATACGGCTGCCAGCCATAATTATATTGTCTTAAAGAGTAACTTCACATCCGAGAGATCCCATTAGACGTAGATTACTTTTTATGTCTTTAGTGTGAGAATCATATTCTCTTACAGAGAGTCTAATAAATGGCTTGAGCTTGTGACATGCCATTAACTTAAACTTCAAGCCAGCCTCATAGAACATATAGTTCCAGTCGTTATGACATTTTGCAGGGCATCCAAGTCCAAGAAAAACAGACAAATCACTTTCTGCACTATGGTATGCCGAATAACCAATACGACCTTGAATTACTTCATTTGTTGCATATGACTGGATATTATTTTCTTTGAATAATGAAATATTGTGTTCTGCTTGTATACCAACAGAAAAGCGTTTCAAGACTTCATAGTCTAAGACGAATCCTACCTCATAAGGCGTAAACTCTTTATTGAAACCACCGCCTTGAGTAAAGATACCAAGATTAAACTTTCCGGTCTGACAAAAGGCCAGTATAGGGAACGCAGATATAAAGAATATTAGAATAATTTTTCGCATCTTGTTAAATCTTTATACGTATCAATCACAATACTTCGTTATAGGTATACTAGTCAATTCTCATTATTAATGGGAGTTAACAGAGAAAATCTTCTATAATTAATTATATTCTGCTTGATACTTAAAAAGTCAAAAATCTTCATGTGTAACACATTCAAATACTAAAGCTTATAATAATGCCAATAAGACACCTGTATGAATAATAAACACAAAAGTGTTGCTATGTGACTATATATTATTTCACAACAATCAAGATGGCTTACTGGCATTTTATATGTATTATATGTAAATGTTGTTCACAAATGTTATTATCGTACAGCATCTCCATTCCAAAGAAGGGCACTCGCATTAGCAACAGACACTCCATCTTTTACCATCCTTTTTAAATTAGGATTTATATTTGAGTCTGTGATAGTTCGGTCAATACGCTTTATATAGGTAGTATCTGCATCTTCTACATACTGCAAACCATCCAGCACCATTCCGCTAATTTCCAAAGCATCTTTCTTGTCTTGTGTATCAGCTAACGTTTTTAGACGATTGATATTTTCAGATATGGACGAATTTGTATCGAAATTATCCTTTACAACTGTTAACATACGTATCATTTTCTCCTTCTCTGTGCTAGAAATCGATTTATGACTTACTTCTGCAACACGTTCAACTATAGTTTGAATAGACATGGTATCTACCTTATCGCCATATTTCTCATACAATTCCCTTGTTATTCTATTGTGCATGTCTCCCAAAGAATTTGGCTCTATATAGCCTATATTCTCGGTTTTAAAATTTTTATCAGTTGCTACAGACTTTTCTTCTTTTGTAACATTCCAAATTAAAGTAGACGCACTTATACCTGTACTAAGATCTCCACTTAGCAAAGTTCCGCCAGCATCTGCTGCCGCACTGATAATCCATCGCAACCATTTTGGCATACGTCGTACTCCCTTTGATGATTGCTGTGGGAGATACGCATTGTTGATAGCTGCAATATCCTCTTTTAGGAGAGACACTGCTTCTTGATTACTTTCAGATTCTTCTGCCACAACAGATTCTGTCTCAGATGAGCAACTAACACTCGCGAAAACGAGTAACAAGCTCACGAAATAAAAAACTACCTTTTTCATTAGTGATATGATTTAGAAAAAGAACATAACAATGCAGGTTTTCACGAATCTACTTAAACGACACAATATCTGTTGTGCTCAGGTTATGTATGAGGGTTACTAATACCTAACGATTACAAAGATAGATTAAAATTAGCAAACGTACATAGTTTTATGTAAATAAGTGAAGTTTTTCTCTTATTTTTCATACTTTAGTATCAAACTGTTGTTGTATTTCGCTCTTTATTATTAACTTTGCACCATGAAAAGAGTGAACTTCATAACAACAATAAATTACGCAGACTGTATCTCTGATCAAACTGCCGACCTTCTCCCATTTTATATTAAGTCTGCAAAAGCTATGGATTGCCTTGTGAGTAATAGAATATTATTGATAGACTATCACGACGGCTATCTACCATATGTTCCAGATGATTTTCCCTTCTCGAATGACAACGTTGTGAAAGACATAGACTATTGTGTCAAGAATATGTTTTCAGAAGTACAAATAAAGGAAATTAGAGAAATAGATAGTGCATTTTACTCATTCCTGAAGACTTTAAGCAATGAGCAAAAAACACAATGCATATTACATACTGATTTATGCATGTTTATAAATGGCAATAAAACTCTGTTACATAGAACAATAACGCCTTATGCTCTGGATGTCAATGGGGATGTTTGGCTTTCATTGTGTGCTTTTACATTTCCTTCTAGAGCAAACACAGGAAATGCTATTATAAAGATGAAGCGTTCTAAATTTCATTATCAATATAATAACGGATGTTGGGATATTTCTACTAATACAGAATTAACAGAGATTGAATCAAGGATATTATCACTATCTACAACAGGTCTTAGTGCTATGCAAATTGGATCTTTTATGCATCTATCAGAAGCAACAATAAAATCACATAAGCAGGCAATTTTCAAAAAACTAGGCGTCTTGAACATTTCTGAGGCCATTTCCTATGTTGTTGATTATGACTTGTTATAGTTTAATTTTTGGAAAAGGCATGCTTGAATTAGTGATACTGTCTTATACTTATATAGGTAGACATATTATACAGACTAGTAAATATGAGTTGACAGGATTTCACTGCGTCAAAAGAGCCTGATGGTAACTATTTTACGGTTCATCCGGAATATGGAGTGATTAATTGTGACGACACAGGGCTACAACTAACGATGCATGCAAATATGTTACCATTTACAATCGTAATACTAATGTCTGGAACGTAATATAACGTGAGTTCGACGAATTAGAATAAGGTTAATTGTCTATCTATAGTCCTTTGGACTGCAATTGTTGGTTTCTTAGGGAAGAAACAATATGCAGCCAAAGCTCCAAGAGTATTGACAATGAAGTTATCAAAAGATCTGTGTCTGGAATGTTCCACCTGTGCGATATTCTTAAGTTCATCGTTTACGGTCTCAATGATAGCCCGTTTTCTCAACAAGAGCCTGTCTGATATTTTCATAATAGAGCCTTTCATGTTGCTTTTTAGTTTCGTAATAAGCTGTATTCCATCAACGAAAAGTTTATCGAATAGATTCTTGCTTATATATCCCTTATCTCCAACAAGTTTGCCGTAGATAAAATCGACAAATGCTTTATATTCCAAGGGCTTACGGTCGTCAATGTCACCAGGAGTAATCATAAAGTTAAGCAATTCTCCTTTTTCATTACATATTAGGTGAAGCTTAAAACCGAAAAACCATCCCATAGAACATTTGCCTCTTTGAGCAATACCTTTAATGGCTCAGTGGAAAAGTACTGTGGATGTTTTTTTTGTTTCATAGTATTTTGTATCTTTGCATTATGAACATGCTTGAACAATTAGCCCGTATAGTTCTTCCCAAAGAAATACTGGACAATTTCGATATCGTCAAGATAGAAACAGATGAGTCTGATATTGACTCAATGAGTATGACCATCTATCTAGACGAGCGTATGAATGCTTATCTCCAAAAATCTGAGGACTACGAATCCAAAGGTTTTATGGATGCTGTACGCATAACTGATTTTCCGATTCGTGACCATAAAGTGATTCTTGTACTTCGTCGTCGTAGATGGAGAAACAAGGAAACAGGAGAGACATTTGTCGACCGTATTAGTGTTACCGAATCAGGAACCCGCTACTCGAAAGAGTTTGCGGCTTTTTTAAAAGAGACGTATGGACATATCCCCGACGACCTGCCGTACGCTTGAGCAATACTACCATGTAAACTCCAATACGTTGGATAAACAATACAAGGATGTCTTGAGTGACTATCGTACCTGGTCAGAACTAGAACATGCCGATGAATGGCTTGTCTTTCCTGACAACGTAGGTCGTAATTTGGCAATAGACGAGACCTCTATGTCTAACGGTGAATTGCGCACAATCGTCACCAACAGGGACAGACACGGAAAAGATCAATGTCTGGTTGCAATTGTCAAGGGTGTTAAGTCAGAGGACGTTATCAATGCCTTGAAGCATATACCGGAAGCACTTCTGAATATCGTTGAGGAGGTTACATTAGATTTGTCAGACTCCATGAGAAAGATTGTTCGCACATGCTTTCCAAAAGCAATGAGAGTAATTGATAGATTTCACATACAGAAGCTTGCTTGCGATGCTGTGCAAGAAATGCGCATTAAGCATCGTTGGGATGCTATACAAGAGGCCAATGACGACATGGAGAATGCAAAACTTGAAGGACGCGAATACGTGCCTTTTCGATATGAGAACGGAGATACGAGAAAGGAATTGCTAGCAAGGAGTAGGTATCTTCTTTTCAAATCAGGAGAGAAATGGACGCTGTCACAAAGCAAGAGAGCAGAGATCCTATTTAGAGAATATCCAGATTTGAAGACAGCTTATGGACTCTCGCATTCTTTGAGAATGATTTTCTCAAAAAATACTGTTAAGGATGCCGCAAGACTTTCTATGGCTAAATGGTACAACAAAGTGGAAGAAGCTGGCTTCCGTTCTTTCAATGTTATTGCTGCAACATTCTATGAACATTACGATGATATTCTTAACTTTTATAAAAATAGATCATCTAATGCTGCAGCTGAATCCTTTAATGCGAAAATCAAAGCCTTCAGAGCATCACTAAGGGGTATCGTTGATGAAAAGTTCTTTCTGTATCGACTTGCAAAGATTTATGCTTATCCCCACTAAATTTCCACTGACCCCCTTTAATGGCAATTGAGTGTTAGCAATTAGATACAAAAAAAGAGACAATGGATTATCAGAAAATCCTTTGTCTCCTTTTATATTTTAAAAAGGGCCGCCCAGTGATGTGATGAAACTCCGAGTATACAAGATTTGAGAGCTCTCCGCCTTTGTAATCCACCGGCTTTACAGCTTAGTCCACTAAAGGTTTTATATGGCCCGCCATTAGCAAGAGAAGTCTTCTCGGTTTCGATTTTTTTATTGATGAGTATCCCGATCGAACTGGCACGACCCATATAAGATTGAGTCGCCTTTACGTTTTTCGTAATGCAAAGTTACTACTTTCAAGTGATACGGCAAAATGTTTAAGACATAAGTTTAAGGTTGAGGCATTTTTTTATACCAAAAACAAAACAACTAATTGAATTATTTTATATCTTTGCAAAAGTTTACTAACCTGTATAATTTACAACCTTTAAATACTTGTTATGGCAAATACTAATATATTAAATAAGGTGTTCCGTTTCTATGTGGACGGATTCCGCAATATGACTGTAGGACGTGTGCTATGGACGGTTATATTGATAAAGCTTGCTGTAATCTTTCTGATACTCAAGCTATTCTTCTTCCCTGACGTGCTTGAACAGAAGGCAAAAGGAGGCAACCAAGCCGACTATGTGGCAAGAGAACTAATTGACCGTTAGCACTAACGGCATATAATGAACATTTCAATTTATGATAACTATTAACTATAAACAATTAAGCTTATGAATTATATGCTAACAATTGACGCTTCGCTCATCGACTGGTCGCGTGCCCAATTTGCGCTTACCGCCATCTATCACTGGCTGTTTGTGCCTCTTACATTGGGTTTGGCCGTTATCATGGGCATTATCGAGACTATTTATTATCGCACAGGAAAACATTTCTGGCAAGAGGCATCCAAGTTTTGGCAACGCCTCTTTGGAGTAAACTTTGCCATGGGTGTTGCAACTGGCATCATTCTAGAGTTTGAGTTTGGAACAAACTGGAGCAACTATTCCTGGTTTGTTGGTGACATCTTCGGTGCCCCGCTTGCCATAGAGGGCATAGTAGCTTTCTTTATGGAAAGCACGTTTGTTGCTGTTATGTTCTTTGGATGGCAGAAAGTTTCGCGCGGTTTTCATCTTGCCTCTACCTGGCTTACGGGTATAGGCGCCACCATATCAGCATGGTGGATACTGGTAGCCAATTCTTGGATGCAGTACCCTATAGGTTGCGAGTTCAATCCAGATACCGTGCGCAACGAAATGATAAGCTTTATCGATGTGGCATTGTCGCCAATGGCTGTAGACAAGTTCTTCCATACCGTAATATCATCGTGGATAGTAGGTGCCGTGTTTGTGTGTGCCGTTAGTTGCTGGTATCTGTTGCGTAGCCGCGAATGCGAACTCTCACGTCAAAGCATCAAGATAGCAAGCATCGTTGGTATTGTTGCCTCGATATTGGCAATGTATACAGGTCACTCGTCGGCTGTTAAGGTGGCAGAAGTTCAGCCTATGAAACTTGCAGCAATGGAGGGACTGTACAATGGAGGTAATAGTGCCTCGCTCACTATGGTGGCTGCCATTAATCCATTACGACAACCCGACTATACCAAAGGCGAAGAACCTCCATTGCGCATAGCCATACCCAATGGATTGTCCGTGCTTGCCACAAATACACTTGACGGATATGTACCTGGCATTAACGACATTCTTAATGGTTATACACGCGCCGATGGAACAAAAGAATTGTCGGCAGAAGAGAAAATACAACGAGGTCGTAAAGCCATAACTACCCTTGCCGAATATCGCAAGCTTAAGGCATTCAATGACAATGACAAACGTCTGCCAGTGCTTGCTGAAGAACTTAAGAAAGACATGCCATACTTTGGATATGGCTACATTAAAGACCGTGCCGAGCTTGTGCCATACATCCCCATCAACTTCTATGCCTTCCGCATTATGGTAGGTATTGGCTCATTGCTGCTGTTGTTCTTCCTCATCATTGGTCATGTGGCATGGCGTCAAGACATTACAAAACGTGGTCGTTGGCTATGGATATCTGCATTGGTTATGCTTCCGCTTGTATACCTGGCAAGCGAGGCTGGATGGATTGTAGCCGAACTGGGTCGACAGCCATGGGCTATACAAGATATGCTGCCTACTGTTGCAGCAATTTCTGATATTAGTTCAGGCAGCGTTGCTCTAACATTCTTCATCTTCCTCGTGTTGTTCAGCGTTCTACTCTTTGCGGAGATTAGGATAATGTGTCACGTGATAAAGAACTATAAGCCACAAATAGAACAAGCCGATTAAACTCAACCACATCGTCAAAAAAATTAAACATTCGTATTATGACATATATATTTCTTCAGCAATATTGGTGGTTTATAATATCACTTCTCGGAGCGTTGCTCGTGTTTCTAATGTTTGTACAGGGGGCTAACTCGCTTGTATACAGCTTGGGCTATACTGAAGATGGACAACGCAAGATTATAGAGTCGACCGGACGTAAGTGGGAAATTACATTCACCACTCTTGTCACCTTCGGCGGAGCCTTCTTTGCTTCTTTCCCATTGTTCTATAGCACAAGCTTTGGCGGAGCCTACTGGCTATGGATGATTATACTATTCTCGTTTGTACTGCAAGCCGTAAGCTATGAGTTTCAACACCGCAAAGGCAATCTGCTTGGCACACGTACATACCGCTGGTTCCTTGTATTGAACGGCATTATAGGTCCGTTGCTCTTGGGCGCGGCTGTAGCCACATTATTCAATGGTTCCAACTTCTTTGTGGAGAAGGCGTCGCTTACAAACATAAGCGCTCCCGTTATAAGCCGTTGGGCTAATGCCTCGGCAGGGCTTGATGCTTTGCTCGACCCATGGAATTTGGTGTTAGGTTTTGCCGTAATGTTCCTTGCCCGTATTCTCGGCATATTGTATATTATGAATAATGTGGACGACGAGGACATACGCTCCCGAGGTTCGGTTAGACTTGTAGGCAGCACGGTGCCCTTCCTTGTGTTCTTCCTGGCTTTCTTTATACGCACAATGCTTAAAGACGGATATGCAGTAGACCCTGCAACTGTGGTGGTATTTATGGAACCAATGAAGTATCTGCACAACTATCTCGACATGTGGCCATTGGCTGTGCTCACGGTTATAGGTGTTGTACTGTTGCTGTATGGAATAGTGCGCACCATTCTAAGCTCTACATATATCAAAGGTATATGGCCGGCTGGTATCGGCGTGGTGCTTGTTGTGCTGTCGTTGCTGCTTGTTGCGGGATGGGGCAACACTGCCTACTATCCCTCAAACACCGACCTGCAATGCTCGTTGACAATAGCCAACAGTTGCAGTAGCGAGTTCACGCTCCGCACAATGTTCTATGTGTCGCTGCTCGTGCCGTTTGTGTTCGGGTATATAGCTTATGTCTGGAGGGTTATGGACAGAAAATAAAAGGTATGACGGATGGGTGTCGAGAGCTCGCTCTCGTAAGACCATCCGTCATACCTTTTATTCAATCTACACACCTTTACGGCTGAACCATCAAGAAGTTCTTGAAGTCGCTAAACTCCTTCGACATGGCGATGCTCTTCTTCTCGCCCTTCATAAAGGCTGCAAGACGTTCGGGTATTGCAACCTCGGCGTTTATTGCCGATTCTACTGTATCCTTAAACTTGGCGGGATGAGCAGTCTCGCCAAATACACCAACCTCGCCATCAAGCAACAAGTCCTTTAATGCCTGATATCCGCATGCTCCATGCGGGTCGAGAATATAGTGGTTGGTTTCATAGCATTGGCGCATAGCATGGCGTATCTGTTCGTCGCTATATGTTGCGCCACTCATGAGGCTCGAAATCTTCTTCCAGTCGCCCTTGAAGAGATCGTATATACGTGCAAAGTTGCTTGGATCGCCCACATCCATAGCATTGGCAATGGTCTGTATACTTGGACGTGGATTATACTCGCCAGTCTGCAAGTACTTGTATACAATGTCGTTGGCATTGTTTGCAGCTATGAAACGTTTCACGGGCAAGCCCATTTCTCGTCCGAAGATAGCTGCCGTGATGTTGCCAAAGTTGCCGCTCGGCACACATATCACGTAGCCATGCTCTTTGCCCATACGCTTTAGCTGGGCATAGGCATAGAAATAATAGAATGCCTGTGGCAAGAAACGAGCCACATTGATAGAGTTGGCAGACGTCAGCTTCATATGCTTATTGAGCTCATCGTCCATGAATGCCTGCTTTACAAGAGCCTGGCAGTCGTCAAACACTCCGTCCACTTCAATTGCTGTGATATTTTGTCCGAGTGTGGTAAACTGGCTCTCCTGTATCTTACTTACCTTGCCCTTGGGATAGAGCACATACACATGTATGCCCTCTACACCAAGAAATCCGTTTGCAACAGCCGAACCTGTATCGCCACTTGTGGCTACAAGTACATTAACGTTTTTAGTTCCTTCCTCGCGTATAAAGTATTGCAGCATGCGCGCCATAAAGCGTGCACCTACATCCTTGAATGCAAGTGTTGGTCCGTGGAATAGTTCGAGCGAGTAAATATTATCCTCTACCTCTTTTATAGGACAGTCAAACGCCAGAGTGTCGTATACTATACGCTTTAGGTCGTCGGCCTTGACGTCCTCGCCGAAGAAGGCGTCTGCCACCTTATATGCTATCTCTTGAAACGAGAGTTTGTCTATGTTGTCGAAGAACTCCTTAGGCAACTTCTTAATACGCTCTGGCATATAGAGTCCACGATCGGGAGCAAGTCCTTTTACTACTGCCTCGTGCAATGAGGCTTGGGGTGCTGTATGATTGGTGCTGTAATATTTCATAATTTAAGTGAAAAGTTAAGAGTGAAGAGTGAAGAATCCAATTGTTATAAGGGAAGAGGGAAGAGTGAAGAATCCTATTCTTTTAGAGGGAAGGTTCCTTCATAAACTCGTTCATAAACTCTGTCAGGTGCAGCATGCCGTAGCTGCCACTTACACAACTCACCTCACTATATGTCTCTACATCGTCTGGCTTGATGCCTGGATACCATATCACAAATGGCACAGGTTCCTTGACGTGTGTGCGTATCTCTACTGGTGTAGGATGGTCGGGCATAATAGCTATTGCTACAGGCTCGTCCCACTTGGACACTTCTTCAAAGATAGGACCCACCATACGTTTGTCAAGGTTCTCTATAGTGCGCAACTTTAGTTCAAGGTCACCATCATGACCAGCCTCATCGCTTGCCTCAACATGCAGGAATACAAAATCGTCCTTACGTAGGGCCTCTATAGCCGCTTGTGTCTTGCCCTCATAGTTTGTATCGGCAAGTCCAGTTGCTCCTGGCACAATGATATTGTGCAGCCCTGCATAATGGCCTATGCCGCGTATTAGGTCTACAGCCGATATCACGTCGCCACGCTTTATCTGTGGATACATCTCCGAAAGGGTTTTCATCTGCGGACGATATCCTCCACCCCATGGCCATATGCTGTTAGCCTGGTCTTTACATTCGGCACGTCGCTTTACATTAAGTGGAGCGTCGTACAGCACGTCTTGCGACTTGATGATAAGCTCATTGAGCAATGTAACAGTTGGCAAAGCCTCTTGCTCGTATCCTTTCTTTGGACGGATAAGTAGCTTGCGCCATTCCTCATTGGGATGGTCGTGAGGTGGAGCACACTCGATGTACTTGTTTCCACCTTTTATAATAAGGAGATGTCTGTATTGTATTCCCTTTACAAAGCGTATACGGTCGCTGCCAAGACGCTCGTTAAGGAGGTCAATCAGTTGAGTGCTATCGTCGGTGGTAAGATGTCCGCCATGATGATTCTTTATTTTGCCATTCTCAAGACAGATGATGTTGCAGCGCAATGCAAGGTCGTCTGGTTCCATTTCGTAACCTATAGAGGCTGCCTCCAATGGACCTCTACCCTCGTACACCTTATTCATATCATAGCCAAGGATAGTAGCATTGGCAACCTCGCTACCAGGCAGAAAACCATCGGGCACGGTAAGCAGGCGTCCGGTACGTCCAATACGTGCCAAATGGTCCATATTAGGAGTATTGGCATATTCGAGAAGTGTTTTTCCTCCAAGACGGTCGACGGCATGGTCGGCCATACCGTCGCCAAGTATTATAATGTGTTTCATACGCAAAAGACCTTTATACGTTAGCTATTGACATAATATTGGCAAACACGCCGGCAGCAGTAACACTGGCACCAGCTCCGTAGCCTTGGATAAGCATTGGGAACTCGCGGTAACGCTCGGTTGTTAGAGACACAACATTATTGCTGCCTTCAAGGTTGTAGAACGGATGTGCTTGTCCAACTTCCTTCAAGGCCACAGAAGTCTTGCCATGGTCGAATGTGGCTACAAATCGCCAGCGCTTGCCTTCTGCCTCAAGTTGTTTGCGACGAGCCTCAAAGTCGGCATCAAGACTTGGCAGTTTCTGCCAGAAGTCGTCTATGCTACCTTCAAAGAACGAGTCGGGTATAAATAGATGTTTCTCCACATCTGCCTTCTCCACCTTATAGCCTGCCTCTCTTGATAGGATTACAAGTTTGCGTATAACGTCCTTGCCACTAAGGTCGATACGTGGATCGGGCTCGCTGTAGCCTTGCTCCTTGGCACGGCGCACTGCCTCTGAGAAAGGCACATCAGCAGATATCTCGTTAAATATAAAGTTGAGCGTGCCGCTAAGCACAGCCTCAATCTTAAGTATTACGTCACCCGAATTGCGCAAGTCGTTTATGGTGCCAATGATAGGTAGTCCGGCTCCCACATTGGTCTCATAACGGAACTTGACACCACGCGCAAGGGCAGTTTCCTTAAGTTTAATATAATTGTCGTACGACGACGATGCAGCTATCTTGTTGGCGGCAATGACAGATGTATTATGTTCGATAAGCGATTGGTACAATGCAGCCACATCCTTACTTGCCGTACAATCCACAAACACGCTGTTGAAGATGTTCATCTTTATAATCTCGTCTTTCAACAGTTGGTCGTTGCATGCCGGAGCCTTCTCAAGCTCTTCGCGATAGGTTGCAAGATCGATGCCGTCGCGATTGAATATGGCCTTCTTCGACGACGCTATGCCCACAACGTTCAGCTTAAGTCGTTTGGTACGCTTAAGTTCCTCGTACTGATCGTGTATCTGCTCAAGAAGTTGTCCGCCCACTGTTCCTACACCGCAGACAAAGAGGTTTAGTACCTTGTATTCTGAAAGGAAGAACGAGTCGTGCAACACATTCAATGCCTTGCGCAGATAGGTGCAGTCTACTACAAACGAGATATTGGTCTCGGATGCACCTTGTGCACAGGCAATAACGCTAATGCCGCTTCGGCCCAATGTGCCAAACAATTTACCGGCAATGCCAGGTGTATGCTTCATGTTCTCGCCTACGATGGCGATGGTGGCAAGTCCACTCTCGGCGTGCATAGGGAACATGGCACCAGTCTCTATCTCCTTGGCAAATTCGCTGTTAAGAACATCTACGGCAGCCTTGGCATCCTGATCGCGCACACCTATAGATGTAGAGTTCTCCGAAGAAGCCTGCGACACCATAAACACGCTTATGCCATTGTCGGCCAAGGCTGTAAAGATGCGTCGGTTTACACCAATGACACCCACCATCGACAAACCCGTTACTGTTATAAGCGTAGTGCCGTTGATGCTCGATATACCCTTGATTGGCTTAGAGTCGTTGTCTATCTGTGCCTTGATAATAGTTCCCTCTGCTTCGGGATTGAATGTGTTCTTAACACGAATTGGAATATTCTTTACGCATACAGGATATATCGTTGGCGGATAAATAACCTTTGCACCAAAGTTGCAAAGCTCCATTGCCTCGATATAACTAAGCTCGTTTATAGTATAAGCGGTCTTTATTACACGCGGGTCGGCTGTCATAAAGCCATCGACATCGGTCCATATCTCGAGTATGTCGGCATCGAGGGCAGCTGCAATAATAGCAGCGGTATAGTCGGAACCACCACGTCCAAGATTGGTTGTCTCATTAGAGTCGCGGTCCATACTTATAAAACCAGGAACAAGAGATACGCGTGGTAGGTCGCTGAATGTACGACGTACCAGACGATTGGTAAGTTCGGAGTCAAGAATGTTCTTGTGATTCTTCTGCACTGTCTTTATAAAATCGCGCGAGTCGAACCACTTAGCTCCTTGCACAAGTGTGGCTACAATATTTGAGCTAAGACGCTCGCCATAGCTTACGATAGCATCCTGTGTCTTGTTGGAAAGGTCGTGGATGAGGTAGACGCCGAAATAGATAGAGCGCAACTGCTCGAACAGCGAGTCTACAATATTAAACAGTTTCTCACGCTTGCGTGTATCGGTAATGATGGTATCTATCATCTTGTGGTGGCGGTCTACCATAGCCTGAAACTCGTCTTTCCACGCATCGTCACCTTTAAGGGCAAGTTGGGATGTGGCAAGGAGCTTGTCGGTAATGCCTCCAAGGGCGCTAACCACCACAATTACTGGCTGTTTTTCTGCCTGTTTCTCTACAATAGCCTTGAGACTAAGAATGCTCTCCACGGAACCTACCGAGGTTCCGCCAAACTTTAATACTTTCATTTTCTTCTTGTTCTTTGGTTAATGCCTCCATACAAAGGAGGCTGATTGTGTTTCGATGCCTAAGCTTGTCTACGCAGCGAGACTGGCTTCTGTCCCAATCCTCAATACGAGAGAGGTATGAGCAAGACACCTTTGTCTGCTTAGCTTACTGCGCGACAGTGGGGCGTGTGGCACCGTGTCGTAACATTAAGTTTAATAAAGTGTCGGCAAATTTACGAAAAATAAATGTTATAGCAACTAAAAAGACAAGAAAAATGACAATTTCTTACAAAACAAGAAAGCAAAACTATCAATAGTAGCAAATAGGAACGAAGGATAAAAGTAATTTGAGTGGTACAGTTATTAGGCCGTACCACCTGTTGTCAGCCTTTAAGCAAATGGCTTAAAAGGTCTAAATAATTGTCCACATCCTTGTCGTCGATGCGGTTCCATATGTCGCCCAAGAAGGCTGCGCCACCAAAATGCCACTCTTTTAAGGCTTGTATATGACTGGCGTCTATGCCTCCCAATGCTATCACCTTATTGTCTATAATCTTATTGGCAGCTGCGTCGTTCAGCATTTCGGGTGTGAAGGCGGCTCCATAGCCTTCCTTGGATATACTGTCGAATATAGGACTAAGGAACATATAATTCATCCTTGGCTTGTTGTGCACCACTTCCTTCAAACTGTGACACGAGCATGATATGCTCTTATTGAAGCCTTCGGGGGCTTGCGGACAGCGGTGGTTGAGGTGTATGCCATGCAGACGGTAAGTGCTTGCCAACTCAAAATGGCTGTGCAACACTATACGGTTGTGCCACTCCTGAGGTATTTTGTCAAGCAACTGGCTGCATTCCTCTATGCTTGCACCTGGCTTACGAAGGTGAAGAAGGTCTACACCATGGGCAAATAGCCGGGGTATGAGGTGTGCCTCGCCTTGCAGAAACTTTGGAGAGGTTATAACAATCCATTTCATACAATCAAGTTTTGTCTTAATATAAACATTACAACAAGCTGTCTATAAAGCGTTTCATCTCTTCCATCGGATTCTCGGCATTAAGTATAGCGCCACTAACAGCTATGCCACTAACGCCTGTTGCCATTACATCCTTTATATCGGGCTGCAAGATGCCGCCAATGGCTACAACGGGGATGTTGATGTCATGCGCCTTCATCTTACTGATAATGTGTCGATAGCCATCAAGTCCCAATACCGGAGACAGATTCTTCTTGGTTGTTGTAAATCGATAGGGTCCACAACCTATATAGTTGGCACCTTGACGCCACAAGCGTTCTACATCCTCAAAGGTGTTTGCCGTGCCTCCTATTATGCGGTTTGCACCAAGCTGGTTGCGTGCCTCGTCCACTGGCATATCATTCTTGCCTAAGTGCACACCGTCGGCACCAGTAATTCCTACCCATTCTACATGGTCGTCAAGAATAAATGTGGCGCCATACTCCTTGCACATAGCACCAATCTGCTTGGCAGCCAATAAGAAGTCGACTTCTTGGGCATCCTTCATTCTCAACTGAATCCATCGGCATCCGCCCTCAAGAGCAAGACGTGCGCCTTCCACATAATCGTAACGTGTATTTGAGTGTGTTATGAATTGTATCATCTTATTATCAATTTCTCAGGATTAAACAAATGGTCAACAGGACCGTGTCCCTCGCCTATATTCACATCCTTTCCGGCTACAAGAGCCATAGAAAGATATGTCTTGGCTTTTGCCACAGCTTGTGGCATATCTTCGCCACGTGCCATAAAAGAGGCTATTGCCGAGGATAGAGTGCAACCAGTGCCATGTGTATTGCGTGTATGTATGGTTTCGTGCACATACTGGTGCGTTTCGCCGTTATTAATATACAGTCGGTCTATCTTCTTGTTTCCCTCAAGATGTCCTCCCTTTATCAGCACAGCCTTACATCCCATGTCGAGTATGTTATGTGCGGCACGGTCCATATCGTCCATACTGTTTATCTTGATGTTTGACAGAACCTCGGCTTCGGGCACATTTGGTGTAAGCAATGTAGCCATTGGCAACAACATACGGCAGAATATGTCTAAGGCTTCGGGCTGCATAAGCATTGATCCACTGGTAGACACCATTACTGGATCAATAACCATTATGCCCGGCTTGCTCTCTTGCAGAGTATTGGCTATTGACTTTATTGTTGCCACATCGTTTACCATTCCTATCTTCACCGCCTCAGGCTTGATGTCGTCCATTACAGCCTTTATCTGTCCCGATACAATATCGGGCTTAATAGACTGAATGGCTTTCACCCCCATAGTGTTCTGCACGGTTATCGATGTTATTGCCGATGCCGCATAAACACCTAAGGCAGACATCGTCTTGATGTCTGCCTGCACTCCGGCTCCGCCACAACTGTCCGAACCGGCTATTGTCAATACTGCAATATACTTCATTATTGTTAGGATATCTTTGCAATATATTTCTTCAACACATTGCCCACAGCTGCATTGCGCAGTATGCAGCCCTCAAGCACCACTACCCCAATAATGGCTGTAAGTATACCGAGCAATACGTCTATAATATAATGATGTGTGCTGTAGACAGCTGTCCACCATATACCCATACAGATGAAGGCAAAAACGGCGATGGTAAGTTTATGCTCGCGCGCCTTTACGGCATATATGGTAGCTACAAGCATGTAGGCTGCATGCAGCGACGGAACTGCAGCAAACACATTGCTGTTGTTGCCGTAAATAGACTTGAACACTGGAATGCCAAGCAACTGGTCGAATCTACCTAAGCCTGCTACATTGCCTGGGGTATTAAGCACAGGCTCAAAACCATAGTTAAGGGCATACCAAGGTGGCGCTGCCGGATGTATATAATATCCACAGAAGCCTACAAGGTTGACAAAGAGGAAGGCAAACGAGAAGCGAAGATACATCTCGCGCTTGCCCTTAAGGTACAACCAAATGGCATAACCCAACGGCACCGGTACCCAACATAGATAGAACACGCCTGCCATAAAGTCGGCAACGGCACAGTTGTGCATGTTGAACCATTCGCCTGGTATAACTGTTCCCGATGTTGTGGCTATTCCAAACAGCGAGCGTTCGGCCTCAAATAGTCCTCTAACATCAATGGGATTTACCTTGTAGTTGGGATAAAAGCGCATAGAGTCGTAGCTCACGGCAAAGAGAAGCCACGGCAACAGAGCCAATGCCACCTTGCGTGTAGGACGCAAGACCACAAGGAGCAACCAGAATAATATAATGTAAATGCTGAACATTTTATATCAAATAGATTTTCTATTGCCTACAACTGGCTTAGGCTTTCTTGCCGTCGCGCTTGTTCAACTCCTTATAACAATGTGCCACACGCCAAAAGGCAGTGATATTGGCAAGCACAGCGATGATAATCATAGGTACTACAAGCACCCATACATTGCTGCACACGCCGCAGAATATTGCACCTATGGCTGTAACAACTACACGCTCAGGGCGCTGCATTAGTCCAACCTTGCATTCTATATCCAGACCTTCGGCACGCGCACGCACATAACTTACCATTACCGAGCCTACCATAGCTACAAAGGTAACGATGCCTGCCCATTCCCATCCTTCTATGCTAAGCAAGAAGTAGCATATGCCAAAGAGGGTGCAAAGCTCGCTGTATCGGTCGAGTGTCGAGTCCCACAATGCTCCAAATGTAGACGACATATTGCCCATACGTGCCAATCTACCGTCCATCATATCAAACAATCCGGCAAAGAGGATTACACCTCCACCCCATCCTATCCATGCCATTGCCTCTTCTGAAGGCAGTTCGGCTGCATAAATAAACATTGCTGTTGCCACAACATTAAGCAAGAAACCCGTTGTTGTAATGAAGTTGGGAGTGATGCCTATCTTTATCATTCCCTTAATCAGAGGGTTGATGATGACATATATCACCTTCTGTAAAAAATCCCTATAATTCATATTCTTTAATTTATTTTGTTTCTTTTATTGGTTGACTATGCTTTGCCATCGTCGGTGGCAGATATCAAGCATTATTGCCCGCACGACCTTCCATAATGGAACACAAAGGTGCGCTGCATCTGATAATTCCACAGCACAGCTACCAGCACAGCCACAATGGTCTTTGATATGATGTAATTCATACCCGTCAGTTCGGTTAGCCGCCATGTGCCTAAGGTGTTGAAGGCTATGCTGCCTATCCACACAAACACATAGCGCAACGCCACGTACTTCTTCTTAAGCCCTATTGCATGAAAAACCCAACGGTAGTTGATGCCACAATTGACAAGTCCACCGCTGAAGGCTCCCAACAATGTGGCATAAGCATACCACATACCCAGCACATTAGCAAGCAACAGCGTTATACCGAAGTCTACGCATGATGCTACCCATGCCGAACATTGGGCTTTGGCAAACGTGGCAATAGTATTCTTAAGATTGCCCATCGCACGTTATGTCTGTAAAATATAATTGTTTTGTTACTATATATAATAATGTAGAAAATGGGGACTATACCTCTTTTAAACCTTACTTATTAGGCACTCATCCCCTACTAAGGATGCAAAATTATAGAAAAATATTTAAATGCGAAAAGTTTTCTATCCTTTTTTCATTTATTATATATAACTTTGCAGTAGAAATCTAAAAGGATAAATAGTTAATTACAGGTGAAAAGGTATTTTGGTATTACATTGCTGCTATTGTTGTTGACAACCGTAGTAAGCGCACAACAAATTACAGGTGAGATATACGATAGTGATGGCTATCCCATCCCATTGGCAAGTGCTATATACAAGGGGCACCATGTGGCCGAAGCAAGCGATATTAACGGCAAGTTCTCTATTGCACGTCATAACGGATGGGAACTAACGTTCAGTTCGGTAGGCTTCCAACCGCAAACTATAAAGGTTAGCTCAAGCACACCATCGCACCTAAAGATTGTGCTTAAGGAAGACTCACGCTCGCTTGGCGAGGTGGTTATCAAACAGAAGCGCGAACGTTATTCGCGCAAGAACAATCCGGCAGTGGAGCTTATGAAGCGTGTCATTGCCGCCAAGAAACGTACCCATCTCGAAAACAACGACTATTATCAGTATAACAAGTACCAAAAGATTTCGTTTGCCCTTAACGACATCAAGCCCGAAGACCTTACTACGGGCCGATTTAAGAACAAGTCGTATGTTAAGGACCAGATAGAGACTTCGCCATACAACGGCAAGCTTATACTTCCAGTGTCGGTAGACGAAACTGTTACTCAGCACATCTACCGCAAGAACCCTAAGGAGGAGAAAGACATTATTAAAGGTCAGCGCCAAGAGGGTGTTAACAACTTGCTTCAGACTGGCGAGATTCTTAATACCATGCTTAAGGAGGTTTTCACCGATGTTGATATCTACGACGACCACATGCGCCTTATGCAGTATCAGTTTGTATCGCCTATAGGCGAGACCGCTATCTCGTTCTATCGCTATTACATCCAGGATACAGTGTATGTAAACCACGACTTGTGCTATCATCTTGAGTTTATACCTAACAACCAGCAGGACTTTGGATTCCGTGGCGAGCTGTTTGTGCTTGCCGACTCTACACTTCATGTCAAGAAGTGCACATTCACCTTGCCTAAGCGCACAGATGTGAACTTTGTTGAGGATATGAAGATTACACAAGAGTACACCAAGTTGCCTAACGGCGAATGGGCTCTTTCGGTGGATGATCTTACTGCTGAGCTTAAGGTAAACAAGTTCCTTGGTGGGGTTCTTGTTACCAAAACTACACGATACGACGACTATGCCTTCGACGATTTGCCTAAGAAACTGTTTAAGGGCAAAGCTAAAGTAAAGCATGAGGCTGATGCTATGGTGCGCGACGAGGCTTTTTGGAATCAATATCGTGCAGTGGAACTTACTAAGGGCGAATCGTCGATGAATGCCTTTATACACCGCATCGAACAGTCGAAGAACTTTAAATGGATTATATTCGGACTGCGTGCCTTGCTCGAAAACTATGTTGAGACGGGCTCTATGCGAACAAAGTCGAAGTTCGATTTTGGTCCGGTTAACACCATTATATCTTCCAACTTTGTCGACAAGTATCGTCTGCGTGTCAGTGGCCGTACTACAGCCAACCTCAACAAGCATCTCTTCTGGAAGGGATATTATGCCTATGGTACAGAGTCGCAAAAACACTATTATGGCACGGAGATAACCTACTCGCTCAACAAGAAGAAGAATGTGCCGTTTGAGTTTCCACAGCGCAACATCACCTTCGAGACGGGATATGATGTTATGTCGCCTTCCGACAAGTTCCTCATACACAACAAGGATAACGTATTTATGTCGTTGCGCACACAGAAGGTAGAACAGATGTACTTCTACAACAGACAGAAGCTGTCGTTCGACTATGAAACCGACTGGGGATTCTCTATAAACACATCTGTAAAGGCAGAAAGCAACCGTCCAACTGGCGACCTTGTATTCAAGAAGATGCCTGGAGCAATAACTAATCCTACTGCCGACGGCAACGAATATGTAAACCGTATACGCACAACCGAATTCAAGATTGGATTGCGCTACTGCCCAGGACAGACATTTATCAACACCAAGCAGCAACGCTGGCCGGTAAACCTCGACGCTCCTGAGTTTACGGTAAGCCATACAGTTGGCTTGAACAATGTGCTTGGCGGACAATACAAGCTCAACTTCACCGAAGCCGGAATATACAAACGCTTCTGGATGGGTAGCTGGGGATATATCGACACGCACATCAATGCGGGAGCACAGTGGAACAAGGTGCCTTTCCCATTGCTTTGCATGCCTCCAGTAAACCTTACCTACTTTGAGCTTGAGAACACTATGTCGATGATGAAGAACATGGAGTTCCTTAACGACCGCTACTGCTATGGTTCTATATCGTGGGACCTAAACGGAAAAATATTAAACCGTATACCGCTGATACGCAAACTTAAGTGGCGTGAGTGGATTGGAGTAAAGGGTATGTGGAGCACACTTACCGACAAGAACAACCCAATGCTGGCACAGAACCAGAACGACCCATTGTTGTTCCAGTTCCCTGAAGGCACTAAGGTTATGGACAAGAAGACACCATACTGGGAAATAGTAGTGGGTGTGCACAACATATTCAAGTTCTTTGCTATAGACTATGTTCGCCGTATGAACTATCACGGACCGGACATCAAGGAAAACGGTATACGATTCGCCTTTATGGCGACATTCTAAGATATAGTGCAAATGCACTAAAACGACTAATTTCTAAACATCTATATTTACCTTTGAGGCTCATGGACCGGGATTGGTTCGTGAGCCTTTTTGTATGGCATCAACCAAATGTTAAATAATATATTAGAAAGAGAAACATTTTTATTTGTTGAGTTATATATCAACTATTCTTCATATCTTTGCAATGAACAAGTTGAACGAATAACAAACAAACAGCCTATGAAAGAAGATCCATTATTTAAAATTGCATACTTAGAAGAAGCAATAGAGTTTCTTGCTTCACTTGATGACAAGGTGAAAAGCAAGATAACATACAACATCGGAAAAAGTATGTATTATATAGACAAAGAGATATTCAAGAAATTAGAAAACACCGAAATATGGGAGTTTAGAACTCTCTACAATAAACAAGCATATCGTCTGTTTGCATTTTGGGACACAGACGAGAACAAATTGGTAGTAGCAACTCATGGAATTATAAAGAAAACTCAAAAAACTCCCCAAAAAGAAATAGACAAAGCTGAGACTATACGAACAAAATATTTCAACTCTAAAAAATAAAGATTATGGAACAGATGAAACTATACACGCATGAAGAAATGCTTGACAAAGTATTAGGAAAGGAAGGAGAACCGCTACGCGACAAATACGAAGCGGATATAAACTCCTACCTAATGGGCGAGACTATTAAGAAAGCCCGTAAAGCCAAGAAACTAAGCCAAGAACAACTTGGTGAGTTAATGGGGGTAACAAAGTCGCAAGTTAGCCGTATTGAAAATGGTAAAAACCTATCCTTTGGAACTATTGCAAGAGTGTTCCGTGCAATGGGAATTAGCGCAAGCTTCGATATGGGTGGCTACGGCAAAGTTGCCTTATGGTAACATCAGATATAATACTCAGCACTATCAACCACTCCGGCACGTAGCGCCAGCTTGGTAGCCTCGTGTGCATTGTTGACACCAAGCTTGCGGAAGATATTCTTGCGATGAGTGTTTACTGTATGGAATGAGGAGAATCGGCGTTCGGCTATCTCCTTTGTAGTAAGTCCCATGGCTATAAGCTTCAGTATTTCTTTCTCTGTCTTGGTAAGGCAGGCAATAGCTGGCGACATATCGTCTACTACAGGCGGATTGAGCAACATCTCGGCTATATGTTGGCAGATAAACCTTTGGTGGCGCAAGGCATACATCATCGACTCGCGTATCTCATACAATGGCGAATCCTTCATCACAATACCAAACTGACGGTTGTTTGCCACAGTCTGATTGATAAACTCATAGCTTAGTTCGTCGCAAAACAATACCCATAAGGCATTTGGAAAACGCTGGGCTATGATTTGAAGCTCTGCCACATCGTTAATGTCGAACATAGTATAGTCGAGATAAACCGCAGCATCCGACTCTTCGTTAAGTGTTTCTATCAGCGTAGCTTTGTCTTCTACGCTGCGATATTGTGGTGCCTCGCTCAAACTGTCGGCCACGTGTATCAATCCTACACGTGTTATATCCTGTTTGTCTGCAAATACTATCATTGTGTCTTTCTTTTATTGATTAGGGTTGCAAAAGTAATAAAAAGACAGGGTATAACAAAACAAATAGATAAAAAATTGCTTGAGTGGTACGGTTCGGAGACCGTACCTCCTATAATTAAAAAACGTCCATTACGCATGTAATGGACGTTTTTTAATTAATTTTATTGTTGTACAAAAGACTTATACAAGCCTATAATTACTTAACCATCATCTTCTTGCCGTTCATGATAACAAGACCCTTATAGTCCTTGTTAACACGTTGACCAGCGATGTTGTACATCACATTGTTCTTAACAGCTGTTGTAGTCTGGATGTTGTTGATACCAGTCGTACCCTCAACCATCTTGAAGAGCATAGGAAGAACTGTATTGTCCTGCTTGGTAGCGTAAGCACCGAATGATTTGAATGTACCTTGACCAAACTGGATAAACTTACCATTGTTTGTAAGAGAGAATGTGCCGTTATCAGAAGCCTCAAGTTCCCAAGCTACAGGCTCTGTACCAAGCTGGAAGCTCTTGTGGTTAGGATCATCATCCATATAGAGGTAACGACCATAGCAGTCCTGAATAGAGTAACCATCCTCGCATTCAGCAAATACGAAGTTGTCGTCGTAAGAAGACTCTACCTTCAACTCGTCCAAAGTTCCTTCCTTCATCACTGTACTAAGGTAACCATACTTATAGCTCTCCTTGCAAGGCATAGCATAATATGTATTTCCATCACGCTGTGCAACGATGAGATACTTCTTGCCAGACTCGATCGCAGTAGCTTTCTTGTATGTTACGTAGTGCCATACATATACAGTGCAAGTAGCCGTACCAGCAGCGTATACGTCGTTCTCAGCAGACTCAGCTGTAATAACAGCCTTGCCTTCCTCTGTACCAAGAGCAATAACACCCTCAGCATTTACTGTAGCAACAGCCTCGTTGTCGGAAGAGAACTTAACTGTAGCAGTAGTCTCCCATGAGAAAGTAGGAGATGTAAAATCTGTACCTACCTCATGGTTAACCTTTTCTTCAGAGAAAGCAAGTTTAGCAGCCTTCTTTGTCTCGCCAGCAGCACCACCAATAGTAACCTTAATAGTCTTAGCACGAACCTGAGCTGTTTCAGCTGTAAAATCTACAGAAGTAGCACTACCAACCCATGTACCTACAGTACCTTCAAAGGTATAACCAGTCTGAGAGGCAAAGCAACCAGGACCGTACTTAGCAGTATTCTTAGCTGTACAAGTGAACTCAATATTAGTAATGTCCCCTATTGTAGAAGATACAGTAAGGACATTGCCCTTATATAATCTGTACTCTGTTGTTGCCAACTTGCCAAGGCCTGAAGTAGATGTTCCCTTATCCAAGGTAAGTGTAATACCACCCTTAGTAAGAGTTGCACCTTCTGACTTATCTGTGCCAGCAGTGAATGTCACAACAGTCTGTGCTGATATAGCTCCGCAAATGAGCATCATCACAGCCATCAATGTAAAGCGTAAAGTTTTAATCATAATAGTTTTGTTTTAAAGTTTATAGATGTTTGTATGTATATAGTTTCTTACACATTGTTAGGGTAGCACCCTATGATATTGCAAAGTTATACAAATAATATATACGAACAAAGGGATATGGGGTTAAAAATAGGTTAATTTAATATTAAGAGGACGTTTCGGAAAAAAACAAAGAAAAGTCAATATATTAAAAGGTCAAAGTAATATATATTAAATGGCAAAGTATATTATATTAAATGGCAAAGTATATTATATTAAATGGCAAAGTATATTATATTAAATGGCAAAGTATATTATATTACT
This sequence comes from Prevotella merdae, assembly GCF_900290275.1. GTDB lineage: Bacteria > Bacteroidota > Bacteroidia > Bacteroidales > Bacteroidaceae > Prevotella > Prevotella merdae. The sequence goes on from NZ_LT985326.1 coordinate 202,509, forward strand.
TTTTGGAGGCATATTTATGGTGTGAAAACAGAGCCAATAAGTCCATATGCCATGACATAAAAGAAGAAAGGGTTTGTCGAGACTGCAGCCTCAACAAACCCTTAACTCATTAAGATTCTTAAATATATTCCCGATTACTTTACAATCATCTTCTTGCCGTTCTCGATAACAACGCCCTTGAAGTCCTTGCTTACACGCTGACCAGCGAGGTTGTAACGAACACCGTTCTGAGCCTTCTCGGCTGTGATGTTAGTGATACCAGTAATTGTTGTGTTAACAATTACACCATTAAAATTTAGAGCAGATGTTTTTGCAAGATCCTTCTTACCAATTGTAAATGTTACCTCGCTTGCATCACCTGTCCAAGTGTAATTACGAGTTTTTTTGTCCATCTTCAACTCTCCAGTAGATGCAGTAAATATACCATTTCCTGCAACTTTGTTGGCTTCAAAGATAATCTCTTTCATGTTACCATTAGCCTTGACAAATTTCATCTGTGAACCCTCTGCTGCAATATCTTTACCTGGTTTACCTCCATAAAGAGCAACACAGCCTGTAGCTTTAGTAGCATTTTCGTCATACTTTATGTACTGAGGTGCAGAACTACAATTACCTGCAATAAAAGACAGAGTAACATCATCCACTGTAGATGTAACGGTTATTTCTTTAGGCTTCTTTGGGTCACCCAAATAGAATATACCTTTATTATTTACCTTACTTTCATAAAGAGCGTTGAAATCGAATGTTGACTGTGCAGAAACTGAAGCACATACTGTCATGAATGCAACTGCAATGATTGAGCGTAAATTTTTAATCATAATAGTTTTGATTTTTTAGTTAATAATACAGATTTTAATTTTATAAATTTTGATAGTTGTTTTATTTGTCGTGTTGCTTCAACCACGTTGAGTGTTGTCCGTAACACGTTTGCAAAGATAAGCAAATTAAATATTACGGCAAGAATTTTTAAATCTTTATTTGTTACAATAAAGTCTAAATAAGTTCATTATTAGTACAACACACTGATTTTCAACAGGTTTAGAGTTTGATGTTTTTAAGAAGATAGAAGACACAATTAATCTTCTATCTTCGACATTTCTTGCGCTTCCCAGTCTTCCCACTGCTTCATAGCTTCTTTCCAGTCGGTCTGTTCGCCAGCTTCTACAGCTTCTTGTTGGCGTATAGCCTCATCGCGTTCACGATCGCGTTGGCGCTTAGCCTTCATATCAGCAATGGTTTTATCGTCGAGTATAACTATAGCTCTTCGGTTTATAGCGTCGTACAATTCTTGTTCGCCAAAGGAACGACCTGGGACATTAAAGTCGGAAATATTGAATTCATATTCCACGCGCAACTTATGTCTCAATTCCTTTTGCTTGGCACGATTGGCCGAATTTTTAAGTCGCAACAGCTTAGCAATGCCGTCAATCTCCTTGTTCGAGTATTTGTTTCTACCCATAGTATAAATAAGTGTTTATATGCCTAACAAGGTGCAAAAATAGCTTAATATGTTAAATAACCCACTTTTTTGCACTAAATATTTGTTTTGTTCAAGATAAAGCTATATATTTGCGGTATCATTTTTAGAGATTTCGTTTTTTACGAAATCCGTCTTTACGAGGTTGGTAGCATCCTGCACCAACCTCTTTTGTTTTTTATAGTTTCTTTTTTACGCCAGTTGCAGAACCATATTGTTTGCTTTTGCCATGCGTCGCATATTGAGTAGCGCATATCGCATACGTCCAAGGGCAGTGTTTATGCTAACGTCGGTAGAGTCGGCAATCTCCTTAAACGACAACTGCTGATAGAAGCGCATATATACCACTTCGCGCTGCATTGGAGGCAGTGCGTCGAGCAGACGTCTCACATCTGTCATTATCTGCGAATTGACAAAACGGTTCTCTATATTGCCTTCAAAGATATCGGCACCAGGGATATTTGAGAGGTCGTTGTCGGCAGAAGTGTCGACAATGCGCATAGAAGCCTGGTCGCGATACCAGTCCATTATGGCGTTATGCGCAATACGCATAATCCACGCACCGAACTTACCGCTAACCGTATAACGTCCTTCCTGTAGGCGCGAAATTACCTTGACGAAGGTTTCTTGGAAGATATCTTCGGCAGTCTCGCGGTCGTGCACCACGAAGAGTATGTATGAGAATAACTTAGACTGGTTGCGCAGCAACAACAAATCAAAAGCCCGGTTGTTCCCATCAGCGTATGATAAGGCCAACTCTTCGTCGGTCATATCTTGCAAATTTTTCATTTCTTAAATCTTTTATAATTAAGTAAATGTGCTCCGATAGGCAATGCTTTTGATTGTTTTTTATTGTTGGATAACTATCATCCTAATGTTAGGATTGTGCAAAGATAAGCACTTTTGACGAAAAAGCCAAACTTTGTTAAACATTTTTATATCACAAAGCGTACAATCGTCACCACTATTATAGCATAGAATGCTGCTAATGCGTCGTCAAGCATACATCCCCATCCACCATGTATGTTGCGGTCTACCCATCGGCAACCAAGAGGCTTTGTGATGTCTATTATGCGGAAAAGCACAAAACCAAGAGATGCAAGCAGTATTGGGCGCCATGCCGGACCGTCTACAAATAGAGCGGGCAGCGTAGCCATCCATGTGCCAAAGTACTCGTCTATGATTACCGTGCGCGGGTCTTCGCCCCAATAACGCTCCATTACATTATCGGTCCACACGCCAATAAATAACGAGCCCAACACCAAGGCCACTGTTGCAACACATAGCCATAATGGCGAAAGCACGAAATAAAGACCTATCCATATAAGCAAGGCTATCAGACCGCCAAAGGTGCCAGGCCCCCAAGGAAAGAAACCCGTGCCAAAACCTGTAGATATGATGACGTGAAACCAAGGTGCCTCGCCAAGCTTATGATTGTTGTTATTGCTCATTTGTGTAGTGTATATATTATGTATAATGTGTAATACAGGTAGATATGTGCCAAGACGACACGTCAAACACGTGACGGAACAAAGCTGTTGATTAAATCTACCACCTTCTGACGCTCGCCATCGGTGAGCGTTGGACTGATAGGTAGACTCAATTCTTCTCTATGTATGCGCTCAGTAATAGGCAATGACATATTGTTCCACTGGGCATAAGCCTTCTGCTTGTGCGGCGGTATGGGATAATGGATGGCGGTTTGAACACCGTTGTCCAAAAGATACTGCATCAGCTCGTCGCGATGCGGAGACATTAGCGGGAATATATGGAATACATTCTCTTGCCAATAATCCTCGGTAGGAACCGATACTGCAGGATTGTTGATACACCTTATATAATATAGTGCATGCTCGCGACGGCGCGCATTCTCCTGATCAAGATAGGGCAGTTTTACAGCAAGCACGGCAGCCTGTATCTCGTCAAGGCGCGAGTTGACACCAACATGCGAGAAGACATACTTGCGCTCGGAGCCATAATTGCCAAGCATCTTTACCATATCGGCAAGATGCTTGTCGTTGGTAGTTATGCCTCCACCATCGCCAAGGGCACCAAGATTCTTGCCAGGATAAAAGCTGTGGGCAGCAGCATCGCCAAGTGAACCAGTACGTCTATCACCATGCATACAGCCATGAGCCTGGGCATTGTCCTCAATAAGCTTTAGGTTATGCCGGCGGCATATGTCGCCAATAAGCTCGGTATAAGCACAGCGACCATAGAGATGCACCAACAATATGGCTCGGGTACGTGGGGTAATAGCTTGCTCAATAAGGCTATCGTCTATTTGGAAAGTATCCCATCGAGGTTCTACAAGCACTGGCTTAAGACGGTTTTCGGTAATGGCAAGTATGGTAGCCACAAAGGTGTTGGCAGGCACAATAACCTCGTCGCCTTCCTTCATCACTCCCATCTCCTTGTATGCACGCAAGATAAGGGTAAGGGCATCAAGCCCATTGCCACAGCCTATGCAATAGCGTGTGCCTATATACTGGGCAAACTTATGGCAGAAGTCGTCGTTGGCAGCACCTTGTAGATACCATCCACCATTGACAACATTTGCCACGGCTTGGTTGATTTCGTCCTTATGCAATGCCGTGACGTCCTTTAAGTCAAGAAATTTTATCATCTCGTAGTTCTTATTCTATAGTCCATTCGTAAATGTCGTAGCATACACCACGACCTCCAAATCCCTCTTTCTGGTGTATAAGGTTGCTGTTAAGATAGCTACCTTTATCTTCGGTAGACTTGCCAAAGTCAAGATACATAATACCATTATAGTGTTCGTTGACAAGCCAATAGAAAACAAGGTCTAAGGCTCCAAGCTCCTTGCCACGTGGCGAAGCAGAGATATACTGAGTATGAACCACTCTGCCACACTCAAACACCAATGTTCCGCCAAGAGCCTCATCGCCAAGATAAGCCATAAATAAACGTATATTGTCGGGGAAACGAGAGCAAAGAAGCTCCAACTCGGCTATGGTATGAACGGGATGCACACCATACTTGGCCATAAGATTATTGTCGAGAATATGCCAGAAAGCCTTAATGTCATTGCTTTCTACCACTCGTATGCCATTGCGACGCGCCTTGTTGACACCACGATGACGTTGTTTTGTAAACTTGAGTGGGTTGTAGAGACAAATGGTTGAAGATACTTCGCGACCCAATATCTGCGCCTTGCACACTTTGACAATAGCATAAAGGTCTTCTTCTGCAGGCATTGTGTGGTAAATCCATGGTGTTGGCTTATACACAACTCTGTTTACACCGCACTCGTTGCGTAAGAAACTATTGATAGCAGCGAATACATCAAGACACAATTCGGCTGTCATATCAGCATTCATAATTAGTCCACCGTATGTCAGACCGCCGTGCGAGCGCAGCTCATCGCCATGAATAGTTGCCGGAAGAAGTGCAACAAGCGTAGCATTAATTGTTACCTCGTCTTTATGTTTATAAATCATCAGCGAACAATCTGTAAATCGGTCGCTATGATAGTCCATATAACCACGCATCAAGAGAAAGGTTGAATTCTTGGCTCCAGCAACAAACGCATCCCACTCGGCAGCTCTATCGTGATTGTATCTTATTACCGTGAGCATCCCTTGTATTTTAAGAATTCATCGTAGTCGTAGATATAGTCCGATTCGTCGTAAGGCTCAGAAGCAAGCACAAGGCATACAGCACCCGACGAGAAATCGTCGAGTGTGCGCCATATGCCTGTTTCTATCTCTAAACCTTGGTAGGGATGATTGAGCAAAAACTTGCGTTGCTCCCTACCATCGTCTAATGTAACTGTGAAACTGCCGCTAAGGGCTATAAGCAACTGCTTGAGCTTACGGTGTGCATGTCCTCCCCTACTCTCACCTCCAGGCACATCATACAACCAATAGGCACGAGCAATATGGAAGGGCACGTCCTTGAACTCTTCAACAACCGACAGATTGCCACGACGGTCTTCTATCTTTTGTATTTCAATTATCTTAGCGTCAGAAACTTTCATTGTCGATACTACATTTATGATAAAATTGACGGCAGGACACAATGCCTCCCTATCTATTAGTATAACGCAAATTGTATATTTTTATTGTAAGTAAAGGTGTCAATAAGGCTTGCCATATTGGTTGGTTCTACTTTAGGCACCTCTTTATCTCCTTTGATATCATAGCTGAAAAGCGTTCGGCTCCGCGACGCTCCAGATGGTTGGCATCATGAAACAGTTGCGGATGATTGGTAAAGGCGGTGTCGCAGAAGTGGTTGAGAAATGGTATGCCACTCTCGGCACAATACTTCTTTAGCGGCACATACACGCTATCGCTTCTATAAGACAGTTGCGGACTGGCAGTAAACACTATCTGTGTACGGCCTTGACAGTGGGCTACTAACTTCTCAAGATACTTACGTTTCAGCAAATCGTAATTGTCCTGTGGAAGTTTCTCAGGCAAGAACACCTCCATTATGCCCTCATAAGGCAGATATCCTAATTTAAAAATATCAGCAGGCGACACTATATCTTTAATCATTGGTAGCAACCTGTTGTTAAGCTGATAAGGCCATAGCAAGGTTTTGATACGCTCGGATGAGTCAACATCAACTAACAAGTTGCGAATTTCGGCCATATCTTGATACTGTCGCAAGCCAGATATATACGAGGTATTGTCGTCGTAAAGCAAGTCGTAATCGGGTTCTATATCATATACAATGACCTTAGGCGCATATCGACGCGACACAATGCAGTATCTTCCATAATTAAATATTATGCCCATCTTGTCTTCGCCACAATTATAAACATCATGTTGGAGTAGGGGCTGCATAATTGTAGGATCGTAATGGTGTAGTGCTCTTGACGAGCCAAATACTAAGACGTCTGCCATAAGCGAATCGTTGATATATAATGTACGACCCGTTGCTCCTCCAGCCTTACGTTCGGCAAGGTGTAGCAACAGTATAGCACCACCACAAACAGCAGCCATTAAAGCAACATAGCATAATAGTCGAAATAAAAAACTCCTCATAAAACTATCAGAATTTAGCATAAATAAATTGACCAGAATCAAACACTCCGAAGAGTATTATTGACATTCCTACAAACACATAGGTTGCCCATCTAAGCCATTGCGAACGATGATGAAACAAATCGTATTGCGGACGATACTCATCAACAGCATCTTTTAGCAATGCTATAGACAATAAAAGTAGTACATACTTCTCTGGCATAACAAGGTGGAAGTTGGTTATAGTAGCTATTCTGCCAAACACGGTACATACATCAGCAAGTGTTGGCATACGGAACACAACCCACAACAGCGTAATAATGATAAACGTAACCAATATGCGCAAAGCCTTTAATAGCTTGCCACTGGCTACCTTGTTATTTAAACCTGCTGCTTTCTCTATACACTGAAATACACCATGAAGCAATCCCCACACCAAGAAAGTGTAGTTGGCACCATGCCATAGACCACTTACAAGAAACGTTAGTACGATGTTGGCATAATGGCGCCAACGACTACAACGATTTCCGCCCAACGATATGTATACATAATCGCGCAACCATGAGGATAGAGAGATGTGCCAACGATGCCAAAAATCGGTAACACTAATAGAGAAATATGGACGGCGGAAGTTGTCGGTCAAGTCGAAACCTAATATTTTGGCTGTACCTATAGCCATTAACGAATAGCCGGCAAAGTCGCTATATATCTGAAACGAATAGAATAAAGCCATAGACAACAATGCAGAACCATCGGCTGCAGCAAGATGCTCTACTGTATTGTCTACATAAAGCAATAGCCTGTCGGCTATTACTACCTTGAGAAACATTCCCCATAAAAGCATACGCAGACCTTCGACTGATTGCTGACTGTTGAAGACACGATTGCCCTTGATTTGAGGCATCAACTTACTATAACGATTTATCGGGCCTGCAACAATCTGTGGAAAGAAACCAAGAAATAGCGAATGATCAAGCAAACTTGTTTCGGGCTGCATCTTGCCACGATATACGTCTATGATGTAGCCTATAGACTGTAGTGTAAAGAAAGATATACCTATAGGCACCACAAGGCTATGGCTACTGCAAGGCAAACCTATATCTGTCAATATAGCACAAGCAAAGCCATAATACTTGAACACTAAAAGTGGCAAAACAGCAAGCATCAACGTGGCAAACAATGGCAAACGATGACGAACAACATACTTAGCACCAAAGAACGTAACCACCGTTACATACGCAAGCCATATACAAGCTAACGAATTTTCGAATGTAAGTACGGCATAAGAGAATAATAGTAGCAATGCGTTTCCGGTCTTCGTACGAACAGATGTTGACAACATAGAGGTTGCAACATAATATAAAATAAAAATTACGGGAAATGCACAAAGAAAGAATAACGAATTGTAGTTCATGTGGTGAGGAATTAAAAACCAGTAGAGGAGTAAACAAGGAAATATATTTTCCTTGATTATCGCTGTTTGCAAGGATTAAACCTATAAGGCTAATCTCCTTGTTTACTTGTCTACTCGTTTACTGTAAGCATGTGGAAGACATGCTAAACTTAAATTAGATATCTTACTTCTCCATATAAGGATCGGTACCAAGCACGGTAGCTGCCAATCGCTTAGCCTTATCACGAAGTAGGGTTGTATCGTCTTGGGGTTGGCCATAGCACAGAACCACACCCATACGGCGACCAACATGAGCCTCTTGCTTGCCGAAGATACGTACACGTGTATAGTCTTCCTTCAATGCATCAACAAGATTGTATGGCAGAGGGTCGTTGGTTTCTGAAGGCGAGAGTACAACTGCACTTGCACCAGCATGCTCAAGATGTATACCAGCAATAGGCAGTCCCATAACGGCACGGAAATGTAACTCAAACTCGGAGAGGTTGGTGGTATGACCAAGCGTAACCATACCTGTATCGTGCGGACGTGGCGAAAGTTCAGAGAAGATAACCTCACCCTGCTTGGTAAGGAAGAACTCCACACCCCAAAGACCAGCTCCGGTAAGCGCGCGTGTAACCTTTTCTGCCATATCCTCTGCTTTGCGAAGCTCGTCTTCAGGCAACTGGAACGGCTGCCAACTTTCACGATAGTCGCCTCCCTTCTGCACATGACCTATAGGCGGGCAGAACAATGTGGGGCCATCCTTCTGTGTAACGGTAAGCAATGTAAACTCAGAGTCGAAGTGGATAAACTCCTCAATGATAATCTCCTTAACGTCGCCACGGCTTCCTTCCATAGCATCGTTAAAAGCCTTTTCCAAATCTTCGGGCTTGCGAACAATGCTCTGACCATGACCCGACGACGACATAAGAGGCTTGATAACACATGGGAAACCAATCTCCTTTGAGTGCTCGCGCAATTGCTCAAGAGTGGTAGCGTAGAAATATTTGGCAGTACGCAGTCCTAACTCCTTAGCTGCAAGGTCGCGAATAGCCTTACGGTTCATTGTATAGTTCACGGCGCGGGCACTTGGCACCACTTGTATGCCTTCCTTTTCAAAGTCGAAAAGACGCTCGGTGCGTATAGCCTCAATCTCAGGCACAATAATGTCGGGATGATGACGCTCAACAACAGCAGTCAAAGCATCGCCATCAAGCATGTTGAACACTTCATGCTCATCGGCAACCTGCATTGCCGGAGCACCCTTGTATCTGTCGCATGCAATGACATATTGTCCTGCACGCTTTGCGGCGATGACAAACTCCTTGCCTAACTCGCCTGAACCTAACAACAATATTTTCTTCATGTGGTCAATAAAAAGATAATGCAAAGCTAACACTTTTATTTCGTTCGGGCAAGTTTTTAGGACATTGAAGACACATATATGTGATAATTATTTCGCCAAGGCACCCACATAATAGCAAAATTATAGCTAACTTTGCATCATAAACAAATAAAACTCAAGAAAGAAAACATGATTGTCTGCATTGCCGAGAAACCAAGTGTTGCTAAGGATATCGCCCGTATTCTGGGCGCAACAAACTCGCACCAAGGATATATGGAGGGCAACGGCTACCAAGTGACTTGGACATTTGGTCACCTATGTACGCTTAAAGAGCCTAACGACTACACAGAGATGTGGAAGCATTGGAGCCTGTCATCACTGCCGATGATACCTCAAAGATTCGGAATAAAGCTAATTGACGACGACGGCATTAAACGACAGTTTGCCGTGATAGAAAAGCTTATGCAATCGGCAGACGGCATTGTAAACTGCGGTGACGCCGGACAGGAAGGTGAGCTAATACAGCGCTGGGTCATGCAAAAGGCTGGTGCAAAGTGTCCGGTTAAACGTCTGTGGATATCGTCTATGACTGACGAAGCCATACGCGAGGGATTTGCATCGCTGAAAGACCAAAACGAATACCAATCGCTATACATTGCCGGATTGAGCCGTGCTATTGGCGACTGGCTTTTAGGTATGAATGCCACCCGACTATATACTCTTAAATATGGACAGAACAGACAGATTCTGAGTATTGGACGTGTGCAGACACCTACTTTGGCGCTTATTGTTAACCGACAGAAGGAGATTGACTCGTTTGAGCCAGAGCCTTACTGGGTGCTTGCAACCGTATATCGCGACACTACATTTACCGCAACCAAGGGCAAGTTCAGTACAAAGGAGGAAGGCGAGGCTGCATTTGCCACCATTGCCGACAAGCCATTCACCGTTACAGCTGTACAGAAGAAGAATGGTACAGAGGCACCACCACGTCTGTTTGACCTTACATCGTTGCAGGTGGAATGCAACCGCAAGTTCTCGTACAGTGCTGAAACAACACTCAAGCTTATACAAGGTTTGTACGAACGCAAACTTACAACATATCCACGTGTAGACACTCAGTTTCTTAGCGATGACATATACCCAAAGTGTCCATCAATACTTTCGGGCATAAGTAAGCAATACGAGGCACTGATGGAACCACTAAAGGGCAAAAAATTGCCTAAGTCGAAACGTGTGTTCGATACATCTAAGGTTACCGACCACCATGCCATCATACCAACAGGAGTGCCAGCAACCGGCCTTACAGATATGGAACGCAATGTGTACGACCTTATTGCACGCCGATTTATAGCCGTGTTCTATCCTGACTGCAAATTCTCTACAACTACTGTTCTTGGAACTGTGGAGGATGTGGAGTTTAAGGCTACTGGAAAGGAGATATTGTCTGCTGGATGGCGTGATGTTTATGCACAACAGAATGCAACAGCTGATGATGACGAACGCAAAGGCGACGAGGAACGCACACTGCCTACATTTGTAAAGGGTGAGAGCGGACCGCATATACCTACTCTATCCGAGAAGTGGACCACACCTCCTAAGTATTATACCGAAGCTACATTGCTGCGAGCTATGGAGACAGCGGGCAAATTTGTAGAAGACGAAACATTGAGAGCCGCTTTAAAGGAGAACGGAATAGGACGTCCATCATCCAGAGCAGGAATCATAGAGACTCTATTCAAGCGCCATTACATACGACGCGAGCGCAAGAACCTTGTGGCTACAGCTACTGGCATAGAACTGATAGACACTATTCATGAGGAACTGCTTAAGAGTTGCGAGCTGACGGGTATCTGGGAGAAGCGTCTGCGTGACATAGAACACAAGAAGGACGATGCAGCCGACTTTATTAATGGTCTGAAGCAGCAGATTACGGAGATTGTGAATGATGTGCTGCGCGACAACAGCAACCGTCGCGTTACCACCCTTAGCGAGGAAGACCTTAAGAAGAAAGCCAAGAAGAAGGCTACACCAAAGAAGAAGGCAGCCACTTCAACAACATCAACCGACACACCGACTGCAACATCAAACAACGACCCTCTTGTAGGTACAACATGCCCAATATGTGGCAAGGGAACCATCATTAAGGGCAAAACGGCTTACGGATGCAGCCGTTGGCGTGAGGGATGCAACTATCGCAAGCCTTTAGACAATCAGGCCGAATAAACGTATTGTGGCAGCGGGCATCCATGTTTAATATAAACAAGACGATTATGACAAAAAGAATAACATTCGTATCACTTCTGATGATAGCCTTGCTTGCCGTTTCGTGCAGCAAACGACAGGAACAAAAGGTGGAGGTTGAACAACCCAAAGTAGACACAACTGCAGTGCTTGTAATGCAAGCGCAAAAGTGCTCGCGCCTTTACACCACAGAGTATCGTATGCACAAGGTAATTACACACGACGACCAACTGTCGCTCAAGGGCAAGGTGCTAAACCACGACTACGACGTAAAGCTGCCTTTTGGCGAAAGAAAGGTTGCCATACCGGTAGATGCTACAGTAAAGGCATACATCGACTTTGCCAACTTTTCTGCGGAGAATGTGGTGCGCGATTCGTCGCATATAGAAATAATATTGCCCGATCCGCATATCGTACTGTCGTCGTCACGTATCAATCACAACGACATACAAGAGTACGTGGCACTTACACGCAGCCGATTTACCGATGCTGAGCTGTCTGCCTTCGAACAGCAAGGGCGCCAAGCCATAATAGCCGATATAGGAAAGACCAATATCTTAGAGTCGGCTCGTATTGGAGCGGCTAACGTATTGGTACCAATGTTGCAACAGATGGGGTTCAAGGCCGAAAACATCACCATCTCTTTCAGGCACGACCTTACAAAACATGGTGTTGGGGCTCTGATTGACAAGACAACGGTTGAGAAGAAAAAGAAATAAGAAAAAGCCACTGGCATGGTACGGCAACAAGCCACACCTACTGTAGCAATATAGATACTTAAAAGACTTGATAATATGGATAAGAACAAACGATGCTCTTGGATATTTGCCCCGGTACGCGCCTTAATAATTAAGGTGGTGCTTGTGGTGGTGGCGGTAGTCGCCATTGTGCTCGTAGCACGCCACTATATAAATAAGGTGTCGTCTACATCAACGCCTGCCGTAATAACCAAGAACGAGAAGATAGACATTACACCATCGCAGATACGCTCTATTGAGCAAATTGGCGAGTGGTCGTTTCTTGAGATTAACGACGAAGAGATGGTAGACACTGTGCGCCATGGTTTCTTTTCCGACGACAAGTTGGTGCGCATATACTACGGAACCTTACGCCTTGGCATCAATATGAAAGAGGCACACGAGGGATGGCTTGCCATTGAAAACGACACATTGCGTGCCATATTGCCACCGATACGTCTACTCGACAACAACTTTATTGATGAGGCTCGCACACGTTCGTTTATAGAATCGGGAAAGTGGAGCCACCAAGACCGAAAGGATATGTATAACCGGGCTGTCATGATGATGAAACGGCGCTGCCTAACAAAGGCCAACTATCAAACCGCACGCAATAATGCGAAGGCGCAGTTTGAGCAGATGTTGAGGTCTATGGGATATGAAAAGGTTAAGGTAGAATAAAAGAATTGGGTGTTTAGGAAACTCTTAGTTGCGAGTTTCTAAACACCCAATTTTATTTTTACATCATTGGTCGGCGACCGCCACCCATAGGCATTCCCATTGGTGGACGACCTCCAAAGCCTGGTCTACCAAATCCTCCAGGACGCTGTTTCATCATATCGCGTCGTGCCTGCTTGCCTCCAAAGAGATTAAGGCGATAGATTACATGCAGCATAGCGTAGCTGTTGATAGAGTTGTACTCTACATCGCTGCGGCTCATTGCCGACACTGTGCGTGAGAAGTTGCTCTGGTTAGACAATATATCGTTAAATTCTAATGACAATGTTAGATTACGTCCCCTAAGGAAACTTTGCGAAAGCTGAGCATTCCATACCAGCTCATTTGTATTCATCGAATTGTCTGAATAGCCACGTCGTGAGTTCTGATGCAAGTCGGTTGACAAACTTGTGCCCCATGGTGTAGTGATGTTGATTGTACCACCGTAAGCAAACTGCCAAGTGTCAAGATTAGATGTGGCCTGCAAGTTGTTGCGAGTGTGCATATAGTTGAGCGAACCGTCGAGTTCTACCTCAAGCCAAGAGTTGCGGTAGCTGGTAGCCAATCGCTCAATAATTGTTGTCGACTTAGTAACATTGCGGTCAGAGTCGGCATTGCGATTAATCGACAGGTATCCCACACGGTTCTGATAGTCCACATTTGTAAAGGTATTTATGTTCCAGTATCCAGCTGTATCTACAGCCATATTGAATATAAACATACCACCTGCATTCCAGTTGCCGTTGATATTCTCAGGTCGTGTTGTTCTACCACCTGTATTCTCATCGTATGTAACCTTATATCCAATGCTGTTGCGTGTGTTAGAGTAGTTGACACTCGCCATTATCGCCATCTGTCGCTTCTCTATATAATTATTGTATTCGGCACGCAGACGATTGGTGAACGAAGGTTTCAATCCAGGGTTACCCTTTGTAACGTTGAGTGGATCGCTATCGTCGGTAATGTCGAGAAGGTCGGTCATCGATGGTTGTGCTGTTGTACCACGATAGTTGATACGCAGTCGGCTGACATCAGAGAATCTGTAGCGGAAGTCGAGAGTAGGAGTAACATTAACCACATTGCGCACCGTGTCGGTATACACGCCTTGATAGTTTTGTATGAACTTTGATGTCTGTGGCTGAACCTTAACACCAAAGTTGAGTTGATACTTCTGTCGCAGCATACGTATCATAAGATCGATGTCGTGGGTATAGTTGCGATACTCCGAATAGCGTGACAGCGACTTGTCCTCATAGTCGGTATATGGATTCTGAAGACGTGTAAGCCAATCGTCCCAACGGCGATACTTCGGTGTTAGTCCTGCAAAGAAATCTTCGCCAAGATTAGAGAAGTCGTATGTAGCACGGTCGCTCTTCGAGTAAGAATAATTGAACTTATAACTCAACTGCAAGAAAGTGGCACGCCATATTGGTTCGCTGTAAGTGGTCTGTACCGAGTAACTATAGTTCTTGGTAGGTGTAACATTGTAGCGGTTTGTCTGATATGTTGAGTCGTTGCCAAACTTATCCTTAGTCTGATACAGATGTACGTTGTTGGTAGACAACTGCTTGGTGTCGCCATCTGTATAGCTAAAGTCGCCACGCAATGTTACGTTGCGTCCCTTAGAGCTAAGCTTACGGTTAAGTTGGAGCATAGCCCCAAAATTCTTCGAATCCGAATAGTTTATAGAACTTGTCTTCGATGTGTTGACCATTTTACCCTGCTGTGCAAGCATCTCAATCGACTCAGCCTCCAACGGATTATTGACATACTGATAAGGATCGTCATTAAATTGGGCTGAGTTGTTGGTATTGCTTCCGTCGGATGATGTTATCGACATTGTAGGACGGAACATAATATTGGTCAGGGTATCTGGTTTCCATTCCAAACGCATCTGTGCGTTCCACGAATTGCTTCGGGTAAAGTTATGGCTCAAGGAATTGGCAAACGATGAAGACGAACTTACGAAATTCTCGGATGAAGAACGTTTCAAAGCATCGCCATCCTTATGGTTCCAGCGCACCGAACCGTCCCAAGAAAGAGTTGTTCCATTATCATAGTTGAAGTTGGTGCCAAGCATCTTAGGAGCATTAAGTCCATCCTTGCCACGTCCCCAGGCGCCACCTCTGCCACCATGAGGTCCCATATCGTTGGTATTATTAAACGATCCGAATCCCATAAAACGCATGTTGCTTCTGAAAGCAGCACCCATAAAACGCTCCGAATATCGGTCCTTGGTGCCATATGCAAGGTTGGCATTGGCAAACATACCACGGTTCATACCCTTCTTCAGACCAAAGTCAAGCACCGTTTGCTCATTACCGTCGTCAATGCCGGTAACCTTTGCAAGGTCGCTCTTCTCGTCGTAAGCCTTAATCTGGTTAACTATGTTTGTTGGCAAATTCTTCATGGCAGTCTTGGTATCGCCCACCATAAACTCCTTGCCATCTATCTTAATCTTCTTAACTTCCTTGCCATTAATCGTAATCTTGCCATCGTCATCTACCTGGGCACCTGGCAGACGCTTCACAAGTTCCTCAATTGTAGAACCTTCGGGTGTACGGAATGCCGTGGCATTATATACAAAGGTATCCTTCTTTAACACAACTTTCGATGCCTGGGCAGTAACCGTGGTGCCTTTAAGAGCTATAGCCGATGCGGCAAACTGAATCTTACCAAGGTTGGCGTCATTGTCGTTGCTTATAGTCACATTGCGGAACAGCGTCTTGTATCCCACACTTGAGAGCTTTACAATATACTTGCCATTACGTGGAGCCTGCAACTTAAAGGCTCCATCGGCATTGGTTACTGTTCCAGCTACATAGCTGCTGTCTGCCTTAAGCAATTGTACGGCAGTTTGCTCCATTGTCTCATGTGTGTCGCGGTCGGTAATGGTACCCGTGATGTTGCGTTGAGCCAATGCCGTTGTAGCAGAGACAAGCAACAGGAGTGAGATTAGAAATTGTTTCATTATCTGTTTTATTGTTTTTATTTCTGTATAGTCATGAAAGATGTGTCAAACAGGAATTTCAACTCCTTTTTTGACACATCCTTAGCTTTATACAAAAATAGACGATATACAGATAAAAAGGTTTAATAAACACTTATTTTTTTATTTCAACACTGCTCTCAAGTTGCTTGTATCTATATCGCCCGAGCCTGTGACATTCTTCACAACATCACGCATTGTACCCGAGAGTGTTATCGAGCCACTGCCAGCAGAAGTGCAGTTAGCAACACCACAGTTCTGTGCCTTTATGTCCATATCTCCCGAGCCCACAACATTTAGTTGCATGGTCTTTACCTGCGACAGCATAGCATCGAGGTCGCCACTTCCACTCACCGTAAACTGTACATTGTCTGCCTTGAGCAGGTCGAAGTCGAGGTCGCCTGAGCCAAATACATTAGCCACAGCATTCTTAGTATCAATGCGCTTTGCACCGATATCTCCCGAACCACGCACCTCAAAGTTGATAGCATCGCACACAATTGAGTCAAAGTCTGCCTCTCCAGAACCCATAACCGACACCTTAAGGTTGTCGGTATCAAGCGCGCCCTTTACGTCGAACGTGCACGAACCTCTTAGATTTACCTCAGTAAGGTCGGGTGAATATATATATAAGGTGACATCGTCGTCGAAAAATGAGATAACGCTGTTGCTCTTATGCGATACATACAGCGTCTCGCCCTTCTTCTCTACAACAATATTGTCGACAAACTGCTTTGATCCCACAATGCGCATAGCTTGCTCCTTGCCTTGCACAAACTCTATGTCTACAGAACCAGAGGCGTCAACCTTAGAGAAATAACCCACATCGCGTGTAACGGTAACACGCTTGCCGTGTGCCTTTAGGTCTTTGCTCGAATAGCAAGCCATACACACGCCGCCCACTGCCAAGAGCAGCAACAATACTGATAAATGTCGTAGTGTCTTCATAATAATTGTTTATTTAATATTTTAAAATTTGCACAACTTATGTTTTTTGATGTTTATGTTAATTTGACGCAAGCCAACAACAAAAAGTTGCAAATATCCCAAAAAGTTGGTAAACCTACCTATAATTAGTTGGTAAACCCACCTATTATTATTACCTTTGCAGCTCAATCAAACGTAAGCAATGAAAATAGAATTGTTATCCGAGGCAGAAATTGCCACATTAAAAGAGAATATAGACAACTCAAACCGCATTGTGATATGCTGTCATAAGTCACCAGACGGCGATGCACTCGGTTCTTCGCTCGCTTGGGCAGAATATCTGCGCACGCAAGGCAAGGAGCCAGACATTATTGTGCCCGATGCCTATCCCGACTTCCTTCAATGGTTGCCAGGCACCGAACGCATCATAAGATACGACAAGCACGCTGCCGACAAGGCTGACGAGATATTGCAAAAGGCAGACCTAATATTCTGTCTCGATTTCAACGGAACCAATCGTGTGGACGAGATGAAATACGCCCTTGAACAATCGCCTGCCCATAAGATTATGATTGACCATCACCTCGATCCTTCGATGGATACTGTGCTCACGGTGTCGCATCCTCAGATGTCAAGCACATCAGAGCTTGTGTTCCGCATTATATGGCAGTTGGGAGGCTTTGAGGAGATGTCGCGCAAGTGTGCCGTATGCATATATTGCGGTATGATGACCGACACTGGCGGATTCACATACAACAGCAACCAACCCGAAATTTTCTTCATCGTAAGTCAGTTGCTTACCAAAGGCATCGACAAGGACAAGATATACCGCAACGTGTTCAACAACTTCAGCCCTTGGGCTATACGTCTGCGCGGATACCTGATGAGTCAGAAGCTAAACATTTTCAACGACTTGCACGCTGCCTACTTCACTATATCGCGACGCGACATGCGCGACTTCCACTTTATTAAAGGCGATGCCGAGGGGCTTGTAAACGAGCCTCTTAAGATTAAGGGTATGCGCCTGTCTATATCGTTGCGCGAGGACGACCGACGCGACAATACCATTTGGGTGTCATTGCGCTCGGTAGACGATTTTCCTTGCAATCTTGTTGCTTCCGAATTCTTCAACGGTGGCGGACACCTCAATGCCAGCGGCGGACGTCTGCATTGCACATTAGATGAAGCCGAGCGGGTTGTGCGTCGAGCATTTGCCCATTACGAGGACTTATTGACAAAATAATGGCGAAAAAAGTTAAATATAGCCAACTTAAAGCACCTATTATATAGAAATTAAATATAAAAGTTGTACTTTTGTAATTGGATATTACATTACTGAACTTTCGCAAGTTCAGAGAATTCAGTAGTTAAAGGAGTTAAGAAGTTAAGCCAAATGCTTATAATGCTATATCAAGCAAAAAAACTAATGGCTTCGCTCGGCTTTGCCGCTTGCTTGCAAGAACTCCTTAGCGACCGTAGGGCGCGACAACTCCTTAACTTCTTAACTACTTTCGCTTGCGAAACTTAAATTACATTATATAAACAGAAGAAGACATCAATGAAGAACTTTAAATTGCTGATATGCGTAGTGCTTGCAGCACTTGCGTTTGCTTCGTGCAGCGACACCGAGACTTATGCCGACATGAAGAAGAAGGAACGCTCTGCCATAAACCGATACATTACCAACAAAAAGATAAATGTTATATCGGAATCGCAGTTCGAGCAGCAAGGTTGCACCACCGATACAGCCAAGAACGAATTTGTGCTGTTCGAGAACACTGGCGTATATATGCAGATACGCAGCAAGGGCACCGGCGAGAAACTCAAGGATGGAGAGGATGTTGACGTAACATGCCGATTTAACGAGTACAACCTTCTTGAGGGAGACTCGACATTGCAGCTTACAAACATATACCAGTATGCTTGGTGCAACGACAAGATGAACGTTAAGAATACATCTGGCACATTCAAGGGTACATTCTCTAAGCAGTTCTGCATTATGTACACTACATACGGCTCGACTGCTGTGCCTTCGGGCTGGCTTGTACCATTCACATACATCAATCTCGGCAGATACGATAGCGCTGATGCCGAGTTGGCTAAGGTTAAGCTTATTGTACCACATTCCCAGGGACAGAGTGCGGCTGCACAGAGCGTATACCCTTGCCTGTACGAAATAACATACGAACGTTGTCTTTAAAAAAAAAGACATACTAAAAACACAAAAGTCAAATCTATTAAAAATTCAAAAACTCTATCGTTATGACATTGATCAAATCAATCTCAGGCATCCGCGGTACTATCGGCGGACACACGGGCGACACTCTCAACCCGCTTGACATCGTTAAGTTTACAACAGCTTACGCTACTTTCATGAAGCGCAACGCTAAAACAGAGGGACGCGGCAAAATAGTTGTTGGTCGCGACGCACGTATCTCTGGCGACATGGTGCGCAACATTGTTTGCGGTACTCTTATGGGTATGGGTCTCGACGTTATCGACATCGACCTCGCTACTACTCCTACTACAGAGCTTGCTGTACGTTGGACTGGCGCACTTGGCGGCATTATCATCACCGCAAGCCATAACCCACGCCAATGGAACGCATTGAAATTGCTCAATAGCGAGGGCGAATTCCTCACTAAGGAGAATGGCAACGAGGTGCTCGAAATAGCCGAGAAGGAAGACTTCGACTATGCTGATGTAGACAACCTTGGTTCGTATACACGCGACAACTCTATGGACCAGCGCCACATCGAAAGCGTGCTCAACCTTAAGCTTGCCGATGTAGAGGCTATCAAGAACGCTAAGTTCAAGGTTTGTGTCGACGCTATAAACAGCGTTGGTGCTGTTATACTCCCTGGATTGCTCAAGGCTCTCGGTGTAGAATTCACTATACTCAACGACACTCCTAACGGCGACTTTGCCCACAACCCAGAGCCATTGGAGAAGAACCTTACTGGCATTATGGACGAGATGAAGACTGGCAAGTACGACCTCGGTATTGTTGTCGACCCTGATGTAGACCGTCTTGCTTTCATCTGCGAGGATGGCAAGATGTTTGGCGAGGAATATACCCTCGTTAGCGTAGCCGACTATGTTCTGTCTCACACACCTGGCAACACCGTAAGCAACCTCTCTTCTACACGTGCTCTGCGCGATGTTACCGAGAAACATGGCGGCAAGTATGCTGCATCGGCTGTAGGCGAGGTAAACGTTACTACCAAGATGAAAGCCGAGCATGCCGTTATTGGCGGCGAGGGCAACGGTGGTGTTATCTATCCTGAAAGCCACTACGGACGCGACGCTCTTGTAGGTATTGCCCTCTTCCTCTCGTCTTTGGCTCACAAGAAGTGCACCGCAAGCCAGCTACGTGCCACATTCCCAAGCTACCAGATTGCAAAGAACCGCATCGACCTTACTCCTTCTACCAACATCGACGCTATTCTCGAGAAGGTTAAGGAGATGTTCAAGAGCGAGAAGATTACTGATATCGACGGCGTTAAGATCGACTTCCCCGACAAGTGGGTTCACCTTCGCAAGTCTAACACCGAGCCTATCATCCGTGTATACAGCGAGGCTGCCACTATGGAGGAGGCCGACGCCCTGGGCAAGAAGCTTATGCAGGTAGTTTACGACATGCAGTAAACGCCGCTGTCAATCCCCCCTAAACAGCTTTCAAACAAAGCAATATATCTTTGAGGGTGTGTCAAAAGCCGCAAGTGGTACGCCCCGAAGGGGCAGAAGCTCCTAGCCCAGGGCAGCGCCCTGGGTGTAATACATCCAAAGCAAAGCGCCCTGTAAGGGCAGAAGCGTTGATAATGAATGCTTTTGCCCTTACAGGGCGTGTTATTATAATATTCGTTTACTTGCAAGCAAACGACAAAGCCGAATGAAGCCATTAGTTTTGCATGATTTATAGCATTAAAAGCATTTGGCTTCGCTCGGCTTTGCCGCTTGCTTGCAAGAACTTCTTAACTCCTTTAACTACTGAATTCTCCACCTTATTATATATATGACTATCAAGCCTCTTATCACCACCCTCTTGTCTGCGTTGCTCGCCACAATACCGGTAGCGTCGCAAAACCTTTTGCCAAAGCCACAAACGTTTAAGGCCAACAAGGGCTCGTTCAACATCAATGCCGATAAGTTTAAGGTGACTAACCTTGTTGGCAACGATGCCCGCAACATATACAGCACCCATGTGCTCGACCGTCACTCCTTGCAGGCCCAACACGTTGTCCTACTGCAACATCTCAACAATGCCTCCTCGCCAGAAGCCTACCGTCTGCACATCACCACCGACACATTGTCTATTAGTGCTGCCTCGGCCGTTGCCTTTCTGCGTGCCTGGCAGACTATAGCCCAACTGTCCACCAAGCACGGCATAATGGCTTGCGACATAGACGATGTCCCTGCCTATCAATGGCGCTCACTTATGATTGACGTGTCGCGCCACTTCTTCCCCATCAGCTTCCTTGAGAAGCAGGTGGACATTATGGCTCAATACAAGTTCAACTATCTGCACCTGCACCTTACCGATGCTGCTGGTTGGCGCATTGAGATTAAACGCTATCCACGCCTTACCAACTTTGCCGCTTGGCGCCCCCAAGCCTCATGGAAGGAATGGGCTGCCAATGGGCATAGGTATACTTACGCCGATTCGTGCAATGCATACGGTGGCTATTACACCCAAGACCAGCTGCGCCACCTTGTTGCCTATGCTGCCCAACGGGGCATAACCATTGTGCCCGAGATAGAAATGCCTGGACACTCCGAGGAGGTGCTTACAGCATATCCCGAACTGTCGTGCACACACCAGCCTTACCAGCAAGCCGACTTCTGCCCTGGTAGCATTGCCACATACGACTTTCTGGAGAATGTGCTTAGCGAGGTTATGGACGTATTTCCATCCAAATACATACACATAGGTGGCGACGAGGCTGCCAAGAAGTCGTGGGACAGCTGCCCCTTGTGCCAACAAATGATGCGACAACTGGCGTGCGACAAGGACGGTTTGCAAGCCCACCTCATTGCTCGTATGGGAAACTTTCTTCAACGCCACGGCCGACAGCTTGTTGGCTGGGACGAGGTTATAGCCGCTAACTTGCCTGCCAACACCACTGTTATGGTGTGGCGCGACACCCAATATGCCCACCGTGCCCTGCAGCATGGCTATGGCGTGGTGCTGTCGCCTGGTGCCTATTGCTATCTTGATGCCTATCAGGATGCTCCGCATACACAGCCCGAGGCTATAGGCGGATACCTGCCGCTGGACAAGGTTTACGCATATGTGCCTGGTGCCGACTTGCCCGAAGCCGAGCAATCCAAGATTATCGGCATTCAGGGCAACCTCTGGTGCGAGTATGTGCCTACCCAGCAGCATGCCGAATACATGCTGTACCCCCGAGCTCTGGCCATAGCCGAGACAGCATGGAACGGAACAAAGACCAAGAACTTTGCCGACTTCCGCAAACGTGCCTTGGCTCATACCGCCCTTCTTAGGCAAAGGGGGGTCAACGCCTTCTGTCTTAAGCACGAGTATGGCGAGCGCCCTGCCTCGTTGCGCATAGCAAACCACAAGGCACGGGGCTGCAAGGTTGTGTACAACCAGCCTTACAACAACCAGTATCGGGCTCAGGGCCAAGCCACACTTACCGACGGCTGCTTTGGCGGATGGGCATTTGGCGACGGACGATGGCAGGGATTCATTGGCAAGGACTATTGCATGGACATTACCCTCGACCTCGGGTCGGTGCAGAACATATCGTACATAGCTACCGACTTTATGCAGAGCTGCGGTCCCGAAATCTACTTCCCTGCCGAATATCGTGTCGGCATAAGCCACGACAACACCCTGTTTAAGGAGATATACAGCAATACATATCCTATCGAGGAAACCCCTACCTCCGAATACCGGCAACTGTCGTGGCGTGGAAAGGCCAGCGCCCGATACATCAGGATTAAGGCCAAGGCTGCAAAGGGATGGGTGTTTGCCGATGAGATTGTGGTGAAATAGCATCCCCCCTCACTACGCTAATAAAAAGAAAAGGTTTATCCAGAATATGGAGTGACAGAATTGTAAATAAATGAATACGGATTATTCTGATTAAACTGATGCTTCGCTTTGAGCCAGTATTTCAGTAAATCAGCAGAATCTATATTAAATAATAAATGAATACGGATTATTCCGATTAAACTGATGCTTTGCTTTGAGCCAGTATTTCAGTAAAATCAGAATAATCTATATTCAATAATAAATGAATACGGATTATTCCGATTAAACTGAAGCTTCGCTTTTGAGGCAATAAAATCAGTAAAATCAGAAAAATCCGTATTCAAAAAAAAATATAATCCTCCCCGACTAACTCCAGTTTGTATCACTCCAAATATCGGATGAACCAAAGAAAGAACGTAAACTATAAGCCAAACCATACAACTATGCAAACTATACAACAGATCATAGACTCTACACCTGTAAGGACGTTTGCCACCGAGCACCCCGAATATCTGCTGATACAGCCCTCGGCACGGCACGAACTTAAGAACGACGGACTGAACCGCGAGGCCGAGCTTATAGCGCAAGCCTCCACCCGAGGGTTTGTGCTTGCTGCCTTCGACACCTGCCAATGGGCTCGGGCCCTTATGCCTTGGCACGACGATGCTGTGTCTGCCGACTGCGAGGTGGGGCTGCATGCACGCCATACACTTTGTTTTGTGCTACACCGGCTGCTGCCCTGGCTGGAGCATAGCTACGGCCGTATGCCGTGCATTGTTGGCGGCTATTCCTTAGGCGCTATGTGGGCTCTTTGGGCTGCATGCCAAACGGGCAAGTTCGGTGCTGTGGCTGCCGCCTCGCCCTCGTTGTGGATAGATGGTTGGAGCATCTATGCACAGGCCAACCCCATAATGGCACAAAGCGTATACCTTAGTCTGGGCGACAGAGAGGAGCATTGCCGCAACCAGCGTATGAGGCTTATTGGCGACAGCGTGCGCAGGCAACACTTGCTTATGCAAACGCAATTGGGCAACCACCGCACCACTCTGGAGTGGAACCACGGTGGACACTTTGGCGACGAGCCTCAACGCACAGCAAGGGCCTTTGCATGGTGTATGGACAATTTGAAACAAGGCTAAAAAAAGTAAGAGGGGGAGATACGGCCTAATGTCGTACCTCCCCCACTCATTTATTACTTCACTATTTTCTTGCCGTTCACGATATATATACCATGCGCAAGGCCGTCAAAATTTGTGGCTTTATGCTTAACACATACGCCTTGAGGGGTGTAAATGTCCATTGCAGCGGGATGATTAAGGATGCTGTCTATGGCTGTAGCTTGTGTCACCGTAAGCACGCCGTTGTTGTAGAACAATTCATAGTTCTTGGCCTCGCCTCCACCAACGGTAATGTCGTATAATCCTGCGGGCGATGAGGCATCTGCCATACACGTTGCAACAGGTTTAACATCAATAACCTCCTCGGTCTCGCCATTCTTGAATCCGCTATAAACAATGTTGAACATCGGATTGTCCATGCCTGTCTCACGTGTTGCATCCTCTACTGTTACGTCAAGCGGAGCCTGTGTCACTACAAGATATCCATCCTCAAACTCTACAGCCTCATCATTAACCGTTCCTGGCTCAATATGTATAGTATAGCGTCCACACGGACTCTCGGGTGTAGCCTCGCACTTTAGTACAGGCTTGCCCTCTACCTTGTCGCCACTTACAGTAAAGGTAAGACGTGGATTCTCGTCTCCATACTCACGAGCCACGTTGCGTGCCTTTATGGTTGTACCAAACTCAACAATGTTGGCAAAGTCTTTCCACTGGGCAGTATTCTGAAAACGTGTCTTCTGTCCGGCACGCACTGTAAGCAAGCAACTCTCTATGTTAGCACCATTAAATACATTGGCGCCATTAAGCTGTGGCACATCCTTAGCAAAAACCTTAAACTCCTTCATCGACCAACAATTGGCAAAGGCCTCCTTGCCTATAGTCTTAACATCGTTGCTTAGCGAAACGCGCGGCATAAGGTTGCAACCGGCAAAAGCATAGTCGGCTATCGTCGTAACACCCTTTGGCACATCCACACCCTCGGTCTGCAACGGAAGTGCTTCAAGCAGAATAGTCTTATCACTATTATATACGATACCATCCACAAAACAGAAGTCGGCATCGGCAGTAGCCGTCATCTGAACCTCCTTTAGTTTGTTGGCGTAAGCCCACACACCCTTGCCAAAGTTCTTTATTCCAGCCTTAGGCAGAATTATCTTCTGCAATCTGGTCTGTGCAAACACCTTGTCGGGCACACTTGCGTCCTTTTCCACAACCAGCTTCTTGCCATTCTCCATCATATAGTAATCTGTACCGACAACAATATTAGCATCTGTTAGGTCAAGCTCGCGCAAATGTCCACGAGTACGGTTGCCCTCGGCATCTCGTCCAGCCATACTGCGTATAGTGCGCAAGTCGGTTGCATTGATATTGCCGCTAACCTTCAAGCAGTCGTAACCGAATAATTTGTCGGCATCCAATTTTAAAGCAAGTGTACCAGCTTCATTAAGGGCGATATCGGCAGATAAGGTTGATGAGGACTTGTCTGGAACAATATTTATAACTGCCTCCTGATTGTTGGAGAACTTATAAGCCGATGGATCGAGAATAAACATATCATAATAGCCGTCGTAAGAGCCATCCCAACCCCAGTTGACATGCACCTTACCTTCGGCATCGTATCCGTCGAACACAAACGAGTGACCTCCCATCGACTTGTCAAATCCGCCATATACAAGTGGCTGTTTGTCGTTTATCTGTTCGTATATGATACGCATCCACTCGTCATCGCTATAATCCTTTCGTACAATATACTTGGCATCGTCTATACCATAATAACGTTGCAGTCCTATAGCCACATTCTCGTGTAATGCGCCACTGCCACCTTCAGCATCGCTGCCATACTCCATATCAAATGCAACACCAAGGTCGCGCATAATAAGAGCAACGGCATCGCCCTCTTCTGTAGAATAGCCAGCGTCGTATGTCTCGAGCATAGCGTTCCAGTCGTAGTTATCCTTCTCAAAGTCCACGCTTATCTTCATACCAGCCATATTGTTGGCAGGATAGTATATGGTATGACTACCTATACCATGCTCTGGAGCACGATGGTAGAATAGCACCTGAGCAGTTGATGTAGCAGCACATCCAGTCAATGTGCGTGTGCCGTTTGTGGCAGTAGGACAAAGATTATTGTATGGTGCATCCTGCCCCCAACGAGTCTCGCAAAGTGCAGGCACCGACTCGGCATATCCATACGTGCTTGGCATCTTGCTCTTTATTGGAGCCTTGCCCGCCTTTGCACGAGCCACAACAGCCTCGTTCACCATAGATAGCCACCATTCAAAGTTGGGATTTGAGATTGTTGTTCCATACTTAGAATCGCTATATCCAAGTATGGCAGGCGATGCATCGTCGGTTGCTATCACCGCAAAACCATTGCCGTCAAAACCATAAATGGCATAGCCATCTGCTGTATTAAGCTCTTTCAACTTATTTATATCGGCTTGAGCCTTGCCTTTTGCCACAGCCTTTAGCTTGCCGCTGCCAAACAGTTTTGCAGCAATCTCCTGCATCTGTGCCTTGGTACGCGGCGCTGCTGAAGCATTGGCAGCAAGTAGCGCAAAGGCAATAGGAATGATTGTATATCTTTTGAGATTGTTCATATATATATAATATTAAAAAAAGCCCCACCCCCGACCAGGGGTGGGGCCTAGCTTGTTTTTAATTACTTAACTACAACTTTCTTGCCGTCAATAACGTATACTCCCTTCTTTAATGTAGAGAGATTCTTAACGTTCTTGGCAACACAAATGCCGTCTACAGTATAGACATCGTAAGCCTTGCCCGAAGCAAAGATGCTCTCAACGCCTGTTGTTATGGCTGTAGCAACAGCAGCCTCTGACTCGCCGTCTGCATAAACAGCTGTCACACCATATATATATGTTGTGTTGTCATTGGCGGTATTGTCCACAAACGATGTCTTGTCGGCTGATACTGTACCTACAAGTGTTCCGTCACGATAGATATTATATTCGGTAACGGCACCAGGACCGAAGGTATAAGTAATGTCGTCAATCATGAACACAAAGGCATTTGATGCATAAGTGTTCTGGTTGATGGCAAAGTACTTGGTACCTGCAGGCAACTCAACACTAACTTCCTCCCATTCGCCCTTAGAAGTGGTATGTGTCTCGCCTATCTTTGTAAACGAAGCCTGATCGCGGTTGGTTGTAGAGTATAGCACGTCGAATGTCTCAGGATACTTGGTGTTGTACTCCTCGTCGTTCTCGTTCTTTACCCAGAAGGTTATGGTCTGCTTCTCGCCCGAAAGTTCTGGGGAAAATAACCAGTTGTCTTGCGATACATTGTTGCCATCGTTATCGGCACGGAAGAATGATGCAAGATACTTATTACCAGTATGTGCCTTAAAGCCCGGAAGCTGATCAAGCTGACTTGCTGTAAGCCAATTGCTGAGAGGATCGGCAAGTGTAAATGCAAACGATGTGCCCTGAGACGGATACTTTATAGTAAGCGGTCCGCCTGTTGTGCCAGTGATATTAGCTACCGACTTCCAATCGCCAAATACATCTGTGCTCCAAGGAGTGTACGACTCAAAGCTCTCTGTTGTTGTCTTAGACGAAGAATCTACAGCTGTCCATGCAATCTCTACTCCACCTTCAGTCTCCTTAGCAGTTGCAGCCTCAGGACGTGGCTTGCTTGAAAGCTCAAACTTAGTTGATGTAGAAACCTCGTTATCGTCGGTGTTGAGGTCGTTGTTGTATATAACGATAGCCTTCAAATCGACTGCCTCCTTGTCGTCAAGTATGTTACTCTTATACTCAAAGTTGAATGTCTCAAAGCAATAAGCCTTCAATGGTTCTGATGGTGTCTTTGTCTCAACCAGTTCTCCGTTGGCATAAAGCTCAACTTTATAGCCACGTGCATCCTTAGAACCAAAGTTGTTTACAGTAACCTTAACTGTCTCGGTGTCGCCCTTCTTTGCCTTTTCAGGCGCTTCAATCTCGGCATTAAGGTCGTATGTATATGTATCGCGTATGAACATACGATCGATGTATACCACCTCACCCTTATTGGCCTGTGCCACAAAGTTTACAGAGAGGAACTCCTCTTCGGCAAAGTCGGCAAGCGAAACAGCCGATGCAGTCCAATTGCCACCATCCTTTGCTGCGTCTATATTGGCAACCTCCTTTGTTGTACCGTCGGGCAACTCAACCTCAATCTTTATCTTTGCGCCACTATTTGCAGCAGCCTTATGATAGAAGATAAGCTTTGGCTCGGCTGCACCAGCAAGTGCTATCTTGCCTGTTCCAAGATAAGCCCAATCGTCGTTTGCCTCCGAAATCATGTGGAAGGCACCACCATCGTTGTCTACACAGTCGGGATAATTATCGTCTATTGTCCAGAAGTCTGACTTACCCGTGCCGTATGT
Source organism: Prevotella merdae (assembly GCF_900290275.1). Lineage (GTDB taxonomy): Bacteria > Bacteroidota > Bacteroidia > Bacteroidales > Bacteroidaceae > Prevotella > Prevotella merdae. Next base: position 230,841 of record NZ_LT985326.1, read on the forward strand.
TGTCCACAAACGACCATGCAGAAGGTTCTGCGACACACTCTCAGCGAATGGTATCGCGTATGGCTTGCCAAGCATAATAGACGGCATAGCCTTGTACGAGCTCTGTCCATACTCGTTCTTTGCTGATATGAAGAGAGTCTTAAGGCTCTGGTTGCCGGTATTAGTAACCATCGGAATGTCTATTGTTGTCTTTGCCTTAACCGAGTCTACTGCATCGTATGTTGGATAATAGTCGGAACCGCTGCGCTCTGCTATAACGTATGTCACGCCTGACGGGTCTACATATCCATCGTACAAGCCAACAGTAGGCTCTTCCCAAGAGAATGTAACCTTGTCTGGATGCTCGGCTGTACGACGATTTTCGGGTACAGATGGTGCTGTCTTGCCTACATATACAGCCTTAGGTGTGCAGTAGAATCCAGAACCCGACTCGTTTACAGCTGCAACACTATAGATATTGATACCATTTACAGCAGTATTGTCGGTGAATGTAACTACCGAACCTGGCTCTGCTGCAGGTGCCTCGGCAACAACTTTACCCGTACGGCGAATAAGGAACTTGGTTATCTTGTCCAATTTGCCACCGTTAAAGGTCTTGTCTGGAGCCTTGAACGAAAGTGTAGCCTGAAGAGCACCCTTTGCGCCTGCCGACACACTTAGCTCGCTTACACTGTCAGGAGCACTTAGCGATATGCCCTCGCCTATACTGATATCGTCAATCTTCAAAGCCTGCTGACCCTTCTCGCTAATATCGTGGAAACCTATAAACATCTCGCCATCCTTTGTAGGAGCAAGTGTAGCCTTGCGAACAAGATATTCGGAAGTAGTCAATGTCTCAGCTGGCAACAAGGTCTCGGTCATGCCAGAAGCGGTTGCGCTTGAGCCATACTTAACCTCCAACTTTTGCGGATAATACTTAGAGTAGCACTTTACACGGAATGATACATTGTACACATAACCTGCCTTAACCTTAAGTGCAGGTGTAATGAGCCATTCGTCGGCTGCGCCCTTTTCCGAGCGTGCGGTAGTGGCACTTGCGTCTTTATCATTACTCCAGTTAGGTTCATCCCATGCCCATGTTACACCATCTCCGTTACCATCTATAATGTTGTACAGAGCCATCTCCGAAGCATCATCAAATCCGCTATAGAAAGGAGGGGTAATAGCCTTACCGAAAGCCACATAATTGCTTACGCTCTCGTCGCCCTTCATTGAGCCGTTCACCGGAGTAATACCGTATCCATAGACTCTCTTCTCCACATCGGCAGGAAGAGTCTCCGAATAGGATGTACCTGTGTAGTTTTCTTTCAACAGTTTTCCATCTGGGTATCTCACAATATTATATGTAATGTCGCCCATATAGCCTCCGTATAAGCCTTCGGTTGGAGCCGTCCATGTTACGGTAACCTTACCAGTAGCATCATCGAGGGTTGACTTAACATCACCGGCCGACTTTGGTTTGTCCATACCCACATACTTGCTGCCAAGGAGTCGCGGACTCGTACCTACCTCATTAGCAAGTGCAACTATAAAGTTAACTGTACCATTGTCTTTCAGCGTAACGCTTTGGCGCACCTCGGCTCCAGGAGCTGCCTTACCCTCGGCAAGTGTATTGGTGCCATCGGTAATAGTATAAGATATGTCGCCCGTTAGTTCGCCGCCAGCAAATGTCTTAGTAGGTATAGTGAAGCAAACATCACCCGTAAGCGAACCATTCTTAAAATCGAATGTCAGGTTCTCGGCACTTGCAGGAGCGCCATCCTCTGCTGCGGGTTTAGGGATAGAAAGCATGGTTATCATGTTCTGTCCTTCAAAATCGCCCACAAGCGAAAGACTTGCATCGGCAAGATCTACAGTATAAAGAGTAGACTGCTTATTTGCATCTACACATGCCCAATAGAATGTATTGGTCTTCTGGTCTATCTCTCCACTCTGATAGTAAAAGCTGCCATCGCTCAACTTAAGTTGCTTGCCTGTTGAGCCAATAAGAGTCTCCTCGGCTGTTGTGGTATCTATCTTATATAGATTGCCGTCGGTAGCCACACCATAGAGCACACCCTCCTTGGTCATGCCCATTGCCACATATGCCTGGCGCAAATCGCCTATCTTGGTACGCTTTAACGTCTCATAGTTAACCTTGCATAGTTCGTTGCCGGTACCATCTGCGTTAAGATAGTCGCCGTATACTGTCTCGCCGTCGGGAGCCACAGCAGTTTCGTTGGCAATAAGCGAATAATCTTTGGTCGACTGTTCTACAAGCTGCGTCCAAGTATCCGTGTTATACTTATAATAGTATATCATGTCGATACCCCAGAAATTCTGATACATAATGAAGTAGAGATTGTTGCCAATCCACGCTCCACTACCAGTTGCACGGAAGAAGTCGTCGGTAAAAATCTGGTTTACCTTTACAGGCTTCTTAGCCATAAACTCGTACCAGCCATAAGCATAATAGTCGGAACTAACGCTCGCCCATGTATTGTCGAAGAGCACATTGCCCCAAAGCTTTCTACCATCCTCGGATGCCACACGCATAATAGTGTTGCTAATGCCCTGGGCAGACTGCTGTGTCGTGCTCGCCTTGCCGTTGATACGTGTCAAACCATCATGCTTGGCTACAGCCGATGATGGCAACACGCGCATGTAACGCAATGGATGCTTGGCTTTGGCCTCTGCTAATCGCTCCTGAAGCTGTTTCGGAGTCAAGCGTTCTTTTTCCACCTGATAAGAATCGGGAAGCTTAATGTAGTTGCTCACTTGAGCATTAGCACCACCGATTGCAGACAGCGACAAAAGGGCAACTGTCCCCAAATAAGACAAAGGGTACTTTTTTCTCATGATAAAAAAACTTTTATTAATAATTATATAATAATGATAACTCTCTGCAAATGTATATATTTTGCATGAACAATTCAAAGAGAAGTACTGCCTTTCTTACACACAACCATACAAAATACCTATTAATTGTTATATACTTTCTGTTTTTTTATAAATAAAATGCCTAATAATAACGAAAAGCACCAATATGTAAAGATTCTTCTCCTCTCCCTCTTTACCTCCCATCCAAATCCCCCTTGCCAAGTGCTGAATAATAAATTTCCGCCACATCGTTTCTCTATTCGAACAAAAGTTATTAACTTTGCAGAAAGTTTTTTTATTATAAGGTATATATAGATGCAAGACATTAGAAACATTGCCATAATAGCTCACGTAGACCATGGCAAGACCACACTTGTGGACAAGATGATGTTGGCGGGAAAGCTTTTCCGCGACGGCCAGGATAACAGTGGCCAGGTGTTGGATGCCAATGACCTGGAGCGCGAACGAGGAATAACCATCCTTTCCAAGAACGTTTCTATCAACTGGAAAGGCACTAAAATCAATATTATTGACACCCCGGGACACTCCGACTTTGGCGGCGAGGTGGAGCGTGTGCTTAATATGGCAGACGGCTGCATTCTGCTGGTAGACGCCTTCGAGGGTCCTATGCCGCAGACACGATTTGTATTGCAGAAGGCTCTGCAGCTGGGACTTAAGCCTATTGTTGTAGTAAACAAGGTAGACAAGCCTAACTGCCGTCCTGAGGAGGTGTACGAGATGGTGTTCGACCTTATGTTCTCGCTCAACGCCACCGAGGACCAGCTCGACTTCCCCGTTGTTTATGGCTCTGCCAAGAACGGATGGATGGCCGAGGACTATAAGCACCCTACCGACAACATCGACTATCTGCTCGACAAGATTGTTGAGATTATCCCTGCTCCTACCGTAATTGAGGGCACACCGCAGATGCTTATTACATCGCTCGACTACTCAAGCTATACAGGCCGCATAGCCGTTGGCCGTGTTCACCGTGGCTCTATAAAGGAGGGCATGAACGTAACCATTTCCCACCGCGACGGCAAACTGGAGAAGACCAAGATTAAGGAGGTGCACGTGTTCGAGGGTATGGGTCAGAAGAAGGTAGACGAGGTTCACTCTGGCGACATCTGCGCTGTTGTGGGTCTGGAGAACTTCGAGATTGGCGACACTATATGCGACTTTGAGAACCCAGAGCCACTACCTCCTATCGCCATCGACGAGCCTACCATGAGCATGCTCTTCACCATCAACGACTCGCCTTTCTTTGGCAAGGAGGGCAAGTTTGTTACATCACGCCACATCAACGACCGTCTGCAGAAGGAGCTTGAGAAGAATCTTGCCCTGCGTGTGCGCCCATTCGAGGACACCACCGACAAGTGGATTGTTAGCGGACGTGGCGTGCTCCACCTCTCGGTGCTTATCGAGACCATGCGCCGCGAGGGCTACGAGCTTCAGGTAGGTCAGCCTCAGGTTATATACAAGGAGATTGACGGACAGAAGTGTGAGCCTATCGAGGAGCTTACAATCAACGTTCCCGAGGAGTTCTCGAGCAAGATGATTGATATGGTGACACGTCGTAAGGGCGAGATGACATCTATGCAGACACTGGGCGACCGTGTAGACATCGAGTTCGACATTCCTTCGCGCGGCATTATTGGTCTGCGTACCAATGTGCTTACAGCAAGCCAGGGCGAGGCTATCATGGCGCATCGCTTCAAGGAGTATCAGCCATTCAAGGGCGAGATAGTACGCCGTATGAACGGTTCGATGATAGCTATGGAGACGGGTACTGCCTATGCCTACTCTATAGACAAGCTTCAGGATCGCGGCAAGTTCTTTATCGATCCGGGCGAAGAAGTATATGGCGGACAGGTGGTAGGCGAGCACGTTCACGACAACGACCTCGTTATCAACGTTACCAAGGCTAAACAGCTTACCAACGTGCGCGCCAGCGGATCAGACGAGAAGGCACGCGTTATACCTAAGGTGGTTATGAGCCTTGAGGAGTGCTTGGAGTATATCAAGGGCGACGAGCTTGTTGAGGTTACACCTAAGAGCATACGTATGCGCAAGATTACACTCGACCATCTTGCACGCAAGCGCAGCAACAAAGACTAATTTCTTGTCAACAAAATATACTAACATGGATGTGTCCTTGAACCGGGAGGTACGAGGACACATTTTTTTTGTTTAAAGTCTAAATTTATATCAAAGCTCCTTTTATATTATTTAAAATCTCTGTTCCGTGACACGGAATGGACGTTCGGTGACACCGAACAGAGATTATATATGCCTACAAGCATACAATATTATGCCATTCAATACGTTATAATATAAAACATTATATAAATTATAGGAATATATGAAGAACCGACTGTTTCTATCGCTTGCCGCTCTTGCCACATCTGCTACGGCAATAGCTCAGCAACCCGAGGCTGGCACAATATCCATCATACCGAGAGTGGCACTAAACATGTCTACCCTACCCGACGACATCTTTGTAATGGGCGGCACAACCAACATTCCACTCGAGGCTCGCTACCGCACAACGTTTATGGGCGGTGTGGACGTAGACTACCAATTTGCGCCTAACTTCTCGGCTACATTGGGCGCCTACTATGCGCAGCATGGATGCAACTACAAGAACGGAATGGTGCAGAACAACGCAGCTTCGGGCACAAGCACCAGTGGTACAGGATACAGCGACCTGTCCACTCAGCTCAACTATATCAACCTCCCCCTGACGCTTAATGCATACATTGCTCCGGGCTTGGCACTTAAGGCTGGCGTGCAGATGGGCATTGCATTGTCGGGCAAACTAAAATATACCACTACGGAATATACTAAGAACAACGAGGGCGAGTTTGCCCCAACACAGCCCGAGGAGACAAGCCAGAAGCTGGACAACACGATGAAGAGCGTGTGCTTCTCCATCCCCGTTGGCTTGAGCTACGAGTTCGCTAACGTAATAATAGACGCACGCTACCACTTCGGATTGACCCCAGTGCAGCAGATTGACGGCATCAAGGGACCCAAGAACCGCGTGTTCAGCATAAGCGCAGGCTATCGCTTCGCACTTTAAAATAATAAATGAATACGGATTTATCTGATTAAACTGATGCTTCGCTTTTGAGCCAGTATTTCAGTAAAATCAGCAGAATCTGTATTCAATAATAAATGAATACGGATTATTCTGATTAAACTGATACTTCGCTTTAAGCCTGTATTTCAGTATAATCAGCAGAATCTGTATTCAATAATAAATGAATACGGATTATTCTGATTAAACTGATACTTCGCTTTAAGCCAGTATTTCAGTAAAATCAGAAAAATCCGTATTCAAAAAATAAATACAGATTTATCTGATTAAACTGATGCTTCGCCTTGAGCCAGTATCTCAGTATAATCAGCAGAATCTGTATTCAATAATAAACGAAAACAGATTTATCTGATTAAACTGATGCTTCGCCTTGAGCCAGTATTTCAGTATAATCAGCAGAATCAATATTCAATAATAAACGAATACGGATTATTCTGATTAAACTGATGCTTCGCTTTGAGCCAGTATTTCAGTATAATCAGCAGTATCTGTATTCAATAAGGTTCATCCGGAATTTGGAGTGATAGAAGTATAAATTGCAGTTTATCGGGGAGAGGCTCTTGTACTTGTATCTCCTTTGCTTGTAGTTCCCACAGAACGCACAGACCACACTCTAAGTTTGCAGAAGAAAGCAATTAGGCTAAATAATCAAGGTAAAACTATGATTGCTAAAGACAGTTTCGTACCTTTGTTGTAAAAAGGTAGAATCGGTCTGTCGAAGAGGTAAACCAAAGATCGCACAAGTCTGAAGACTATGTTCTGTTTCGGACCTCATCGACATAGTTGCAAAGACCAGATAGAAAGTTATCGGCTCTGAGCCTTGTTAGAGTGTTAGTCCATACAACTATTGACCAATTCTACATAATTAAAATCGTACAAAGATATGAAGAATTTATTTATTGGAGTTGATTTTTCGAAAGAAAAAGTTGATGTGGCTATCATTTTTGCAGATGGACTGACAGAAACAGCTGCACGAATGTTCAACGAGTTCAAGACAACTGTGTCTGGCTACAAGCAACTGGTCAAATGGGTGGAGCAGAATTCCTACGGCATCGACTCTTCCCTGTGGCTCTTCTGTGGAGAGAATACGGGCGACTACAGCAAGGGACTGTGCAACTTTCTCTATGGTAAAGGCTACGACATGTGGCTTGAGAATGCCAAGAGCATCAAGGATGCATCAGGTCTCAGACGATTGAAGTCGGACCGCGCCGACGCCTCGATGATTGCCGAATACGCAATGAGGAATTACGACAGAGCCATTATGTACGAGCCACTTAGCGAGTCACTTGCACAACTGCGCGAACTGTTTCTGTATCGTCAGATGGTTATAAGACACAGATGCAGCTTTCAAGTGCGCAGAGGCGAGAAGAAACTCACAATGGAGAAGTCTCCTGTCAAGACAATGATCTCGCAGAGCGGAAGGCATATCGTGTCTGAACTCAACAAGGAAGTAGAGAAAATAGACAAGCGAATCGCCGAGCTCATCAAGTCAGACGAGGAACTCACCGAGGTGTTCACCATCGTGACCTCGGTGCCTGGTATAGGAACGCAGAATGCTGTCTGTCTGATGGTATACACCGACAACTTCCGTCGTTTCAACTACGATTCAAGGAAGATTGCCTGCTACTACGGCATAGCCCCATTCGGCAAGGATTCGGGCACCAGCGTGCATTCAGATCCTCGTGTGCACTATATGGCGAACCGTCAGATAAAGTCCATGCTGACGCAGGCTGCACTGGCTGCCGTGAACTTCAATCCTGTTATTGCAAGGTACTATATGCGTCTCGTGGAACGTGGAAAGAAGAAGCAGGTTGCACTGAACAATGTGAAGAACAAACTCGTGCATTTGGTCACTGCCATGGCCAGAAACCGCCAGCTTTATACCCCAGAATATAAAATCTCAGCTTAAAATGAAAATAATGGTCAAAACATTTGGATTTTAACATAGAAAGCAGAATNCAATGTGAAGAACAAACTCGTGCATTTGGTCACTGCCATGGCCAGAAACCGCCAGCTTTATACCCCAGAATATAAAATCTCAGCTTAAAATGAAAATAATGGTCAAAACATTTGGATTTTAACATAGAAAGCAGAATTGATTGCTTGTATAGTGTCGTTGAGGTTAAGCATGGTTCGCCGCCTATGGCGGCGCAAGCAATCATTTCTGTGGATTCTTGCATCGCGAAGCGTAGGCCATTCTGTGGATTCGAAAAGCTTAAGCCCGTAGGATTCTGTGTGGTCTGTGCATTCTGTGGGAACTGCATACAAAAGAACTACAAGTAAAATTATACGTTAATTATACGAGCTATAAATTATACGTCCATTATACGAGCTATAAATTATACGTCCATTATACGAACATCAAGATGCCAACCTCCACGATAAACCCCAGTTTGTATCACTCAAAATATCGGAAGAACCTGTTTTTTCTGCTTAAAAGATATAGTATTATCAAGTATTTTCTGTAAATTTGCAAAGTAATATGCAAATATCAGAAGTTATACAAAATATAAAACTAATACTACAATAATTATGATAGACGTAAAAGAAACATTAGGTGGTGCTGAGGAGCGCATGGAGATGGGTGCCATGTACTTGGAGGAGCAGCTTGCCCGCATCCGTGCCGGACGCGCCAACGTAGCAATACTCGATGGAGTGAAGGTTAGCTCATGGGGCTCTATGGTTCCGCTTAACCAGGTGGCAAATGTCACAGTGCCCGACCCTCGTACTATCGCTATCCGTCCTTTCGACAAAAAGCAGATTCGTGAGATTGAAAAGGCTATTATGGACAGCGATGTAGGTATTACACCAGAGAACAACGGCGAGATTATCCGTCTGGGCATTCCACAGCCTACCGAGGAACGCCGCAAGGAACTTGTTAAGCAATGCAACAAGATTGGCGAACGCACTAAGGTGGAGATTCGCAACGCGCGTCAGGAAACTAAGGACAAGCTGAAGAAGGCTATCAAGGACGGACTGTCTGAGGACCTTGAGAAGGATGCCGAGAACGAGTTGCAGAAGATTCACGACAAGTTTGTCAAGAAGGTTGACGATCTTCTCGCTGCTAAGCAGAAGGAAATTATGACAGTCTAATAAAAGTAAAAAGGTAAAAAAGTAAAAAAGTAAAAAGAGCTGTTTAAAAGTAAAAAGGTAAAGGAGTAAAAAAGTAAAAGAGTAAAAAAGTAAAAAGCGTGGCTTGAAAGTAAACTGCTCTTTTTTACTTTTTTACTTTTTTACTCTTTTACTTTTAAACAGCTCTTATACTTTTAAGCCATGCTTTTTACTTTTTTTACTCCTTTACCCTTTTACTTTTAAACAGCTTTTTTACTCCTTATACCCTTTTACTTTTTTACTCTTTTACTTTTTTACTTTTAAATAATGACTGGATTAGTAATAAAGAACACTGGCAGCTGGTACACCGTACGGACGGACGACAACCAGACTGTAGACTGCAAGATTAAGGGCAACTTCCGACTTAAAGGCATTCGCAGCACCAACCCGGTGGCTGTGGGCGACATCGTGGAGATTGTGCGCAATCAGGAGGGAACAGCATTTATTACCGCCATCTGCGACCGACGCAACTACATAATACGCAAATCGCAGAACCTTAGCAAGCAAAGCCACATCATTGCTGCCAATGTAGATCAGGCTTTCCTTATAGTTACGGTTAACTATCCGCAGACAAGCACCATCTTTATAGACCGCTTCCTTGCTACGGCCGAGGCGTATAGCGTGCCTACGGTATTGGTGTTCAACAAGACCGACCTACTGTCTGAGGAGGAGAGCCACTACCAAGACATGATGATGAAGCTATACGAAACTATTGGCTACAAGTGCGTGGCTGTGTCGGCCACTACCGGATACGGCATGGATGCTATCAAGCCTTTGCTTAAAGACAAGATTACGCTGCTGAGCGGAAACAGCGGTGTGGGCAAGTCGACATTCATCAACTATATACTGCCAGGTGCCAACCTGCGCACTTCGTCTATATCCGATGCCCACAACACTGGCATGCACACCACTACCTTCAGCGAGATGCTTCTGTTGCCAGAGGGCGGCTACCTTATCGACACTCCGGGCATTAAGGGGTTTGGAACTTTCGACATCGAGCCCGAAGAGCTGACAAGCTACTTTAAGGATATCTTTCACTTCTCTAAGGACTGCCGATTCAACAACTGCACACATACACACGAACCGGGTTGCGCTGTACTAAAGGCTGTGGAAGAACACTATATCGCCGCATCGCGTTATCAGAGCTATCTGTCTATGCTTGAGGATAAGGACGAGAACAAGTATAGAGAGGCTTACTAAAGGGGGAGAAAATGGTGTGCACAGAATTGATTGCTAATATCCCCTTCATTTCTGTGGATTCTTGCCTCGCGAAGCGTAGGCCATTCTGTGGATTCCAAAAAACTTAACCCCGTAGGCTTCTGTGTATTCTGTGAATTCTGTGGGAACTACAAACAAAGGAACTACAAACAAAGGAACTACAAACAATAAACGAGCCAAGGATTATCAAGAATAACCCTTGGCTCGTTTATTATTTGTATTATCTAATGTCACTACATTAGAGTAAGGATAAAGCAACCTTTAGTTAGCCGAATCCTCATCAGCAACAGCTTCCTTCCAATCGGTGAACATTGGCACATTGGCATCGTAGCCATCGTAGCCGAAGTTCTGACGGAGCTGAGCCTTGTTGTTGGCTGTGATAGCCGAGTTGGGTACAGGCCAGAACATATTGTGCTTGTTTATCTTATACTCGAAGTTCTGCGGACCAGATGTTCCCTTGCCGTAAGGCTGGTTGAACACATTGTAACGTGTGCAACGCTTGAACCAGTAGCTACCGCCATTGAGGTCGGTACCCTCTTGCTTGTCCCAATTGTCAAGGCTGTATGTCTCGCCCCACTCGTCTGGCATGCCACTCTTGGCAAGACACCATGACACACGAACCATTTCGGCCTGACGGAACTCCTCAAGATAAAGCTCGCGAGCACGCTCTGCCATAATGTCGCCTATAGATACTGTAGTGTACATCTTCTTGGCGTTGGCACGCTTACGAATCTCGTTAACGTCATCGGCTGCACCTGTAGCATTGCCCTGATAGAACTTAGCCTCGGCACGGAGCAGATATGTCTCGGCCAGACGGAAGAGATACATATCACCATTACATCCCTTGCCCGAAGCACCATGGAACTGGTTGGCACCCATGTTGTTCTCGTTAGGAACGTCGAGAATGTAGCACTGGTAAAGAGGTGTAGGATACCAACTGCGGATAGTGTCACCACAGAGGATGTCGCCCTTCTTAACGATAGTCTTGCCATCCTTCACGTAGTCCTCGGTAGCATAGAGCTGATAGTTCTTGCCATAGAAGTCAGACTTAGGGTTGTTGTACTTCAGGTCTTCCATCTCAAGCCAGTTGCCTACCTCGCGGTTATGGCGAAGGTCTTGCCAGTCGGTCTCGCCGTCCTGGTTCCAGATAGTCTTGTTATAGAAGAACGATGTACGGTTAAGGGCAATGCCACGACCTATGGCACGTGTCCAGTCCAAAGTCTCATTATAGTTCTTATTATTACGGGCTATACACTGTCCAGGACCTCCAAGTCCATGAGGATCCTTGATTACGCCGTTGCTCCAATGTGCAAACATGGCACGCATAACGTTGTAGTTGAGGTGGTCCTCGTCGTTAGAGTTGATGATGGCCATGATGGTCTCCTTGTTCTCAGGATTGCATACGTTTGGTGTGCGGTGCAAGTCCCATACTACGTTGCGTGTAACCTTCCATGTGGTCTCGCAACCAGAAGGCTGCCATGTACCGAATGGCTGAGTCATAAGGTGCAAGCCGTGGTTGTTGATAAGGTCGGTAGCAAGGTCTTCAGCCTTTTTGTACTGACCGTTTACAAGATACACCTTGATAAGGAGCTCCATACAAGCCTCCTGATTAACCTGACCTACGTACTGCATATTGGCCTGAGCTGGCACATACTTTACGGCAAACTCAAGGTCGTTCTGAAGCATCTCGAAGATGGCTGTCTTGCTTGTAGACTTGTAGTTCTGCTTTGGCACAGTCATAAGCTTTGTAATCAAAGGAATGTCGCCAAACTGGAGTGTAAGGTTGTAGTAGGCGTAAGAGCGATGGAAGTAGGCACGTCCCTTATAGGCATCGCGCACATTGTCGGCAAGACCCTGAACCTTGTCTACATAAGAGAGCACAGAGTTGGCATACTTAACCATGGCAAAGCCCTGGTCCCAGAAGCGCTGCATATAGTTGCCGTCGCCACCGCCTGCCATACCCGATGTAGGGGTAAGCTTGGCGTCGAAGTTATCCTGGAAGCCGCCACCCATGTCGGTCTTGGCGTACATGCCAACATCAGACATAAGATAGTTGGTAGCCAGACCAATGTTGTTCCAGTTGTTGTCGATGATGTATGTCTTGAGCTGCTTGTCGCACTGTGTAAGCGCAGCCTGCAGACCAGCCTCTGTACTGTATGTAGTACCTGGCTCGTAGAACGAAAGAGGGTCTTGCTTCAAGAAGTCGTCACCGCACGAAATCATCGAAGTTGCCAAGGCTATGAACAGACCACCCGTATATAATTTGCTTATATTCTTTTTCATTTTGATTGAACTTTTTTTAGAGTGTTACATCTTTTTTACATTAAAAGTGTTACATCTTTTAGAGTGTTACATTAAGACCGAACATGAACTGACGGTTGGCGTAACCACCTGTCTCTGGATCGCCATACTCCCAGCTGTCGAATGTGCATACATTGTTTACACCAGCTGTGACGTGTACCTTCTCGACACCAAGCTTGCGTGTAAGTTCCTGAGGAATGGTGTAGCCAAGGCTGATGTTGTCGAGACGTACAAAGCTGCGGTTGTAGAGCTTCTGCACACCTGTACATCCTGAAGGACCTACGGCATTAAGACGTGCATACTTGTTTGTTGGGTTGTCTGGTGTCCAATAGCTCTTTGCATATGTGTTGCAAGTGTTGGTGAACATTGAACCAGAGTTGTCGCCGTTCAAGTAGTTGCCGCTCAAGCTCTTGTGTCCCATGTACGAGTACATAGAGAACGAGAATGTGAGGTTCTTGAAGAAGGTGAAGTCGTTGCGCAAGTTCCAGTAGATAGGAGGATTGGTTGTACCAAGGTACACTCTATCCTTGTCGTTGTATACTGGTGTGCGTGAGCCGTCGGCGTTAATCTTGTCGTCCTCGGTATAGTTGTTTCTAACCTTAGGGTCGCCAGGCTTCTGGTTTACCTTAGCAGCCTCGGCAGCCTCATCAGCCTGCCATATACCGTCTACCTGCCAATACCATATCTCGCCGATAGGCTTGTTGATGTGCCATCCGTTGGATGTATCGCTGCGCTCGTTGCCATTCTCGTCGTAATCGTAGTAGAGGTGCTTGATGCGGTTCTTGTTGTAAGAGAAACCTGCCGATGTACCCCACTTGAAGTTAGGAAGCTCGATGTTCTTAGAGTTCAATGTGATTTCGAAACCCTGGTTGGTAACCTCACCCAAGTTGGTTGTTATGCTACCAAAACCAGTGAAGTTAGGCAGACGCTGTGCCATAATCATATCCTTTGTGGTCTTGTTGTACCACTCGATGCTACCTGACAGACGCTGACCAAGAACAGCAAAGTCGAGACCTATGTTGATGGCAGATGTCTTCTCCCATTCAAGGTTAGGATTGGCAAGGCGGCTTATTGAGAGGGCGTTGAGGATAGTCTGGCTTGTTGTACCATACTTGTAGTATGCCATCTTGCCACCATCAGAGAGGTTAGACAGAGCAAGGTAGGTATCAGCCAACGAACGGTTACCATTGGTACCGTAAGATACTCTGAGCTTGCCATAATCGAGCCAAGGCTGACGCAGGAAATCCTCCTCAGAGAATACCCAGCTACCACCTACCGACCAGAATGTAGCCCATGGATTATTAGATCCAAATGCTGAATAGCCGTCGCGACGTACTGTACCCGTGAACATATAACGATCCTTGTATCCATAGAACAGACGACCTAAGTAGGCTGCTGCTGTAGAGTGGGTATCGCTTGTCCAGAAGCTACTCTGCGACTTATTGGCACCTGACAGATAGTGGAAACCCAAAACATCTGTAGGCGTGATATTGCGTGCCTCGATGTTGTCGCTCCAATAACGATACTCCTCAGCCTCCTGTACCAATGTCACGGTAAAGTGATGGTCCTTGTTGAAGGTGCGGTCCCATGTAAGGGTGTTATTGAGAGTATAGTCGAAGTTCTTTGACGACTTACGGTTGGCACCACGTGTTGCAGGGTCGCTGTTAGGAAGTTCGGCTGACATCAAATAGCGGTCGAAATGCCACTGGAAACGTGGAGCAATATTGAATGAATAGGTAAAGCCGAACGGCAATGTCAGCTTGGCGTTGAAGATAGTGTTCAATATTGTCTGACCCTTCTCCAAGTCGATATACTGCTGATCGAAGTGGTAGTTGTAGCCACCATTGGTTGGGTTGCCACTACGTGGATACTGCATTTCGTTGCCATTCTCGTCGTAACGTGAAGAATAAGGCGACTCGCGCAACTGGTTGGCATCCCAATAGTTGCCACCCATTGGCACTGGACTTGACTCATCCGAACGATCCTGGAAGTTGACGTTGGCACCTACCTCAAGCCAATCAGTAATCTTGGCATTGATCTTCATGTTAGAACGGTATGTACGGTAGTCATCACCCTGAATGGCGCCCTGATTCTGCAAATAGCCAAAGCTGAGGTAATAGTTCACCTTATCTGATGCACCAGAGATGCTGGCGTTATAGTCCTGGTTGAAGCCTGTGCGGAATGTAGCGTCCTCCCAATTGTAGCTCTTGCCGGCAAGGAAGTTGTTCATAACATTAGCTGCCTCGTCCAATCCCATACGACGTGCATAAAGAGAAAGCATACTCTCATCGGCACCCAATGTCTTAGAGCCCATTGTGGCCCACTGCTCAGGTGTAATACCATAGAACTTCTGAGCATTCTCTACATTATCATAATAGCCGGCAGGAATATTGCTGTCCTTGCTATAATAACCCCACTTGCCATTCTCGTCGTATCCATAAGTTGTGGCCTTGAACCAGTCCTCACGATATCTCATATAATCAGAGGCAGAGAAAACCTTGCGGTATTGAGCCTTGGTGTTGGCAGACAAGTTGGCGCTGACGTTGATGGTTGGTTTGCCCGACTTACCTTTCTTTGTAGTGATGATAATTACACCACTGGCAGCCTTGGCACCATAGATGGCAGCCGAAGAGGCATCCTTCAATACGTCAATCTGTGCAATGTCTTCAGGATTAATCTCCGAAAGCTCACCACCAAACTGCATACCGTCGAGAATAATCAATGGAGAGTTGTGAGAGGCTGATGTATACAATGAGTTCTGACCACGCAACTGGATGGAAGCACCACTACCCTTGGCAGATGTATCCATACCAATCTGAAGACCTGGAGTACCACGCAACAAGTCCTGAACAGAACCAGGGTTCTGGTCGGCAAACTTCTTTGCGTCAATCTGTACTACAGCACCAGTAAGGTCTTTCTTACGCATTGTACCATAACCTACAACCACAACGTCGTTAAGAAGCTGTGAGTCGTCCTCAAGCTTTACGCTGAGTGTAGAGCCATTAACCTTAACAGTCTTAGGCTTAAAACCAATATAAGAAATTTCGAGAGACTGACCATTCTGAGCAGCGATAACAAAGTTGCCATCGATATCAGTAATGGCACCACTGTTCTTCTGTCCTGCAATCTTGACAGAAGCGCCAATAACGGGTTCGCCATTCGAGTCGAACACCTGACCCTTTACTTTACCAGCTTGCTGCTGGATGTTTACTGACTTAACAGTGTCTGCCAAAGAAGGCAGGCTAAAGGCGGGAACTGTTGCAAAGAACGCAACAAGCATTGCTTTCCGCGCAGCTGTCAATAAGAACGTTTGTTCCATAAATGATTTGGTTATTTAGTTACTACTTATTTTATTTTATTTTTATTCGGTTCAGTTACATTGTCCGATTGACTGCTGCAAAATTATAAAAGTTTAATATCCAATATGTACAATTAGCATTATTTACGTAGACAATATCATTAAGATGGTGGAAAATCACTAATAGCATACCTATTTTAGCGATTTACGTACATAACGATTAACGTAAACAAAGTTTTTTTTCGTAACTTTGCAACATAAATAAAACCTATTTAACATGAAACTTAAAAAATTAGCCATACTTATACACCTTATTATATTAGGCATTTTGCACGCATTTAATATTTCTGCGAATGCAGCTCCTTATAATATTCGTGTGCTTAATACCATCAATCCACCTGCTTCGGTAGAGCAAAAGTGTATACTTATTGATAGTCATGGACTTTTGTGGATGGGCACCAACTCGGGCATAAAGTCGTACGACGGCTATCGCTTTACATCCTATCGCAGCGATGCCAATACACCTAACATCCTACCCAACAACGCTGTACTGTCTATGGCAGAAGACAAGAACAACTGTATGTGGATAGGAACACGCAACGGACTGGTGTGCATGAACAAGCAAACGGGACACTTTACAACATATCATCTTAAGGGCGAACGGTCGCGCGAAATATATGCACTATACACTTCGCACGATGGAACACTGTGGATTGGTACCGATGATGGCATATACAGCTACAGCCATCAGACCAATATATTTAAGTATTACAACCACACTAATACCACTATGGTAGAGACTGACGGAAAACGTAAGCCTATGCCATACATCAACGCAAAATCGTTTACAGAAGACAACAATGGCAATTTATACATCGGTACATGGTCAAAGAGTCTGTATCGTATGGACCGTTCGCGCCGTGTGATGTACAAATACGACCTACCTTCGGGTGACTATACCTATATGCTTATGCTCGACCCGCATGGCAGATTGTGGATAAATACTTGGGGGGGGGAATTAAATATCTTGCGAATCCTAAAAACTTCAAGAATCCTGGGTATATCGATTTATTCCACGGCGATAAAGCAACCGGCATAAACTACCGCATTATACATGACCCCGTGACACATTCCATATGGACATGCTCACGATATGGCATTGGTGTGCTCGACGAGAAGAATATCGAAAAAGGCTTTACCTACTACAACAACATAGGAGACAGCGACAAGAGCTACGCCATACGCAACGTAAACGATATCTGCACCGACGGAGAAGGTAATATATGGGCACAGACATTCAACAACGGTATATTCCACATAAACACCCAGCCTACTATTTTCGACAAGATGCAGGTTATACCCGATGTCGCTGTTGCAAATCGTGTAAAGTCAATATACAGCAAAGACGGACACAACTTCTGGCTATCATTGGCACCAGCTGGAATTGCTCTATATAATATAGACACACACCGAACACTTGTCAACAACGAGATTCCTGCTCTTGCCTCTGTGCAATACTCTGCACTTATAACACACATATCTTCGATAGCCGAAGCTCAAGATGGCGGCATATGGTTGGCAAACAACAGCTATGGCGTGTTGGTGATAAAGGACGGAAAGACCACTATCTACAACAACAGCAACTGCCAATTTGTGAAAGACAACTTTGTGAAGGCTCTGCACCGCACACGTACGGGCATTATGTTTGTGGGCGAAAGACATCATCTAAGCTGGGTTACACCGCAAGGCAAGGCATACGGACTGAGCGAAGACCTTGACGTAGTGAACATCAGCGAAGATAAGAACGGCAATATATGGGTGACTACAGAGAACAAGGGTATCTTGCGACTAAGCGGAAACTTTGCTAAACCCACTTCTTTGCACAAGGAATACTTCAACCCAAAGAACCACAACTATGCCGTTAATGATGCCATATACATATACGAAGACTCTAAGAGAAACATTTGGGCTACATCAAACAGTGGTGGCCTATTCCGCCTGAACAAGGAGAAGAACCAGTTTGACAATATGAATAAAGAGCTGCACTGGGACTTTGACCGCATATTCTCGATAATGGAAGACCCGCAACATCGTCTGTGGCTTACAGCAGATGATGCACTTATATGCCTGTGGTTTGACAAGGAGGGACAGGTACAATACATCTATACCTCGGAGAATGGTTTGGGCGATATGGTATTTATGCCAAGTTCGTGCTTCCAAATGGGTAGCAACCTATACTTTGGATCTGGTCGAAACGTAATAAGCGTTAATACAGCCGAGGCAAGGAACGGTGAGAGGATACCTGTTGGCAATATCATAGTGACCGACATCATCATAGACGGCAAGCGTTATGCCGAGCTCGACTCTACAATGCAGCGCCGCATAGGCGAAGCTATGCCGCAATACATACGCAACATAACTATACCTGCATCGGTGGGCAAGTTTGCCGTGGAGTTTGCCATACTTAGTTATATCAACAGCAATCTATGCAAGTATGCCTACTTCCTTGAGGGCTACGACCACGAAAAGCATTATGTGGATGCCAATGTACGAAAGGCTTCGTTCGAGAATATTCCAGCTGGCAAATACAAGTTGCACCTTAAAGCAGCCGACAGCAACGGACGTTGGGTCGAGCTACCCTACTCTATCGACATAAAAGTGTTGCCACCATGGTATGCTTCTACTTGGGCATTCATTATATATATATGCTTGCTGATATGTGGTATATACGCCGCTATGCAATGGTATCGCGACCGTCTGCGCACAAAGAACCGATTGCAGATGGCTGTAATATTCACCAACATCACGCACGAGTTGCTTACACCACTTACGGTTATATCGGCTTCAGCAGACAGTATTGAGAATGAGCATCCCGAACTGCGCAACCGCACATCTTTAATACACAATAACATTAGCCGCCTTACACGTATGTTGCGCCAGATACTTGAGGTGCGCAAGGCACAGGCAGGCAAGCTGCAACTTAAGGTTAGCGAGGGACAGTTAGGAGATTTCTGCCAAGAAACTTGCCAGAGCATCATGCCTATATTCAGCCAAAACCAACTTACGTTCAATCAGAACGTCAATTGCCTTGGTATTAAGGCATGGTTTGATGGCGACAAGATTGAAAAGATACTATATAATCTGCTGTCTAACGCTGTGAAATACTCTAACGAGGGTGGCAGCGTTAGTGTAGGTGTTGACATAAAAGACCAAAAAGCTGTTATAACCGTTGCCGATACAGGCATTGGTATATCCAAGGATAAGATGCGACACCTCTACTCTCGATTCCTCGATGGCGACTATCGACGCATGAATACAATGGGTACTGGCATAGGACTGTCATTGGTTCGCGACCTTGTGCGTCTGCATCATGGCACCATAGAATGCGAAAGCGAGGTGGGCAAAGGCACCAAGTTTACCATCACTCTACCAGTAGACCGCAACAGCTATACTGAGGACGAGATTGTAATGGCTTCGGCAGACATCAATGTGGCACCAACATCTATGTCGCCACAGGCTGTACAGGCTGTGGCTGCAACAAATAATGTTACTACAGATGCTACATCCACAATTACAACTGATACGGCTATACATAACAATGCAGACGAATCAACATACGATAGCGACAAGGAATACTCGATTCTATTGGTAGAAGACAACACCGAACTTTTGCTGCTTATGTCGTCGTTGCTGTCGCCATACTTTAAGGTACAGACAGCTACAAACGGCGAACGAGCCCAACGCATAATAGAAAAGGTAGCGTTGGACATTGTGGTGACAGACGTTATGATGCCTGTTATGGATGGCATTGAACTGACACGCTGGATAAAACAAAGCGAGGACTTTGCCCAATTGCCTGTTATAATGCTTACAGCTAAAACGCAGAACGACGACCGCAACGAGGGATTCCGTGTTGGTGCCGACGCTTACCTAACAAAGCCTTTCAACCTTGAGGATTTGCGTCTGCGCATTATGAGCATAATAAAGAACCGCGAACGTATACGTCAGCGCTTCCAGCAACAAACCGACTTCAATGTTGAGGAACAACACTATAGTAGTCCGGAAAAAATATTCGTAGAGAATGTCATAGCCAAGATTATGGAGCATATTACGGATAGCGATTATGGCAGAGAACAATTGGCGGCCGACCTTTGCATCAGTTCGTCGTCGCTCTATAACAAACTGAGAGCAACTACTGGACAAAACATCACGGGCTTCATAAACTCTATACGTATGAAGGAGGCTTGCCGAATACTAAGACAACAGCCAGATATTCGCATAAACGAACTGGCTTATCGTGTGGGATTCTCAACACCACGCTACTTCTCACAATGCTTCAAAAAGGAGTTTGGCATGATTGTTAAGGAGTATATTGAACAACAAAAGCAACACATGTAATGAGTATTAGGATTTGTTTTTTCCGTTTTTTTATCGTACATTTGTACCGCAACAAAATACAAGATAATCGGCGGCAACCAACATAGATCATTATCTTGGTAAGATACAAAAATTTAAAACATACGATACATGAAGAAGATATTACTTATCATTTCGCTATTTGTGATAGGCATCGCTGTTAGCGCACAGACAGCTAAGAATACGGGACGACCGGAGGTGCTTATTGAAACCACAATGGGCAAGATACGAGTGGCGCTGTATAATGAGACACCATTACATCGTGACAACTTTCTTAAACTGATAAGAGAACACCATTTCTACGACTCGCTGTTGTTTCATCGTGTTATACCCGACTTTATGATTCAGGCAGGCGACCCTTACAGCAAGAATGCTCCTAAAGGGGCGATGCTTGGCGACCACTCGCTCGACTATAATATTCCAGCCGAGATACGTCTGCCACAAATATACCATAAAAGAGGAGCGCTTGCGGCTGCACGCGAGCCTGATGATGTTAATCCGAAACGAGAATCAAGCAGTTCGCAGTTCTATATAGTATATGGCAAGAAGCAGGACGAGAAGGGACTGCAACGTGGACGCGACAATCTGCATAAACTCTTTGGCGACAGCATACAGATGACAGACGAAATGCTGGAGACATATACCAATATTGGCGGCACGCCACATCTTGATGGCGGATATACGGTATTTGGCGAAGTGCTTGAAGGGATGGATGTTGTAGACCGCATTCAACGTGTGGAACGTGATGAAAAAGACCGTCCACTTGAGGATGTAAGAATTATAAAAGCCACTATATTGAAAGATCTTCCGGGAATGGAAAAGAAACCGAAGAAGGTTGTAAAGAAGGTGGTGCGTAAAAAGTGATGTATGATAACCAGATGCTATCTTGAAATAACGAATGTGTGCAACCTAAATTGTGTGTTTTGTCCTAAAACCACAAGGGAGAAGCATACGCTGACGTTGGAGGAATTTGATACCCTGACCAACCGACTGAAAGGAGAAGTAAAGTTTCTTTACTTCCACCTTATGGGCGAGCCTTTCCTTCATCCTCAGTTGCCGCAGTTTGTACTTATGGCAAGGCAAAAGGAATTTGTGCCTGTGCTTACTACCAATGGCACACTGCTGAACAAGCGCACGGATATGCTTGATGCCCTACCCCACAAGCTACAGATTTCGTTGCACTCGCACGAGGGCAACGGCAAGGCTAACCTACAAGAATATATAGACGAGGTGATGACTTTTGCTAAGGAGGCTGCACATAGAGGTTGCGTCATTGTGCTGCGCCTATGGAACGAGGGCGGACACAACAGTATGAACGACAACATACTTGAGCTTATAGCCAACCATGTGCCTCAACCTTGGGTTAAGAGATACGATGGATGGAAACTTGCCGACTATCTATACATCGAGAACGACAATATGTTTGAATGGCCTGACCTTCAACACGACACTTACAACGAGGAGGAAATGTTCTGCCATGCACTACGCAACCAGATAGGAGTATTGGTAGACGGAACAGTAGTGCCTTGTTGTCTCGACCATAATGGCGACATTAACCTTGGTAATCTGTTTGAACAGAGCTTGGAGCATATACTCGCCTCTACACGTGCCACAGCTCTATACAATGGTTTTACCAACCACACAGCTGTTGAGCCATTGTGCCAACGCTGCGGCTATTCGGCTGTGGCAAAGAGATTCAGAAAATAGCCCAATAGTGTATACTTTCCTTTAATGTCAGAAACAGCACATAGCATAGACAACTATTCTTGTTCAGCAAGTATTGTATAATTCTCATCGTATGTGTTTTTCTATGTTTTCAGGGGCAGTTAATATACTTGGCAAAGTAATACAATATACTTGGCAAAGTAATACAATATACTTGACAAAGTAATACAATATACTTAGCAAAGTAATACAATATACTTGGCAAAGTAATATATATTGACGTGAGTTCGACGAAATTAACGTTATTCTAATCCGTCGAACTCACGTTATATTAATGATGTGTATTTTCTACTTTGCCATCTCCAACTCAACAACTTTGTCGACATCTGTAGGCACTTGGTCGAGATAGATCACTACTCCACCATCGCACTTCTGCATACGTACCTGTTTGCGCGATACAAAGTCTACTGCCTTCTTTATGCGTGTATTGCCGGTAGGCAGGTACAGAGCCTTGTCCTTAAGATTAAGGATGTGAACAAAAAGACGATTCTGCTTCTGTGTGGTTACGCCCCAGTCGTGTGGCTGAATGATACCTCCACGTGTGCCATAGATAGTCTCTCCATAAATGTTCATCCATTCGCCTACCTTCTTAAGACGTTCAATTGCCACCTCTGGCAAACAGCCATCTGGTTGCGGACCAATGTTCATAAGCAGGTTTGCATTGCGTCCGGCAGCCTTTACAAGATAGTGTATAAGGGTCTTTGGCGACTTATAGTTTTGGTCTGTAATCTTATATCCCCACATGCCATTCATAGTCTCGCAAGTCTCAAGAGGCAACTGTGATATCTGTTGCCCCGACAATCCTGCAGAGTTCTCGCCAGGAAGGTCGCGCTCGAACATTTGAAAGTCCTCACCCTCAAACGGTGTTTGATGATGGTTGTTGCCAATAAGACAGGCAGGCTGCAAACTGTGTATAAGCTTATACTGCTCGGGCAGACGCCAATCGAACGAAGGATTAATGTCCTGATCCCACCATCCGTCAAACCAAATAGCACCTACTCGACCGTAATTGGTAAGAAGTTCGGTTAGCTGGTTGTTCATAAACTTATAGTAAGAATCCCAGTTTTGTGCTTCCTTTGGACGACCCGTACCAAGTCCGGTACGTCCTAATGGTGCATCCTCACGTTGCCAGTCGATATGCGAATAGTAAAAATGGATGTCGATGCCCTGTCGATGACACTCATCTGCAAGTTCCTTAACAATGTCGCGTTTGAAGGGTGTGGCGTCTACAATATTGTAGTTGGACCATTTGGTATGAAACATTGAGAACCCCTCGTGGTGACGTGTGGTAAAGCAGATATACTTGGCACCCGATGCCTTAATAGCCGACACCCACTCTTTTGCATTAAAACGCGAGGGATAGAAGCCTCCGGCAAGTTTGGCATACTCCTTATAGTTAAGATCCTTGTTGGTCATAGTCCACTCGCCAGTTGCCAACATAGAGTAGAGTCCCCAATGAAGGAATATGCCAAACTTAGAGTCTTGAAAATGGCTGCGAGCCTCAAGATTCTCCTTGGTAGGCTGATAGTGTTGAGCCGGTTGCGCTGCAACGCCCGACAACGATAGTGCCATAAACACCGATGTCAAAAGTTTCCTCATAGACTTTTGTTGTTTAAGTGATTTACGTTATTATGATGAATATATGCAAAAGTACACATAAAGGTGCTAAAAACCTACGTTAATTAGGAAATAATAAGTAATTTTGCACTGTGCCGAGAATAAAAGACACATATAACAGCAAAACAAGAACCATCATTATGAAAACATTGAAGAATAGAACTATTGCCACAGCTATGCTTGCCATGGCTTTTGCAGCAAGCACAATGTTCTGTACAACAGCTTCGGCTGCCCAACTCGCAACTGCCGACGACACCCCAATAGAGATGACCGAACTTATGCCTGATGATGGCGGTGGCTTTCATCAAGTACTAAAGACTAAGTTTATCGAAGGCAATGCCTCGTTTATGTCGCTTGTTGCCATTGCCTTGGTGTTTGGACTGTCGTTCTGTATCGAACGTATTATATACCTTAGTCTGTCGGAGATTAACGCAAAACGCTTTATGGCTTCTGTTGACGCCAAGATTGCCGAGGGCGATATTGAAGGGGCAAAGACACTATGTCGCGACACACGTGGACCAGTAGCGTCGATATGCTATCAAGGATTGTTACGCATATCCACACCTATAGAAGACATTGAACGTTCGGTAGCAGCCTATGGTTCAGTACAGGCTGCCAATATGGAGCGTGGTTGTTCGTGGATTACGCTGTTCATTGCTATGGCTCCGTCATTGGGATTCCTTGGAACAGTGATTGGTATGGTTATGGCATTCGAACAGATACAGTTGGCAGGTGACATCAATCCAACTATTGTGGCAGCAGGTATGAAGGTGGCACTCATTACCACTATCTTTGGCATTATCGTGGCGCTGATACTACAACTGTTCTACAACTATATATTATCTAAAATAGACCACCTTACAGCACAGATGGAAGAGAGCGCAATAACGCTACTTGATTCGGTGCTGAAATATAAGGAAAAGGGAAATACGGCACGTATAACAAACGTGTAACTATACGTGTACAACAAAAAATGAGGGTGTGTCAAATTTGACACACCCTCATTTTTATTATAATAACTTGGGGTCTGTCTCATCTCGTGCATCATTGTAGAATCCTTGAGGATAATGCGTCCGCCTTTGGTTATGTAGTTGAACCCATAATCGCCTGCCTTTGCTGGCTGTGATGCCAGCATAAGGAGAGCGAGGGGTGGTTGTATCGTGAGTATTAGCTCTTAATTGCGTGGAATGTACTTGGCTTTTAGACGAGTGAGCTTTGACGGATTCTGATCCATCCACTCGCTCAGCATACGGCGATGTTCAACCAATATGTCGTGATATCGACGCTCTACTGCAAGGTTGCGCATCTCGCCACGATCGTTGTTCATATCAAATAGTTGTTCGCGGTTTCTGCCCGAATCGTACAATACGTATTTAAAGTCTTTTGTGCGAACCATCCAACCTATTGTGCCAGCTGTCTGGGCAAATACAGTCTCGGTAACTACATAGTCGCGAAGCGGAGTATCTTCCTTACCCGACTCAAGCACCTTGCGTATGCTCTTGCCAGTGCAATGCTTTGGTATCTCAACGCCAGCAAAATCGCAAACTGTTGGCATTAGGTCGAGACCGTTGCTTATGAGCTGTGGCATAACCTTTCCGGCATTCTTGCCCTTTGGCATGCAAACGATAAAAGGAATGTTGGCTACACTTTCGTACAACACTGTCTTCTGGTTCCACTGGTGCTGTGCCGCACCGTCGCCGTGGTCGGAAGAGAAGATGACAATAGTATTCTTCCAAAGGTCTTGACGGTCCATCTCTTCGAGAATCTGACCTATCTGCGCATCAACTGTCTCGGTAAGACGATAGTATCCATATAGATATCGGCGCCAATCGTCAGGAGTATAATCGTAAGAAGGATATAGGCGTTGGTTGCGCTTCTTCTCAAATTGAAGTGTAGAGGCATCGTATGGACTTACCGCAAAATTAGCTGGTAGTTGAGGACAGTCGGCAAGTTCGGGGTTTAGGTCTACATCACCATATGGCACATTCTGTCGACGTGCATACTCGCATATTCCGTGTGGGTTATTGAAAGAAGCTACAAGGAAGAACGGCTTTTTGCTGTCGCGGTTGCGCAGATAATTGATAACGCTCTCAGAGAGTCCGTTGTCCATAAACTGATGAATATTCTTGAAACCAAAGGCATGCTCGCTTGGCAGCGAGTTGGTATTTACATGCCACTTGCCTGCAAGTGCACAGTCGTAGCCCGAGTTCTCAATAAGAGTGCCAAGTGTGCGAACGGCTATTGAGTCGGGCAGTGGTGTCTCATTCTCTTCCATACCTATAACCGAAGGCATGTATCCAGTCCACATAGCAGCACGTGACGGTCCACTCAATGGCAATGTGCAATAGGCATTGGTGAAACGCATTCCACGCTCGGCAAGACGGTCCATATTAGGGGTCTTAACGTCGTTATTGCCTGCACAGCTCATGTCAGTAGCTGCTTGTTGGTCACTCATTATATATATAATGTTGGGACGTTGCTGTGACATAGCTGCCAAAGGCAACAGTGTGCAACAGCCAAATGCAAAAAACCTGTTTGTCATACAGTGTAGCAATTAGTATTTAAATTTCGGTTTGAATAATTAGCACTATCAAAAAGTTCTGGTGCAAAAGTACTACTTTTATTTAATACCCCTATATCAAATATATTCAAACCACTTCTAAGTGCGTACAAACTTAGCATTTGAACACAATTAATATTTAATAAAACGTTTTTAAGGTACTACATTGTTTATTTAATGTAATTTTGCAAACGTAAAAGAACCAGAGCTACAAGCAGCTTAAGCACCGCCGTACAGTGTTCTTCGTTGACCAGAAATACTTTGTATTTGTTGACGAGGCATCGGGCGACGCTACTGGCAAACTCAATCTGCACTACTTGCTTACCGACGGTGATACCAATATGGATGCAGCCAACGGCATCATCCGTACCAACTACAAGCCAGGCAGCAACGTTATGATTCAGTGTTTCGGCTCGCAGAAGCTCGACCTCACCCAGCAAAAAGGCTTCTACTCACTGGCTTACCGCAAGAAGACAGCACGTCCTAACTTCGTGTTCTCTACAGATAAGAAGGACGCTCAGACTGTACGCTTCGTTACCGTTATCTTCCCTGAAAAGGAGGTTGGCTCGGTTAAGGCTTATGCCAAGATTGTCAGCGCAAGCGACAAGGCTATGAAGGTAGAGGTTGAAATAAATGGTACAAAGAAACTACTTGAGTGGAATCTATAAAACAATAAAAGGCGGAAGACACACTTCCGCCATACTTAAAATCCCAAAAAACATAACTACAAAACAACGTAACATGAACATCAAGAACAGCCTCATCGCTTCAGCTCTTATGGCTATGGCCTGCATTAGCTGCAAAAACGACAAGACAGAAAACTGGATGGACCACTCGGTAGACGTGGCATCACAGCAATTGCTCGCAACAGCCGAGAAGATGGACGGCACTGGCGTGCTTCCACGCTCTATTTGGACAGTTTATCCGCTCGACTTTGTTGAACGTCAAACCGAAAGAGACCGCAAGACTTTTGCCGACTCATTGGTTCTGCCTACCGACTCGCTCGTAAACAAGATGCACACCATCAACATCTACGACTGGACTAGCGGTTTCTTCCCTGGTTCTTTATGGTATGCTTATGAGCTTACTGGCAATGAGGATTTGCGCAAGTATGCCGCAAGCTACACAAATATGCTTGCTCCACTGCGCGACTTCAAACGCACTCACGATATCGGCTTTATGGTTAACTGCTCGTTTGGTAACGCTTTGCGTCTTGCTCCAAACGACACTATCCAGCCTATCCTTGTAAGTACAGCCAACAACCTGTGCTCACGTTTCGACGAGCGTATCGGTTGTATCCGCTCATGGGACTTTGGTCGCTGGAACTTCCCTGTTATCATCGACAACATGATGAACCTCGACCTTCTGTTCAATGCTTGGCATCTTACTGGCAACAAGAAGTATTATGACATAGCTATCAAGCACGCCGAAACAACAATGAAGCATCACTTCCGCAAGGACTTCACTTCATTCCATGTTGTTAGCTACAACAACGACGGCACAGTAGAAGAGCAGTGTACACACCAAGGCAAGAACGATGCTTCGGCTTGGGCACGCGGTCAGGCTTGGGCTGTATATGGATATACTCGTTGCTACCGCGAGTCTAAAGACAAGAAGTTCCTTGACCAAGCTATCAATGTAGC
Source organism: Prevotella merdae (assembly GCF_900290275.1). Classification (GTDB taxonomy): domain Bacteria; phylum Bacteroidota; class Bacteroidia; order Bacteroidales; family Bacteroidaceae; genus Prevotella; species Prevotella merdae. The sequence continues at coordinate 258,689 of NZ_LT985326.1, forward strand.
CAATATGATTATGAGTCGTGTCAAGACTGAGGATTGCATTCCTTATTGGGATTATGACGCTCCTGTCACAGATGAGACTCCTCGCGACGCCTCTGCTGCTGCCGTAACAGCTTCGGCTTTCCTTGAGCTATGCTCTTATGCTCCTGACGGCAAGAAGTATAGCGACTATGCCGAAAAGATTCTGCGCTCGCTCTCAAGCGAAAGTTATCTTGCCAAGCCAGGCGAAAACATGGGCTTCGTGTTGATGCATTCTACAGGCTCGCTGCCTAATGACTCAGAGATTGACACTCCGCTCAACTATGCCGACTACTATTATCTTGAGGCTCTTGTTCGCTACAAGGAACTTAAGAAATAAATGATAAACAGCCATCGGCTGAATGTATAATTATTGAATAATTGAATCGAGTAGGAGGAAAACGAAGCAGTTTTCTTCCTACTTTAGTTTTCCGACCTCTCACACCACCGTACGTGCGGTTCCGCATACGGCGGTTCCCATTTTGGATACCATTCGAGTTTGCTATGACTCACGGTATCGAAGAAGCGTTCAAGGTCAAGGTCTACTACATATATGTAGCCTTCGTTGATTATCCTCTGCGCTCCTCGTAGTGCGTCATGGCATCCTCTTATCGGACGGAAGCCGTAGCTTGTCTTGCAGAATTGGTTCTCATAGATGGGAGTCAGTACTTGGTTTATGGCTTGTTGCACCAGACGGTCTACAACTGTAGGTATTAAAAAAAATTGGGTGCTCGCATGAAGCAGAACACCCATTTTTTATGTTTATTGCCGTGTATATTATTATTGTTTAAGCCTCGCCTAACACAATGTTGCCACCCATTGGCTGCATAACAATCTTCAGCTTACCATCTTTTCCTACTTTAGTAGTCTTAACGTTCGACTTAGGCCAAAGGCTCTTCTTATCGGCAGTCTCGTAGTGATAAGTCACCTGCTTACCCGCAAGCATAGGCAAAGAGAGGTTAAGAGATAGAGGTTTGTTGGTGCCATTAAGCGCTGCAACATACCACTTGTCGCCATGACGACGTGCTACAACAGCGTATTTGCCAGGATAACCATCTACGAAACGAGTCTCATCCCATGTTGTCGGTACACTCTTAAGGAAGTCTATCTCGTGCTGTGGCAACTCAGAAAGGTTATTTGGATACATGGCAATACACTGTATGCTTGCCTGATTGACAATAGCAGCAGCCATCTCGAATACATCTGATGTATAACGACGATGACGGCTCTTGTTGTCGCGCGACATATAGCGGTTCATAATAGTGCCACCCCAGTCCATTGCGGCTACAGTATTGCGGCAGAATGGATGCATGGTAAGTTCGAAACCTTCCTGCTTGGCATGATGCTCCTGGAAGAATACATTCTCCGAAGCAAGCACAGCCTCGCTTGATACATAATTAGGGAACATGCGCTCCCAACCACGTGGCAAAGTGCATCCATGGAAGATAACCTGCAAACCATAATCGTTGGCATCGCTAAGGATATCCTCGTACAACTGCATAACATGCTGCTTGTCGCCACCAAAGAAGTCAACCTTAATGCCCTTGACACCTATCGACTGCATCCACTTCATCTCCTTTTTACGAGCAATTACCGTGTTCATACAGTTGCGTGGAGTCTGCGGAGCCTCGTTAGCCGTACCATTGCTGTTGTACCACAACATTAGGCTAACACCCTTAGACTGAGCATAACGGCTGAGCTCGGCTATACGCTCACGTCCAGTCTGCTGGTCCCATAGTCCGTCTACCAATACATACTCGTAGCCCATTGTAGCTGCAAGATCAACCATCTGCTTCTGATCGTCGTAGTTGGCTGAATTGTCTTGCCAGATGAGCCAGCTCCAGGTATATCTACCCGGCTTATATTGCTCCGAAGCCTCGTACAAAGGCTCCACAACATCATAGCTTACTGTTGTTTCCACTATTGGCTTAAGCGATGATCCAACAGTAATGGTGCGCCAAGGTGTAGCTCCAGGCAGAGCAAAGGCTGCATTAGAGGCACCACGGCCATCGCATTCGCCTTGCATAGGAAACTCAACTGTATAACCCTTATCGGCAGAATAGTCAGAGAGTCGGCAACCAGGATAGTTGCCATGTGTGCCAGTCTCGCTTACAAGTACCCAACCATCATTACCTACATGGAAGAGACAAGGGAAGGTGTAACCCTTACCATATTTAGACTTGGCTGTCAATGGAGCATCAGGAGTGTACTCTTCCTCGTAACTCGGCTTAGAATGTTTCCATCCAATCATAGGGTCTGATTGTGGAGAGAGGAATGTTGTGGTTTGTGAAGGAAGACGGAAGGCTGTCTTCTCCTGATCTATAAGGATGTGTGTGCGGTCGTTAACCTCGCCAAATTCGTATCTGAAGGCAATGTCATTATCAGATACACGAAACTTTACAATAACGGGCAACTTCTTGTCGTTGATGTAAGTAACGCTCATCTCATTGGCTTTATAATGTACAAGCGATGCCTTGGTAGAGCGCATAGTGTAGTTGTTCTCTACCTTACGGTTATCTACCGACTTATATACAAGGTTTTGACTAAAGTCGCCAACATTGGCAACTACGCCTAACAACGAAGGCTGCATCATCTGCTTGCCATCATATGTAACGTCGTAATATAGACAACCTGCATGGTCCTCAACATTAACTACAAGTCGACCATCAGGCGACATTACCTTGTTTTGCTCGGCAAAAGCACCTGTTGAGACAGTTGCAAGTAGCAAAGCGGCAAGCAAATTACGTAAAGAATTGTTCATTCGATTTATAGAGTTATTGGGTTTATTATACTGCAAAAGTACTATATTAGATTAAGGATGGCGACAGCCCCTCTTGTTTTTATGGTTCATTTGCTTGTAGTTCATTTACTTGTAGTTCCCACAGAACTCACAGATGCCACAGAAGCCTACGGAATTGTTTTTCTCGAATCCACAGAGCGTATAGATGCTACGCATCATACGACAGACTACACAGAAATGATAGCCTTCGGTGATGCAAGCAATCATTTCTGTGGATTCTTGCCTCGCGAAGCGTAGGCCATTCTGTGGATTCGAAAAGCTTAACCCGTAGGCTTCTGTGACATCTATGAGTTCCTTGGAAACTATAAACAGGTACCAGAACTATAACCAATCTACAAGCTTAATACACAAAGACTCTGTATCCCTTGACGCTGCCAGGAGCGCCCTGTTCCATACGTGGCAGATACTCAAGAGCTGTTATAATCTGTTCTTCACCAAGATCGATGACAAGCAAATGTGGTGCTGTGGCATCCTTCTCAGTCTGCCAGTAAGTAGACTCTTGAAGGTCGAAAGCCTTGTCACCAGTATGATTGCCCTGAAGATTCTCTGAGTTGGCATACTTTACCTCCCACTGGTCGCGAGAAAGACGCTTGCCATCCTTGCCTTGCAGATATAACTCGGCAATAGCAACGGGCTTACCATCATGAGTGTTCTGACACTCTATGGCTACATATCTGCCTTTTGCTAAATTGTCAAATTTAATAGTCTGCCATCCATTGCCACTCTTCATATCACCCTTTGCCACGGGTGTAGCCGAGTTTAGGTCAGGCTTGTCGCCAATGTTATTATGCTTAGCCGACTTCTCAAGCTGCAATTTATCGAGCTCGGGCTTTGTCTGTCCCCATACTACAGCTTCCTTCGGACCAACAACATCAAGTACAACAATCTCGTTGTCGCCTTTCTTTAGCCAACATCCTGGACAATATAGTGTCTGTTGCGGACCAATACTCCAGAAACGTCCAAGTGCATGACCATTGACATATACCTGACCTTTACCCCATGTCTCCATATTAATAAAGGTGTCGCCAATCTTTTTCAACTTGAATGTTGCCTTATAATAACCAATCTTTGACGGAGTGTTATCGGCAAGAGCAATATCATTACGTGGAGTTGTCATTGCACGACGGGCTGTCTGATAGTCGTCGGCAATACGGCGCATACGCCAATTCTTAAGATTCCAAGTAAGCTCATCGCCGTCTACATCGGCAGTAAGGGTTACATCTTCAACAAGACCCTTGAAGTCTTTTATGGCTCTACCAAAATTGATACGACCCATGCCCTCTACCAAGAGCGTAAGCTTATCGCCCTTCTTTGTGGCAGGCATAGGCAGCGAACGCTCGTTCTTTACACGGTCTATCTTGCCTATATAATTGCCGTTGACAAATACCTGCACAAAGTCGTGACCATTGATATGCAACATAGAGCCGTTGGCAATCTCGGGCAGCTTGGTATTGTATATCATTGAACCGTAGCCCATATTCATCTCCTCAAAAGTCTGCACGTCACGACTCTCGGCAGTGCTGTCCACACCCATATATATAGGTGCTACGTTCTGAAGCTTGAGCTTTGGTATAGATATAATGTCGGCAGCCTTTTTAGGTACAGCCGGAAGCTTCTTATCGGTATATTTCTCAAGAGTCTTGCGCAATAGCCAATACTTCTCGGTAGGCTCGCCATACTCGTTGATTGGAGCATCGTAGTCGTAAGACGTAACATCAGGAGCAAAACCAGGCGAGTTGGCTCCTGCCCAATGACCAAACGAAGTGCCTCCATGAGTCATATATAGCGAGAAAGATATGCCCTTCGAAAGCATCTCGTCAATACCTGCAACCATATCCTTTGCAGGACGTGTTTCATGACGCGCACCCCACTTGTCGAACCATCCGCTCCAAAACTCCGAACACATAAGCGGTGCATTAGGGCGTAGCTCACGAAGACGGCGGAATTGGTCGTCTATCTTTGCACCCGTACCAAAGTTCATAGTCCATGTAAGGTCGTCGAGACCATTCTTCTCAAAGTTTGAGTTCCAGTCGCATTGGAACAGAGTGGTCTTGGCATTTGGAGTATCCCAATATTTGCGCAATGTGTCGCGTATCTGTGATATATATGCCTTATCCTCGCCATAGCTGCCATATTCGTTCTCTACCTGAACCATAATGATTGGTCCACCACGCTGTATGGTAAGCGGAGCAAGTTGCTGGGCAACATTCTTCTCGAATCGGTCTACGCACGACATAAAGTAAGGGTCTTGTTCACGCAGGCGTATATCCTTTTTCTTAAGCAACCACCAAGGCAGTCCACCCATTTCCCATTCGGCACATACATATGGTCCAGGACGCACAATTACGTACATGTCATTCTTTTTAGCCAATCGGCAGAACTCGGCAACATCATTCTGACCAGTAAAGTCGTATACTCCCTCACGCTGCTCATGCAGGTTCCAGAATATGTAGATGCAGATAGTGTTCATGCCTAAAGCCTTACACATCTTGATGCGATGTTCCCAATACTCACGCGGAATACGTGGATAATGAATCTCTGCTGCCTTAACAACAAAGGGTTTTCCGTTAAGAAGGAAGGTTTTGTCGCCAGTGGCAAACGTGTTCTTACTATCCACCTGTGGAGCCAAGCTCATAGATGTGGCAGCTAACGCACCAGTCGTCAACGACGACATAAGAGCGAGACTCAAGAATATCTTGGATGTCTGTTTCATGTATTTATTATTGATTTGAGTTTTTAGTTAGTGCAAAGTTATCACCTTATATTAATAATAAGGTTAAATAATCAACAAAAAAGGTACATAATTCATTAATGAGCATATAAGCTGCATATAATGAACCAATCGTTGTACAATATTAAAGCCTCATACCCAATTAAAGCCTCATACCCATCACTATTAAGACGATTAGGAATGAGCCTTAAATGTATACTGATTATTCCTCAACTAATGTAGTGATACTTCGTGGAGCCAAACTTGTTGTTCCTTCAGTTGTACCGACTGGCAACAAGCTCTCAGCCGATATGTCGCTTGTGCGATACATCTTCCATGTCTTGGAAGCCTGTCCGTCTATATCAAACTTCACCGGCTTTACGTCCTCCGAATAGTTAATGGCTACAATAGCCCACTTGCCATTGCTGTTACGATAGGCTGAGCACATTACTCCCTTAGGATCGTTGAATCCTTCAGCTATCTCTTTGCCATCCTCTCCAGTAGTCTTTATGTCAAAACGCTGTGCACCTGGACGCACAAAACGGCTGTAATTGCCAAGGGTCCAAAGCAACTTTGAGTCAACAGCATAACCTGACTTCCATTGATCGTTGCTATATACACGCAACAAGCCGTCGCGATAATCGCCACCTGCGGCACGCCACCAACTCCAACTCTCGGCATTAGCAAAACAAAGGTCGTGGTGAATAACACGAGCTACATAGAGGGCAGTCTTCATAGAAAAGTCGTAACCACCACCTCCACCAATCTCTTCGTCATTGCCCATAATACAGATCTCTGTTTGCCAAAACTTTATGCCTTGTTCTTTGCATGCCTCACGTATCTGCATACGACACTGGCGCATATAGTCGAGTGGCGTAGTTGTCCAATAGCTGTGGCCACCAATGAGTCTGGGCAGATTCTTTACATTGCCTACATAGGTATCGGTGCTATCCTTAGAGAACAATGCCTTTATCTCATATCCACGCTGCCAGTCGGCTTCATGTGTGCCAAGCATACAGCGATAATCGCTCGATTCGTTGACAAGAATCTCCGTCTTCAACTTCTGCTTAGAAAGAGCCTTACCCAACTCACGTGCTACATGAGCCACCTCACGATTAGTAGCGGGAGAGCCTTCCTGCTTAGGACCAAGCCAGTTCCAATGTCCATCAGGCTCATTACACGGACTGATATAGTCGATATGCACACCGTCGTGCTGCTCGATACCCTTAATGGATGTAGCCATAAAGCGGGCAAAATCATCGTAACAATCGTCACGAAGATTTATTGTGCCACCGCGTCCGGTATTGGTTGCCAGTCCATTCTTGGTAAAATAGACTGGTGCTGAATTGCAGAAAGCCAAGATATAAGGAACGCCACGTTCCTTGGCAAGCTTAAGAAAGCGGCGCTGTCCTGCTTGCTTTGACCAGTCGTATGTACCGTCGGCATTGAGAAAACACTCTGTTCGGGTACCATAATTAATCTGTGCCTTATCGCCTTGCTCGGCACTTCCTGCTCCAAGGTTAAATCGCCATATAGACAATCCTATACCTTTTGGCTTTCCTTGAGCATCATTCTCTGAAGAAAAGAGCCAGTCGGCCACCTGCTGTTGCTGTTTCTCTGGCCAAAGACCTATAAACTGCATGCTCCATGCATCACTTGCACCGAAATGCTGTATATGCTGTTCTGGAGATGAAGGAAGTACTGTGTAACGTGTTTGGGCAGAAGCTTGCACCGATGCAGAAAGCATCAATGCAAGCGAAATGCCGTGAAAACCTATTTTTAACATATATATTATCGTTTAATTAATATTTTATTACCATTCCTTATATACACGCCGCTGTTTAAACCTTCAATCGACTGCACTTCTGTACGTACCAATTGTCCGTCAAGTGTGTATACATTATTATTAGCATCATCCGCCTTGTCTGCATGTATGCCTTCAATGCCCGTTTCTGCATCATCAAAGTCGATGACAAAAGTGCTAACACTCTTCTTCGGAATCAATATGCGCTGTCCCAAAGTATATGTCTCGGCAATGTGCTTGAGATTTTCGGTCTCTGATGTGCGGTAGAGGTTAATCTCCTTGGCAGCAATATGTCCGTCGACATTTAGGTTTACGCCAGTAGCCGCACCCATATTGACATATACCACCACAATTCGCTTGCCGTCTGGCGATATATATGCCGAACCCATAAGCTTGTTAAGGCTCTCCGACTGATTGGTGGTATGACCTATACGACGATATCCAGGACGGATAAAACGACTGTAATTACCAAGAACCCAAAGATTAACATTGTCGGTAACGGTACCTCCGTTTACTATTTCGCCGTAGCTCTCGTTGCCTGTATCGCCCTTTGCATTAAGCCTAAGCAGATAGAATCTATTCTTCTGTCCCCATTTCTCCTGTGCAAAGGTTGTCCAATAGCTCCATGCAGCCATATTGCCATATGTAAGATCACAATGTATCAGTTTGCCCATATAAAGGGCTATGTCCATATACGATGCAGCGTCGTAGCTTGCAGGGAAACCTGCCGATGTTGACGGCTCCTTGTCGAGCATACTCCATTCGGTTTGATATACATCGAGGTCATACTTTGCTGCTTTGTCAGCTACTGCCTTTCGTATATTCTGTAAGTCGTCATTTGTTCCGAATGTCCAATAGCTGTGTCCTGCCACCGCACGCTGCACACTCTTAAGGTCACCAATGTAGCTATTTGTATTGGCAGGATTGAAGAATGCCTCAATTTGGTTATTGGCTCGTTTCTCCGTAGCATCCATATATAGAGCTTTCCATTGGCAAGCCTCAGGTAAAAGTATTTTTGAGCCGATACCTTGCTTGGCTATTGAAGCGTCAAGTTCGCGCGCCAATCGGCTTATGCATTCGTTGGTCCATGGCGAACCCTCCTGACCATTTGTCCAGTCATACTGTGGTTCGTTGACTGGTGATATGAGTGTTATGTTGTAGCCTTCGTCAATGAAGTGCTTGGTTGTTGTCGTAAGAAAAGTGGCAAAGTCGCCATAATGGTTGTCGCTAAGGTTGCAACCTTGTTCTCCGGCATTGGCAAAAGCCTTGCCGTTCTTGGTAAACTGCACTGGAGCAGAGTTGCTGAAGAGCAGATAATGGTCAACACCATACTTCTTTGCCTGCTGCATAAAGTATTGCTGACCTGAGGATTTGGTCCAGTCGTACGTGCCTTTTGCATCAAGATAACAATAGCCACGGCGTGTGATATCATCTATTCCGCTGCCGTTGCTTTGTTCTGCACTTCCAGCTCCAAGGTTGATGCGCCACATAGACAGACCTATGCCTTTGGGATTGCCATTGATGTCGAACTCGCGACTAAAGAGCCAACGTGCCGATTTCTCCTTCTCGGCATCACTGAAGTATTTGCCCACAAAGTCGGCTGTCCAACAATCGCTTGCGCCGAAGTCCTCGATGGTTTGGTATGTGGTGTTGGGTGATATAGTTACCTGGTAAGTAGATTGTGCTGAGGTGTTGGCAGCCAGTGCCAATAGAGATGTTATTGAGAGTAGAAGAGATTTGGCCATCGTAAATTTATTGTAAGTTAGAGTTGGTTTAGTTGAAAATTGAGAGTTGAGAGTTGGTTTTAGTTGAAAGTTGAGAGTTGAAAGTTGAGAGTCATGATATGTAATTGCTGCTAATAATATATATAATAATATAGCATGGACGGTAATCATAACTCTCAACTCTCAATTCTCAACTTTCAACTCTCAACTTTCAACTCTCAATTCTCAACTAAAACCAACTTTCACAATTAATTATATCCAGGGTTCTGCTTTATCGATCCATTCGACATTGTTATCTCCGAGTTAGGGATAGCAAAGAGCAGGTCGCGTGGAGCCTGGAAGTTAATGCCCTCATTGCTGTTCTCCAACTGGTTTGTTGTCTCATATGGGTCGGTAGATGTCTCCATATTATACTTAACGAATGTTCCGTTAGGACCAAACACATGCTCCATCATAGTCTTGCCATCATCCATCTTCCAACGGCGAAGGTCGTCAAGACGAGTGCCTTCAAGAGCAAGTTCCAAACGACGCTCTGTACGGATAGCATCGCGAAGGTCCTTACCAGTAGATGTTATAGGTGATAGATGTACACGGCCGCGAACTTCGTTTAATGCCCACTGTGCCTCGCTGTCATGACCAAGCTGGTTCTCTACCTCAGCATACATAAGTAGCACCTCTGCATAACGCAACAAGCGGATGTTAAGCGGGTTGTGAACGGCGTCGTATGGACTTGGACGCTTTCCAACTGGGATGAAGAGCTTCATATTACAACGTCCAGACTTGTGCTTGCTTGCCGAAATAACATAAGGATTGTCCTCATTCCATGTCGGATCGCCAGGTACATCGGTCTGACCATCGTGAAGGATGGTATACTTAAGGCGAATATTATCGCCAGCATTCTTGAATGCGTTCTCAAGGTCGCTTGTAGGCAAACCCCAAGCCCAACCTGAGTCATCACGTGAGCCAACCACTACCGAATAGTGTTCGCCAAGATCATACTGTGTATCGTCAAGTGTCTGAATCTCAAAGAGGCTCTCTTCATTATTGTTATAGTCGATGTTCCACACTTTGCCAAAGTCGTCCATCAGCTTATACTCTGGAGTCTGACCTGCATAAGAGCCACGACAGCAGAGTTCCTGCAGAATCTTCTCTGCTTCCTCATACTTGCCTTCATAGAGATAAGCCTTGGCAAGGAAACCCTTGGCTGCACCACTTGTAGCATGACCTACCTGGCTGGCTTCCTGCTCAGCACGTGTAGGAAGGTCTGGAATAGCCTCCTTCAAGTCTTGTTCTATCTGAGCATATGTCTCTTCTTTTGAAGCACGCTCTATGCCCTGTACCTCTGACGGCATCTTCAACGACAGCATGATTGGCACACCACCGAAGTTCTTAACAAGGTCAAGATAATAGAAACCACGCAAGAACTTAGCCTCAGCAATAAGACGCTTCTTATATTTTTCATCCTTGAACTGTATCTGCTGAATCTTGTCGATGGCGATGTTACACTGTGTGATACCCTTATAACGGTACTGCCAGAAGTTCTGGCAAGCAGTACCAAGTTCGAGAGTATTGCCAGTGAACATACAAGCCACACGATACTCGCCTGGATCCTGAGTGGTGTTGCCCATCCAGCAGTCGTCGGTAGTAATGTTACATAGGTTGTAGAACTTGTAAATCTGCCACCATCCACGACAGTCAAGGAGATTGTAACAGCCAGTTATCTGCTTGGCGCACTCCTCTTCAGTAGTGAAATAGTTGCTCATATCTTGCTGACCACGGATTGGTTCGTCAAGAAAATCCGAGCATGAGGTCAAGCCCATAGATAGAGCCGACATCATTGTCAAACCAATAATATATTTTTTCATAATTTATATGCTTGTTTTATTGTTACACATTATATATATATTACTTAGAAGCTCATGTTCACACCAAAGAGGAATGTGCGTGGGTTAGGATATCCACTGTAGTCGATACCAGCCTCTGTAACACTCTTACCCATAGAGGCAGTCTCTGGGTCGGCACCTGAGTAGCCAGTAATGGTGAAGAGATTCTGTGCTGAGAACGACAAACGCAGGTTGAGCTTGTTGTTGAACCACTGCTTAGGCAATGTATAGCCAATCTGTAGCAGTTTGCAACGGAAGTAAGAACCATCCTCTACGAAGAAGTCGCTTACGCGCTTGTAGTTCATGTTAGAGTCGTTGGCAGAAAGACGTGGGAATTCTGCTCCCTTATTGTCCTCACGCCATGTCTTATTGTATGTTCCTGCATATACATTCTGACCGCCTGCACCTGAGTAGCGTCCCTTGTTTAGGTTGTAGATGTCGTTGCCAATTGTGCCGTAGAAGTTGGCCACGAGGTCAAATCCTTTGTATGCGGCATTTAGGTTGACACCCATCATCAAATCAGGGAACGGATTGCCGATGCACTTCTTATCATTCGAATCAATCACGCCATCGTTGTTGCGGTCAACAAATCGAAGGTCGCCAGGCTGTGCATTGGGCTGAAGAGGTGTACCGTGCTCGTTAGTATACGACTTAACTTCTGTCTCGTTTTGGAATATTCCGTCTGTCTGATAACCCCAGAACTGGCTGAGCGACTCACCTGCTGCATTGCGTACAATCCAATCACCAGAGAATCCACCAGTCCATATATAGTCGCCGTTAAGCTTGATTGCCTTGTTCTTTACCTGCGAAAGGTTAAGACCTACACCATAAGTAAAGTCGGATATATGGTCGTTCCAGTTGATACCGAGCTCCCATCCTGTAGCCTTCATCTCACCTACATTCTCCCACATCTGTCCGTTCCACATCGGATAACCAAGTATAAGGAGGTTGTCTTTCTTCATAAGCATGTCGTGAGATGTCTTGTGGAAGTAGTCGGCAGTAATCTTCAAGCGACTATTAAGCAGAGCAAGGTCAAGACCTACGTTCCAGTCTTCTACGGTCTCCCACTTAAGGTTGGAGTTACCGATACCCGAAACTGTAGAACCGATATCACGTATAGGTGTTGATCCAAATACGTAGTCTGTTGTACCGATAGAACTGAGATAAGCCGAATTGTCAATGTTCTGATTACCTACCTTACCCCAACCTGCACGTATCTTGATATCATCGAAAATCTTCTGGTTCTTCATAAACTCCTCGCCTGTCAAGCGATAAGCAGCCGAAACAGATGGGAATGTAGCCCACTTATTATCCTTAGAGAATTTAGACGAACCATCGACACGTACTGTAGCTGTGAGGTAATACTTCTCGTCATAGTTGTACATCACACGACCAAGGTAAGATATAAGCGATGTAAAGGTGTCGGTACCAGTGGCTTTAGGGTTCTTTGTGCCCGAACTTGGATAGCGCAATGTTGGGTCGTTATTAGGAATGTTCTCCGAATAAGCCTCAGCCCAGTAGTCCTGGAAACGCTCCATAGTGTAACCACCCATGAGATTTACATTGTGCTTCTTGGCGAAGGTGTTCATATAGTTCACGGTGTTGGTCCAGTTCCAATCCACCCAATTCTCCATCTTACGTGTAGCGTTGTTGTTGTCGTTCTTCTCGAGGTTGTCGATGAAGAAGTTTACGTTGAACTTATCTGTACGACGGAAGCGGGCGTTCATACCAAACTGTGAGCGAATGGTAAGACCCTTGATAGGTGTAAGACTGATAAACGGTGTGGCGAGCAATCCATATTCGCTTGCACCTGAATCCATACGGTTCATGTTAGCCACTGGGTTATGCTCCTCGTTGTTGTGCGAACGGGCATAATTGTTGTATGGATTACTTGTCCACTCGCTCTTGTCGAGCATAACTGGTGTTGTAGGGTCCATAGCCATGATGGCTCCCATAAGATCAGGTGTATCATTCCACTGCTCGTAACGAGGTGTAAAGTCGATACCTGCCTTTACAATCTTATTGAAGTTGTACTCTGTAGAGAATCGTGCAGAGAGCTTCTGCCACTGACCCACCTTGTACTGAGAGTCTTGCTTGTAATAGCCAATGCTACCCGAATAGATAAGCTTGTCGGTACCGCCAGAGAACGAGAGGTCGTAATTCTGCTGTACAGCTACATCGTTAAGACATTCCTTCCACCAATCAGTATATACCTCGTCAGTGCCCTTAAACGGCGAAACATTTCCGTCGTTAGCATAACGTGCATCAAACACCTGCTTATATTCCTTCGAGCCTGCCATCTTCTGCTTGGCAAGAGTCTGCAAACCTACAGTTGCCGAAGCATTAAACTTAGCCTCACCCTTCTTGCCCTTCTTTGTGGTGATGAGCACAACACCATTAGATGCTCGTGTACCATAAATAGCCGAAGCCGACGCGTCCTTAAGCACCTGCATGCTTTCAATGTCGTTCTGGTTAAGGAAGTTGATGTTGTTACCAACCGGCATTCCATCTACAACATATAGAGGATCAGAGCCGTTGACAGTTGTTACACCACGTATGATAACTCGTGGCGAAGAACCAGGGCCACCGGCACCACTTACCTGAACACCATTAACCTGACCCTGAAGGGCATTCATAACGTTACCGGTAGAAAGCTTCTCCAGTTTATCACCCTTAATGGCAGATATTGAGCTGGTGAGGTCGCTCTTCTTAACCTGGCCGTAACCGATAACCACAACCTCGTTAAGGTCGTTGGCGTTTTCTTTCAATACAATATTTATCTGGTTGCGGTTTCCTACATTCACGTCCTGGTTTGCCATACCAACGTAGCTCACAACAAGTGTGGCATTCTTGTCGGCATCGATAGTATAGTTGCCGTCAATATCGGTGACAACACCTTTTGTCGAACCCTTAATCTTAACGTATGCGCCAATTATAGGCTCGTTGTTGCTGTCTACTACAGTGCCTTTCACCTTAATGTTCTGCGCATTGGCAGTAAGAGCAACAGTAGCAGCCAAGGATGCTAATATATATTTCTTATTCATTTGGATAATATCTTAATTGTTCATTAATCAGTTTATTTCACAAAGACGATGCGCGAACGCAAGAGGCTATAGTCAAACTCCATGAGGTATGTACCCGATTTCTTAACCTCAACGCTCTTCATATTGTCGCCACCGTTATATACGTTCTTCTCATTGCCTTCCGAACCATCGAAACGCCAATATGGCTCTGGCCACCAACCCCAAATATGGGTTATGCTGATAGTATAGCTAACCTTGTCGCCTGCATTAAGCTTCATCTCGCGATAGAGTCGGTATGGGTTCTGCTTATCTTGTTTAAGAATGAACGCCTTGTTATTAGGATTTGTGGTCCAGTTAGGTGTGTCAGGCAGACCTTCTCCTGCAAGACATACTGTGTACGGTTGTGGACCAGCTCCGTCATTATAATCCTTTGTCTGCGATCCATCTACTACCATCTTGGCAGTTGTTGGCGTATACTCCTTAACATCATAGTCACCCGTTACGGTGTTGAATGTTATCTCGTAGTAGCCTACCTTGTCAAGAACTATAGGCTTTGCCTCGCTTGGGTTGCTTGTAAGCAGACCTGTATTCTCGTCAATACCAAAGCATATAGGTTCAAAATCGGTGGTCTGCGGAACAAAGCGCACGCCGGTGCTTGCTTTCTTGTTATAGTATTTGGCCTTATACTGATACTCGCCGGTATGCTCTATAAGCATTGGCACACCATATAAGTCGCTTGTCAGTTCGGCAGCTGTCTCTACATCGGCAAGATACATCTTCTGGAAGTCGGGCAGCTCGCTTACGTTGATAACGCTGTTTGCAGAGCTCACGTTGCCAAAAGCATCATACAATCGCATAGACATCATATAAGAAGCCTTGGTTGCCGGCATGTCGTATGCCTTCTTAAATTGGTATTCGGTTCCGCTTATAAGAACAGAGTCCTTTATGTTCAATCCCGGAATGTCTACCACCAAGCTTTGGAGTTTCTTGTTGTCGGCTACAGTTACATTGAGCGAGAGTTTAGGATTCTGTACCAATACTGTTAGTTCCTGCGAAGGAGCTGCTGTAAACGAAGGATAAGTAAAGTCGCCATCGCCTGATACCTGAACTGTAGCTGTTGTTGTGCGTCCACCTACATCCTCTACCGTTACTTCCAACGGGAAGTTTGAATCGTCTGTCCAGTCGGCAGCTGGCGTGTAAACATAAGATAGGTCGTAATCGTGTATCAACGAGTCGCCATAGATTTTAAGCAAATCTATAGTCTTGTCTAACAACATACCTTCGCTCTTAAGGCGTATAGACTTGATACCATCGGCATCTTTTGCCTTGCCTTCAATGTTGAACGAACGTCCAGGCTCAGCCTGGATATGGTTTGTAGCCATAGTAATTGTCGGCGCCTGACCGTCCACTGTAGGAAAATCATCGTCATCGCTACACGACTGTAATGCAAAACCTATCACGGGAGCTACAGCCACAAGCATGGCTGTACGGATAAAGTTTAATTTAATTGTCATAATGTTTGGTTTTAAGTTATTGTTATTTTAATTCTTGCTTTAGGCCTTTGTTTCGGTTTCTGATGCAAAATTACAATAAGGAGAAAGGAGAATAGGGGTGTTTTTTATTAATAAAAGGGGTGTTTCTCGTTTTATGTGAAAAAATGAAGAAAAACGAAAAACACCCTTAATATCGTATGGCTTATACCTAATTATAGTTTCTTTACTAATAGTTTCTCAACTTATAGCAACTCTCAGCCCTTAACTTATAGTTCCTCAACTTATGGCTCCTTAACTTATAGTTCCCACAGAACTCACGGAAAAACACAGAAGCCTAACGGACTATTTTTTTCGAATCCACAGAGCGTATAGACGCTGCGCGTCATACGACAGAAGGCACTCTAAGTTTGCAGAAGAAAGCAATTAGGCTAAATAATCAAGGTAAAACTATGATTGCTAAAGACAGTTTCGTACCTTTGTTGTAAAAAGGTAGAATCGGTCTGTCGAAGAGGTAAACCAAAGATCGCACAAGTCTGAAGACTATGTTCTGTTTCGGACCTCATCGACATAGTTGCAAAGACCAGATAGAAAGTTATCGGCTCTGAGCCTTGTTAGAGTGTTAGTCCATACAACTATTGACCAATTCTACATAACTAAAATCGTACAAAGATATGAAGAATTTATTTATTGGAGTTGATTTTTCGAAAGAAAAAGTTGATGTGGCTATCATTTTTGCAGATGGACTGACAGAAACAGCTGCACGAATGTTTAACGAGTTCAAGACAACTGTGTCTGGCTACAAGCAACTGGTCAAGTGGGTGGAGCAGAATTCCTACGGCATCGACTCTTCCCTGTGGCTCTTCTGTGGAGAGAATACGGGCGACTACAGCAAGGGACTGTGCAACTTTCTCTATGGTAAAGGCTACGACATGTGGCTTGAGAATGCCAAGAGCATCAAGGATGCATCAGGTCTCAGACGATTGAAGTCGGACCGCGCCGACGCCTCGATGATTGCCGAATACGCAATGAGGAATTACGACAGAGCCATTATGTACGAGCCACTTAGCGAGTCACTTGCACAACTGCGCGAACTGTTTCTGTATCGTCAGATGGTTATAAGACACAGATGCAGCTTTCAAGTGCGCAGAGGCGAGAAGAAACTCACAATGGAGAAGTCTCCTGTCAAGACAATGATCTCGCAGAGCGGAAGGCATATCGTGTCTGAACTCAACAAGGAAGTAGAGAAAATAGACAAGCGAATCGCCGAGCTCATCAAGTCAGACGAGGAACTCACCGAGGTGTTCACCATCGTGACCTCGGTGCCTGGTATAGGAACGCAGAATGCTGTCTGTCTGATGGTATACACCGACAACTTCCGTCGTTTCAACTACGATTCAAGGAAGATTGCCTGCTACTACGGCATAGCCCCATTCGGCAAGGATTCGGGCACCAGCGTGCATTCAGATCCTCGTGTGCACTATATGGCGAACCGTCAGATAAAGTCCATGCTGACGCAGGCTGCACTGGCTGCCGTGAACTTCAATCCTGTTATTGCAAGGTACTATATGCGTCTCGTGGAACGTGGAAAGAAGAAGCAGGTTGCACTGAACAATGTGAAGAACAAACTCGTGCATTTGGTCACTGCCATGGCCAGAAACCGCCAGCTTTATACCCCAGAATATAAAATCTCAGCTTAAAATGAAAATAATGGTCAAAACATTTGGATTTTAACATAGAAAGCAGATATGATTGCTTGCAATATATAACTATGTATTGCTGCATATAGAGATTAAAGATTACATATAGTAGGAGGTACGGTCTCCGAAGAGGGCACTGAAAAAGTTAGCCCTTTAAGACTTTATTCCACTCTTTTAAATAAAAAAGCAGATTGCATTAAACATTATGTCGGTTTTGCAATCTGCTTTTAATTTGCTTTGATATGGTCTAATATACAGCCTTATAGAGGATGTAGGGCACTTATGTCACAAGTGTATAATTCTTCTAATTATTCTTAGCTTAGTCTCAATATTCTTTTGATATTTACGGCAAATATTGTCATTGCACCTTGCATTTGCATACAATCTAGCCCATACGACAATGCCTTATCATAGCCGTATACCTGTTTTAACTCCGAATTTTTTGCCTCTATCTTGTATCTCTGGCGGGCTATTTCTTTAAATTCTTGTGTCTTCTGAAACTCCAGTTGTCTTTTATGTTCTCCTTTCTTGATAGGTACACTATAGGTCTTGCTTTTAGCTCCATCCTTGTAGCATCCGTTTCTTCGTGAGCAAGTCTTGCATTTATCCACATCAAAGAAATAAGTCATGGATTGATTCCAGTTCCTATTCTTTCCCATTATTACTTTTCTGATTGCCATATGGCCAGCAGGACAAACAAACATGCCTGCATCCTTGTTGTAATCAAAATTGTCTTCACTCTTTCTAAATCCACTACTAATAGACGGATGTAATTTGGACACCAAACGAAATCCCCTCTCTTCATCTTCTGCCAGTTTGAGGTTCTTGCAGCCAGAATATGCGGTATCACCAACAACCGTGTCAACCTCCATTCCGTTCTTTCTGCTTTGCTCAACAAGCTCTTCCAACTGAGGCCCGTCACCCTTCTCGCCAGATGTGACTGTGGCAGCAGTTATGATACGCTCATCACTCATTGCGATGTGAGTCTTGTAACCGAAGAACGACGTGTCTTCTGTCTTATGCCCAACACGTGCGTCTGTATCCTTTGAGGTTGTATAGTGGTCTTCTATGTCCGCAAGCGTCTCCTTTAGCATATTTAGTCGCTGTTTTACTGCGGGCACTTCCGAAAGGCAGGAATCCGAGGTGATATGATTTAGAAGGTCCTTGGTATAATCCAACTCATGAACAAGGTCATCGTCTTCATTCTTAGCCGGAAGTGTTTCCTTTATATTATCATCCATGGCATAAAGCGCCTTGCGGAGTTGCTTCGAACGGAGTTTCAGTATCTCAACTGGTGAATACGGATTTGACCTGGCTTTTGTATGAGTCGAATCTACAATAATAGTCTTTGATGTGATGATTCCTTTCTCTATTGCTATCTCTACAGTTTTTTTGATAAGCAGGTTCATAAGATCCGTGTCTTTCAGGCGTAATCTGCGAAACTTACAAAGACTGCTTGGATTGATAACGCCTTCCTCAGGAGTCATATCAAGAAAATACTTAAACGACATGTCATAACGGGAACGCTCTACAACATCCACGTCAGATATATCGTATATTGTCTTCAATAGAAGATATTTGAACATACGAATGGGCGATTCAGCTGTACGGCCGTTATCAGGACAATATTTATTGACCAGTTCCTGATAGACAAAGCTGAAGTCTATCAGGTTATTAATACGGCGGAGAAGGTTGTCCTGGGGGACGACTATATCATAAAGTGAGCTATATTCACTGAGTGGAAGTTGTTGTTGTGACAGCATAAGTACCTTGGATTTTATTCCTTAAAGGTACAAAAAAATCTGCACATAGCCAAATTATGTGCAGATTATAATTGATAAATATATCGCAAGGGACTTTTTCAGTGCCCTCGTCTCCGAACTGTACCTCTTACTATAAATACCTTTTATCATTCTAAATATACCCTTCATTTCTGTGGATTCTTGCCTCGCGAAGCGTAGGCCATTCTGTGGATTCGAAAAGCTTAAGCCCGTTAGGCTTCTGTGTTTTTCCGTGAGTTCTGTGGGAACTACACCGCAAGCAATCCGAACCGCAAACAGAGATACAGCAAGCAGAGAACCTATAAGCAGAAAGCCTACAAGTTCTGCACAAACTGCTTAGGCGACATCTGCATCTTACGCTTAAACACATTGCGGAAGTTCTTTATATCGCCAAAGCCGCACATCTCTGCCACTTTAACCACATTGGTCTGTCCTTCCTTAAAGGCTTGTACTGCCTTATATATCTTATAGTCGTTTACAAATTCGATGAGCGACATGCCCGTCATCTGCTTCAACTTCTTGTATAACGTAGAATGACTCATGGCAAGTTTCTCGGCAAGAAAGTCGATATTGAAGTTGGGATTAGACAAGTTGTCGTCTATTATCTCGCGGCAACGCAGCAAGAATATCTGCTCCTCCTTGGTGTATGTGCGCTTGCTGTTGGATATATCGGCAGTTAACGATGCATTATCGCTCTCGGCTATAAGCCGTTCAATACGCACACGCAGGAGTTTAAGCGAAACAGGTTTGGTAATAAAGGCATCGGCTCCAGCATCGTATGCAGCTATTCGCTCCTCCTCTGATGTTTGTCCAGTGAATATTATTACCTTTATATGCTTAAGCTTCTTGTCATTACGCAAGGCACGCAAGAACTCCAAGCCGTCAAGGTGCGGCATCATCATATCGCACACAATGATATCGGGCAACGAGTTTGCAGCCACACGCAGTCCCTCAGCTCCGTCGTAAGCCTTAAGCACACGATAGTCGCTTATAAGGTTGCGTTCAAGCAGAGCCACTGTCTCACGCTCGTCGTCGATAAGCAATATGCTATGTGTTGCTGTAGGATTTGCTTTCAACGGAGCTGTTCCTGGTATTGGCTCTGGTTCTTGTCCTGCCTCTTCCAATATTTTTATATCATTTGACTGCTTTTCTGCCTCCGAATCATACACTACATTATCAGCCTCTGTTTTAACCAAAGGCTTGTCTTCTACAGTAGTTTTGTCGGCAGTAGCCTTAGGTATATAGAAAGAGAAGTTTGAACCCTTGTTCACCTCGCTCTCCAGCTGCATCTCGCCACCATGTAACTCAACAAGATACTGCACAAAAGCCAGTCCAATGCCATCGCCCTTGCTTTTTGCCTGACCACGACTTGTACGGAAGAAGTTTTGGAATATCTCCTTGCGAGCTTCAGGCACAATGCCTATACCGTCGTCCTTAACCGAGAAAACCACACGGTCTGCCATATCGGTAACAGTCAGCACTACATGTCCACCGTTATTGGTATACTTAAAAGCGTTGGATATAAGGTTGTTTAGGCACATCTCTATCTTCTCGCCGTCCATAGACAACATTACGGTATGCTTGGGCATTACCGTAGTAAAGTCGATATGCTTTTGGTCGAGCAGGTCGTCATAGTCGTCGGCAAGCTCGCCAACAAACTTAACCACGTCTATTTTCTGGAGCTTAACATTAAGCTTGCCTTTATCTATCTTGCGGAAGTCGATAGCCTGACTTATAAGTTTGTTTATTTTCATTGCACTACGATGCATAGCAATTAGATAAGCCGAAGGTATGTTCACTATCGACTGCTTGCGGCCTATAAACTCCTCAAGCTGTGCGGCAATAAGGAAGACAGGTGTGCGAAGCTCGTGTGTTATGCTGGTAAAGAATGTCATCTTGGCATCGTCGAGCTTGCGCAGACTCTCCTTCTCCACCTCGGCAATCTCCATACGGTGACGCATATTTATAACTCGCATGTACAGGCGGAAGCCTGCATATACCACACCTATTATAATAAGTAGCCACAACGTCTTGGCCCACCACGTTAGATACCATGGCGGAAGCACCGTTATCTTAAGCGTTGATATATTGGTCCAACTACCTGAAAGGTCGGTTGCACGTACAAGAAACTCATAACTACCTGGAGGCACATTGGTGTAGCTTGCCATACGGCGGTCGGTTATCTCGTTCCAGGTATTCTCCATTCCTTTAAGATAATAGGAGAAGTGTATTGCACGCGGGGCATTATATTCGGGAACAGAAAAGTTTATGGTGAAATAATTCTCATTACATTCAAGCTTAACCTCGCCCTCACTTTTGCTTCCAAGGTTTATAGTGCGTCCATCAGTTACATTCAGCCTACCCAGACTCACATCCCTATAAAGCGAATTTGTAATAAGAGGTATATCATCAGCCATTACCAATCCCTCTATCGAGCCAAAATAATAATGTTGTGCGTCGGCACAGCATGCGCCATAATTGTATGCCATTGGCACTGAGTTGTCGAGGTCGCAACGCATAAATGCGTTGTTCTCATGGAAGTAGTAGTAAAGACCATTATTTGTAGAGAACACCATATAGCCATGACGCGACTCCACGATGCCCGTAATCATTATGCTGCTCAACCCATGCTCGATAAGGTCGGTATATACCTTACCCTTGTTTTCGTCTATACAGCATGGAGCCTCGTATCTGAACGAAACCCACACTTTACCTTTGCTGTCGGCATATATATAGCGCACCATATTGCTTGGCAAAGTAATGTCTGTACTGGATGTACTGTAGTGCTTAACCGTGCGCAGCGTGCGTATGTCTATCTTGTATACGCCATTGTCGTTGCCCAACCATATATAACCATCACGATGACATAGTGTCTGGCATAATGCCCCTGTAAACTGGGGCACAGCACGAAACTGGTGCGTAAGCTTGTTGAATACAAATAGGTCGCGTCCGCCAATCCACAGATTGCCGTTGCCATCGTCTGCAATAGTCCATATCACGTCGCCACGCTTGCTAATCAATGGCAAGGTATAGTTGCTGAACTTGCGTGTGGCGATATCGTATGCCGTAAGTCCATGATTGTACACAGCCATCCACACCGTATGCTGATCGGATGTCATCGACACAATGTTGTCGCCCCACATGCTACTGTTGGCTGATGTATAGGCGGTCAAGCTTTTTTTACTTATCGAATATACACCCATTCCACCTCCATCCATACCTATATATATATTGTCGCCTTGCGATGCCACTGCCGTTACAAGGTCGTAAGGCAAGGTTTTTGCCTTTTCGCTAAGCGTGGCAAACAAGGCTCTTCTTGCTCCATACAATGTCAACCCATTGCGGTATGTACCTATCCACATATTGCCACCACGGTCTACAAACAGCGAGTATACGGCATCGCCACATATATGGTCATTCTTCTCGTTTATATGTTGGTCAACACCATTGCGACGCACAACCACACCATATCCGTCAGTAGCAAACGCTACACCTTCGCCATAGTCGCATACAGCCTTCAGCGACATTGGCACATATTCGTCTACCAATTGTAATTTATTACCATTCAATGCAAATACATGAGCAGGTCCGCCCACACCTCTACCTACATACAGCCTATTAATATTGTGGCTGTAGCTTGCGTTATACGAGGTAGACGTATTGGTTGATAAGGCTATGCTTGACAACATCTTGCTGCCATCGGCTGTATACATAGCCACGCATCCGTTCATAACCACAAACAGACGATTGCCACTTGTGGCGATGGCAAGCACTGGAGCACTTGTGGGTATGCTGTTAAACTGTGTTTTATTATCAGCCGAACGGTACAGTCTGCCCAAATCATCGAATACGAAAACGCCCCCTGATGTCTCTACCAAGGATATAAACGAGTTGCCCGTCTTATGCTTTGCCTTTATCTTGCAGCGATGAAACTTGCTGTCCATATAGCTGTAATAGTTTACACCATAGTCGGTGGCTATATACAGTCCATGCTCAGCAGCCAAAAGGCTGTGCACATTGTTGTTTGATATGCTTGTTGTGTCGTTGTTGCTGTGGCGAAACATCGTGAAGAACATTCCGTAAAACTGTGCCAGACCTTTGGATGTTCCGGTCCATATAAACCCGCGTTTGTCCTGTGCAATACAATTTACGGTATTGTCGGGCAGTCCCTGCTTTATGTCATAGTTGAATATACGGTTATTGGCTGTAGCAAACAATACCGCCACAACCATCATAATGAATACAATAAAATATCTTCGGTTCTTAATCATAACTTGTTCTTAGGCTTAGCTATGACAAAGTTAAGAAAAAAATTTTTTTTTCAGAAATAAATTTACTATTTACTTAAACTAAGTTAGTGATTTGTTAAAACAAAAAAAGCTATGGCGATAACGCCATAGCTAATATTTAGAAGTGCTTAATCAATCTCTTGTATTCCTTTGGTGTAATCTGTATCACAGTGCCATGACGCGGAGTGAAGGCACCCGAGGTCTTGGTATCTGCCACCCAATGAAATGTGCGCAAATCCTCGGAACGTGTGAACTGATAATGGCCTGACATATAGCAGTCGTACATAAGACACCATCCTCCACCAATAAGCGGAAATACGCCTGCCCCCTCAACATTGTCTTTTGTCTGCTCACAGAATCCGTCGAGCAATGTCCATGATGCTGTGTCGTGAAGGTCGCGGAATACATATTGGCGTATACCTTTATGCGCTCCCTCTTGTTCGGTCTTGAAGAATAGATGATACTCGCCATTCTTGTCCTGAACAATATCTGTATCGATAGCCGGAGCATGGAAATCGAACAACACCTGCGGTTCTCCCTCAAGATCAGAGAAATCTGCATTGGCATATGCCCAATACACACGGTCGTAAGGAATAGTACCATCGTTGGTAAGCAGCGAGAAATATACCATATACTTGCCAGCCTTCTCGTCGTATATAGTCTGCGGTGCCCATACACGTGTCACGTTGGCAAAGTTCTTACCGGCATACTTATCGGGAAAGTTTACGGTATGATGCTGCCAATGTATCAAGTCGCGCGACTTAAGCAGCACAATACCACGATTGCTCGACCATCCAAGCGACGAACGCATGTCGGTTACAACCATAAGATATTCGCCTGTCTTTGTGCGTAGGATATGAGGGTCGCGAACACAACCAGTAAGAGCAATTGAGTCGGACGACACTACAGGCTTGCCTTCGTTAAGCGGAGTATAGTTGAATCCGTCATCACTTACGGCATACGATATCTGCTCTTGTTGAGGAGCATTGCCTGTGAAATAAACAAAAAGGTATTTGTTGCGTGCGTTTGTCGTTGCAACTGCCGAGAACATGGTAGCAGCTACCAATAGTGTTCTTAAGAATTTCTTATACATTATTATATTCAATTGTTTTTAGGTTTTTATTTCTGTTGCAAAATTATATAATAGTATACGAACGAATTGACTATTATCATTTAAAAAGGGGCATTTTTTAATCAAAACAAGCAATAATATCAAATAAACTGGGCTTTATTGCGTTATTCAATAAAAACATACACTATAGAATGAAGCATTTTACGCATACATCGATATCTCTGTTGTTGCTCCTCATTACAATGGCAACACTGCTGGGCTGTGGTGCCGACAAGAACCTGAAGAAGGGCGAGAAGTATCTTGCAATAGGCGAATACTACGACGCAGCAACGCAGTTTAAGCAGGCATACACCAAGACATCAACTAAGGAGAAGGCTAAACGAGGCGACATTGCCTTGAAGATAGCCTACTGCAACGAGCGCATCAATTCCACACAGAAGGCCCAGGCTGCTTATGCCAATGCCATTAGATATGGCAGAGCAACGGCTGCCGACCGCCTGAGCTATGCCCGCCAATTGCTTAGAAATGGATCGTACAAGCAGGCTGGCGAACAGTTTGCTATTGTGCTCGACTCCATTAATGCCGGTGACTACCCCACCCCTACAAAGAAAGGCAATACCAATACACTTGATGCCAACACTGCAAAGACCTTGGCTCAAAACGGACTTATTGCCGCACAAAAGGCTCCTGAATGGAAAAAGCAGGGCTCAAGATATAAGGTTAAGCGTATGGATGTATTCAACTCTCGACGCGATGACTACTCGCCTGTTCTTGCCGGCGACCAATATGAGACACTATACTTTACATCAACACGCAACGACGCACAAGGCAATGAACTTAGTGGAATAACCGGTGCTAAACCTGCCGATATATTTATGTCGGAGAAGGATGATAAAGGCAATTGGTCAAAACCAGAGGCGGTTACTGGCGGACTGAATACTGATTATGATGAGGGTGCATGCGCATTGTCGCCCGACCAGCATACTATGTATCTTACCCAGTGCACCAGCGATCCTTCGTATCCACGTTATGCACAAATTGTTACATCAGCCCGTGCTAACGCGGCATGGGGAAAGCCTTCAGAGCTTAAGATTACAGGAGATACGCTGTCGAGTTATGCACATCCTGCCGTGTCGCCAGATGGAATGTGGCTATACTTTGTTAGCGATATGCCTGGCGGTATGGGCGGTATGGACATATGGCGAGCTCGCATAACACCTGCCGGATTAGGAGGTGTGGAGAATCTTGGTGCTCCTATCAATACTCCTGGCAACGAGATGTTCCCTACATTTAGACCTAACGGCGACCTTTATTTCTCAAGCGATGGACATCCTGGCATGGGTGGACTTGACATATTTATTGCCTCTGTTGGCAAGGATGGCAAGTATCATCTCGAACATCCTGGTTATCCACTCAACTCGCAAGGCGACGACTTTGGCATGACATTCGAGGGTGTGCACAACCGTGGCTTTTTTTCATCGAGCCGAAATGACGGTCGAGGATGGGACCATATATACAGTTTTGAGAATCCGGAGATTATACAGAGCGTAAAGGGTTGGGTGTACGAGCAAGATGGATACGAGCTCCCATCGGCTCTTGTCTACCTTGTAGGCTCAGACGGAACTAACGAGAAACTGAGCGTAAAAGGCGATGGCTCATTCGAGAAGGTACTGAAACCGGGCACCGACTATATATTCCTCGCCACTTGCAAGGGATTCCTTAACCATAAGGAAGAACTTAGCATAGGTCATCCCGACGACTCTAACGAGCACGTTCTGCAATTCCCATTGGCTTCGATTACAGCCCCTGTGCTGATAGACAATATATTCTACGACTTCGACAAGGCTACATTGCGCCCAGAATCGCAGGCTTCGCTCGACGAACTGGTAAAGCTTCTGAACGAAAATCCTAACGTAACCATCGAATTGTCGTCGCATTGCGACTATAAGGGCTCGGCTGAATACAATAAGCTTCTGTCGCAACGCCGTGCCGAGTCGGTTGTTGAATACCTTTCTAATAAGGGCATATCACGCGATAGACTTTCGCCCGTTGGCTATGGCAAGGAGAAACCTAAGACCATACGCAAGAAACTTACAGAGAAGTATAACTGGCTAAAGGAGAACGATGTGCTGACCGAAGAATTTATCAAGAAGCTTGACAAGGACAAGCAAGATATATGCAACCAGCTAAACCGCCGTACTGAATTCATCGTTCTACGCACTACATACGGCATGTTTGACAAGGACGGCAACTTGAAGAAGTCGAATAACGAGACTACAAAAAAGTCTTCATCCTCTAACGAAAATGGCAAGAAGAACGAAGACTTCGACTTTTACGTGGAATAATTATT
Source organism: Prevotella merdae (assembly GCF_900290275.1). Taxonomy (GTDB): domain Bacteria; phylum Bacteroidota; class Bacteroidia; order Bacteroidales; family Bacteroidaceae; genus Prevotella; species Prevotella merdae. The sequence goes on from NZ_LT985326.1 coordinate 285,330, forward strand.
GGGAGGCAAAAGACTCTTGGATTTTAGCTTCCACAATATATGTTTATGCTATATCAAAAGTATTATATATTACTTGAAGACATAGCCAAGACAATCTTTATTATTCCTTAATAACAACACCCAAAAACACGGAATAATTCCTGAAAACACCACCTAAAAGCACGGAATAATTCCTGAAAACAGTACCTAAAAACACGGAATAATTCCTGAAGAGCTTGCAATTTCCCTCTTTTTTTACTACATTTGCATTCGTAACAAACAGATAATCAAACAGAAAGAGTTTTGGCTTATGTTATATAGAAAGTTTGCAAATCGTTTAGAGGAATTTCTTAAGAATGAGCCTCGCAAGATTCTGCTTGTCAATGGAGCAAGACAGATAGGAAAGTCATATATAATAAGGTATGTTGGTACCCAATTGTTTAATAACTTTGTGGAGATAAACTTGAAGGCAGATAAAGAAGGACAAGGCATTTTTCAGTCGGTAAGAAGCAAGGAAGACTTCTACCTTCAACTAGGTGCTATAGCTGGCAACAAACTCGGAAGCAAGGACGACACTCTTGTTTTTCTTGACGAGATACAGAGTTATCCACATTTGATGACTATGCTTAAATTCCTAAACGAGGACGGCAAATATCGCTATATAGCAAGTGGCTCTGAACTTGGGGTGGCACTTGCCCAAACTCCATCGGTACCTATCGGAAGCATAACAATCGAACAGATGTATCCATTAGACTTTGAAGAGTATCTGCTTGCTATGGGATGTGGACAGAAGACTATTGACGGTGTTAGAGATTGTTATAAGAAACGCGAGCCTCTGAACGACTCAATGCATAACTATATGCTTCAACAGTTCAAGTTGTACTTGTTGGTAGGCGGTATGCCTGATGCAATAAACAAGTTTCTGGAAAACCGAAACATAACTCAGGTACGCAACATTCAGCGCAACATACATTCACTATATAGAATTGACGCATCGCAATATGATGAAGAGAAGAAATTGGTTATACGCAACATCTACGACTTGATACCTTCGAATATGGAGAACAAGAAGAAGCGTATAATTATAAAGAACATTGAGGGTAAAAACGGACACAAGCAGTTTAGCGACTACGTTGAGGAGTTTGAGTATCTCACCAATTCGGGTGTGGCATTGCAAGTGCGTGCCATTAGTAACCCTAAGTTTCCTTTGCTGGAATCGGAAAGCAAGAATCTGTTGAAATTGTATCTAAGCGATGTTGGTCTGTTGACAAATCTTCTATACGGTACAAATATCAATGCCGTACTTGGCGATATGCTTAGCATAAATTTAGGTTCTGTGTACGAGACGGTAGTTGCTCAAGAACTACATGCCCACGGATTCCAACTACACTATTACGACAATAAACAACGTGGTGAGGTAGATTTCCTTATCGACGACTACGATAACCTTACAGTGCTACCTATAGAAGTAAAATCGGGTAAAGACTACAAGGTACATAGTGCACTTGACCGTTTCATAGCCACACCCGACTATCATATAAGCCGTGCCATAGTATTGAGCAACGAACAGAATGTGTACGAAGAACGTGGCATTATGTATATGCCTATCTATTATGTCATGTTTATGGAGAATAAGGCTGTTATGGCTGAAGACTGCATAATACCAGAGATTCCAGTAGTGCCTAAATAAGACAAACTACTGGAATAATATTACGACAAGGAATCGCTCTGTACCACATCCCATACAGCCAAGCTGCACAACACTACAACTGTTATTACAGCCATTATCAGGTTGGTGCCTGATGCCTGTATGCCTGATATTATGGCGTCGATACTTAAGTGGGAGCTGAAGAGAGAGGCAGAATGGTTTAGGTGAGAAGCTATATAATCGATATCGGCACGAGAAAACAGACTAGCAATATTTGAGCCTAAGCCACTAAGATAACCTTTTATAATATCTACACCACCCACAAGAAAGAATGCCACAACACACACGACAGCACATGCAGCCGACCATATGTGATAGATAAGTATCTGACGAGCTGGCATCTCATCTGGCAATCTCTGCATAACCTTATTAGTGAAACCGCCATCGGCTATATGCATACGCACACTGTCGGCGAAGAAACCACGCAACAGTTCCTCGTCGACAGTACCATTATTACTATTTAAATTCTTATCGTTGTTCATAAGTTTGTTTTTTAAGAACGTATTTGATAGACAGCCACACATTTACTTGCCATAGCCGTTGCTACGAAGAAAGGTTGTAAGCTTTTCTTTTCCACGAAACAGATGCGACTTTACGGTACCCACCGCCATTCCGGTTATCTCGGAAATCTTATCTATTGGATAGCCGTCGACCAACTGCAACGTTACGCATGTTCGCTCCTTATCGCCCAATCTACGCAAGGCATCGTATACATCAAGCTTTACATTAGCGTCGGTATGATCGGCATTGCGTCGTGCGGCTTCTGATGTATCTATGTCGTCGGTAGGCTTTTGCCGTCGGTGATAATCGTACAACACATTGTAAGCTATGCGATAAAGCCATGTTGAGAATGCCGCCTGAGCACGATACTTACTTATATTGACGTATGCTTTGATGAAGGTATCCTGTGCAAGATCGTCGCTAAGCTGCTCGTCTCCTAATGTCTGATGCAGGAAGAAACGTCTTATAGGCGACTGGTATCTCACAACAAGGCGGTCGAATGCCGCACGGTTGTGAGATACAGTCACCTCAGAGACAAGAGAGAGATCGTCAGTTTCCTTCATCATTAATCTTTTGTTCGTTTTATTATAAAGACGCAGCAACAAACTGTTTTGCTACAGCTGTGCAGGTAGAATTTTGCAGTTTTTTTATTTGTTTACAAGCCTTACCTACTACAATTTGTTCAATTCGTCATCGTCAAACTTACGGCATCCAAACTTGTTGTTGTAATTATATCGCACCATAAACATCTGTCCGGCACCAAGGCAAGCTACCAATCCGCCAATGCCAACCAATGGTTCGGCACCCAGGAACCAGAAGAATAACATCAGTCCAATGCCTATTGAAACATTCCTTATACCACGTCGCCACATATAGTCGGGCGACTTCTTGCTCAACGGCATTTGTTCATCACTAATCGGTTGTCCTGATTCCATTGCCTTTTCTGCCAATCGCATCTGGTCGTTGTGGCGTTTTACCAAAAAGCGTATAAGTAGCACCACTATTATTAACGGCATTAAGGATATCGTTATACCTAATAATATAATTATCACAAAAATCGTTATGCCCCAAAATTTTGAAGCAAAGATGTTTTCGAACATTGCGAACGGATAGGTGTCGCTGTCGGAATCGTAGCTGTCGGAATCGTTCATGGCACCATTGCCATTGTATACCACAGAACTACTGGTGTCTACAGACGAGGTGTCAGAGAATGCTTCTATACCCTCATCCTTACTCTTTGATGCCGAACTACTCTTTGATGCATCATCTTTTTTAGCAGACGAAGCAGACACTACATTTTCGGTGCGTGGGGTGTGTCGATGACGTTGAGCATCTACCGAAACAGAGCTTCCAAGCACGAGAAGCGCTGCCATAGAGAGAAGTATTTTCTTCATTGTTGCGTATGTTTTTTATTCGTTGTTCAATGTTATTGTTTCTTGTTTCTGATAGTATGACGCGCAAGGAGTATAGAAAGTTGCACGGGAGAAGAAATAATTTGACGAAAAACCGTAACTTTGCACCAATAATTCTAACAACATTATGCTTATAATCATCACCGTGCTGCTTTATTTTGCGGCACTTATGCTATTTAGTCGCATCACAGCCCGACATGGCGACAACAACCAAACCTTCTTTCGTGCCAACCGACGCTCGCCTTGGTATATGGTGGCATTTGGTATGGTTGGGGCTTCAATATCGGGTATTACGTTTGTTAGTGTGCCTGGTATGACAATGTTTACCGGTATGACGTACGTGCAGATGTGCATTGGTTTTATCCTTGGATACTTTGCTGTCGCCTTTGTTTTGCTGCCTGTATACTATAAGTTAAATCTTACAACCATTTACACATACCTTAAGGAGAGGCTTGGTATGAGGTCGTACAAGACGGGAGCATGGTTCTTCCTTATATCCAAGATGACTGGAGCCGCCGTGCGATTCTATGTAGTGTGCATAATATTGCAACGTTTTGTGCTCGACGCTATTGGTGTGCCATTTGCCTTAACCGTAGTGGCTATGGTGGCGCTTATATGGCTATACACCCGACGTGGAGGAATAAAGACACTGGTATGGACCGATACTTTCCAAACTACCTGCATGTTTGCTGCCTTGATACTTATTATATATAATGTAATGGGACAGCTGGGAATGTCGGCTACAGACGCTGTCAAGGCTATAGCAACCGACGAGCACAGCCGCATGTTTGTAATGGACGACTGGATTAGCAAGCAAAATTTCTGGAAACAGTTTCTAAGCGGAGCCTTTGTAGTAATAGTTATGACCGGACTCGACCAGGATATGATGCAGAAAAATCTTACTTGCCGCACCCTACGCGAGGCACAGAAAGACATGTGTACCTACGGATTTGCCTTTGTTCCTGCCAATATACTGTTTATGGCACTTGGTGTTTTGCTTATGCAGTTGGCACAAAAGGATGGCATTGCATTACCGGCAAGTGGCGACGAGCTATTGCCTATGTTTGCTGCCACAGGCCGATTAGGATCTACAGTTGTGGTACTATTCACTATAGGCATTGTAGCTGCATCGTTCTCGAGTGCCGACTCTGCATTGACTGCTCTTACAACAAGCTATTGCGTGGATATACGTCAACGCGAGGGCGACGAACAATTGCGCCGCCGTGCACATATAGGCATTGCCGTTGTGTTCGGTCTGTTCATCTTGTTGTTTAAGACGCTCAATTCAACAAGTGTCATCGATGCCATATACATCCTATGCTCGTATACCTACGGACCATTATTGGGATTGTTTGCCTTTGGTCTATTTACCCGCCGCAAGCCATGCGACAAACTTGTGCCTTATATAGCGGTAGCTTCGCCAATTGTATGCTTTGCGCTTGAAAAGACAGCTATGCAATGTTGGGGATACAAGTTCGGCTACGAATTGTTGATGATTAATGGATTGTTGACCTTCATGGGACTTTATGCCTCGGGAATTGTTGGTAGAAAGAGGGGTTAACTCTGAATAAAACACATACGGATATAAACAAAAAACATTTGGATGCACGGTTATTGCCAGCATCCAAATGTTTTTTGTTTTTATAAAAGTCACTTTCCAGAATTAATTCTGGAAATACATTGTTCTTACAATCCTATCTTTATGCTTCCACCAGCCATTATCCACAATCCAGGCTGCTTAACAGCACCAAGGTCGTAGTAGCGATGGCAAGTAAGGTTGTCGGCCTTAACATACAAAGTATAGGTAGGAGCTGTCCATTGCAATTTGACATCTACCTTGGTATAAGGCGAATAATTGTTCATGCGCTCTTGCCAACGCACAGCCCAAGATGCAGATAGACGACTGAAGATACGGTGGTCTAACTGGGCTGTAAACTTATGACGCAGATACTCGAGTGCATAAAGCGAGCCATAGACAGGTCGCTCAGTATCGTGCTTCTGATATATATAGGCATATCCCACCTTGAAACGGGTGAGCAATGAGCCTGGCAACAACTCATTGAGATTAAGGGTTGCATCAGCCGAATAGCCCATATTGTCGAGCTTACCTATATTCATAGCGTGGTATTTGCCACGCTCTTCGGTGGTGTAAACCCAATCGATAATATCAGTTCCCTTAGAATAGAATCCACTGACAACAGCCTCAACACCGTAAGTACGGAAACGTGTTCCTATCTTGAATGTAGAATTCTTCTCGGGACGAAGTGAGATGTCGCCTTGCTGAGCCGAATTGCTTGTATACAAGTCAGTATAGGTAGGCACACGCAGAGCCTTATTCCATGAGGCATAGAACTTCCACATATCATTGGGTCGATAGCTAATGTCTACACCCGGATAGAAACGAAAGTCGCCATCGAGAGCTGTATTGCGGTTGGCAAGCATACCGGCTGAAAGTGTGAATCCACCAAGTATAACGTTATGTTCAACAAAAAGACTTGTATTGGTACGGTCGCCTCTATGATTGTAGCGACGGTCTGTTCCGTGTATATCAGCCCACTTATTCTCTGGCAGCAAGTCGCCATAAGCAGTACTCATGATATGCTCCTTGCGAAGGTCAAAGCCAAGAGCCGTCTTTCCAAGCAACCATGTTGCATGAGCGTTTAGCGATGCTCCGTATACATCCATGCGATGATAGTTCTCGCCATTACTTGCTCCTTCCTTGCCACGTGTAAGCTGATAGTGGTCTACATCGCGGTGCCAATAGAGTTGTGGTGTAAACACAAGGTTGTCGTTGCCCAATGGCTTGACATCGGCTTGTACGGAAGCAATGATACGACGCGTAGCTTCCCATTGATTATTAAACTTTGCGCTGTAGAATGTAGATGCGCCATAGTCTTGAGATGATACGCCTCCCTGCCACATTAGGTCGGCATAACGCGATGTGTAATTGCCCATATAATAGGCACGACGACGCTTAAAGTCTGAATTCTGTGTACCTCCATCGCTTTGGGTATAGCCTCCGCTAAGCTTCTGACTTAGGTTGTTGGTCTTAACAGTAAGTCCAAAGTCACCGCCAAATGTACCAAACGAACCTCCTTCAGCCGAAAGGCGAAGATTGGAATTGCTGTCCGAACGCGTAACTATATTGATAGCGCCATTAAAGGCAGACGAACCAAACACACGTGCCGAAGCACCTTCGAGAACCTCGATGCGCTCTATATCAGAAAGCGAAACTGGAAAATCGGCTGCGTTATGACCAGTCTGTGGACTTGAAATATTGACGCCATTCAATAGAATGGTAATCTGGTCGAACGTTCCACCGTTGATACTGATGTCCGTCTGTACACCAAAGCCACCGCGCTGACGGACATCTACGCCCGTGGCTAACTTTAAGAGATCGTTTACACTCGCTGCTTCCGCACGCTGAATATCATCGCGCGAGATGACAGACACAATCTTTGCCGACTGCAGAGCCGTAAGTGGGGCACGCGATGAGGTAACTGTTACCTCGTCAAGACGTACCTCGCCTTGTCCCAAAGAGTCGGTCAGGGCTGTCGCTGTTGCTGGCTTTGTGCTCATGCCTTCTGCCTTTGCGTAGGTCAATGTAGCTACGCTGAGAGTGCAGATTAGAACCTCACGGCCGATGCAGCTGAATAGAGCGTAGCCTCGACGTGTGAAGTGCTTGAAGTGCAGTGCCTGCTGACAAGCCTTGAATCTTTGTCCTTGCATAATTGCTGTTATCTAAAGCACCACCCTACCTTGCCCTCCCCCTTAATGACAGGTTTGAGTGGAATGCTTTTATTATTTTTACTTACTATTTAATATACGGGGGGAGTTTTTCAAAAATGAGTTGGCAAAGGTATGAAATTTATGTCATATGACCAAACAACTTCAGTTTTTTCATTCTGACATTTCCTTCAACACCTCCACAGCATCGCCTACAGTTGGGATACCTGTAACAACCATCGAACGCTTGCCTTTTACCTCTTTAAGGTTGCATCGACGTGTGTGCGTGGCAATATAGTTGAGTGCCTTGCCAAAAGCTTGACTCTTATAGTAAGCCGACTCTGTATTTGACACAAATTGCATCTGCATACGTCCCAACTTAAGTATTATCTTCTCACAACCAAGGCGTTTGCCAAGACGTCGAAGCGGCACTACCTGCAAGAGCTCCTCAGCCTCGTGAGGCATTTTGCCAAAGCGGTCGATAAGACGCTGGCGATATGCATCGAGCTGACTATCGTCTTCTATGTTGTCGAGTTCGCGATATAGCAGCATTCGTTCTGACGAGCCAGGCACATAAGTCTCGGGAAAGTACATCTCAAGGTCGCTCTCTATGGCGCAGTCTTCAACAAACTCGTCGCCAGAAATCTCCTTGCCTTGCGCTATCTCCTCTGCATATATGTCCTGGAACTCATCGTTCTTTAGCTCGGTAACGACTTGATTCAATATCTTTTGATAAGTCTCATAGCCAAGATCTTCCATAAATCCGCTTTGCTCAGCTCCAAGTAAATTGCCCGCACCACGTATGTCGAGGTCTTGCATTGCAAGATTGAAACCACTGCCAAGTTCGGAAAAATTCTCCAAAGCCTCAAGTCTACGACGTGCCTCTGGTGTTAGAACCGACTTTGGTGGCGCCAACAAATAGCAGAAAGCCTTGCGGTTTGAACGTCCTACACGGCCTCGCATCTGATGTAGATCGGATAATCCGAACCGATGAGCGTCATTGATGATGATGGTATTGGCATTGGATATGTCGATACCATTCTCTACAATGGATGTAGACAGCAGTACATCGTAGTCGTAGTTCATGAAACCGATGAGAATATTTTCAAGTTCTTCGGGATTCATCTGACCATGACCTATCGCCACACGTGCGTCTGGCACATACTTGTGTATAAGTGCGGCAATCTCGGGAAGGTTGCTTATGCGGTCGTTTACAAAATATACCTGACCATTGCGCGACATTTCAAAGTTTATGGCATCAGCTATTATCTCATGACTATATACGCCAATTTCGGTCTGTACTGGATATCTGTTAGGTGGCGGTGTGCGTATGATGCTCATATCACGTGCGCCCATAAGCGAGAATTGCAAGGTTCGGGGTATTGGTGTTGCCGACATTGTCAGGGTGTCAACATTACTCTTTAGCTTGCGCAACTTCTCCTTAGTGGCTACACCAAACTTCTGTTCCTCGTCGATGATTAACAGTCCAAGGTCGTGCCATTCAACCGACTTGCCTATAAGCTTGTGCGTACCAATAAGGATATCTATCTTTCCTTCCTTAAGATTCTCAAGCACTTGGCGTGTCTGTTTAGTAGTTCGGGCACGCGAAAGGTAGTCTATGTGTACAGGCATATCCTTCAATCGGTCTTGGAATGTTTTATAATGTTGGAAGGCAAGCACTGTTGTAGGCACAAGCACAGCAACCTGCTTGCCGTCAACAGCGGCTTTGAAGGCAGCTCTTATTGCCACTTCTGTTTTGCCAAAGCCAACATCTCCGCATACAAGACGGTCCATCGGACGTGCCGATTCCATATCAGCTTTCACATCCATAGTTGCTTTCGACTGGTCGGGCGTATCTTCGTATAGGAACGAAGCCTCAAGTTCGTGCTGCATATACGAGTCGGCAGAAAAGGCAAATCCTTTCTCATGACGACGTTTGGCATACAACTTTATCAGGTCTCTTGCTATATCCTTGATACGCTTCTTGGTGCGTTCCTTCAGTCTATCCCATGCTCCAGTGCCAAGAGTGCTTAGTCGTGGTGGCTCACCAGTATCCGAACGGCGATACTTAGATATCTTGTACAACGAATGTATTGACACGTCTACAATGTCGCCTCGCTGATAATATATACGAATAGCCTCTTGATAGCTGTCGCCTACGGGCACACGCACAAGTCCACCAAACTTGCCTATACCAAAATCCACGTGTACAATGAAGTCGCCAGGTTCCATCTCCTGCAATTCTTTCATTGTCAGAGCCATTTTGCCCGTACGTGCAGAGTCGCTCTTAAGATTATACTTATGGAAACGGTCGAATATCTGGTGGTCGGTAAAGAAGCACAGTCGCAGGTCGTTATCGGCAAATCCCTCGTGAATGGTATGGTCTACGGGAGTGAAATCGATGTTGTCGGCAACAGAAAGTGCTTCCGAATTGGCCGACTTTACGCTGTGTATATTGCGCATCTGCTTTAACTCGTCGCTCTGGAATATCTCCTTAAGGCGGCGTGTCTGTTTCTCGCTGTCGGCAAGAATATATAACTTATAGCCTTTAAGCAAATAGTCTTCGAGCGATTGGGCAAGCAATTCGAAGTTCTTATGAAACAAAGGCTGTGGCGAAACATTGAATGAAATGGTTGCCTGTGGAGTTACGGTAGGCTGCGTACCAAACTCAACGATGCGGAACTTGCACATCTCCTCGCGGAAACGTACACCCGAAACAAGGTTGTTTTCCTTGCGCATGTCACGCACAATTTGCTGTTGTTCCATCTCGGTTGCACCTTCAAGACGCTCGGCAAGTGCCTGATGCGAGAATCCATCATTGTATATCTGCTCTATTGTAGAACATAGATACAGGCTATCTTTTACCACAAGCACAGCATCATCGGGAAGCATAGCAGTGAAAGGTTGCTTGTCTTCTACTATTTGTGCCAGTTCTGGAACAATGGCAACCGACTGTCGTGCCTCCTTTGACAGCTGATCGGCTACCTCGAATGTGCGTATTGTGTCTACCTCATCGCCAAAGAAATCGATGCGGAATGGCAGTTCGGAAGAATAAGAATATACGTCTACAATGCTGCCTCGCATAGCAAACTGGCCAGGTTCATATACATAGTCTACCTCAACAAATCCAAACTCACGCAACTTTCTACCCAAGTCGGCAAGGTTCACTATATCGCCTACACCTATATTTATAGTACGCTCATCGAGTCGGCGTTTTGACACAACAAGCTCGCTCAATGCCTCTGGACATGTAACTACATACATATAGCTGTCCGATTGAGCTGCAAGTCGGCTCAATGTCTCAGTACGAAGTATCTCGTTGGCAGCATCTCTCTGTCCATACTTTACTGCTCGGCGATACGAGGAAGGATAAAACAGCACGTTATCGGTGCCCAATATCTGCGTAAGGTCATGATAGAAATAGCCAGCCTCATCGTTATCTTGTAGTACAAAAACAGCTGTAAGGGATATGGATTTTTCACTTTTCCCTTTTAATTTTTCACTTTTCCCTTTTCGTTCTTCACTCTTCGTTCTTCGTTCTTCACTTCCACTGGCCGCCGCAAAAAACACAGAAGCCGATGAAGCATACATTCCCTTAAGGAATATATGCCTCATCGACTTATCGCTTAATGCTTTCAAAAAAGCCCCGCACTGTGGCAGGGCTGAATATATATTGCTTATCTCTTTTATTTCCATAAGAAACGGATGTTATCAATGCTTTGCCTTTGGATACTTTCTGAACCATCCGTCCCAACGCAGACGCATCACCCCGAAGAAAGCCTCACCAAATATGCCACCGCTCATCTTGCTTACACCCTCGCGACGGTTTACAAATATCACTGGCACTTCCTTTATCTTGTAGCCCATCTTGTAGGCTGTATACTTCATCTCTATCTGGAATGCGTAACCCTTGAAACGAACCTGATCGAGTGGTATAGATTCAAGAACACAACGGCGATAACACTTAAAACCAGCAGTTGTATCGTGTACATTGAAGCCTGTTACAAAGCGTACATACTTAGAAGCAAAATAGCTCATAAGCACACGACCAATAGGCCAGTTCACAACATTCACACCACTTACATAACGCGAGCCAATTGCTACGTCGTAACCTTCATCATGACAAGCCGCATATAATCGGGGCAAGTCATTAGGATCGTGAGAGAAATCGGCATCCATCTCGAATATGTAGTCATAGCCATTCTCTAATGCCCACTTAAAGCCGGTGATATAGGCTGTACCCAAACCCAACTTACCCGAACGCTCTATTATGAAGAGACGGTTGTGAAACTCAGTATCGATAAGTCGGTGAACTATCTTGGCTGTTCCGTCAGGACTGCCATCATCGATTACGAGAATGTTAAACCCCTTTTCAAGAGCCAACACCGCACGGATTATCTTCTCTATGTTCTCCTTCTCGTTGTATGTGGGGATTATAACTATGCTGTCGCTGGTATTCATAATACACTGATTAGTTTAATAACATTAATGTTGACGTATGCGAATACAAAAATACAAAGATTATTCTAATGGCATACTTTTAAAAGAATAAAAAAACTAAAAAGGGCGGCACAAACACTTATTGCATGTGTCGAGCACCCTTTTATCATCGTTATTGGTCCGGATTTTCCACAAAACCTTTATACTCATCCACAAGTCCCGACATCACAGCCTTGTAGCTCTCTTCTTCAAGATACTTTATGTTGTCTGCTCCCTTGCCTATTGGCTTGATAGGCTTGTGTATTGTAAGACGCAACGGATGCCATGTCACCCAACGCATATCGCGCTGACGTGGCATAACGTCGAACGATCCATTGATGGTCAATGGCACAACAGGCAGTTCTATATCATCAGCAAGCATAAAGGCGCCTCGCTTGAACACGCCCATATGTCCTGTAAAGCTGCGTGCTCCCTCTGGAAACACTACCAACGACATTCCTCCTTGCAAGGTCTTGCGTGCCTGGTCGTATGTTTGGCGTATCTTGCTCGGTCCTCTTTTATCTACAAATATATGATGAGCTGCCTCACATGCCTTTCCAACGAATGGCATCTGGCGCAACTGTCGCTTCATCATCCACTTGAAATTGCGACAAAGGAATCCATAAATAAGGAATATATCGAACGAACCTTGATGATTGGCCACGAATACATACGATTGTCCTTTCTCCAGATTCTCTCTTCCCTCTACCTTTACCGGCAACATTAGCACGCGCACAATAAATTGAGCCCACCATTTGCCTGGGAAATAACCCCAAAAATGACCGTTACCTATAGCGCAACCTACTATTACTATAAAGCAGGTCACAACGGTGTAGATAGCTATCAACGGCAGTGCTATAAAGAGTTGATATATACGATATATGTACTTCATATAATTAATGCTTGTTTATTGGTTATTATTATTTGTCGATTATTTTCTTGATTTTTTCAGTGTAATTACCACTACTTCTGGGTCCATATGGAATCGGAATGGCACAAAACCGCCAAGTCCAGTAGACACATATAGGGCACGATTGCCTTCTCTATAGAGTCCGGCGTCTTCCTTACCCAACAATTCTGTAGGACGCAACCCAAAAATACTTGCCTGACCACCATGTGTATGTCCGCTCAATGTTAGCTGTGCCTTGCATTTAGGCAGTATTGAGCGTCGCCATGCCGAAGGATCATGTTGCAACATAACTACAAATGATTGGGCAGATATGCCATGCAACGTCTTGCTTAAATTGGCTTTCTGCGGGAATGGAGGACGACCATCATTCTCCTCGCCAGCTATAACAATTGAGTCGGCCGAACGTCTTACTATACGGTTGTCATTTAGCAGAAGGTTCCACCCAACCGATGTTTGAAAGTTGCATGTCTGCATTTCGTTGGCTTTTTTTTGTGCCTCATCAAGCTTGGGCATATATTGTGAATAGTCATGGTTGCCAAGAACCGAGTATACTCCATCTTTAGCCCTTAGCCTTGAGAGCAATGGTGCAAACCTTGTCAACTCTTGTGACCGCATATTTTGTATATCGCCCGTAAAGGCTATAAGGTCGGCATGTTGCTTGTTTATCTCAACAACAGCACGTTCCATAAGTTCTGTACGCATTGAACCCAGATGTATATCCGAGAACTGCACTATGCGATAACCGTCGAAGGCAGATGGCAGATCGTCAAACTCAATGGTAACTTGCTTTACTTCCAGTCGGTCTGTACCTGTCATCGACCCCGTAAAGAGCACGTACAACTGTCCAAGTACAAGCACCAATCCTATGTAATTGCCCCAATTGCGACGCAACTTAAACAAGCGGCGTAATAGTCTGCCCATAATCGACGACATAACAAACAGCACCTTAGGTACCACAATCAGTCCAAGCATAAACAGATATATGTTGAACCAGGTTAGGTTATCGGGTGCAAAATTGTCTATCATTGCGTACACCAAGGTAACGGCTATCATAGCCGCTCCAGGCAACCACCACATCAAACGCTGCCATAATCCAAGGTCGAATCTACGGCGCAAGTAGCGGCGGTATATATAGATATCTGGCAGAATAGCCGCCAGTATAATCAGAAAGAATATTCGTGCAATCATTTCTTTTTTGCTATTGCAGTCGGACAGCAAGAAACCTGCGCATCAATTCCACCGGCGTATGGCGTCTTTGTGCATAGTCGCGCAGTTGTTCCTCATCTATCTTCCCTATGTCGAAGTAGCGTGCTTTTGGGTGTGCAAACATCAGTCCTGATACAGATGCATGCGGCTTCATAGCCCCACTCTCTGTAAGTCGAATGCCAATGCTCTTCATATCTATCAGACAGTCAATAATGAAGTTGACACTGGTATCGGGCATTGACGGATAGCCCACAGCAGGTCTTATTCCCTGAAAATTCTCATGCAGAAGCTGCTCTATAGATAATTGCTCGTCGGGGGCATATCCCCAAAACGTGCGTCTTACTTGTAAGTGCAGCACCTCGGCAGTAGCTTCGGCAAGTCGGTCGGCAAGTGTCTGCGAGAGCATACGCTTAAAGTCATCGCTTACAAAGTCGTGCTCTACAGCCGAATCTATTGACGTTGCAAACACACCAATATGGTCGGCAATGCCTTGCGACACTGGTCTTACAAAATCGGCAAGGCACATGTTTGGCTCGCCATCATCGGCCTTGCGTTGCTGCCTGAGCATAGGCAGACGTGTGCCACCTATTATTATATCGTCCATATCGCCGTTTGCCTCAAACAGCTCAAAGGCTGCATGAGTCTTGTAGCGCGACTCAAATAGGTCAAGCATCGCCTCTGCCTCTGTCCTCAACTTATCTTTTTCCTCCTGCGGTTTACCAGATAGTCCCCACGCAAAGTAGAAGTAGAGCCAGTTGATATAGGGCCGCAGTTGCGAGATGTTGTAGTCGATGTATTTTGGCATTATGCGTTAGGCTCTCTGAACTGGAGTTCTTCGCCACGACTATTGCTGTCGAAGACCCCATTATTATATATAATGTGTCCGTTGCATATTGTAGTGCGCACCTGCCAATTAAAGGTATGACCCTCCATCGGACTCCATCCGCACTTGCTTTGTATGCATTCTGGTGTAACAGTCCATGACTCATCCTTCACAAGTACTATGTCTGCCTTATATCCCTTACGCAAGAATCCGCGTTTTGATACCTCAAACAGTCGTGCTGGATTATGGCACATCAGCTCTACAAGGCGCTCTATGCTCAGTACCCCCTTGTCTACAAGCTCGAGCATAGCCACAAGCGAGAACTGAACCATAGGCATTCCCGACGCCGCACGTGCGCATCCTCCTTGTTTATCGCTTAACAAGTGTGGAGCATGATCGGTACCAATAGTTGTTATCTTTCCGTTTGTAAGGGCTTGACGCAAGGCATCGCGGTCGGCTTTTGTTTTTATAGCGGGGTTGCACTTAATGCGTGTGCCAAGTGTAGCATAGTCGGCATCGCAGAAGAAGAGATGAGCTATCACCGCCTCAGCTGTTATACGTGGATTATTTCCGAATAATTGTAACTCGCGCTCCGTTGTGAGATGTGCCACATGCAGACGTGCACCTGTCTCTGACGCAAGTTCCACTGCAAGCTTAGTCGACTGCCAACAAGCCTCCTCCGACCTTATCTCGGGATGATGCTCCACAGACGGGTCGTCGCCATATAAGCGTTTGGCTTCTGCCATATTGTTGTTTATGATGTCGGTATCCTCGCAATGTGCCATAATAGGCAACTCTGCCTTGCTAAAGAGTTGTTGTAGAACGTCGCGTTTGTCTACCAACATGTTGCCTGTACTTGAGCCCATGAAGAGCTTAATACCAGGTACACGGTGCGGGTCTACGCTGCAAACGGTTTCGGTATTATCGTTTGTGGCGCCAATAAAGAAGGCATAGTTGACATGCGACTTGCGTGAAGCGTCATCAAGCTTTGCCTCAAGAGCCTCCTTTGTCGTAGTCTGCGGATTGGTGTTAGGCATATCAAAGTAGGATGTAACACCGCCATATGCTGCCGCACGGCTTTCTGTTTGCATGTCAGCCTTCTGTGTCAAACCCGGATCACGAAAGTGAACATGGTCGTCAATTACTCCAGGCAATACAAAACACCCCGTAGCATCTACGATCTGATCGTAGTTGCCACGGGGAGCTTCTGTGCCTTCTATAATATCTGTAATGAGGTCGTTGTCCACTACAACAGATGCAGTGCGTACCACACCTTCATTTACAACTTTTCCTCCAAATATCAGTGTTTTCATATTATGCTATTCTGCTGGTTTTGCCATTTCGTTTGGTGTCGGACCGTCAGGTGCCTGCTGTGGCATTGGCTGTCCCATGCCAGGTGCTCCTGTTTGTGGTAGAGGCATATTCGGAGACTTCATACCGTTCATTATGGCCTGATTTTCCTGTGCCTTCTTATAGTAATCCTTCACATAAGCGTCGTTCTTAAACTTGTCTGTAGCCTTGCTCATGATGTCCTCTATCCACGGTGTAAGCTCAGGATATGGATTGCCTATTGTCACCATAAAGAATACGCCCGGACCAAGTACATTGTCGAAGTTGTCGGTTACAAAAGTTGTCACAAGCTTATCCTCAAGCTCTGTCAGGCGTTGTGCCTCAGCATTAAGGTGGCGCGTAACCGCATTCATGTCCTGACCATTCATTATGGCACGGTCGTGTGTGTGCACCAACTCTGCCTCTTGGTTCTTAATCTGGTTGTACTTATTAAAGAATTTGAACAGCTCATCGTTCAATGGAGTGCCACTGACAGTCTGCTGAGTATTGTCTATCTTTATTGTTATATCGCCTTGCTCTATAACAAGAGGCATTACGCTCTCGTCTTCCATGAATATGTTTGCCATACGTACGGTGTCGAAAGTCCCATTAAACTGGAACTGTCCGTGAACCACATCGCACGAGTCAATATTCTTAAAGTCATTGTCCTTTAAGATTTTCAGATACAGTTTTCGGCCGTCAAGTGTCGATATATTTGACGAACCTTGGATATTGTACTGGCTTGCGCACGATGCAAACACCAGAATAGTTAGAAAAGCGTATATAATTTTGTTCATAGATTCTTTAATTCGCGTTCTTGTATAAAGGCAAAGTTAATATGTATTGTTGAATAACGGATGATTTTTTATGAGTTTTAAGTTATGATTATTCTTATTTAGGAAAATTTCGTAATTACAAACTCCCAATTTCCAATTCCTAACTCCTAACTCTCAACTCCTAACTCTCAACTCTCAACTTCCTTCTTCAGCTCCGAGCTCATGCGGTGCATTGTATACATCTCCAAAATAGCAGCCACAAGCAGCATCAGCACCCATTTGTTGTATATCAGATTAAAGTATGTGCTTACATCGGCAAACGAATAGCGCATAAACTGATAGGCACTATCCACCATCAACAAACCCGACAATACAAAGAAGATGTCGGCAGTTGTCATAATGCGCTTTAGGCGCTTTATGGTAGTATTTGCACCCTCGTATGCTTGGTTCACCTGCATCCAGGCAAACAGCAAAGCACCTACAAGATATACCCAGCAAACCACCTTTTGCCCTAACAAAAAGGCATAGCAGCCTGCTCCTATTACCATAAGCACGCCTCCTATCAGGAACAAGATGCTTTGGATTTTACTCAGTTGTTTCATTATTATTTGTTACTGGTTTTTCGTCGTCACTCAACACGTATATGTCCTCATCATCAGTCTTCATCATATAACGTTCTCGAGCTATCTGCTTATATGCCTCTGGACCACGGCGCAATTCTTTTAGTTGTTTTAGGTCTGCTTCATTCTGTGCATTGTAGCGTTCTATCTCTTCGGTCAAATCGCTTATGCGCATCTCCAATTGAACACGATGCATGAAGCTATTCTCGTCGACAAACCCCACAAGAAGTATGCCTACGACAATGGTGATTGCGTATTTGTAGTGGCTTACAAGAGCCATAAAAAGTTTGAGACGACCCATTATTATTTATTTTGACTGCAAACTTACTCATAATTTTTCGTATTCATACACGAAAATAGAAAATTTTATAGTAAGTTTGCAGTTGCAACGAACCTCAGCCCCATTGGCGAGGGGTTGCATCTAACTACAGCTCACATTTAGCAATATGGAAGAATACATAGTTTCAGCACGCAAGTACCGCCCGATGTCATTCGATTCGGTAGTGGGACAGAATGCACTTACTACAACATTGCGTAATGCCGTAAAGAGCGGCAAATTGGCTCATGCCTACCTGTTCTGCGGACCTCGCGGTGTAGGTAAGACTACATGTGCGCGCATCTTTGCCAAAGCTATCAACTGTCTTAATCCAACAGCCGACGGTGAGGCATGCGGACAATGCGAGAGTTGCCGCGCTTTTAGCGAACAAAGGTCGTACAATATCTTCGAACTTGATGCAGCAAGCAACAACTCTGTTGAAAATATCAAGCAGATAATGGAGCAAACTCGCATCCCGCCACAAGTAGGACGTTATAAGGTGTTCATCATCGACGAGGTGCACATGCTTTCTACTGCTGCATTCAACGCATTTCTGAAAACACTCGAAGAACCACCTGCTCACGTCATCTTTATTCTCGCCACAACCGAGAAGCATAAGATATTGCCAACCATTCTATCCCGATGCCAAATATACGACTTTGAGCGTATGACGGTGGAGAACACAATTGCTCACCTAAAGCACGTGGCCGATAAGGAGGGTATTAAATACGAGGAGGAAGCACTTGGCATTATTGCCGAAAAGGCTGATGGTGGAATGCGCGACGCTCTGTCCATATTTGATCAGGCTGCAAGTTTCTGCCAAGGCAATATTACTTATCAGAAGGTTATCGAGGACCTTAACGAGCTGGATGCCGACAACTATTTCCGCATCATCGATCTGGCTATGGAGAATAAGGTGAGCGACATCATGTTGCTGCTCAACTCTATTATAGAAAAAGGATTCGACGGAGGCAACCTTATCAACGGATTGGCCTCGCATGTGCGCAATGTACTTATGGCCAAGGACGCGTCTACACTTACATTGCTCGAGGTTAGCAAGCAACAACGCGACAAATATGCCGAGCAAGCACAACGCTGCCCTACCCGATTCCTTTATACAGCATTAAAGATTATGAACCAGTGCGACCTCAATTACCGACAGAGCAGCAATAAGCGTCTGCTGGTAGAGCTTACTCTTATTCAGGTAGCACAAATTACTCAACCAGAAGATACAGCCGATGGTGCGGGGCGCAGCCCTAAACGTCTGAAATCCCTGTTCATACATCTTACTACAGCCCGGAATACGGCAGCTCAGCAGGTGGCTACCCCGGGCAAGAATCTTGGCTACGGCACTAATAAGACTGGTACCGCAGCCATGTCTGTCGTGTCTAATGATACCGAGGCTCTTAGCCAGGCTATGACTGCGGCTGCCAATACCATTACGTCTGCCGCTTCTCTTGCGTCTGCACAAACCGACAACAAGCCTAAACCTAAGGCTATCAAGCTGTCTGGACTGGGCATTACCTTCCAAAGTCTTAAGCGCAAGCAAGAGGCTGCCGTAAAGCAAGAAGCTGAAATAACCAATAAGGAGGAGAACGAGGAGTTTACACAAGAGCTTCTCGAGCTGCAATGGCTGTCTATGTGCAACCGCATGCCACAAAAGATGATTGCGCTTGCCTCGCGAATGAAGAACGTTAAACCACATATTTCCAATTTTCCCGAAATAGAGATTGTGGTTGATAATCAGATTCTGCTCGACCAGATTAACGAGATAAAGGGACGCATCCGCGTTACGCTTGCCAAAGCTCTGCATAATGGTAGCGTCAACCTTACACTTCGACTTGCCGAGGCTGAGGAGATAAGCCGAAAACTTACTAAGAAAGAAGTGTTCGACGAACTTATGAAACAAAAGGAGGTAAGATCGTTTGTCGAGTCAATGGGACTCGAACTGACGTAACTTACTTTAAAACAATACTTATAAATAAAACCTACTGCATTATGCGTGAATTTAAAGATATTAAGGTTGCCGTAGCTGGAACGGGTTACGTAGGACTTAGCATTGCCATTCTTCTCTCGCAGCACCATAAGGTTACGGCTGTGGACGTAATACCCGAAAAGGTAGAGAAACTTAACAAGCGTATCTCGCCTATACAAGACGAATATATAGAGAAGTATCTCGCCGAGAAACAACTCAATCTTACAGCAACACTTGACGGAAAAGCTGCTTATGCCGATGCCGACTTTGTGGTTATTGCGGCACCTACCAATTATGACCCAGTAAAGAACTATTTTGACACCAGTCATGTTGAGGAGGTTATCGACCTTGTGCTTGAGGTTAATCCCAATGCTGTAATGGTTATCAAGTCTACCATTCCCGTAGGCTACACCCGCAGCCTATACCTTAAGTACGCACAACGTGGCGTAAAAAAGTTCAACCTTCTGTTCTCTCCTGAGTTTCTGCGTGAGAGCAAGGCTTTGTACGACAACCTTTATCCAAGTCGCATCATCGTTGGTTATCCTAAGCTTATAGACCATCCCGAAATGCACGAGGGCAACAAGGCAATAGAGTCAATTGCCGATATTGAGATGCTTGAAGAAGCAGCCCATACCTTTGCCGATTTATTGTTAGAAGGAGCAATAGGTCATCATGGCGACACAAAGCAAATGGATTCTTCACTTTTCACTCTTCACTCTTCACTCAACAAGAACATACCCGTTATATTTATGGGCATGAAGGAGGCTGAGGCAGTAAAGCTGTTTGCCAATACCTATCTGGCTCTTCGTGTAAGCTACTTCAACGAGCTTGATACATATGCCGAGGTTAAGGGTCTCGACAGCCAGGCTATTATCGAAGGTGTTGGTCTTGATCCACGTATTGGCACCCATTACAACAACCCTTCATTTGGATATGGAGGCTATTGTCTGCCTAAAGACACCAAGCAATTGCTTGCCAATTATGCCGATGTTCCGCAGAATATGATGACAGCTATAGTGGAGTCGAACAAGACACGCAAGGATTATATAGCCGATGCTGTATTGCGCAAAGCCGGATGGTATGGCTATTCAGAGAACAATGAATACAGTAATGCCGACACCGCAGCCTGTCCTCCGGTAATAGGTGTTTACCGTTTGACAATGAAGAGCAACTCAGATAACTTCCGCCAGTCTGCTATTCAAGGCATTATGAAACGTGTAAAAGCTAAAGGTGCCGAGGTTATCATCTACGAGCCTACGCTTCAGGATGGCACTACATTCTTTGGCAGTCGTGTGATTAACAACCTTGACGAATTTAAGCGTCTTAGCAAAGCTATCATTGCCAACCGCTTTGACAACTGCCTCAACGATGTTGAGGACAAGGTATATACAAGAGATATATTCAGAAGAGATTAAAACAACCAATAGGAGGTACGGTCTCCGAACCGTACCACGCAAACAGCTTGATTTACAATACTGTATATTAACTTGCGTGGTACGGTTCGGAGACCGTACCTCCTTTTTAAAGGCATTGGAAATGCTCGAAATATGTAAAATAAGGCATTGAAAATGCTCAAAATATGTAAAATAAGGCATTGAGAACGCTCGAAATATGTAAAATAGTGCATTAGAGAACATATAAATTATGTAAAATAAGGCATTACAAGCATAATTATATGTATTTTTGCATTATGAAACAGGCTATAATAGACAAAAGAACTTTGGAAACAATATTAAGTGACCAAAGAAGCGAAATAGAAAGTAGAAAAGAAGAAACTCTTTGCTACAGACAAGAAGAACAACTTGTAGACTTGAGCAGCCCTCAAGCTCAAGTTGTAATAGGCGTGCGCAGATGCGGCAAGTCTACCTTATGTTTTCAAACTCTGTTTCATGCTGGAGTTAAATTTGCCTATGTAGATTTTGACGACGAGCGTCTTGCAGGACTTCAAACAAGCCAACTAAACGATATATTAGAAGTTCTGTATAAAATATATGGTGACTTTAAATATCTGTTTCTCGACGAAATACAGAACATTGAAGGTTGGCCATTGTTTGTAAATAGATTGCTTAGAACCAAGATACATATAGTATTGACGGGAAGCAATGCCAAGCTCCTTAGCAATGATTTGTCAACACACCTAACTGGAAGAAGCAGCGAAATTGCACTATATCCATTTTCTTTCGCTGAGTATTGCACAATGAAGTCTATAGACACAAAGTCGTTTACCACTAAAGACATTGCAATACGCAGAGGTGCTTTTGATGAGTATATGCAACAAGGAGGCTTCCCTGAGCTTATGCTTATAAAGAACCAAAAACAATATGTAGCCAATCTTGTCAACAATATTCTTAAGCGAGACATTGAGCAACGATACAATATTGCTTTTTCGGCTGGCTTTGAGAATATGGCAAACCACCTTCTTAATATATCTCCAGCTATTATTAATGCCGGTGAACTTGCAGAAATCTTTGGATTTAAATCATCACACACCGCTCGCAATTATATAGAATATCTGAAACAAGCCTTTATACTTGTAGGTATAAAAAAATATTCTGCAAAAAGCAAAATACGTGTAACACAAGAAAAGGTATATGCTGTTGATGTAGCATTGATGAATCAACGTGAAAATGCTTTTGCTGGAGAGAATCTTGGTTGGCGACTTGAAACAATAGTACTAAACCATCTGATTCGTCGTTGCCATTACAAAGGCTTGGATGTATACTATTTAAAAGACCGCACGGCAGAATGTGATTTTGTAGTATGTAACAACAATAAAGTTGTACAATGCATTCAAGTTTCATACGACATATCAAACCCTAAGACTCGCAAACGAGAAATAAACGGTTTGCTTATGGCATACCGTCAAACTAAGTGCGAAAACCTTCTGCTCTTAACCGATCACGAATACGAAGAGACAGAATACGAAGGAGTTCCTATAACTATCAAACCTGTTTACGAATGGGTTTGTGAGATATAAATAGTAAATGTTCATATTTATCATTATATATGAGCGGCAATCTGTAGGAGGGTATGGCATCCCTGCCATACCCACTCTGCCATAATTATTCAGTCAATTTAGTGGGTATGGTAGGAATGCCATACCCTATGACCGATATTTACTACTTTGTATCTATGCCACTTGCATTAAGACCAGGACCACCACCTGCTGTATATCCAAGGCTTTCTCCTGATGTCCAAGGTGAAACCCAGAAAGCATACAAGTCACCACGTGTAAGATAGAACTTTGCACGTATGGTACGGCCTTTCAGCTCAGAAAGATCTTTTTTACCTTTCCAAGCAACTTGCATCTTAGTTTTATTAACACCACTCATAACAATACAATCGCGCTTGGTGAAACCAGGAATTGGATTTCCAT
This sequence comes from Prevotella merdae, assembly GCF_900290275.1. GTDB lineage: Bacteria > Bacteroidota > Bacteroidia > Bacteroidales > Bacteroidaceae > Prevotella > Prevotella merdae. The sequence continues at coordinate 308,466 of NZ_LT985326.1, forward strand.
TAGCATCAAGAAGTTCTACTCTAAGCTGTGCTCCCTTACCATTAACATCAGCATTTACAAAGAAATAGTTGCCATCTACAGATATATTGTCACCTACAAAGTAACCTTCCTTGTTGCCAGTGTGCATTGAAACAAAACCATCACGGCGCAAGATGGCAAGACCAGTAGCAAAGTTTGAGTCATGTACTGGCTTGCTGTTATATCTACCAGAGCAATAGAAATATAAAGAATCACCTACAATAATTGGGCAGCCGGCTACTGACTGTACATTACCCGCATTCCATGCATTAAAGTCAGAGCTTACTCCCATAAAAGGACGTTTAAACTCTCTATCCCAATGGAAGCCATCGTTTGCCCATCCAATAAGCACCTCATTACGTTTCTGTATCTTTAAACTATCACACGCATTGTTTTCAGGACCCTGCCAAACAGTAAAATAACCAAGCATGCTACGCTCGTATGCCATAGCTTCATGGTTGTATATCTGAGGGCGAATGTCTGGGAATTGTGGGTTGCGAGGATCATCATCCTCTGCATTAAACCAATACTTAATAAATTTGTCGCTATGGTTATCGTATACACGATGAGCAAGACTCACCGTCAATTCAGGATCTTCACCAGCTAGATAACTGCGCGAACGACGGTATTTCTTACCATTAATTGTCTTAAGAGACAGTACATACTTTTTACGGAACGGATCGTAATAAGCAGCACAGCGATCAAAAAGCTCACCAGACAAAGCCTTGGTATCACTCCAATGAATACCATCTGCCGAATAACGTAAATGCATACTAACTGTAGCCTTACCATTAAACACCACAGCAAACATCTTATACCTCTTTTGGGGATCTTTTTCTGCCTTATCGAGAAGCACTGAAACACAGTCATGCTCAAGAGTATCAACTATATTTGTTCCAGGCACAACATCTAGCATAGGCTTATGCCATGTCTTTCCATCTGTAGACTCTGCATAACATGTTATAAGTCCATATGTCTTTTCGCCACCTGCCGAATACCACATCTTAAACTTACCAACAGTTTCATCATACCATACACCTCCACTAAACGGAGCAGCGTATGGGTCACCTGTCGCATTAAGTTCCCATTTATGATCAGCTTTCAACACTGGATTCTGATCATAATAAGTAGGTGTATGCCATACACGTTCAACCCCCTTACATTGCTCAAACTGCGTATAAGCTGCAATATGACGTCCTGGCTGAGCAGAGACAGTAAGTGAAAATAAAGAAATAATTGAAACAATTAATTTTTTCATACTTTTTGTTGTTTATTTATTTTGTATTTTAGTTTTTAATTTTATCCTTAAATCATCTATTTCCTTTTGCTGCTGAATAATATATAAAGACAACTCTTCTATTTTCTGCAACAAAGCTTTATTTATCTCATGCTGTGAATATCCTTTAGTAGCAACTTCATCAGCAGATGGTATATCAGGAAGATGATGATTATTATCTATATAATTCTCAAGTTCTTGTATTGTAGGCAAATTATAATTTTTGTCAAAAACAAAATCTGCCCATGTACCAGTTGGTACTACCGCATAGTCAGCAGAAAGAATACCCTTCTTTACAAATACATTGTAGGTGCCTTTTAATTTATTATCTATATTATCGGAACTTGTTTTATCAAACCCAAAGAAAGAATTTTGACCTGGTCCAATGTACAATGCTGATGTTCCATTTGTACCAATCTCTATTCCATGTTGTGTGGTTGTTCCAAACCACGCAGCATTGTTTGTCGAGTTGAGATTAAGTGTCGTTGTTATGTTATTTTTAATATGGGTTATTGCTCCATTTTTTTGCACAAATGGCGTATTAGCCTCAATATAATTATTAGCTATTAGAAGAGCGGGAGTATCATTACTTTCGCCTCCACCATTTCCCCACATAGCTATTCCACTATATGAATTCAATCGCAACCATTTTTGCATTTGGCAAGAGAATATGACATCACCATTACGTCCATAGCCGTAGTAAGAGTCTATGCTGCCTGAGCTTGAAAGATCTGTCATAACATATCTGTTTGCAACAATTGTACCTTGTGTTCCAAGAGATGAATGATCCACCTGAGAAAGGTTATTAAGTATAAAGCCGACATTCTGTTGTGTAGTAACGGGATCTTGTGGGTCCCATACTACCCAACGTCCATTTCCACTTATTGCTCCACGAAAACTATCTGCAGTGGTAAACTGTATACCTGTAAAATCATATCCTAAACGAGAATTAGCAATCCATTCAGGCTTTCCCGATTCACCAGGTCCTCTCCACATATAATAATATGTCTGTGCATGACAAAGACTTGTTGTCATGAACGTCAAAAGTGTAATTAATAACGTTTTCATAATAGATACGATTAAATTATTCCCAAAAGTCATTACCCACAGTTGAAGGCAACCGTTCGGCTATCTCCACTTGATTTATTTGTCCATTAAATCGTAGATTACAATTATCATCGGCTGCTCCTACTGTAACATTTACAATATCAGATACAAATGCTGCAAATTGGGCATAAGCAAAACATCTTGCATTTGCCTTATCAGCATCAGTTGGAACATCACGTTTCCAGCGCCATAAGATATCCTGTTGTACGGTCTTTTCAAATTGTATATCAGGACAACTCACTCTGAAAACTGTTGCATCTTCATTAGTACTCTTTCCGTATTTTCGTTCATTGGTTTTAAGAGCCTCTACAGTTATAACCAAGTTCTTACCAGCAAATGATTTTCCTTGTGGCGGAGATATTGTCATAGATGCAAATTCCATATTATGTATCATAACTCTGTATTGTAGACTTCCATTTGGTAGATAGTATATACTTATATTGTTACCATCATCCCCATAAAGTCTTATAAGAGTCTGATAATTTGCTGTAGTAGCTGATGGTATTGCTTTTATTGCTATAGTTCCCTTAGTTGCTGTTGCTGGAGAAAATTGGTTAGGAATTCTCTCTATATTGTCAAAGCTTTCGGTATAACATGAAATTAACGGAGACTTAGGTTTATAAACCCAATATCGTTTTCCTTTATAATCATTAATAGAGGAAGTGTCAAAGATATCCTTAGCATTCCCACTACCATTACGATATTGCATACCGTAAAAGACAGCATTTTTAACTCTAGCCTCCCAAATTACAGGAATATTCTGTAAATCATCCTTTAGGGATACAACACGTTTTGGTGTCTGATTAGCTAGACTTTTCATAAAGTTGAAAATCAAATTCTTAGAATGATAGTTTTGCCCATCTATAGTACTTACAGACTCATAATTATCAGATACAACATGGCTTCCTTTCACTGCACTTCCCATGCTACCTCCTAAAGGAGTTACTTCTATTTGCCCGTTTTCAAGTTGTTCGTATGCGTAAAGCATCGTTGTCACATAACTATTTAATTCAGATAAACGTTTCCCACGAGGATCATCAGTTACATCTGCCAATATAGAAGGTTGATATATTGCATTGTGTCTTAAAGCCTCATATAAAGACATTCGGGTTATCATTAAGCTCTGTTGCTCCGGCAGAACAGGCGAAATAAACTGTTTCTCAGTATTACTTGCTTCCAAGCCTGCCCATTTTCCATACTTTCCTGTTGCAAGTGAGACTCCAGCAATACGTCCTCCAACATGGCGTTGATTAGATGCAACATAGTAATAAAGCAGATCATTTGGTGAAGCAGAATACTTTCCAGCAAATACAGGTTTACCCATATTTATACATCCATAGTCATCACTCTGCGGATCTATACCATTATCTAAAAAAGGTACACCAGGTTTCAACCATTGCCAATGAATACCGTCATTAGATATTGCCAATTCTGCACGTTGCTTACTATTCACATCGGATACAGCTGTAGAACCGAACATTGTTGCTATACCCCACCATATATCAGACTTAAAGTCTGGAAACTGAAATGGTTGCAAACTATACGGTTCCCATTTATTAGTAGAACGATCAAGTGCTATATCAAAATCATAATGTCCTGAGGTTAATGTTTTTCCTATTTTTGTTACAGTTTCACGTCTATATCTATCACGAGGATCTGCTGGTGGAGGAAATGGTAGTGTTTCGCCAGAACGTAATGTGGATCTTTTTGCATTGATCCTAGAAAATAAATAATAGTCGCCTTTATATTTAAGATAGCCCATATGAGTATCACCATTTATAAAGTCGAAATTATATTCTATTTGTTTTTCCTTTCTATTGAGTTTCATTTGTGAGAAACCACTCAATATACCTTCTGTTGTAAAACTTCGTCCCATTTCATAACCAGCAACAAGTTGGTTAAACTTTTCTCTTTGTGGCAAATAAACCAGTTTATATGGATTTGTCACACCATGGTCTGTATCCTCATATATGCCAAGACTTTCAATATCGACAGCAACAACATTTGTCACTTGATATCCAGGTTGGAAGGTTGGAGATAAACGAGTTTCAACAACAGGGTCATCGGCATTATACCAATATAATCCTGCATTAGGACGTGTCCATTGTACAGGGTCGTTAGTCTTATTTGTATAAGCCATAACACCAACCTTAGACCATGGTACTGGTGAAGGAATTAAGAAACAAGATACATATAGTGATAGATTTCCTTTATTGTCAACTATAACATTAGGCATACCATTGCCAAGGTTTTTCTCCCAAGGATAGGTTTGTGGACTAGGTTTAATGATATTACGTCCATTCTCATATTTAACTGGAGATGTAATATGCACATCCTGTGTTTTATACATAAACAATCCAGGGTTGACAGAAGAGTAATTTTGATACGATTGAGCCTGTATGCACAATACAAAACAATGCGTCAATAAAAATATAAGTTTTCTCATAGGGATGAATATAAAGAAAAGAAATAGATTTATTAGCGAATTAGGCAGACACCACGTCCTTAATAGGACATAGTGTCTGTCTTTAATTAGAGGTATTTCATACAGATAAGCAGATATTACTTCTGCAATCCTGTACGCTGTGGATTCTGTCCACGCATTGGCCAAGCTGCATCTGTGGCATAAGATGCGGCACGTGTTGTCACGCAAAGCATCTGTAGTGCGCCATCCTTTGTAACAACAACAAATGTGTTACCCTCAGCATCCATAACTGGTGTTGACTTGCACGACTCACCAAGGCTAAGTGACGAGAACAATGTGCCATCTGCCTTCAATATATAATATGTAGCATTAGCATCAATGAAGTGGATATAACCACGATTGTCAATCATAGGTGTTGTCTGAACACTTGCCTCTACCGAGTATGTCCACTTAACCGAACCATCTGGGTTAAGGGCAACAACTCCTGAAGGATTAGCCTCTGTAGCAACACCAAGGTTAGCATATACAGTACCATCCTTGGCTATAGCAACACCACCATCAGCGATAGCTGTGTTTGTATCATACTTCCATCTAAGAGTACCATCTGCATTAAGAGCCATTACCATACCACCAGTTGCCTTATCAGCTACAGCATAAAGAGTTCCATCTGCTGCAATAGCAGGTGTGCTGCTACGCAAAGCACCAGTAAATGCAGAAGAAGCACCACCGAATTCAGAATTATATACCCACAAGCCTGCACCTGCTGTTGTATCAAAACCGAAGTAACCTGTATTACCCTTACCTGCACCATAGAGGTGTCCGGTCTTTGAAACAGTAAGGCCACCAGTGATGTCACCAAGACCAGAAGCATATTCTGTACATGTACCGTTGTTTAACTTCCAAATCTTACCCTTACGCTGTGCCGTATACACATTGCCATCAGCATCAACAGCAGGAGTAATAGAATAGAGGTTAGCATCAGTACCTGCATAAGCCCAAGCTACATTACCCTTAGGTGTGGCAGCAAAGACAAAGAGGCGACGGTTTGCACCAGCATCTTTAAGGTCACGTGCAATAAAATAAACATTGCCATTAGCACCTACAGATGGACTTGAATAGATATCTTTACATCCTGCTGCAGAGCTACCACCATTATGATTGCTAACCATAGCAGCATCAATATCAAGTACCCATGATGTACCGCCAGTTGAGATATTGTAGGCAGTAAGTCTACCTGGATCTGTAGCATTACCACCAGTAAGCATATAGACAGCCTTACCATCAGCAGATACTGCTGGTGACGAACCACCTGTTACACTACCATTAATATTTGATGCCCATTGTACAGAAATCGCAGCAGTAGGATCAAGTACAGTTATACTCTGTGAAGATGTTGCTGTAAGGTTATTGTTATCTTTTACAGTTAGAGATACAGTGTACACACCCTCTTTTGTATATGTGAACGATGGGTTCTGCTCGGTTGATGTGGTATTAGCCTCATCACCAAAGCTCCACAACCAAGAAACAATATTAGTGTTTGCTTCTGGTGTAGAGGCATCTGTGAACGAAATAGGCGAACCTATCTCATAACCTTCTGGTGCCTCACTTAGTGTAAAAGCAGCTCTTGGTGCTGTCTTGTAAACAACGTCGTCATCGCTGCACGACACGGCAATAAACGCCAATGCCATTGTCAGAAAATACAGTATCTTTTTCATTGTTTTGTCTGATTTTTGGTTTAATGATTTTTTGTTATTTCTTATCTATGCCTAACTTGTTAAGACCAGGACCACCACCTGCTGTATAGCCCTGACTTTCTCCAGTACTCTCAGGAGATATCCAGAAAGCATAAAGGTCACCATCTGTAAGATAGAATTTTACCTTTATCTTCTGTCCCTTTAGCGACGACAATGTTTTGCCACTTGTCCATTCTACCTTTGCCTTGCAGTTGTCACCCTTAACAACCTTGCAATCAGCTTTTGAGAAACCACTAACTACATTGCCGTTTGCATCAAGTATCTCAACACGCAACTCGCCATCAACCTTAGCATTAACAAAGAAGTTCTCACCTGTAAAGCGAATGCCTACGGTTGTTAGCTCACCAGTGCCTGACATAGATGCAAATCCGTCACGACGAAGAATGGCCAATCCTGTTGATGTTATCTCATTAGTTCCCTCAAGACGACGACCACTTAAATAGAAATAAAGTTTGTCGCCAACTATAAGTGGAGCACCAACTACAGACTGTAAGTTGCCATTATTCCAGTCTGAACGATTGTCACTGACAGCCATAAACGGATTCATATCGTCACGCTGCCAACTATAACCATCACGACTGTAACCAACCATAATTTGGTTGCGCTTAATCACGTTGTCTTTTGAGCAAACATCATTCTCAGGTCCCTGCCAAACACTAAAGAAACCAAGCATAATACTTTCGTATGCGATAGCATCAAGATTATATATACCTGGAGCACCATCGTTATTGTTATACTTAGGATGCTTCTGTTCATTAGGCCATGGACCAAACCAGAATTTGCTTAGTTCTGCCTTGGCATTTTGGTTGCCATTAGCAGGGTCGCTATTCTCATAGTAGTCACGGGCACGCACAGTATACGGGTCACTTGCATTAACACGTACATTATGACGCATACTCCATGTCCAAACATCACGGAATGGGTTTTTATAAACTGTAGAACGATCGGTTACAGATTGCGATGGAGTATTATTGTCGCGCCATTGTATACCGTTGGCAGATGTCTTGTATATATACTTCCATTTGCCAGCTCCACCAGCCACTTGGAACATCTTATAACGCTTTGAAGCATTTGTCTCCTGCTTGTCAATCCATACCGTAGAAGCATCACGCTGAAGACCTTTGTCCACAATATTTGTGCCCGATACAATTGAAAGCGATGGCTTAGTCCAAGATATGCCGTCAGTTGACTCTGCATAACATGTTATTCCTCCCGAGTTGGTAGAATAACTTCCGCCACCAGCCATATACCACATCTTATATTTCTGGTCTTGTTCATCATACCATACACCGTCACTAAATGGGGCAGCAAATGCTGCGCCCTTAGTACCGGTCTTCTCCCAATCCTTATCTGGTGAGAGAATTGGATTACCCGAATAATATTCTGGATAATGAAACTTACGACTCAGTGTTGTGGTTTCAATAAGGAAATTGTCGACAAATAGTTGTCTACCAACTGCAATATTGACAGTTGTGGGGCGTGTTGACAGATAGAATGGCGACATTCCCTTACGTATATCAGATGTAGCAGAACGCAATATTGGCCATTGTGCCGGCAACTTAATACCATTGTATATTGTTCCCACTAAATCATCTGGTGTTGTAGGTTCGTCTGGTTCTGGATTTGGAGTTGGTGGAACAACTGGCTCTTCGCCACCAGACGGACTATCTGAACCACAACCTGTTAGAGAACAAGCTGCGATGATAGCTACAGAATATAAAAACTTATGTCGCATAATAATCTTCTTTAATAAATTAATTATTACTTCTGTGGGCAATCAACTCCGCTTGCGCTAAGTCCTGGACCACCACCGGCAGTAAAGCCACGGCTTTCTCCTGACTTCCAAGGAGATATCCAGAAGGCATAGAGGTCGCCTTGTGTAAGATAGAACTTTGCACGAATTGTACGTCCTGCAAGTTCTGTAAGGTCCTGCTTACCCTTCCATGTTATCTGCTGCTTGGTCTTGTCTGCACCACGCATTACCACACAGTCACGTTTGGTGAAACCAGGTATTGGCTTGCCATCAGCATCAAGCAACTCAACTTTAAGCTGTGCACCCTTTGCCTTTACATCTGCATTAACAAAGAAGTACTTGCCATCGAAAGAGAGTTTCTCTGTTGTAAGGTAGCCTTCCTTCTTATCTGCATGCATTGAAACAAAACCATCGCGACGCAAGATAGCAAGACCTGTAGAAGTATAACTATCCCACATTATTTTATTAAGACGTCTGCCTGAGCTGTAGAAGTAAAGCGAATCACCAACAATAAGCGGTGTACCATTGATTGACTGCATATTACCCCAGTTCCAAGCACCCTCAGTCTCATTGACATCCATAAATGGTTGGTGAGTAGGACGGGCAAAGTGGAAACCGTCACGGCTATAACCAAGCGATACAACATTACGTTTCTGTATACCGTCGCGCTTGCAGATGTTGTTCTCAGGTCCGCACCATGCGGCATACTGGCCAATCATGATGCTCTCGTAAGCAATGGCATCGAAGTTGTAGATACCAGGTTCTACCTCTGGATACTTAGGATGACGCAATTCTTTGTCGTCAGGAGCAAACCAATAGTGAAGATTTCGGTCAGCTGCATCCTTGCGTACGCGGTGTGTAAGGCTTACCAATAGCTCTGGATCTTCGTTCTCTGCGTATGCTCTTGAGCGTGATGATACTGGTGTTGACCAACGCAAACTCAATGCCCAACGATTAGTAAACGGATTATAGAACGCTGTTGAACGGTCATATACATCACCTGACTGTGCTACGCCACGGCTCCACTTACGACCATCTGCAGAATATTTAAGTATAATCTGCCAACGTTTGTCTGTAGGACGACGCTGAATATTAAACAATTTCCAACGACGTGCAGGATTCTTCTCTGTGCGGTCGAGCCATATAGTAGCAGCATCACGGTCACATGTGTCAACAATATTTGTACCTGGTACAATGTCGAGATTTACCTTCTTCCAATTCTTACCATCCTTTGACTCGGCATAGCAAGTATAGAATGTTTGATTACTCTGCTTATGCATTGTGCCCGCTCCTGCAAGATACCACATTTTAAATATGCCTTCTTTCTCGTCATACCATATACCGTCACTAAACGGAGCTGCGTATGGTGCACCTTCTGTTGTATTCTCCCACTTCTCTGTAGGTTCCAACACAGGGTTGCCTTTATAGAAGTTAGGAGTATGATATACACTGCGCAAATTGGTAGAGCTAATTAAGAACGAGTCTACAAACAGCTGACGACCATTATTGATAGGCAATACTGCTGGCTTATTCTGCAAGTAAGGTACTGGCATCTCATGACGTTCAGTTGGCTCTTGATACTGCGGTGGCCATACCTTTGGCAATGTTATGCCATTATTCAATGTCTGTGCTGTCGCCATAGAGGCGACAGCGCAGAACATGATGGTTGATAAAACATTTCTCATGATTACTTATTTAGTATCCTGGGTTGTTTGTTGTGATATACGGGTTAGAATTCATCTCGTTGATAGGAATTGGCAACCACTCATGCTTGTTGCTAACAAATCCCTTGAAATCAGATGCAGAGACAAACTTCTTGAATGATGAATCCTCTGCTGCTAACTGCTGGAAGCGTGATGAAAGTTCACCCCAACGCAACAAGTCGTAGAAGCGATGTCCCTCGAATGATAGTTCAAGAACGCGCTCATGTTTAACATCCTCAAGAGTTACTTGCGAAAGATCTGCCATATTAGCACGCTCACGTACCTTATTAACAGCCTGAGCAGGTGTTAAGGTTCCCTGTGTTGCGCCATTGAGTACAGCCTCAGCATAAAGCAGATATATATCAGCAAGACGAATATATCGCCAATTAACACCGTTTGCACGTGGCTGGTTGTAAACCATCTCTTTTGTACCACCACCTACACCATTGAGTTTAGGCGTACCATCAGCATTGGTAAGCATAGGCAAAGAATAGTCAAGACCCTTCTTGATACCAGCCTTAAACGAATGTGCCAAAGTATTGGCTACAGTTTGGAAGCCTTCAGCAGAGGCTGTAGCTGGATAGAGTTGTTCCCAATGGAAACCACCAGGACCTTCAAGACGCTGCTTGTTACCTTCAGCATCTGTATGTAGTTTAATCTCAGGCTTGAGGTCGTCAAACATCAATGTAGAGAACATACGAATGTCTGTGCATCCATCCTTATCTATAGAGTTGACAAATTCGTTATACAACCAGTTATTGGCAACACCCTCATAACCTACACCTGCACCAGGCAGCATAAGACCACGAGAGTCGAAGGCAAGACCAGATGTTGCAAGACCTGGGTTAAATCCAGTATTATTAACATCACCAAGGAACTGAATCTCAAGGATGGATTCTGGGTTGGCATCATTCTCATGAGCTACATCAAAGTTCCAAGAGTAGTCAGGAGCCAATTCATATGTTCCCAACTTACCATCAAGAATCTCACCAAACTCAGTAGCAGCCTCGTTATAATATGTCTTGGTACTTGTACCATAGTGGCTTTCAATACCGGTACGATACATATAGCAGATACCCTGCAAAGCAGCAGCAGCAGCTTTTGTTACACGTCCCAGATTATTGCCAGTCCAATATCCCTTAACTGGCAGCAACTCCTTTGCATGCTTAAGATCATCTTGTATAAAGTCCCATACTGCCTCTGGGTCCTCTGGCTTACGAACATAATCCTCAGAACCGCGTGGCATCTGACGTATAGGAGATACCTGACGGAAGTTAACCAACAGATAGTAGTGAGCAAATGCACGCCAGAAGTAAGCCTCGCCCATATATGCATTGAGCAACTGAGTATTGCCAGAGAAGTCTACCTTTGAAGCTTCTTCAATGATATACGATGCCTGTGAAGCAGTGGTGTACATAAGTGTGTAAGGTTGCTCAATTGTATAGTAGCTCGAGTTGAGGTCTTCTCCAAACATACCTGGCTTACCATAATCAGAGTTTGAGTTACCTTCATCGCCACGTATTAACTGGGTCTTTGAACCTGAAGCTCCGAGACAACGCTGTGTAGAAATGTATCCGTACATTGTCATCACAGCATCATTCACACCTTCTGGTGTTGAAAAGTATGTCTTCATACTAGGCTGATTAGGATTTGTAGCCAAATCGTCGAAGACGCTATCACAACTCTGAAGTGTCAAGCCACCGGCAAGCAACAGTGTTGCAAATATTCTATAATTGATTTTCATAATGAATTTAATGTTTAGAATGAGACATTGAAACCTAATGTGTAGGTACGGGCATTTGGATATGACTTGCTGTCTATACCACGAGAGAACAGTGCATTAGAACTTACCTCAGGATCATAGCCAGAGTAGTTGGTTATAGTAAACAGATTCTGTACACCGCCATAAACGCGCAGACGTGACAAACCTAACTTGCTGATAATCTTCTCTGGGAATGTATAACCCAACTGAAGATTCTTACAACGCAAGTACGAACCATCCTCAATATAGAACTCACTTGGTAGAGAGTTGCCACCATTTGTATTCTGAGTCTTCATTACAGGTATACCAGTATTGTGGTTTGTCGGACTCCAAGCATTCAATACATCTGTTACACAGTTGTTTGAGTAGTCGAAATAGTATGTATACTTCATCTGGTTAAAGATGTCGTTGCCCTGAACACCCTGCAAGAACAATGTAAGGTCGAAGTTCTTGTATGATGCATTGACGTTCAAACCATATGAGAAGTCAGGAATTGGATTGCCAAGTATAACCTTATCATCTGCATTTATAATACCATTCTTGTCGGTATCCTTGAACATGAAGTTTCCGTCTGCATCAAATCCGTCAATCTTATATCCATAGAACGAACCGATTGGATAACCTGGCATAGTAATAGATGGCGAATCATTGAAGAAGCTCGACATAGCTCCTGAAGTGATAGGCTGTACATTGTCACCAAGAGCAAGTACCTTGTTGCTTAGTGTAGAAACATTCAATGAAGCGTCAATTGAGAAGTCACGTGTTAGCTGCTTGCGGTAGCCTAACATAAACTCCCAACCCTTATTCTCTACAGATGCTGTATTGACGTAAGGCTTCTCACGTGATGAGTTGATCTCAAATACCTGACCACTTGAGAGGTTAAGGTCTATCTGTGCCAACAAGTCTACATTCTTCTTATAGAAATACTCTACCTGGAATGTAAGCGCGTTGTCAAAGAATCCCAACTCAAGACCAATGTCTGTTGTCTTAGCAGTTTCCCACTTCAAATTCTTTGACTTAAGATAAGCAGCACGACCACTGGTAAAACGCTTACCATTGAGAGTATAAGCTATAGGACCGTATGCAATATCGTCAAAGTTGTATGGATCAAGGAAGTTAGAACCAAGCTCACCATAGCTGGCACGCAACTTAAGTTTGCTTATGGTCTGCTTCGGAAACCAAGACTCTTCTTGTACATTCCAACCTACAGATACAGAAGGGAAGTAACCTACACGACAATCCTTTGCAAACTTAGACGACTCGTCACGACGAATACTTGCAGATAGCAAATATCTATTCTTGTAGTCGTAGTTCAATCTACCAAAGAATGACAACAGGGCTGCATTCTCATCGCCTGCAGAAATCTTACCATCAATACTTTGGAAACCTGTGATCTCTGTACCACCTATGTCATTGATGGTTGAAATACCCATCGAACGATAGTACTCACGCATCCAGCTTGTACCAACAAGAGCATCTATACTGTGACCTCCAAATGTCTTGTTGTAAGACAAAAGGTTATCGATAGTATAAGTGAATGTTTCACCACGTGACTCTGATATACTGTTGCGAGTATTACCGAAGTCTACATCTGGCGTTCCATCTGCATTCCACTTTGTATTATAAGTAGGAGTATGTGTATAAGAGTGTGCATTACTCCAGTTTGCACTGAATGTAGCCTTATACTTCAAACCATCCCAAAGGTCAAGTTGAGCATTAATTGCACCGATAACATCAGTTGTACGATTGTAACGATCTGTATATTTCAGCGGAGCAAGCTTGTTCACAGCCTTACCGTCCTCAGGATTGATATAGTAATCAGGACCGCCTGATACAAGTCGTCCTTGTGCATCATGTATTGGCAATGTAGGCAATGAGATATTGAAAGGAGTTGTTGGTGTCTTATCACGATGTGACAGCGACAGGTTCTCAGACAATGAGAATATACCTTTCTTGTATGAAGAATTGACACGGAAATTGTAGCGCTTATAACCAGAATAAATTGTCATACCCTTCTGATCAAGATAGCCAACACTTGTAGAGAATGTTGAATTCTCACCACCACCAGAAATAGAAGCATTAAGATTCCACATTGGAGCAAACTGCAACCACTGGTCAGCCCAATCGGTATCTACATTTGGGTTTGTAGGATTGTCGTTCTCTGGAGCATGTGCAAGACCAGAGTTATCTGCTACCATATTGGCAAACTCACGCCATTGTGCCGCATTAAGGAAGTCAGGTACATTGGTTGGAGTCTGGGCTGCAAACGAACCATCAATTTCAACTAATGGCTTTCCCTTTTTACCACGCTTAGTGGTAATAATAACTACACCGTTAGCAGCACGCGAACCATAGATAGCAGCAGCGGCACCATCCTTAAGAATTTCTATCGACTCAATATCGTTAGGATTAAGGGTGGTAAGACCATTGTTACTGAAAGCTCCGTCAATAACATAAAGAGGTTCTGTGGCACCAAAAGAAGCAGCACCACGGATAACGATGTTAACATCAGCACCAGCAACACCTGCCTGCTGAATAATGTCAACACCTGGAGTGCGTCCCTGAAGAGTAGACGCAACATTGGATGAAGTCTGTTTAACAATATCCTTACTTGACACTGAAGCCACCGAACCTGTAAGGCTCGACTTCTTCTGAACACCATAACCTACAACAACGAGCTCTTCTAGCGAATGTGAATCGCTTTGCATCGTTACATTAAGGGGTTGTCCATTCCATTTAACTTCGGTAGGCTCAAAACCAAGGTAAGTAATGACAAGCACATCACCCTTGTTTACTTTGTCAAGAGCAAAGTCGCCATCAATACCTGTCACTGTGCCAGTCTTGGTACCTTTTACCATAACTGATGCACCAATGAGTGGTTCACCAGTTGAATCTTTAACTATACCCTTACATGCGCCAGCCTGTTGTGCCTGTACATGTACGGACTGATTTGTGGCTGCTCCTGCTATTTGAGGATTTAGTACCCCCCCCAATTGCAAGCAGAGCAAAACTAATTGACTTAAAGTTAGTTGCCATAAATTGATTGTTTATTGTTAGTAATTGGTTTGTTATTATATCTTTACTTTTACGATGAGCTTTCTCACCTTGCGGTTGCCTATAACAGGAGCATGTGGATCTTCTGGCCAAACAATCATAAATTGTCCTGGATGAAGTTTGGCATATACCGAAGCAGGCTCTGCATATAGGGCGCAGTCGGCGTCCTCATCGTATGGCTTAGTAGGCAAGCCAGTATCAGCAAGGTCTTTCCAACCTATAGTTTCCTCGCCTTCCAACAACACGTGAATATCTATATACTTGCGGTGCATCTCAAGCACTTGCTTTTCTGCAGCAATACATTCGGGGTTGACATTATTTATGAACAAGTCGTCGCCCTGAAGTTCGATACGTCCGCATGGTGTGTTAAGTAAGTCGTGCGACTTTATGTAATCGAACGCCATCTTAAACAACGGATGAAGCGACTCTATACGCTCGCTGTGTTGTAGACTTGATATTATCATTGTTAAACAATATTTGAAATTAATAAACCTAAATACGAACTCTAATCCATATTATCTGTCTTTGGACGCAAGGCGAACAGTTGCACTGCAAGAGCTACTGCCACTACTGCAGCAAGCACTGCAAAACCTAGTCCTAAGTCACCATTATCGCTCCATTGACCCAAAACATTTGTTATGGCAGCTCCAGCAAACACACCTACCATATTCATAATGCCATAAGCTGTTGCACGTTGGCGTGCTCCAACAAACTGGCAAAGAATAGGCATATTGTTGGCATCAAACATACCAAAACCTATACCGAACAACAATCCTGCACAGATAATACCTACCACACTATGACCGAAGCCAAGCAGAAGAAGCGAAGGTATTGTAAGACCAAGACCTATAGCGCCAGTATATACACGTCCACGTATGTTGCGCTTTACCCAACGGTCACTCAATGTACCACCTAGTAACACACCAATGAACGATGATGCTGCAATTGTGATAGTTGCCATTGGTCCAGCTTGTGACATAGGCAAGTTAAGATTCTCTGCAAAGAGTGTTGGCAACCAGTTCTTTGTTGCCCATCCTGGCAAACTTGGAGCAGCGAAATAAAGCAAAATAACCCAGAAAGCCACATTGCTGAATAACGATTTCATGCTTGCAAATACACTCATAGACTTTGGCTTGGTAGCCTTTACCGCTTCTGCAATTTCCTCACGTTGCTTATCACGAAGGAACACTGCTAGAATAATTGCATATACAATACCGATAATTCCAAACCAGTGGAATGTTGTATGCCATGAATATGCAGCTGCAAGTGTAGCACCAAAACCGCCGACTGCCTGTCCTATATACAAACCAGTCATATGTATGCCAACTGCAAGAGAGCGTGAACCACCAGTATGATAATCGGCTATAAGAGCCAAACCAGCTGGCAAGTAGAGTGCTTCGCTAATGCCCATAAGCGAACGCAACCAAAACACTTGGTCGAAAGTAGTAGCTAAGCCCATAAGGTAGGTTACAGATGACCATACCAAGAGACTGCCGACAATGAGCCATTTACGGCTAAGACGGTCGGCAATGATACCAGACACAGGACTCATCAAACCATATATCCAGAGGAAAACAGCCATAAGTCGACCAAAGTTTGTAGCCGACTGCAACTCCTGTATATCCATCTGCATGGCATCCTTCATTGTGCTGAGCATCTGGCGGTCCATGTAGTTGAGTAGAGCTACGCCTCCAAGAAGACCAACAACTACCCAGGGATAAATCTTTGAATTCTTCATAAAAAGTTTAGGTGTTAATCTATTTAAGTTTGATATATATATAATGAATAAAGGATTGTAAGTTCTATAGTTTAGTAGTTAAGCCGTAACCATTAATGCCGTTGTAATGACAAATGTATCTTGGCACACATGGCATACGGCTTAACTTACCCATCTTAATTAACTTTTCCCTATAACCAAAATGAACCTTATTTCTTATTGACCAAAATCTCATTACAGAGCATGTACGAGCGTATCATCATACGAGGAACATGGAATGGTCCCTTGAAGATATTACCCTTTGCTGGCTGTGCTACTGAACCATCACGATGCAGATAGCCATACCATTCGCCATACTCATGATCTGGGAAGTGTGCGTAGGTCCACTCACTTATAATGCGGTGACGCTCCAAGTACTTCTCATCTCCAGTTAGCTTATATGCATAAAGATTGGCAATAATTGTCTCACACTGAGGCCACCAAAACTTCATATCCTGTGAATAGTCTTGCTGAGGATAACCCTTACAGTCGCGGAAGTTGATGATACCACCAAACTCCTTATCCCAACCCCAGTCCCAAGACCAGTCAAGTACTTGCAAAGCAAACTTCAACAATTCCTTGTCACCACGACGCTCTGCTACTTCCATAAGGAACCAAGAGGTTTCGATACAATGACCAGGGTTTATAAGGCGACCATTGATGCTGTCGATAAACTCGCCGTTAGGACCAACGGTCTCGAGCAATGCCTTAAACTCGGGATGAACAAAGTTCTTTGTAAGCGACTTAAGAGAGATGTCGGTCTGCTCGTCAAGCTCAGGATCGTCTATCACCTGCTTCAATACGTTGGCAACGTTGATGAGAATCATCGTTATGCTGTGGCCTATAGACTCAACTGTAGGCAGATATTTAGGCTCAAGAAGTCCTGGAGTAGTAAGACGATGACGCATATCTTTGAATATCTGCATTGCCTTATCTGCATACTGACGATCACCAGTAGCCTTGCAATACTCTGCCATTGCTATTGCTGCAAAACTCTCACTGAACACATAACGACGCTTGCGAAGAGGTGTTCCATCGGCTGCAACCTCAAAGAACATATGACGATCGGTGTCGAAACAATGTGCTTCAATAAAGTCTATAGTCGACTTTGCAGCATCAAGCCATTCCTGACGTCGCTCTATATTATTGTAAGCAAAGCAGCAGATATAGGCAAAACGACCCTGAAACCATACAGACTTTGTGGTATCCATTAATTCGCCATCACGAGCAACACATGTATACACACCACCATTCTCACGGTCGAGGCCGTACTTCATCCAAAAAGGCATAATGTTCTGGACAAGGTCTTCGCGATAGCACTCTGCCCAATAGCCTAAGTATTTGTTTGTATCCATCATTTGTATACTATTATTGTAGAGAGGTACGACTCTTGGTCGTACCTCTTATTAGCTTAATGAAAACTAAAAGACATTGCACTTATTGAAGAAGTCGATATCCTCGAGTTCCTTCTTCATACGAGCCTCTTCCTCATCTGTCATATTGTTGAACGGAGTGCGGTTCTTGCCAAGGTCAAGACCGATAAGCTTCATGATACGCTTACCACCAACAATATTGCCACGGAAGTGACAGATAACATTGATTACGTCCTGTGCATAATTCTGAAGTTCGCGTGCCTTCTCAATATCACCTTCTTTCCAAGCATCAAGGATGCCTGTAAGACAACGTCCATTATAATTGGTTGTACCACCGATGCCACCCTGTGCACCGCCCATTGCAAGGCAAGGAAGTATAGTTTCATCCTGACCGTGAAGCATATCAAACTTGCCATTAGCATAAAGACGACACTGATTGTACTCGTACAAGCTCTCGTAAGTATACTTGATACCGGCAAAATTAGGAATGCGACCGTCAACAGCCTTAAGGAAGTCAACCATTGAAAGGTATGCACCATTGAATGCTGGGATATGATAGAAGTAGAATGGAAGATTAGGAGCACCAGCTGCTATCTCCTCGCAATACTTAACAAGCTCTTCTACACGGCCTACTTTAGGGAATGGAGGAGCCATAGCACCAATAGCAAATGCACCTATCTTCTGTGCATGCTCGGCAAGCTTACGGCTTGACTTAACGCAGCAGCTACCTACATGAACCAAAACCTTGAAGCCTTCTGGAGCAACGCTAACCCAACGCTCTGCCAAAGCCATACGTTCTTCTTCTGTAAGCATATAACCCTCACCTGATGATCCGTTGATGAATACACCCTTAAGACCATTCTTTACAAGCATGTTTGCGTAACGCTCGATTGGCTCGAGATTTACCTCGCCGTTCTCATAAAAAGGAGTAAACGGTGCGTCAATCAGTCCTTTAATTTTTTCCATATAGTTTAAGTTATTAAAATGATTTGGTTTTACGTCGGCAAATTTATAAATTATTTTAATAACTACCAAGTATTTTCAAAGATATTTCATTATTATTGCCAACTAATATCGAATTTAACATAAAACCATTAAAAAATACCTTTAAAATAGACACATTAAATAATTAATCATGTTGAAAGTTTGGTTAATTGCATAATAATTACTATCTTTGTCTTGCTTAGCCTTAGTGGCAATGTAAAACCAACAAGACAAATAGAATAAAAACAAAATAAACTTACCTTATTATATTATTTAGTCAACCTATATGCCAAATACATTTAATCTATGTGGCGAAGGCAAGAATGCCACATTCAAAAAAGACATAATAAAGTACTTTGTTACTAATGGAAACTCCACAATCCAAGAGCTTGCCAAAGATATCTCGCTTAGTATACCCACAGTAACAAAAGCTGTGAGCGAACTATTAGAGTTGGGCTATATAGAAGAATATGGCAAGCAAGAAACAAATGAAGGTCGACGACCTATACTGTATGGACTCAATCCCGACTCTGGATTCTTTGTCGGAGTAGAGATAAAGGTTGGTTTCATAAACCTCGGACTAATGAATTTCCGTGGCGACCTCGTAGAACTTGACGACAACGTACCTTGCCATACAGAGAATACAATGGAGTCGGTTGACGAATTATGTAGACTTGTTAAACAATTCATAGACAAATCAGAAATTGACAAGAGCCGAATACAAGAAGTGATGTTCTGTATCTCTGGACGTGTAAACTCGTCAAGTGGCTACAGTCATACTATTTACAACTTTTCGGAGCAACCATTAACTAGATTATTATCAGACCGCCTTGGATATCAAGTAGATATTGAAAACGACACTCGCGCCTTTGCCTATGGCGAGTACATTAAAGGTGTTGTAAGAGGCGAACGCGATGTACTGTTCATAAATGCCAGTTGGGGTCTTGGTTTGGGCATTATTATAGATGGCGAATTATACCGTGGCAAGTCAGGCTTTGCTGGTGAATTTGGCCATACCCATATGTTCGACAACGACATATTATGCCACTGTGGAAAAAAAGGATGTCTAGAGACAGAAGCTTCAGGAAGTGCATTGCAACGTATAGTGCGCAACCGTATCGAAGAAGGTGAATCATCATTTCTTACTAATCATACAGGAGACATATACTCTCTGGAAAGCATTTTAGATGCAATAAACGATGAAGACCCTCTTTGTATTGATGTTGTAGAGCATGTCGGTTTGCGCCTTGGCGAAAGTGTGGCAAACCTCATCAACCTATTCAACCCAGAGTTGGTCGTTATTGGAGGCGTACTATCACGCGCAGGAGAGTTCCTACTACAAGCAGTAAGTGCTTCTGTTAGGAAATACTCACTCAGCATAGTAAATCGTGACACACGTTTGTGCCTATCCAAACTTAATGAACGTGGTGGAATAATAGGCACATGTCTGCTTGCAAGAAAAATCGTACTTGACTAATCAAGCGTCACTTGAAACATATTCAGCCAAAGTAGTGGCATAATATCCGATTTTAGATATATTACGAGCTAATCATATGGTACAGACAATACAATTAGAAGTATAATATTATGGCAAAAATAATAGTAAAGAACCAAACGATAAAGACCCTATCTAAAAATGGAGTCGATTATATCTGTATCACAGATATAGCGAGACAAAAGAATGCAATAGAACCAAAAGATGTGGTAAAGAATTGGTTGCGTTCTAAAAACACATTGGAATATCTTGGACTTTGGGAGCAGTTGAATAACCCGAATTTCAAAGGGGTCGAATTCGACCCCCTTTTGAAAGAAGCAGGTTCCAATGCTTTTACAATGAGTCCAACTCGATGGGTAGAAATAACAAATGCGGTTGGTATTATTTGTAAAAGTGGGGCAAATGGAGGAACCTATGCACAAAGGGACATTGCGTTTAAGTTTGCAAGTTGGGTTTCAGTAGAATTTGAATTGTATTTGATAAAGGAGTTCCAACGACTGAAAGAAGATGAGCAAAAACAGATAGGTTGGTCTGCCAAACGTGAATTATCAAAGATAAACTATCGTATTCACACAGATGCAATCAAGGAAAATCTTATTCCAAACGAGGTGACACGTGAACAAGCAGCTATGAAGTATGCCGATGAAGCGGATGTACTCAACATGGCTATGTTTGGTATGACGGCAAGACAATGGCGTGAGCAGAATCCCGATAAGAAAGGTAACATTCGTGATTATGCCAATATAAATGAGCTAATCTGCCTATCGAACATGGAGAATCTCAATGCTGTGTTTATCAACGATGGTATGGCACAATCTGAAAGACTCATCAAACTGAATCAGATTGCTATCCAACAAATGAGAATCCTCGAAGATACAGGAGGCAGAAACTTATTAAAGTAAAGACGGTTATGGCGCAGCAGAAATATACACTGGTAAAAAGAGCCATAAATACGCCTCCCAAAAGTAATATATATTAAATGCCAAAGTAATATATATTAAATGGCAAAGTATATTGTATTAAATGGCAAAGTATATTATATTAAATTGGCAAGTAATATATATTACTTTGCCAACGATAATGTTATCGTTTTTCTAGCTATTTAAGAGGGGTGTGTAGAAGAGGCGCTGACATGTCAAAACGAAAGTTAGATGACCGTGGATGGTGGGTACGGATGCGGAATAGCTTACATATCGCCACATATGGATACGAATATATTAGTTTTTGGGGCTAAAAAACGAAATATTGTTATTTCAATGCATTTAAATGATAAAAATATAGACAAACAATGTAGGATGTCATATTTTTATATTAATTTTGCCATATAATAACAATACACCACATGAACAACGACAATGCTAACTTGCGCCAACACAAGGTGCTGCTGATATATACCGGCGGCACTATTGGTATGGGACGCAATCCACAAACTGGTGCTCTCGAACCCCTCAACTTCGAACACCTCATTGCCAACTTGCCCGAATATGCCTACCTGAAGACGGATGTAGACGTTTATCAGTTTACTCCTCCGATCGATTCATCGGACATCTCGCTTAGGCGTTGGGCACAAATTGTGCGCATTATAGCCGATGGCTACGACCGTTATGACGGATTCGTTATCCTGCACGGCACAGACACTATGGCTTACACAGCAAGTGCCTTGTCGTTTATGCTCGAGAACCTTACGAAGCCTGTAATACTTACTGGCTCACAGTTGCCTATTGGGCAGTTGCGTACAGACGGCAAGGAGAATCTGGTAACAAGTATTGAGTTGGCTTCGGCTTACGATGACAATGGTCGTCCAATGGTACCTGAAGTGTGCATTTTCTTTGGTGGTCGACTGCTTAGAGGAAACCGCAGTACCAAGGAAAGTGCCGATGGTTTCAACGCTTTCAATACATTCAACTATCCGCATCTATGCGAGGCCGGTGTAGAGTTTCAGTTTAACCCTCACTTTATATTGAAGCCCGACTATAGTCGTCCGATGATTCCGCACTATGCCATGGACCCTAACGTAGTGGTGTTCTCGCTCTTCCCAGGCATTCAACAGAATATTGTGCGCCATGTGCTTGAGGCTCCTGAGTTGCGTGGTATCGTTATGCGCTCGTTCGGTAGTGGCAACGCTCCGCAAAAACCATGGATTAGGCAGCTGCTTATGGACGCTACAAAGCGTGGCGTAACTGTGGTAAACATTACACAATGTGTGGCAGGCAACGTAAAGATGGGACGCTATGAGGCAAGCTATCAGCTAAAGGATGCCGGAATAGTAAGCGGTTACGACTCTACTGTAGAGAGTGCCGTAACCAAGTTGATGTTCTTACAGGCAAGGTATTCCGACTGCCACACCATACGCAATTTGATGAATACAAACCTTTGTGGAGAGATAACAAAGTAGAAACACAAGTTGATAAAAACAGAAAGAAAAGTCCCCAAGAAGCGGTTGCTTCTTGGGGACTTTTCTTTATATTGATATAAGATACAAATTGCTTATTTAGCGTATGCAACCGAGCGAGTCTCGCGAATAACGGTAATCTTAACCTGACCCGGATAAGTCATCTCAGTCTGAATCTTGTTTGCAATCTCGCCCGACAAGCTCTCGGTCTCCTTATCGTCCATCTTGTCTGCTCCGACGATGACACGCAACTCGCGACCAGCCTGAATAGCGTAAGTCTTTGTAACGCCAGGATAAGACATTGCGATAGCTTCAAGGTCGTTAAGACGCTTGATATAGGCCTCTACTATCTCGCGGCGAGCACCAGGACGTGCGCCAGATATAGCATCGCACACCTGTACAATAGGAGCAAGGAGAGTGTTCATCTCCATCTCGTCGTGGTGAGCGCCGATAGCATTGCAGATATCTGGTTTTTCCTTGTACTTCTCGGCAATCTTGGCACCATAGAGAGCGTGTGGCAATTCGCTCTCCTCATCTGGTACCTTGCCTATATCATGCAATAGTCCGGCACGTTTAGCCTTCTTTGGGTTCAAGCCAAGCTCGGCTGCCATAACGGCGCAAAGGTTAGCTGTCTCGCGTGCATGCTGCAATAGATTCTGTCCGTAAGACGAACGATACTTCATCTTACCGATGATACGGATAAGTTCAGGATGCAAGCCATGGATACCAAGGTCGATAGCTGTGCGCTTGCCAGTCTCGATTATCTCGTTGTCGAGCTGCTTCTTAACCTTGGCCACTACTTCCTCGATACGTGCCGGATGTATACGTCCATCGGCAACAAGCTGATGTAAAGCAAGGCGACATACCTCACGACGAACGGGGTCGAATGCAGATATAACGATAGCCTCTGGGGTATCGTCTACAACGATCTCAACTCCGGTAGCTGCCTCAAGTGCGCGAATGTTGCGACCCTCGCGTCCGATGATACGTCCCTTAACCTCGTCGTTCTCGATATGGAATACAGATACAGAGTTTTCGATGGCTGTCTCGGTAGCCACACGCTGTATAGTCTGGATAACAATCTTCTTGGCCTGAGTGTTGGCATTGAGCTTAGCCTCATCCATAATCTCGTTAACGTAAGAAGCAGCATCGGTGCGGGCCTCGTCCTTAAGGCTTTCAACGAGACGATTCTTAGCCTCGTCGGCGCTAAGACCTGAGAGTTCCTCGAGTTTCTCGCGCTCCTTAATCTGCATTTTCTCAAGTTCCTCCTGCTTAAGCGCAATAAGTTTCTTCTCGTTCTCTATGCGTTGAGCACTCTGGTCGCATTCCTGCTTGCGTCGGCCAAGTTCCTCCTGACGCTGATTGAGCGAAATCTCGCGTTGCTTCAAGCGGTTTTCGCTCTGCTGTATCTTCTGGTTGCGCGATTGCACCTCCTTTTCAAGCTCAGCCTTCTTGTTGAGGAACTTCTCCTTGACCTCAAGGAGCTTCTTCTCCTTTATAACCTCAGCCTCCTTGTTGGCGGCTGCAATCATCTCATTATATTTTCCCTGTATTACGTAGCGGAAAATAGTATAGCCTGCTGCTGCGCCTATTATGAGGGCGAGCACGGCACTAATTATGATACCTAACATTATTATATTTTATTATACATTATTTGTTATATACGTAATTGTTCACAATTTTGGGTTTGGTGGCTTACTCCTTCTTCAGCACATCCTCAATTTCCTGTGTCAGTTTGCCGATGATGTCCTTATAAGGCTTAGTATCGTTGCGCGACAGTTCCATCTGATAGCGCAAGGCAATATCGATAAGCGCCATATAGAGCAGTTCTTTCTCGTTCTTTGGCCCTTTGTATCTCGAGGCATAGGCATTAACGGTACTCGTAATGAGCTGTGCGGCATCGCGATAGAAGGGTTCGTCCTCAGGACGCACGTTGACTGGTATCTCGGTGTCGTAAACATGAAGCCTGATGCGCAACTTGTCTTGATTTTCTTCTGCCATAATATTGAAGTGTTATTCAGTCGACTTGCCCTCGCTTACAAGCGTAATACACTTGTCTACGTCTCTTATCAGTTTGGCAAGAAGCTTTTGGGCAGCCTCCATATCGCCATTGGCAATCTCGACCATACGTGCTACTTTCAGACTCTTGTAATCGTTTTGTAGCTGAATGACATGTGCCTCAAGTTGACTAATGCGAGCTTTTTGCTGTTCGATTGTTGCATTAAGCGCGGCATTATGCCCCCTTAATTCTTCGTACTGAAGAATCATCTGCCTGACACGGGTAGTGAAAAGGTCGATAGATTTGGCATCAGCTTCCATTATGCTACTATTTGATTACAAAATTAAGTTATTTCTGTGAACGGCACAAAAAAATGTAACAGTTTTTTGAGTCGTTAGCTTATTTCTTTGCCTCTTGGTCGTCGGTTGGCTTAGGTTCTTTCTTGGCAAGCATCACCACCTGATATACAAAGTCGGATATCCACTTCTGCGAGAAACCAAGTCGATTATTGTACTGGCGTATAGCCACAACAGCCTTAAGCACGGCAGGGTCGGTATAGTCGTTCTTGGTAAATAGTTCGGCAACGGTCTTCTCTGTCATCTTGTACAAAGCACTTTTGAAGATAGAAGGCAGACGCAACTTAAACTTCATAAGGTTGCCCATAAGCATCATTATGTCCTGTGTGAATCCCTGGAACTGAATGAGATAAACCTGGACGTCCTGCATCTTGCGGCAGTTTTTGCGAATACTTTGATCTACCTCCTTGAAAAATAGGTCGTCGGTGCCATAGATATCCTTTAACATCTTGCGGCATGCGCTCTTTTCGCCAAGTCCCAGCTTGTTGTTGACAGTCTGCACATGAAGCGTAGACTTGAACACACGCAGATCGGGTAGCATGGCAAGATTGGTAATACCAACGTTTGCGGCTATAGAAGCCTGGAAGTAAACACGCACAAGCTGCATGTAGTCTTCCATTCCGCCTGTCTTGTTATTATCGTCCTTTCTGTTGAAAAGTTTTGATAAGAATCCCATGTTTGTGTAATGTTTATATTTTAAATTTAACCTTGAGGAAAGGCTTCGCGCCATAATGTCGTCTCCATGTATTTAGGCGAACGGAGGGCAAAGCCTATCATATGCAAAATTAATAAAACTATTCCAATCTCGCAAAAGTTTTGGAGGTATACGCATAAATATTTGACAATAATATAATAACAGGCATTTTTTAGGTCTGCATATGGGCTTATTCCAACAATTATTAGTATCTTTGTACGCATTTATGCGTTTTCGAATCATTAATTAGTACAACACACCTCACGACTATGAAAGGAATTGTTTTAGCGGGTGGTTCGGGTACTCGACTTTACCCCATCACAAAGGGTATAAGCAAGCAGCTTATCCCTATATTTGACAAGCCAATGATATACTATCCTATCTCCGTGCTCATGTTGGCGGATATTAGGGATATACTCATTATATCAACTCCAGACGATCTGCCATCATTCAAGCGACTGTTGGGCGACGGCAGCGACTTGGGGGTGAAGTTTGAATATGCCGAGCAACCATATCCGGGCGGTTTGGCACAAGCCTTTATCATAGGAGCCGACTTCCTTAACGGCGATTCGGCATGCCTTGTATTGGGCGACAACATATTCTACGGAGCCGGATTTACACAGTTGCTGCATGAGAGTGTGCAGAATGTTGAAAAGGAAGGCAAGGCTACGGTATTCGGCTACTATGTTAACGACCCCGAACGATATGGCGTGGCTGAGTTTGACAGCAACGGCAACTGCCTTAGCATAGAGGAGAAACCAGAGCATCCAAAAAGCAATTATGCCGTGGTGGGACTATACTTCTACCCTAACAGTGTGGTAGATATAGCCAACCATATAAAGCCAAGCAAGCGTGGCGAACTGGAGATAACAACCGTAAACCAGGAATATCTTGCCAAGGGAGACCTAAAGGTAAAGACCTTGCAACGCGGATTTGCATGGCTTGATACTGGCACACACGACAGCCTGTCGGAGGCAAGCACCTTTATAGAGGTAATTGAGAAGAGACAGGGACTAAAGGTGGCATGCCTTGAGGAGATAGCTTACAAGAAGGGATGGATTGACAGCGAGAAGCTTAAGACCATAGCTCAACCTATGTGCAAGAACAACTACGGTAAGTATCTGCTGCAACTGGCTGAGGGCGAGAAGAAGTAAGAAAAGCTGATTTATATAACAAGAAACATAACATAAACACTTAGACTATTAAGTGCAAACAAATTATTGCTGATAATAAAAAATGGAAGAAAACAAAACCGCAGGATTGTACAATGTCCAGCAAGAAAACGAAACCGAGAAGTCGTCGTTCGACATTAGGACGCTTTACACAATGGTTGTGCTCAACTGGAAGTGGTTCGTATTGTCGCTCATCGTTTGCCTTAGCTTGGCTATGGTATACCTTAAGTTAGCCACACCTATATATCAGGCCAACGTGAAGCTGCTGATTAAGGAAGACCAAAGCAACTCTAACAGAGGATATGCCGGAAAGAGCCAGTTGCTTGCCTCGTCTACACTTGGCATTATGACCAACTCGGCTGGAATAGACAACGAGATGGTTATTCTTGGATCGTCAAACCTTGCAAGCGAGACTGTAAAAGACCTCAAGCTATACGTAAACTATTGGATATCAGGACGTATAAAGGACCACATCATCTACCGCACTCAGCCGGTGAATGTAGACTTGGATGCAAACAGTCTTGAAAACCTGAAGATGCCTATCAAGCTTAACATCAAGCTTGAGAAAGGTCAGTATCACATCACTGGTACCTACGTGTATGTGCCTAACGACCCCGACAAATTGCCTATTAAGCACAAGATAGACCGCACCACAGCGCGCCTACCTTTCAGCATCAACACCAGCGTGGGTATTATAAGCTTTAATGCAAACCCTGGGTACCAGATGCCAGAGGATCGCTCGCTTAAGGCTGTCATCGTATCACCTAAGATGGCTGGTAAGATATATGCCAAGTCAATGGCGGTAAGCCAGACATCAAAGACCACAACAATAGCCGAACTTGTATTGAAAGACGCTGTGCCTATGCGTGCCGTAGACTATCTGCGCCAGCTGTCGGTTTGCTACAACCGCCAAGCCAACGAGGATAAGAACGAGATAGCAATGCGCACAGAGCAGTTTATCAACTCGCGTCTTGAGAAGATAAACAATGAATTGGGTGCTACAGAGGGCGATCTTGAGTCGACAAAGCGTCGCTACAACATCATCGACCCGAAGATCAACTCGGCTCAGACTATAGCCAGCTCGGATGTTTACACACAGAAGTTGGCCGAGACAAATATGCAGATTGAGCTTCTGAGAAGTATCGACGACTATATGAACGAGCCTGTAAACAAGTATCAGACTCTGCCTACCAACGTGGGCTTGACCGATCCTACAGCCTCGGCTCTTATAAACAAGTACAACGACATCGCTATTGAGCGCAACCGCCTATTGCGTAGCGCAAGTGAGAACTCGCCTGCTGTAACTCCACTTACAGCACAACTCGACGACCTTATAAGCAGCATACGCCGCGCCATGAGCCAGGCTCAACGCAACGCAGACATACAGCGCAACAGCATACAACAGCAGTATAACACATACGCAGGACAGATATCATCTAGTCCAGAGCAGGAGCGCGTGCTTACACAGATTGGACGTCAGCAAGAGGTTAAGTCGGGTCTGTACCTTATGTTGCTGCAGAAGCGCGAGGAGAACTCTATTTCTCTGGCAGCTACAGCAGACAAGGGCAAGCTTATAGACGATCCATTGGTTATGGGCAAGACAAGCCCAAAGACCTCTATCATCTTGCTTATGGCGCTTGTTCTTGGACTTGCACTGCCTATAGGTGTGCTGTTCCTCATCAACTTCTTCCGTTATAAGATTGAGGGACACGACGATGTAGAGACACTTACCAATCTGCCTATCATTGGCGATGTGGCTATTGCAAGCGAAGAGGTTAAGTCGAAGGCTGGTATCGTGGTACACGAGAACACCAACAACATTATGGAGGAGATATTCCGCTCTATACGCACAAACATCCAGTTTATGCTGAAGGACGGACAGAAGGTTATTATGACCACTTCTACAACATCGGGCGAGGGTAAGACATTTATCACATCCAACCTTGCCATGAGCTTTGCATTGCTGGGCAAGAAGGTTATACTTATCGGTTTGGATATACGTAAGCCTCGTCTGGCTCAGTTGTTCGACCTTAAGGACCGCAAGCATGGCATCACCAACCTGCTTGTACATGGCAATCCTACAAAGGAGGATATCAGAGAGCAGATTGTAAAGTCGGGTGCTAACGACAATCTTGACCTTCTTATGGCAGGTCCTATTCCTCCAAACCCGGCAGAGCTTGTATCGCGTCCGGCATTGCAGCAGATTATCGACTTGCTGAAGGAAGACTACGACTACATACTCATGGATACCGCACCTGCAGGTCTTGTAACAGACACCATACAGATAGGTCGTTGCGCCGATATTACTATATATATGTGTCGTGCCGACTACACAGCAAAGTCAAGCTTCGATCTTATTAATGGTTTCAACCAGCAGAAGAAGTTGCCTAACATGTGCATCGTAATCAACGGCATCGACATGTCGAAGAAGAAGTATGGCTACTACTATGGCTACGGCAAGTATGGCAAATATGGCAAATATGGCACATACGGACATAGCAACAACCGCCAGATGGCTTCATATGGTTCGTATGGCACATACGGAACTTACACAAGCAGTGGCTACGGCAACAAGAACGACAACTCGTTAAAGAAGTAATAACTCTTTTAAACAGTAACAATAACAAAAGAATATGATTATAGCTGTTGACTTTGACGGCACTATCGTTGAACACAAATACCCAGCAATAGGACGCGAGATTCCATTTGCCACCGAGACACTGAAAATGCTTATGAAGCAGAACCACAAGCTGATAATGTGGAGTGTAAGAGAGGGTAAGTTGCTTGACGATGCCGTTAAATGGTGCAAGGATCGTGGTGTTGAGTTTTATGCTGTCAACAAGGACTATCCAGAAGAGACGCTTGACAACAACAACCACTTCTCGCGCAAGCTAAAGGCAGACTTATTTATTGACGACCGCAACCTGGGAGGTTTACCCGACTGGGGACAGATATATCGCATGATACAGAAACGCCAAACGTGGGAAGACATTATAAACGAAGGTTCGTTTGAGACTCAACACGAACAACCCAAACGCAAGAAAAAATGGGGCATCTTCTAAGATGCTAACAAAAAGCCCAGAGCATTGATGCTCTGGGCTTTTTGTTGTATATGTAATAAGGTGTTCAAAATTCGCAAGCGAAATTACTTAACTGGCACTGTCTCCATAGTCTTCTTCAACAGTTCCCAGAAAGGAGCAACTGTAGAGATGTTGCAACGCTCAATAGTGGTGTGCGGTGAGCGAAGCGTCGGACCAAGAGACACAACATCGAGGTGCGGATACTTCTCAAGGATAACCGAGCACTCAAGACCAGCATGGTCTACCTGCTCGATAGCCTCCTCGCCAAACAGCTCAAGATAGTTCTTTTCAAGCAGGTGCAAAATTTCGCTGTCGGTGTTAGGATCCCATCCACCGTATGCTCCGCTAAACTCAACCTTCATGCCAGCCATAGAGAATGTCGACTCAAGAGTTTTGGCAATATAGTCGCGCATGCTCTCGTTAGCCGAACGGGCAAGCAGCTTGAAGTAGGCATGTCCACCCTCGATATCGATAATAGCAAGGTTGGATGATGTCTCTACAACAGTTGGGAACACCGGAATCATACGCAGTACACCGTTGTGGCAACCATAGATAGCGTCCAAGAGGTTGTCCTGAATTTCCTCAGGAGTCTCGTTCTCTGGAGTAGCAACATCCTCGGCAAAGAACTGGATATTCTCCTCGATTGTGCGATACTCGTGGTTGAACAGTTTGCACCATTCCTCAACATTCTCCTTCAAAGCCTCAACATTCTCCTTAGGCAATGTGAGCACTACCTCGCACTCAAAAGGAATGGCATTACGCATATTGCCACCATGCCATGTAGCAAGACGTGCGCCATACTCGGCGATAGCCTCACGAACGAAGCGAGCCATAAGCTTGTTGGCGTTGCCACGTCCCTCGTGTATCTCAAGACCAGAGTGACCACCCTTCAAGCCCTTGATAACGACCTTTACAGCAGCGTCCTCCTTGTCGGTAGCCACTTCCTTATAGGCGAGAGTAGCAGTAATATCTATACCGCCAGCCGAGCCGATAACAAACTTGCCCCAAGTCTCCGAGTCGAGATTAAGGAGTATATCGCCATTAAGCTCGTCGGCAGGAAGGTCGTTAGCACCGAACATGCCTGTCTCCTCATCGGCTGTGATAAGACCTTCGATAGGACCATGTACCAATGTCTTGTCTTCCATAACAGCCATAATAGCAGCAACACCCATACCGTTATCGGAACCAAGTGTAGTACCCTTGGCACGTACCCAATCGCCATCTATATATGTCTCAATAGGGTCGGTCTCGAAGTTATGGGTCGACTCCTTTGTCTTCTGTGGCACCATATCCATGTGTCCCTGAAGAATAATACCCTTACGGTTCTCCATACCCGGAGAAGCAGGTTTGCGCATAACAATGTTTCCGGCAGCATCCTTGAATGCCTCCACTCCAACACGTGCGGCAAAGTCGAGCAAGAACTGCTGTACTTTCTCAAGATGTCCAGATGGGCGCGGCACCTGTGTCAGTGCATCAAAGTTGCGCCAAATACACTCGGGGTTTAGGTTTTTGATTTCACTCATAGTAATATGTATTAAAAAAATCTATAATTCGTCATTCGTAACTCCTAATTCGTAATTCTCTTCTTGGTAAGAGCCAATGCAGCCCAGGCATAAACACCCAAAGCCACAACAAGCAGAGTTTGCACACTATGTACAATAAGCACAAAGTTAAGAGCGTCGGTATCGGCTACACCATACAGTATAAGCATAGTCTTAACGGCAAAATGCCACGGACCAGCACCATTAGGAGTAGGCACAATAACAGCAATACTACCCACGATAAAGGTAACGAGAGCGCAAGCCATACCAAGATGGGCTGTAGACTCGAAGCAGAAGAACGTAAGATAATAGTGAAGAAAGTAGCTGCCCCATATAGCAAGGGTAAAAGCCACAAAGAGAACAGGGTGCTTGACATTGCGTATAGACATCACTCCCTGCCATATTCCCTTGACAGTAGACTTCACCTTATTATATATAGCAAACCTACGCATGATATACCATAACAGCACACACACCGCAATGCCACACACGGCAGTAACGATATAGCCGGTTGTGGAGAATCCGGCAAGTATGGTATCGATATTGGTACCGGTGCGATTGAAGAAGATATTGAATATCTTAATTTGGAAGATGAATGTGAGCAAGGCAATAAGCATTACAAGCAGCGAGTCGATAGCACGCTCCATCACTACGGTACCCAAAGCTTTAGGGAAAGAAACTCCATCGTAACGTCTTAATATACCGCAACGCGCAAACTCGCCTATGCGAGGAACCAGCAGGCTAACGGCATAAGAAAGAAATATAGAGTTGATACTGGTAGAAGTGCGCGGATGTTCGCCAACTGGTTCAAGTGTAAGGTGCCATCGCCAACCACGGAACATCTGTGCAAGTATGCCAAACGGGAATGAAAGCAACATCCACATCCAGTTCATGTCGTGCAGCAACACCTGCTCAACCTTACCGAAGTCGAAACCGCGATACATCCAGTACAGAATCAGTCCGCCAAGCAGCAGCGAGAGACTTACCTTAAGCGTATTGTTTATGGTCTTCTTTAGTTCCAAATTCTTGCTATATTATAAATTTAAATTATTAAGTACAAAGTTAATGGAATTCAAAGACAATACAAAACAAACAAGCTTGTTTTTATTTATTTTACTGAACTTTCGCAAGTTCAGAGAATTCAGTAGTTAAAGGAGTTAAGAAGTTAAGCCAAATGCTTTTAGTGCTATAAATAAAGTAAAAAGCTAATGACTTAACTCCTTAGTGACCATAGGGTGCGACAACTCCTTAACTTCTTAACTACTTTCACTTGCGAAACTTCAGTTATTTTATAAAAGCCAGCGCCAATGCCACAGCCATTACGTGCTGTAGTTATTTGTTGCAATCCTGTTAAAAACCGAAAGAAATACGAAAACTTATAATAATATGTAAACGATTTTGCGTACCTTTGCAGTCGAAAAATCAAATCATAACATTTTATGGACGATTATCACGCGGAAAATATGAACTTGTAGTGCAGGAGGACGGCATCATAAAGCTGGTCTCCCCGCATTATTAAACCCATGGAGATTATCTTTATGAGAACATTTTGGAACACCAACTCTACACTCAAGCAAATCGAGGAATGGCAGCCCAACTGCTGGATTCAAGTAACATGTCCAACTGACGAAGACCAGCAACTGTTGGAAGAACGATTCAATATACCCGACTATTTCTTATCCGATATCAGCGACGCCGACGAACGTGCCCGTTATGAGTACGACGACGGATGGATGCTTATCATCTTGCGTATACCATACGTCAAGGAGATACGCTCGCGTACGCCATACACCACTGTACCTCTCGGTATAATACACAAGCGTGATGTAACCATCACTGTGTGTTATTACGAGACCAACATGATGATTGACTTTGTGTCGTACCATCAAAAGCGCGGAGAGGGATTTACCGACTATGTGGACATGATCTTCAGACTGTTCCTATCATCGGCTGTTTGGTACCTTAAGCGATTGAAGCAAATCAACACACTTATAGAGAAGGCCAAGCACAACCTCGACCATAACGTGAACAACGAGTCGCTTATAGCATTGTCGCGACTGCAAGACTCGCTTACATACTTTACAACATCCATCCGAGGCAACGAGACATTGCTTGCCAAACTGAAGTTTAAGTTGCAAGTGGACGAGCTTGATGCCGACCTTATCGAGGACGTAAACATCGAGATGTCGCAGGCAAGAGAAACAACAAGCATATACTCGGACATCCTTGAATCGACAATGGACACCTACTCGAGCATCATCAACAACAACATGAATACCGTGATGCGTACCCTCACGTCAGTGTCTATCGTGATGATGTTGCCTACGCTAATATCATCACTCTTTGGTATGAACCTAATCAACGGCATGGAAGATTATCGTTGGGGATTCCCCGTAGCACTAATCATATCTGTTGTGGTATCGGTGCTGTCGTGGGTCATACTACGCCACAAACGACTGCTATAAAGCTTGTTTAATCGAGTAGGAGGAAAACGAAGCAGTTTTCTTCCTACTTTCGTTTTCCGACCTCTCACACCACCGTACGTGCGGTTCCGCATACGGCGGTTCCTATTTTGGATACCATTCGAGATACGCCTCCATTAAAGTAGCATACCCTGCGGAGCGTAGTTTATTGTTATCTATCGCCCTTTTTAGAACAGGGCTGTCAGCTATTCGCCAATAGCCCTTGCGAGTGTTACCCCATTCGTATGCTTGGTATTTATTGATACCGCATCTAATGAGGTTTGCCACTTTTGTCTTGACTTTCTTCCAAGCTTTCCATATACACATGCGTATTCTACGTCTTAACCATTCGTCTGTTACAAGCAAGAGACGCTTCATATTGGCAAAGTGATAATAGCCGACCCAACCTCGTATGTATTCTTTCAGCTTCTGCTTTCTCTTGGCATATCCCCATCCATTGCTGCGGTTTGTCAGTTCTTTCAACCTTGACTTCATCTTGGCTTTGGACTTTGGGTGCACCGTGAGTTGGCATTCGCCTTTCATCACATAAAAGGAGTAGCCGAGGTATTTCACTCCGCGCACATACGACACTACGGTCTTTTCCTTGTTGACTTTGAGATATAGAGTATTCTCTATAAATCGGGTTATAGACTCCTTCACTCGCATTGCAGCCCTTTTGGACTTGCAGAATATCATCGAGTCATCGGCATAGCGCACAAAGGGGAGTTCTCTGCGTTCAAGTTCCTTGTCCAATTCGTTGAGCATTATGTTACTCAACAATGGACTTAGCGGACCGCCTTGGGGAGTTCCTTCCTCGCTCGCTTCAAACAAACCTTTGTTCATTACACCACTTCGGAGATATTTGTGTATAAGACTGACCACTCTGCCGTCTTTTATCGTACGGCTGAGGATTTCTATGAGTTTGCTATGGCTCACCGTGTCGAAGAAGCGTTCAAGGTCAAGGTCGACTACATATATGTAGCCTTCGTTGACTATCCTTCGCGCTCCTCGTAGTGCGTCATGGCATCCTCTTCTCGGACGGAAGCCGTAGCTCGTCTTGGAGAATTGGTTCTCATAGATGGGAGTCAATACTTGGTTGATGGCTTGTTGCACCAGACGGTCTACTACTGTAGGTATTCCCAACAGGCGCATCTTGCCATTGTCCTTGGGTATTTCTACCCTTTTTACTGGGTTCGGACGGTAAGAACCGTCCATCAAGGAACGGGTGAGTTCATCCTTATTGGTCAGGAGCCATGGGAACAATTGCTCGCACGACATCTTGTCGATACCACCACAGCCCTTGTTTCTCATAACTGCTTTGTATGCTCGATTGAGATTTGTGGGACTAAGAATTTGCTCGAAAAGGTGTTCCTTGTCGAATGGTACTTCCACGATGTTGTCTTCACACATCCACATGAAGGTCTGCACTCCCCCATACCATTCGGTTTCCGACCTATTTCTTTGGGGGCAGCCATTAACTTGGGATAATGTTTTCTGCATTCTTTCCTTCATAAGGTATGTTTCAATTACTATCGTTTAATTGTTAGGTTCAGCCCTTCGTGCAACGTTATCGATTGTTGCACTACTATGACGTCTGCTGACTTCTCACGGCAAGCTTTACTCCACTTCTTTCGTAAAAACAACTATTTGAAGCGTCCGTGAGACCTCCTCGGATAAGGGCGTTGTCTTTCCATCTTATACCTACTTCATTTACACCGACCGTTCCGAATAGCTATTGGGCTTTGGTTTGAATAGCAACCTCACCCACGGTCACATGCCTTATATGAAGTTTCTGTCCGTTAGGTCAGATGTTTGTCTTGGGCTTCCTTCAGATTTCATCTCGCGATGAACACCCTTGCCTTTGACTATGCAATTCCCGCTATTAGGGCTTGCTCGGGACTTTCACCCGTTAGACAATGCTCATGCCGAGCGTACTATAGGATATAAGCGAAAAAAAATTACTTTTTTCGCTTATATTCAATTTTTTTTATTAAGTTTGCAACCTATTTAAACGTGAAATAACACGAAGCCGTTAACCACAAACAACAAAACAATATCAATATTGATGGCTAAGTGTTGTGTATTTGAATTACCCGTATCATAAACTTAAAACAGTTAAATGATGGACTCTCAAGAAAACGCCCTGTTGCAAGGTGCACAAGAAGAACAGAACGTAGAGCAGACCACACAGGCTGCTGACGCTCAAAAAGTAGAGAACGCCAAAGTGTACAAGAACAAGAAAGAGGTGGTTGAACGCCTTAAGGAAATCGCCGCAAGCGACGAGAATCCTAACAAGGACGAGATAGACCTTCTAAAGACCGTGTTCTACAAACTGCACATCACAGAGCGTGAAGCCAAACTTAAGGAATACATTGATGGTGGCGGCGACCCTGCAACCTATCAGATTCTGCCTGATGAAGATGAAGAAGCATTCAAGGCAGAAATGGCTATCGTACGCGAAAAAAGACAAAAGGTGTTCCAAGAGCAAGAGGCTGAAAAACAGGCTAATCTCGAAAAGAAACTCGAGATAATAGAAAAGATAAAGGCTATGGCTACATCGCCCGATGAAGCCAACAAATCATATAATGAATTCAAGGAACTGCAGCAGCAGTGGAAGGACATCAAGGCCGTACCAGCCGACAAGGCAAATGAGCTTTGGCGCAATTATCAGCTGTATGTAGAGCAGTTCTACGACTTGCTGAAGCTAAACTCAGAGGCTCGCGAATATGATTTCAAGAAGAACCTTGAGCTTAAGACCAAGCTGTGTGAGGCTGCAGAAAACCTTGCCAATGAGGAGGATGTTATCAGCGCATTCCATCAGTTGCAGGAGTTGCACCAGCAATATCGCGAAATAGGTCCGGTAGCAAAGGAGCTTCGCGAGCAGATATGGACACGCTTTAAGGCTGCTTCTACAGTTATCAACAAGCGCCATCAGCAGCACTTCGAGCAGATTCGCGCTAAGGAAGACGAGAATCTTGCACGCAAGACAGCTCTATGCGAGAAGGTTGAAGAGCTGGGTAAAGTGGAGAACAAGACAGCCAGCGATTGGGAGTCGCGCTCTAAGGAGATTATCGAATTGCAGAATGAATGGAAGACCATAGGTTTTGCACCACAGAAGATGAATGTAAAGATATTCGAACGCTTCCGTGCTGCCTGTGACGACTTCTTTGGCCGTAAAGCCGAATACTTCAAGGAGATGAAGAAGACATTTGCAGAGAATGCTGACAAGAAGCGCGCTCTTGTTGAAAAGGCTAAGGAACTGGCCGACTCTACAGAATGGAAGTCGACAAGCGACAAGCTCATTGCATTGCAGAAGGAATGGAAGACTATAGGCATGGTGCCAAAGAAACTTGGCGACCAGCTTTGGAACGAATTCCTTGGAGCATGCAACAAGTTCTTTGAGGCACGTAATGCAGCCAACGCCGGAACACGCAATGAGGAGCATGCCAACCTTAACAAGAAGAACGAGATTATTGCAAAGCTTCGCTCTATGCTTGAGAACGCTGCCGAAACAACACGCGAGAATGTTCAGGCTCTGGTAGAAGAATATAATAAGGTGGGACATGTGCCTTACAAAGATAAGGACAAGCTGTATGCCGAGTTCCACGAAGTGCTCGACAATATATACAAGCAGCTCAATATCTCTACACGCCGTCGTCGTTTGGACGACTTTAAGTCAGGCTTGAAGAACGTGGCAAAGCGTGGCGAGGAAGCTCTTGATTCTGAGCGCGGACGCCTTATGCGCCGTCGCGACCAGTTGCGTCAAGAGATTCAGACATACGAGAATAACCTTGGATTCCTTAATGCAAGCTCAAAGAAGGGCAATAGCCTTATCGATGAGATGAACCGCAAGGTACAGAAGTTGCGTGACGATCTGGAGCTCGTTTGCCAGAAGATCAAGGCTGTCAACTCAGAAAAGAAATAACTGTAAATTATTATAACACAGCTAATAAATGCTGAAGCGCAGCATAAAATCTCATATTGCCAGCGATGGTGGTATGAGATTTTTTGTGTTTATACACATATAAAAAAACAGCCGACAAACACATAGTCTGCCGGCTGTAATATTTTAACAACTTACCAAATTTTTCTTCGATTAAATAGAAGAAGGCATTGATAGCATTAAGAAGTAATGTTTACTTAATGTCTATCTTGTGTGCCATACTAATGACCTGGGCAAGAGAAATTGCCACAACAGCCAATAACAACATAGTTACCATAATCTTTTTCCTTTCTTTTAATTTGTTATCCTAAATGTTATCCTTTATGTCTTTTAGACGTTGCAAAGATACAAACAGAAACCTGTGCACGCAAACAATAAACACAAAACTTACATAACGGCATTCCTTTTTTGATACAAGTCAAAATTCTTAGCTTAAAGTTAAATATTCCGAATTTACTTGCCCATTGCGCTATAAAGTTGTACTTTTGCCAATTATGAGACACCTAATCACCATATTATTGGCAGCTATGCTGCTTTCTGCATGCTCGCAGAGCGAAGAAGACAAGGCAAAGCCCTTGCTCGCCAAAATAGACTCGCTGTATAAAAGCGGCAATTACCGAGCTACACTCGACTCTATTGTGCTGTTGCGCGAGCATTATCCACAGGCAATAGAAGCCCGCAAGACGGCATTGCGCCTATGGCAAAACGCATCACTAAAATTGGCTCAGGCAGATGTGGCAAGCACAGACATAAAGTTGCAAGAAATGACAGAGGCACTTAAAACAGAGACCAATCTCTACCGCCGCAATATGATGACCGTAAAGCGCGACTCACTGCAAGCACGCTACGAAGCTATGTGTGGCGTGGTGAGAATGATACACTTGCGACAGAAACAACACTAAAATAGGCTCGTATCTTGTGCATATCACAAGCAATCTCTTGTATATATCACAGGAAATTTGTATTTTTGCGCCGAATTATGAATAATACAGACGAACAATTCAGCAAGACTGAAGAGCAATTTAGAAACGTAATGGCAGAATGCCGCTCGCTATTTGCCAAGAAGCTGCACGATTATGGTGCATCATGGCGCATATTGAGACCGGTATCGCTTACCGACCAGCTCTTCATCAAAGCAAAACGCATACGCTCACTTGAGACTACAGGCACATCGCTTGTGGGAGAAGGCATACGCCCAGAATTTATTGCACTTATCAACTACGGCATCATCGGACTCATACAACTTGAGAAAGGATATGCCGACACTGTAGACATGACTCCCGACCAGGCACTAAACCTATACGACGAGCACGCCAAAAAGTGTCTGGAGCTTATGTTGCGCAAGAACCACGACTATAACGAGGCATGGAGAGACATGCGCGTAAGCAGCTACACCGACTTTATCCTTACAAAGATACAGCGCGTTAAGGAGATTGAGAATCTGAATGGCTCTACACTCGTGTCGGAAGGCATCGACGCCAACTATATGGACATTATTAACTACGCATGCTTCGGTGCGATAAAGATGCTCGAAAACAAAGAACTATGAACAAGTTGCGAGTTATCATAGTTAACGTGTGCCGACTGATTCTTGCCGTAACATTTATCATATCAGGATATGTCAAGGCCATAGACCCATTGGGCACACAATATAAGATAACCGACTATCTGGCGGCGATAGACCTTGCCGGTATGGTGCCACAATGGACCACACTACTATTGGCAGTGGTGCTGGCAGCTATAGAGTTTGCACTCGGCGTATTCATGCTGTTTGCAATAAAACGCCAGATAACAACACGTCTAACACTGGCATTTATGGCCGTGATGACGCTGATAACTGTATGGATATACATTGCCGACCCCGTAAAAGACTGCGGATGTTTTGGCGATGCATTCATACTGACTAATGGCGAGACGCTGCTAAAAAATATACTGCTGGTAGCATGTGCGGCTATAGTGGCTTGGCAACCGGCATGTATGTTGCGACTTATATCGCCATCCAACCAGTGGTTGGTGATGAACTATGCAGTAGTCTACATCCTAGGCACAAGCCTTTGGTGTCTGTACGCACTCCCAACATTCGACTTCCGCCCCTACCACATAGGTGTCAACATAAAGGAAGCCATGACCGTACCCGAGGGAGCGCCACAAACCGAGTATGCCACAACATTCATCATGCAAAAGGATGGCAAGACAAGGGAGTTTACAGTCGACAACTATCCCGACTCTACATGGCAGTTTGTAGATGCCCGTACGGTTGTTACCAAGCAAGGATACGAGCCACCTATACACGACTTTATCATCGACTCGGCAACAACTGGTGAAGATATTACCGACTCAATACTCTCACGCCCTGGATATACATTTCTGCTTATAGCCCCATCGTTAGCAAAAGCAGACGACAGCAACTTTGGCGACATCGACCAAATATACGA
The DNA here is from genome assembly GCF_900290275.1 of Prevotella merdae. GTDB lineage: Bacteria > Bacteroidota > Bacteroidia > Bacteroidales > Bacteroidaceae > Prevotella > Prevotella merdae. Next base: position 349,000 of record NZ_LT985326.1, read on the forward strand.
ATACGCCCAAGAGCAAGGCGCAGCCTTCTACTGTCTTACGGCTTCTACCGACAAAGACATTACAAGATGGCGCGACATAACTGGTGCAGAATATCCCTTCTGCTTGTCAGACGAGACAACGCTCAAGACAATAATACGCTCCAACCCCGGACTTCTACTGCTGAAGAACGGCACTATAATAGGCAAGTGGAGCCACAACCTATTGCCACAGACCGATGAACTGACGGCGCCACTAAACAAATTGTCTATAGGACAGATGCCAACAGATAACGGAATGTCGTCAAGCATACTAAAGGTTGTGCTGACATTCTTGCTGCCACTGTTCCTACTGTCGCTTGCCGACCGACTGTGGGCTTGGACCAAATGGGTAAGAAGTAAACAGAAAGAGAATAATATATTCCAAATCTTTAAATCAAAAAAAGAAAATGAGAAAGAAAATTGTAGCAGGTAACTGGAAAATGAACCTCAACCTGCAGGATGGTGTAGCTCTCGCTAAGGAAATCAACGAGGCACTTGTAGCTGAAAAGCCTAACTGCGACGTAGTAATTTGCACTCCGTTCATCCACTTGGCTTCTGTTGCCAACGTATTGGATTCTTCTGTTGTAGGTCTTGGTGCTGAGAACTGCGCCGACAAGGAGAAGGGTGCTTACACTGGTGAGGTTTCTGCCGAAATGGTTAAGAGCACTGGTGCACAGTATGTAATCCTTGGCCACTCTGAGCGTCGCCAGTACTATGGCGAGACAGCCGAGATTCTGAAGGAGAAGGTAGACCTCGCTCTTGCACATGGCTTGAAGGTAATCTTCTGCTGTGGCGAGACTCTCGAGGAGCGCAAGGCAGAGAAGCAGAACGATGTAGTAAAGGCTGAGCTCGAAGGTTCGGTATTCCACCTCGACGCAGAGGCTTGGAAGAACATCATCATCGCTTACGAGCCAATCTGGGCTATTGGTACTGGCATGACTGCCACATCTGACCAGGCAGAGGAAATGCTTGCATACATCCGCTCTATCGTAGCCGAGAAGTATGGCAACGAGGCTGCAGAGGACACATCTATCCTCTATGGCGGTAGCTGCAAGGCAAGCAACGCTCCTGAACTCTTCTCTAAGCCTAACATCGACGGTGGCTTGATTGGTGGCGCTTCATTGAAGTGTGCCGACTTCAAGGGCATCATTGACGCTTGGAAGAAGTAATTAAAAAGATATTCTTTAAAAGAAACAGTGAGACTGCATGCCCACACAGGCATTGCCGTCTCACTGATTTTCAATTTACACACAACCAATGAAATGCTTATACTTCATCTTATGCCTTATGCTTGGCATTGCCACAGCCGCCAAGGCACAGACTTACACACAGCACCTGCAACAGAAACAGCAAGGCAAGGCAAGCGTTGTCGTGACACAGAGTCGCGAGATAGAGGAGTTGGTTAACAACGCCAACGTTAGCGCAAGAGCTCAAGAACCTGTAAAGAAACAAGCAGAGCCTACGCATCAAAACAACACTCCAAACAAAAAGAAGAACAATCAGGATGCTGAGCCACAAAAGCACAACACCCAACAACATAACGGCGACTCAACCAATAATGCCCACCGATCATACGAGCAGACCCATCATGAGCAGGCTCGCCATGAGCCTTCTTCGGAACACGAGACCGAACAGCCTGAGGTAGTTGATACACGCAAGAAGGTTATGCGACGCTCGTACAAGGTCAACGGCTATCGTGTGCAGGTTTTTGCCGGAGGCAATACACGCAACGACAAGATTAAGGCACAGAATGCAGGCAATGCCGTAAAGCAAGCTTTCCCAAGCCAACCAGTATACGTACACTTCTACTCGCCACGATGGATATGCCGTATGGGCAACTACCGCACATACGAGGAGGCAAGCGCCATACTGCATCAGGTGCGGAAGATGGGATACAAGCAAGCTTGCATCGTTAGCGGAAAGATTACAGTAGCGTATTAAAGGAGTTTTGAGTTTTGAATTAGGAATTAGGAATTGTCGGCTACGCCGATGTTGAATTATTCAATTAGGAATTAAGAATTCGCAATAACTCTAAATTTAAAACTCAAAAACTCACAATGCGCAAAGCGCATAATTCAAAACTCAAAATTCAAAATTCAAAACTCAAAACTCATGAACTTGAATCCAGAATACCGCGAGGGACTCGACGAACTCGCATCACACTACAAGTCAGTGCTATCGCTACTTGGCGAAGACACAGAACGCGAAGGACTGCAAAAGACACCTATGCGCGTTGCCAAAGCTATGCAGGTGCTTACACGTGGCTACACACAAGACCCTCACAAGGTTCTTACCGATGCCCTCTTCAAGGAAGACTACAACCAAATGGTGATAGTAAAGGACATCGACGTGTTCTCTCTTTGCGAGCACCACATGCTGCCCTTCTACGGCAAGGCACACGTGGCCTACATACCCAACGGCTACATCACAGGCCTAAGCAAGATAGCACGTGTTGTCGACATATTCTCCCACCGTCTGCAGGTGCAAGAGCGCCTTACACAGCAGATACGCGAGTGCATCGAACAGACGCTGCATCCGCTTGGCGTTATGGTTGTGATAGAGGCCAAGCACATGTGCATGCAGATGCGCGGCGTAGAAAAGCTGGGTTCTATAACCATGACAAGCGACTTCTCTGGAGCATTCGAGCAGGCCAAGACACGCCAGGAATTTATGAATCTCATCAACTCGGATTCAAGAAAATTCTAAAAAAAAATTGTTATACAATGCAATGATTTGCATATTGCTGTATTATATATATGTATAGCATAGGCAAAACGTATAACAATTTTAAAACAATAAAAAAACAAAACAATGAAGAATCTTAAAGCATTATTCTTGCTCCTTATCGGAGCCATTGCAATGTCGCTCACATCGTGCAACACCGACGACGGATACAGCGCCTACACACCCGAACAGCAAAAGCAGATACAAAGCCAGATGTATGGCACATACACCGGCAAGCTGAAAATACAGAAGCCAAGCGCCGACGGCACAAAGTGGGAATCAATGTACAACAATATTACAAGTTGGGACTGCAAGGCTGGCGACCCTTACCGTGGCGAAGACTCGTTGATCGTTGTGCGCAACTTCCCTATCAACATGCTCGACTCTGCCATTTACATCTCGTCTAAAGACGAATCGGACCAAGCTAAGACATTGCGTGCCCTGCGTACAGCCATAAGCAAGCTACCTGCCGAGGATATCAAGTGCAAGTACTTTGTGCCAAGCTCTGACCCGCAGTTTACACTTACCAACGGATACAAGTTTATACTTAACCCCTACATCATCTCAAAGAAGCTTGAGTACAACGGCGAGTCTCACACCGTATACTTCGTGTTCCAGATGAACTACTACGTGGGCATATACACACAGTCGGGCAGCCGAAACATGAAGCTCAACATGCTCTTTGCCTCTATCTCCGTAGACAAGGAACCGGTAGACTATTACCCATCATTCCCAATCAACTACTTCCGTCCGCTCATCGTGACATGCGGATACGAATAACACAATAGAAACAAGCAAAAACGCTATATATGAAATTTATTTCATGGAACGTTAACGGTCTGCGTGCATGCGTGCAGAAGGGATTCGAGGATTCCTTCAGCGCGCTCGACGCAGACTTTTTTTGTCTGCAAGAGACCAAGATGCAAGAGGGTCAGCTCGACCTACAGTTTCCTGGATACACATCCTACTGGAATTATGCCGACAAAAAGGGCTATTCGGGCACAGCCGTATACACACGCCACCAACCGCTATCAGTTACATATGGTATAGGCATCGACCAGCACGACCACGAAGGACGCGTCATTACGCTCGAGATGCAACAGTTCTACCTCGTTACATGCTATACGCCAAACTCGCAAGACGGCCTACGCAGGCTCGACTATCGCATGACTTGGGAGGACGACTTTCTGGCTTACATCAAGGATTTGGACAAGAAGAAACCCGTAGTATTATGTGGCGACCTTAACGTGGCACATCAGGAGATTGACCTAAAGAACCCCAAGACCAACCGCAAGAACGCTGGCTTTACCGACGAGGAACGCGCCAAAATGACACGCTTCCTTGACAATGGTTTTGTGGATACATTCCGTAGGCTGCATCCCGAGGATACTACCTACTCGTGGTGGTCGTACCGATTTAAGGCACGCGAGAAAAATGCCGGATGGCGTATCGACTACTTTATCGTGTCGGAAAGACTGCTCGACCAAATAACTCATGCCTCTATACACAACGAGATATTCGGCAGCGATCATTGCCCCGTTGAGCTGGATTTGGAATTAAAATAATTCATACAAAAAGAGAGGGAGCCACTCTATTGAGCAGCTCCCTCTCTTTTTGTATCAACACTAAAGCACAGCTTTATTTTATATGGAGTTTCAAGGTCATACCCTTGATTCTTACGATATAAACACCAGCCGAATTAAGATCTACCTCATGGTCGGTGCCAATGTATACAGGCACACCAGCATAGTCCACAATCTTGATGATGTCGTTCTCGGCAAGACCAACCACCTTCAAGTGGCGTTTCTCTACTATCAGCTTGACATCACCCATAGCAATACCATTCAAGCCTGTAACCGGTACAACAGTTACTACACAGTTGATAGAGAGGTCAGAACCATCCGTTGTCTTTGCTGTGATGATAGCCTTACCCTCGCTTACGCCAAGGATGTTGCCCTCCTGATCTACATCCACAACCGAAGTCTTGGTCGACTTCCACTCAAGCTGCTTATTGGTAGCATCAATAGGATCGAAGATTACGTTCAGCTTCTTATTCTCACCAGTGTATATTGTCACTGGCGACTCCTCAAACTTGATGCCAACGATAGTAACCACTGGCACCTTCTCCTTCTCCACCTTGATATGACAAACAGCCTTTATGCTGCTGTTTTCTGCCGAAGTAGCGGTGATGTCCGCCTCACCTTCAGCCATGGCCAATACAAATCCGTCTTCGGTGACCATTGCCACCTCATCATTGCTGCTGGTCCATACCACCTTTTTGTTAGCGGCATTGGCGGGATATACAGTAGCCGTAAGCTGTATGGTTTCATCTGGCTTCATTGTAAGCTCAGTCTGGTTGAGCACTACACTTGTCACTTCATCGTCACTCGGAGCGTCGCAACCCTCTACATTGCTGAATCGTTTCCACCAAGCATCTGCCTTATAAGCCTGTTCATGGCCATATACAACGTGCAGCGTTGCATTGGCAAACACATCATTCATTGTCGAAGGATCGTTAACACCGATAAACTCCGGCACCTCCTCGGCATAGCAATAAACATCCTTCAAAGCCGAACAGCCCACAAAGATATCATCGTTTATGTGGTCCATCGTAGCCGGCATCTTGATGCTCTGTATATATGCGCAACCGTTAAACGCGTTGTTGTTGATATACTTAGTACCCCTAGGCAGCACCACGTTTATTATCTCCTCGCCGTCAGCATTGTATATATGCTGTGAAGTGTTGGCTGGGTTTGCCTTGGCATTGTTGAAGTTGGTCTGGGCAAAGCTCTTCATATTGGTGATGAACACCTTGCTTAATACCGGACACTGGTTGAACGCATTGTTGCCAATGGTCATTGTCTCAAGAGCTGTATGGAACGTTACCGACTCCAAAGCCGAGTTGTTCTCGAATGCTGCCGAACCCAAACCTTGCAGACACTCTGGCAATGTTATCTCCTGCAAGTGCTCGTTGTTGATAAAGGCACCTGCCTGGATGTTTGCCAACGACTCAGGCAATGTGATATGGCTGAATCCGCACTCGCCAAACGCATACTCGTCAATATAGTTGAGCGAGGTAGAGAGATTGATGTCGGTAAGACCCTCGTTATAGCGGAAGGCAGAATTGCCAACACTAAGCGTAGAGTTAGGCATGTTGAAGTTGTTGAGCGACGTACACTTGAAGAAAGCGTAATCCTTAATGGTCTTCAACTCACTCTTTCCATTCCACTGCACCTTCTCCAAAGCCGTACAACCATTGAATGCTGCATTGCCAATGGTGTTAAGCTTCAACGATGTGCCGTCGAATACGAATCGCTTCAAACCTATACACATCTTGAATGCCTGTTCGCCGATGTTCTCCAACTGACTTTCGTCAGCCACATTCACACGGTTAAGCTTCTCTGCCTTTATGGCTGCATAAGGCTCCACTGCCTTCACAGTGCGAGGTATATAGATACTCTGCAACTCGTTCTGACAATTAAAGGCGTAGCTTCCCACCTTTGTAACGGTGTACTTATAGCCCTCGTATATTACATTATCTGGAATATTTATAGTACCTGAGTAGCATTGTGCCACCTGCTCGGCATCAAGCGACGTGTTCTTTCCGCCATAGATGCTCGTAACGGTAGCCTCCGACTTCTGCTTGTCTATGATATAGTAGATACCACCCACATAAACCACGTTCTCGTCGTAAACTATAACCTTACACTCAGCTGTAATGCTGCTATCATAGCCCAGCGAATACTTGATGGTGGTGATGCCCGGCTTAACAGCGGTTATCATGCCCTCGCCATCTACCGAAGCAATGCTATTGTCTGCCGAAGCCCACACTACCTCCTTATGCTCGTAATTATCAGGCAACACAGTTACAATCTGCTCTGCATAGCTTTCGCCCTTACGCAGGTTGATGGTCTTGGTAGAAAGGTCAATGACTACAGGTTTTACCGTCACCTTGCAAGTAGCCGACACTTCTGAGCCATCGGTAGCAGTGGCTGTAATGTTGGCATATCCAACCTTAAGACCCTTCACAACACCTTCTTGTGTTACAGTAGCAACATCTTCATTATCGCTGGTCCACTTCAAAGTCTTGTTGTCGGCAAGCTCAGGGGCTATATTTACCTCTATTCGCTTACTCAACGTGTGAAGCAGAGAAATCTCCTTAGGCATCTCTATTTGGCTCACCTTTAGTGGTGTTACATGTATCTTGGTAGAAGCCGATATGCCAGAACCATCGGTTGCTGTGGCTGTAATAATAGCATCGCCCACCTTGTGTGCTGTTATCACACCCGTGCTCTCATCCACAGAAGCAATATAAGTAGCATTGCTGCTCCACTTCAGTTTATGATTGTCCGAAGCAAGCGGAAGGATAGAATACTCCAACTTCATGCTTTCTGTCTTCACTATCGACGATTCAGCAGGCAATGATATTGTGCTTACTGGTAGTCCCAATACCTGTACCTCAAATACACATGACAGATTAGAGCCGTCTGTAGTTTCTGCCTTAACCTTAGCTGTACCCTTCTTCAAGCCCGTCATCATTCCGTCTTCTGTAACGGTGGCAATATCAGGCGTCAGACTTGTCCACTTAAGTTTCTTATTGTCAGCCTCAGCAGGAGTAAAGTTGGCTTCCAACTGTGTTGGAATTGTCTTCACAACAGATGCTGTCTGCAACGAGAAGTCGCTTACCATCAATGGAGTCACCTCCACCTCGCAAGTGGCACTCATGCCAGAACCATCTTGTGCCTCTGTCTTTATCGTAGCCTTACCCACCTTATGCGCTACAACTATTGCCTCAAGCGGATATACAGCATTCATATTCTGTACCACAGTAGCCACGCTCTCGTCGCTACTTGTCCATACCATACTCTTATTGTCTACCTCCTCCGAGTTAAGAATAAGCGTTATTGTCTTGTCCTCAGTCTTGATTATAGAAACTGACGGTTCTGCAAAAGTCATTGTTTCCACCTTCAACGGTTCAATGTTGACATCAACAAAAGCCTTGAGGTTTGTTCCGTCTGTTGTAGATGCTGTTATGCGCGTAGTGCCTACCTTCTTGCCTGTAACAACTCCTTCATTGTCAACAGTAGCAATATCTGTTCGACTGCTCGTCCATGTCAACTTCTGGTTATCCGATTCTAACGGCTCAACAACCACCTTAATCTTACCAGTCTTAGTTTTAACAACAGAGACTGGGGTTGTGGGTAGAGATATCGAACTAACAGGCAGACCCGTTACCTCCACATTAAAAGTCTTAGAGATGTTTGAGCCATCTAATGCCTCAGCTTTTATTTGAGCTGTACCCATCTTCAATCCTGTCAGCATTCCGTCTTCTGTAACTGTGGCTATATCAGGAGTCAGACTTGTCCACTTAAGTTTCTTATTGTCAGCCTCAGCAGGAGAAACTTTTACTTCCAGCTGTGTTGGAATAGTCTTCACAACAGATGCGGTCTGCAACGAGAAGTCGCTTACCATCAATGGAGTTACCTCCACCTCGCACGTAGCGCTAATGCCCGAACCGTCCTGTGCCTCAGCCTTAATAGTGGCCTTTCCTATCTTATGGGCCGTAACTATGGCTTCAAGAGGATATGAAGAGTTAGGATTCTGAACAACAGTGGCAACACTCTCGTCGCTACTTGTCCATACCATACTCTTATTGTCTACCTCCTCTGAGTTAAGAGTAAGCGTTATTGTCTTGTCCTCTGTCTTGACTATAGAAACCGACGGCTCTGCAAATGCCATTGTCTCTACATACAAAGGCAATATCGTTAAATTAGTCGAAACCGTTATGTCAGTACCATCTTTTGTTTTTGCTGTAATTACGGTTTTGCCTAATTTCTTTCCAGTCACAACACCATTGGCATCAACAGTTGCCACCTCAGGATTCTCAGAGCTCCATTCAAGCTCTTTAGTTCCTGCATTTTCTGGCAATATAGTATATTCTAATTTTGTCGGTTTTGCTTTATTTACAGATACTTCTTTAGCCAACGAAACAGAGCTTGTCGGATATAAAGGATAGATGCCTTTGGCACTATTCCATGCATCACTTTGCTTATATTTCTCAACCGACTCTTTAGGAACATAAAGTCTCATTGTATTATTAACTACACTTGTGTTATGTGTATTAGTATATTCATATAGAACACAGCTTGGTGGCTCTACAGCCAAACATAACATACTCGTCAAATGACTACATTCCTTGAAGCAATCTTCTCCCAAAGAAGTTAGAGCAGATGGCAACTCAATACTTGTCAAGCTTCTGCACCTCTCGAAGCAATAAGCCCCTAACGATGTTATACTTGATGGCAAATTGATACTTGTCAAGCTACTGCAAGAACTGAAACAAGATCTCCCTATCGATGTTATACTTGATGGCAAATTGATGCTTGTCAAGCTTCTGCACCTCTCGAAGCAATAAGCCCCTAACGAGATTATACTTGATGGCAAATTGATACTTGTTAAGCTTTCGCAATACCGGAAACAAGATGCCCCTAACGAGGTTATGTTAGATGGCAGCTCAATACTTGTCAAGCTACTGCAACCAGAGAAACAATAATCCCCTAACGATGTTATACTTGATGGTAAATTTATACTTGTCAAGCCGCTGCACCCCTCAAAACATCCTTCCCCTAACGATGTTATACTTGATGGTAAATTTATACTTGTCAAGCCGCTGCACCCCTCAAAACATTCTTCCCCTAACGATGTTATACCATCGGCCAAATAGACACTTTTCAAATTGCCACAATTAAAGAAACATCGTCTTCCGAACGAAGTAATACCAGATGGCAGCTCAATACTTGTCAAGCTACTGCATCCGCTGTATCTGTTATCAGTTGATTATCAGTATTATACGCTCTAAACGGTAGAAAAGTGACTGTGTGGATTCTGTTTAGATACGAAAAGGTGAAGATTTAACGTTTTTAACCTTCTGTCACACCGAATTTACAAAAAATGTGGGTGATGTGAGGTGGTTAGTAGTCACTCCATATACCTTTTATTGCCACAATGGTTCGTTCTCCCAACCAGAAGGAAAACCAAGGGCAGCCTTATCTATTTCTGAAAACGTAGCAAAAAGTCTGTTCATCTTATCAAGCATATCATTGTTAGATGATATGATGTCAAGGAAATATTTGATGATGCAGATTGTGAAATACACTCTTTGAGGGTTTGTTGGCAGGGTAATCCAGGAATGAGCAATTCTTCTTGGAGTAACAGGCATGATAGAACTTACCTTGTTCCACACTCTTGAATGGTGACAACAGGCATTTCGCAACAAAGTCAAAGATGTTATCCAAGATTCCAAGACGATAGGTTGCAAGCCGAAATAATGAGAGATGCGCTTGCGTATCTTGTCTGCTTTCAGATTACGGTAAACCATGTTCACATTGCCCATCGTCAGCAACTCACCCAAAATCCATGATGGAGGATATGGGTCGCAATAGCTGTTCTTGAAATGCTTGATAAATTCTTCTGTTGATTTCGTATATTCTCTGTTGATGGTGTTCTTTGTTTCTTGAAAAGTTCTTTGGTTGGCAAAGTGAACAGAATTTGTCAGCCAATAAATATCTCCTGTCATCTGCACTGGAATATTCATAATGGCACGACGAATAGCAATCTCTACTTTCTCAATCTCATTGAGAAGAAGCATACGCAACTTCTTGTCGAAACGATAGAGATTCAACACTTGTTGGAAAGTTGTACCATCTTTATACTGATGAGTTTCCTTTGGAGCTTTCAAGAATGGGTACATATAGGCAGAAAGACGATAGTACCCGATGCTCTCCAAATACCGTACCGCTTTGTCTTCATCGGAAATGACAAGCCCACGACTTTTCAACAGAGCCATCAAGTCTGCCTCTGCCATATAATGTTTCATGAAGTGCGGTAATCTTTCCATTAGCGTATTTTGAGAGTGAACGTATATATACAAAAAAGCCCCACGCATTTGAGCATCGTTGAGAGGCTTGGTGGGAACTGACGGTGCAAAGATACGAATAATCATTGAGAATACAAACTTTTTAGCAAGAAAAATCACGCAAAAGTGGAATTCTTTGACATATTTATATTTAATAATGTTAAATCAGACCTTAAAATCATGTTTTGTTAGCTAAACATAGTGGTTTCCAAAGTAAAATTGTTACCTTTGTAACGTCTATACCCATACCGAAAGCCCCGATGGGCAGAGGTTGGGCAGACATACATATGGTAAAAGGCGTTTTTGTACGCTTTGGTTTTGACGCTATAAGAATCTCGCAAATTCAACGACAAGTCAAGAACAAAGCAACAAAGAACGCCTCATGAGGTGTATTATATACAGCCCTTATTGGCTTCGGACGATTCTATTGTTCGTTGTCAAGAGTGCTTTCTATATACTTACACTGGCGTGGGGCTTTCGGCGGTGTATCAGCGTTGTACATTGAAAGACGATATTTCTTATTTGTTACCTACTTGATTATCAGTAGGTACACGAAAACGCAAACGTAAGCATCATTTTATTGGGTGACAAGAAAGAACCAACAAAATGAAAAACAAATCCTGTGCAACAAATTTTGCTACCCAACAACCATTTTCCCTGTTACTTCTACTTCAAGAACCATTTTTACTGGCGGAAAGAAAAAAGATGTGTTACTTGTCTATGGCAGCCAACCAAAGCCAATACACAAATATAAATTCATTCATCTTAGGATATATATACTAATGGATTGGATGAACTGAACGAATTGCGGAGCGATAGCCCAACCGTGCCATGTGCAGTATTGGGTTGTCGCTCTCTTTCTTTCCGCCAGTAAGAACTCTTGTATGATTTCTGTTACTTTCCACTTGTAATCGCTTGTTTCAAGTCGTTCTTGGCTTTTTTATCCTTACAACTCAACTTTTCTAATTGTTACTCCGTTACATGAATCTTCATCACCATTTCTGGGCTTTGATAAATTTGGTTGCAAAGGTAATGTCTGTACCCATATTCCTTGCAAGGTCAGTGCCTATGGTCTCTTGCTAAAATCTCCACCTTGCAGGTCGTATTTGAGCAGAGAACCTTGCAGGAAAAGCACAGACACCTTTTGAGGCAACAAAATTTTAATCAATCCCGAAATTGCAGATGCAAAATTAGGGAATAAAAAAAAATGAAGACTTATGGCAAACATTTGTGACACTCAGTACAAGGTGATGGGCGAACGCAAGGCGGTAGCCGACCTTTGGAACACGCTCCAAACAATGGAGGTGAACACCAAGAACGTATATCTCTACAAGTTGGCGGAACACTATGGCATCGACTATGAGAAGATGGGCATATCGGTAAGAGGACATGTCTATTGGGCAGAGTTTGAGGCAGACGATGACATCTGCTTGTTGTCCTTTGACACCGAAAGTGC
>NZ_LT985327.1 GCF_900290275.1 Prevotella merdae
GTTTGTCTTGGGCTTCCTTCAGATTTCATCTCGCGATGAACACCCTTGCCTTTGACTATGCAATTCCCGCTATTAGGGCTTGCTCGGGACTTTCACCCGTTAGACAATGCTCATGCCGAGCGTACTAGATAAAAAGAGAGTGTGCCATACTTTTGACACACTCTCTTTTTTTATTTTCTATATCCCCTAAGTCCATACCACAACAGCACAAACTCGCATACAAGAGCTATTGTCCACGTGAATTGCCATGAGCCAATCCAGTCGGCCAACATTCCCTGAAGCACTGGGAATACAGCTCCACCGAACACTCCCATCATAAACACTCCAGAGGCACGCGAGGTATATTCTCCAAGTCCATCAACGGCAAGAGTGAACACACAACTCCACATAACAGAGTGGAAAAGACCTACAGCCGCCAAGAGCCAGAGGTTCTCGGTTAGCATAGCAGCAATCATGAGTGCAATTGCTCCAAGACTAACAGTTATGAGCATAGGACGCGGCTTAACGTTTTTCATTGACGCCGACACCATACGTCCAATAAGGAAACCTCCCCAATAGATTGTGGCAAGCAATGCTGGCGACAAAGATGCACCACCAGAAGCAAGTTCCATTGCGTGAAGGTTTATGTTGTTGCCGATGCTCACCTCCGTACCTACGTAGAAAAATATTGTTATAACTCCATATTTCAGATTGCGGAACGACCATACGCTTCTTGTGTTTACTGCAGAAGATGCAGAAGAGGTTGCATCTGACGATGAAGAGCGTATGCCCTCGATGTCGGGCAAGGCAAGTCGGCGCGTGGTCAATGTGGTGACTACAATACAGATAGTCATGAGTATAAAAGGCAGGGTGAGTTGCGATGCTGTGACGCTATCGAGAGGAACTCCTGCGAACATAATGCCTGTGACAAAGAGTGGGGCTATGGTTGTGCCAAACGAGTTGACGGCACATGTGAAATTCATCCTTTGCACCGCACTTGTACCTGGCAACGGATAGGCAGCGATATATGGATTGATGACCACCTGGAGCATGGCTGCAGCAGTTCCCATAAGGAACGAACCCATGAGAAACACGAAGTAGCCAAACGGCACGAAGTCGCCATTGACAACAACACCTGCATCGCCAGCATACTCAGCACAAAAAGCAGAGGCTGTATAAAACACCAAGCCTTCGACCATGACTATCAGCGAGCGTATCAACGTGCGCTTGTAGCCAATGAGATTGAGCATTCGTCCAGTGCGCGAACTGTTGAGCAGATAGCCAAGGAAGAAAGCGAAGGATATGAGTGTGGTCAATGAGTTGCGCATGGCTGTGGCTTCGGAGAGGAACGCTATCTTGAGCGGTCCTTGACACTGACCGTTGACTGTTGTAAGGAATCCTACAATAAAATATATAAATGTGAGCAGCAGGAATGGTCCTGCGGTCTTTAGGCTTAGGGTTTTCATATTGATGTTAGGGTTTTATTTAAGTTTAGAATTGATAGTTGAGAGTTGAAAGTTATGATTACCATAGTTGAGAGTTGAAAGTTATGATATGCTTCAACAATAAATGTTTAGCTTGGTAATCATAACTCTTAACTTTCAACTCTCAATTCTCAACTTGAATAAGCTCTCAATTCTCAACTGAAGATTATAGTATTTCTTCAAGAGTCTGCATTGCTCCCTTGGCCTTAATGCTCTCCACCATCTTCAGATAAGGCTGTGTGAAGTTGTTTGCCGCACGCAGGTCGGTACTACGGAATGGCGAGAGGGCAAGGAAATCAAGTGGCTCATCGCTTGCAATGAGCTTCAGGTCGTCGGCTGTGAGCCATGGGTCGGCCACCTCAAACTGCTCGCCATTATCGTCAGTATGATATTTAAGATAATGGCGATAGGCTGCAAAGAGATAAGCCACACGGATAAGCTCCTTGTCATCACGTATCATCTTCTCAAGATTAGGCATTACATACACTGGGAACTTAGAAGCACCGTCGAAACAAAGACGAGCCACCTGGTCGCTTACCGAACGGTTGCCGAAACGCTCGCATAGAGTCTGCTTGTATAGTTCAAGGTCTGTATCCTTGGGAGCTGGAACATACGGAGTGATGTCGATGTCCATAAACTGGCGCACAAACTTGGCAATGCGCTCATCGTGCATAGCAGCGTCCACCTTGCGGTAGCCATAGAGGAATGACGGATAAGAGAGCAATGTGTGAGAAGCGTTGAGAAGAGAGAGTTTCATGTTCTCAAATGCGGTCACATCATCTGTCATCTGTGCGCCTACATTCTCCCATGACGGGCGACCGGCAGCGAAGTTATCCTCAACAACCCACTGTATAAAGTCCTCGCAATAAACGGGAGCCTGGTCGTCTGTACCGTTCTCCTCATTAAGACGCTTGATATCCTCTGGGCGTGTGGCAGGAGTGATGCGGTCGACCATTGAGTTGGGGAAGGTCACATTCTCTTCCATCCATGCTGCCAACTCCTTGTCTTGAGCCTCTATGAACGACATGAAAGCGCGGCGTGCCGTATTGCCATTGTGCTGAAGATTGTCACAAGAGAGGATTGTGATAGGACCTGCATCCGATGCCACACGGCGGCGAAGTCCCTCAGCCACATAACCGAATGCTGTCTGCGGGTCGTGGGGATATTCAAGGTCGTGAGCCACCTGCGAATTGTCGAGCATAAACTCGCCCGTCTGACGTGAGATGTTATATCCACCCTCGGTGATGGTGAGAGTGATAATGCGGATGTCGGGGTCGGCAATCTTGTTGAATATAGAGTTCTTCTCCTCAACACCCCAATACAACTCAACAAGAGCACCAAGACGGTAAACCTCATTGTTGCCGTCGCGTCCGCATACTGTCAGGGTATACTCGCCATTCTGTGCCTTCAGAGCCTTATAGAGATGCTCGTCCCTATCCAATATCATAGCTCCGCAGATGCCCCAACCATGCTGGGTAGGGTCTTCAAGCAGATTGCTTGTCATGTATTCGAGGTGAGCACGATGGAAGTTGCCTACACCAAAATGAAGAATACCAGCCTTGACCGAGTTGCGGTCGAAAGAATACGATTTGATTACATTTGTTGCCATAATCTCTTTAAGTTATTAGTTATTATTATTTTAGTTATTAATTGTTCTTTTCGCTTGCAAAGATATATGGCAAAAAGATTATGGCAAAGAATAATTTTAAGGTAAGTTTTGGAAACGTTTGCGGTAACGTTCCCAAAATCTGCAAACGTTTTAAATAGTAAGTTGTTATTGTGGGAGGTAGGCTCACATAGTCTAACCTCCTACTCTCCTGTCGATGCCCGGAGCTTCATTTCCGTGCGTAACACTATCTTCCTGTTCTCGGATTCGGGGTTGTGCACCTTCTCAAGCACAAGCTCGGCTGCACGCTGTCCCATCTCCGTTAGTGGCGGTTCTACTGTAGTTAGTTGTGGAAAGACTATAGTAGAAAGCTCGGTCCCAGAGAATCCTGCCACAGCCACATCCTCTGGTATACGTCGTCCTATCTCACGCAGACGGTTCATGGCACCAATGGCAAGAGTGTCGGTAAAGGCATACACGGCATCAAACTCTATACCCTGTCTAACAAGACTGTCCACAGCTGCAGCTCCGTCGGCAAACGTCATACCGGTCTTAACAATAAGCCGAGGGTCGTATATTTGGAATTTCTCCATAGCCTCACAGTATCCACGACCACGCTCCACGGCATTATACACATCGTCAGGACCATAGAGATAGGCTATACGGCGGCGACCAAGACGTATCAAGTGTTCTGCCATGAAGTAAGAGTCGTTGTTATCATCCACCATTACCTGCGGCATGTCGTCCATGCCATGAGGTATACGGTCGTAGAAAACAATGGCTACACCCTCTTTGGCAAGACGGCGATAGGTATCGACATTATGCTTATAGCTGCAAATACTCACTATGAGTCCGTCGACCATGAACTCCTCCATCATCTGCAAGCTCTCTCGCTCACGATTGGGGTTCTCGTCCGACTCGGCTATCATCACCTTCTGATTTTTCTTGTAGAGTATGCTCTGTATGCCAGCCACCACCTGCGAGGCGTATGGCGTATGCATCTCGGGCACTATCACACCTATTGTATTTGTGCGTCCCATCTTAAGGTTCATTGCCACTGGATTGCGGCGATAGCCAAGACGCTCTGCCTCGCGCAGCACAGCCTCACGAGTTTCACGACGTATATTCTTGTCGTCGGTAAGTGCGCGCGACACTGTGGAAACAGATATGCACAGCGAACGTGCTATGTCTTTTATTGTTACATGTTTCATTGCCGGTAGAATAGTAGGTGTTTAATATTTTATTATATAATTTGCAAAAATACAAAAATCCATTGAATATAACTTGACATAAAGCATTAAATAGCCCACTAATGTTTGACGTAATAGATATTTCAAGAAAAAAGCGTAACTTTGCACCATCATAAAGGATAACCCCACTACACAATAGGATACCCCCGCAATATTTATTGCAAACGTTTGCGAATTTTGGAAACGTTACCGCAATCGTTTGCAAAAAGAAACACACAATAAAAATAAATGGTTTACTCAATAATGGCTAACTTAGCCGTCGGAAAGAGTAACTAAATAAACCTTTTTATATTATATTATGAGCATCAACATCCAGAGAAATCAGAAGAAAAGAGTAGTAATCGTTGGTGGCGGACTTGGCGGACTGCGCCTTGCCGAAGACCTATACGGCGTAGGCATGCAGGTAGTGCTTATCGACAAGAACAACTTTCACCAGTTTCCACCGCTTATCTATCAGATAGCGTCGGCAGGTATCGACCCAAGCAGCATTTCATTCCCCTTCCGTCAGATATTCCGCAAGCGCAAGGACTTCTATTTCCGTATGGCTGAAGCTCGTATGGTAGATACCGACAAAAAGATTCTACAAACTTCTATCGGAAAGATCGACTACGACTACCTTGTCTTGGCAGCCGGAGCTACAACCAACTTCTTTGGCAATAAGAACATAGAGGACTGGGCTATTCCTATGAAGACTGTGCCCGAAGCTATGGGTCTGCGCAATGCCTTGCTATCAAACTTAGAGCGTGCATTAACTTGTGCAACAGAGGAAGAACGCCAAGAGCTTCTAAACGTCGTAATAGTTGGTGGTGGCGCTACTGGTGTAGAGATTGCAGGAGCCTTGTCAGAGATGAAACGCTACGTCATTCCATACGACTATCCCGATATGGACTCGTCGTTGATGCACATTTATCTTATAGAGGCTGGCGACCGTCTGCTTGCCGGAATGTCGCAAGACTCGTCAAAGAAGGCTTACGACTTCCTCAAGAGTATGGGTGTGGACATCCAGTTCGGCAAGATGGTTACTGACTACCGCGACCATAAGGTCATTATGAAGGACGGCACAGAGATTCCTACACGTACATTCCTTTGGGTGTCTGGTATTAGAGCCAATGCTATGCCGGGCATCGACGAGAGTCATTTGGGCCGTGGTTTCCGATTTAA
The DNA here is from genome assembly GCF_900290275.1 of Prevotella merdae. Lineage (GTDB taxonomy): Bacteria > Bacteroidota > Bacteroidia > Bacteroidales > Bacteroidaceae > Prevotella > Prevotella merdae. Next base: position 5,481 of record NZ_LT985327.1, read on the forward strand.
AGTAGATCAATATAACCGTATTCCAGGCTTGGAAGGAGTATTTGCCATTGGCGACCAGTGTCTGCAAACAACAGACAAGGCTTATCCTAATGGACATCCTCAGGTAGCTCAGGTAGCTATCCAGCAGGCTAAGAACCTTGCCAAGAACCTCAAAAAGATTAACGAGGGTCAGGCCGAAAGCTCACTCACTGCCTTCAAGTACAAAAACCTCGGCTCTATGGCCACCATCGGACGCAACAAGGCGGTGGTTGAAATAGGCAAGTTGCGCAGTCAGGGCTTCTTTGCATGGATATTGTGGCTTGTCGTTCACCTGCGCTCTATTCTCGGTGTTAAGAACAAGATGATGGTGCTGCTCAACTGGTTGTGGAAGTATGTTAGCTACAACGACTCTATACGTATGATTACATACGCCACAAAACCACGTGAGGTGGTGGAGCGTATGGAACGCGAGCAGACCACACACCTTGGCGAGGACTTGATGGAATAAAAATACAAAATAATATCAATAGGAGGGTATGGCACATTTGTCATACCCTTCATGCTATTCAACAAACTACACCTTATAATATAAGTTAAAAATAATCTGCAAGATACACATTTGTGATATTTTGCGTAATTTTGCAAATTGATATATCACACATTTTTATATTTAGTATGTTGGAAAATAGCACGAATACTCCAAAGAGAAAGAATCCGTTTTTTGAACCTTACAACACCCCACACGATACAGTACCATTCGAAAGAATACGCCTCGAAGACTATGAAGAGGCTTTTTTTGAGGGCATACGCCGCGACGATGAGGAAATAGACAAAATCGTAAACGACCCCGAGGAACCAACTTTCGAGAACACCATTGTGCGTGTTGACAACGAGAACGGCGAAAACTACTACGACTTGCTGTCAAGAGTGTCTACCGTGTTCTCGTGTATGATGAGCGCAGAAACGTGTGACGAACTCGACGCATTGGCGCAAAAGATGAGTCCGATACTCACCAAGCACGCCAACGACGTGAAACTAAACCGTCGACTGTTTGAGCGCATAAAGCATGTTTACGAGCATCATCGCCCGCTTACACCCGAGGAACAGATGCTGCTCGACAACGCCTATGATGGTTTTGTGCGCTCGGGAGCACTGCTCGATGAGGAAGGCAAGGAACGTCTGCGCAAACTGACCGAGGAGGCAAGCATGCTGTCGCTGCAGTTCTCACAAAACCTGCTTAAGGAGAACAAGGCATTCACGCTGAACATAACCGATGAGGCTCAGCTCGACGGACTGCCCGAAACAGCACGCGAGGCTGCTCAGCTCGCCGCAAAAGAAGCAGGAAAGGAAGGCTGGCTCTTCACTCTCGATTATCCCAGCTTTTCGCCATTCATGACATATTCCACACAGCGTGAGCTAAGAAAACAGCTCTATATGGCTCGCAACACAGAGGGCACACACGACAATGCTGAGAACAACCTTGAGATTTGCAAGCGGCTTGTCAACCTGCGCCGCGAGATAGCACAGCTGCTCGGATATGCCACATATGCCGACTATGTGTTGGTGCATCGCATGGCATCGAATGCCGACAATGTGTATAAGTTGCTCAACGACCTAATCGATGCCTACAAGCCCACCGCCATAGAGGAGGTGAAGGCTATAGAGCGCGAGGCAAAGCAGATTGAAGGCGACGACTTCCAGTTGGAGCCGTGGGACTTTGGCTACTACTCGCACAAGCTACAGATGCGCGAGTTTAATCTCGATGCCGAGATGCTACGCCCCTACTTCGAACTGTCGAAGGTTATCGACGGCGTGTTTGGATTGGCAAACAAACTTTATGGAATCTCGTTCAAGGAGTCGAAGGAAATACAGGTGTATCATCCTGACGTGAAGGCTTATGAGGTGTTCGACAAGGATGGATCTTATCTTGCTGTGTTCTATGCCGACTTCCACCCACGCAAGGGCAAGCAGGGTGGAGCGTGGATGACAGAATTCCAAGGACAGTGGATAGACCGCAAGGGCGTGAACGTGCGTCCGCATGTGAGCGTGGTGATGAATCTTACCAAGCCAACAGCCGAAAAACCAGCTCTGCTGACACTTGGCGAGGTGGAGACATTCCTCCATGAGTTTGGCCACTCATTGCACGGCATGTTTGCCAATACTCGATTCGAGAGTCTAAGTGGCACCAACGTGTGGTGGGACTTTGTTGAGTTGCCTTCGCAGTTTATGGAGAACTACTCGGTAGAGAAAGAGTTTCTGCGCACATTCGCCTTCCATTACCAGACAGGCGAGCCTATGCCGGACGAACTAATCGACCGCATTGTGCGTAGCCGCAACTTCATGGCTGCCTATGCTTGTCTGCGCCAGGTGAGCTTCGGATTGCTCGACATGGCATACTACACCAAGAAGGAAGAATTCAAGGACGACATCATCCCATTTGAGAAAAAGGCTTGGGAGAAGGCTATGATAATGAAGCAACTGCCAAACACTTGCATGACAACACAGTTCTCGCATATCATGGCGGGCGGATATGCCGCTGGCTACTACAGCTACAAGTGGGCTGAGGTGCTTGATGCCGACGCTTTCAGCGTGTTCAAGAAGAATGGCATCTTCGACCAAGCTACGGCACAAAGCTTCCGCGACAACATCCTATCAAAGGGTGGAACAGAGCACCCTATGACGCTGTATAAACGATTCCGTGGACAAGAGCCTACTATAGACGCATTGTTGGAACGCAACGGAATAAAAAGAAACTAAATATTCACTGCTATTATATAGCAATTATACTGATATACTATGCCAACAAAACATGACAATCCCATCACTACGGAGAAGGGCAAAGACGCAAAAGCATCCAAGCAATTGCACCTCGACCTACGCTACCTACGTATGGCTCGCATATGGGCAGAGAACAGCTACTGCCAACGCCGTAAGGTTGGCGCCTTAGTGGTTAAGGACAAGATGATAATCAGCGATGGCTACAATGGAACGCCAAGTGGCTTCGAGAACGTGTGCGAGGACGACAACAACCTCACCAAACCTTACGTTCTACACGCCGAAGCCAATGCCATAACAAAGCTCGCACGCAGTTCAAACAACAGCGATGGTGCTACATTATACGTAACGGCATCGCCGTGTATAGAGTGTGCCAAACTGATTATACAAGCTGGCATAAAACGCGTTATATATGGTGAGCAATACCGTCTGACTGATGGTATTGACTTGCTGAAGCGCGCCAATATCGAAGTTACATATCTAAATCCCGACGATTATGAATATAAACAAGTCTAACAGATTTATGCCTTTGCTCATGGCTCTGTGCGTAGTCGTGGGCATACTTATCGGCACTTTTTATGCCAACCATTTCTCGGGCAACCGACTTAATATTATCAATTCGGGCTCCAACCGCCTGTCAAACTTGCTGCATATTGTAGACGACCAATATGTTGACAAGGTGAACATAGACTCGTTGGTGGATATGGCTATACCCCAGATTCTGGCAGATCTTGACCCTCACTCTGTATATATTCCTGCCAAAGATGCACAAGCTGTAACAGACGATCTAAAGGGTTCGTTCTCGGGTGTAGGCATCGAATTCACAATACGCAAGGACACCATACACGTACAGAATGTTGTAAAGAATGGACCAGCTCAGCGTGCGGGAATACTCGCTGGTGACAAAATTGTTAGTGTAGACGGAAAAACATTTGTAGGCAAAGTAGTAACACAGGACGAGGCTATGCGCCGACTTAAAGGTCCGAAAGATACTAAGGTTAAGATTGGCGTTGTGCGTTACGGACAGAAGGCTGTGAAATACTTCACCGTGACACGTGGCGATATTCCACAGCGCAGCATAACAGCCACTTATATGCTCGACAAATCTACAGGATACATAAAGATTAAGAACTTTGGCGAGACTACATATCCAGAGCTACTCATCGCACTTGCGCAACTGTCGCAGGAAAGATTCTCCAACCTTGTTATCGACCTACGCGACAATGGTGGCGGATATATGAACTCTGCCGTGCAAATGGCAAACGAGTTCTTGCCTAAGAACAAGCTCATTGTGTATATGCAAGGACGCAAGTCGCCACGTCAAGACTTCCGCTCTGATGGACATGGCTCTTATCAGAAGATTCCACTCATTGTACTCATTAATGAGGCCTCGGCTTCGGCTTCTGAGATATTTGCAGGTGCAATGCAAGACAACGACCGTGCCACTATCATTGGACGACGTTCGTTTGGCAAAGGATTGGTTCAGCAACAGATAGGATTCCCCGACGGCTCAATGATTCGACTTACCATTGCACGCTACTATACTCCATCTGGTCGCTGCATACAAAAGCCGTTTAAGCCTGGCGACAACCAGGACTACGACAACGACTTGCTTACACGCTACCAGCATGGCGAGTTCTTCTCGCAGGACAGCATCAAGCACACTGGTCCGGCTTACCATACAAGTATTGGACGTATTATATATGGTGGCGGTGGTATTACACCTGATATCTTCGTGGCAGAAGACACTCTGAGCATGACATCTTACTACAAGCAGGCTGCCATGTCGGGACTTATCCTACAGTATGCCTTCAACTACACCGACAACAACCGTCAGAAACTCAATACCTACAGCAGTATGATGGAAATGTCTAAGTATCTTGTAAGCCAGAACACCGTAGAGCAATTTGCTGCCTTTGCCGACAAGAACGGACTGAAGCGCCGTAACCTTATGATACGCAAGTCGCACAAACTGCTTGAGCGTTTCATCAACTCGCGCATCATATACAATATGCTTGACGAACAGGCTTGGACAGAATACATCAACCAAGACGATCCAACAATAGCTACAGCCCTGAGAGTGTTCGAAAAGAACGAGGCTTTCCCGAAGAAACCGGGAGCCAAGGCAAATACCCAAACCAAGAAAAGAAAGAAATAAACCTCTTATATCAAGAGGTAATAGTTTATTTAATCACAAAAAACAAAACGTTATGAAACAATTCAATCACAAGTCAACCCTTTTGGCTATTGCAATGTGTGCAATGTGTACAAACATGAACGCCCAGGCGTGGGACGGAACATCAGCCGAATGTACCAAAGGAGACGGTAGCAAAGATAATCCGTACCTTATCGAGAATCCTCAAAACCTTGCTTGGCTCGCAGAGCAGGTGAATGGCGGCAATACATTCGAGGGAAAGAACTTCAAGCTTGCAGCCGACCTGGATATGGGTGGCAAAGAGCATACATTCCCAATGATTGGCAAATTCGATAAATATACAGATGCTTCAGGTACTCCCATAGACAATTCAAAATACTTTAAAGGTACATTTGATGGAGCAAAACACATCATCGACAATCTTAATATATCTTATATAGAAGAAGGTGGTAGTGTTATGGAAGAAATTGGCGGCACAGGTCTATTTGCATCTATAACAAATGGTACAGAAATTCGTAATATTATCATTGGCAGTAATTCTACTGTAAAGGGGGGGTGCTGTATCAGGTGTGCTTGTTGGTTATATGGGCGGTGGTATTGTAGAATATTGCGAGAACCGCGGAAAACTTGATGCTAATACCTTCTCTGGAGGTTTTGTCGGCGAAATGGAGGGTGGCATTGTAAGATTCTGCTCTAATAGAGGCTATATTCATGCTGCTACAGAGATGAGTGGTATCATAGGCCAAGGAGCAAACAATGGCATTGTTAATTACTGCTATAACACTGGACATGCAGAGTGTATTGGCTTTGGTGGTGCAGGCATTGCAGGAGCATTGTACGATTCATTCAGCGTAAGTAATAGCTATAGTATTGGTAAAACAGAAGGTCAAGAAAACAAATGGATGGGTATACCACAGGCTATTGTATCATCTACAGATACCAAATGTACCATAAAGAACTGTTACTATGTTAAAGAATTTACTGGTGTTGACGATGAAAATGCAACTGCTGTTACTGCAGACGAGATGAAACAAGCCGACTTCCTAACAAAGATAAACGCTGGTGAAGATGCTTTCGTTGCTGACACAAAGAACATCAACAACGGCTTCCCAATTCTAAAATGGCAGGCAACCGAAGCTACCGGTATCAAGCACATCAACAACTTTGCAAGTACAGCTATCAACCTCGACGGCAATACTGTTGTATGCGACCAGCCTGTTAAGGTATACACTCTTGAGGGCGTACTCGTGGCAAGCGGACATGACGTAACTCTTGACAAGGGTACATACGTTATCAAGGCTGACGGTGCCATGAAGAAGGTTGTCATTAAGTAACACTATCTAAAACGACGGACGCAATGAAACAACATATCATTTCGTTGCTGCTTCTGTCGGGTGTCGGCATAAATATCTGTGCGCAAAACACAATTACTTATCCAAGCAAGCTGTCAGCGGGAACGCTGACAGCTATGCTTCGCGCCCAAAAAGCCGATACTCCGAACAAGCTGAACGCTTTTATAAAATTGTATAATGATGCCGACCGCACAACTGTAGCCACCGAATATGGTGTTAAGTTTAATGTGGGCGGCAATGGTCTATACACGGCAATTATCAACCCTAACACTATTGAGGCTTTAAGCAACGACGCTCGAGTTGAACGCCTTGATATAGGCAACAATGCAACAACAACACTCGACCGCGTACGCCCACTTGTTAATGCCGACAAGACAGGCACAGAGAACGGATTGCCGACACTCTTCGATGGCAAAGGCGTAATAATTGGTGTGGTTGACAACGGTTTCGACTTTACCCATCCTATGTTTAAGGATGCCGACGGCAATTGCCGTATCATTACAGCATGGGACCAGAACGTTACTGGTGGATTCAACGACTATGGTTACGGCGTAATATACAACACTACGGAAAAGATACTTGCAGCACGCCACGACAATAGCTATGACACTCATGGAACACACGTGCTCGGCATAGCTGGAGGTAGCTCAAGTAGTGCCTACAAAGGTATTGCTACTGGTGCCCAACTGGCTGTAGTATCTACCAACAAATCAGAACAGGGCATTATAGATGGTGTAGACTACCTTATTAAATATGCCGAAAGCCAAGGCAAACCTATAGCCATAAATGTGAGCCTCGGCACAGTGTTGGGATATAAAGACGGAACAAGCAATTTTGCACAACTTCTTGATCAATTGCTTTCAGGCAAGAAGGGCGTGCTTCTGAGCATTGCCACTGGCAATGAAGGTCATCGCAATACGATGATTGCATCAAACAATAATTGCTCGTCTACTCTTGTACCGCCAAGCTACGGCAGAGAGAATATCTTTATGCAAGGCGAGACTGGACACAGCTACAAACTAAAGCTTACGCTTAAGAATACAGCTACTGGCGATGTTCTGCTTGAGAAGATTCTTACATCAGACAATGAGACGTCTGAAAAGATTACAGATTTTGGAACAGACGATCGAGCCAACGCTCTTCTTACAATGTCGTCGCTAAAGAACGCTATCACAGAGGCCCCGACTTTCAATATTAATCTTTCTTATCTAACGGCTACCAATGAGCAGTGGCAGATAGAGTTTACTACAGATGGTGGCAAGTATATGGCTGCATGCGATTATGGTTCGTTTGCCGCAGGAGGTAACGAGGGTTTTGTAGACGGCTCGTCGGCTTCTACACTTGCATCTACATCCACAGGAAAGAATCCTATTGCCGTTGGCGCATACGTATCACGTAAGGATTATACCGACATATCAGGCAAAATCCACAACAACCCATGGACTGAGGGCGACATATACGTACGCTCAGGCAAAGGTCCTACATTTGACGGACGTATCAAGCCCGATGTTGTTGCTCCTGGCGCTGCAGTAATATCATCACTCAATTCGTTTGCAGCTATGTATTCGGTACCTTCTACAGACAAGGTATATAGCGAAACCACCAATGACCGTACTTATTACTGGGGTGTGGGCAGCGGAACATCAATGGCTACTCCAGCCGTAACCGGAACAATGGCTCTATGGCTACAAGCCAATAGCACGCTGACACTTGAACAGGCAAAGCAAATTATTGGCAATAGCGCTATTAGCGACACTTATGCCAAGGATCTGCCAAACTCTGTATTCGGATATGGTAAGATTGACGCACTTGCCGGACTTAAACTCATCATTACCGAGACTGGCATAAACAACACAAAATATGCCACTACCGCATACGACATACAGAACGGCATGCTTATCATGGATGGCAAACATCACGTGACTGTCTACTCTACCGACGGAACAAAACTCTTTGATACTTCTGCCAACACGGTTGACCTCAATCAGCTTGCTACTGGTTTCTACATAGTGAAGTTCGGAAACAATGCCATTAAGTACTGCCGTAAGTAGCAACCTCAACCAATCATCACCATATAATAACTCTATGGACAAACAAAGCCTAAGAAAGGAGATTAAAAACAAGAAACGACAATTCACAAGCCAGGAGCTATGCGAGTTGTCGTTTCCTGTTGTTATGCGACTGTTGTCGCATCCACGTATTAAAACGGCTAATACCGTTATGCTTTATTATTCGTTGCCCGACGAAGTAGACACGCACACGCTTGTCGATTCGCTCCTTATGAGCGGCAAACACATCCTTCTGCCTCGTGTTACGGGCGAAGGTACAATGGAACTGCGACGTTATACTGGTCCGTCCGACCTTGCTCAAGGTGCATACAACATAATGGAACCAACAGGCGAAGTGTTTGACAACTATACCGACATCGACCTTGCTGTTATTCCAGGTGTTGCATTCGATAAAGACGGCAACCGCATGGGACGCGGCAAAGGCTACTACGACCGCTTGCTGCCTAAACTTGCCAATACCTACAAGATTGGCATCTGCCTCCCCTTCCAATTGGTAGAGAAGATTCCTACCGACGAACACGACGTCAGAATGGACGAAGTTTTATTTTAATTGCTCTACAACTTCAATAGAAAGACCTGTCATATCTGATATATCATTCAACGACATGCCTCTTTCTATCATCTTCTTTGCAATTTCAATATTGCGCTGTTCGATTCCCTCGGTTATGCCCTCGGCTCTACCCTCAGCTCTACCCTCGGCAAAACTATCCTTCTTGGCAGTGTTAATAGCATTCACTATATCACGATATGCATTAACACTGTCTTCATATTGCATCAGTTCCTGCGGATTGAACTTTGATATCTCTGCCTGTTCAAACAAGCGGGTGAAGACACGCTCCTGAAGTGCGGCAGGACGATTCATAAGAACCGAAAGGTTTTTAAGCACATACATCCACTTGTCATACATTGTAACCAACTCATCCTCTGTTTTATTGAACTTTGGTATTTCAACATAGAAGTATGTTAGTTTATCATAGAAGATTTTCTTTGTATCAACCTCCATCAATTTAACTTCGTGATGCCAATGTTTAGCCTCATCCAAGCCTTCGGCAAAATTGAAGTTCAACAAGCCAATGGTGTAAACAGCCTCAAGCTTGAAGTCCCAATTTCTACCACGTTGAGCTTGTTCACGTATAGGGAAAGTGGAATAGAAGATGGTTCTATCCTTGAAAAACTCCTGATACACATTCTGCATCTCAACGATGAACTTCTCTCCTTTTTGGTTCTCACAATATACATCAAATATTGCCCGCCTTGCATCCGAACGATCACCGAGTTGTTCTGAGTTGAGATAAGTAACATCCTTAACGTCCTGTTTTCCAAGGAACATAGCGTTAAGAAAACTAATAAGCAATTCCTTATTAAACTCCGAACCAAATAGTCTTTTAAAGCCGAAGTCGGTATGTGGATTTAAGTATCTCTCTTCCATAATATGCTGTATTTGAATCTATAGTTGCAAATATACTAAATATTCCCCAAAGGTTAGTTGCCTTTGGGGAATATTTTTTGTTACACAAACAATGCCTAATACACTTTGACATCGGTTATAACCTGACTTCCTACAGCCTGGTTTATGCGCTGCACAATGCGCGTGCGCATCATGGAGAGGTCCTGACGCAAAGCCGGATTGGTGATTTTCACATACAAGGTTTGGTTCTTGATAAACTTCTCGCCAGTATATCTTGTTATCATTGCGCCCATTATATTGTCCCATGCGTCAATGGCACGTTTTTGCAATAAAGGCGTTTCAAGCCCCTCACGGCGCAAGTACATATTCAGCAAGTCGCTGATTGATTTCACTTCACGTCTAAACATATTATTTCTCTTTAATCTCTCCCTCCTCCACTTCAAACAGCTTATAGTCGTAGCTTACACTACGCAGTATCTGGTCGAGATGGTCGCGGTTGGTATCGGTAATGAATATTTGTCCGAATCCATCACCCGACACAAGCTTAACAATCTGCTCCACACGATGAGCGTCAAGCTTGTCGAAGATGTCGTCGAGCAATAATAAAGGTGTTGTCTGAGATGCTGTGCGACGAAGGAAATCGAATTGTGCAAGCTTCAAGGCAAGCACAAAAGTCTTGTTCTGACCTTGCGAACCCTCACGTCGCATCTGATATCCACCAAGCATCATCTCAAGATCATCGCGATGTACGCCATGAAGCGAATAGCCCACAGCACGATCCTTATACCTGTCGCGTTGTATTACGTCTATCAAGGCACCACGCTGTGCATGCGATATATACTTAAGCGACACCTCCTCATGTCCATCCGCCACATGATTGTATATATTCTGAAACACTGGGATAAGTTTTTCAACAAAATCCTGTCGTGCATTGAAGATACGCTCACCGTGCCGAGCCATCTCCTGTTCCCATATATCCAATAGAGCAGCATCAGGCTCCTGTTCCATCTTCAACAGAGCATTGCGCTGCTGCAAAGCCTTGTTATATCTGTTAAGAGCCTCAATATACCCATTGTCATACTGCGATATAACAACATCCATTAGTCGGCGACGCTCCTCGCTGCCACCTGATATCAAGGTTTGGTCGGAAGGCGATACAAAGATAAGCGGAATAAGTCCGATATGCTGCGACAAGCGCTTATACTCCTTCTTGTCTCGCTTAAAGTGCTTTTTAGTGCCGCGCTTCATTCCACAATAGATGTCGATAGGGTCGGATGCCTCATTCTCATAGAATCCTTCCACTACAAAGAAGTCTTGGTCGTGCATTATAACCTGTGAATCTACAGGATTGAAGGCGCTACGGCAAAACGACAAGTAGTAGACAGCATCCAGAAAGTTGGTTTTACCCTCGCCGTTATGACCTATAAAACAGTTGAGATTTGGCGAAAGCTCAAGCGAAGCCTCACGTATATTCTTGAAATTTAGTATGGATATTTTCTTCAGTATCATAGTTCTGTCAACTTATCAGTCTGCAAAGTTACCCCATTTATTATGGAAAAAGAAAAAAAGATAGTATAAATTTCAATATATGAGATAAATTGAGTAATTTTGCCAAGCATTTATGCCTACAGCCCAAGGTCATTAACAACACCTCAAACCAAGGGCAAAGGCAAGATACCAAGTAAATTAAAATTAAAATAAATAAATGGCAAACAAAATTGACTTTGGAGCAAACACTCATGTAGAGAACTCCAACAACACCGAGGCATTCATCATTAAGTTTAAGAAGCAGATAATCATCGCAGTAGTAGCTATCATCGTAGCTATTGCAGGCTTGCTTCTCTATCAGTCTTTCGTTAAGGCTCCACGTGAGGAAAAGGCAAGCACCGCCCTCGCTAAGGGTCAGGAGTATTTCAACCAGGAGCAGTTTGACAAGGCTCTTAACGGTGACGGCGCAAGCTATGCTGGATTTGTAAAGATAGCAAGCGACTATAGCGGAACTGACGCTGCCAACCTTGCCGACCTTTATGCAGGTCTTTGCTATGCCAACCTTGGCAAGTGGACTGAGGCTGTTACTTATCTTGAGAAGTTCTCTACAAAGAGCGACGCTATGATTAGCCCTGCCGCTGTAGCTGCACTTGGCAACGCATATGCCAATACTGGCAATATCGACAAGGCAATTAGCACACTCAAGAAGGCTGCTGATATGGCTGACAGCAAGGCTGCTGACGACACCAACAACAGTCTGTCTCCTACATTCCTCATTCAGGCTGCTCAGCTTCTGGAGAAGACCAACAAGAACGACGAGGCTTTGAAGATTTACCAGGACATCAAGAAGAAGTATGTAAACGCACAGGTTGTACAGTCGTCTGAAATCGACAAGTACATCGAGCGTGTAGCAGAGAAATAATAAGAATATGGCAACAGCACTTCACAATCTCTCTGATTACGACTTCGCTTCCATTCCTGATGCAAGCAATATGTGCTTCGGCATTGTTGTAGCCGAATGGAATCCTGAGATAACTGGCGCACTGCTTGACGGAGCTGTTAAGACTCTTGAGAAGCATGGCGCACTGCCTGAGAACATCCATGTAAAGACTGTTCCGGGAAGCTTTGAGCTGGTATACGGCGCTCACCAGATGGTATTGCATGGCGGATACGACGCTGTTATTATTTTGGGTAGCGTTATTCGTGGCGAGACTCCTCACTTCGACTATATCTGCCAGGGTGTAACTTATGGCATTGCACGTCTCAATACAACAAGCGAGATACCTATTATATATGGCTTGCTTACCACTAACGACAAGCAACAGGCTCTCGACCGCTGTGGCGGCAAATATGGCAACAAGGGCGACGAATGCGCTATTGACGCTATAAAGATGGCTAAGTTCTAAATTATAGATAACAATCGAGTAGGAGGAAAACGAAGCAGTTTTCTTCCTACTTTCGTTTTCCGACCTCTCACACCACCGTACGTGCGGTTCCGCATACGGCGGTTCCTATTTTGGATACCATTCGAGATACGCCTCCATTAAAGTAGCATACCCTGCGGAGCGCAGATTATCGTTATTTATCGCCCTCTTCAATACAGGACTATCAGCTATACGCCAATAGCCTTTGCGAGTATTACCCCATTCATATGCTTGGTATTCATTAATACCGCATCTAATGAGGTTTGCCACTCTTGTCTTGACTTTCTTCCAAGCTTTCCATATACACATGCGTATTCTACGTCTTAACCATTCGTCTGTTTCAAGCAAGAGACGCTTCATATTAGCAAGGTGATAATAGCCTACCCACCCTCTTATGTATTCTTTCAGCTTTTGCTTTCTCTTGGCATATCCCCATCCGTTGCTGCGACTTGTCAGTTCTTTTAGTCGCGACTTCATCTTGGCTTTGGACTTTGGATGTACCGTGAGTTAGCATTTGCCTTTCATCACATAAAAGGAGTAGCCGAGGTATTTTACTCCTCGCACATACGACACTATAGTCTTCTCCTTGTTGACTTTGAGATATAGAGCATTCTCTATAAATTGGGTTATACTCTCCTTTACTCGCATTGCAACCCTTTTGGACTTGCAGAATATCATCGAGTCGTCGGCATAACGCACAAAGGGGAGTCCTCTGCGTTCGAGTTCTTTATCCAATTCGTTGAGCATTATATTACTCAACAATGGACTTAGAGGTCCGCCTTGAGGAGTTCCTTCCTCGCTCGCTTCAAACAAACCTTTGTTCATTACGTCACTTCGGAGATATTTGTGTATAAGACTGACCACTCTGCCGTCTTTTATCGTACGGCTGAGAATTTGTTTAATTCTGGAAAACTTTCGTTAGTGCCTTATACAAAGGACTTTGGGAGAATTACCCATTTTTGAGGTAATGACTTGGCAACTGTGCAATCTGCTGCGTTCTACCTTGAATTGCTTACAAGGAACTCTTAGTTTGTTGCAAAGATACGAATTTTACTTATATATAAAAAGCACTGTACTATTTATTATGTCCCTTAGATAGTACAGCACTTGAATATTTGTCTAATTTCTTTTGATATAGAAAAAATGTATTAAAGGCTATTCTTTGTGATAAGAAACCATATCTCCCTTATCATTTCGATACATCTCTATATAATCCAAACAACTTGGCTTTAATGCGCCATTAAAGTGGAAAACAAATGTTCTTCTTCCATCATTTGATTCACAACGTAGAGTTGATTCATCTTGTTTTGTTACACGTCCTACAACAAGAGGATTGTATGGTGGTATCATAAATTAAAACGTGCCCTTGCTAAATTTGTAGTAGATGTCTCGTTGGGTTGGACTATCTATAGTTTTTTCTCCATTTCTCCATAAACAGTTTCTTGGTGAACTAAAGTGATTATAATCTTGCCCTGAACCGATTTTATGTGCTCTTATAAAATAGCTCTTCACATAACTACCATAATCAGAACACATTTGAATATTCATTTTATAACCATTAATACCATAATCCCGTTCTTCTACTCCATAGTGTCCTTCTCCATATTTTACCATGTATGAAAACACCTTATCAGCAACATTGAAGTTTCTTGATGGAATCTTATCAATAAGACCTTCCGAGAAGTAATCTAATTCAAAGTCAATCTGATAAGAACCTTTCAGATAAAGATATGCTGCAAGATAAATAGCTTCTGCTTCAAGGTCTTTTGTATTAAGAGGCATGTGTTTTTTCAGGTCTGTTACACTTTCCTTTACATATTGTTCTATAGGGTCCATAGATGGAGCTTCTGATTGCAGAACTGACTTTATCGTAGATTCAGACTTACAATTGTTTACACTTGAAGATGATTGTGAACTCACATTTTTATCTTCCTTTTTACCGAATAAAAATTCAAAAAAATCCATGTTATTTGTATGATTTAAAGTTTAACACTCTATTTCTTGTTTCTTTGTAATTGTACCTACATTCATATTGTAATATCTTAAATAAAGATTCAATATTACGACTTGTTAATTTGCCATCCTCCGCACAGATTCCTGTATAAAACAACAAAGCTATTGATTTTGCCTGCTCGTGTTTTGCTGATACAATTTCATTATATGTTTTTTCTTCAATATCAACATATCCTCCCGTATCATTAGGTTTAATAGATGCGTGTTGATAATAGGTAAGTGATTTCATATTATACTTCCATCCCGAAGATATTGATATTTGGGTTGCTAATTCATTACAATAATGCGCAAAGTACATATCTGAAATGTACAACAAGTCAGGATTGATATTTATTGGAATTATATACCTTGCCATAGAATCCATAGCAATAGATGCCCTATTTACATAAGCTTCCTGTTGAAAGATTTCATCATTTGTTGTACAGGCTAATTTTGTCAAATATAGATAATCATATGAATAAATCTTTCTATATAGTTCCATATGGTTTTTAGGGCACATCAATAATAATAATCTAAAAGTATTTGCTGCCCCAGCTAATCCATAATCACTATTCCAATATCGATTCGGGAACATTGTAAGTTGATTTATACTTCGATAAAGATAATTTAGCCCTTCTTCGAACTTTTGCCCATACATATACATACCTGCTATATCAGCAAGTATATATGGATGCTCTGTATCTTTAAATTCAAATATGATAGAATTTAATACAAAAGTAGGAATTTCATATAATGCTAATGAAATTCCCCTTGTACGCCAAGGAGAATTTAAATCTTTGAATTTAGGCTTGTCATTTTGTGCATTTTGAACTTTGAGGACATAATTATCCACAAACGAATCATCTATGCACAAACTTCTATCAATCATAGTAATTTCAGACATTTCATAATTCTTACATTTATTATGTAGATACAGTCCCAACTCTTTAAGTAAAGATATGATATACTCATTGTGTATTTTATTCACATAAAAATCAAACATCATAGGAAAGAGCCAATTGCCCTTTTTCTCTTGAAAACAAATGGGATGTTCATGTGCAAATTGACTGAACGATTTTGGGTCAGCAGACTCAATTTTCTCAAGGAGAGTTTTGATGTAATAATTATCTTCCATACAAAAAACTTAATTATCAATGTTATGATAGATTTTCTCCCTGTAATGTTATCAACCGCTTCTTAACAGTCCCGTTCTTACAGGATTTTACTATAGAAATTATGACTTCATCCATACGTGGCACTTCCAATTTTCTGTATTCATTTGTATCATCACAGAAAACCACAAGATACATCTTTTCGATAATTATGTCATAATTTCTTTCGAGAATATAGCGATATAGGTTCTGTTGAATACAATAATGCCAATATGGCGTATCCTCAATTTGATTGAGTTCACCTAACCCTTTCTCGCCATAGTTGTTTACCGCAATCGGTTTACCCCAAAAATCGACAATGCGATGACTACGTTTCCAATCATATATGTCAAAAACATCTCCACGTTTATGTATCATATCTATTGTACCAGCAATTTTTAGTTCGTCATCATATATAGCCCATTCTGTTCTAAACGGTTTAAATTTGTGGTTTTCGAGAAACTCTATGAATTGCATATATTCAAGTTCAAGAGAAATTTGTTCTTCTATGTGAACATATTTTCCGTCATATTTGAAAGAGAATTCTTGTTGATATGGAAGTCCCTTATAATAGTTTTCTATTTGTTGGTGCATAAAAGTTCCGACATCACGTGAACACGCACCTTTTGAATCCCATTCTTCAAGAATCTGTCCTTGTGATATATTTCGTTGATTAGCTTTATATTCTGACCAATAGTATGAATCAAATGGCTTAAAGAAACAAGATATCACACTGCTGACAGGAATAAATTGTTCCTGTCCATCATATAGATAAATATGTTCTTGTGGATAGAATTGAATATGAACGTCTTTTTCGCAAAAAACAGGTTCTCCTATTTTATAGTTTACTTTTCTATTTGAAGAAAACACCAATGGTTTCATTCTCTTGGCACAAACCCTTTCTTTTTCCGTTTGTGTTATGTCTGCAATTTCAAGTTTCTCATTGTCAACAATACCAAATTCATGGTTCAAGTATTTCTCGCGAGTATTTTCACTTGCCATAACTTTGGCTTCGATTTCTGTCCATCGTTCAATTTCCTTTGGAGTAGAACATGAGAGAAAATCGATTGGTAAAACCATAGAGGGTTGTATATAATGAAGAACTTGTGCTATAAAAGCCGCACATCCCTTAGGATTGGAAAAAACTTGATATTCAGTAAAACGAATAACAATCCATCCGATATTATTCAGAAGTGCATCACGAAAATCATCCCCACATCCTATATAATGTATAGGTTTTCGTGTAAATGCAGCATATGGTTCGTCTATTTCAATGTCTATTCTTATAGATGGGTGCTTTTTGCATATAATCGCTATATCTGGTTCAAAAGGCCTGTTATCTTCTACAGGAAGTATATTGCAATCACCGAGTATAAGTAAATCACATCCCCTGATAGTATCTTGTAGATAATTTTGGAATTTAGCTTCACTGAACCCTCTTCTTGCTATAGCTTTTCTTCTGTATGGAAAAACAATACAGCCATCTTCAGGATATTTAGTTACTGGATATTTCCAGTTACTCTTATCTTGGACAACTGATGGCATCAAATAATCAACATATTGAACATCAAAATCATCAACCACTCCAACAGCATAATCACTTTCTATTTTTTTCTCTGTTTTGCAAATGACATCTATCAATTCTTTATCTACGCTTTTAGACAAAGCAAAATCTTTAACCTTCTTGACTTTTTCTTTTGCCGTCTCAATATCAGCAGACTTTAATGCATTAGAAATAGAATTGATTTCATCTTTTATTTGTTTTTGTTGCTGCACTTCTATGTTCTTTTTATCAATGAGTTTTTGCATCTCTTCCCGAGAAAACTCTTTCATTAAAGAAATATAAACAATACAGGGCTTTTGATGCTTAAATTTCTGTATTACAGATTCGCATCTTTTTACAAACAAGTCTTGTGTTGTTACTCCATCAATAATAACAACATAGTTTGAAGATAGTTTATCTATATGATGGAGAGCACATGATTGAAATCCAAGTACAGCCAAATCAAGAGTTAAAAACTGAACTTGAAGATTTTCATCGAATTCAGCTCCATATGCGATTACTTGCACAGGGACACCCAATGATTTTATAAAGTTACTAATCTCTATGTTGATATAAGAAGGGGTATTTATTTTTCCCTCCTTATATTTATCTATATTAATGTTATTCTCTTGCGTCTGTTTAAAATGAGTGTAATCTAAATCGGTTGCAGTGCAAAAACTTGAAAAAAAGAATTGCCATATGCGATATTCTCCTTGTATGATATTTCCTTTATAGTCGGTTTTTTGAAAATTCATGTTATAAAAATAGCAACCAGAATGTGGCGTTGTAGATTTTTTGCTACGACATAACTTACTAAAAGCTATTTGTGCCTTTTCCCATTCTTCGGTACTTAAAAACTCTTTTTGCCGCCTATCGAAATCTATTATTTCCGTAATATTACTTATTATTATTGATTTGTTTGCAGAAGGATGTTCTTTTTGCCAACAAGTAAGTCCATCTGAATAGTTGGCTTTAATCATATTATATTCAGTTGATACCTGCTTTTCTCGTTGTATTCTTTCCAATTCGAGCTTTTCTCTCTTTTCCCATTCAACTTTAGGAAATGAGAGGAATTTATTTATATCTTGTTTTGTAAGATTGTTTTCAGACTGGAATATTCGTAATTCTTTTCGAAAGAAAGAGTATGCATTAGGATATATATCTTTTTGATGCTTAAATTTCTTTATTAAACGCTTAGTTGATAAATTTGATATAAATATAAAAGCTATAAGAATGGCTATTAAAATTCCTATAATTATGCATACGACTTTAAAACCTTGAGTAAGTCCACAAGTTATAAGTGCTAGTAGGGCATATCCAATACAACCCCATTTTTTTTCTGAATCCATAATTCTTACTTATAAATATATAAAGCGTGAACTGCACAGCCACGTCTTTACTTGGAGGTCGTAGGAAACCTTGCATACAGATGTAGTAATAGCAGCCCACGCTATAGCGTGAGAACCACTATGCCATCTGAGTATGCAATTTGAAAATTTTCTACGTTTCCAAATACTTGATGCGCATAACGCTTCTTTCTTATCTAATATGTTTTGGAAAGAGTTACCTCAATCCGATACAAAGGTAAGAAAAATCCGTGATCTGCCATTCAAACATCACGGATTTTTTTGATTTACAGTTTCATACTCCTATTCTGTCTTGGTTACGGTATTCCGATAGCTTCTCTAAACTCATTCATTTTCTTTCTGAACCAGTTCACGTGTGAAACCCCGTCTATCTTGAAATCGAATCTACCGTTTTCGTCCTGTCTGATGGAACAGACGGAGTGTCGGGTATCAAAACTTCGGTTAAATTCGGAAGAATAGAGTTCGCCTTTTATCCCGACCTCCTTGAACTCGCACAGTCTTCTGATTATTCCGTCATTGAACCCCAATCGGTCACGCAGGAAGTTTATTACAGGCATCAGCTTCTCCACATACGGGAAATAGCGTCTGACAAAATCCGTAAACTCCGACAGCTTGCGGTGCTGTTGCTCGTAAGCGTTTCTTATCCCCTGTATCTGTTCGGCTTGTTGCCGTTCCCGTTGTCGGGCTTCGTCTTCAAGTTCAAGGATGCGGTCTTGCAAGTCCTCGTTCCTGCGTTCCAACGATTTCATTCTTCCACTTCCGAAAAGAGAACCCACACTGCTTGCAAGGGCGGTTGCCGTATCGGTGGCTGCGCTTTTGAGCTTGTCGGTGGGATTTCCGCTTTTACCTGTTTCAGTTCCTCCTGCGCCTCGGCTTTCTTCTCCTGTAACAGTCTGGTTTCGGTTTCAAGGGTTTCATTTTTCTTTTTCAAGTCCCGATAACGGACGGAATTTGTTTTCTTGCGGTACTTGCGCTTACCGTCCGTCTGTTCTTTCTTGGCTTTGCGCCTTTCACCCGTCACGATAGGAACAACGGCTGCGTGGATGTGCGGAGTCTTCTCGTCCATGTGCAGATGGGCGGCAACCACATGGTCTTTGCCGAATGTGGCTTGCAGCCATTGGATGCTGTCGTTGCACCATTCGTCGAGCTTTCCTTTTTCCTGTATGTTCATCATATCCTCGTGCGTACCCGACAAAACCACCCGGACAACGCGGACTTGGTCGTGCGTGATTTTCCGTCTGATGCCTGCCGTGTTCAGCCTGTGGGCAATCGCTTCATCCCTGCCATGAACGCCATCAGGGTATTCGACAAGCACCATGTTCAGATGTGTTCTTGTCGGGTCTGCGTTTTTAGGCATTATCTTTCTCTCTATATGGTCGGACTGCGTGGTGTCCGATGTACCCTTTGCCTTCTTAATGTCCAATGAAAAATATCCCATATCATTACTGTTTTTGCGGTTATCGTTATGTTTCTTCTCTCTGCCTGTGGCATCGGCTCACAGGGTTTATTATGCAAATGAACCATTGCAGCACTCGGCATAATCCAGACGAGTTTGGCTTCTGCTCTCGTTTGCACAGGGTTTCCAAAGGGATTTCCCTTTGGCTCGATAGGGTGTTTTTAGCGTTACGGAGTAATGCGTGAAGAAAACGCCCTATAGAGCTATGGTATTTCTGTCTAAATACCTTGGGAGAGCGGACGTGCATATTACAGATGAAATCCCCCTTTCTTTTTCGGTGGCTGCATCATCCGCCTTGCGGATTGGACTTGCATTTCTCCCGTTTTTCGAGGTTATTCCAGAGATTTTCTATGAGTTTGCTATGGCTCACGGTATCGAAGAAGCGTTCAAGGTCAAGGTCTACTACATATATGTAGCCTTCGTTGATTATCCTTTGCGCTCCTCGTAGTGCGTCATGGCATCCTCTTCTCGGACGGAAGCCGTAGCTCGTCTTAGAGAATTGGTTCTCATAGATGGGAGTCAGTACTTGGTTGATGCACCAAACGGTCTACAACTGTAGGTATTCCCAACAGGCGCATCTTGCCATTGTCCTTAGGTATTTCTACCTTTTTCACTGGGTTCGGACGGTAAGAACCGTCCATCAAGGAACGGATGAGTTCATCCTTATTGGTCAAGAGCCATGTGAGCAGTTGCTCACACGACATATTGTCGATACCACCACAGCCTTTGTTTCTCATCACTGCCTTGTAGACTCGGCTGAGATTTGAAGGACTGAGGATTTGCTCGAAAAGGTGTTCCTTATCGAATGGTACTTCCACGATGTTGTCTTCACACATCCACATGAAGGTCTGCACTCCCCCATACCATTCAGTTTCCGACCTATCTCTTTGGGGGCAGCCATTAACTTGGGATAATGTTTTCTGCATTCTTTCCTTCATAAGGTATGTTTCAATTACTATCGCTTGATTGTTAGGTTCTGCCCTTCGTGCAACGTTATCGAGTATTGCACTACTATGGCGTCTGCTGACTTCTCACGGCAAGCTTTACTCCGCTTCTTTCGTAAGAACAACTATTTGAAGCGTCCGTGAGACCTCCTCGGATAAGAACATTGTCTTTCCATCTTATACCTACTTCATTTACACCAACCGTTCCGAATAGCTATAGGGCTTTGGTCTGGGTAGCAACCTTACCCACGGTCATATGCCTTGTATGAAGTTTCTGTACGTTAGGTCAGATGTTTGCCGCCGGCTTCTTTCAGGTTCCAACTCACGATGGACACCCTTGCCCTTGGCTATGTAATTCCCGCTATTAGGGCTTACTCGGGACTTGCACCCGTTAGACAATGCTCGTGCCGAGCATACTATGCAAAAGCGGCACAACCTATATAGGTTGTGCCGCTTTTATATTTAAACCAATCTATTTATATAAGTAAGATGCATCTATGCTTGCTATCAAATGTATCTATGCTTGCTATCAAATGTATCTATGCTTGCTATCAAACATGTTTTTGCTTGCTGTCAAAGATGTTTTCTTGCTATCAAAAACTCAATATCCTTTGCTGACATTGCTCCATAAGCCACTTAGGGGTACTTGTAGCTCCACAAATGCCAACGGTATGCACGTCATCCGTAAACCACGCCTTGTCTATCTCCTCAGGACTTTCTATCTGATAACTGTTAGGATTGACCGTATGACACTCCTTGAAAAGCACCTTGCCATTGCTCGACTTACGTCCCGACACAAACAATATCAGATTGTGCTTGGACGCAAAGGCGGCAATATTAGGCATGCGGTTAGCCACTTGCCTGCAGATGGTATCAAAGCTCTTGAACGTAGCCCCTGGCTGTATGTGCTGCTGAATATAGTCTATAACACGATGAAATCCGTCGAGCGACTTGGTAGTCTGCGAGTAAAGATAGATATCGCGCGAGAAGTCGAGACGTTCCACATCATCCACCTTTTCCACAACTATGGCACGACTCTCTGTTTGCCCTACAAGACCAAGCACTTCGGCATGACCACGCTTTCCGAATATAACAATCTGCGCATCGGGATTGGTATCGTATTGTCGCTTTATACGGCGCTGCAAGGCAAGCACTACCGGACATGTAGCATCTATTATCTCAATGCCGTTGTTGCGTGCCATTGCATATGTTTCAGGCGGTTCGCCATGAGCACGCAACAACACTTTAACTCCATGCAGCTGGCTCATCTCATCGTGATTAATGGTTGTTAGGCCTTGTTCGTGCAGACGTTTCACCTCCATACCATTATGCACAATATCGCCAAGGCAATAGAGCTGGGTACCATTTGCCAGCTCTTCTTCTGCCTTCTTGATGGCTGTGGTAACACCGAAGCAGAACCCGCTGCCTTCGTCTATCTCGATTGTCAAATCTTTGTTCATATTGTTAATAATGTCGTTGATATGACTTTATCTACTCCGTAATAATCTTAATTGTAACCTTTGGCAGATTAGGGTCGTTAGTTATCATGAGTACACGTGGTTTAGAGCGTGCATTCTTGAGCTGACGCTGCTCAGCAGTAATCTTAAGCTTGGCAGTCTCACCCGGCTTTAGGTTCTGCTTGTTTAGCGACACCTGCAATCCTACTGTAAACATCTGCAGATTCTTTATTTTAAGCGTATTCTTACCGTCGTTGCGTATGATAATCTCACCCTTAAGCTTCTTCTTGCCGTTGAAGGCACCAAGATTAAGTTCTGTGGTCGACAGATTCATACGTGGAGCATTGGCAAGCTGCGATGCTGTAAGATTGTCAAACTTAGGCAAAAGCACTGCCGATACCTCAAGCTCTTTCTCATGACTTACACGGTCGCCAGAGAATGCACCAAGGAATACTGAAGTCTGTGTCAGTCCCATATCCTTCAGACGCTTAGAATTAAGCGTTACGGTAACAACACCACTATGTTGTGGAGCTATCTTCGAAGGCGAAACCTCAGCAGTAAGGTAATCGGGCAAGTGCATAACAACCGGCTGTATAGTCTCATCGGTAGTGTTGCGTATATGTATCTTCTTCTGCGGACGCTCACCACGGTTTACATCGTCAAACTCTATGCCATTGCAATCGCTCTGAATATTACCAAGCATAAAGTCGTACTTGCCGCCAAAGTCAACAATCTCTCTAACCACCTGTCCACGCATACGCAACAGCAGCGGTTCGTCGTTGCCCTCGGTATAAATATCCACAAGTTTGTCGTAACGTCCCATTGTCTGTGCATCGTATGTAACACGCACGATAAACTTGCTATCGGCAGGAATCGTTCCCTTAGGATATTCCACATCGGTGCAACCGCAACTCATACGAATATCAGTGATGCGCGTTGGACGATTGCCCTTGTTTATTACTTCAAACTCGGCAGTTGCCGGCGACTGATAGACAGTCTGTCCGCAGTCGACAATAGTATTGGCTGTCACTATCTTCTGAGCACTCGCAGCGAGTGCCACCAAGAAGAGAGATGCAGATATAAATAGTTTCTTCATATTTCTATATATCAATTGTTTTTAACATTCAATGTCACAGCCTTGGTACGTGCCATAAACTCTGGCGAATAAGCACATTGCACGGTGCATGTACCAGTTTGGTAGATGCCACAACGGTCTACATAATAGGTTGTCTCCACAACATGCTTGCCCTTGGCAAGGCGTGCGAAGAAGTAGTTTGTGGCATTGTCCTTAGGCTGACAATAATATCCATAACCATATCCAGACAACTGTTGTGCCGGCTCAAGACATGCAGCACGGTGGTCAGACAGCTGAACAAAGTCGTAGTCGCGGTCGGCAATCACTGTTAGACGTACCGTAATACGGTCGCCTACATTAAGCCGTACATTGCCATTGTCAAGTTTTGCACCATCCTTAAGCACATCACGCAGCACCTTCATGCCCATTGTTGCGTCAGCAACGTCGGCTGTTGGCTGCATAAACTGAGCATAAGCAGCACCCCAAGATGTACCGGTAGACGTCTTTTCTATAGTTAGCGAGCGCATATTATCGCCCGTCTTAGCCGACTTTACATAACCAAGTGCTGCTGTGGCTTTAGGCATAGCCAACTTCTGTCCGTTTACTTTTATCACTGCAGGCTGTCCTGCGTTCTCGGTAAGCGAAGAAATATTACCATCCAAGAAGGCATAAACAGCATTGACCGAGTTGAGCGGTGTATCCCAAGCCTGTGTGCGCTTAGATTGCAACAGCCAACGTTGCATTTCCGAAATAGTATTGGCATCGTTTGGCTGCAAAGCCTTTAATGCCTCAATAGCAGCTACCTGCGACGGTATGCGATAGTCGAACCATGAGTAAAGGGCCTTAGGTGTGTCGAAATATCGACCCATATCCTCCTTGTATACTGTGTACTGACGTATGCTTTCCAGCAAGTCGGCAGCCTGCTTGCGATGATTATTTCCCGCCAACACAACAGCCGACACAGCCTTGCCGTATATAGAGAATTCGGTGTTCTGTGCAGCAAGACGTGATATAAGGTAGTCGAAATTGCGCTTTGCCGACTGCTGCATATCTCGTCCTGCAAGTGTAGAGGCATAAAGATACTGTACAGCAAGCTCGCTTGGGCGCACGTTCTTAACTTTGCCTTCGCTCTCTATCTTCTTCATTTCCTTCACCTCACGTGCCATCTGCTTGTCCATATAGGCAAATGCGGTACGTACAATGGTCTTGGTTTCATTCTGTTCGCCAACCATATGGTTAAGACGGGTCAGAGTCTGTAGAACCGACATCGTCATATAAGGCGAACCTTCCATTCCTTTCCACCATGCAAACGAGCCATCAGCATTCTGCAAACGCGAAAGACGCAATAGGTTGTCGGCAAGACGGTAATTGATTTGCGACTCATTAAAGTAGCCCATCAACTGTTGTTTCTGTTCCGATTCGCGGTCTGCGTCAAGCAACCATGGTGTCTCTGCAAGTACTATTTGCTTCAAACTTTCATTCTTCTGCAATGCACTTTGCAATGTTGAGCCTCCATTCTGCGATGCATCATTCTTCCACAACTCCATTGTCTGCTTGATTACTGGTGTAGACTGCATCAAGTGGCGTCCGATAGAGTTGGCATAATATGCTGTAGCGAGCGAGATAGCATTGTCTCCATCTGGATTAATCATCGAAGGTAGAGCCTGAACCACAAGCCAAGCAGGCGAGTTGGTATACTCCACCGTCAGTTTATTGCTCTTATCATTTACAGCAAACATTTTCTTTAGGTCAAGATGCAGTGTGCCAGGTTCGTTCTGAGTAAATGCAATGGTGTTGGTAACCAACACTCGACTGGGCAAAACTGGCATATAATGCTGCTCGCCATCGCTATATCCACGTCCCGAAGCTACGATGCGACATATCAGCAGTCCGTCGTTCTTTATCTTTGACATGTCAAAATCGAAGTTGGCTGCTATGGTCTCGCCTGCCTTGACCACGAACTTGTGGTCGGCATGGTATACTTCCTTGCCTGTCTCAGGATTGATAAACGATAGTCGTGCCGTGCCGTCAACCTGTTTATCCGACGTGTTTGATACACGTGCCAAGATTATTCCACTATCTGTAGAACGTACAAAGCGTGGAACATTAGGCTGTACCATAACAGTCTTCTTGGCTACAGATGTGGCTGATATCATGCCGCTGTTCATCTGGACATCGTGTGCCAAACCATACAACTGCCATGTTGTGACACTTTCGGGCAGCGTGAAGTTTATAGAAACATTGCCCTTGTCGTCGCTTATCAAGCCTGGATAGAAGAAAGCTGTTTCCTCAAGATTCTCGCGAACCTGTTCGGTTAGCACTTTACTTGAGCTTTCTTTATCGGCAGAACCAACCGCCGGCAACATCCGAGATGTATTGACAGAAACATCTTCATCGGCTACACGATCGGTATCAATAACACCTGCGAATATCTTATTCTTGCCTTTTCGTGATGCAGCATTATCACGTACATACATAGGACGAGACACGGAAAGCTCTTCCTTAGCCATCAACACCTCGCCATAATTGGTATACAAAGACTGATAACAGAAGCGGCTGAAGTCGAGCGAGCGCTCGTTGAGGAATCGCATAGGTGCCTCACTGTATGCATATACGTTACGGTTGTATACACCGTTCCACGACAACCAAGGCACATTGGCATATACCGGTAGGCTGAACGAGATGTTATGACTGCGTAACTGGTCAAGCGACTTGTCGTACATTGTTGCAAGCAGTTGTGCACGTGCTGGTGTTCCATCTGGGCGTGTTATGTTGAGCGTCCATGTTTCGCGCTGTCCTGGAGTAAGACGGTCGCGGAATGTAGTCCACTTAATATTGAGACGAGTGTCAGGCAATGGTCGCTGTATTTTAGCTGTATGTTTGTAGCTCCGACCATTCTTTACCCAAGCCACAGACAGGGTGACACCATCGCCCCACTCTTCCTTATAGCTTATAGCACGTGTGCGAAGCTCGTTGTGTAGGTCGGCTCTGCCTTCTTCTATTATCTTATCGCCTGAGATAATGGTATATACCACATGCTGTATGCTGTCAGTAGAACCTAGTTGTATATACACTGGGCTGCCATCAGCAGGGAATTGTTCTGCCGACTGATAGAACCAGTCGTGTGTCTCTACAGGTGCCTTACTATCTTGCAAAGTAAAGGTAACGAACGAGGTTGTCAATGTATCCGTACCACAAACAGCTATAAGATTATGACGAGCAGAAGCTAAGGCTGCGGCATCGAGCTTTGCCGGTGTGTTGGCTTTGCATGTATAGCTGTTGTTGTCGATAGTATAAGTCACGATGCCATCTATTGGCTCGCCCGCATTGTTGCGATAGGCAAAAGTTATGGTTGTCAAACTATCACGCAACGACTTCTCCGGGATATCGCATGTAAGCATAGTAGGATAATCGCTCAACGGAAGTGAGGTCTCGCCATGACGTGTCTCGCCTGCAACGTCGGTAACATCGGCTGTTATGTCGAAGTTGAAGTAGCGTTTGGGATGCTCGTCGTAGGTCTCTGGCATAACCATAGGCACAGCAACAGTGAAGGTTCCGTCGGCTGATGTTTGCAGAGTATCTACCAAAACGGTCTCGCTCTTGATGTCGTTATCGGCATAACGCCAATAAACTGAGGGACGACGCACAACTCTTACAACAGCCTTTGCACCCTGAACAGGCACACCATCAAAACTCTTTGCCGTGGCATTAAAGCGAACTGTATCTCCAACAGCATACTTGGTTTGAGGTTTCTCAAAATCTACCTTGAATGTTGGTCGTTTATACTCCTCAACAGAGAAATTAGTGTAGATGTTATTGCCAAGGTCGCTACGCAAAGTGTATATACCCGTCAAGCCACCCTCTGGCAAAACAAAGTCGGCAGAAGCCATACCAAACTCGTCGGTTGTTACAGTACGCTTGGCTATTTCCTTACGATTGGCATCACGCAAAGTTATAGTCATCTGCTTGCCCGAAAGTGCCTCACCCTTATACACCTTATTATTATATGTATAGGCAATAGCTGCTGCATGCACCGTCTGACCAGGTCTATATATACGGCGGTCGGTGTAAATCTTGGTCTGAGTTACATTTGACTTGTTACCGTAATAATAGAAACGACCTCCCATAGATGTGCGCGGAAAAGCTTTGTCCTCGTCTGTATACACACGGTATGCACGTGGCTCAGAGGCTTTATACTCTACATATGCCTCTCCATTTACGTCTGTTGTAAATGTCTTAACGTGCTCTTTGCCGTCGCGGTCTATCGACATTACCACATCAACCTTTGCTCCCGGCACGGCAGTACCAGTTGTGGCGTTGAGCACAGCCACACGACACTTCTTGCCAGGAAGCATCTCTATAACAGGATATAGATTGCTTACACGCAGCAAACGACGCTCAACCGGCATACTTACGTTGTCGGTTGATACCTCTACAAGATACATACCAGTGCGCAACCCTTTTATTTCCAGGGTGTCGCTTATGGTCTTGTATGCCGGCATACCTACATAATTGTGTACGTCGGTAAGTACCGGATCTGTAGAAACAATGTGTCGACGAAGACGTGCATAATCCTTGTCGTTGCTGGGATCAAGATTGGTTGTGCCGTCAATATTCAAGAGGCTGGCGCTGACACGTATCTGCCCTATATTGTTAAGCCCCATCACCATCACCTTACGTGTTACACCAGGCAATGCTATTTCGCCACCAAGCGAAGCATGGAAAGAAGGCAAGGTAAGGCGACGTTGGGCATTGCGCAGAATGTTCATACGTTGCCATGCCCCCCACTTCATAAGGGCATAGTTTATATAACTCATCTTCTCTTCTGCCGAAATGTCTTCGGCATTCTCCATATAAGCATAACGTTCTATAGCCACCTCGCCACATGGCAGGAGGTCGCCATACTGGCGCACCAATGAGTCAAGCGACATTATGTACTTCGACTTCTTCACTCGTCCCTCGTCTCCTGCACGGCGCGACTTCTTTACAAGCTCAAGCGCCGTGAGCAATGCACCCTCACGCTTGCCATGCGATGCATAATAGTCGTGCATTGTACGATAGTCGCCTGCACGCATACCTATTACATGCAATAGGTCGTCATAATAGTATTTGGAGTCGACACCATCCACCACAAATGGCTCATATCCTGTGGCATAGGCAGATGCAAGTGCATCGGGATGTGCCATAGACTTGGCATAATACTCCTTTCCTATATCTACACCGTCATCAAGCAATCGTCTATTGTCGGTATATACCGAACCCAGCACCGACTGATAAACTGCGGCAAGCACATTATCGCCACTGCTTACAGCAGTCTGTTCGGCATATTTAAGACGTTCTATAGCTGGCAACAGTGAGTCGGGCGACATCATTGTCTCATATCCGGCAATAGACACCTGTGCCTTAAGCAATTGTCCATATTCATGCTCTCGTTGTGCCTTGTCGGTTATTTTGGCAAGCACCTTGAGTGCCGACTGTGGATGATCCTTCTGCATGGCAGAGTCGAACTGCTTCCAAAGGGATGTATATGAGTCGGCTATAGCTGCCAATGGCATGAGCATAGCTACAACCAATGAAATGAGTCTTGACCTTTTCATATTCTATAATTTTTCTGTTTTCTCGTATAATGGCTTCTGGGGTGATATATTGCATGATATTTGAGCATATCATATACAAAGATAGCGGAAATATGCAAAACAACAAAACAAATACGGCTTTTTATTGATAATTATCCATATTAACCATCAATAAAGACAAAAGAAAAGAATAGATGACAATTATATAAAATCCATATCTTGTTTCTTGTTTTTTCAAATATTAAATTGTAACTTTGCCACAACAATATGGACAACGAACTTGCTCGTACCTGAACTTTATATAATATCTAATATAACTTTATTTACACCATGCATCAATTACATCGTTATACATCCAGCCTGTTAAGGGCTGTCCACTTGTTCTGCATTGCGACGATAGTATTTGTCGCAAGTGTTGCCGTTTCGTCTTGCGATAACGACGACGACCAATTTCCGGTATATCCTCTTAATCGTCCTAATGCCATAGTTACGGTTAAACCATCTGCCGACGGCTCTACATTCTATATGCAACTCGACGATTCTACACGCCTAACCGCTACCAACATGCAAGCTGCTCCTTATGGCAAACGCGAGGTAAGAGCTTTTGTCAACTATAGACTGCTTACACAACCTGCCGACAAGCGCAACTATGAGGTATATATCAACTGGATTGACAGCGTGCTTACAAAGCCTATGATTGAATATCCTGCCACCAGCGAGACTGATGCAATGCACTTAAGAAAGGACCCTGTAGAGATAATGCGCGACTGGACGGTTAGCGAGGATGGCTATCTTACCATACACTTCCGCACATTATGGGCAGCCAACGGCACTCCACATTACGTTAATCTTGCTGCAACAAACGCTGCAAATCCATACGACCTTACTTTCTTTCACGACGCACAAGGTGTAAAGGGTGGATATTGGGGCGACGGTATTGTAGCATTCCGACTTGACCAACTGCCCGATACTGGTGGCAAGACTGTAGACATGACATTGCATTGGACATCATTCAGTGGCGAGAAGAGTGTTACATTCAAGTATTCCACACGCCATACAACAAACAAGATACAAGGCTTGAGTTTTGCTCAAAGCGGACAGTTTGAAAAGGCTTTACACTGATTATACATATAATATATAAAGATAACATACACTTAAACATACTAAAATCAAATCAAAGAAACAATGGAGAAAACAACAGTAAAACTCCCAGGCAAGAGCCTCAAAAGCAATGCCAAGGACATGTTCTTCATCACATTCGGCATTTTTCTCTATGCCGTAGGCTATTGTGCATATACATTGCCTGAGAAATTGGTTATGGGCGGTGTGGCTGGTGCATCGGCACTTATCTACTATGCCACTAACATCCCTGCCGGTACATCTGTGCTTGCGCTTAATGTCTTGATGCTTGTCATTGCCATGTCGGCACTTACAAAGCAATTCTTCTGGCGCACAATCGTTGGTGTAGGCATATTGTCTTTCATGATTAGTGTATTGCAGCCTTTCTTTGCTACATTTCCTATTATGACTCCAGGCGAAGACAAATTCATGCATGTACTAATCGCTGGCGTTCTTTGTGGTGCAGGTCTTGGCATTGTATTCTCACACAATGGCTCTACTGGCGGTACTGATATCCTCACTATGTTGCTCAACAAGTACTTCCGTCTCAGCTTTGGACGTGCCATGCAGTTCGTAGACTGTATCATCATATCTTCGTCATACATCCTCTTCCACAGTATGGAGACCATCATATACGGTATTGTTTTCACTATCACCGCTACCGTAACATGCGACTATATTGTAAACGGTACACGACAGACCGTGCAGTTCCTTATCATCTCTAAGAAACATAAGGAGATTGCCGATGTTATCAATCACCGTGTTAATCGTGGCGTTACTGTTGTTGACGGAAAGGGATGGTATAGCCAAAACGATGTTAAAATGCTTATTGTGCTTACTCGTAAATACGAGTCACAGGATGTGTTCAACCTTATCAACGAAATAGATCCGGATGCTCTTGTGTCGCAGACTTTCTGTCACGGCGTATTCGGCGAGGGATTCGACAAGATTAAGTAAGCCCATAAGTTTAAGGCTACACAATGATGCAATCTATCGATCGTAAAATACTCAAAATAGCTCTTCCGTCTATTGTCAGCAATATAACGGTGCCATTGTTGGGACTTGTAGACACTGCCATATCTGGTCATATGGGGTCGGCTGTATACATAGGTGCCGTAGCTGTAGGCAGTATGATATTCAATGTTATATATTGGATTTTTGGCTTTCTACGTATGGGTACGAGCGGTATGACATCTCAAGCCTATGGCCAACGCAACCTCGATGGTGTGGCTTCATTATTAGCACGCTCCATCGTCGTTGCATTGGGCATAGCCTTTATTATAATCCTTTTACAGACTCCTATCTGCAATATTGCCTTGGCTTTTATCAATCCTGACAGCCCAACAGCTTTGGCTGCACGCACCTACTTCAGTATTTGTATATGGGGCGCACCGGCTATGTTGTGCCTTTACAGTCTTACGGGATGGTACATAGGCATGCAGAACACCCGCCTGCCTATGATGATAAGCATACTGCAAAATGTGGTAAACATTGTGGCAAGCCTACTGTTTGTCTATGCTTTGGATATGAATATAGAGGGTGTGGCTCTTGGCACACTCACAGCACAATGGTTTGCTATCGTTGTGTCGCTATTGCTGTGGACCAATACATACGCCAAGCGGTTGTTCCATCGAATTCGTTGGAACAACATTATCAATGGTGCTGCCATGCAACGCTTCTTCACCGTAAACCGCGACATCTTCTTGCGCACACTGTTTATTGTATCGGTCAACTTCTATTTCCTCTCTGCCGGAGCTGCCGAGGGTACTATTGTGCTTGCCGTCAACACTCTGCTTATGCAACTATTCACACTCTTCTCTTATGTTATGGATGGTTTTGCATATGCAGGAGAGGCGCTTTGTGGCCGACTGTATGGTGCAGGCAACCATCAGGAGTTTAACAAGACCTTGTACCGTCTGTTTGGTTGGGGCATAGCACTGTCTACTATATATACATTAGTATATGCCATAGGCGGTTCTGCCTTTCTATCATTGCTTACCAACGATGCTGAGGTTATAGCAGCCTCAACAAGTTATCTGCCTTGGGCTGTGTTCATACCGTTATGCGGCATGGCTGCCTTTGTATGGGATGGTGTGTTCATTGGCACCACATCAACACGCGGCATGCTATTGTCATCGGCCTTGTCTGCCCTACTCTTCTTCATCGTATACATATCATTGCGTTATCAACTGCACAACCATGCCTTATGGCTCGCCTTCCTTGTATATCTTGCGGCAAGAGGAGTGGCGCAGACCATTATCTTTAAACGTAGTCAACATTTATAGCTTACTTACCCTTATCAAACACCACTGTATACAGCACAGGCAGCACCGTGGCAATGAGCACCATGGAGATGAGCGTGCCAAAGAACACTACGGCTGCCATTGGCGACCATAGTGTATTGTTCTCGAGCATCATAGGCAATACGCCTACCGATGCTGCTGCAGATGTAAGGAATATCGGACGCATACGGCGCTCGCCTGCCTGAAAGGCAGCTTCTCGCACCGACAAGCCTTTATCTCTACGCAACTCTTCGGCATAGTCGAGCATAATAATGCCATTGCGCACCAATATACCCATCAAACTTACCACTCCCAAAATACCAGTTATGGACATATCATAACCCGTAATAAGCAGTCCTACAGCAGCGCCAAACACACATAACGACATCGACGACAAATTGACAAGGGCCAAGGATATGCGCTTGAAGTGGAATAGCAAAATAAAGAAGATTATAAACACGGCTATCAACACACCTGTAGATACCTGTGGCAACGTCTCTGTATCCTTCTCCAACATTCCACCCATATGCACCTCTACTTCCTTTGGCAACGACAACTTAGCCACACTTGCCTCCACTTGCTTTGCAAGACGGTCGGCATTATAGCCACGCATAGGTTCTGCCACCACCGAAATAGTGCGCACACCATTACGGCGCACTATGCAACCGTCTGTAAAGTCGGGCTTTATAGTGGCAAACTGTCGTAGCGGTACCGATGTTGTTCCACCCATAACGGGTATATATTCGTTACCTAACGATGTAAACTGGTTATTGTCCTTATGGTCGGTTTTCAGTACAACACCTACAGGATAGTCGCCTTCCCACAATGATGTAATAGGCACACCAGGACCATAATGCACGGCAAGACATGCCGTAAGCAGTGCCTTATTTATGCTGAGACGGTTCGATTCTGTTTCGTTTAGCGTTATGTTAACACCTGGTTGTGGCTCCTCAAAATTAGTTCTTACAAGCTGCAAGCCTTCTGTCTCACGCATGCAGGCAGCCACCTTGTCGGCAGCCTTACGTAATATATTAAGACTATCGCCACTTATACGTATCTCTACAGGATAGGCTGCATTGTTGTAGTCCATCTGTTTAAAGCGCACATAGGCATCGGGAAAATACTGGGCATAACGATCGGCATACTCGTCGAGCACTTTTGCAGTCGACTCATTATCTACAGTATTTACGATAAGCTGTGCAAAGTTAGTGCCTCCTATCTGCGGTGCATATGTCACGTTGAAGCGTGGCGAACCCTGTCCTATAAATGATGTTACAGCCGTCACTCTTTTATCTCGTTTTAGTATATGTTCTAACGAGTCTGTCACCTCGGCTGTGCGTTGGACTGTAGTGCCATTGGGCATAAATATCTCTACAGCAAACTGGTCGCGCTCCTCAAGTGGCATCATACGTTGTGGCACCATCATGAACAACATCACTCCAAACACAACAATACTCAATCCTGCTAACAATGTTAGTCTGGGATGGCGAAAGCATCTTGTAAGCAACCATGTATATCCGGCTTGCAGATAGTCGAGTGGCTTACGGCGACGATTGGCTGCGTTGTTCTCCTTTATACCCTCGTGTATAAAGGAGTATTGAAGATAAGGTGTGAGTATAAGCGATACCGTTAGCGATACACTTAAGATGATGAACATTGCCCACGGAAACGACTTAACAAAGTCGGCCATTTCGCCCTTCATAGTGAAGAGGAAAGGGAAGAATGTCAAGCTTATGGACAACGTAGCAGACAATACCGACATAAAGAACTCGCGTGGTGCTGCTATCGAGGCATGCCATCGCGACATGCCATGACTAAGTTTCTCCATATAGTTGTCTATGATAACAACCGAATCGTCTACAACCATACCGAGCGTTACGATTAATGCGGCAAGTGTAACTGTATTAAGCTCAAAACCGAATATATAAAAAATGCCCACCGAACTAAATATGGTTATAGGTATCGACATGGCTGACACTTCTGCTACACGACGCGGCATAAGCAACACAACGACAATGATTACGGATATAACGGATATCAGCAACTCACGAAGAAAATTTACAACAGACTCGCTCACCACCCTACTTTGGTCGGTTATTATGCTTAGACGCACCTCGTTTGGCAGTTCTTGCTTAAAGTCGTCTATTTGCTTGCGTACTTCCCTACCCATCTTTACAATGTCGTTACCAGGGCGCATCTCTACCGAAAGCAACACACATTTCTTGCCATTCGACTTGATGTACTTGTCCATCTGTGGATATTCGCGCACTATACGTGCAACATCTTTCAGGCGTATTACATCGCCTGTAGGTGTAGAATAAACAATCTGGTTTGCCACATCAAGCTCCGAATTATACGCATCGTTGATGTGTATAGGCGCTGTGGCAGAACCATCCTCTACCGATCCGCTATAAGTTGTCAATCCCTGCATGGCAAGCGAGTTGAGTATGGTGAACGACCCAATGCCATACTTTGCCATCTTTTGCTGGTCAAGATATACCGTAAGCTGCTCCATCTGCAATCCGTATGTGCGCAAATTGGAAATGGCATCAATACGGCGCAAGCGCGACTTTAGGTTGTCAAGATATTCTCTCAATTCGCGATAGGTCTTCTGTCCCGATTCTATAGTTATAAGCAATGCAGATGTTTCTGCAATGTCGTCTACAGCCTGAACAGCAGCCACCGATGATGGCAACTGCATCTTAAAAGCCGATAGACCATGCTTGAACTTCGACCAAAAGGCATCCTTGTCTTCTATATCAGCGTTCAACTCCACATATACTATAGCCATTCCGTCCTTAGTCTGCGAGTATGTTTTGTCCTTGCGCACCTCCTTGTAGCCAAACACAAAGTCTTCGAGTGGTTTTGTTACACGCTCTTCTATTTCCTGAGATGTACTGCCTGGACATACAGCTACTACGGCTCCCTGCCTAATGGTAAACACTGGCATCTCCTGTTTAGGCATATTCACAATTCCAGCCAATCCCATTACCACAAGCATACCCATAAGTAGGAGTATGATGTTGTGGTAGCACATTGCCGATTCTATAAAACTGCGCTTCATCAAACGATTTGGCTTACGCTTTATTCTGGCACGTATATGTTCGTGTAAATCTGTATCCTTCTTCATCTTGACAACTCCTAATTCTTAATTCTTAAGTCTTGGCCTTCGCTAACCTTCTGGCTTCCTTCTGTTATAACCTTGTCGCCTGCCTTTAGTCCAGAGGTTACGATGACACCTCCTTCAACAAAGTTGCCTATGATTATATACTGCTGATGTGCCTTTCCTGCTACAGCGAGCCATACAAAACGACGGTTGTCAGAATCTAACTTTACGGCATTAAGCGGAACTGCCAATGTTCCAACAGACAATTGCGACACCTCTGCCATTTCTACACTGCACACCATTTCAGGCATAAGTTTTCCGTCACTATTTACTATGCCAAGCTTCACGCTGTATGTATGCGATACGGCATTAGCTTCAACGCCTTTCTCCTTAACCACAGCCTCATAGCTCTTGCCACCCACTGCCTTTACGCTTACACGGGCTCTTGCACCCACCTTTATAGACGATACCTCTCCCTCAGGCACCGACATCTTTACGTCTACGCTCGATATTTCAACAAGTCTATATATCTGTTGACCTGCCATAACATTCATACCTCGCTCTGCTGTACGCTCGGATATAACACCCGAGAAAGGCGCCACAAGCGATGTGCGTTGCAATTGGGTACGTGCCAAACGTTCTGACGATTGTGCCTGTTCAAGCTTTGTTTGTATCTCTACCCAACGTATGTCCGACACAACTCCTTGCTTATGCAGAGGCTCAAACCTACGATAGGCATCTTCTGCCTGATGCAATGTGGTAAGCGTTAGCTGATGTGCGTCGCGCAATGTCACAGGGTCGAGTGTTGCAAGCAATTGTCCTTTAGACACATGGTCGCCTTGATCTACCATAAGTCTAAGTACATTGCCTGGCACCTCAAAGCTTAATGCTGTGCCCGAACGCTCTACTATACTACCTACATACTCGCTACTAACACCACTATCAGTACCGCCAACCGTAACAACCGATACTGCAACTGGTGCCTTAGGGGTATTATCCTTCTTGTTGCCGCATGCCCAAAGTAGCATCACTGCAACAATCAATACCGGATATAGAAATGCTAACGACTTGTTTTTCATATCTAACACAATCTTTTTTATTAAATATATGCCATTGGCAAACGTTATCAACAACAATGCAAAAGTACTATTTTTCCTAATAACACAAAAACGGAACACCACAAAAGTGATGCTCCGTTCTATTTTTTTATACCACGTCAATGATTATATCTTCCGTCCCTATCTTCCGCCAATCAAAGGTATCAATCAATTCCTGTGCCGATATCGGGGCTGATGTCTGGGTCAGTCTGGCTGCATGTGCAAGCATTCCTATTATCTGCTCTGCCGAATAACGCTCGCGCAACGATTCCATGTCAAGACTTTTGTCGCGCTTCGACAATCGCTGACCGGCTGTATTGCACAACAATGGCAGATGTATAAAGTCAGGAGAAGAAAAACCAAGTTGATTAGCCAAATATATCTGTTGTGGCGACGACAGTAGGAGGTCGCGCCCACGCACCACCTCATTTATGCCCATCAATGCATCGTCTACTACTACCGCAAGCTGATAAGCCCATGCCCCATCCTTACGGCGCACTATAAAGTCGCCGCATTGCACAGCAAGGTCTACTGTATGCATACCATAATGACCATCAGTAAAGCTAATCACTCCCTCGCCCACTGGCGGTACCTTCATACGTATTGCCGCAGGACCGCTGTGTATTCCAGATGGCAGATTACGGCATGTTCCCTTATATACCACTCTACCGTCACTCTCGTGTGGTGCCTGTGTTGCAAGAATATCGGCACGTGTACAATAGCATGGGTAGGTCATGTCTTGCGCTTTAAGCATTTGCAGATAATGCTCGTATATGTTGCCACGCTGGCTTTGATAATAAGGTCCTTCATCCCACTGCAGTCCCAACCACTCAAGGTCGTCCATTATCAAGTCTGCCCATTGTTGTCGAGAGCGTTGCGGGTCAATGTCCTCAATACGCAATAGCCACTCTCCGCCTTTCGACTTAGCCGAAAGCCATGACAGCAAAGCACTGAATACATTGCCCAAGTGCATACGCCCTGTAGGCGAAGGGGCAAAACGTCCTTTAATGTTATTGTTGTTCATACTGTATATACTCATATGATATTAATAGGAGGTACGGTAAATATATTGGTCGAGCCTGATTAATATACCGGACGAGCCACTGGGGAATATATATATGAAAAAAGGAAGTTCCTTTTATAAGAACTTCCTTCTTGTTGGGTGGCAGGTGGGACTCGAACCCACGACATTCAGAACCACAATCTGACGCTCTAACCAACTGAACTACGGCCACCATGATTAGTTTGCTTACTTGAAGATTTCGTTACTTCTTTAAAGCGAGTGCAAAGGTAACACATTTAATTTAAACCTCCAAATGTTTTGGCAAGTTTTTTCAAAAAAAGTTGCAAATAATTTATTTTACCCCTTTCATCTATTATCCTTACATTCGGTTGGTTTGCAATAAAAGGTTAGACGGATGGCATTACGAGATATTGCCCGCGTAATGCCATCCGTCTAACCTTTTATTCTACCCCGAAGGGTTTTGCTCACAATAGTATGTTCTATATGTTTAACCTAACCTTTAGTTGGCAGGCTGAGCTGGAGCTTGCTGAGCTGGAGCCTGAGCAGCACCGTTAGTAGCAGGAGTAGCCTGCTTTGCATCAGTAGCAGGAGCCTGCTGACTTGCACCAAAACCAGGTGTTGTGTTAGGATTAGTTGTCTGTGTCTCGGTTGCAGCCTTCTCCATAACACTTGTTTCAGTAGAAGAAACAGGAGCGAGGTGGGCACAGATAATGCTGAAAACTACAAGTGAGGCAGCGAGACCCCATGTAGCCTTCTCTACGAAGTCGGTAGTCTTGCGTACACCCATAATGGCGTTTGATGATGAGAAGTTTGAAGCCAAACCGCCACCCTTAGACTCTTGGATAAGTACGATGCCAATCATGAGCAACGATGCTATCACAATGAAAATTACGAATAAGATGTAAATCATTTTTATACTTATTATTTATTGTTTGTTATTTTGCTTGTCTTCTGTATATTTTACATAGCCTAAATAGGCGTAAACAGTATCTATCCTATTGCTTCACAACCTTCTCGTTGGCTATGAGTTTCTTTAAGAATCGAATTTGGTCTGCAAAGTAAGCATTTTTTTTTGGATAATTCAAATTTAATCGCTGAATTATTTCAAGAGCCTTCGAATATCTACCTTGTTTTATATATATTTTAGCCAAAGTCTCTGTAAAATAGCTTTCTTCGCCCTCGGCAGGCGTCTCTGCCGGTGTCTCAATCTCGGGTTTGTATGTTGGTTGTTCTTGCAGCTGAATCTTAGCTCCATCCTTGTTAAGGAAGTCGTCTATAAGGCTTTGCCCCTTAAGCTGTGGAGTTTGTTCGGCTTCCTTCTGCTCTTCATCGCTCTCTGTCTTCATAAGATAAGCCACATAGTCGACAGCAGCATCGGCAGGTGTAGGCTTTACCTTGCGTTGCTCATCGCCCTCGGTTGGTTCCGGATTAGAGTCGAGGAAATTGTCGATAATTGAAATAGTGCGGTTGACATCCACTTCCTTCTTTCGTTTGGCAGCCTCAGCAGCTTCTTCGGCAGCCTTTTCAGCCACAGTCTTTATCTTATAACGTGCTCCCTCAACCATATCAAACAGCAACCTACGGTCGGAAACATACAATGCTGCACGTCGCAGTTCATCGTCAAAGGCAGTATCATGCAGCAGATACATGTTCTTAAGCATTAGCAGACGCGCTGTCTGATAGTATGGATAGAGCGCAACAAGGCTTCGGAGTTCGTACAACGTCTCCTTGTTCATTAGCTCGGGCTGATTTATGAGTCGCACTAAATCCACGTCTTAAGATGTTTAAAGGTTTAATGTTTAATCGTTATTGCTGAATGTTTGATGTCTTACAACAGGCGAAGATGCAGCTTATTACCAGTTGGCAACTGTGGCATTGAATATCTGGTCGGCAAGATCCTTTACCATCTGTGTTACAAGTTCCTCTTGTACAGAGGCAAGACTTTGGGTTGTCTCGTACGACTTGCTGGCTGTGAACTGTCGCTCAAAGTCCTCGTTGTGATTGACGTTATTGGTAAATCGAACGTTTACTGTGATAGAAAGTTCAGTCTGTGCCGAGCGTCCGTCGGCTGCCACCGACTTGTTGCGTTGTGTATACTGTGTTATCTCGCCCTCTATCTTAAGGTCGCCACCACGCTTAACCTGTATAAGCTTGGTATGGTTGGCAAACTCATCCTTAAGTTGATTGTTGAACATCGGTCCCATAGGACCCCACACATAGCTAGAACGTATAGGGAAGTCGGCTATCTGTATGGTCTTGGTCTTGGTGTAGTCGATGCTTGCACCATTAAACTTATAGCCCTTGAATGCGCACGAGGCAGCCGTCATGGCCACAACGAGTACAAGTGCTATATATATATAATGTGTAAGATGATAACTTGTTTTCATTCTATAATGGTTTATTGAGGGTACAGCCCACTACTTTTCGAGTCCATACTGCTTAATGCGACGATAGAGAGTGCGGTCGGATATGCCCAACTCTTGTGCCGCTTTCTTGCGATTGCCATTGTTGCGTTCGAGAGCCATCTCCACAGCCTGACGTCCTATGTCACTCAGGTTAAGACTTTCGCTCTCACCAATGTTGATACTATCGGCATCGTTTATCTCTTCGGCCTCAGCCTCCTGATAAGGATCGAAGTGAGGATGTTCAGCATTGTTGAATGTATGCGAGCCATTGCGGTAAGTCTGCTGACCATTATCGTATGGATTAGCGGCATGTGCATACGGCTGTATAGCATGTGCGGCATCGGTGCCTATGCGTGTATCGGGCGAAGATAGCGAAGCCAACTGTCTATTAGCGGCAAACGAGTCGATAGCACGATTGTCGTCTATCTGCTTGCGCAGTGATGTTACCTCATGGCGCAACTCGCTAACGTTGCCACGTAGTTCGTAAAGTATCTTGTACAATATCTCGCGCTCGCTCTCGTACGAGTGAGCACCAGGTGTGGCTGTAGTTGTGAGCTCGGTGCTCTCCTGCCCGTTGGGGATAAACTTGCTCAGCATATCGGCGTTGATTTCGCGTTGCTGACTTAATACCGACATCTGTTCAGTGATGTTCTTAAGCTGGCGCACATTGCCAGGCCACTTGTATTTAAGCATAAGCGCCTTGGCATCCTCGGTAAGCGTAATACGCGGTATGCGGTATTTCTCTGCCATCTGCATCGTGAATAGACGGAATAGCAAAAGGATATCCTCGCCACGGTCGCGCAATGGAGGCATCTGAACAGGTATGGTATTGAGTCGATAGTAGAGGTCCTCGCGGAAGCGTCCCTCGGTTATTGCCTTATGCATGTTGACATTAGTAGCGGCAACAATGCGTACATCGGTCTTCATAACCTTCTGCCCTCCTACTCGAATGTATTCGCCTGTTTCAAGCACACGCAGAAGTCGAGCTTGTGTGGCTATAGGCAATTCGCCTACCTCGTCGAGGAAAATAGTGCCCTTATTGGCTATACCAAAATAGCCCTCGCTCTCGCCTATCGCACCAGTAAAGGAGCCTTTCTCGTGTCCAAATAGCTCGCTGTCGATAGTACCTTCGGGTATAGAACCACAGTTTATAGCAAAATATTTCTCGCGTTTGCGTGGCGAATTGTCGTGAATAAGTCGTGGAATAATCTCCTTTCCCACTCCACTCTCGCCCATAATGAGCACACTAAGATCGGTCGGCGCCACCTGCAAGGCTACGTCGAGAGCATGGTTCAAAGCATCGCAGTTGCCCACGATGTTGTACCGCTGTTTTATTCTTTGAAGTTCAGAAGTGTCCATTTGGTAGCAAAATTACATATAATTATTGAGAAAATGGCGATAAATCAGCACTTTTTCCTGTAAAGAAGTTAAATTATCTTGACGTGAAGGAAGGGAGAATACGATGTAATAAACAAACTCGACTCCGGCGATGGATAGTACCTATTCCATACTGATATCTTAAGGAATAGCTCTACTCTCTTGTTCTTCTGTTCTTCTTACTTAATGCACCCGGCGCCGAAGTTGTCTTTATCAGCAACAATCCTATACCTGTCCACACCAACTCGCGCACTCTTACAATAAGAGCCACGAATACACCCTGACTGGCTTTTAGTCCAAGACCTGCAGCCGACATAAGGAAACCGCCCTCCCTGCCACCAAGCTGCAAGGGAATAAAGAACAGGAGGTTGGCAAATAGAGATGTAAAGGCGAGGATAAGAATACAATCGGCATAGTTGGCAGAAGGCATGAGCACACGCAATACAAAGTATATCTCGGCTGTCGAACATATACGGCACATTAGCTCAAGTAGTACAGCCGACACAAACGTGCGACGGTTCTGATTGTGCAAAGCTGCTATCTGACAATCAACAGTATCTAACTGCTGACGATGTTGGTCGACAAAGCGAGTTGCCCAATTGCGCAAGCCTGGAACCGAACTAAGCAAACCAAGGGCACGATGGGCAAGTCCCTTGCGATAGCCTACTATGAAAAACCATAATCCAAGCAAGCAGAACAACGTAACAGCCGTTAGCAGTACACCCATAAAGACATCGAGTGGACGCACAACAAGGTAAAGCGCTACGGACAATAGCCAGAACCAGAAATGACTGAAGATATGGGTCATGGCAAAGAGTATGACCGATGACGATGCACGTTCGGCTCCGATGATTGGCGATAGCGACATAATGCGGTAGGGCTCGCCACCCAACAGACCACCTGGCGTAGCATAGTTGAGGGCAAAACCTGAGACTGTAATCTTATACAGCCACCAGAAACGTACTGGTGTTTTACCACCCGAATTAATGATGATGTACCACGATGCCGTGTTAAAGATATAAAGGAAAGCCCATAGCACAATAACGGCTACAGACCAATAACCAGCATGACACAGCCCACTCCACACCTGAGTGTAGTCGAGCTGTGTCAGCATGAGTATAAGAACAGCCACTCCGAAAAGGAAGAAGGCATTTTTATATTTTGGTTTCAATATCTATTATTCGTTTGTTACGGGTGCAGCCTGTGATGATTCAGCTGCAGGCTTGCTTTCTGCCATAGGTCTTGCGTTATCGTTTCTTGGTGCCTGCTTGCGGTCAGGTCTGAATCCTTCGCGCTTTTTAGGAATTGCAAAGCGCACCTTCTCACTCTCATCGCGCTTCTCATGATATAGCTTTTGCAAAGGATTAGCAAGTGGCTCATCATACTCGGCACGATTGCGCACAATG
The DNA here is from genome assembly GCF_900290275.1 of Prevotella merdae. Lineage (GTDB taxonomy): Bacteria > Bacteroidota > Bacteroidia > Bacteroidales > Bacteroidaceae > Prevotella > Prevotella merdae. The sequence goes on from NZ_LT985327.1 coordinate 48,508, forward strand.
TCAATAGCCTCGAATATGGCATGACGCAAGGCACTCTCGTCGCTTATACCCTGTCCGGCAGCGTCGAAATCGGGAGTCTGTGCAGGTGCTGTACAAACAAGAGGCAGCGAGGCAACATAATAGATGCCGTCGTTCTGCATAAGCGTTGTAAATGGAATAACGGCCTGATCGTCGTACATTGCCAGTGTAACATCGAAGGCATCGTATATATTCTCGCCAAAATATTCGTCGGCAGCATATGGTCCGTAAACATTGATGCCTTCGTCGGCAGCCTTGCATACAGCCGGACCTATGATGTTCTTCTCCTCATCGCCATTGGCTGTAGAATTGAGTGCAAGCACACCGATGCGTGGATTTGACAGACGGAAGTCGCGCTTCATAGCCTCGTTAATAGTGCGCAACTTAGCCAGAAGCAAGTCTTCGGTGATGTGCGACGGAACATCCTTGATGGCGAGACCATCTGTAGCAAGTGCTATGCGCATCGACTCATTAATGAGCATCTTGATAGCCTTGGCTCCATCGCCGATGCTTGTCTCTGAGTATTGCTTAAGTCCACGATAGGTGAAGTTGGCATCCGACATGTTATCCGGATTTACCGGACAAGCCACAAGCACATCAAATAGCTGACTGCGGAAATCGGTCATAGCTCTATCGAGCGCCTTAAGCGCTGCCTCGCCCGACTCTTTTGTAGGTATACCAAGTTCTACCTTAACATCGTCGTCGAAACAAGCCAATAGATTAACACGTCCATCCTGTGCATCCTCAGCCTTATTTATAATACTGAAGTTGGCCTGTGTATCCATTGCCTTGCGATGATAGGCAGCAATCTTAGGCGAACCGTAAATGATGGGAGTACAAAGCTCCAGCATCTCTGGCTCGGCAAAGGTTTTAAAAATAAGCTCATATCCGATACCGTTGGTATCGCCATGCGTTATGGCAACGCGTATTTTTCTATCTTCCATTGTTTATATAATATGTGTATAAATAATATTTTGTGTACAGTTAGTCAATATGCTTTTTGCCCGGCAGATGCCTTATAGGCTCCAACCTTTTCTTTGCCTGTTGCTTGTGCGTGGCATATACTATTGCCTCAAGCTGCATGACAAGGTTGCGTTTCTGCTTTCCCGGTGCATAGACAAAACCTTCTACGGTGACAACATCACGAGGATAATAGCCCCATATAGAACGTGCCACAAGCGGTCCGCCCATAGCATCGCCATGCATTTGCCATAATCCACGCCATTCGTGTGTATATATGTCCTCCCGCTCGTCGTACTTATAGGTAACGCTACAGGCATTGTGCACGGTAGACATATACATAGAGTCGGTCTCGCCCTTGATATTTACCTGCATAACGCTATCGCGCTTGCCAAACGCATGCTTGTATATGCAGATGTTCTGCATAGCCGTAGGCGAATCGTTGGAAATCCAAATAAAGTCCTTGCCACGCTTGCACGATGTCATGTCGGCTGGGATAGGTATATCGAAACCAAACATCCTCTTTACTTCTGCCTCCATGTTGGGATTGTGCTTGCGCCTTATCATCTGCGTATAGGCTTTAAGCTCGTGTTCCTTTAGACGTGCCGTCAACTGCTTGGCATATCCTTGAAGAGCTATGCCTTCTGTTGTTGTGTCGCATAGACATTGTGCGGACGGAGCACATATTAGCGCTATAAGCTGAGGCTCGGCATAACGGTTGTTATACCATTTAATGCGCAACTTGTCGTATTTCTTGGGATTGACATCCACAATTATCAGCGAACGTGCATAGCGCAATACTCCCTTTAGAGCCTCTGAGGGCTTGATATTGGGCTCGCTAACATCGAACATTGGTTCGGGTTGCGGCAGTCCTTCAATCTCCACACTTAAAGCTTTGTACAAGATACTATCCGCATCGCCCACAACTGTTACCTCAAAAGGTCGTCCGCCACTGGCTGGCAACATACTCTTGCGACCATTGCAAGCAGCAAGGACAAAACTTAGAAAGGCCAAAAGGGCGAAATGCAAACTTCTATATCTGTACATAATAAACCGTATGTATATATGACTTTATTAACAATCGTCACACATCATCCCCTCCCTATGTAGGAGTGCTCAAGAGTGGAGCTGTTTTCTATCTTCTACTTCCTTTCTTCCTCTATTGTCTTAGCTGTAGACAGCAGTCCGCATGCCGCAAATATGTCCTGTCCACGACTTGCACGTATCGTTGTGATAATGCCATGGTTGTTGAGATAATCGCGGAAAGTCTCCATCTTCTGCTCGTCGCATCCCTCAAGATCTACATTAGGAATTTTGTGGAAACGTATGAGGTTGACACGACAGAACAAACCCTTTGTCAGTTTTACTATCTCGCGGGCATGAGTCATCGAGTCGTTTACACCACGGAACATAATGTACTCGAACGACAGGCGACGCTGATGTGTAAAGTCGTACTGGTGCATAAGGTTTATTACCTCAGTAATAGACATGCCGCGTTCGGCAGGCATAAGCATGGCACGCTGCTCGGGTATGGGCGAGTGCATGCTGATAGCCACATGACACTCGCTCTCGTCGAGGAATCGCTTAAGCTTGTTCTTTACACCCACGCTACTTACTGTTATGCGCTTGGGGCTCCATGCATAGCCATAATCAGACGTAAGCACCTCTGTTGCCTTAAGCACATTATCAAGATTGTCCATAGGCTCGCCCTGACCCATAAACACAATGTTGGTGAGCTTGTCGCGTTCGGGCAGCGAATATATCTGGTTGAGAATGTCGGCTACAGTAAGATAACCCTCAAAACCCTGTTTGCCTGTTTGGCAGAATAGGCAATTCATCTTGCAACCCACCTCGCACGACACACATAGTGTGGCACGGTCGTGATCGGGTATATATACGGTTTCCACATGCTTGCCCGACGCTGTGGGGAAGAGATACTTTATTGTACCGTCCTTAGACTTCTGGCATTCGATGTGCGGCATACAGCCTATAGTGTACTCGGCAGCAAGCTTGTCGCGGTTTGCCTTTGATATGTTGGTCATGTCGTCTATCGACATCACGTGCTGAACATATAGCCACTTGGCTATCTGACCACCGGTAAAGGCGGGCATACCGAGCGACTTGGCCACTTCCTTAAGTTCGTAAAGCGATAGTCCGAGTAATGTTTTCTTATTTTCTGTCATATATTTGTTGGCATTATTTATGCAAAGTTACTGAAAGTCTTGCACATAACGACATCCTTGTGCGTTTTTTTTGAATTGCATAGCAATATACAGAAATAATTCTTTATTTTCTTTGTCATTTATTTTATTTTGTTTACATTTGCAAACAAATAAAATAGTAATGTTCAAATACAAAAACTACCCCTACAACAGGACTTACTGTTTTAAAACTAAATAGCTTAATTTTTAACATCAAAACATAATATTCTATGAAGAGTGACATCAACAAATCAAAGATGTTGGTATGTCTGCTGTCGTGCGGTATGCTTACCTTAGGCACAGGATGTACTGACAATGATTTCGACTTGTCGAAAATCGACACTACTATTGGTATTGGTGGCGACGAACTAACGTTGCCTACCAACAGCACAGAGAACATCATGCTTGACGATGTACTTGAGCTGAACAACAGCGACTTGGTATATATTGCCGAGAATGGCGACTATATGTTCAAGAAGGAAGGCGATGATTGCGCTCCGGCTCACCCATTGGTTGACAAGGTAAACGTAAGCCAGACCAACATCAAAAACTTGAAGATTGAGGTAACTGTTCCTTCTTCGGTGCTGCTATCGGCACGCAAATCACCAAGCCGACTAAAGAAGATTGACGAGGTTAAATCGGGTGGCAAGGTGGCCGAATTTGAATACGTAGGCAAGACTCCTAAGGAAATAAAGGAGATTACATCGGCTGGCGTTTCGGCTGACGTTGTTATCAATATCAACCTGACCGACGAGCTGAAGCAGTTTATTCCTACTTTCAAGACGCTCACTATGCAGATTCCGTCGTACATGCACCTTAACGTTACATCGTGCTCGGAGAAGAACTACAGCTACGACAAGAATACAGGCAAGATTACACTTTCAAACGTTAAGACTGCCTCGCCTATCTACATCAAGGGTATGATTGACGTTCTCGACTTCAAGACCAAGGGCACAAACACCAGCAAGCTTACATTTAAGCCAGGTGTAGGCAATGCAGACGGCACCGTGGACATGAAGGGCGAGATTGAGACAAGCATTGTATTTGACGAGGTGAACGCTACTGCAGGCACCGTTCCTACAAACATGTACTTATCGGCAAAGATGACAATGGGCAAGATAACCATTAACAGCGCTAAGGGTAAGTTTGACCCAGAGATTGACTTGGGCGACCTGGGTAATATTGAGATTAACGATGTGCCCGACTTCCTTACAGGAGACGATGTGCATGTAAACCTATACAACCCGGTTTTAGAGTTGGAGATTAACAGCGACATTGCCATAGCCGGAACGCTTAAAGGCAACATCGTGGCTAAGGACAAGAACAACAAGACTATTGCCCAGGTGGCCATTCCGACAATGAACATCAAGCCTAACGCCACTACACGTATCTGTATATGCAAGTATCCTAACGAGGTGGACAAGTCTAAGTATGATGAGGTGAAGAAGGTAGACAACCTGTCGGACATCTTGGCTACAATACCTAAGACTATACAGTTTGAAGCCGACGCTAATGCAGACGCTACAAAGGAGGCCGAGATAAAACTGGGACATCAATATACCATCACTCCTAAATATAATGTGTCGGCCCCGTTGGCTTTTGACGCCGGTGCGCAGATTACATACCGCGACACTCTTGACGGATGGAACGACGATATCAAGGACTGTGAATTGGCTGAAGGCTCGTACATAGAGCTGAAGTCGGACATTGAAAATAAGCTTCCAGCATACCTGAAACTTAGCTCTAACGCTATAGATGTTGACGGCAACGAGATTGCTAAAGAACTTATCGAGGTAAAGGTTTCTAACATGATTGAGGCTTCGACCGATGGTACAACCGCCAAGACTACTCCTGTAACCATCACAATAAGTGAGAAGAAGAAGGGTATGCTGAAGAAGGTGGACGGTCTGACATTCAAGATTGAGGTGGCTGCCGACGACAATGGAAACAATCCTATCGTAGGAAAAACTATCAACGCTTACAACCACACCATCACAGCAAAGAATATCAAGGTGAAGCTTGTTGGAAAGATAATTGCTGACTTTAACTAACCTCTACACAACTCGATTTTATGAAAAGATTAGGTAAATATATACTCGCCGCTACAATGACCTCGGTCTGCGGCAACATGATGGCACAAGGACTCAACTCGGGATACTTTACAGACGACTATAAGTTCCGCCATACAATGAACCCGGCATTTGAGAACGAGCAGAACTATGTGTCGCTGCCAGCTCTCGGCAACTTGAATGTACGCACTCAAGGCAATTTTGGATTGGGCGATGTGATATTTGACAATCCACGATATGGTCTTGACAGCGACAAGAACAAGACTACATTCATGAACCCATACATCTCTACAAGCGAGGCTCTTAAGGGTTTCAACAAGGGCGACAACTGCATCAACGCTGATGTGGACATCACATTGCTGTCGGCTGGATTCAAGGCTTTTGGCGGATACAATACTATTTCTATCGATGCCCGAACCAATATCGGCATGTCGCTACCTTACGAGCTGTTTGAGTTTGCCAAGAACACCGGCAACAAGACATACGAGATGAACGACATCAATGTGCACACTCAGTCGTTTGTACAGCTTGCTTTCGGCCACTCACGCAACATAGGCGACAAGCTTAGAGTAGGCGCTAAGGTTAAGTTGCTGTTCGGTGCCGCACGCGGCGACTTGCAAATAACCAACCTACGTGCCGACCTTACTGGCGAGAACAAGTGGACTATGTCGGGCAAGGCTCTTGCCAACGTGTCGATGAAGGGATTTGCATATCAGGAAAAGGAAAAAGAATACAAGCAAGACAATAAGGGCACATACCGCTATGTAAACGATGTTGATGTCGATGGTGCCGGAGTTGGCGGATTTGGTATGGCTTTCGACCTTGGTGCAGTATACAAGATTAACGACGACTGGACCGTAAGCGCCGCTCTTATCGACCTTGGCTATATCAACTGGAGCAACAATATGCAGGCTGTAAACAAGCAGCAGACTTTCGAGTTTGACGGTTTCCACGACATAGCTGTAAAGAAGAACGACAACAACGGCAACCAGAAACCTAACTCGTTTGCAAGTCAGGGCGACAGCTATTCTGACCAGCTTGCTAACTTTGCCAACCTATCTGACGACGGCGACAAAGGCAGCCGCTCAACTGGTATAGGTGCTACACTTAACCTGGGTGGCGAGTATACTTTCCCGTTGTACCGCAAGCTGCACTTCGGTTTCCTTAGCTCTACACGCTTCAATGGCAAGTATACTTGGACTGAGGGCCGCCTTAGCGCCAACGTGGCTCCGCTGAAATGGATTGACGGTGGCGTGAACTTTGCCGTTAACAGCTTTACTGCAAGCTGCGGATGGATTCTGAACATCCACCCAAAGGGTATGAATATCTTCGTAGGTATGGACCATATCGTGGGCAAGACAAGCAAGGAATTTATTCCGCTTAGCTCTAACGCAAGCGTGAACCTCGGCTTTAACGTTGCTTTCTAACAGAATTCTCGTTAAAGGATTTTTTATGGCTTAAGCAATGAGGCAAAGCTCGGATTTGCCTCATTGTATTTGCAAAAACAAAATTATACCGTTCGTTCAGGGAGCTGCCCTGGACGAACGGATATTATAACCAATATGCCCTGAAAGGCTGTATATTCCATGAATTCGAACATTTTTATTCCATATATTCAAGCAATATTCAACGGCACAAAGTAAATTATATTAAATTGGCAAGTAAATTATATTAAATTGGCAAGTAAATTATATTAAATTGGCAAGTAAATTATATTAAATTGGCAAGTAAATTATATTGCTTTTTAAAAGCGAATAATCTTACAAATCGACATCATCCAATTATATTTACAACAATCATTATGACAAAAAGAGAAGAGAATTGGCTCAACAGATACGAAGCCTTGAAAAACTATATTGAAGAGCACAAACAACTGCCAGACAAGAAGAAGGTGGAGAATCGAGGCTTGCTTAACTGGTGGAAATATAATAAGAAATGTATGAAACAAGGAACCCTTGACGACGAGAGAGTGAGGATGCTGACCGAACTTAGCAACATGCGAAACATCAAGCAATAAAATCTTGCTATATAAAAAACAGAACACTTAAGTCAGACTAAATCAAAATTTGTCCGACTCAAGTATGTCCTTAACAGTCAACTTAGAATGACTCTTGGCGTATTGTTCCACTATAGCAGTATACTTGGTGCTGAACACCTTCTTGCCAAGCAACCAGTTGACCGACCACATTATCTTGCCAATGTGAAGATCGCGCTCGTATTGCGAGCGGGTTTCATTGTTCTTCAACGGATACATTCCCAAGAGATAGAAACTCATACAATCGGGCACAATATACTCACGTGTCATTAGCTTGCGCTGGTCCTCAGTATAAAAGCGGCTGTATAGGGGATAATCCTTGCCAAGATACTTGTCAAGAGAGATGCCAATGGAATTGTTGCCTATAATAACACTTTGGTCCAACGCACCTATCTGAGTGTAGATGACAGGCATACGCATATTTGGGCAAAGCTTCTTCAACTTCTTGAAGGCAGCGCTAAACTGCTTGTTTACATCGTTCATATTGGCATACTGCAACTCGGCATCGGCTATGAGCGACTGCAAAATTGTGTCTTGGTAGAAATTAAGAAACTTGGAATTTATCTCAGGGTCGTTAACCTCGCCTAAACGAAGCACATCCTCGATAAGTGTACGGGTTTCCATAGAATATTCAATATTCATCTGCTGAAGAGCAGAGAAATCGCCTGTGGTAAGATAACGGCTTTGAAGACGGTCATAACGCTGAATTTCGACAAGCATTGTCTGACTGTCTTCACCATATTGCTTCAACTTCAATTCGCAAGCGGTTGAAGCCAATAATATAACGGTTACTATAATTAGATATATCTTTCTCACAATAGGCAAATACTGAATATTCTTTTGCAAAAATACTAAAAAAGTTTTTAAAAACAAAGTATTCAGCTAAAAAAGTTAAACGTCAAGCCTAATTTTGACGTTTAACTTTTAAAAATTTATAAACTCATACTGTTTATTCAGTTTTTATTTGTAAGTATGCTTGCCCTTGACATAATACATCCAAAGGATGCTATAGGGTTTGCGCATCTTACAGGACTTATCTACACGGCGTGCCTGTATGCGCTTGCGGTCTTCGGCAAAATCGGACCGCCATGCCTTAAAGGCACGACGACCACGCAACACAGCTCGAAACTCTCCCCAATTGCGGTCTAACAAAAGCGACTTGAAGGCTGCCACATAGTCGAGCCAGAACCTAACTCGCATTACATGACGTAATTCTTGCTCGGGCAGATTCTTGTATAGCATGGTTAGATTGTTGCGAAAATTGAGATAGGTCTTCATAGGATTGCCCTTTGGAAGCGTTCCGCCTCCTACATGATATACCACACTTTGGGGTACGCAATATATCTTACGGCCAAAACTGCTTAGACGCCAACAAAGGTCTATCTCCTCGCAATGAGCAAAGAATCGGCCATCAAGAGCACCTGCATCCCAATAGTCGGCACGACGTATCATCAATGCGGCTCCAGTGGCCCAAAGCACTTCGGCAACATCATCATACTGACCTTTATCCTTTTCTACCGTATCAAATATGCGACCACGACAGAATGGATAGCCATAACGATCAAGATAACCACCACTGGCACCAGCATATTCAAACATATCACGAGTATGCTCGGCACGCAACTTAGGCTGGCAAGCTGCCGCTTCAAGATGAGCATCCATAAACTCAACAAGCAAGTTAAGCCAGCCTTCGGTTACCTCTACATCACTATTCAAAAGCATATAATACTCGTTGTCTACCTGCTTAAGAGCACGATTGTAGCCTTCTGCAAAACCGTAGTTCTTGTCAAGAACTATGGTCTGGACAGAGGGAAATTCATCGCGAAGCAACTGCAAAGAGTTGTCGGTGGATGCATTGTCGGCTACAATAATGTCGGCTACATCCTGCGAGTGCTCTATAACAGACGGCAAGAAACGATGCATCATTTTGGCACCATTCCAGTTGAGTATAACAATAGCAACTCTCTTCATAACGAACCGGTGTTTACTGTCAACTAAATTATCTCTGCCTTAAGTGCCGAATGATCATGATTGAATCCGCCAAGACGCACTCGGATTAGCTTGTTGTCATATTCGTCGCAAGCCTCACGCGGCGACAATTCTACACGTATGTAGTTGTCGGTGAATCCGTGCATAGACTTTCCGCGAACAGCCTTCTCAAACAATACTTCACGCTCTGTACCGATATAACGTTCGTAGAATTCGATACGCTTCTTCTCGCTTAGCTCGAGCAACTGTTTGCTGCGCTGCTTCTTGTCGGCATCATTTACTATATAAGGTATGCGGAGGGCTGCAGTTCCAGGACGCTCACTATAAGGAAATACATGCAACTGGGTTACATCTACATCTTCAAGGAAGTCGTAACACTCGGTAAAGCACTCTGGTGTCTCACCACGGCATCCCACCATTACGTCTACACCAATGAAGGCATCAGGCATACGCTCCTTGATAAGAGATATCTTATGGGCAAATAGAGCTTTGTCGTAACGACGATGCATCAAGCGCAACACCTCATCACTACCACTCTGCAAAGGAATGTGGAAGTGAGGCATAAAGGCTCGGCTCGTGGCACAAAAGTTGATAAGCTCGTCGGAAAGAAGGTCGGGCTCCATCGAACTGATACGATAACGCTCTATACCTTCTACTTGGTCAAGGGCCTTAACAAGATCTACAAAGCTTTCGCCTGTAGTTTTGCCAAAGTCGCCTATGTTTACACCTGTCAATACAATCTCTTTTCCTCCCTCTTCAGCTGCCTGTTGAGCCTGTGCCACAAGCGAGTCAATAGACGGATTACGCGAGTTGCCTCGGGCGTAAGGGATAGTACAATAGGTGCAGTAATAATCGCAACCATCCTGTACCTTCAGGAAGTAACGGGTACGATTACCACGAGAACATGATGGGGCAAACGACTTTATGTTCTTGGTCTTAACCGAAAAGAACTGATGAAGCGAGTTATTTTCATTACTCTCACTCATTTCACGCTCCGATTCCTTAGCTGTCCAAGCATCACTTAAGAACTGAATAAGGTCGGCTTTCTCGTTTGAACCAAGAACCAAATCAACACCTTCTATCTTGCTGACACGCTCAGACTCTAACTGGGCATAACATCCTGTTACTACAACAAAGGCTCCTGGATTCTCGCGAACCATTCTATGTATGGCCTGTCGACATTTATGGTCGGCCACTTCTGTTACCGAACATGTGTTAATAAGACAAAGGTCGGCTTTCTCGCCTTCCTGTACACCTGTTACGCCAAGCTCCATCAACATCTTGCCAAATGTTGAGGTCTCTGAGAAGTTAAGCTTGCAGCCAAGGGTATAGTAGGCGGCTTTCTTATTCTGGAATACTGCTGTATTTATCATCTAATATATGTATATATATAATATGTATCTTGTTTGGTGACTGCAAAGTTACTCAAAATTATGTTACTAATCACACCTTGCACTTATTTTTACACTAATAAGCATTCCTTTAGTTTACCTGTAAGCTCTATACATAGCCTTTTGTGCGCACACAAAAACATCTAAAAACATTAAATTTAAGCTATGATCAATAGCTAATAAAAACATTAACATTTATTCACAGTCTGTATATTATTGATTTTCAATGATTTATAAGATGGTTACAAAATAGTCGAAAAAAAAACCTTAAAACATTAACGCGGTATCAAAAAAATACTTACCTTTGCAATGTTTTAATAAACAAATGATTGTTTTACAGATTTAAAAAGCAAAGAAAAATGAAGAAATTAGTTTTAATGTTCGTAGCTATCGCAGCTATCTCTTTCGCATCTTGTGGTAACAAAACAGCTGCTCCTGCAGCAAACGCTGACAGCGATACCGTTCAGGTAGCTGACACAACTGTTGACACAACAACTGTTGCTGATACTACAAATGCTCAGTAATTCGATAGTTCGAACAGAAAAATGAGAGATTAACCGCTGACCTTCGGGTCGGCGGTTTTTTCGTTTATATAACAATCTACTATATCTATGACAATTAAATATAATAAACTTGAAACGGTTGCCTCGGTTGCTACAACTTTCTTTATTACAAATGCAACCTTTACAACTACAGCACAGGCCAAGACTGTAACGAAAACACTTGAACTCTGGCATGTTGGTGCTGTTGTTAGCTATGATGAGGTTAAGACATTCGGCATAGGCAACTGTTTCACACAACATAATATTGACAATGCTCTCTTCAAACGCATCTACGGCAAGTCGTTCAAACACAATTGTACTATCAAACGTACTGAGTTGCGCTATCTACACCTACTACATTATACTATAGATGGACGCATAAAGCTTGGCGAAATGATTTGCCATAAGGATGTGGCTGACGATCTTATTAGTATCTTCAGACAACTATTCGATGCAAAATATCCAATAGAACGAATGAAACTCATCGATGATTATAACGCAGATGATGTCACGTCTATGAACCATAACAACACTACATGCTTCAACTATCGGGTTGTGGCAGGATCTAAGAAGTTGTCTAGCCATAGTATGGGCAAGGCTGTAGATATTAATCCATTGTACAACCCATACGTTAAACGACGTGCAGATGGCTCTTATAAAATAAGTCCTGAAACGGGACGCAAATATGCCAACCGCTCCAGGAACTTTAAATATAAGATAGATAAAGACGATCTAGCTTATCGCCTATTTACTAAACACGGATTTCGTTGGGGTGGAAATTACCGATCACTTAAAGACTATCAGCACTTTGAAAAGTACTAAGCTGACGCTCTCTACGGCGCATATTTTGAAACAATCGTAAGGCACAATACAACGATGCCAGAATACCTATAAAACCTCCTGCATAACCAATATAGGATACAGAAGTGTTACTTACCACTAAGCCACCTATATATGCGCCACATCCTATTCCAAGATTGAATATTCCAGAGAATATAGACATTGCAATAGACGTTGCTTCTTTAGGCGCAAAACGTATCGTATTGTCCTGGAAAGCGATGTTAAACGCTGTTGCCATAGCTCCCCAAAAAATACATACTAATATCATTGTAAACATACAAAAAGCTGCTACTTGCATTAATATCAAAGATAAGGCTGTTCCAAATGTTACAACAAATATAAAGCGATAGCGATTGGACATATAATATTTTGAGAAAGCTATACTACCTAACATTCCTGATGCTCCAAAAAACACAAGAGTTGCGGTTACAACATCTTGTGGCATATTTGCTATCCTTCCCAAAAATGGTTCTATATAACTGTATCCAGTATAATGGGCTGTGGCAAAAAGAACTGACATTACAAATACGCCTACAAGCACCTTATTGTATAATAAAATAGGTAATTTCTTTACAGAGAACTTTCCACGACTCTCAAGCCTTGGAAATACCATAGCTATTAATACAAATATTGATGCTGCAATAACACCTAAACAGAAGAAAGTCATTCGCCATCCAATATATAGACCTATCACACGTCCAAGCGGCAAGCCTATTACCATAGCTACAGAGGAACCCGTAGCAATAGTGCTTAATCCAAGTGCTCGCCTACCATTAGGAACTATTCGTACAGCAAGAGGCGATGCAATAGACCAAAAGATTGCATGGGCGCAAGCCACTCCAATACGTGAAAGCATAAACATATAATAACCATCTGCTATTGCTGATATTATATGACTGACAACAAACAATGCTGTAATACCTAATAACAACCGCTTTAACTCCATCTTTGAAACCAGAATCATAAGTGGCAACGACATTAAAGCCACTACCCATGCATATACTGATATTAATAGTCCAGCACGAGTATCACTGATATTTAAATCAAAAGCAATATCCGTCAGAAGTCCTATGGGCATAAATTCTGACGTATTAAACACAAAGACAGCAAATGTTAGACCTATTAAGGGTAACCAAGAAGTAAATGAGTTTTTCAATTGCATTATTATAAAACGTGTTATTGTTGTCCTAAAACGGGTCAGTGGAAATTTAGTGGGGATAAGCATAAATCTTTGCAAGTCGATACAGAAAGAACTTTTCATCAACGATACCCCTTAGTGATGCTCTGAAGGCTTTGATTTTCGCATTAAAGGATTCAGCTG
>NZ_LT985328.1 GCF_900290275.1 Prevotella merdae
CAATAGAGCTGGTACGGTGAAGAACGTGGTGATGGAGGGCGTACAGATAACAAGCAATCAAATATATGGCGGCAGTATTGGCGGCGTGGCAGGATATAGCTGGGGCACCATTGAAAACTGTTCGGTGTCGGGCAGCGTCAGCGGCACGGTGTATGTCGGCGGTGTGGTGGGTGCTCAAATAGACGGTTCCATCACCGGATGCAGTTCCTCGGCCACAGTGAAGGGAATGGTCGATGTCGGCGGCGTGGCAGGTCAGACGAATTCGAATGCCACCCTGACCGCTTGCTATGCCACAGGCGACGTGATCATAGAAATGGACCCCAAAAAGAATATCGCTGGCGGCAGTCTGGTGGGAATGAACGCAGGAAGCAGCCTCCTTGCCTGCTATGCCACGGGCAACGTAACCAGTACGGGTAGTAGCACTGGCTATATGCATATCGGCGGCTTTTTGGGAAATAACTACACCACCGTGACCGCCTGCTACTGGAAGAACAATCATGAACAAGGCATCGGCTACAATAGGGAAAGCACCAAAGCCACGAAGGTGGACGGCTCTGTCGTTACCTGGCAGAAAGCCGTTGATGCCATGAACACCGCCTTGCAGAACGTAGGCTCAAAGTGGCGTTACGAACTTAACGGAGCATTGCCTACCTTGAGGAAGCAGTAAACCGTCGGGCGGAAAAGTTCCGCCCGCAACGAACATTAACCGAAGTTTTACTCCTAAGCTGGGCAGGAGTATAATGTGCTCAGTAACATATATTCACCCGCACTTCACGGGAAACGACAAGGGTCTATATGCCACGATGAGAGGTGGGCGTATAGACCCTTCATCGTGTCTTGATACCTGTTGGGTGGATAATATGGCAGTGTGGTGGTTTCGTGCTACCTGTTTTCATGGTTTGAAGTACCTTTGCGTCAATCGTGAGGTGCTCAAAACAAAATCGTTATGAAAACAGAAATGAAAGCATCAAACGAGTGTTTGTACCCTACCGATGTATTCTTGATTAGTTGCGGTATGGGATGCAAGCGAATCACCGTCACTGACATTGCTTATATTGAGGCAATGAAGGACAACTGTATTATCCACATGGTTGACGGCAAACGATACACTCAATCTTGTCCTATGGGTGACATTGAGCCAGAGTTGAACCCGAACATGTTCAAGCGCATTCACCGTTCTTTCATCGTCAACATTAGCTACATCGACATGTACTATTATGGGCATGTCGTTTTGGAGAATGGTATGGAAGTACACATCGGCGACAAGACTTGGAAGAAAGAGGAAGAACTGAAAGGTCTTAAAGCGGAACTGGCGGCGTTGGACAGGAAAATACAGCTTGAACTTGCACCGCCGACCGAGAAAGAATGCAAAGAAGAGGAAAAGAATACGGACAATGTAGAGGTTGTTGCTAATGCTGATATTCGCAATAAACATCAGCATTTTTCAAAGGTGAAAATCTGAAATTAGAAAATAGCGGCAATTAGCAATAGATAGCTTTATGTCGCTATTTTATCAAGAACAAAAAGGAAGTGTTGATTACAATCAATAGCCATTTTGGGGCTTGGTGGAGGTATTGATTAGAAAATATTTCTGCTTTCGATGTTCGTTGGAGGTGTAGATTGTAATCAACAGGCACTTTTAGGTTCGTTAAAGCCATTGATTGCAGTCAAGACCTATTTTTATGTGTCATTGGGGCTGCTGATTGCAATCAATGGTTACTTTTAAGAGCCGTTAGTAGTTTTGATTCAAGTTTCTTCTGTCCACAAAATATAAAAATCCCTGTTGATTACTATTCCTTGTTACTTATTGTACCAAAAATCCCCAAAAACGAGTAGCGAAATAGATTTCAACAGGCAAAAACCGTCTTTTTCTCGTAAGATTGCCAATTTTTCGCAATAAGGTTGCCGTTTTCTCGTTTATTTTTATATCTTAGCAATCGCAACTGGAGAAATCCAACGATGCACAAAACGATTTGTCAAATTTAAATCCTTAACATCATGAAAGAGATTTACGACATCAACATTCAGCGCATGAATAATGGTGCGCATTTCACGTTTGTAAGTAACATTCTTGCACGTGCCGAGGCTGACACAACAGTCAATGGCAAGGCCGCAGAACTCGTCAGTAATTTCAAGACTGCCGTCAGCGCAGAGGACGAAGCCTTGAAAATTTCACAGAAAAGTCTCTTGACTGATGATATTGCCAAGGCTGACATCGACCGTGACACCCTCTATGCTGGTTACAAGAAAGCCGTTGAAGCATTCCTTGCTATGCCTATCGCTGATATGGCACAGGCTGCAAAGGTTCTCGCACAGCACATCAAGGACTACAAGATTAACACCGCTGGCCAACTCGACAAGGAGACTGGTCTTTTGGTTAATTTCATTACAGACCTTGAAGACAAGTATTCCACACAAGTTGCAAAGTTAGGCTTGACCGCTTTTGTTACCAACTTGAAGGAAGCAAACGAGCGTGTAAGAACTCTTACCTTGCAGCGCACCAACGAGAAAATAGGTATAACTGTTGGAGCATTAAAAACTGCTCGTACAGCAAGTGATGACGCTTATCGTGCTTTGGCAAAAATGGTAAACGCCCTTGCACTCGTCTTTGGCGAAAAGGATTATACTTCGTTCATCGACTACGTGAACACCGAGATTACTCACTACAAGCGTGAGGTGCTTGGTCAGAAGGCTTCCGCACCTTCTACTTCGGGCAGCTCGGCTGTGGATTCGGGCAGCACACCAAGTGGTGGCGGTTCTTCATCTGGAACAGGCTCTTCTTCAAGTGGTGGCTCTACGTCTGGCGGAAGCTCATCTTCCGACGGAGATGGAGAAGTTATTGAATTGGAGTAAAGACGAAGTAAAAATTCCATGCCACTCTCTTCATTTTCAGAGTGGCATGGAATTTACATAAATGAAATAGATATGGAAAAAGAGGATATTATAAAAAACATCCTTTCTGTTTGCAATGATATGGGGGTATCTTTCCATAAGAAAGTAAAGACCGATAAATGGAAAGCTGATATAGTTGTGGATTACCGATACGTAGCAGGTATCGGTTTTCTCTTATATGGTTTATTAAGTTTGTAGAACATAATGTTATGCCTAATCCAAATGGCACATTGTGTAAAATTGGGGCTGATTTCACTTTAGGGAGTCAGCCCTTTTTGTTTTTGACAGTATTAAAAAATCAACACAAAGTTTATGCAAAAAAACAAGTAAAGAATTAGTCAGTCCTATTAGCCAAGTATCCATATAACATAAAAGTTGTTATAAATACTGCACAAATTCTTTATTGTGGTGTTCTGCGCCTTATCCTTGTCGGCTCAAACGTGTAAAACAGTATCAAAATGAATCAGTAATTTCAAAAATAGTAACAATATGGAACGCAAAGAACAGACCGGGCATATCTGTAGATGGATGGCTTTAGGCATCATGACTGCCATCGTCATCGTAGGATGTACCATTGTAATCGGCCTATTTGAATGGCGCGACAGAAAGGAGATTGAGTGTAGAAATGCAGAACTGCATCAGTGGCGAAAGAATGTGCATGACTTAAACTTGCACATAACGGAATTGTCACTGCTTGGTGAAATGGTTGCGGATTGGGACTCAACAGATGTAAATGAGTATCATTCGCTTCGATTGGAAGTGGACAGTATGCTTGAAGGCATCGCAGGTATTTGTCCGAAAGAAGATTCTGATACGATCTGCCGTCTTCTTGCAGAAAAGGAACAGCTCCTTCTGGATATAAAGGATGCTATGCAGGAACTGAATGACACTCAAGAAAAGCTGACCGCAGAAGTTCCAAGAATTGTAGAGCTGAATAAGAATGAAAGCAAAAGACTTTCAGCTATGCCACAGCAGGCAAAGCCAAAGAAGCGAGGTTTCTTCAGCAGATTGTTCGGCAAGAAAGAAAATGCAGTAACAACAGGCAACCGTTTAAACCAAACTGAAAAGATGCTCACCAACCTAAACCAAACGGTTGTTGCTAAACATCACCAGCAAAGCTGTAAGGTAGTGGAGATATTGGATAGTCTTGGAAACAGAAATGAAGGTATCAATAAGCAGTTGCAAAGAGTAATCAGCATAGCTGATGAGAATGTGGATAAAGGCATCAAAGTTCGTGAGCGACAAATCGCAGACTTGGAAGGCAATTATACCTATTATTATATAGGGATGATAGGATTGTTGATATTGGTATTTTTCGTATTATTCCTATTGGTGTGGCGATTCGCATTCAAGACACGTAAGAGCAAGGAAGAAACAAGAAAGGTGATGCTGACTGTAACGCATGAGATGCGCAGCCCCTTGTCTGCCATCAAGGATTATGCTCGCAAGATTAGTGGACTTGAAGATGCTACGGATGAAAACAAACGGTATGCCGACTTGATTGTTGACACATCGAAAGGCTTGACTTCTATGATAGACAGTTTCCTGGTTTATTCCAAGTTAGAGAACGGAAAGGCGACCGTCAAGGAACGCCCTTTCCGTATGATGGACATAGCCGAGCAATTAAAGATGGAATATGAGCCCTTTGCTGCGAAGAAGCAACTGGAATTGAGCGTCAGCAATAAGGCAGATGGTGTTGTCAATGGAGACAAGGAAAAGGTGCTTACAATAGGACGCAATTTGCTTTCCAATGCCATCAAATATACTGGAAAGGGTGAGATAGTATTGTCCACAACCTATAAGAATGGTGTGTTCATGCTAAAGGTTAAGGATACAGGAACAGGATTGGACGACAAGCAACAAAAACAAATCTTCAAGGAATTTGCAAGATTGGGAAATGCGGTCACCCAACCGGGATTTGGCTTGGGGCTTTCCATTGTCAAGAACCTCGTTTCACTGATGAAAGGAAAAATCGATGTGTCCAGTCACCAAGGGCTTGGAAGTATCTTTACCATTAGTCTTCCTATGGCTGCAGCCGAAAAGCAGAATGTGGAATCAACTCAGTATAGAACGAAACGACAAGATTCTTTTACTGTCATTGCCATTGATGATAGCCATGTGCAACTGAGTACCATCCGTGAGGCATTTGCATCGAACGGCATCGTATGTGACACTTGTAATAATGCCACGGATTTATTGGATATGATGCGCAAAAAATCTTATGATCTGCTGATAACGGATTTGAAGATGGCTGAAGTGAACGGTATCGAGATTCTGGAAATGATGCGTATGGTGAACGTGCGTAACTCCAAGACCATTCCTGTTGTCGTTATGACAGCAGCACCAAATGTGAGTGAGCAAGAACTGCTTGACGCAGGATTTGTCGCTTGTCTGTTCAAGCCGATGTCTGACAAGGATTTGATAAACACTGCCAGAAAGTGTGTGAATGGTAAGATAGCAGAAAAACAAATAGACTTTTCTATGTTGCTGACCTACGGCAATGAAAAAGAGACTTTGGAGAATTTCGTAAAGGAAATGACTGATACATTGGGCAGTATCCGTAATGCAGCCCAAGAGGAGAACCGCAAGAAAATGTCCGATGCCATTCACCACGCAAGAAGCTCGTGGATGATGGTACAGTCTGACGAGTCTTTGAACCATCTCTTTGACCTGATTGAAGATTCCACATCATCAGACGACGTTATCAACCAAGCGGTTGAGGATGTTTTCGCACATGGTAAGGCAATCATCAAAGCCGCACAAAAGAAAATTGAGGAGGTAACAGCATGAAGAAAGTAATAATCATTGAAGACAGCCCGACATTTTGCAATATGTTGGGCAAGAAGTTGGAAGCGAAGGGATGGAAAACAATCTTATGCTACAATTACAGAGATGGTCTGAAAGCTGTGATGGAATCCTCTGAATGGGATGTTGTCATTTCGGATATGCGCTTGGGGAATGATAACGGTATCGACCTGTTGGAATGGATGCGTAGTAACGGCTACCAGAATCCATTTATTATCATGACATCTTACGATGAAAGCATGAGTGCCGTGAGGACTATGAAATTGGGAGCGGAAGACTATATACCGAAGAAATTGTTGCTTGATGTAGTTTATGAACGTTTGGAAGAAATCATAGACAAGCAGAAACGACTCGTAGAGTTGAATAACAAGATTGTTTACCGCAAAAGTGAGAAGTTTCGCCGTATATACAAAATGGCAGAATTGTTTGCCAAAAGCGACATGGCTGTTATGATATTGGGAGACAACGGAACAGGCAAAGAACATATAGCGGAAAAGATACATCTGCAAAGCAAAAGAGCCGACAAGCCTTTTGAAGTAGTAGATTGCGGTACGCTTTCTGCGGAACTTGCCGTTTCCGCTCTCTTCGGGCATGAGAAAGGAGCATTCACAAGTGCGGAGGCAGCAAGAAAAGGTTACTTTGAATTGGCTGCTGGAGGTACGCTGTTCTTGGACGAGATAGGCAACCTGCCGAAAGACGTACAGGCGATGCTGCTGCGTGTGTTGCAATCCAAGAGCTACCGACCATTGGGAGCTACAAAAGACAAAGTGGCTGATGTGCGCATTATTGCCGCCACCAATGAAAACCTGCAAGAGGCAGTTCGGGAAGGACGATTCAGAAGCGACCTGTATTATCGAATTCACGAAGCGGTTATTGAGATTCCACGGTTGCGGGATTGCAAGGAAGATATTATGCCATTAGCTAACTTCTTTCTGAAACTATATGATAGGCATACGGACAAAGAAATAAAATGTATCAGTAAGGAAGCGCAAAGGGCACTTGTAAGCCATACATGGCCAGGTAATGTGCGTGAGTTGAAATCATGTATCATGCGAGCTATGCTGTTATGCGAGAATGAGATAATAGATGTCGAGGACTTGCAGTTGTCACAATCGGCATTGACAGAAGAGGCTTTGGACTTTGATGAACAAGAACGCAAGATCAATCGAGAGCGTATCTTGTGGGCTTTGAAGCAATGCAATGGCATCAAGCGTGATGCGGCAAAAATGTTGGAAATGAGCCATACTACATTCTATGCCCGTATGAAAGAGTATGGTATTTCTACGAACAAGTTGTAACGGTATAAGAACCGTGTAAGGAAGATTGGACGAGTGTCCAGTTTTCCTTACACTATTTCTGCTTGCAATTTCCTTGTGAAAATCTTATTCTCTTGATAAAGTTGCTGATTATCAGGAAATATCATCATCCAATTGTTTAGACTGTCTTGGAATGGCATAGGTATTGGACTAATAAATGATGTGCGCACAGAAACATCAAATTAGTACAAACCCATAAAAGAGACAGCAACATGGAATACAACATATTGTTAGAGACTGATTTTTTCAACTTGCTGAATGCAGGTCATAAGAACAAAGGTGGTAACGCTTTGGAGAACTCATATCGTGAGTTTATCAAGGTTGTGGTTGATTTATGCAGCACCAACGTGAAGCAAGCGGTCTTTGCACTCTCATACGCAGAGACCGAGCTTGACTTTCATCTGTCAATGCCCCATATAAAGGATTGTTTGGGAACCATAGGCTTGTATGTGCGCAAGGCTATTGCATTTGTCCGCAGAATGCAAGAGCATGTGGCAGCAACATATCATCTTCATGTGACCACATCCACTTCAGAAGCTTCCCCGCCAGTATCATCAGAATCAAAGCCATTAGTAAAATGGACTGGCAATGCCGTTGACCTTGTAGAAATGGTATATGGCATCTGCGTCATGGGAAGCGTGAATGATGGCGATGTGAAGTTCAAGGACTTGGCGCAAGCCATGTACCAGTTCTTTGGTATCAAAGCAAAGGACTGCTATCGTTTCTACACCGACATCAGAAGGCGCAAAAACCATAGCCGTACTTACTTCCTTGACAGAATGCAGGAGAAGTTGAACGACAAAATGCGAAAGGATGATGAATTGGAGAGAATGAGACGATAAAAGCTACTCAAAAGCAATAAAATCGAAGAAATCATCTTGCTTTTATGAAAAAGTTAGCAAAATATTTGGAGATATGAAATAAAAAACATATCTTTGCAGCACAATATCACCCTTAGGTGGAAAAAACTAAGGCTCGCCACTCCTTTTAAGGGGTGGCTTATTTTTTAATATACTAACGTATGGAACAACAGAAACAACGTGTAATTGTTTACATAGACGGCTTCAATTTCTATTTTGGCTTAAAGCACAATGCGAAATGGAAGAAATATTATTGGCTTGACATCGTAAAGTTGTTTGAGTCTTTTATGCGTCCGAACCAAGAATTGGTTGCGGTCAAATATTTTTCTGCCAAGCCTGACGATTTGGACCAAAGTTTAAGACAAAATGCTTTCTTTCAAGCTAACAAGGAAAATCCTAAATTCAAATTGATTTTGGGCAAATACTTGAAGAAAGAAATAACGTGTTTCAGATGTGGCAACGTCATTCATACGCATGAAGAGAAAGAAACCGATGTTAGAATTGCAACTCAAATAGTTGCTGATGCTTATCAAAATAATTGTGATTTGCAGATTGTGGTATCAGCAGATAGCGATATGATACCAGCAATCGAATTGGCAACAGAAGCAAAACATAAAGTTTTCATCTATTTTCCTCCACATCAGTATTCAAGCAATTTGGCAGCAATGGGAGCAGGAAAGCCTCTTCACATGAAACAGTATGAGACACGTTTCAAGCAATGCTTGTTGCCGGATGTTGTACATCTTGAAAAAGCGGACTTTGACTTGCATATTCCTGAAAAATGGAAAGGATTTCAGAATTTATAAACGATAACGAATAACAAGGTATCATACTTGGTATTATTTTAGGCAGTAACGAAACCAAAACGCTGGTACGTTACTGCCTAAATTCGTATTATGCCTATTGCTATTTCTGTATCAAGTGCTTCAAGTTCTCATCGTTGGCGATACGCCCCAGCTCATCCTTGACTATTTGCTTGACATCTTCCTTGATTTGGTTGTAGTTGTCCTGTATGGTCTGCTTCATGCAGTCATTGCCATTGGTATCCTTGAAGTCGTTGATGATAGGGATAGGCTGATAATGGCTTTCCTCTCGCTTTACTTTGTCGGTGTCAACGACAATCTCGGCATGGAAGATCTTCTGCTCTATGCGCTCGGTGAAGTTGTCGGAAACAGAGCCGACAAACATACCTTGGGTAAGACCGCTAATCTTGCTTGGCGGGATGAGACTGTCCATCTGGGTATTGATGGATGTAGAGACATCCTGACGGTTGATGGAAATGGACTGACGCTTTTGGAGAACTTTTCCAAAACGCTCGGATAAAGTCTTAGCGGTCTCGCCAACGACCTGACCGCTGAAGATGTTACCTACCGTATTGATAACCACCTTAGCCTCCTTGTCTCCATAATCACGGACCAATTGCGAGAAGTCCTGAAAGCCCAAGCAGACGGCAACCTTGTTGCTTCTTGCCGTAGCAATCAGGTTATCCAAGCCTTTGAAATAGATGGTCGGCAACTCGTCAATGATAACGGATGATTTGAGTTGTCCCTTCTTGTTGATGAGTTTCACGATGCGGCTATTGTACAAGCCGAGTGCTGCACCATAAATGTTCTGACGGTCGGGATTGTTGCCGACACATAGAATCTTCGGTTCTTCGGGATTGTTGATGTCAAGTGTAAACTCGCTTGCGGACATCACCCAATAGAGTTGTGGTGAGATCATTCGTGACAGCGGAATCTTTGCGCTTGCAATCTGACCCGCCAACTGCTCCATCGCCCCACCTTGCCAGGCATCCATGAACGGAGATAAATAATTTTCAAGTTCGGGATAGCTCGTCAGGATCGGAAACACATCCTCGTATCTGCGATTGAGCAGTTCGATGGCATGGGGAAAGGTGCAGTACTTTCCGTCCTTGTAGATTCTTAGGTACCAAATGATGGCTGCAAAGAGGATAATCGGACTCTCCACGAAGAAGTCGCCCTGCTTCTGAACCCACGTCTTGTTGAGGTTAAGCATGATGGTGTATGCACTCTCATAAGCATCAGAAATGTCACTCATGAAATCCGGGTGAATCGGATTGCAGCGGTGACTTCTGCGAGGATCATCGAAGTTGATAACGTAGAATTGAGGTTTGACCTTATATCCATTCTGATGGTTCATCATGTGGTTGTAGGCAATCGTAGAAAGGTCGGGAAACTTGAAATCATAGATGTACATCGAGTAACCCTTCTCTATCTGCTGTTTGATGTAGTTGTTCACTACAGCAAAAGACTTACCGCTACCTGGTGTACCTAACACGATGGTAGCTCGGAACGGATTGACCACGTTGATCCATCCTCTCTGCCATTTCTTCTTGTAGTAGAAGCGTGTTGGCAGATTGACGGAATACTCATTCTCCATGAGTTTGGTCTCCTGCATGAAACTCTCGTTCTCATTATTGAACACATCCTCCATGAGGTTGTGTT
This sequence comes from Prevotella merdae, assembly GCF_900290275.1. Classification (GTDB taxonomy): domain Bacteria; phylum Bacteroidota; class Bacteroidia; order Bacteroidales; family Bacteroidaceae; genus Prevotella; species Prevotella merdae. The sequence goes on from NZ_LT985328.1 coordinate 10,339, forward strand.
TCAAGAGTCTGCTCATCCAGAGTCCTCCCATCAACAGGCAGATATAACCCGCTGTCATTGTAAATATGTACAGCGTGGCATTGCCCAAATAAGATATAGGCAACAATAATATCTACCAGTTGAGGAAGAACAAGAAGAAGCCAACAGCAAGAACCGTCCAAATCCTGTTCCAACTCATCTTTTCCGCTTTCACGCCCTTGGTTCCCAGACATGAGAGTGCCAGGAGCAGAAGCGAAAACAGCTTGGTATAGAGAATGGAATGAAACAAGCCACCTGTACGGTTGAAGTTGATTAGGATTCTGTCAACAACCCCGATTGTCACTCCCCACATGCGCATTGCCTCATAGCAATACCAATACACATTCATAATAGCGAGAATTATACTCACGGCACGGAGAAAATCCATGATTTTTCCCAATGCTCTCAAATCGTCTTCTTGTGCCATTGTTTTTTCTGTTTTGAAGTTATACAAATTGTTTTTGATTGAAGGCTGACTTTCTCCATTGCATAAGAAAGTCAACCTTGATAACACGATTAAAGACTTCGCCCTTTTCGTTTCTTCTTCTTTCTGCGCAACTCCCTGTCAAATGCAGCTTCCTGTGCTTCATTTGAAGGACCGCCACCAGCCATAAGTCCAAGACCGCTGCCGTATTCATCGAACAAGCCGGAATCGTGACGCTCTTGTTCTGAGATTGCACCATCTTCCTTTGGAATGGTAAGTGGTATCGGCTGCTCATTCTCGTAAGGTAAGGTGAAGTGCTCCTGCAAGGCATTGGCAGAAAGATTCGTTCCAAGCCTTGAACCATTGAACACGCTTTGGGTGCGGTGGTCAATGAATGTTGCTCCGTAGATACGGCCGTCAGCTGTATGTCGGAAAACAACATCAATACCCTTTGCTTTCAGCAGTTCAACGAACTTATCCTTATGGTACGTCTGTTTCAACACTGCTTCTACGCTATGTTTGGTCATCTCGGAGAGTTTCTTGTCCTCCTTGAACTTCTTGGCAGAATAAGCGAACCGCTTTTCTATTGCCTCCACACCGACAGATTTGTCAATCTTGGAAGCCTTGAAAGGATTTCCAACCTTATTGCCCTGTCCGTCCGTGGCAGAATAGACAAAACCATGATACTCACGACCGCCAACTTCGCCTCTGACTTCCTCCAAGGATATATTATATAAGGAGAGAAGTGCACGGTACTCGCCCAAGGACTGGAACCTGTAGGTAGTGCAGAGTGATTTTACAGTATTGGCAACCTGCTTCTTCACATTGCCTTGGCTTACATCCACCTTGCGGAGTGGATTGTCTGCCTGGCGTTGCTTGCGGTCTGCCTTGTGGAGATTGTACTTCTCCTCCAAGTCACGGGTGATAGCCTTGCTCCTATGGTAGTTGTATCGGCTATCCAAACACTTGCCGTTTTCATCCACTCGGATGGTCACGATGTGCATGTGATGACGGTCAATGTCCTCATGCTTGTAAACCATGTATGGCTGGTTGCCATATCCCATGCGCTCCAAGTATTCCCGTGCGATGTTCTCCATATCCATATCCGTCAGCACATCATCAGGATGCGGATTCAGGGAGATATGCACGACAGGCTTCTCTGTTCTGATGTGCGGAGAAAGGTATCGCTGAAAATCACGCAAGGCGTTGGTGATACTCGTCTTTCCCGAACAATCATCGAAGATCTTGTTCGTTGCCAAGAGCTTTCCCTCTTCCTTGTTAATCTTCTCACCATTGTATGCCAGTGCGCCATACAATGAACTTCCGAAACTTATCTTTGCGACCATCTTTCCTCAAACTTACGGGTTAGTTCAACAATCTCACGGGTAAGAGAGACCAGTTCCCTGGTGCAGTTCTCCAGCTTATAGAGCAAAGCCATCGCCTTTTTCTCTGAGAAATGACAACGGAGTTCCTTGACAACCTGGTTGTAGTTGTTGCCAATCATTCGGTACTGCGAGTGAAAAGAGGAAAGCTTGGTGTAGTATTCCATCAGTGTCTTGTCCTCGCGCAGCACCTTGAACGGCTCGCCGAAGATGCGTGCCTTGGCAAAGACAGCCTTTGCCTTTACATCAGTCTGCTCATACATGACGAGGAATTTCATCCATTCGTCATCGTCGAACCGAAGCATCACATGGTGCGACTTCGGGTTCAGCTTGGGGATTCGTCCCCCTCGTTTTCTTTCTGTGTTCATATAAAATGGATTAAGTGGTATATGCGGCAATAATGGAATTGCGCAAACTATCGTCAGATTGGAACATGGGGAGCCCGACTTCGGAGAGGCTACCAACCCGGCAGGGCAAGGTCTTTGGAGAGTAACTCCAAAGGTTTTGAGTAACTCAAAACATACCTTGCTATGTCTTTGAGGACATAAAAATCCGCTTAGGGTGGATTGGAGTTAGCCTTGGTAAGAAGCCGTCCCCATCCCGAATGGAAGCTGTTCGGGAAATCCAGTCCTTTGCGGAGCATCAAGCCTTAGTTCATCTCGGAACGATATGGATGCGCTATCCATCGCTTTGCCTTTCGGGTGCAAAATTACGGCTAAAAAAGCGCCCTTGGAACAGATGTACCCCAGACAACCACTGCAACTATCGGCAACATGCTGCCACAGGATTTGAAAACCATTGTTTTTCGGATTTTTCGTTGTTACTTTGCAGCCGTAAACATCGAACTAATGATTTGAAAATATGGTGAAACAAGCATTTGTAGAAGTGAATAAATCTGTCATTATTGCAGTATCGCCTTGCATCAATGATGCGCTACTGACGTACAGACTTACTGATTCACTGTCGTACTGTCGTATGGAAATGATAAAGCATTGCAATGGTTCAAGGTCTCCATAATGAAACAATGAATTATAGACATGGACTCTTATGTGTCCACATCGTTAAATTGGCAGAATATTATAGAAGTGAGTTATCAACAATTTAAAAAGTTAAAGATATGAGTAAAACAAGATTTGTTGCATTCGCGACACAGAAAGGTGGAATAGGAAAGTCCACCATCACGGCTCTTGTAGCCAACTACTTTCACAATGTCAAGGGCTACAATGTGGCGGTCATAGATTGTGACGAAACACAATACAACCTTGCAGACCTGCGAGACGAGGAACTGGAACTCATCAAAAGCAGCGACTATTTCAAGGCGCAAGCCTGTGAGCATTTCAAAAAGCTGGGCAAGAAGTCCTTCAGCGTAACGAGAAGCAATGCAGTCAATGCGCTTGACGACGCAGAGACAGTGTTGAATGAAACAGAGGTTAAACTTGACTTCATCTTCTTTGACATGCCTGGGACTATCAAAAGTGAGGGCGTCATGAAGACCTTGTCTCAGATGGATTACATCTTTGTACCCGTCAGCGCAGACCGCTTTGTTGTAGAAAGCGCAATGAGCTTCATGCAGTTGTTCCACGACAACTTTTTGACACAGGGTTGGTCGGTCACCAAGAAACTTGCTTTCTTTTGGACAATGGTTGACAAACGAGAACGAACGAGTTTGTATGATGTATATGAAGGTATGTTCAAGTCTCTCGACTATTCGGTTCTCAACACACGACTGCCAGACAGCAAACGTTTCAGAAGAGAGCTGTCGGAGAACAGAAAGGCAGTGTTCCGTTCCACCATCTTTCCATCAGACCCAAACCTGTTGCGAGGGAGTGGCATCAAGGAGTTGTCCGACGAGATTTGTGAAATCATAAAGACATGAGCCTATGGTAAGCAGAAAAATCAACACTGACGCAATAGATGAAAATCTGCTCATTGCCTCTATTGGCAAGAGCAAGATTGGCACGACAACGGCATCCATTCTTGACGGAGCTTCCCAAAACCCAGTGAAGGATACCGAAGAGAAAGAAGAGGGTGAAAAGAAAAATCCACGTTCACAGATGGATAAGCCTGCAGCCCCACGCAAGCCATCCAAGGTTTCTTCTGAAAGTTATGATGCTGCATTTCTCAAACGAAACGAGATAAAGACTCGTCAATGCGTTTATATCAGTCGTGAGATACACAAGAGAATTTCGAGGATTGTCAGTGTGCTCGCAAAGCATGAGTTGACAGTTGGTGGTTATATCGACCTTATTCTTGAGAGACATCTTGAAGAGAACCAGGAAGAAATCAACGGCTTGCTGAGAAAAGAGATAGATGACTGGAATGTATGACAAATAAAAAGGAATAAGCATGACAATGGAAAGTATATTCATGATAGTTTTGGTTGCATTCAATGTCTGGACTATCTATTTTTACAACAAGTTGCTCCTTGAAGTTGCGAACAATAAGGAAGAAGAGGAAAAGCCACCCATCGACCCGATGGCACTTGTAGGCAAAAGCCTTTTCAAAGTGTCCCAACTGCGAAAGAAAGAAGAAACGGTACAGAAGCAAACTGAGTCAGAGCCTGTGTCTGAGAATGACGTGACATTCGAGGATCCACCAAAGAACACGGCAAGGATTCCTGATGAACTACTGGATGATGTGTTTACAAATGTCCGCATAGAAGATGTCGGTGTGAAGTATTCAGACGATGAGGACGATGCCGATGTACCGCAAGCAAAAGGAACAAGTTTTGAGGACATAGATACAGCCGTGAAGACGGTCAAGGCTTCAAAAGCTACGGACAAGGAGAAACGACATGCAGGAAAGGTCTTCCACGAGATGGATGGTAACCAATTCTATGAGAAATTCATGGAGAACAGCAAGGAGTGCAAGAAAAACATTCATGATTTTGTCACCTTCTACCTGCAAACTCACAAGATAGAAGAAACGTCCAAGCCAAAGAAGGAGTTTAAAGTGCCAGACAGCATAGAGGACTTCAATATCCTCGATTTTGTATAACAATAAAATTTAGAGAACAATGGAAAGAAACAGAAAAAGAAAGAATGGTGCGACAAAGGAATACATCAGTATTCAGTCCACTGTAAATGTAACAGTGTCATCCCAAGCAGAAAAAAGAGTTGGGTATATAGACAAGTTTATGTCCAAAGCCGACTTTACTGCAAGAAACGGTAAGCAAGTCTGCATCAAAGAAGAGACACACGAGAGAATTATGAAGTTTGTGAATGTGGTTGGTAAAGGACAGGCTACTGTAGCAAGTTTCATAGACAACATCATCAACGAGCATTTTGCTATCCATGCTGCCGAAATCAAGGCTGCATTTGATGAGGGACTCAAGGCATATCGCCTCTAACAATAATTTTAAAGTACACCAATGAAAAAGAAAGACTACGGCTAAAATCTCAGCTCGCCACTGAATCCACAAGTCGGCATCATGCCGCATGAGTAAACAAAAGTATCAACCGCCAGCCGGGACCATCCAATCCCCAAGGCACAGAAAAAAACGATTTATGAACAAGAAAAACAGAATCATTCTTCTTGCTGCGATGATTGTCGCAGCCGTATCACAGACATTTGCGCAAGGCAACGGACTTGCAGGTATCAACGAGGCAACAAGTATGGTGACCTCCTATTTCGATCCAGGAACGAAACTCATCTACACCATCGGTGCCGTGGTAGGTCTCATCGGAGGCATCAAGGTGTATGGCAAGTTCTCGTCGGGCGACCCGGACACGAGCAAGACTGCCGCAAGCTGGTTCGGAGCCTGCATCTTCCTCATCGTGAGCGCAACCATCCTCCGCTCATTCTTCCTATAATATAATAAGGTATAAGACTTATGGCTGACTACCCAATCAACAAGGGCATCGGTCATTCGGTTGAGTTCAAGGGACTGAAGGCACAGTACCTCTTCATCTTCGCAGGTGGACTGTTTGCCGTCTTCTTCCTTGTGGTCGTCCTCTATATGGCAGGTGCGGACCAACTGGTCTGCATCGGCTTGGGTCTCACGCTCGGATCATTGCTTGTATGGGGAACATTCCACCTGAACAACAAGTACGGAGAGCATGGACTGATGAAGCTCCTTGCCGCCAAGAGCCATCCACGCTATATCCTCAACCGAAGGAAAACAAACCGAATGTTCAAACATAAAAAGAAAGAAGAATGAGAAATATCAGAAAATCAAGCACCCTTGAGAGCAAGTTTCCGCTGCTTGCCGTGGAGCAAGGCTGCATCATCTCCAAGGATGGCGACATCACGGTCGCCTACGAGGTGACACTCCCCGAAATCTTCACGGTTACATCGCAGGAGTATGAGTCGGTACATGCCGTATGGTGCAAGGCTATCAAGGTGCTGCCCGACTACAGCATTGTCCACAAGCAGGACTGGTTCGTGAAAGAGAACTATGCGCCGGACTTGCAGAATAGCGACATGAGCTTTCTGTCAAGAAGCTATGAGCGACACTTCAATGAGCGTCCTTACCTGCATCACCAGTGTTACCTGTTCCTCACCAAGACCTCCAAGGAGCGCATGGCACACCAGAGCAATTTTTCCACCTTGTGCCGTGGGCATATCATCCCCAAGGGAATCAAGGACAAGGAAACGGTCGCAAGATTCCTCGATGCCGTGGAGCAGTTCGCAAGAATCATCAACGACTCCGGCTATATCTCCTTACGCAGACTGACGGATGATGAAATCACAGGCACGGAACGAACAACTGGACTTGTAGGCAAGTACCTCTCGCTCTCCACGGAGAACGTGCAATGTTTGGAGGATATGGAATTGTCTGCAAGTGGTATGCGTATCGGAAACAAACACCTATGCCTTCATACCTTGTCGCAAACGGAAGACCTGCCAACGGAAGTATCTACGGACAACCGCTTTGAGCGATTGTCCACTGACCGAAGTGACTGCCGACTTTCCTTTGCCGCCCCAGTTGGCTTGCTGTTGTCCTGCAACCATATCTATAACCAGTATGTCTTCATCGACAACAGTGACGAGACCTTGCAGAAGTTCGAGAAGACCGCACGCAACATGCACTCGCTGTCAAGGTACAGCCGACAGAACGCCATCAACAAGGAATGGATTGACGAGTATCTGAACGAGGCTCACTCACAAGGCTTGCAGTCTGTCCGTGCCCATTTCAATGTCCTGGCATGGGGCGAGGATATGGAAGAGTTGAAGCATCTTCGCAATGATGTGGGCAGTCAGTTGGCAAGTATGGAATGTGTACCACGGCACAATACGGTGGATTGTCCGACACTTTTCTGGGCAGCGATACCCGGCAACGAGGGTGATTTTCCGTCAGAGGAGAGTTTCCATACATTCATCGAGCAGTCGGTATGTCTCTTCACGGAGGAAACCAACTATATGGATTCTCCCTCACCGTTCGGAATCAAGATGGCAGACCGCATCAGTGGCAAGCCGCTGCACATTGACATCTCCGACCTGCCGATGAGGAAAGGCGTGACAACTAACCGCAACAAGTTCGTGCTCGGACCATCGGGAAGTGGAAAGTCGTTCTTCATGAACCACCTCGTCAGACAGTATTACGAGCAAGGCACGCATGTGATGCCTTACATCGAGGACTATTGATTTTCAAAATTATCGAGAAAATTTTTATATTCATCATGGAAACATGAGCCTAAAATAACAATACCCCTAAATATTATAGATAAATGGTTATTCATCTTTTTTAAGTCATTATTCATCGCACAATACAAAGCTTCTGCATATCTCTGCAAGCCTAAATATGACGGATGAGCACTAACAGACAATATTGTGTAAAGGTCGTGTACCTCTATTTCCTTAGCTGAGAGACCAGGATTAGTATCAAGAGCCTTACGAATAATTAAGGCTCTCCGCTCTGTATCCTTATCTGAGAAATAGGAGTTAGTAGCCTCTGTAATTGTCAATTTATGAATAGAACTCAGTTCTCCTGTTGATAATTTAATTATGTAAGGAGTATTGGTAAACTTATATGATTCTTTGTTGAAGCTTTTTATTAACTTTTTGCCTTCATCATCAAACTTATAATTGGATATAATTTTTAAGATTTTATTCTTTGTATTTCTATAATCTTCAACATATTTGATAGTCTTCTTTTGTATTTCCTCAGGAATATTATCTTGCGTATTAATATAATTCTGCAATCCTGCAATTTTCCAAAGTAAAATCGACATAGTTTTCTCGTCTGTATTATTAGGCAAGACAAAACCATAGTGAAAATATATCAAAGTTTCCAATAAGCTACGATACAATGTATATAATGAATTTATATCCACAATCTTACCCATCAAATTTGATGAGGATAAAACAGAATAATATAGATTCGTGCTTGATTCTATCTTCTGCATGAATGAAAGACTTAGCATATCAGCCATGCGAACAAAATCATCACAACTTGCTTTATATGCAGCATTGGCATTTTCTCTCATTTTTAATAGGTATGGACTAATCTCTTTTATAACTTTTAAATTCGCGTTTATATCAATCAAATTATTCATTGTGTATGTTATTACTTAAAATCTATGTAAAGAATAAGGGAGCATAAATGTTCTGCGCCCTTATTTCTGTCATTAAAGTTTATACTCCGTTATAGTTATCCCATCTCCATTTCAAGAACTCACGGTTGATATTGTCTGGGATGAATATTTTGACGGAATGGATTGTTAAAATGGGACTAGAATGTTACCACCAATATCTTCGTTCACCATAGAGCAATCTTGCAATTTATGTAAATCTTCAATATGACTTAGAAGATTATCATAGTTTTCAAGATTCTCTAAATCTTCACGTCTTGCTTTGCTAAGTTTACAAAAAAACTCTTCTTGTTCTATTCCTGCAAATCTACGTCCACAAAGATTAGCCGCAATGCCAGTTGTGGAACTGCCACAAAAAGGGTCAAGAATCCAATCGCCTTGATTGGTTGAAGCAAGAATCAGTCGGACGAGCAAGCGCAAAGGCTTTTGAGTCGGATGTTTGCCACAAGTCTTTTCCCAACGACCGATAGCTGGCATTCGCCATACATCAGTCATTTGCTTACCGTCATTCAGTTCTTTCATCAAGTCATAATTGAACTTGTGTGGAACTTTTTGCATCTTTCTTGCCCAAATAACAAACTCAGTAGAGTATTTGAAATATCGGCAGGAGATGTTTACAGGAGGATTCGTTTTCTCCCATGTGATTACATTCAGAATCTTATATCCAAGTTCAGTTAAACAGTTTGCCACGGAAAAGATGTTGTGATAAGTGCCACTTATCCATATAGTACCATTGTCCTTCAACTTGTCACGGCACAAACGCAACCATTCCCTGTTGAATGCCATGATGTCATCTTGCGACTTACCTTTATCCCACTCACCTTTATCCACACACACGACCTTACCGCTCTGCAACGATATTCCACCGTTGGAGAGAAAATAAGGAGGGTCGGCAAATATCATGTCGAACTTGAAATCAAACTCTTTGAGAAGTTTGAAGCAATCGCCGTTGGCTATGAGAAAATCATTTCTCTGTGATTTATAATACGCTTGTAATGACATTCTTATATGATTCTAAAGCGTCCGGATTTCATCAATTTGATACTATTGTAATTATTGCTGTCTGTAAAGGCATATTGCCAAATATAAAATATGTTCTCACCATCAATAACTCTTTTTTCAAAGAAGACAGGCAAAACTTCCTTTGTGGTATTAATCTGCCATTGCCTATATGGATAATACAGTTGACGAATTATCGTATTGGAAGCTGAGGTGTTTTTGGCTTCTATGAGAACAATGGATGCTTTCCCTTCATATCCAGCATCAACTTCTGTTTGTACGCTTTCAACTTCCAGCCTATAGTTACCAATGTTAAACTTAAAACTTGGAGTATATTTTCTCCCACGAATAGTCAACACTAACGAAGGGTCATTCATAAATGTTCTAATCAAGGAATTTGCGTAAGCAAAGTCCAAATACTGCATTTCAGAATCGCCAATTCGTGAGCTTTCTAATTCAAAGTCCAACTTTCTTTCGTAGTTTTGAATATCAGATGTTATGTCTGGAATGTCCACATACCCTTCACCTTTTAAGATATAGTAGAATTTATTCTTTTGAGGCAGAATGAACAAACCGTTTTCTATAAAGATATAAGGTCTGTCCTCCCTTGTATCTTGTTTGCAAAGAAGACGAGGCTCTTTTTGTGAAGTCTTGTCAAATGCTTTGCATGCCCTTTTTATTTGTTCTGAACTCAGAATAAAAGGATTTGCTTCGAAGTCATGACTAAGGATGTCATATTGCTCGAAGATTTTATTCCATGCAACATCTTTAGGTGTTAGTTCCATTTTATATCGATTTTATAAATTCTTGAATTGATGTTAGATTGTACACACTTGGTATGATACCATACGCCTCTTGCAATTTATTCTTTGCAGACTTCCAACCTATGCCATCTGTAATCCAAACAAACTCAAAACCCTCAACGGAGTTTATTTTCGGTGCAATATCAGAGTATGAGCGTGCAACCTCATTCAGTTTTGATCCACCGCCACTATAAAAGTTTACTTCAATCAGATAAACTTTTGATGAGGTCTCAATAACGAAATCAAAACGCTTTTCATCATCTCCTAAAACTTCTGTAATTGCAGACCATTCTCTCGAATAAACTTCTTGTCTGAATTGAACACCTGCATTGGTAAGAATGTTGGCAACCGTATTCTCCATAACGTGTCCGCTTCTGTTCTTTCTTGCATTCGTGTCCAATCCCGTTTCTATGCCAAAGACATAGTCCACAAGATTTTTCACTTTCTGACTTTGAAGAACCTCTCCAAGTCCTGTTTCAGTCAAAAATGTCATTACAGAATCTACAGAGGTAAACATACTTTCCAAAGGAACGCAGTTTCCAACAGAATCAAGTATCTTTTTCTTGTCACGAGTACGGACTGCCACCAATATGTCCATAACGGAAAAGGCATTCTTATCCCTATTCCATATTGTTTCAACACTTTTGTGTAAGTCTGATGTCCCAATGAGACTGTTAAGCATACACAGGCTCAACTTTATATCCTCCACGTTTTGTGAGATTTTTTCAAAGTCACAGAAGAAGTCTAATGTTTGGTTTGTCTCTTTGAGTTGAGACATGAATTTATCGAAATCTTTAAGCATAAGCTTTCTGTCTTGTAGCCACATGTTGTGGCTTGGGTTTGCTAATATTGTTCATTTGCCAGTCTTTGGTGTTGAGGTAATTATGAACCAACAGTTCTGAAATTTTTCCTCGTTTTGCTCCGTTTGCATTCACATTACGAGAAGCCATAACTCTATCAATATAGTAATCAGCATATAAGACATCGAAGAAATTATCTGCTTCGTTCTTTCCTTTGCAATCAGAATTACTCAACATAAAGCTATGTCCATCAGCAACTACTTTGTCGCAGAACTCTTTCAATCTGACTTGTGAATCATCGTTGAACGCTTCTTTTGTATAGTCATTAAAACTTGATGTGTCACTAAGTGGACGATACGGAGGATCAAAATAGAACAATGTTTTGCCCTGCGCGTAAAGCAAAGTATTCTCAAAATCACCTTCCAAGATTTCCACTCGCTTCAGTAACTCACTATCTGTTCTAAGTGTATCTTCATCACAAATCTGTGGCTGCATATACTTTCCGCAAGGAACATTGAACAAGCCTTTTTTGTTTACACGATACAATCCATTGAAGCAGGTGCGGTTTAGGAAGAAAAACTTTGCCGTATTCTCTATCGGGTCAAGATTCTTCTCATTGTAGCGTTGGCGTACAGCCATGAACATCTCACGCTTGGCATCCATATCTTGTAAGTCATAATATTGCGCTTGGATGTCCTGCAACGCAGGAATCAACTCTTCCACATTGTCACGCACTGTCTTGTAACAGGTAATCAAGTCGCTGTTGATGTCGTTGATTACGGCATGTTTGATATTTGGATGCTGTTGCAGCATGTAGAACAACATAGCACCACCGCCAACGAATGGTTCTATATATGTCGCATCATCCCAATTATCAAAGTCAGCTGGGAGCTTTGCTTCCAGTTGTTCAATGAGTTGTCCTTTTCCACCAACCCATTTGATGAATGGTTTTGCTTTTGAATTCATTATTAATTGTTGTTTCTTTCCTTTTTATGTTTTTATCGCATTCAATGCTGCTCCCAACTTACAGAGAGCAGCATTGAATATTCTTTTTCTGATTTACTACAGCTCGATAACGTTATCATCCCCATCAGAAGATGAACTTCCGCCCGAAGTAGAGCCACCGCTTGAAGATGAGCCTGTGCCAGATGTAGAACCGCCACTGCTTGGTGTACTTGTGCTTCCCGAACCCGCAGCCGAGCTACCAGAAGTTGATGGAGCGGAAGTCTTCCGACCAAGTACCTCACGCTTGTAATGAGCAACTTCTGTGTTCACATAGTCAATGAAAGCCGTATAATCCTTTTCACCAAAGACGAGGGCAAGGGCGTTTACCATTTTTACCAAAGCACGGTAAGCGTCATCATTTGCTGTACGAGCAGTTTTTAATGCTCCAACTGTTATACCTATTTTCTCGTTGGTGCGCTGCAAGGTAAGAGTTCTTACACGCTCATTTGCTTCTTTTAAGTTGGTAACGAATGCTGTTAAGCCCAACTTTGCTACCTGTGCAGCGTACTTATCTTCAAGGTCGGAAATGAAGTTGACCAAAAGACCTGTCTCTTTGTCAAGTTGGTCGGCAGTATTAATCTTGTAGTCCTTGATGTGCTGGGAAAGAATCTTTGCAGCCTGTGCCATGTCTGCAATAGGCATGGCGAGGAAGCCTTCAACTGCTTTCTTGTAGCCAGCATAAAGGGCATCACGGTCGCTGTCTGCTTTGGCTATCTCATCAGTCAAGAGACTTTTCTGTGAAATCTTCAAGGCTTCGTCCTCTGCTGCAACGGCAGCCTTAAAATTACTGACAAGTTCCGATGCCTTGCCTTTGACGGCAGTGTCTGCTTCGGCACGTGCAAGAATGTTACTTACAAACGTGAAATGCGCACCGTTATTCATGCGCTGAATGTTGATGTCGTAAATCTCTTTCATGATGTTAAGGATTTAAATTTGACAAATCGTTTTGTGCATCGTCGGATTTCTCCGATTGCGATTGCTAAGATATAAAAATAAACGAGAAAACGGCAACCTTATTGCGAAAAATTGGCAATCTTGCGAGAAAAAGATGGTTTTTGACTGTTGAAATCTATTTCGCTACTCGTTTTTGGGGATTTTTGGTACAAGAAGTACCAAGGGATAGTAATCAACAGGGGATTTTATATTTTGTGGACAAAGAAACTTGAATCAAAACCTCCAACAGCTCTTAAAAGTAACCATTGATTGCAATCAACAGTCCCAGCGACATATAAAAGTATGTGTTGATCGCAATCAATGGCTTCAATGAAGCCAAAAGTGGCTGGTGATTGTAATCAATACCTCCAACCGACATCAAAAGTAGAAATATTTTCTAATCAATAGCTTCAACAACATCTAAAAGTGCCTGTTGATTGCAATCAAGCCTATGGACATCAATGAAATCAAACACCTCGCAGGGGAGTTCATCAACAGCAATGAGTTTGTGGCACAAGCCAAGTTCATATCTGAAACGCTTGGTGGCAGCTTCCCGACATCGTTTCCGCATTATCAAAGAACAGAAGAAAAGGCTGTGAAGGCGAAAGGAAATCCCTTTAGTGATATTGTGGAAAAGTCTTTGAGTCATCCTGCTCTTAGGCAGTACTTGCGGGAGCGTGGCATATCGGCTGACGTGGCGAGCCGTTTCTGCTGTCAGGTGGAATACCGATACAATGGCAAACAGTTCTTTGCTGTCGGTTTCAAGAACAACAGCTATGGCTACGAGATACGCAACCGTTTCTTCAAAGGTTGCGTGTCGCCAAAGGACATCACTCTCATTGGCAGAAATAGCAATGTCTGCCATCTGTACGAGGGTTTTATGGATTTCCTCTCTGCCGTAATTCTCGGCATAGGTCGTGGTGAGGATCATATTGTCCTCAACTCGGTGGCTAATATGCAAAAGGTGCATCAACTTTTAGATGGCTATGCACAAGTGTACTGTCATTTGGACAATGACGAGGCAGGCGAGAATGCCTGTGTTGAACTGCAAAAGCGATATGGAGATAAGGTCATTGACCATTCGCATCTATATACAGGTTACAAGGACTTGAACGAGTACCTGATGAGCCATAAGACAAGAAAGTAACAATCATTCAAAAACATCAAGACAATGAAGAAGAACAATAAAATCAAGAAATCAGTGAGCATGTTGGCATTCCTTTTCGTGTGTGCCGTGTCGGTAATCCTTTCATCGTGCAGCGATGAGCTGGACATTCAGCAGTCGTATCCATTCAAGGTGGAGACGATGCCTGTGCCAAAGGACATTGTGCGTGGACAGACCGTTGAAATCCGCTGCGAGTTGAAGGCGGAGGGAAAGTTTGACGGCACCATCTACACCATCCGCTATTTTCAGCATGACGGAAAAGGCTCGCTGAGAATGGAGAACGGAACGGTGTTCCAGCCAAACGACCGCTATCTGTTGGAGAACGAGAAGTTCCGTCTTTACTATACCTCGGCAAGCACGGAGACACAGACGCTGACAGTGGTGGTGGAGGACAACTTCGGCAAGTCATACGAAATGGAGTTCAGTTTCAACGATACTGATGAGGAGGAAGAGTTTGCGAGAAGTGCCAACAAACTTGGTAGCGTATGAGGTTGATGATATTGTTAGCCTTGCTTCTTGTGTCGGGCAGCTTGTCTGCCCAGACGCAAGGGGCGATAAAGCGAGTTTGTCATGTGTCACGTTTTGAATTGGCTGTCGCCTGCATCAAGAAGTACGAGGGTCTGCACGGACCGAAGCACCATCCTTATGTCGGATATGGGCACAAGCTGTTGCCTGGCGAGCGGTTCTCTCCAAAAATGACGGAACGGCAAGCCGATGCCTTGCTGCGCTCTGACCTCAGAAAACTCTGCGCCATGTTCCGTGGCTTCGGTCGTGACTCGCTGCTCTTGGCTACACTTGCCTACAATGTGGGGTGTGGAAAGGTGATGAAAAGCCGGATGTATGCCAAGATGCGAAGTGGCAACAGAAACATCTATCGTGACTATGTGGACTTCAAAAGGTGGAATGGAAAGATAGTGCCTTCCATCGAGCGAAGAAGAAAAATGGAGTATCTGCTCTTGTTTACTCCATAGAATAAGGTTTTATAAAAATAGGACAGTCCTTTTGATTGGGGGCTGTCCTTTGTTTTTTTGCAAGCATCGCAGATAAGGGCAAGACGGTTTCTTTGCCACTTTCTTTTCCGCTCCTCGGCTCATGAAAGAAAGTGGCGGAACGAATTTTCATCGCTCCGCCGATATGGATTTCATGTTGTTGCAACCATTCGTTGCTCTATAAGTCTTGCATTGCTGTTCACCAAGTTGATGATGTCGGCATGGTGCTCGGTGTCCTTGTTCTGTAGTCCGTGGCATTGTACGACTTTCATCTGTTCGAGAGAAAACTCCACGGTCTCAACCCTTTGTTCGGCTATTCTTGCTGAGAAGATGATGCAGTCGGGATTGAGTGAATAGTTTGTACCACTGCCTACGCAATGATGCATCGCCTTGCCCTCAAGAACGTGCTCCCTGACGCTTTCAAGCATTCTCACCACGATATTGCCGTCCGTAAACATCAAACCGAAGAAACGGCTCTTCATTTCCTTGAACTTGTCCTCGTTCTTCAATGCCTTACGTATCTCCTCCTCGGTGCGCTCCTTTTCTTTCTTTGCTCTTATTTTCTCGGATATTCTATCGTGCTCGGCTTCAAGATTGTCGGGGCAAATGTAATGTGGACTTCTGATGTCCTTGCCCATTTCCACCAACATACAGATGTAGTCCGCCCATTTGCCGATGTCTGTAATAAGGTAATGGTTGCGGTTGGCAATCTTGTAGGCATTCCAACAAGTTTCCAAGTGCCGTGGGTGGTCTATGAAGTGGCGGACGTGTCCGTAACGACATTGCTTCATCATCGTTTCGATGCGGTGGTCTGTCAGCATCGCCTTGAACAATGTAAGCGGTTCGATGCCGTGAAACGCTCCGTCAAAGCCGTTGCGCCATATCTGAGAAATGACTTTCATATCGGGGCAGACCGGAAATGAAGCAATATGCTGATAGGTGGTGTTGTCCTTGCGCAGTTCAATGTCGGAGTCGTAGCAGAACGTGTCCATATAGATACCCATTGTGCGCTTGCGTGCCATAACCTCCACCTTGCCTTTCTCGTTCATCCAATAGCGTGCCACCTCCCAACAATAGATGTCTGCCTTTTGTCCCTTGCGGTAGTAGGCTTTCATCTGAAATGCTCGCATAAGTTGTAGTCCCTTGCGCTCGGTGAGTACACTGAAATAGGTAGAAGACATTGCCTTCTGTCGCTTGGTGCGCTGCACTTCCAACTTTGCCTTACACTTCGGGCAGACACATTTGTCCGCATCCTCGTCCGTAGTCCAAGTGTGTCCGCAGTCCATGCAGGTGGTCTGTCCGTGCTTCAACTGAAAGGCATAGTGGTCAAGACACTCACGGAATGCCCATTGCATTTGCGCTCCCTTGATAGGTCGTAACCCCTTGTTTGAGGTTATGACTTGCTTCTGATATTTCGTTCTTGGTTTCATAACGTGTCGAATAATGATGGTTGGTGTACTTCTGTTTCCGTTCTCTGTGAGGTGCGCTTGGCGGTATCTCTGTTACGCATCTTGTTCATCTGCTCTTGCTGATACTGGCGGATGGCTTCCTGTCTTGCCTGTGCCTTCTCCTCTTCTGTGAGTTCGATGTGGTGGTTGACAGACACTTGGCAGTTCAATGGTTTGCCGACCTCGATGTCCTTCTCCTCGTAGTAGTGGATGGCTTGCCCATATATCTCGTCATCGCAAAAGCCGTTGCAACCGCTCTTCTGTACCCAATTAAGGATATAGGTGACGCAATCGTCTATGTTCTTGTCGGGGTTGTCATACTTGGCTGCAAAGAGTTCGTCCTCCATTGCTCGCTCCTCCAAATAGGCTTGTATGGTTCTCTTGAAATATTCTGTAGTGTTCATGTCTGATGTTGTTAAAGGGGTTGTTACTCGTGATAGATGATGTCGCAGTCCTCAACTTCTGTAGGCAGTCCGAAGAACGGATAATGGCTGAAGTAAGGTTCTGTGCACATGTCCTCGTTGTATCTTGGACTTACTATCTCTATATTGTTCTTGCGCATGGCTTCGTCCACCACACGGATTTCCTCGTCTGTCAGTCCGCTTGCATCGCCATTGATGATGTAGCAGAGTGACCATGTAGGTATCGCTTCAATGCTTCTGTTCATATCGCTTGTACTTTAAAGTGTTAATAACCAAATGAATGTCCCAATCAGTACCACCATAGAAAGAATGGAAATGATGATGCCGAAGATGAACTTCATAATTCCCAATATGACTTCACCGACCATGCAGAGAGCCATATATCCCAACCAAGCCACCAAAGTGATGAGGGTTGAGCCGACTGCGGAGAGTAATCTCCACCAAGTCTGTGTTATGTTGATGTTTGTTGTCATATAGCCTTGAATTAAATTTATTTGCGGTTCCAGGAACTGAAGGGAAGTTCTCGTTTCTTCACCTTTTTGTCGCTCCCTTTTCCGACATTTTTTTTGCGTCTTCCTGTCGCATCGGTCGTTTCGTTTCAGGTGCCTTTCAAGGGCGGCGAGGCTGGAAATACAAGGTTTTTCTGAAAAAGAATGACTAAAAAAGCAAAAAATAGCAGATTTGAGCTTTTGTTTTGAGTTTCAAGTGGTTGTGGCAGTCGTTGGCTTTTTGTGGCATTCGTGAGGAAATGCGAAAATGGCGGATTTGAGAAGTAGAAACGCTTTCAAGTCATTACCTCAAAGAAACTCTCTAATAAGCATTTTTAACGGCTTCGGTTTTTACTTCTCAATTCTGCACAGGTTGTGAATTTGCCATGCAACTCTCATGATTTAATTTTGCACAGAACAAAAAGCAAGGAATTATGAGAAGTACATTCAAGACAGTCTTCTATGTAAACGGAAGCAAGGAGAGAAACGGAATTGTCCCTATCATGGGACGTGTGACAATCAACGGAACTATCGCACAGTTCAGTTGCAAGCTGAGCGTGACCAAGGCGATATGGGATGCCAAGGGCAACAGAGCCAAAGGCAGAAGCAAGGAAGCCAATGAGGTGAACTTTGCGCTTGATAACATCAAGGCTCAAATCGCTAAGCATTACCAACGGCTTTCCGACCGTGAGGCGTTCGTTACCGCTGAAATGGTGAGAAACGCATATCAAGGCATAGGTACGGAGTATGAGACATTACTCAGAGCTTTTGACAAGGAGAACGCAGCCTTTGCCCAACGCGTGGGAAAAGACCGAGCTGTCCGAACCTACCGCAAGTATCTGACGGTAAGAAAGTACGTTGCCGAGTTCATCAAATTTCAGTACAAGCGCAGCGATATGTCCATGAATGAGCTTACCGAGGAGTTCATCCGTGATTTTTGTCTGTATTTGAAGAATGTCATTGGACTCACGCAATCTACCATTTGGATATACTCCATACCATTGAAGCATATCGTCACGGCAGCACACTACAACGGCAAGATACAGAGAAATCCGTTTGCCATGTACCACGTTGACCCAGACCACAAGGAGCGTGAGTTCTTGACAGAGGAAGAATTGGACATATTTGCAGGAATAGAGTTGGAAAATCCCAACTTTGCTTTTGCGAGAGACTTGTTTATGTTTGGTTGTTGGACAGGTATCTCTTTCGTTGACATCAAGAATCTTACAGAGGACAATGTTGCCATTATAAGTGGGTCTCCATGGATAGTTTCTCAGCGTCAAAAGACAGGCGTACCATTCAAAATTAAACTGATAGATGCAGCCATACAGATAATTGAACGTTACAAGCCATTGAGAAAAGATATGCACTTGTTTAATATTGGCTCACTTGACATGGTAAACAAGCGTATAAAGAAAGTGGCAAAAATGTGTGGCATCAAGAAGCGAATTTCATTTCATGTAAGCCGGCATTCGTTCGCAGTTTTGGCTTTAAACTACGGTATGCCGATAGAGAGTGTAAGCAAGATACTGGGACATACGGACATCGCCACAACACAAATTTACGCAAAGGTGACAAGTACTAAATTGGAGCATGACATATCAGCTTTTGAAAGTCGAATCAAGGGGCATATGCCGACAATGGGGGGAATGGCATGAAAAGGACTGTAATCACCGTGGACGGAAATGGAATGTTATCCATTCCGTCCAACTTGCAAGACTTGTGGATGAGTGAGGGTGAATTGGTTGATATGCTTCATGTCACCGCCATGAAACTCCATGCTGTGATAAGGTCAATATACAAGGATGGTTTATTGACGGTGTCGGAAGTCCAACAGAAACAGGAAACTTCCAATGGCATTTGGCAAACGTTGTATGGCTTTCCGATGATTGTTGCCCTTTGCTTCCGTATAAACTCATACGGGGCAGCTCGGTTTCGTGCCACCATCTTCAAGAGATTGTACGGGGCAAAAGAGAAAAGTAGTGTCATTATCCTACAACTCAATAGAAGAACAACCGCCTTTAGTTGAATGTCCTCTTGCTTGTTTGTTGGCTTGGCGCTGTCGTACTGTCGTGAATAAGTACTGAAGCATAAGCATGACATTCTTACTTGTAGGGGGATGAGTTCTGTTCATAAAAATGACGGACAAAACACCCCTTATTTTTGTTGAATTGTTGAATATGATGAAAGAAGTATTGAACATCAGGCATTTACGGCTCAACATATTCTCAACAAATCTCTCAACAAAAGAAAGATAATGTTGAAAAGAGAAAACCATGAACACCATTCCTTTCTTTCTTTTTTGCCCAGTAATTTGTTGTGTAGAGCTATTTGTTGAGAGTTTGTTGAGGGTATAAGTGGTTGGTTCTCATAAAGATAACACCTATCTTCAACAATTCAACGTTTTACATGCCCTCACTTGGTACGCTGTAAAATGTGCTTGTGGATTAATTGGCAACCGCTCTATTCTCCGAAATGGTTGCAGCAACGTTCCTTGGAGGCTTTGCGCCTCCAGCCACTTGGGCGAACCTCCGCAGTGTTTTAGCATGGCATTAGATTTATGCAGACTATACCGAGGACCCACAGCACACATAACACACTCGGCATAGTTCACAAAGGAAATCAACAACACACAACTGAAACACTTGGCAAGTTTCACACTGAAAATATCACCTGTTCCTTTGCAAACTCCATGTACAAAGTAGCTTGTGTCTGTGACCTTGTTCTTTCAATGTGGCAGCTTTGATGTTTGGCGCAAATTGAGAGAATTAAGGTCTGCAACCTTGGGCATGGAAAGCCGAAAGGCAAATATCTCGTCTTTTGTTCTTAGAGGAGGGAGCGAGGTTATGTTTTGGGAACCCCAAAACTCCTCGCTCCACCATGAGGGCGGAGAATTTTTGCTCCCAACGGTCGCAGAAAGTGAGTGTACCAACTATAAACACCATATCGACTACAAGCGTGAATGAAAAATAGGAGAATTACAAGGAAACAAATTCTACGGTAGCATTCAATAATGAGAAAAACAAAAGATGGAACTAAAGAAAAGGATAGTTGCATATATGGAACTAATAGACATTATGATGTTAAAAACGTATGATTATAAAAGAAAAAAAATCAAAATGTTCCTAAAACTTAAGAAATAATTCATATCTTTGCACATTAAATAATGTGAAAGTCCAAGCAAAGGAGACTAAGAAAGAAGTTTTTACTCCAACTAATGTCTCTTTAAAAGGTTAGTATTTCACATCGGTGTGAGAGGCTATGCACCTAATCATTCCGACAGATAGATATAATCAAACAAAAATATCAAAAGCATAAAAAAGAAATAAAATAAACATAATAAGAAATCGCGTTTGCTATTTATTCGGTTAATCCATGAAACCTGAGAAATTTCAAGAAACATATGCCGAAAGAATAAGTTCAGTAAACGTCTGCGCCTTGGCGTGGACGGAGCTTATCGGTATATGTGGGCTTTCTCAGGGCCTTTGGATTAGATAGGTGTCGTTCACGCCATTTATCTTTTCTATAGCCCATATAAGAAATTCCACGATTCCACCGCTAAGATAGTTTTCGCCCAATTAGCGCATCAAAATGAAAAAATTTCATTCTTTGGATGGGAGAGCCGTATCTATACTCTTCCTCTTTGGTGGTGTCGTATCCGTACATGCACAAGATAGTTTGTATCATACGATATTGCCCGATTCTGTTGTCTCAGACAATACACATTATCTAAAATTGAAGACTTTAGTTATTCCAACTGTTCTCACTGGAACATCTGCCCTTTGCGTTCATAACGGATGGCTTACCAAACAGCGAGAGGACATCCAAGACAAACTGTCAGCTAAGGGGGAACATAAGGTAAAGATTGACAACTACCTACAATATACTCCTATGCTGGCTGTTTATGGTCTTAACTTGTTTGGAGTAAATGGGAAGCATAAGTTTTGGGATTGGACTGGCATCCTTGCCATGTCGTATGCAACTATGGGAATTTTAGTGAACGGTATGAAATATACATTCAAAGAAAAGCGACCAGACACCAATACTCGTAATTCTTTCCCGTCAGGACATACAGCAACAGCATTTATGGGTGCTGAATTTCTATACCAAGAATACAAAGAAGTCTCACCTTGGATTGGATATTCGGGGTATCTGATTGCAACTGCAACTGGTTATCTGCGAATATATAACGACCGACATTATCTCAATGATGTTGTAGCAGGAGCTTGCATTGGAATAATTAGCACAAAATTTGCTTATTGGCTATACCCTAAGATATTCACAAAATCAAAATGCCGTCACACGCCTTTCCAAGCTATAGGAATGCCATTCTATACTAATAAGACGCTTGGCATGAACGTTAGTATGCTATTCTAACTCCAATAAACAACAAATAGCAAAGAAGAGCGGAAACAAACTGCTAAATTAAAGTTCGCATGTTTGTTTTCCACTCTTTTATTCTATATATCCGTTTGTTTTGCTACAATTTTATAAACAATCCTAAAAAACGAATGGAAAAATGGTGCTTTCATTTTTTTTTTTATAACTTTGCCAACGAAAAAGAAAAGAGTTGTTTGACAAGCAAACTTATGTATAATATGGAAGTTTGAACTATTGCTAAATCATTACCTCCATTGAGGTAAAACTCTCATAAATCACTCATTTTAAGCTATTCGGCAGATATTAGCGTAATTTTTCGGAAAAATACTACCCAACGGTGTGGAGATTTTTTCGAAAACCGAAGGCTCGACCTTTTATTTCCAAAGCCCGCTGCCATACCTTTGCACCTGCACGATAACGTTGATGCCAAAAGGAAAGACCTTGTGGAGGAAAGAAAATCAGAGCGGCAAATGAAAATAGAAACTTCACGGAAGTTTTTGGACTGCACGATTATCGCCTACTCATTTCTGAGAAATGGATACAACTTCGTCTTACAAACGTCTTGAAAAATGGAAATCGCATACAAGAATGGCACAGCCTTCAGAGAAATTCCGGTGAAAGAAGAGTATGGCTTGTCCATGCTTCTTGCATCGGGTCTTCTTCAAGGCTGTGCAGCCAAGCATGAAAGTGGTCGTTGAGGTTTACATCAATGACTTCTTTCTTGCGGTGGAGTATGCAAACAAAATGGTACGGCAAATCAAGGAATGGTGTTTCTTTTGATCGGTTAGCCTGCAACCGACAAAAAGAAGCACTTTTCCTCATGCCGTACTACTAAGACATGAAAGGGTGACGTGCCACTGTTTCATGTCGTTTGGATTGTGCGATAAAAATGGGACTGCGAGTTGTGGCTATAAAAGTCAGCCGTTGTCAGCACGGCAAACAAAGAAAAGTCCTTGGCAGTATAGTCTTGAAGTATTTCAAGGCATACCGCCAAGGATTTTTCTTGCCGTGCCATAGTCGGAGGAAGTTAGTCTGAGGTACGAGGACTGTCTTTCTTCGACGACGGCTGACTTTTATACAAAACACACGAAAGGATGAGAATATGCAAACGAAATAGACCATTCAAAACAGAAACCCTTGCCACATAAGTTTGAATGGATTGAAATGGAAATAGCAAAGAATAGAGAAGAATATGGTTAATAAAAACAGATTTGTCCAAGTAAAAAATCGAGGATAAAAAATCTTAAAACATTCTTTATCCCCGATTAAATATCGTACCTTTGCAGCCGAAAGAGTTCTTTGGATGGTTATGCAAATCACAGCAGGATGCTACATTCTGTTTATTTCTAATTCGTAACCTCTTCTTTTTATGAGATAAAAACTTATCTCATTCTCAATCACTTATAAAAAATACGTACTTTCCCTCTAAAAAACATCGGTCAAGCAAAGTAGCTAATCAACCTTTCGTTGATAACACTTTGCTTGACCGATTGTCATTTATTTATTTTAAGAGAGAGTTTTCATAAACCCAAAGCTACAAGCGGCTCTTCTCCTCATTGCCGGCACCCGTACCCTTATACTTACTGCGCTTAGCATTGAAATTGTACGTAACCTGTAAGGAGATGTTGCGAGTGTAGTTGTAGCAGTCTTTCGTGGTACCCGCTCCAAGTCCATACATTGTCCAACGCTCCTTTGCCGTCTTGAAGATGTCATTTGCAGAAAGATAAATTATCCATGTGCGGTTGGCAAACGACTTGTCAAACTGCAGATTGACTCTGTAATAACTCTTCATCATAAGAAATCCATCTGCATGGGTTGTTGAGGCATTAAGCCTGATTGCCGCGTTCATGGTTTCTGAAAGAGCGAAATTATTGTTGAGCGAGCACGATAGCAAAGGTTTGCTTAATGCCTTGCTGGCACCATACTTCTTGGTATCGAAGAACTGCTGGTTGTAGTTGAATCCCCACGTAGGACGGAAGATGCCGAACTTTGGCGAAACATGGACAGAAGCATAAAGCAACTGCTTATGGTCGAAATTCAACGACGTGTTATAAGCAAACTCCTTTCCAGGATAGATATACTTGGTCCACTCTATCACATCCTTCAGATATTTATAACCTACAGATACATTCAGCCACTTATATAACATCATTGTCTCAACATTGAACACCTTCTCCGGTTGCAAGGTAGGATTTCCACCTTCATAAAGGAAACGGTTGTCAAACTGCATGAAGTTGC
This sequence comes from Prevotella merdae, assembly GCF_900290275.1. Taxonomy (GTDB): domain Bacteria; phylum Bacteroidota; class Bacteroidia; order Bacteroidales; family Bacteroidaceae; genus Prevotella; species Prevotella merdae. Next base: position 34,366 of record NZ_LT985328.1, read on the forward strand.
CCAACTGCCGATAGCTTGGACGATGTATCTTCTCGTTGACATTCAGTTGCCAATTCCAGTTGCCTTTGTTCCATGATACGCTGAGATTAGGAAAAAAGTTGTTATACTTTCTGCTAACATCGTCCTGCTTAACTCCATCAGACAGATAGTCACGGACGATATTCTCGTAACGCACACCAAGTCCTACAGTCCACTTGTTGAGAACCAGTCCGTACTGTGCAAAGCTGGCAATATTCCTTTCATGGATATCCGTCTTTGTGGATGGCACCAACTGCTCTTCATTTAGAAACGTTCCGTGCGAGTCTGTCTTCGACATCTCCGTTCCTACAGACATATTTCCTTTCCACAAAGGAATGTTCACAACCAACTTGCCTGCCCACATATCGCTATTCTGGCGATTGCTTGAGTGTACCTCCTGATTGCCCAACTCCTTGCTGATTTCAAAGCCCTCATCATTACGCCTGTTTTTGACAGCATAATATGTGGCGTTAAAATCAACACCTACATGTCCAACTTTTCCCACATAATACACATCGGCCTGATGCAGGCTAAGAGAAGGCTTCATAACCTCATTCTGATCAATGCTACCCTGTGCCATACCATTCTGCAATACATCCTGTCGGCTAACACTATTCGTCCTACCTTTAAACATTCCATAGTAGCGATAAGAGCCACCGATGGAATTGCTATCATTAAGCGAATAGTCGGCTGAGAGTTTTTCCGACAAGAAGCGGTTGTTAGTATCCAAATGAATCAGCTGGTCATTGTAATAATGCTTGTCGGGCAAATAGATATCGGTAATCAAATTATTATCCTCGCCGTCATGTGTACCCATTGTCCAAATACTATTGGCTATCTCGAATTTTTTTGTCTGATAGCTGGTAGAGATAAGCTCGTAATCCGACATCCATTTATTGTATTTACCAAAAGCATCAGCACGCAAGCTGAATCCATTTGCACGACGTTCTTTGGTGCGGATACGAATTACCGACTCTACCTCGGCATCATATTCTGCCCCAGGACTTGTAATAACCGAAATCGACTTGATGTTGTCGGGAGTGATGTTTACAATCTCATTATTGTCATTCACACGCTTGTTGTTGATATAAACAATTGGTGTGCCTTTACCAAACACGGATATCTTTTGTCCATCAACAGAGACACGTGGCAACAGATTTAGGACATCAAAAGTGTTTGCCATCTTAGAGAGTAATGTGTGCTCTACAGCAACTTCCATTCCTCCAGACAACATCTTATACTGAGGTCTGTCACCCTTCACCACAACGCCTTTGACAATCATGGTTTTGGGTTGCAGTTTGATGATGCCCATCTCTGTGTTGTTGTATATGCGGTTAACAGTCTTATAACCAATGTATGTGATACGTGCCAACACTTTTCGGTAATTGCAAGGAATTACAAAACTGCCATTCTCATTGCTCACTCCATGACCTACGATTGTGGAGTCAATGGGCGACAGCAAGGCTATTGTGGCGTATTCGGCTGCATTGCCTCGCTCGTCTACAATGCGTCCCTTATAACGAAATGTTGACTTCTGTGTGCATTCCACCATAATATTATTCTCCACCTGCGTCATCCTGATAGGATAAAAGCCTATGAGTTGCGTGATGGCATCGGGAACACTCATGTTGCGGATGCTCTTGGTCACCTTAAAGTCCTCCAACTCATCATATACAAAGTTTATGGTGTACTTATGCTGACGTGCATTCAAGTCCTTCAATGCCTCTGAGAACGACACATTATTATATTGTCGGGTAATGCGCTGGGCGTAAGAATGCTGAGCCAAAATCAGTAGGAAGAAGAGGAGGAACAGGCTGATGGTCTTGCTGTTATTGGGTGTAGTCTTGAATATGTTTTTCATAAGATATCCTCCCCTTTTATTTCACTATTAATATTCCTTCGACGTATTCTATCTGTATGCGGTCGAAAGCATTCAACAGCTCCATATTCTGCTCCAAAGTCTTCGTCTTGTTCCAATTGAAGAAGAGACGCACGTGCTGTGTGTTGGCATTCATATATTCCACCTTGACGTTATAGAAGTCTGCCATCTGCATAAGAACGGTTCCTAACTCAGCATTGTCAAACACCACTGGCTTCATGTTGAGCGAATCCGTTGGCTCTACAGTCATAGCTTTAAGACTGTCATTAGCTAACTGCTTAGAGTTGGCTGTCTGTTCTGTAGCAGCTTTTTCTTCCACTACTTTGTCTGAAGTAGAGAATTTAAACCAACCGTTCTGCACAGCAGCCAAGGCCACACCCGAAAGAAAGATGATGCCAACAATGGATGCTGCAATCTTCATTCGGTTGCGATAAGTGCTGTTTGCTTCCTTCTTGTCAGTTAACAGATCCTTGTTATGTGTTTCAGCAAACTCCTTCCAAGCCTTATCCACGTCAACCTTCTTTGGCGTGGCTTTCTTGCCAGCCATTCTCGCCATAGCCAAGTCACGTAGAAACTCCTTCACTTCCTCATCGGCAAGCAAGTGTTCCATTTGCTCGTCTGTATATTTCTCGGGATGCTCCTGCATGTCAAAGAGCATCAGCCGTTTTTCGTCTTTATTCATGTTAGTCATTGTTTTGCTCATTTTATACGTTGGATTTCATCCTTCGATTTCTCGCCATGGCATAGCCCGAGCAAGCTCGGCTCTGCTCATCTGGCTTAACGAAATCGTTCCTTAATCCAGTCCATCGCCTTAGAGAGATGGTTGAACACCGTCACCTTGCTCACTCCCACTTCATCAGCCACCTCCTTATACGACTTGTCTTGTAGATAGCGCAGACGGAAGATAAGCTTACGGATTGGAGGCTCAAGGTCGTCGATGAGAAGCAATAGTTGGTCGAGACGTTCGTCGGTGTCTTCTGAAAGAATAACATCGGCATCATCAGTCAACAGTCTCGCCACCCTTTCCTTCACGCTCTTGTGAGCAATTAGGTTAAGACAGCGGTTGCGTACGCTCCTTATCAAATAGCCTTCCTCGCTCTCAGGCAATAGGACCATATCATCTACAAGAATCTGTGTGAACACTTCGCTCACCACATCCTTGCTTTCGTCGTCATCCGAGAGGATATATCTGGCCAGATTGTACATCTTCTCATAATGCCGCCGAAACATCTGTTCTATGTCCTTTTCATGTGTCATATATACTATATACAGTTGAGCAAAGCAAAAAACTAAGCAAAACAATGATTATTTTTGAAAACATAGGCAAAGGTAAAATAAAATCAAATAAAATAATGTACTTTTGCAGCCAAATAACCAGAAGAGTTTATGAATAAAGAGAAGCACGATTTCTTCCTCCATTCCAACGAGGTGAACCATATCAACAAGGAGGATTACGACAAGATAGAACTATTGGTGAATGCGGCAAAGGCTTTTGCCCGCAGCACCTACCAGTGTGTCTATATCATCGACTATTTTCATCAGGACTTCATCTATGCATCAGACAACCTCGCTTATCTCTGCGGTTTGGAACCGGAGCAGTTGATGGACGCAGGCTATCAGATGTATATCGACCATGTTCCGGATGCTGACCTGCAGATGCTGCTCGAAGTTAACAAGAAAGGATTCGACCTTTTCAACGAACTGCCCGTAGGCGACCGACTTGACTATACCATCTCGTACGACTTTCATCTTACCAATGGCAGACATAGCCGAATGATTCATCATCACCTCACTCCGATACTTCTTTCTGATGATGGAAGAATCTGGCTTGCCCTCTGCACCGTATCATTGGCAGCAACCGATGAACCGGGACATATCATCATGCAGAAGAATGGTGAGCGTAGCTATTTTGAATATTCCACATTGCGCCACAAGTGGGAAAAGAAAGAAGGCATAACCTTGAGTGAGACAGAGAGAGAGGTATTGAGATTGTCCGCCCAAGGTTACACGATGAATGATATTGCCGACCGACTGTGCAAATCGGTTGACACCATAAAGGCTTGCAAGCGCAACCTTTTCGCTAAGCTTGGCGTGAAGAACATTGCCGAGGCACTGTTTCATGCCACAAACTATCAGATGATATAATCGCAATCATATCTCTTCCAACAATGGCGAGAGATAGAACTTGGGGAAGTACTTCACATCCTTGCCTTCCGCAAGGTTCGCGAGAATGTTGGCACAATAGCCGGCGGCAATATATGCCCCGATGCCCAGTTGCGGGAAAGACTCATTGGAATAATGCCTGATGGCTTCATCTATCCAAGGCACGGGCATCTGCCAGAACATACCGTACTGCGAGATATACTTGCCTAATGAGCAACGGAAATCATCCGTTCCTTTTTTCACTACTTCGCTGAATGGATAGCCTTTCGGTTTCTCTACAGCGAGAAAGGCAGCCTTGCCAAGATTGACGGCATGGATAACGGGGATGCCCTGCTCCTTACATTTCTCATCGAAAGCAAAAGAGGCTTCGTTGTCATGCAAGGTTGCATTCACCGCATACCGGATGCCCGACAAGGGGCATGCATCCACATCTTCCATCGTCAGCGTATCTTTTTCGAGGCGCAAGATATGGAAGTCGATGCTGTTACTGGGAACTTCAACTGTCTTTTAGTAAATATGGTTGACTCCCTAAAATGTAAGTGAAATGAAAAAATCATTAGAAGAGACATTAAAGGAAGTTGAATTAAGCAAGGAGATTTATCGTCTTTATGCTTTAGAACACCTTACAATGATTGAA
>NZ_LT985329.1 GCF_900290275.1 Prevotella merdae
GTCTTTGATTTCGTAACCGGTCACGAGCGGATTGTAGTAGATGCGCCCTTGCAGGGCAGTGAGCAAATCCTCCGCCGTGCTGTCGGTTATCTCCCGCATATAGTCGAGATTGACCGTACCATATTTGTTGAGCGACGCAGACAGGGCTTCTTCGGGAGAGCCTACGTTGGCATGGCTCTCCACCGCGAAGGAAACAGGATGCTCGAAGATGTCCGCCTTGACGAACTTTCCGTTTTCCATCCGTTCCAGCGAAAGGATGTCGCGCCCGCCCGCATCCATCATCACTAACTTCACGTTCTGCTTGGCGTTGAGGTTGCCGTAGCGCATGACAAACTCATCGTAACAGGTATTCAGATGCTCTCGCCACGGAACATTTGCCTCGCGCCGGAGCGATTCATAACGGTACAGACGCTCGTAGGCGTCACGCAGCGACACATACAACAACGCCTTTTCCTTCTGGTATCCTTTCAGGTCGAGCGGCTGGAATGTCGCCCCGTATGGCGTGATGTCTTTCAGGTAGCCGATGTTATGACGCCCCCGGTCAGCCACCAGCGACCCTTCGCGCAGGTGCATCTCCGGCGTGCGGTGGTAGGCACGCGGAGAAAGGTCCACGACTTCCTCCTTCGGCTTTTCCGCTTCGATGTCGGGGAAAAGGAAAGTCCCCACCGCTTCCGATGGGGTATCTGTAACGGCAGGTGCGGCGACTGCCTCCGGCTGTGTTTCCTCCTGTCGTGGCTGCTCACGGGAAGTTTCCGGCACGGCTTTCACTTCCGTCTTTTCCGCCACTTGTTTCTCGTTATGCTGCCTTGCCAGTTCCCGAAGTTCTTTCCTACGCTCCGGCGTCAAACCCATCATCATTTCATAGAAACCGTTGATGGGAGGATTGGTATCCCAGTCCAGTGTGGCATAGATGTCGTCCGGGTCGGCAGGCTTGGCGGTGTTCTCCGCTTTCACCTCCTTATTCTCCATTGCGGGTTTTGCAGTTGGAGCTGTCGGTGTAACCGTGACTTTCGGTTTGGGCGGAGTGGACTTTGCCGTAACTGCCTTTTTCACCGTCTTTTTCTTTTTGGAGGTTTTCGGTTGGCTGACCTCTTCCGTCATCCCCCAGAGGTCAAGCAGGGTGAGCTGCACGCCTGCGGAATATTGCGGGCGCGGTTCTATCTCCGGCTTTTCATCTGCGGGTTGCGGCTTTTCTGTCGGAGTTTCCACCGTCTGCGCCGAGGATACTGTTTCCAATTTTATGGCAGGACGCTCTACTTTATTTTGAACGGCAACTTTTTCTTCCGTTCCTGCCTGCCGGATTGAACCCGAATACAAGCGCATGGCAAGCCTGTAATGGAAATCCTCGTCGAGCATACGGCGCAAATCCCCGGCGATGCCTGCTGCCTTGCCCTCGTGCAGATAAACCATAGCGGGCTTCCCGTAGGGGTCTGTGTCAAGTTTCGCCATCGTATGCACGATGCGTTCCGGGTGGTGGATGAAATAGGCGTTGTCGGTCAGGGCGGTTTTCGTGTCCGTCTGTATCACGGTCATCAGCCGCTCGTCCTGCGACATTTCCTTCTTGCTGAGGTTCTTTTGCAGGACAATCAGGTCACTGCCCACCTCCGTGCCCGCGTTGTCCGTGAACAGGTTGTTGGGCAGGCGTATCGCGGATACCAGATTGGCCTGACTGAACAGCTCGTTACGCACGGAGGTCTTGGTGCTATTCAATACCCCTTGCGAGGTGATGAACGCCACGATACCGCCGTCACGCACGGCATCCAGTCCTTTGAGAAAGAAATAGTTGTGGATGGTTTTCTGGGCGGAGCGTCTGCCGAAAGAGTCGCTCCGCTGAAACTCCGCGTCGAACACGGCAATGTCACCGAACGGAATGTTGGACACCGCCAAGTCGAAATAATTGTTGAACGGTCTTTCGATTTTCTCAAAACCGCAGGTGCGCATTTTATGGTCTGGATATAGATGCCGCAGGATTGTCCCCGTGAGCAGATCCTTCTCGAAAGCCATCACATCCGCATCGGGGCTGTGCCGCAGCACGGAATCCACGAACACGCCGACACCTGCCGACGGTTCGAGCATACGGGCGGGGCGGACGCTGTAATCTGCCAGCACGTCCGCGATGGTGTCGGTTATCTCTTTGGGGGTGTAGAAAGCGGTCAGCACGGACGCTTTCAGCGAATCCACAAACCGCTTGTACTCTGTTTCGTCCTTGCTGTTCTCACGGATAAGCCTGTGCAGCTCCACCGTCGGGGCGAACAGTTCGAGGTCGGATTTCGCCCACCGGACGGCATCCGTCAGTTCCTTTGCAGGGTTGAGGATACATTTCAGACCGCCGAAACCGCAGTACCTTTGAAGTATGGCACGCTCTTCGGTTGTCGCTGTCCTATTTTCCCTGTCAAGGATGAATGCCGTCCGTATCGCCTCGATGTTGTCCCGCAGTTTCTGTTTGCGGTTAAACGCCATATTCGTCTAAGTAAAGGACGGTTGCTCCCGTCAGCTCCGTGTAGAGCAGGTCGTAATCGGAAGACAGGGCGAAATTGTCATCCGAGAGGTCATAGACGGAGAACACGTTGCCGACAAGCGGCAGCAGTTTCAGGACAAAGGCTTCACGCTTCTCTTCCGGCACTTCATCGGCAAACTCGTTTTCCACGACTTCGCGGAGGATGGCGTAACGGGAATAATGCAGCCCGCGCAGCAGCGTGTCCATCGCCAGTTCCTGCGCACCATCGGCGGGATAGCCTTCAAGCCGTGCCCTCTCATACGTTTCGGCGGCACGGTCGGCCCGTTCCCGTATGAAAGCGGTGTCGTCAGCCTGTTCAAACTTGTTCGTGCGGAGATAGTCCAGCAGGTACAGACCGTAATAGGAAAAGTCGGTCTGACCCTCGTTTTTCTTCTTGTTGTTCATTACTTTGGATTTAGCGGATTGATAATTAACGGGATAATCGGTTGGAAAAAGGAAGAAAAAGGCACTCGGTATCCCTCCGAGTGCCACCACTAAATCCAAAGTATGAGTGTAATCCGGTATCGAAGAACAATTCATTACTCTGAACAAGTGGCAAAGTTAATACTATTTCTTCCGTCCTGAAAATTTCTTGTCCTTTTTAGCCTCCGGGAACACAAAAGTCGTGTTATATTCCCCGTGAAAGGCGACAACAGCATCGAAACTCTTGCCCTGTTTGCTCTTGAACCCTTTGAGCAGCTTGGTATGCCCTTCGGTGAGCAGGTCTTTGATTTCATCGTCGGACAGGGTGCGTCCCGCTTTCAGCCGGAACACGGGCAGTCCGCACTCCGTGTTGTCGCAGCGTACCACCTTGCCGTAGAACCGCATCCTGCCCGTGCCACACTTGGGACACGCGCAGCCGGAGTCACGGCTGCCGAAGAGCTTGTCGCACGAGATCAGTTCGGAGGTTATCTCACGTGTGTACGCCTCTATCTCCTTGCGGAAGGTGTCGTCGGACAGTTCCCCGCGCTCGATACGCGCCAGCTCCTTTTCCCATTCGCCCGTCATGGCAACATCGGCGATGCGCATCGTCTTGACGACGGAATTGAGGGCAAGTCCTTTTTCGGTGGGAACAAGCGACTTCTTGCAGCGTTCCATGTAACCGCGCTTGAAAAGCGTTTCGATGATGGAGGCGCGTGTGGCGGGAGTACCGATGCCACAGTCCTTCATCGCCTGCCGCAGTGCGTCGTCCTCAATTTCCTTGCCCGCCGTTTCCATTGCCGAGAGCAGGGTGGCTTCGGTATGCAGCGGCTTGGGTTTGGTCTTTCCTTCGGTAATGGACGAGCCTTTCGGTGTCAGCGTGTCGCCTTCCTGCCAGCCGGGGATGGTAATTTCCTCTTTTTCCTCGCCATAGACGGCACGCCATCCGGTTTGCTTCACGACGCTGCCTTTTACGGTAAACTCCACTCCGGCACATTCCGCCGTGACAGTGGTCACATCCTTGACGCATTTCTCAGAGAATGCCTCGACCATGCGCCCGGCAATCATCTGATAGATGGTATTGTCCTCTTTGGAGAGGAAGAGCGGTTTCTCACCCGTGACGAGCAGGGCATGGTGGTCTGTCACCTTGCCGTCGTCCACGCTGCGGCGTGTCGGGGCGGCTTTTGCCCGCACCTTGTCTTTCCATTCGGGCTGTGTGCCGATGAAAGCGAGCAGTTTGGGAATTTCGGCAAACACGTCTTCGGGGATGTAGCGGCTTCCCGTTCTCGGATAGGTTATCAACTTCTTTTCGTAGAGTTTCTGCGCGATTTCAAGCGTCTGTTCCGCCGTGAAGCCGTGCTTGGCGTTGGCTTCTTTCTGGAGCGTGGTCAGGTCGTAGAGCAAGGGAGTTTCCTCCGTCTTCTCCTTGCGCTCGGCTTTCGTGACAGTGGCGCAACCTGCCGCCTTTACCTTATTATATAGTTCCATCGCCGGTTCTTTCTCTTTCCATTTCTCGGAGGATGAGAATTTCACGACTTCGCCGTCGCAACCGTCCGTTGCGATATGGAGCTGCCAGAATGCTTCGGACGTAAAGCGGCGGTTCTCCCAGTAGCGTTCACATACCATAGCCAACGTTGGTGTCTGCACCCGCCCCACGGAATACGTGCCGTGTCCGGCGGCGATGGATAACGCCTGTGTGCCGTTGATGCCCACGAGCCAGTCGGATTCGCTCCGCGCTTTGGCGGCGAGGTAGAGGTTGTCGTATTTGCTGCCGTCTTCGAGTTTCCGCAGTCCCTCGCGGATAGCTTTGTCGGTGAGAGAGCTGATCCACAGGCGCACGAAAGGAGTGGTGCAACCCGTATAGTGGTAGAGGTAGCGGAAGATAAGCTCTCCCTCGCGTCCGGCATCGGTCGCCACGATGATTTGGTCGCTGGTGCCGAACAGCCTTTTGATTGTTTTTATCTGCGACACCACGCCGCTATCGGGCTTGTAGCCTTTCTCCGTCCTGACCTGACGGGGGACGAGCGTGAATGTGTCGGGAATAATCGGGAGGTTGTCACGGACAAATCCGCGCACGCCGTAGCCGTCGGGCATGGCAAGCTGGACAAGGTGTCCGAATGCCCATGTCACGGCATAACCGCCTCCCTCGAAATATCCTTCCTCTCTCTTTGTCGCGCCCACGATGCGGGCGATTTCACGTGCCACGGAGGGCTTTTCTGCAATGATTGTCTTCATGTCTTCTTCTTTTTTGTTGATACTTTGGATTTTATTTTGGATTCAGTGGCGGACACGGGATTACATTTTCATGCCCTTGCCCGTTTTCTTCTGCGGCTTCTCCTGCTGCTGTTGCTGGCGGGCGTCCTTCGGGTTGGTCTGACCTTTCTGCAACGGCTCTCTCAGATTCTTTGTAGCCTCGTTGGTCTTGCCATCGTTGTTCACCGCCACCTGCGTGCGGCTCTCGTTGGACGGAGCAACCTGCTGTGCATTGTCAGGGTTCGTGTCGTAGCGGTACGGGCGTCCCTTCTCCGGGTTGAACTTGATATACATCGTGGCATGGAAGCCCTGCTTGTCGGTCACGTTCTCCAGCTTCACGGCTTTACCCGCCACATAGTCGGCTTTCTGCTGGTCGGTGAAGCTCACGCCGCTCCATTTGCTGATGGGGCGGATGCTGCCGTCCTCGTTCGTCCACGTGTTGCGGCGTTGCTCCTTCTTGGTCTGTGCGGCATTTTCCCCGCCCTGCGCCTGACTTTTCGATGTGTCGCCTTTGGTTTCCTGTGTCTGTGCGGTACGGGGCGACTTGCCGGTTCCCGGCACGAACTCCACGCCGCGCTGCTCCACGTTCACTTGCAGGGTGGTGACGAACTTTCTGCCGTCGTTGCGCTCGATGAGCTTGTCGCGTACGGGCAGTCCGGCGCGGAGCATGTCCCGCTCCTGCGTGGTGATTTCCGTCTTGCCGATGCGCTCCGGGATGCGCACCCTGCTTGCCGGAATGTCCGTGATTTCATTCGTCTTGCGGTCGATGCTGATGTAGGAGGGGATGATCTCGCCCGTTTCCCTGTCCACAATGTCCACGACCCTACCGAGATTGCCCGTTTCGCGGAGGTTCTTCCGGTCATTGTCGGAGAATTTGTGTTCCTTGTACTCATCCAGCTTCTGCTCCTTGCGGATGAAGTGCGGCACGAGGCTGATGTTTCCCTCACCGTCCTTCTTGAAGGAGAGGCGGGCGTCCAGCTCGAATGATTCGCCGCCGAAGGTCGGTTTGACCTTTACCAAGTCGGACTTGCCATAGTTGAGCATCTTCGTAAGGTCGCCGGACTTTTCAAGGTTGTCCCGCTTTACGCCCCATCTGTCCTCCAGCTCCTGCCAGTTGATTTTACTCTCGTCGATGGGCTGGTAGCCACGTTTGCCCTGCATCTGTTCGGATTTGTCCTGTTGCTGTTCTTTCCGTTGTTCCATGTTCTCCTGTTTTTGAGGTTCTTGTTTCTCTGTCTGTTGTGCTGCCATCTCTTCCTGCACCTTCTTCTCATAGTCGGAGGTGTCCACCTTGTGAGGGGCGAGCAGCTCCTTGTTCGCTTCGGGGTCTTTCAGCAGTTGCTTCATCACCTCTAAGAGATTTTCAGCTTGGTCTGCCGCAATGCGGTAGAAACCGAAGCGGCTGGGTTCCTTGCACTGCCGGAAGAAGTTCTTGAAGAAGTTGTCCAGCACGTCGCCATGTCGGTCGAATTGCAGGAAACTCTGCGCGTTCTCCGCTTTTGCGGGGGTGCGCTTGGGTGTGCCGTCCGCGTTCAGCCCGGCTACCACGCTGATCTCGCCTGTCTTCTCGTCACGGACTACCAGCACGTCCTTTTCGTCTTTTTTCTTTGCCATCTGAAAAATGTTTTAATGGGTTATTTATGAAAGAAATTATGGATACGAGCCTTGTAGAAGGCTATATCTTCCTTTTTGAAGTCCTTGATATGGTTGGAAAGGAATGTCAGCACGTCCTCCTCGCTGTAATAGGTCTTCTTGCCCAGCGTCTTGTAGGGCAATGCGCCTACGCTGCGGTAGCGTTGGAGGGTGCGTTTGCTTATCTGGAGCAACATGCACAAATCCTGATTGTCGAAAAGGCGGATGCTTTCCGTGATAGTGGGCTGTTTCCCCTCAGCCTTCATCGCCAGCAGCAGTTCGTCCTGACGGTCGAGCCGTTCCATCAGCTTCTGCATCCAGCCCTCGAAGTTGTTTCGTGTGAGCAGTTCCATGACCTATGTCCTCCTTCCTTTTGGTTTGCCGCCCGTGCGCAGCGTGTGGTTGTGGAACAGGGTGTCTATTGTCCCTTCCTCGTTCCTTACTGTGTTGTCCTCCAATAGCCGCAGTATCTCGGAAAGGCGGTAGCGGCAGCTTCCGCGTACCACCACATACTCGATACGGTGGTCGGTGCGCATACGCTGCATGGTGCGCTTGCTCACGTTGAGCATCTTCGCCGCCTGTGCCGTGTCAAGCAGCTTGTCTTCGGTTTCCCGCTTCCGTTTCTTCTCGTCCCTTGCCTCGCGGATGTACCCTGCGATGTTCGCAATCTGCGCCATCATCTCCTTGTAGGCGGAACTTTCCATTGTTATCACTTTCATGTTCAGTCCTTTCTTTTTGTTTCTGCGACAAAATTCGGCAATAAACAAAAGGGGCTTTAACAACTCACTACGTGACTCACGTAAGATTTTTGCGGAAGATGGCTCCGTAACCCGGTCAAACGGCGCAACAGGCAGCCTTTCAGCGGAAAACGATACGTCTTGTATGCCGTTTCGTTACCTTTGCGGCAAACTCTAAATGACATGAATATGGAAATAGTATCTATCGAGAAAAAGACTTTCGAGATGATGGTGGCGGCATTCGGCGCACTCTCGGAGAAGGTCGCCGCCCTGAGGCGCAAAAGCGACACGGGGCGCATGGAAAGATGGCTCACGGGCGAGGAGGTCTGCGGGCAGTTGAGAATAAGCCCGCGCACGTTGCAGACGCTGCGTGACAGGCGGCTTATCGGCTACTCGCAGATAAACCGCAGGTTCTATTACAAGCCAGAGGAGGTGAAGCGGCTGATACCGCTTGTCGGCACGCTCTATCCGCACGGCAGATGATTTGATTTATTCACCCACTGAATCCGAAGTTATGATGAACGAGAACAACGATGTTTTTACGATGGAAGACGAGCCGATAGCCTCTGTGGTGCAGGATATGCGCAAAGGCTCGAAATGGCTGTCCGCATTTCTGGAAAGCTACCGTCCTCCGCTGGACGGGGAACGTTACCTGACGGACGGCGAGGTGTCGGAACTGCTCCGTGTGAGCCGGCGCACCTTGCAGGAATACCGCAACAACCGCGTGTTGCCCTTCATACTTTTGGGAGGGAAGGTGCTTTACCCGGAAACGGGGCTGCGCGGGGTACTGGAAGCGAACTACCGCAAGCCGCTGGAGTGAGGCGGTTTCATGAAAAAGTAAACGGGTGACACCTTTTGTGGTGCTACCCGTTTACTTGTCTTATGGGGTATGTGCAATCAGCAATACCCGGCTTTTCCGTTCTGTATGAACATCACGTATGTCTGCCGTTTCTCTTGTGAGAGTGCCTTTCCCACCAGCCATGTGCGGAACAGGTGGGTGTTGTAGGTATTCACCCTGAAAGCGACCGGGATGATGATTTCAAGGGCGTACACGTCCGCGTGCAGCCCGTTTTCAAGCTGCATGTAGCGGCACACCTCGTAGTCGTTCAGCACGTCCGACTTGCGGACGGCTCTGATGGCGGCGTTCACTGCCGGGACGGTCGTATGGAACAATCCGGCTATTTCGGTGGCGGTCATCCACACGTCGTTACCGGTTACGCTGACTGCCTTGTCCTCGATGATGATTGTGTCACGTTTCATGGCTTTTCTTTTTAGATGGTGCAACCTGCAAATTCCTCGACGCCGTTCAATCTTGCGGCAAGGTTCTCCATGTCCTGATTGAGCTTCTCTTTGGTTATCTTTGCGTAAATCTGCGTCGTCTTTATGCTCTTGTGTCCGAGCATGGAGCTGACCGTTTCGATGGGAACACCGTTGGAGAGGAATATCGTCGTGGCTGCCGTGTGGCGGCTCTGATGCCACGTGATATGCTTGGTGATGCCGCAACGCTTGGCGACGGCACGGATACCGGCAAGGCACGTGTTATAATGCGGAACGGGAAATATCCTGCCGTCCCCGCACAGTCCCCGGTATTTGCCGATTATGCGGTTGGCGATGTCGAGCAGGCGGATGTTGGACACCACGCCCGTTTTCTGGCGGTTGATGTTTATCCACTCGTGTTCGTCGAAGTAGGTGCGGATATTCTCTTCCGTAAGGTTGCGCATATCCGCGAACGACAGCCCCGTGAAGGCGCAGAACAGGTAGAGGTCGCGGTACAATTCCTGTTTGGCGTTTTTCAGTTTCCCCTCCATCAGCAGGCGGATCTCATCTTTGGTCAGGAAACTGCGTGTTGTTTCCTCCTTCTTGATTTCATACTCGCGGAACGGGTCGCGCGTCAGCCACTCGTTGTTGATGGCGATGAATACCATCGTCCGTAACGGGCAGACGTACAGCCACACGGTATTGGTGCAGCAGTGCTTGTCCGTGCGCAGGAACATCTCGAAGTCGGAGATGAAAGCCGGGGTAAGCTCTTTTAGGGCGATGTCCTTCACATGGTAGCGGATGTCGAGGAACTCTTGCATGTGCTTGTAAACGGTGCGGTACTTCAGCAGCGTGCCTTTGGCTTTCATGCCTGCCTCCACCTGCTTCTCGTAGTCCTCGTTGTGCTGGCGGAACACCTGCATCAGCGTGTGGTAGCGGTGTTCCAGTCCGAGAAAGGCGTTCTTCACCTTCTCCGCCGTGACGAAGTTGTCACGCTCCATGATTTCCTGATAATGCCTGTTGATGCGTACCCGCATCTTGTCAAGCATACGGTTCGTTTCGAGTGCCGCCGTGCTTCTGCCCGTGACACGTCCACCTTTGGTGTCCCACAGTTTCGGATCGACAGTCAGTTTGCAGCTGAACTGTGTCTGGCTGCCGTCCACCGTGATGCGTCCCATGACGGGAACTGTCCCGTCCTTTTTCACTACCTGACGCTTGAGGTAGTAGATTACTGAAAATGTACTCTTCATTGTCCTTAATTTTTGGGTTTCAAAATTAGTTGGTGAAGAGTCCGGTGTTGGTACGCAAAACGGGGAGGAACGGCGCAATCTTTTTCCGTAACCTGATTTTTCGCATGAGTTATGGATAACTCACTATTCCTTAGAGCCTTGTTTCGCTATTCGTACCCGTTTGTCGCATTTTCGGGCATGGTTACGAACAAGTAACGTAGCGGCGTCAGGATTTGGCTTCGGCAGGGATTGTAATGGCTTCACGGATTATCGCCACTTCAACCAAAACCCTTGTAACTCAATTCTATCACTATATCTTTCCGCATTTCACTTTTTTGTAGTAACTTTGCGATATAAAAAATGAAAATATTATGGCATTCAGTAAAGCAGAAGAATTTGAGGAAAAAGATATTTTGGCAGCACGTTTTGCCAAGGCTCTGAGCCACCCGGCACGAATAGCAATCGTAAGATTGTTGGCTAACCACAATGCCTGTTGTTATTGTGGAGACTTGACAACGGAACTGCCAATCGCACAGTCTACCATATCACAGCATTTGAAGGTGCTGAAAGATGTAGGTCTGATAGACGGCGAGATAGCTCCACCTAAGGTTTGCTATCGTATTAACCGTGAAAACCTGCTTTTGGCAAAGAAACTGTTTTCAGAACTCTTATGATTTGATTAAGAGTTTTTTTATTGGCATAAGGTATCGTATTTTTACGATATAAAATTGGAAATATGGAACAGACATCGGCAAAAAGAGAAAAAAGAAAATCACTACTGAGAATAGCAATCCCTATCATACTATCATCCTGCCTTCAGATTTCATACGATATTACGGATATGTTCTGGGTCGGGAAATTGGGAAGCGGAGAAGTGGCGGCTGTCGGAACGGCCGGATTTTATATCAAATTGGGTTGGTCTTTGATAAGCGTGATAACCATCGGTACTATGGTATCGGTATCACACAGTATAGGGGCTGAAAAGAAGGACAGGATACAGCACTTCATATCGTGCGGAATACGCAGTACATTCGTGTTGGGGATATTCTATGCCCTGTTCGTCTTTATGCTGGCGGAGCCTCTTATATCACTTTTCAATATCGAAAGACCGGAAGTAAACACGATGGCTCAGAACTATCTGAGGATAAGCAGTATCACAGTTCTTATCATGTTTATGAACTTTTTGTTTACCGCCATTATAGACGCACACGGAAAGACACAATTCTCGTTCAGGGCGGTACTTTACGGGAATATCGTCAATATCATTCTTGACCCTCTGTTTATATTTTATTTCGGACTGGGAGTGGAAGGTGCGGCATGGGCTACGGCACTTTCACAGGGGTGTGCCATGATGTATGCGGTGTATCTTCTCAGACACAGGCTTGAACTCACCTTGAGTATAAAAGCAGTACCCCACAAGTTTCTCAGGAAAATACTTGGAATAGGTACAGCACCTGCCATGCAGCGTATTCTGTTCTCGCTTATCGGCATAGCCATCGGGCGTATCGTAAGTATATGGGGAACAGATGCAATAGCCGCACAGAAGCTGGGGCTTCAGATAGAGTCGCTCTCGTTTCTTCTTATGAACGGTCTGATGCAGGCAACCTCCATACTTATAGGGCAATATTATGGGGAAAGGAATACGGATATGATAAGGAAATGCTATCGTACAAGTATCAGGCTTGGATATTGTATCTCCATTCCTGCCACATTCATATTTTTAGCTTTCCCGGAAACCATACTGTCATTTTTCGTGAATGAGGCTGCCACCATAGAAATAGGTAGTGCCTATCTGCGTATAGTCGGCTTCTCACAGCTGTTTGCCACACTTGAAATGCTTACTTCGGGAGCTTATACCGGACAGGGGCTTACCAAATATCCGGCAACCGTGAGCATCGTGTTCACCACAATGAGGATACCTCTTGCCCTTCTGCTTGGCAAAAGTCTGGGAATGGGAATAGAGGGTGTCTGGTGGAGCATATCGCTTACCAGCGTGATAAAGGGCATTGTACTTTATCTATTATATAGAAAAAGGGAAAAGGAACTTGAAAAATCAAACATACAATATAGCAGTATATGAATACACAGGATTTTTGCTTTATACTTAAACAGAACAGCCATCTGCTTAGAGAGGGGTGTTTCGGACTTGAAAAGGAAAATGTCAGGGTCAATCAGGACGGTACGCTTGCCCTGACTCCACACCCGGCAGTATTTGGCGACAAGGGGAAGCACCCTTATATAACCACCGACTTTTCAGAGAGTCAGGTGGAAATGATAACTCCGCCGCTGCCAAGTGTAGGAGAGGCTTTGGGATTTATGGAAACGCTGCACGATGTGGTGACGGAGAATATCGGCGATGAGCTTCTCTGGCCTCAGAGCCTTCCTCCTGTATTGAAGGAGAATCAGGAGATACCCATTGCACATTATTCGGGAGAGTTCAAGGACAAGGAGTATTACCGTCAGAAACTTGCCGGAACCTACGGAAAGGAAAGGCAGCTTATTTCGGGAATACACTTCAATTTCTCTTTCTCGGAAAAACTGATGGACGTTCTGCTGAAAAGCGGTGTGTGCGGCAGCTCTATGGAGGAGGTCAGGGAAACAGTATATTTCCGTGTGGTGAGGAACTTTCTCAAATACCGCTGGCTTTTTATCTGGCTGTACGGTGAATCTCCGCTTGCGGAAGAAACCCTGAATGTGATTTCGCTTAAAACGGGAGAAAAGCAGCCCATGAAGTGTGGGGTAAGCCTCAGTCTGAGGACAAGTCCGTTGGGGTATCGTAACCGTGAGGAATTCTTCATCGATTATTCCTCACTTGAAGCCTATAATATGTCTATTGACAAACTGATAAGGGAAAACCGTATTGACGGACCTCACGAGCTTTATCTTCCGGTTCGTATCAAGTTTCTGGAAAAGGATAATGGTTCTCCTTCCTACATTGAGGTACGAATTGTGGATCTTGACCCGTTTACAAAATCGGGGGTATGCGCAAGTGCCATTTATTTTTCTCACCTTCTGCTTGTCTATTCTCTGCTGAAGGAGGAGAACGGAAGTCTTACGGAGGAAGAACTGCAAAGGGCTACCTGTAATCAGGATATGGCTTCATGCTATGGAAGAGACGAAAAGAAGGAGTTGAAATGCTGCTCGACCACTGTACAGCAGAAAGCTACTTCTATTTTAGAAGATATGGAGAGGATTCTTTCAGAATATGGGGTGCTTGACAATGAAACCTACCGTCAGGAGATGCAGCACAATCTGTATCTTGTACAGAATCCTGAGAAGCGTATAGGCATGGTGCTGTATGAGAACATAAACAGGGTGGGGTTTGTACCGTTCCATCTGGAGAAGGCAAGACAGTATAGGGAAGCCACCATAAGCGGAGGTTACAGATTTCATGGACTGGAGGATATGGAAATGTCCACACAGCTTCTGCTGAAGGCTGCAATACTTAAAGGGGTAGGTTTTGAAATACTTGACCGTAAGGAAAACTTCATACGTCTGTTTGACGGTAAAAAGGAGGAATATGTGATGCAGGCAACCAAGACCTCTTTGGACTCATACGTGTCTGTATTGATGATGGAAAATAAGGTGGTAACGAAGAAGGTGCTGGAACGTGCCGGAATAAGCGTGCCGGGCGGTTATGAATACACGTCACCGGAGGCAGGTATGGCAGACTACCGTATGTATGCAGGGAAACCTGTGGTAATCAAGCCTAAGTCCACCAATTTCGGATTGGGTATAACCATACTGAAGCATAACTATGATGAAACGGACTTCAAGGCAGCCTTGCAGATAGCCTTTGAGCATGACAACACGGTGCTTATAGAGAAGTTCATACCGGGAAGGGAGTTCAGGATATTCATCATCAATGATGAAGTGGTAGGTATCCTTCACCGTGTTCCGGCAAACGTGACGGGTGACGGTGTTCTGAATATCGGACAACTGATAGACAGGAAGAATGAAGATCCGCTCAGAGGTAAAGGATATCGCACCCCTTTGGAGAAAATTAGAAAGGGGCGTGAGGAGGAAATGTTTCTGAAGCAGCAGGGAATGGATTTCAACACTGTACCCAAAGAGGGGGAAGTGGTCTATCTTCGTGAGAACTCCAATATCAGTACGGGAGGAGACAGCATAGATTTTACAGACGATATAGACGACTCGTACAAGGCTATTGCTGTGGAAGCTGCCAAAGCTCTGAACGTGAAGATTACCGGGCTGGATATGATGATACAGGATATTCATGCTCCTGCCACACCGGATAACTATGCGATCATTGAAATGAACTTCAATCCTGCCATACATATACACTGTTATCCGTTCAAGGGCAAGAACAGACACCTGAACCATAAGATGATCAGGGCTTTGGGATTTTAAAGACAGTGCAGACAATAAAAAGGATATAACCTATCCTTTTTATTATAGGTTAAACCAACGTATATTTACGATTTAAAATATATATAATCACATGGAACATATTACATACATCGGAGAAGTTGTTGAAAAGTTGGCGGATCATTCGTCATTCCCTGAACTTTTCATCAAATATGAAGAAGGAGACCCGATACCTTCAGGTAAGGCCATACATGAGATAATAGAACTTTGCCGTGCAGTCCTGTTTCCGGGATATTATGGAAATCATACGGTAAACAGCCAGACACTCACTTTTCATCTTGGGGTGACACTGGAGAAGCTGAGCAATATCCTGACGCAGCAGATACAGGCGGGTATGCTTTTCGGAAATGAGAATATGAAGGAAAGGATAAAGGGAACTCCCTGCTGCCAGACGGCAAGAAAGTATGCCGAGAGGTTCATACGGAGCCTTCCCGAAATGAGAAGGGTGCTGGCAACGGACATTCATGCAGCCTTTGACGGAGATCCGGCAGCTACCTGTATAGGAGAGATAATATCCTGCTATCCTGCCATCAGAGCCATTTCAAACCACAGGATTGCCCACGAGCTATATAAAATGGAGATACCGCTCATACCGAGAATTATCAGTGAGCTTGCCCATTTTGAGACAGGGATAGATATTCATCCGGGTGCTGAGATAGGAGAATATTTCAATATAGATCATGGAACCGGAATCGTGATAGGGCAGACTTGTATCATCGGGAATCACGTCACACTGTATCAGGGTGTCACACTCGGTGCAAAAAGTTTCCCGACTGACGAAAACGGAAATCCGATAAAGGGAATACCACGCCACCCCATATTGGAGGATAATGTGACGGTATATTCAAATGCTACCATATTGGGGCGTATAACAATCGGCAGGGGTGCTGTTATCGGGGGTAATCTCTGGGTAACAGAAGATGTGGAACCATACGGAAAAAGAGTACAGAAAAAATAATCTGATAAATATGAGCAATATAAAGGACAATTTGCTGCAGCTTATAGGCAAGACTCCATTGGTGCGGCTTTCTAATATATATAAAGATGAATACGGAACGGAAATCATAGCCAAAGTGGAATATTTCAATCCGGGAGGCAGTGTAAAGGACAGGGCAGCCTATGCGATGATTGAAGCAGCGGAAACTTCCGGGAAATTAAAAAAAGGGGGTACAATCATTGAACCTACAAGCGGGAATACCGGTATCGGTATGGCTTGGATTGCAGCCCTAAAAGGATATAGAACGATACTGACAATGCCTGAAAGTATGAGTCTTGAACGCAGGAAACTATTGGCGTTCTTGGGGTGTGAAGTAGTTCTGACACCAGCCGCTTCCGGTATGAAAGGAGCTTTGGATAAGGCAGAAGAACTGCAAAGGAATACTCCCGGATCTATTATATTACAACAGTTTTCTAACTCAGCCAATCCTATGGTTCACTACAATACAACAGCAAACGAGATTATGGAGGATTCGGACGGAGTGTTCGATGTTTTTGTTGCTTGTGTAGGTACAGGAGGAACAATAACCGGAACAGGAAAAAGACTGAAGGAGTTAAAGCCGAATGTTAAAATTGTAGCAGTAGAACCGGAGTCATCAGCCGTTTTGTCAGGAGGGCAGGCTGGAAAGCACAGTATTCAGGGCATAGGTGCCGGATTTGTCCCTGATAACTATGATTCAAACACAGTAGATAAAATTATTCAGGTAAAAGATAAAGAGGCTTTTGATATGATGCACAGTTTGGCGAAAAAAGAGGGGCTTCTTGTCGGAATATCTTCCGGTGCAGCAGTTTCAGCCGCTGTTAAACTTGCCTCAAACGATTCTTATAAAGGGAAAAGGATAATTGTACTGCTACCTGATACTGGAGAGAGATACCTTTCTATGAATATATAAATAAACAAAGCCCTTAATGGGCTTTGTTTATTTATAATACAGTTTCAAATCATCTGTTGCAATCTCCTTGCCGTCTTCAAAGGTCAGTGTCTTGCGGTCTATCTCCTTGCCGTTCTTGCGCACGACCACCACCCAGTGCATCGGCTCGTTCACTGCCCCATCATCGCCATCGACCACACCGCCGGAAACGGCAAATTCAATCGCACTGCCTTCAGTGGAAAGCGTAACGGAAGGTACAGCCAGCTGTTCATCGCCAAGAACCGCCGTACCCTTGAACTTCTCTCCCGTATTCTCATTGACAACTGTTGTGCCGTTTGCAGCCACCACCACCGACTTGATATAACTCCTGTATTCGCCTGACTGCTCAACCGTAACCTGATACATAGCCCCCTCACCGCCTCCGGGTTCGTCTTCCTTGCTACAACCTACCAGACCGCCAATCACGCACAGGCATACCGCCAAATGATAATAAAACTTCTTCATAAGATTAAAATTTAAGTTTATAAATAAATCACGCAACCCAAACCGATATGGTTATTGTTGCGAAGAATGGAATTAAACAGCATTTCAAACCGATATTCGGCAAAGAGAGCGACCTTCGGACTAAGCAGCAGTTCAGGTCTTACGCCCACCTCATAGCCATAGACAAACGCCCGGCTACGCTCCAGATAAACCAGCTCGCTCTTGGTCTTTGCCCTCTGGTAGCCAATCGTGCCGGAAGCCACGCCCAGAAAAGAGAACTTGCGCCCCTTCAGGAGCCAGTAGGCGAACTCCGGGCCGACTGTTACGGTGTTCGCCTGTACCTGTTCACGGTTCAGGTTACGAAGGTGGCAACCTTCTTGGTTCCAGCTTGCATACGTATGCTCTTGACTTTTGCAAAGGATAAATTGACATCGTACGCTAATAAGATAGATTTCATAGAAACGGGAGCAGCTCCCATGCCATTAGAAGATATGCGTCTGTTGTGTCAAGTTTTGCCTCAAACTCGACTTTACAACACCTATGCATCTACAGAAACAGGCATTATTTCTACTTTTAATTATAATGATGGCGAATGTTTGGCAGGTTGTTTGGGAACGCCAATGAAACAATCCTCATTTTTCATTACAGCCGACGGCATCGTTGGGTGTAAGGGAAAAACACTTATGATGGGATATTGGAACGATACGGAAACAACAGCAAAAGTACTAAAAGATGGTACCATTATTACAGCAGATTTAGGGTCTATAGATATGAAAGGTAGGTTACGTCTGCATGGACGAAGTGACGATGTTATAAACGTTGGAGGTTATAAGATTGCACCTACAGAGGTTGAAGACATTGCATTGGCTTTTTCTGGCGTGAAAGATTGCATTTGTATCGAGGCTCCACATCCTGTTGTTGGAAAAGTATTGAAACTGTTGATTGTACCAGATGTCGATTATAATCGAAAGAATCTGGTGAATTACCTCAGATCTAAATTAGAACCTCATAAAGTTCCAGTATTATATGATGAGATTGCTGAAGTGCGGCGTACATTTAATGGAAAAATCGATCGCAAGAGTTATCGATAAAAAATTAGATTTTGAAAAGGATGGCGGGATTGATACTCTTGCCATCCTTTTTGCATGTAAGGTGGAGATGGCTGCCAGTACTACGACCGGTATTGCCAGTTACACCAACTATGATACCAGGATAAACATATTCTCCTTTACGAACTATGATAGAGGATAAATGGCAATAGCTGACATGATAATTGCCATGCCTCAATGTAACATAGTTGCCAGAACGATTGTCATAGCCAACCTTTTCGACAATACCATCCATCATGGCATAGGCAGGTTCGTTCTTCGCACGAAGATCCAAACCGTTGTGCCATGATAGTTTACCTGTAAAAGGGTCACGACGATAGCCGTAAGGACTGGTGACTTTGATTGATTTCAGTGGATAAGTGATGCTTGGATAGCCGCTTATCCACTGTTTTTGTTTGCTATCCACAGAGTCTGTTTCCTGTTGAAGTAGATTTGCTTGTATAGAATCTACAGGTTGATTGGCAGGAAGTAGAAACTTCTCCTCCACTTTCCTGACTTTGTAACGGCATACGTTATTGCTGACGGTATTGAACTGCGCCTTTGCACTCGATACCGCCAGACAACTTATTACCCATAATACCACTATTTTCCATTTCATGGTGCAAAGTTAGGGAAAGATATCAAGAGTGATTGTCGATGCTGTAAAAGTATAACATAAAATAAGATTAAAGTATGATTGAGAGTATGAAATGATGATATAATCATAATAAAATGGAAAAGATTGAGCAGAAGAACGTAGGCTTTCTTGTATTCATTACTCTTGGGCTATCTTTGCATGGCTATATGCAAAGTATCATTCAAAATATAATCAGAATATGAAAAGAAACTCATTTGAAGAAAGCGAAGTGCCGTATCAGACACTTGCAAAGTTCGGTCTTACCCATGAGATGATAGAAGACCTTCCGATGCATGCCTTGGATGACATCAGCAATGGTCGTCCATCGCCAGTGTTGCCTGTGAGCATGGAAGTAAACGAGGGCTACAGTATCAAGAGCAGAACCCGATTTGCCTTGGTAAGAATGGCAGACGGAAATGTGGATGTGATGTTCTATCCTGTATTGAAGTACGCCCCATTGGACAAATTCACCAAGGAACAGCAGGAACTGTTGAAGCAGGGCAAGGCTGTGGTGGCAGATGTGGATATGCCAGATGGCACACATGTCAAGGCATTTGTACAGATTGACGGAGAGACCAACCAAGTGATGGCTGTGCCGACACCTGTGATTGGTAGAAACTTGCAGGTGCTATCTGACGAACTCAGTCTTGGAGGAACGGAGCTAAAGAGCATCCAAAATGGCGAGGCACTGACATTTGCCGTAGAAGACGAGCCTGTGACTGTAGGCATCGACCTGAAGAGCGATACTGGCATCCGCTTCGCCAACGGCGATGGTGAGCAGTGGCGCAAGGAAGGCAAGCGAGAGTGGGACAAATACACTTTCGGCATCTATGGCTGTTGGGTAATGGATGTTGACGGTAATCTCGACTATGTTCCAGAGGAGGAATATACCGAAGAACTGTGGAATGAGCAGAAAAAGGCTGCTGGAAGACATGCTTCTGCCGTTGCAAGAAAGTAAAGTGAAACATCAAATTTAGGGAAGAAATGAGAAAAGGACCTTATTATACAGAAGACATTCTCGTGGAGAAGATGCAGAGCGGCGAATACGGTTGGCTTGACTATGTGAACCATTTCAGTGAGGGATGGCAGAACGAGTATCAAGAATACTGCAAGGAACACGCCCTGTGCATCGGCAACGAGAGTGCGGAACAGTTTGTGAAGTACAAGGACGAGCTGTTGGAGCAAGGAATGGAAACAGAAAACGCTTAATACAATCATGCTATGGCGATAAGAAAGAACTTGAATCCAAGACAGATGGACTTGCAGCCAGAGATGCGTGACATCTTGATGCGCAATGGTATGCAAGCCCATATCATAGCCAACGGTGACGGTTATCAGTTAGCGGTACAGGGACATGACTCCCCACTGCTGACTTACAACCTCACCAAGAAACAGATGTTGGCATTGACCGATTGGGGAACCAACTCTGCCAACAAGAAGGCATACAATGTCTTTACAAGCATCATTGGCAAAGATTTCTATATGCCGAGAAACCTTGTCCATGCAAGGAACGCTAACGGAAGAGTGGCAATGGGACTACATGGATATAGGATTGGTGCAGGAGAGTACGGCAGATTAGGATGGAGTCCTGAGTTTTTGGGTTGGACACCGAGAATGCAGGACGGCTATCATCTACGTAGAGTCGGAGGACAGATGTTTTATGCTGGTGCACCGATGGTAGCGGAAAGACCTGACAGAAGACTGAAACCTGGTGAGTTAACCTCAGGAGGTTATGGCTTTTACTATAAAGGACAGCAACAAGCAGCACCACAAGCAGACGTATTACAAAACCTGCAAGCCGTGATGACACCTGTAGAAACACGTCCAAGAAGTCAAGAGCCAGCCAAACCCTACAAGGAACTGATAAGCTCACCTGTATATTTCTCCAACGATCAATGGCAGGAATGCCTGTCTTCACACGGTATCATCATCGATGAGAAGGCAAAGACACTCACCATCCAATCAGAAAGCACCAAAAGTGATATGGTGTATGACTTGACCGACGATGAATTGAAGGCATTGACCAACAATTCTGTCAAGCAAGTATCTGTAGCCAAACGACTGGATATATTGAATAATGTCATCAAGGACGATTTCGCAGACAAGATAACGATGGACATGCTCAACAGCAAGGAGCGCATCCATATCGGTTTGCGTCCAGAGGTACAGCAGGAGTTGGACGGCAAGATGCAGTTGCAATCTACCGTCGAGTCACTGCAAGTGCAGCAAGAACCTATGAACAATAAAGTAGGTATTGTGGATGGGCAGGACTTGGACGAGAGCAAGGGATGGTTCCGTGAAGGCAAGCATGGCAGAGAAGTAACTGTTGGTGAGATACGAGTGGAGCCAGCGGAGCAAGAAGGCAAGTTCCTCATGACAGCCATCATCAACGGTGAGCGAGTAAGCCACGAGATAACGCAGAAGCAGTATGACAAGTTCATGGCAGTGGATGACTACCATCGCATGAAACTTTTTTCCAAGATATTCGGTGAGGTAGATATGAAAGACCGTACCAGTTTGGGAACCAAGATTGGAGCTGCACTGTTAGCAGGATTGGGTGTTGCTGCAGAAGTAGGCAGTGAGCTACATCGTCCACATGGCGCACCTGTAGTGATAGTTGACCACCATCATGGTGCAGCACCTGCGCCACCTCGTCCCTATTTCAAGCCAGGAGTAGATACGCCAATGGATGTGGCGGCGAGAAACTTTGAGGCTGCTATGAACCAAGAAGTATTGCATCCTCACATGGGGAAAGGACTATAACGGAATGCGCTTATGGCAAACAACGAACTGACATATAATGATTTCTTACAGCGTCTGAACATACAGGAGTTGTTGGTGGACGCAGGCTATCAGTTGAACAAACGAGATGGCTTGCGCTATCCGTCGTACGTAAAGGTGGACAGTCATGGACAGCGAGTGAGGGGTGACAAGTTTATTGTCACTGGCAACGGCAAGTGCTGTTTTCAGCCACCAGAACAGAAAAACTACAACGTGATAGGCTTCATCAAGGAGCATCCGACGCTGTTTGACGACTATAAGCCAGGGATGTCATTGGACAGGTTAGTGAATGTGGTATGCAACAGACTGTTGAATAATCCCATTGATGTGCGTGAAAGCAGAGTGTCAGAACCCAAGCGAGATGCCAAGCCCTTCAACCTGTCAGACTATGACATCTTGCGTTTCAACCCAAGGGAAAAGGACACCCAACGGAAACACTATCCTTATTTCAAGGAAAGAGGCATCAACATGGGGACCCAGTTCGCCTTTCACAAGCATTTCTTCTTGGCGACCAAGCGTCGAAATAACGGATTGAGCTTTGCCAATCTCGCCTTTCCACTATCCTTACCGTCCAAGCCGGACAGCATCGTTGGATTGGAAGAGCGAGGCAGACCGAGACGAGAGGACGGCAAGGCATACAAGGGCAAGGCGGAAGGAAGCAACAGCAGTGAAGGATTGTGGATAGCCAACCTGACAGGTAAGCCATTGAAAGAAGCCACAAATATTCTATGGTTTGAGAGTGCATACGATGCTATGGCAGAGTACCAAATCAATCCAGTGAAGAACGTGTATATCTCGACCGGAGGTACACCGACAAAGGGGCAAATAAAGGGAATGCTGGAAGAGACCCGACAAGCGAACCATTATTTGGGCTTTGACAAAGACGAGGCAGGACGTGGCTTTGTGAAGAACTTCAAAGCAATCGCCAAGGAAATGGGATTTGCAGACTTCACGGTACAAGCCTACCATCCCTTGGGACAATACAAGGATTGGAACGATGCCTTGCTTGGCAAACGAGACCAACGGTTGATAGACCAAGGAGAGATAGACTTCGACTATTTCGAGTTCGCCAAGGCGCAAGAGGCCGAGAGGCAACAAGAGCAAGCCAAACAGGAGGAAAAAGAGGAACGGACATCGGGCTTCCGCAGATAAAGCACGGTGTCATTATCAAAAAGGAGAATTATGCAGCAGACATATCGGTATAGAAACATCATCATCAAGCCCCATTGGATGCAGTTCGTCATCAACGAGCTGCACTTGCTTGTGCTTATAAGTGTAGGTTTTGTATATGCAGGTATTGATGATGCCGTCCTCTCCACTTTGGTGTTTGTCCTCTCACTCTTGTTTTCCCTATGTTTGGCATATCGAATGGTCTATCTATGCAGGATGCGGTACATCATCAGTAACGAACAATTAGTGTTTGAGCATGGCGTGTTTCATCGTGAAGTAGATTATCAGGAACTATACCGTGTGGTGGATTTCAACGAAAGTCAAACTTTCATGCAGCAACTATTCCGATTGAAAACCGTGAGCATATATTCTGGAGACAGAACGACACCAAGGCTTGACATTATCGGAGTACCGATGAAGGAAAACTTGGTAACAATTATCAGAGAACGAGTGGAAACCAACAAACGCAGGAGGAGCATCTATGAGATTACAAATAGGTAAGATATGGTTGATAGCAATTATCGGCACAGCAACGGCATCGGAAGCCAAGGCACAAGTGGTGTCATCCAATCCCTTGGAATGGATGGCATTGGCAGAAGGCAACGAACTTATCAACGATGAGATTGAAAAGCAAATCAACGGACAGACCAAGACGGCGTTGTTGCAGAACACGATGGCTGCCGAGTTCAACCAGATACACAAATGGGAGAAGAAGTACAACAGCTACTTGAAATCAGTGAATGGCTATGCCTCGTCGCTGAAAGCATGTACCCATCTGTATGATGATGGTGTGAAGATTTTCATCACGCTCGCCAAGTTGAAGGCAGCTATTGCCAATAATCCGCAGGGCATTGTGGCAAGCATGAGTATGAATAACCTGTATATCGAGACGGCAACGGAATTGGTATCGGTTTTTAATCTGCTGAATGATGCCGTGGCAAAAGGTGGAACGGAGAATATGTTGACAGGAGCAGACCGCTCCAAGACTTTGTGGGCATTAAACGACAAACTATCAGCATTTCAGAAGAAGCTCAATAAACTGTATCTGAGCATCCGCTACTATACCATGAGTGATGTGTGGAACAATATCACGGCAGGGATGATAGATAGGAGTAATGGTGAGATTGCTACGCAAGCATTGGGGCGGTGGCGAAGAGCAGCCAAAGTAAGTACACCATAATAATATAAAAGCATTCGAGTATGAGAACATGGATATTTTGCTTTGGCATCATGCTGCTTTCTGTCTGCAAGGTGCAAGCCCAGAACGACCCTGTATTGGCTGGAATGATATACGCCTATACAGACAAGGCTGAAAAGGAGTTGAAGAACCAGGAGAAGGTGATGCTGATGCAGACCACTGGACATATCTGGTTGAAAGAGGAAGTGGAAGGAACCACCAACCTGCAACGAGAGTTCAACAACTACTTGGATTCGTTCCGCTCCATCGTGGTGTATGCTGCACAGGTATATGGCTTCTATCACGAGATAGATCGACTGGTGGATAACTTGGGAGGATTCACCAAGCAACTGGATAAACATCCGAGCAATACCCTTGCCGTGGCACTGTCTGCTAAGCGCAACAAAATCTATCGGGAGTTGATAATGGGCAGCGTGGAGATAGTGAATGACATCAGGCTGGTCTGCTTGTCAGGCAACAAGATGACCGAGAAAGAACGAGTGGAAATAGTTTTCGGCATCCGCCCCAAGCTGAAGGTAATGAACAAAAAGCTGCAACGGCTGACCAAGGCGGTGAAGTACACCTCGATGTCGGACATCTGGGCAGAGATAGAAAAAGGAAGCCACGACAAGGCAGACAAGAAAACAATCGTGAAGGACTGCATGAACAGATGGAAGCGAAACGGAAAGATCAAATGACTACAAAAAGATACAACTATGAGTATATGGGCAAAAATAGCAAAGTATGGCGGCAGTGCCTTGAAAGGTGCAGGTAGTGTCGCCAAGCAAGGACTGAAATCTGCAAGCAATACGGCTGTGCATCCCACCCAAGCACTAAGAGGCGCAGGAAGTGCGATGAAAACAGCCGCCGTGGGCAGCGCAGCAGGATATGTGGCATGGCAGAACCTTGTCAACGACAAGAGCATGGTGGAGATAGCCAGTGACGTGGTGGTCGGAAAAGACACCACGGAGAAAATATCCGAAGCCGTGGAAGATGTAAAAGGATTGAAGAACAAGGCTGGAGAAGCCGTGGATGCGGTGAATGGTGCCATGGGCGACATCAACAGCAAGTGGAGCGGCATGAGCAACTTCTTCCGTGGCATCTTCGGAGGCAACGGACTGGAGATGTTCGGCAACTTTTTCAAGAACTTAGGGAAAGGAAACGTGTCGGGACTGAGCCTTGCAGGACTGGTGACAGCAGCGTTTCTCACCTTCGGACGTTTCGGATGGCTTGGCAAGATAGCAGGAGCCATGCTCGGCATGATGCTCATCGGCAACAATTCAAATATCAAGAACATTGTCAGTGGTGATGGCGGTCAGGGAAGAAACGTAAACGAAGCAGAAGCGACCGCACGCAGTGGCGGCATGAAACGATAAAAACATAAAACGACAACAACATGAGATATACAGAAGAAATGATGCTGCAATCAAAAAGCGGCTATTGTATGCCCTTTGAGGAGCGAGGCAAGGATGTGGAACTGACACTTGGCTATGGAAAACAGAAGCATCCTGTAACAGGAGACGTATTTTTCCATCACGGACTCGACTTCGAGGCAAATCACTATCTGCTGTCAGCCTTGGCAAGCGGAACGGTGTCGGGCATTGGCAATGATGCGACGCACGGCATCTACCAAGTGATACGCTACGGCAAGTATGAAGTGACCTACGCCCATCTTGCCAACGTGTTCGTGAACTTCGGACAAACCGTGAAGGCAGGAAACATCGTGGCTTTGAGCGGTGACAGACTGCATTTCGAGGTGAAGTTTGACGGCAAGGAGATCAATCCGATTGATTTTCTGACCATGCTATATGGCAATGTGAAGGCAATGGAACAGACCGGTAAGACAGGTTTTTCTGAGTTTGAGACCTACGACATGAATATAGCCACACAGTATGACAAAGACCAGAAAGAGATAGAAGAATTGATGCTGCGCTTCATGCCATCGTATATGGAAGACCTGTATAAAGGTATGTATGTGACACCGCAACATGCAGAGCAGTCGCTGAGGAACATTTTTTCGCTATCAGCAGCGAAACACTATTTCTATGAAGCTATGCCATCCATCAGCAACCCATTAGGCATCGGGCAGAGAGCCATGCCCTTGGCTTGCAAGGTGCAGAACCTGCTGATAGCAGATTTCTTGAACTATCTGGCATTGCGGCATGGCATCTATCTGTCCACACTGAGCGAAGTCCTAAAAAAAAACTCCATGACGAAGCCGTAAGGACAAGTGGCATCATCGACCCTCTCGCAGAATTGGACATCGACGTGCAGAGCTTTGATATTCCAAGGTTGGTAAGTGTCTATCCAGACCGTGCAGGAGTGAGATGGTGGACAAAGGCGTGGTTCAATAACCGAGAGGAAGGAGAATGCTCCGTGGAGATAGAACTGCAACAAGCCATCCTTTTCATCCATGACAGAATAGAGAAGGACTCTTGGCTGGAGGAATACTTTCCAAAGCAGATGGAAGTGTATCACCAAGCCATCGAGCAGACAAGAGAACAGATATTAGGTCAACTAAACGTAACGCTATAATGAGTACAATCAAGAACCCGACACGCTTTGCCGAACTGGAGTTTTGCCTTCAAGGATATTTTGACGGCAAGCTGGCACCTGTGATGAAACTGGTGCGAGATGACTTGACGCATAAGCAACTGGAGGAAAGAGGCAGATACCAGAGCAGTTTGGCAGGAGTACTTGCTTCTGCCAATCCGTATGCCGACAACACGGAATTTGTGCTGAAACAGACAGGCGAATGGAACAGCAAAACCACAGAGGACTACTTGGAGATGTGCAACCAGAAGATATGGAAGGACAAAAACATCGTGAAGGACTTGGCGACTATTGCTGGCGAGTGGCGCAATGCCGTGGTGAAGGAAATTGGACGGAGCAAGTATGATGCCCTGTCGAAAGCCTGTGGTGAGGATTTGGCATACGCATATGTTGCGCAAAGGATGGAAGACCTGATGATTGGGAAGCTCGTCAAGGACAATACACCCAAGTCAACGATGGACTACATCTTGCGAAAGGCAGCACAAAACAGCATTTGGGGACTGCAAGAAGAGCTCCTGAAATCACCATTGACGACAGAGATAGAGGCTCGTGGTGAGAAAGCCTACAAACCAAGCAAGACGGAGAAGTTTGCTGGAGGGGCTACCGCCTCTGTAGTGGATGCCGTGACCATGGGCGGTATCGGCAGTTGGAAGTCATTGGCTACCTTGGTGGGGAGCGGCATGGCATTGGGCTATATCCTCGATTCCAAGAAGGGAAACGGCGAACAGCGGAAAGAGCAAGCCATGGAATTGAGCATCAGCAAGGGCGTATTCGGACAGAACGGCAATGCCTTCACTGGTTTTCGCTCACAAGCCAAGAAAGTGAATGCCACCGACAATGGCTATGTCAAGACGCTCAACAGCAAACTCCATAACAAGATACATATCCCACAAAAAGCATTTACGCCTATGGCATGGACAGATAACAGTTTTAAGTTTCCTTTCCAAAAAGAGCAAGAGAAACGGAACGATCCGAAATACAAGAATGTACCGCTGATAGTGGCACCCGGCAAGGAAGATGCCTATCTGGAAGAGAAAGCCAAACACGACGCAGCCAAGGTTGCAGAGGCTGAGCGCATCATTCAAGAAAAGGAAGAGGCGCAACAAACAGAAACTGATGATCAACAGCAAGCGCAATCAGAGGAAGAACTGCAAGAACAACCTGAAAATGATAATAGCAACGGATGGGAAGGACTGTTGAAGAACTTCGGACTGAATGGTTTCAGCGACATCGGCAATAATCTTGGCTATGTGATAGCCATGTTGCCCGACATCCTCGTGGGTATGTTCACTGGCAAAACGCAATCATTAGGCTTGAAGGACAACATGATGCCGATAGCCGCCATCCTTGCTGGAATGTTCGTGAAGAATCCGCTATTGAAGATGACACTCATCGGTATGGGCGGTGCCAATCTGCTGAACAAGGCAGGACATGAAGCATTGGCAAACAAACGGGAAGGCAATGATGGAAATGCTGTATCATACGGTAATACAACAGCACAAGCAGTGCAATATAAGTCCTATCCAGACGAACCGTTGAATCCGAGAATAGCCAACCCTGTGCTACAAGGCAACTGTTTAGTGGCAACCATCGACCGAGTGCCATACACCATCCAACTGCCAGAACATGTGGTTGGAGCATATCAAGCAGGAGCCTTGCCACTCAACACCCTTGCCAATGCCGTGCTTGCCAAGAGTGACCAGATGAGACAGATGGCAGAACGCAACTATGGCGAGCAAGAAGTGAGAAGTGTGAGAAACGAGGCGATGGAAAACGCAGAGCAGCGAGAAGTCATCCAACGTTCAAGATAAGATAAATCGTAAAACAATCATACAATGAAAGAGAAAAGTCCACAAGAGAAGAATGCGGCAGAGCGTCAAGTGTCACTGATTACCGAAGGCCTGTCGAAAGCAGCCGACAACAAGGGTATCTGGCTGAACGAGCAAGGAAAACAATATCCACGGTTTTACCCAAAAGGAGCGGCGGTGAGTCCGTTCAATGCCCTCGTGATGGGATTGAATTCCGACAAGAACGGATTTTCTACAAATCTTTACACGTTATTTAGTGAAGCCAAGAAGCGAGACGAGTCTGTGATGGCGCATGAGAGAGGTGTGCCGTTCAACTGGTATGCGTGGAACAAGTATGTGAACCGGCATAATCCGGAAGACATCATCAGCAGAAAGGACTACCAGGAATTGTCGGCTACCGATCAGACACAGTACAAGGGCATACATAATCGGGAAATACGAGTGCTGTTCAATATCGACCAGACCATGCTGCCACTAAAAGACAAGGAGAAATATGAAGA
>NZ_LT985330.1 GCF_900290275.1 Prevotella merdae
TGGGGTAACACTCGCAAGGGCTATTGGCGAATAGCTGACAGCCCTGTTCTAAAAAGGGCGATAGATAACAATAAACTACGCTCCGCAGGGTATGCTACTTTAATGGAGGCGTATCTCGAATGGTATCCAAAATAGGAACCGCCGTATGCGGAACCGCACGTACGGTGGTGTGAGAGGTCGGAAAACGAAAGTAGGAAGAAAACTGCTTCGTTTTCCTCCTACTCGATTAGCGTTGTTTGCGCAAACTTAATGCAAAGCCATTAATATTTGTTTACATTGTGCCATAATCTTAGGTTTCTTCTTTGTTTGTTTGACCTTTTTTGGCTATATTTGCACTCGAAACTTAAAAATACTCGTAACAAATATCTATGACAACATTAACATTCATGATTGTATTAGCTTTCGTGTTCGGATATGCATGCATAGCCACTGAAAGCCTAACTAAGGTAAACAAAGCGGCAATAGCCTTGCTTATGTTTGTTGTGTGCTGGACGCTGTACATGTTTGACCCTATGCAGTATCTTTCAGCAATGCATCCCGACTATACAGGCGGGTTGGCAGGCATGGCAGAGAAAGTTACATCAATTATACAAGAGCACTTGGGCGATACATCCACCACACTCTTCTTCCTTATGGGTGCTATGACTATTGTGGAGATAGTCGACCAGAATGGTGGTTTCAATTGGGTGCGTACCGTGATGAAAACACGCTCAAAACGTGCTTTGATGTGGCGAATAGCCTTCATGACATTTATATTGTCCGCTATTCTCGATAATTTGACTACAAGTATTGTGATGATTATGATTCTGCGCAAGCTCGTTGCCGACCATCAGGACCGTATCATATATGCCTCGCTTGTAATTATCGCGGCCAACTCGGGTGGAGCCTTCTCGCCGATAGGCGACGTAACTACAATCATGTTATGGAACAAAGGACTTATAACTGCCGTAGGTGTTATCAGCGAAATACTTATCCCGTCGCTCGTATCGATGATTATACCAGCGTTTATCTTGCAATATCAGCTCAAGGGAGAGTTGCATGTGCCTGAGGTAAATAGCGGTACCGAGGCAGATCTTGGCGACTTTACCGAACTACAGCGCCGTGCTGTATTCTGCATTGGTGTTGGTGGCTTGATGTTTGTGCCAGTGTTCAAGAGCATTACACACTTGCCTCCGTTTGTAGGCATATTGCTTGTTCTCGGTGTGTTGTGGACTACAACAGAGCTGTTCTACAGCCATTTGCATCGTGGACACGACCAAGGAGGCACAATGAAACGTGTAAGCAATCTGCTCTCGCGTATAGATATGTCAACCATTCTTTTCTTCCTCGGCATACTTATGGCTGTGGCTTGTCTATCTGAAGTAGGCGTTCTGCAGGCTCTTGGTCAAGGTCTTAACGTTTGGTTTGACGGTAACCACTATATCGTAACTGGTATTATCGGTGTACTTTCAAGTATTGTAGACAATGTGCCACTTGTTGCAGGATGTATGGGTATGTATCCTGTTGCTCCTACTGGTGACATGGCTGTGGACGGTATCTTCTGGCAACTTCTTGCCTATTGTGCCGGTGTAGGTGGCTCAATGCTCATTATTGGTAGCGCCGCAGGCGTGGTGGTTATGGGCTTGGAGAAGATAACCTTCGGCTGGTATATGAAGAAGATTACGTGGATAGCATTTGTTGGCTATTTCGTCGGCATTGTATGCTATTGGGCTTTGCGTACGTTCGTATTCTAAACATAAAGGCAGCGGCTTAAGCCGCAGCCACTTATTGTTTATATCTTAAAATCGTTCAAACCTTTAGCTAATACCAATATAACGTTTTTTATGTACGATAATGTAAAATTTCTGTACAAAAACGCAACTACTTATCTTGTCTAATACGTAATTTTGTATCAGAAACTAAAGCGAACTAATTACTGAACAAACATAAATAATTTTGCAAATGAAAAAACAGCACATCTCATTGATTTTGGGTGCTATGGCACTGGGTGTAGAGGCAATGGCGCAAGAGCGTCCTAATGTAATCTACGTTTTTCCTGACCAATACCGCAACTATGCAATGGAGTTTTGGGCGCAACCTGATTTTGCCGGACAGCTAAACTCAGCTTCCGACCCAGTTCATACGCCTAACATCAATCGGTTCGCACGCGAGAGTGTCGTTCTGTCGTCAGCTCAGAGCAATTGCCCGTTGAGTAGTCCTCATCGTGGCTCGCTTCTAACTGGTATGTATCCTAACCGCAGCGGTGTGCCTCTCAACTGCAACTCAAGTCGTCCTATCTCATCACTTCGCAAAGACGCTACTTGCTGGAGCGATGTAATGAGCCAGGCTGGTTATGATTGTGCATATATAGGTAAGTTGCACACCGATTTCCCTACAAAGAACTCTCCTCAGCATCCTGGCGATTATGTAGAGACACAGCGTCCTGTTTGGGATGCATATACAGAGCCTCAGAATCGTCATGGTTTCAACTATTGGTACTCTTATGGTACATTCGACGAGCATAAGAATCCACATTATTGGGATACAGAGGGCAATCGTCATGAACCACATGAGTGGTCGCCTACTTACGAGGCAAAGAAGGCCATTGAATACATTCAGAACAAGAATGGACAGCGCGATGGATCGAAGCCGTTCTTCCTTATGGTTGGTATGAATCCGCCTCACAGCCCGTATCGTACACTGAACGACTGTATGGAGGAGGACTATAACCTATACCGTGATGTTCCAATAGACAAGCTTTTGGTACGTAAGAATGCCAACCGCGATATGGCTAAGGCTGAGTCGGCACGCTATTACTTCGCTTCGGTTACTGGTGTTGACCGTGCTTTCGGTATGATTCTTGATGCGCTTAAGGAGGCTGGTCTCGACGAGAATACTGTAGTAGTATTTAGCTCTGACCACGGTGAGACAATGTGCTCGCAGAATACTGACGACCCAAAGAACTCGCCTTATACCGAGTCAATGAACGTTCCATTCATCATCCGTTATGGTTCACGTCTTAAGCCACACGTTGACAATCTGCTCCTTTCATCGCCTGACATCATGCCTACAATGCTTGGTATGGCAGGTTTGCACGATAAGATTCCTGCAGAGATTCAGGGTGTTGACTATTCTCCATTGTTCTATCAGCCAGGTTCGCAGAGCGTAAAACGTCCGGATGCAGCTCTATATATCCAGAACATGGACGGCAACAAGGATGCTCAGGGCAACGTTGTCGACTACTTCCCGTCAGCACGTGGCATCAAGACACATCAGTATACAATGGCTGTATATATTGATCGCAATAACAATCGCGACCATGTATTGCTGTTTGATGATCAGGCCGACCCGTACCAGCTTAATAATATAGCTGACGCCAAGGAGGGCAAGGCTGCCATTAAGAAACTGTACAAGCGTATGGGCGAGCTGCTTACCGAGATTGACGACCCTTGGATTTCGCGTGGCATCTACAAGCGTGTTGCCAAGCAGCTTAAGTAAGCGAAATAGTGCTTATATAATAAAATAGTGCTTATATAATAAATAGGATACCATAATTAATAAATAGATAACAATGATGCGAAATCTTAAGTGTATCTTTGCCTTGGCTTTGGCTCTTACAATGGGCTTGACATCAGCTTCGGCTAAGGTGGTTCTTACCGTAAAGAATGCTGGAAAAGAACAGCGTCACGAGGTTGTGGCCTTCGATGCCAAGAAGGTTTGGCAGAAACTCGGTGTTGCAGAAGGCACACCAATTAGGGTAAAGGACCTTTACAACCTCGAGGTACCAAGTCAGCTTACTCATGACAACCAACTGCTTGTTGAGACTAACGTAATTCCTGGTGGAGTGGCTAAGTTTAATGTAGTGGCAGGCACACCTCGCAAGACTACCAACTATACAGACGGCAAGTTGTATGCGTGGCGCGTGGATGACTTTACATGGGAGAACGATAAGTGCTCTTATCGTGCTTATGGTCCAGCTTTGCAACGTACTGGAGAAAAGGCTTTTGGTATTGACGTATGGCTAAAGA
Source organism: Prevotella merdae (assembly GCF_900290275.1). Taxonomy (GTDB): domain Bacteria; phylum Bacteroidota; class Bacteroidia; order Bacteroidales; family Bacteroidaceae; genus Prevotella; species Prevotella merdae. Next base: position 4,008 of record NZ_LT985330.1, read on the forward strand.
GCACTCCTTATCTCGATGTAGAACGCCGCTATGCTGTTGTGTTTGACGGACACAAACGCGCTGATGTGCTTGAGGCTGCCGGACATAAGGCTGAGGCTGACTCTATACGTGGTGAGGTATCTTTGCACCTTGAGCATGGTACAGGACTTGATTGTTACAATGTAGGTCCGTCGCTCGGTTGCGGTACACCAGGTGTGCTTATCGGCGACAGTATAGTATTCCCTTACTGCTTTAAGGAAGTGCGCGTGCTTGATAACGGTCCGCTGCGCTTTGTGGCTGAATTTGTGTATAACAAAACGAATATCGGAAATCAGAATATTACAGAACATCGTATTATAAGCCTTGACAAAGGCTCTTATTTCAATAAAATGACCGTCTGGTACGAAGGTTTAGTGAAACCTATAGATGTGGTAGGCGGTGTAGTCGTGCACACAGATAATCCTTATGACCTCAAATTAGAGTCTGATTTCGTTGCGTATACCGACCCAACCGACAGTCCTAAGAAGCATAACTTTGAGATTTATGTGGCAGCACTCTTCCCAGGTGGCGCCGACAAGACAATGCTGGTTAAGGACCCTTGGCATCATAAGGCAGGCATCGTGGGTAATGCTGTTGGTGTGAAGCGCGGCTTGAATAACAACGAGCCTTTCAGCTATTATTTTGGTGCAGGATGGTGCGAGAGTGGCATTCCAAATCAACGCTTTTGGCATGAGAACATAAGATTGTTCCTCGACAATTTGAGTAAACCGCTTGTTGCCGATGTCGTTAGCGAGTAATACGTAAAAAGATGTTGGCAATCGTATCTTAAAAGATACGTCACATTATTATATATAGGTAACGAACAAAAAATATTAACGAACAAAAAAATAACGAACAAAATAAATATATATTTATGGCAAAGATTATAACCCTTGGCGAGATTATGCTTCGCCTTTCTCCAGTCGGTAACGACCGTTTTATCCAGTCAGAAACCCTTCGCGTCATTCCTGGTGGCGGTGAGGCTAACGTAGCTGTTAGTTTAGCTAATTATGGTCATGAGGCTTACTTTGTGAGCAAGCTTCCTAAGCATGAGATTGGTCAGATGGCAGTTAACGCATTGCGTCGTTATGGTGTAGATACAAGTTTTGTTGCTCGTGGTGGCGACCGTGTAGGTCTATACTATGCTGAAACAGGTGCTTCAATGCGTCCGTCAAAGGTTGTTTACGACCGTGCTCACTCTGCAATTGCAGAGGCTAAGCCTGAGGATTTCGACTTCGATGCTATTATGGAAGGTGCTCAGTGGTTCCACTGGAGTGGCATTACTCCTGCTATCAGCGACAATGCAGCCGAGCTTACACGTCTTGCTTGTGAGGCTGCTAAGCGTCACGGTGTAACAGTGAGTGTTGATCTCAACTTCCGTAAGAAGCTTTGGACATCAGAGAAAGCTATCTCTGTAATGCGTCCTTTGATGAAGTATGTTGACGTTTGCATAGGCAACGAGGAAGACGCACAGCTCTGCCTTGGCTTTAAGCCTGACGCTGACGTTGAGGGTGGACAGACCGACGCAAGTGGCTATCACAAGATCTTTGAGCAGATGAAGCAGGAGTTTGGCTTCAAGTATGTTGTTTCTACTCTACGTGAGAGCTTCTCGGCAACACATAATGGTTGGAAGGCTCTTATCTATAACGGCGAGGAGTTCTATGAGAGCCGTCGTTATGACATTATGCCTATTATCGACCGTGTAGGTGGTGGCGACTCATTCTCAGGTGGTCTTATCCATGGTTTGCTTACAAAGCCTACACAGGGTGAAGCTCTTGAGTTTGCCGTTGCAGCTTCGGCATTGAAGCACACTATTAACGGTGACTTCAACCTTGTTACTGTTGATGAGGTAGAGGCTTTGGCGGCTGGTAATGCTAATGGTCGTGTACAGCGATAAATAAAGGCTAAAAGCCTCACCCACGTCCCATCCCAATAGGGGGAGATTGGTATGCTGATATTGCTTATAAAAGTTTTGATACAGCTTTTATACATATAATATACAGCTGATAAAAGGAATGAGGGAGCCTAAGCTTTATATAATAATAACTTTATTTTAAACAACAATTTGCCCAACATACCGCTCCTCTCCCTATGGGGGGAGGTGATGGGGTAGGGCTTTTCATTTATCATTAATCATTATGGCTAAATTCAACAAACAGCAGGTGCTTGCAAAGATTACCGAGACTGGTATGGTGCCTGTATTCTATAATAAAGACGTAGAGATAGCAAAGAACATCGTAAAGGCTTGCTATGATGGTGGTGTTCGTGCATTCGAGTTTACCAACCGTGGTGACTTCGCTCACGAGGTATTCGCAGAGGTAGTTAAGTTTGCAGCTAAGGAATGTCCAGATATGGCAATGGGTGTAGGCTCTATCGTTGACGCTCCTACAGCATCTCTTTACATCCAGCTTGGTGCTTGCTTTGTAGTAGGTCCGTTGTTCAACCCAGACGTAGCAAAGGTTTGCAACCGTCGTCTTATTCCTTATACACCAGGATGTGGCTCAGTAACCGAGGTTGGTATGGCTCAGGAGATGGGTTGCGATCTTTGCAAGGTATTCCCTGGTGACGTTCTTGGTCCTAACTTTGTTAAGGGCTTGAAGGCCCCAATGCCTTGGGCGCTTATCATGGTTACAGGTGGTGTATCTCCAGATGCTGATAACATAGCTTCTTGGATTAAGGCTGGTGCCAACTGTGTAGGTATGGGCTCTAAGCTTTTCCCGAAGGCCACTATCGCTGCTGGTGATTGGAAGGCAGTGAGCGACAAGTGCCGTGAGTCTTTGGCTTTTGTTGCACAGGCTCGTGAGAAGAAGTAACAAATAATAAAGGTGTCTCCTCAGCCCAACAAGTGGAGGAGCTCCTTCTCAATAGATTAAAATCTATTCTTTTAAAACAAATTTAATGGAACAAGTATTCAGTTATATTATCAGTCTGGGTGCATCGGTGATGATGCCTATCCTTTTTACCATTATCGGTCTCTGTATCGGTATGAAATTTGGTAAGGCATTCAAGTCGGGACTCTATGTAGGTGTCGGCTTCGTTGGACTTGGTGTGGTTACAGCTTTGCTTACCAGCAATTTCAATGATCCATTGAAGTGCATCTCAGACATCTATCATCTACAGCTTAATGTATTTGACATGGGCTGGCCTGCAGCAGCAGCTGTTGCATACAATACAGCCGTTGGTGCGCTTATCATCCCTATCTGTCTTGGTGTGAACTTCCTTATGCTTATCACAAAGACTACCCGTACTGTGAACATCGACCTTTGGAACTATTGGCATTTTGCCTTTATTGGTGCCGTAGTATATTTTGTTATGGGCGAGAGCCTTATCTGGGGTTACTTTGCTTCTATCGTTTGCTACATCATCACATTGGTGTGTGCCGACCTTACAGCAGAGAAGTTTCAGAAGCACTACGACCTCGATGGTATCTCTATACCACAACCGTTCTGCCAGAGCTTCGTGCCATTTGCTGTTATCCTAAACAAGGCATTAGACTATATTCCAGGTTTCTCTAAGCTCGACATCGATGCAGAGGGAATGAAGAAGAAGTTTGGTGTATTGGGCGAGCCTCTTGTTCTTGGTGTTATCGTAGGTATGCTCATTGGTTGGGCAGCACAGCTTGATATCAAGAAGGTGCTCTTCCTCGGTGTTACAATGGGTGCAGTTATGGAGCTTATCCCACGTATTACATCACTCTTTATAGAGGGATTGAAGCCTATCTCGGAGAAGACCCAGGAACTTGTAAAGACCAAGTTCAACGGCAAGAAGGTATACATTGGTATGAGTCCAGCCTTGGTTATCGGTCATCCTACAACACTCGTTGCTTCGGTTATCCTTATTCCGGTTATCCTTGCATTGGCAGTGTTCCTCCCAGGCAACCAGTTCCTTCCATTGGCATCGCTTGCAGGTATGTTCTATCTCTTCCCAATGGTATTGCCGTTTACAAAGGGTAATGTGGTTAAGACCCTCATCATCGGTCTTGTAACCCTCATTATCGGTTTGTACTTTGTAACAGACATGGCTCCTGACTTTACACTTGCAGCCAATCAGGTATACGAGGCTACACATGATGCAACAGCACATATCCCCGAAGGATTCTCGGGTGGTGCTCTCGACTTTGCCGCTTCGTTCTTTGGATGGACTATATACAAGCTCTCTTGCCATATCAAGTACGTTGGTCCGGCAGTGCTCGTTATCATTACCCTTGGTATGATGCTCTACAATCGCAGCCGCATCATCAAGGAAGAGAAGGCAGCCAAATAAGTAAGCCAATAGACTTAAGAATATAAGAAACTTATTAAATTACAATAGACAAATGAAGAAATTTTTTATCACTGCTGCCGTAGCCCTCATGTCAATGTCGGCAATGGCACAGAAAACCAACTATGAGGTGCGTTGGGCTAATCACCCAGAGGATGCAAAGCATTACACAACAGAGCGTCTGCGCAAAGAGTTTCTCATTGAAAAGGTATTTGCTCCTAATGAGGTAAACTGGACCTACTCTATGTACGACCGTTTCCTTATGGGTGGTGCCGAGCCAACCGACGCTCCTATCAAGCTTGAGCCAATCGAGCCATTGCTCGCAAAGACTTTCCTTGAGAACCGTGAGATTGGTATCATCAACATCGGCGGTCCTGGTGTTGTAGAGGTAGACGGCAAAAAGTACGACCTTAACTTCCAGGAGGGTATCTATGTTGGTCGATCTACAGAGAAGAATCCTAATAATATTACTCTCACAAGCAAGGACCCAAAGAACCCAGCCAAGTTCTATATGAACAGTGCCACAGCTCACGCTTCATATCCTACAAAGCGCGTGACATTGAAGGAGGCTAATAATATCAAGGCTGGTTCGCTTGCCGAGAGCAACGACCGTGTTATACATCAGCTCATTATTAATGGTGTTGCAGGTGTTCGCACATGCCAGTTGCAGATGGGTGTTACTGAGCTTAAGACAGGTTCGGTTTGGAATACAATGCCTGCTCACACACACATTCGTCGTATGGAGACATATCTCTATTTCAAGGTTCCAGAAGGTCAGCGTATATGCCACTTGATGGGTGAGCCACAGGAAACACGCCCTATGTGGTTGGATAATGAGCAAGCTGTTATATCTCCGCAATGGTCTATCCACTGTGCTGCTGGTACAAGCAACTACACATTTATCTGGGGTATGGCAGGCGAGAACCTCGACTACACAGATATGCAGAAGATTAAGACTACTGATTTAAAATAACAATACTACTATGGACAAAATGTTTTCACTTGAGGGCAAGGTAGCTCTCGTTACCGGTGCCGCTTATGGCATTGGCTTCGCTATGGCGGAGGCTCTTTATAATGCAGGCGCTAAGATTGCGTTCAACTGCCGTTCACAGCATCACATGGATCAGGCTCTTGCCGACTATAAGGCTAAGGGTATTGATGCTCATGGTTATATTTGCGATGTTACAAACGAGGAGCAAGTTAAGCAGATGGTTGCCGACATCGAGAAGGAACTCGGTGTTATCGATATTCTTGTAAACAATGCAGGTATTATCAAACGTATACCTATGACAGAGATGTCTGTAGAGGACTTCCGTCAGGTTATCGATATCGACCTCAACGCTCCGTTCATCGTATCTAAGGCTGTTATCCCTGGCATGAAGGCTAAGGGCCACGGCAAGATTATCAACATCTGCTCTATGATGTCTGAGCTTGGTCGCGAGACTGTATCGGCTTATGCTGCCGCTAAGGGTGGCTTGAAGATGCTTACACGCAACATTTGCTCTGAGTTTGGCGAGGACAACATCCAGTGCAACGGCATTGGCCCTGGTTATATTGCAACTCCTCAGACAGCTCCTTTGCGCGAGCGTCAGCCGGATGGTTCACGTCATCCATTTGACAGCTTTATTGTTGCTAAGACACCTGCTGCACGTTGGGGTACACCTGAAGACCTCATGGGTCCGGTTGTTTTCCTTGCCAGCGATGCTTCAAACTTCGTAAACGGTCATATCCTTTACGTTGATGGTGGTATCTTGGCTTACATTGGCAAGCAGCCATAATGTATATGAATTTCATAATACTATTTAGTGCTACGTGTGTGTAAAAGCCACGGCATAAAGAGTTAGCCCGGTTAGCTGGTTTATCAGTTTAACCGGGCTTTTCTTGTTTATAAAAAAAATAGGAGGTACGGCAAATCGGTAGCCATAAAATACTTATAATTTATTTAATTTTCGCAAGTCCAATTATTTGTTGTCTTTATTTTGTTCCTGCATCTTTTTCCTGACTTCGTCATTGCGTACCCAATAAATCTTCATCAAAGAGTTTGGCGATTTTCTGATGTCTTGCCATCAGCATTGTTTGGGTGTAAACCTCCTTGTTCAGAGGTAGCTTAATTTGTATGGTTGTGATGTTTTTTGCTAATGCAAGCCCCTTGTCTACGCTCATCTTAACCTCTGAGACTTTCAGCATACGTTCCAATTCTTTGTACACTTTCAAAGCCACAAAACAGATGCATATATGAGCCTCGATGCGTTTGCGTGTAAAGTGAAACATGGGACATATCTCTATCTTTGATTTGGCTATACGGAAAGCCCGTTCTACGTGCCAAAGGTTGTGGTATGCTGTGTATACATCCTGTATTGGTATATCCGTATTGGTGAGATATCCTTTTAGGCCGTCCCATTCACACGCGTCACGCTCCTCACCATACAAATCGAGTTGAGGATGACGGTGGGATTCTTCCTTGAAAATCCATTCCTTTGCTTCATTGACAAGATTTTCGACCTCATCTTCACTATATGCAACACCAATTGTTGCAAGTTCCTTCATCTTGCCACCGATTTTCTCAACAACAATAACTCAGATATTGCCAGATGGATATTTCTTTTTGCGGACAAACATAGTTAAAATACCTTTCGTGTCACCCAATATTAGGTGACACAAAGATACAAAATATTGTTTATCCACCAGTTATAAAATACGTGTTTTTTGAGTGACGAAGTCAGGAAAAAGGAACATCAGATAAGCCCATTGAGATTAATCTAAGTTGGAGTTTGTCTGGTTTTATGTGGAGAGAAGTTTATATGAAGTCTTATTAAATAAATAAGCAGATTCAAAGAAGCGTATCAAGACTTGTCGTTTGGTTTTGGTGCGCTTCTTTTTTTGTTTTTCTTCTATAAGTATAATATCGGTATATTTTCTGTATATTGTATATTTTTTACGTTTACCTTAATTCCGCAACACTATAGTTTAACATTATTTATAAGTGCCTGAGCAACAAAAAGTTACCCAGGATTTTGCCATGTCAGAATTTTCACTTACCTTAGTGTTGCGAAAAGAAGACAAGCAAAACTCTAATATGACATGGCAAAGATACAAATTAAATCAGAGAAACTCACTCCTTTTGGGGGAATTTTTTCGATTATGGAGCAATTTGATGCTCTTTTAGCTCAAACCATAGATTCCACCTTGGGATTGAGATGCACTATGTTTGGTTATCAATATAGCGAGATTCTACGCTCTCTGATGTGCGTATATCTTTGTGGTGGCTCATGCATTGAGGATGTTACAACTCACCTGATGAAACATTTGTCTCTTCATCCAACTCTTCGCACTTGCAGCGCAGACACCATATTACGTGCTATCGAAGAACTGACATTTAAGAGCATCACCTATAAGTCTGCTTCTGGCAAATCCTATGATTTCAATACTGCAGACAAGATGAACTGCTTACTGGTCAATGCCCTGCTTGCTACTGGTCAATTGAAATCCGGTCAAGAGTATGATTTTGACTTTGACCATCAGTTCATTGAAACAGAGAAGTATGATGCAAAACCAACCTACAAGAAGTTCTTGGGCTATAGTCCAGGCGTAGCTGTCATTAACGACATGATTGTTGGTATTGAAAATAGAGACGGCAACACAAACGTACGCTTCAACCAAAAAGAAACTTTGGAAAGAATCTTCAAGCGATTGGAGGCTTCGGAAATATATATTTCTCGTGCCCGCATGGATTGCGGCTCATGTTCGGAGGAAATCGTAGATATGGTAGAGGCTCATTGCAGGCATTTTTATATTCGTGCCAACAGATGCTCTTCTTTCTACGATTCCATGTTTGCCTTAACTGGATGGAAAACTGTTGAAATCAACGGTATTGAGTTTGAGTTGAATTCTATCCTTGTTGAGAAATGGAAAGGAAAACCGTATCGTCTTGTCATACAGAGACAAAGGCGAATAGATGGAGACCTTGACATTTGGGAAGGCGAATATACCTACAGATGTATACTGGCTAACGATTACAAGTCGAGTGCAAGAGACATCGTGGAATTCTACAATCTTCGTGGTGGCAAGGAACGCATCTTCGATGACATGAACAATGGCTTTGGCTGGAATCGATTGCCAAAATCGTTCATGGCACAGAATACTGTATTCCTGCTTATGACAGCTCTCATCAGAAACTTCTACAAAGCTATTATGCAGAGATTGAAAACCCATGAATTTGGATTGCGTGCCACCAGCAGAATCAAGACCTTTGTTTTCAAGTTCATCTCTGTTCCTGCGAAATGGATTAAGACATCACGTAGGCATGTATTGAACATTTACTCAGACAACAATGCTTATGCCAACCTGTTCAAGACAGACTTTGGTTAAAGACCATGCTTTTCTGGTTAAACCAGCGTATTACCTCAAGTCGCTTTATGGGGTAAGGGGATTTTGTGTCTGCGACATTTCTGTTGTGCAAGAAATATGTACAATAAAATGAATTTTGTCGCTTTGCAAGCAAAATCCCACTAAACCCTATAGGTTGCGGATTTGAGGGTTTATTTGCATTGTTGTTGTTTTTTTTGATTTTTTTCCATAAAATGATTGCTGTTTATAAAAAAATATATAACTTTGCAAAAAAATTATTGCTAACATCTTGATGATGTATTCGCAATATCAATTAAACCTATGAAATATTATAGATAAAGCATTTAATATAAACCATATAAATCGTTCTAACAAAAGAATTAAACCATAAACACCATAAACGCATCCAGCAATGGGTGTAAAAATTCATAATTACATTAAACTTACTACTTTATGCAAAACAAACAAAAAATCGGCATAGGGGGGGTAATTGGTGCAGCATTTCTGTTGCCGTTATCAACCTTCGCTGCTGACAATGCCATTGGCAGCAATAGCACCAATGCTGTAAGTTTGCTGAAGCCCAAGGCCGAGACAGTTGCATTCGCCGATCAGCAGGCGAAGCATCAGAAAGTTACCGGTCAGGTGGTTGACGAAAACGGAGAAACTGTAATCGGAGCATCCGTTGTATTGAAGAGCAATCCCAAGGTTGGCACAGTAACCGACGCTGACGGTAAATTTATGCTTAATGTGACCAACACTAAGGACGTACTCGTCGTTTCGTATCTCGGCTATCAGTCGCAGGAGGTACCAATGAAGGGTAAGACCATCTTCTCCATCACTCTTAAGGAAGACGCCAAGCAGCTTGGCGATGTTGTGGTAACGGCTTTCGGTGCCACACAGAAAAAGGAGACCGTGGTAGGTTCGGTCCAGCAGGTTAAACCTGAGAGTCTGCGCGTACCTTCGGCAAGTATTTCATCTTCATTCGCCGGCCGTCTGTCGGGTGTCATCGCCACACAGAGTAGCGGTCAGCCTGGTGCCAACGGTTCTGACTTCTACATCCGTGGTATTGCCACCATTAGTGGTGCCAAGTCTCCGCTTATCGTTATGGATGGTATGGAGATTTCGCAGGACGACCTCAACCACCTCGACCCAGACGTAATTGAGAGCTTCTCTATCCTTAAGGACGCCTCTGCCACCGCCATGTATGGTTCGCGTGGTGCTAACGGTGTGCTCATCATTACAACAAAGAGCGGTCAAGACCTCGACCGTCCGAAGATTTCGTTCCGTGTGGAGGCCAACGTAACAATGCCTACATCAAAGCCTAAGTTTGTCGACGGTGCTCGCTTCATGGAGCTGTTCAACGAGGCTGTGACCAACGAAGGCACTGGCAACACTCTCTACACAGCCGAGCAGATTGCAAACACTCGCAATCATGTTAATGGCGAGGTGTTCCCTGATGTCAACTGGTATAAGGAGATGTTCAAGACAGCATCTTACAACCAGAAGGCCAACATGAACGTGCGTGGTGGTACAAGCAAGATTGTGTACTTCATGAACCTCAACGTGAGCCATGAGACTGGTATGTTGCGCAATCGCAGTAAGGAGTACTACTCTTACAACAACAACATCGACTACATGCGCTATGCTTTCCAGAACAACATCGACTTCAACATGTCTAAGTCGTCGAAGATCTCACTCCACCTCTATGCTGGTCTCGATAACATGCACGGTCCGCTTGCTGGCAGCAACGACATCTCTCGTTCTTTGAACGACCTCTACTCGCAGATGATGAACGCCAACCCGGTGCTCTTCCCTATCAAGTACGACAGCGAGGGCGACGAGTGGGTACACTGGGGCTATCGTCAGCTTGCCAACGGTGGTAACTTCAACCCTATGGCACGCCTCGTGAGCGGCTATCAGGACTCATTTGCAAGTACCATCACAGCCAACTTGAACTTTGACCAGAAACTTGACTTCATTACCAAGGGACTCGGCTTCCACGTGATGTTCTCATTCAAGAACTGGTCGAAGAGTACTACTTTCCGTTCGCTCAACTTCAACCACTACGAGCTGAAGAACTATACTCAAAACGAGGACGGCACATTCTCATATGTGCAGACTCCTAAGGGCGATCCGTCTAAGCCAGTGCTTAGCAACTCAGGTCAGAACGCCGGCGACCGTCGCTACTATGCTCAGGCATATTTCGACTACAACCGTTCGTTCGGCGACCATACCGTTACGGGTATGCTCCTTTGGAACATCAACCAGTACAGTTCGAACATGTATTCTGACAATGTGCTCGCTTCTCTGCCACAGCGCAAGATAGGTTTCGCTGCACGTGCCACATACGACTATAAGCACCGCTACCTCATTGAGTTCAATGCCGGTTACAACGGTTCGGAGCAGTTTGCCAAGGGCCATCAGTGGGGCTTCTTCCCATCAGTAGGTTTGGGCTATAACATCAGCGAGGAGAAATTCTGGGAGCCTGTGAAGAGCGTTATTTCAAACTTCAAGATCCGTGGTACTTACGGTCTTGTAGGTAACGACCAGTATGGCTACGAGCGTTTCATCTATCGTGAGGACGTAGCTCTCACCGGCAACGGTGGGTTCACAACTGGTTTGCCAGGCAACTTCGTTACATACTCAGGTCCGGGATGGAACCGTCTGCGCAACGAGAACGTGTCATGGGAGATAGGTCATAAGCTCGACCTCGGTTTCGACATGCAGCTCTTCAACGCTCTCGACATCACCTTCGACTGGTTCCGCGAGCGTCGTACCAACATCTTCCAGCAGAAGCTCTCTATACCTAACTACTTGGGAACTGCCAACACCAAGATCTACGGTAACCTTGCTGAGGTAATCAACAAGGGATTTGATATGGCTGTGAACTACAGCAAGCGTATCAATAACGATCTCTCAATCCAGTTCCAGGGTACATTCACCTACAACAACAACAAGATTTCGGTATACGACGAGGCTCCGGGCAAGCGCGAGGCTATGAAGAGCCAGGGTAAGAACGTCAACACAGTATGGGGTTACGTGGCCAACGGTCTCTACATCGACAAGGCTGACATCGCCAACAACCCGACATCGACCCTTGGCAACATCGCTATCGCTCCTGGCGACATCAAGTATGTTGACCAGCCCGACCGCGACGGCAATTATGACGGACGCATCACATCCGACGACCAGGTGCCATTGGGCGTAAGCGTTCCTAAGATCATTTATGGTTTCGGTCCGTCAGTAGGCTACAAGAACTGGGACTTCTCGGTATTCTTCCAGGGTCGTGGCAACGTGGCTCTCATGCTTAGCGACATCCAGCCGTTCGGTTCTTCTTACCGCCGTGGCGTATTGGAATTTATTGACGAGGACCACTGGAGTCCAGACAACCAGAACCCGAACGCCAAGTATCCGCGTCTGACCGACAACTACAACAACCACAACACAGTATCTTCAAGCTACTGGTTGCGCAACGGTAGATTCCTCAAGCTCAAGAACGCAGAGATTGGCTACTCGCTGAAGAACATGCGATTCTATGTAAATGGTACCAACCTGCTCACATTCTCACCGTTCAAGAAGTGGGATCCTGAGATGGGCGGTGGCAACTACACCACCAAGTATCCGACACAGATGACCGTTAACGTAGGTGTTCAACTCACAATTAATTAAAAAAACAATATGAAAATTCTAAATAAAGCAATCATAGGCTGTATGCTCGCTGCAGGACTCACGATGACATCATGCGACTACCTTGACGTTATCCCCGACGAGACAACCACTGGCACCGACATGACCAAGGACCGCCAGGCAGCCCTCAACTATCTGTACTCTTGCTACGGATATTTGCCTACACCTAACGCCGGACCTACGTCGCTCGACTTCCTTACCGGTGACGAGGTGGTGACAGCTTTCGAGCATGAGACATTCGCCGCTTTCCCGAAGGGCAACTATTCTGCCTCAAACCCAGTGATTAGTTACTGGAACACTCTGTATCAGGGCATACGCCAATGCTACATGTTCCAGGACGAGCTTAACAAGACTGGCAACTTCCATGGACTGGCAGAAAAGGACCGCAACGACTACAAGGCACAGGTGACATTCCTCATCGGCTACTATCACTTCATGCTCTCTCGCTGCTATGGTCCTATCATTCTTGTTCACCAAACTCCAGACCCAATGCTTCTGCCGTCTGACTATCAGGGTCAGGAGCCTTACGACGACTGCGTGAACTTCATTTGCGAGAAGTTCGACGAGGCTGCCAAGGGTCTTCCAGCAACACGTACTGGTGCTCAGGCAGGCGAATTCGGTCTTGCCACAAGCGTAGCTGCTAAGGCAATGAAGGCAAAGATGTTGCTCTATGCAGCTTCGCCTCTATTCAACGGCAACAGCAAGTTCTACTCTGAATTTAAGGACAAGAATGGCAACGCCCTTATGCCTTTGACATACGATGCCAACAAGTGGGAAAAGGCCGCCGCTGCATTCAAGGAGGCTATCGCCGCAGCCGAAACAGCCGGCTACCACCTCTATGATCGTGGCGACTGCAAGCTCAACAAGAACGGCTATCCTGCCGACCCAAACGTGCGTGCTTTACGCTATACCATCACCGACTACTCGGCTGAGGACGAGAAGGCTGGTGCCAACTCTGAGGTTATCTGGGCTGACTCACGTGGTGAGGGCTACTATGGATTGCAGAACAAGAGTATACCGTACATCAATGGTGGATGGGGATGGAATGGTGTGGCTCCTACTATTGCCATGCTTAGCCGCTTCTACACCAAGAACGGTCTGCCTATCGACCAGGACAAGACATTCGACTATGCCAACCGCTGGGATCCGGTAGAAGTGGACGAAGCACATAAGGACGAGGCTTATCCAGGACGCAAGACTCAGAAGTTCAACCTCGACCGCGAACCACGCTACTATGCTTGGGTTGCCTTCCAGGATGGCTACTACGAGATTCTGAGTGCTTCAAACAACGGTGCATATAGTGATGATGCCAACTACACACTCACTTCAGACAACACTCACGGTCGACTTATCTGCGACTTCGTGCTCGGTGGCAACTGTAGCCGTGGTGTAGACGCTAACTCTAAGCGTACCAGCAACTATTCACCGACAGGCTTCCTGAACAAGAAGTTCATCAATCCAGACCTCACAAAGTCGAAGACAGGTGCCGACTACACCAATACTCCATGGCCGCTCATACGTCTTGCAGAATTATATCTTGGCTATGCAGAATGCCTCGTTGAGACAAACCACCTTGACGAAGCCTGCACTTATCTTAACAAGGTGCGCACACGTGCTGGTCTGCCAGGTGTAAAGGAAGCATGGGAGCAGTTTGGCAAAGAGCCTGCAAAGGCTACTACCAAGGAAGGTCTGCGCGACATCGTGCGCAACGAGCGCATGAACGAGTTCTATCTTGAGAATCAGAACTTCTGGGATATGCGCCGTTGGTTGCTCGCCGAGAAATACTTCAACGTAAAGGTGAAGGGCTTGAACATCGACGCTGAAAATATCAACGACTTCGGTGAGGTTCAGGAGGTTGTATTCGAGCGTAAGTTCCAATCGCCTATGAACTACCTTATGCCAATCCCGTCTGCCGACATCAACCGTAACGACCACGTAGTACAGACTCCTGGTTATTAATAAAAAAGCATTGTTACAAATAAAAAGACACAATGATGAAAAAGACAATTATAAAAATGCTTATGGCTGTAGCTCTTGTTGGCACCGTAGCATCATGCTCTGATGACGACAATACAACACCGAGGGTGAACATCGAGGAGTCGACTGTCACCGTTGACAGCAAGCAGCCGGGCAAAGTGGTGTTCCACTGGACCACTCCAGAGAACGCAGACTTTTACTATATCAAAGTAGAGTATGACGACCCGGTTAAGGGGCATCGTGTACTCAACGCCAGCACTTATGCCGATTCTATTATGATTGACGGTCTGTATGCCAAGTATGGCGAACTGGCCTACTCGTTCACAGCAGTAAGCGAGGACGGCGGCGAGAAGGCTCTCTTCACAAAGACAGCCAAGGCTGGCTACGTGCCTGCCGACATCAAGGACTATGAGGTTGGACCTATCAGCCTTACAGCCGCACAGCTTTGGACCGACGACCAGGAGTCGTCAGAGGGTCCTATCGCTGCCCTCGTCGACGGCAACAACGGCACCTACTTCCACATGAGCTGGAGTGCGCCTTCTGCATGGCCTCACTACATCCGTGTAGACCTTGGCAAGAAGGTGAAGGGCATCTCATTCTGGTACAAGGGACGTAACAACGGCAACAATGACAACCCGAAGAAGATGACCATCCTCGCAAGCAACAATGTTGGCGACAACCCTGATGCTGCTGGAGCATGGGAGATTGGCAAGCTCGGAAGCAATGTTCTGCCAAGTGGCAGAGCTCCTGAGTACACATCACCGGGATTGTTCAGCGAGACTGAGTTCCAGTATCTATGGTTGCAGATTGAAGAGGCTTACTCTGGCAACAACTGGATTGCTATGGCTGAGCTTACTGTAAAGGAAATGACTCGCTCGATTTACGACCCTGAGAACGAGCCAATCAAGTAGTCTAACTCAAGTATTCTTATGGCGAAACAAGCTCGTTAAGAATACAATAAAAAAGACTCCGTAGACAGCGGCTTGAAATATAGCCAATGTCTACGGAGTCTTTTGTTTTTTGAAATGTTTATGCTAACCCCGTATTCAGTAGGTTTTCTGAAATTTACTGCACGCGCAAGCGGTATTTGTCGGCATAGTAGATGCTCATCAGTCGGCGTGGCTTGTGTATGGTAGGAGTCAGGGCAAGAGCCACGTGTCCCATAGTGCGGCGCAGATTCAGCTCCTGACTTCGTCATTGCGTCACCCAAAAATTTTCGTCAAAGAGTTTGGCGATTTTCTGATGTCTTGCCATCAGCACTGTTTGGGTGTAAACCTCCTTGTTCAGAGGTAGCTTAATTTGTATGGTTGTGATTGTCTTAGCCAATGCAAGCACCTTGTCTACGTTCATCTTAATCTCTGAGACTTTCAGCATACGCTCCAATTCCTTGTACACTTTCAAAGCCACAAAGCAGATGCATATATGAGCCTCGATGCGTTTGCGTGTAAAGTGAAACATGGGACGTATCTCTATCTTTGATTTGGCTATACGGAAAGCCCGTTCTACGTGCCAAAGGTTGTGGTATGCTGTGTATACATCCTGTATTGGTATATCCGTATTGGTGAGATATGCTTCATTGACAAGATTTTCGATCTCATCTTCACTATATGCAACACCAATTGTTGCAAGTTCCTTCATCTTGCCACCAATTTTCTCAACTACAATAACTCCGATATTGCCAGATGGATATTTCTTTTTGCGGACAAACATAGTTAAAATACCTTTCGTGTCACCCAATATTAGGTGACCCAAAGATTCAAAATATTGTTTATCAACAAGTTATAAAATACGGATTTTTTGAGTGACGAAGTCAGGAGATTGTATTGATAAAATAAAAAAAATGTGTGTCAAAACTCGCAAGTTATGACACACACTTTTTTATTACTTCTTTTTTTATTATTTCTCTTTATTTTGTTCCCGTATCTTTTTAATATGTTGCTCGTAGGCACGTGCCAATCCGCCTTCGCTCGTTTCCTTATACAAAGAAGGAAGGTCGTGGCCAGTCTGCTTCATCACCTTAACCACACGGTCGAACGATACAGTATGCGTGCCGTCGGAGAACGAGGCATATAGGTTGGCATCCAATGCACGTGTTGCTGCAAAGGCATTACGCTCGATACAAGGAATCTGTACCAGTCCGCAAACAGGGTCGCATGTCATACCAAGATGATGCTCAAGACCCATCTCGGCTGCATATTCAATCTGTGATGGACTACCGCCAAACAACTGACAGGCTGCTGCTGAAGCCATGGCACAAGCCACACCAACCTCGCCTTGACAGCCAACATCTGCACCTGAGATAGAAGCATTCTTCTTAACCACATTTCCAAAGATACCGGCAGTTGCCATAGCATGCAGTATGCGTGTATCGCTAAACTTGTGTCCCTTGGCAAGATGATACAATACGGCAGGCAATACGCCACAAGAGCCACATGTAGGGGCTGTAACAATAGTACCGCCAGATGCATTCTCCTCGCTAACCGACAAGGCATAGGCATAAACAAGCGCGCGCGACTGCAACGACTGCTTATATCCGCTTGCCTTAACATAATATATAGGACCCTTGCGCGGAAGCTTAAGTGGACCAGGTAATGCACCCTCGTGGTCGATGCCACGCTCCACACTTAGCTGCATAGCCTTCCATACCTCCATAAGGTAGTCCCAGATGTCTTCTTCCTCGCATTCGTCAACATACTCCCAGTAGTTGCGTCCGTGTTTTTCGCACCATGTCTGTATCTCGAGCAGCGTGTTCTTCTGATATACCTCACGCTTGCTTGTAAGCCAACGTCCCTTCTCGCCTTCCGACAAGGCACCGCCACCAACGCTGTAGCAAATCCATTCGTCCATCTTTGCACCATTGGCATCAAATGATACAAACTTCATACCATTTGGATGGAAAGGCAAAAACACTTGTGGTTGCCACTCTATACGTAATGGAGCTACAGGGCGAAGCACCTCGTCTATAGCAACATCGGTCATGTGGCCACGACCAGTTGCGGCCAGACTGCCATATAGTGTAACCTCAAACGAAGCCGCGTTGCGGTTGTGGGATACAAATACCTGCGCTGCCTTTTGTGGACCCATAGTATGGCTACTTGACGGTCCTTTACCTATTCGGTATATTTCTCTTAACGATTCCATTGCTTATATGTGAGTCTTTAAATAGTTCAAGATGTTAATATATTGTTGTTTATACAGTTAATGTTTTGTTGTTATTTGAGTAATTGTTTTGTTGTTTACAAAGTTACGACAAATTTATTGATAGCTTGCAAGGCGAACGGAATACAACTGTTAAATATTTGTTAAATGTGATGTTTGGATATTTAGAATTTTCTATTTCTACGTTATTAACTATAGAAAGGGGTGAGAACCAAGCCAATGTTTGGTGCATATCCTATATATATAATGTGTAACTTGTTAAATAGGAGATAATGTTATGAAGAAGTATCTTTTAATAGTTATGGCCATTATGTTTATGGCGGCAACGTCGGCATATGGCACGCAGAAGAGTGAGAAGGTTATGTCGATTCAGCCTTTCAGCGAGCTAAATGTTCTTGGAAATCTGGAGGTTGTATACGAGCAATCGAAGACGTGTGAGGTGCGCCTTGTGGGCGATGCCAACGACATCAACCAAATATACATAGAGAATAGCGGTGCTTCGCTCAATATCCGAAAGGCAGCCAAACAGATAGGCAATGTATATATAGACACATCCAAAAAGTCGGGAAAGTTCAACGTTGTTATAAAGGTAAAGGCTCCGGAGGTTAGCGTCTTCAATCTTGCAGGTGGCGGATATATTATTGTAGACAATATGTCGGGCAATAAGGTTACATTCAATCAAGCTGGTTCGGGCGAAATTGCTGTTGGTAGCATAACTGCCAGCAATACATTCTTCAACAATGCAGGTTCGGGAAGCATACGTATTGATGAAGTCAAGGCTGATAATGTTTGTTTGTCGATGGCTGGTTCGGGTGTGATTAGCGGCAAAGTAAGTGGGGCAGACAAACTGAATTGCACGCTTACAGGGATTGGACGAATATATGTTTCGGGTAAGACAGACAAGTATGGAAAGGTGATTATTAGCTCGGGCAGTATTGATGACAGTATGCTGAAGTACGACTCAATAAGCACTACAAGCACCCATACCAATGTGATAAAAGACAGTGATGCATCGAGCGCACCCAAAAGTCCTGACGGCATAATCAATGCCCAACCCTAATAGACAAAAGTGGATATCATACACAAATATCGAAAATCGTGAATCAACTACAGTTTGAACAGATATCTCCGCAACTGCGCAATATAGCTACGGGTTATGCTAGGCGTTATCTTGCGCGTGCCGATGATGTAGACGATGCGGCAAGTGATGCTATGCTTAGGCTATGGGCTGTACACGACTCTCTCCGCGATACAGCCCATGCCTCTCGTCTATCAGCTGTTGTTGCCCGCAATATCTCTATAGATATGTTGCGACGGCAACGTCTGGTTAGCATAGACGCAAGCGAGGTGCCAACGTCGTGGCTTATGAGGCAACAATCCAACGATGCAACTCCTGAAAGTCAGCTTGAATGGAAGGAAGACGAGCAATGGTTAAGGCTACGCATAGAGCAATTGCCGCCAAGGGAGATGCAGGTTATGAGTCTAAGGCAGACCGAAAGGCGCACAAATGAGGAGATTGCCGCAATATTAGGCATTAGTAAAGAGTCGGTGGCGACGGTGTTATCGTCGGCTCGCCGAAAACTATTCAATCAGATAAAGGAAAGGAACAGAAAATGACCGACCTACAAATCATATCACTTCTACAGCGTTACATGGACGGCTTGACCACCATAGACGAGGAGAAAGCCTTGGCTGAATTCTTCAGCAAGGCTACCGATGACAATCGTCCCGAAGCTATATCGGCCGACGATTGGAGGGCCTATCGTGAGATGTTCGGCATGTTTGCAACGGCAAATGAACCTATAGAGCAGCCTAAGGAAGAGATATCTGCCATCACACATGGCTTTAACTTGCGCAATATTGCTGTTTGGATAACATCTGCCGCAGCTGTGGCTCTGCTCGTGTTTGCAGCTTCAACTCAATTAGACAACAACACAATGGACAATAAGCCATTGGCACAACAGGTGATAAATAAGATATCTGTAGACTCAATTGCCGACAGTATCTCGGCCGAACGTCCACAGCCAATAGCTGTTGACAGCATAAAGCCACAGCCTGTTAAGCAACAAAGCCACAAGACGGTTAGACCATATTGGCAACCACGTCCGCCAAAGGTTTATGTTGCAGATGCTCTTGATGCAAAGCCAGACACTACAGACATTGAGGAGGCTGTACGCCAGGCCGACATTCTACTGCAAGCTATAAGTGTATACCAGTCGGCTGAGATAAAACAACTGGAACTTCAAGCCCTGGAAGTTTTCGAGAATGATGACTCGGACAACGACATGGCACAATAATAGAGTGTATATAATATTTAATATAAAAAAACAGTAAAATATATATCGTATGAGACAGATTGTAATAATGGCATTATTGCTATTGCAGACTGTTGCGGTTTCGGCACAGGAAAAAATCGAGACAATCTTCAAGATCGTGTTGAATGATCCTTCTACTGAAATATTGTCAAATACAAACTTTAATGTCGATTGCCCCGATGGCTCTGTAAGCTATTGCAAGTATACCGAGTTCACACTACCGACAAAAAAGAAAAAATTGTTTTCGGAGATAGAGAAGGTTATGCTTAACGCCACGTTGAAGGCTTACGACGTGTATGTAAAGAAGCCTGGTAGCAACGCCCAGCTTGTTAAAAATAACAAATACGTGTATGGTGTCAACAACGAGTACAGCGTGCAGCTTGGTATCAATAAGTCGCACTATTATTATGGATTATGCTTCAATGATGCCAACGACCCGCTTCGCCGACATGCCTACCTGTATATATGGTTTAAGGACGGCAGCAACTACCATTGCTATTACTATCATATATATGGTGTCAGTCCGGCCCGATTCGAAGAGTATAAGTCGAAAATTACCGCGTCTAATAAGTCTACAACCAAGACATCTGTAGTGCGTACAAAGACTTACACGGATGGCGATGTGGTTGTAACTACCACTTATGACAATAATGGTAATGTAAAAAGCACACAGTCGAGTACGTGGTCTGCGGAGATGAACAATATAAAGACCGATACCGACTTTATGCTTCAGTTTGGCAATATGCGCGTAGCTTTCCTTGATGCTATAAAGGATGCTGGTGCCAAAACGTTGCAGACAGGCATTGTGGTTAAGATGGCACGTATGTGTAAGGAATATAGCAAGCTGCTCACCCAAAACGAGAAGAAAACTTGCATGTACAGCATCAACGAAATGAAGGAGAAGCTGAAAAAGACCAATGCCGACACCTTTATGGATGGTATGCTGCAAGAGGCTTGGATTGCCCTGTCCAAATAGAATTGTTATGTCAGTTTGCTGATGCTTATGAACCAATTAATTTAACAGTCAGTATCAGTAAGTATTCATTTCAGTACTGCCTAACTGCTACTCCAGTACCAATTGTATGATACTGCAGTACCATATAACTGAAACTCCAGTACCAGTTATATGAAACTCCAGTACCAGTTATATGGTACTAAAAAACGGTACTGTTGATATTGGCAAATAGATAAGGCTCATCCAGAATATTAAGTGATATAAGTTAGAATATCAGTTTATATCCCTTAAAATTCTGGATGAGCCTTATTTTTTTACCATAAAGGTTTTGCCTCCTTTATTTTGTGTTATATGTAGACGATGATGTTGTTTGTCGGCGGATGATGATGTTGTTCATCTGCCGACAATCAAGTTGTTCATCTGCCGACAATCATATTGTTTTATCCGTAGATAATATTTCCGTTCTCGTCGCGGTTCTCGTCGATGAACGACTTGTTGTACTGGGTCATACCACGCAACGACATACCCATGTTAGAGAATCCACCATCGTGGAAAAGAGTCTGCATAGTAACCTTCTTGGTAAGGTCGGAGAACATCACAACGCAATAATCGGCACATTCGTCGGCACTTGCATTGCCAAGTGGAGACATACGGTCGCTGAAGTCGTAAAGACCATCAAAGCCCTTGATGCCGCTTCCGGCTGTGGTGAATGTAGGCGACTGAGAGATAGTGTTGATGCGTACCTTCTTCTCGCGGCCATAGATATAGCCGAAGCTGCGTGCTATAGACTCAAGCAGCGACTTGGCGTCTGCCATGTCATTGTAGCCGAAGAAAGTACGGTGTGAAGCTACGTATGTAAGAGCAAGAACCGAAGCCTCATCGTTAAGAGCGTCAAGCTTCTTGGCTACCTGAAGCATCTTGTGGAATGATATGGCCGAGATATCGAGGGTCTTGTCCAGAAATCCATAGTCAAGATCGTCGTATGTACGCTTCTTGCGCATGTTAACGCTCATTGCACATGAGTGGAGTACAAAGTCAATCTTTCCACCCAAAGCCTCCTGGGCCTTAACAAAGAGATTGTTCAAATCCTCTACCGATGTCGCATCAGCTGGGATAATAGTTGCGCTGGTCTTCTTGGCAAGCTCGTCGATAGTGCCCATACGACATGCCACAGCAGTGTTGGTCAACACTATCTGAGCGCCTTCCTCTACGACACGTTCTGCTACTTTCCACGCAATCGATGCGTCATTCAATGCGCCGAAGATGATACCGCGCTTTCCTTTCAATAAATTGTAAGACATAAATGTTCTATTATATAATGTATGTTTAATGTTTATTGATGCTATCCTTTTCGATTTATCCAACAAATTAGTCTTTTCTTTACCTTGATGTATTCTTAAGACTGTGCAAAGGTATAACTTTTTGCACATTTACCAATAGTTGTGTGCGAAAAAGTGCACTAATTTAGTGTTTTTATATCCTATATCATCATATAATTGCACAAACCTAATAGAATGTGCATTAATTTGGCCTATTTTGATAAAATAAATTTCTTGCCTTTATTAATAACAACACCACGATAATTTGCACCAACTTTTTGTCCCATTATATTATATAATGTGTTATTGTTCATATTTGTTGTTTGGTCCTTATTTGTAGATATATCAACGATGTTAGTGGTGCCGAGGTTTTTGAAAACAGAGTTGTATAGATTGTCATAGTTATGGCTATACCAATCTTTTACATAATCTGCCTCTTCCTTCAGATCTTTTTTTAGAGCAACTGGATTGCCGTTCCACTTAGAATATTCACGCTCCCAAGCCCCAGAAATAGTTAGAGCCTCTACATAGCTGTCTACACGACTATTAAATCCATCCTTTGATAATATGCCATTCGTGCTCAAATTACGCCAACAAACAGCTACACGGTTACGATAATCAATAATGTTGTTGTACCATAGACGGGAAAAAATTCTCGTTGGTAAAATCTCTTGGTTTGTAGCAGGATAGTTATAATATGTTCCGTCCCAGTTTCCTCCAAGTGAACAATCAAGGTCCCATGGTGTCAACATTATACATTTACTTTCATTTTTGTCAACAATACTTAAGAAAGTATTCTTCAGATTATTGTCATGAAGCCCTTGTGAAAGCAAAAAAACATGGTAGTCAATAAAGTTTTGCAAATAGAATAGCTTATCGATACCTTTTGTAAACTCTTTATCAGAAGATGAGGTACAATAATCAATAAATTCTTTAAGTGGCATGTAGCTATCTGCACACGGATAATCGTCAGGGTAGTCAAGCGACCAATTGTTCCATATTTCTTTATCCATACTTTCTTCGTTATAGCCATTCAGGTTGGCAGCATCTCCCCAACTTTCACACTTATACATTACACCATTTATCTTCACATTATCTTTATCCGTGTCGTCTGCCTTCTTTATACCGAGCAACTTTCGATTAACCTTGTCTGACATGCAATACAAACCATGATACTCTCCGTTTATGAATAATTCAACGAAATACCCTTTGGTTCCATTGCGGTTTTCGGTGTCTGTTGAATATGGGGTAGAGGACATGCTGTTCCATATATCAAAGTTTATTCTGTTGCGCATACGCAACCGGTCGATAGCCATGGCATCAAGTATCCAAGCGTCATCCTTACGTATGCCTAATATTTTTGCATTCAGACTATTCCCTTTTTCATTAAGTAATTTTACATTGAATGATTTTTTGTCATATACCAGCGATGAGGCGCCTCTATACTTCACCTTACAATTGAATGTAGCCTCAATGTTACCGTTTGTGCGTTTTAATGGGTCGACAATTTCAATTTTGGCTTGAGTATATTCAGGTTTACTTACTTTGTCTATTTTTACAGTTAAATTAACTAATGGCAGCGAGTTCTCACCTATCATATTCTTCATCGTTGTAAAGTTTGGTGTTTGAGAAGAGATTGTTGCCACATAAGCCAAAATAAAGTAAATAGCGAGTAGTATTCTTTTATTCATAATAATTAAATTCTGCAACACTTAGTTTATATATCTAAAAGTATTAGAGCAACAGTAAATTGCTTAATATTTTGTCATATTGAAGAATTCCATTGTTTTAGTGTTGCATAAAAACAAGAAGATTCAACCACAGACATTGCAAAGATACAAATTAAAAATGAAATATATCAGAGGTGAAGTATATTTAATAGAAAGTCGTAATGAGATAATATATTGTTTGAACTCCATTGTGTTGTTTATGTACAAAATATATTGAAGTATATATAATTATTGATTTATCTCAATTATAGAATAAAAAAAACATCTTTTCTGAAACTTTTTCTTCAAAACTCTTGCACGGTTGAATTATTTGTTATACCTTTGCATCCGCTTTCGAGAAAGAACGAAACCTCAAGCTAAACGAGTTTAGTTCGTGTTAAGATTGCATTAAGAAAGAGTTCTTTGAAAAGATTTACATAAACAGACAAGTAGTACAAGAAGCAAATATGATAAACTTCGGTTTTGATTATTTGGGTAAAATACGAACCGTTAATCTTTATAATAAGGTTAAAACTTCAATAAAAATGGAAGCTCGTTCTGAAACAGATATAAACAAATGCCGCCTTAGTAATAGGGCAGCAGTAAAAGATATTTTACAATGTAGAGTTTGATCCTGGCTCAGGATGAACGCTAGCTACAGGCTTAACACATGCAAGTCGAGGGGCAGCATGACGATAGCTTGCTATTGTTGATGGCGACCGGCG
>NZ_LT985331.1 GCF_900290275.1 Prevotella merdae
AGGACTACCAGGAATTGTCGGCTACCGATCAGACACAGTACAAGGGCATACATAATCGGGAAATACGAGTGCTGTTCAATATCGACCAGACCATGCTGCCACTAAAAGACAAGGAGAAATATGAAGAAGTGGTGAAGGCGAATGTCGGTGCGAATGAAGACAAGGTATTGCGTAGCCAAGTGAATGACTTCATCCAGAAGATGAAGGACAACCTTATGGCGGTGCGCAAAGACGGAAGCGGAGTGGCACATTATGACACAGAAAAAGATGCTGTGTATATGCCAAAACAAGAAAACTTTGAGCAATATAGCGATTATGTGCAGGAGATGCTGCGCCAAGTGGTGAGTGCTACAGGACATCAACAGCGACTGGCAAGGGAAGGCATGGTGATGAAGAACGGCATTGCGCCATCGGAGGATGCAGTGAAGCAAGAGAAATTGGTGGTGGAACTGGCTTCGGGTATCAAGATGATGGAAATGGGTAAGCCAGCCAAGATTTCCAAGGAGAACATGGGACTGGTGGACTACTGGAACCGCGAATTGAAGGAAAATCCATGTCTGATAGATGCCATAGAGAGTGATGTGAACAATGCCTTGGATGTTATCCGCAAGGCAGAGCGTGGCGAGAAAATTGAATATTCATCCTTGAAGAACGAGCAGCAGACCACCGAGATGCAAGCGCAGATGCCCAAACACTACTTTGTGGCAGATGAGATAGCCAAGCATCCCGACAGCGAACAAAAGTTTGTGGTGATAGTAAGGGATATGGGAAACAAGAATGCCGATGTGGTGTTGCCGGCAGGAGCATCATTGGAAGTGAACAACGAGGTGTCGGGCATGAGCAAGCAGCGCATCGAACATGCCTTACAGAAGGAAGGTTTTCTGTCTGTCAAGTTCTATAACCCAAATGGTGCATTAGGCTACCATCCTGATGACGGCTATTTTGCAGGAAAGGACATCACCGTTGCAAGATTGAAGAACTGGCAATTGGAAGACATATCCAAGATAGACGTGAGTGATGCTGTGAGCCAGAGCAAGCAGATGGGCTTCGACCGCATACAGATGGTGCAGGATGACAACAAGCGTTGGGCGATGTATATCAAGCCAGAAGGACAAAAGGCTTTTTCCATCTATCCCGACAAGGCGGACTTAAACCGCTTCTTCACCACGCTGAAACAGGCGCAGGACACGATGGACAGTTTGAGAGTGGAACTGGCACAGAAATACTATGCGATGGCAGAGACAAAGCCTGACCTGAAGGTGGACTTGTTTGGCAGCGGTCAGCACAACGAGGTGGACATGAACCGCATACAGAAAGTGAACGTGTTCAAGGCAAAGAACGATGTCATTCTGTGTGCAGCCACCATTGATGGTGCAGACAAGTTGCAGCCTCGTGTGTTATCGCCAAGCCAATGGCAACGGATGTGGATAGCCGAAGACAAAAACGAGTATAAGAAACATCTTGCAGCAACCTTGTTTGCTGACATCCTGCAGAAAGGACAGACGCAGGAGCAGACTGCATCTGAAAAGCAAGTTGAGGAAACCGAGGTGAAGCAAGAAACGCAAGTCTCCACCGATAAGAATGAGGAAGAACATCGGGAGTATCACGAGGAGGAGAATAAGCAAGCATCTTCTGAGGAAAAGACAGATATTAGGGAAGAGAAGGATGCGACTGTTCAAA
This sequence comes from Prevotella merdae, assembly GCF_900290275.1. Classification (GTDB taxonomy): domain Bacteria; phylum Bacteroidota; class Bacteroidia; order Bacteroidales; family Bacteroidaceae; genus Prevotella; species Prevotella merdae. The sequence continues at coordinate 1,681 of NZ_LT985331.1, forward strand.
GAGATAATAACGCTACTGTGGAAAAGAAGGAAGAAACAAAGGGTAAGCAGGAGGAAGAGACCAAGGACTCTCCCATCATGAAGCAATGGAAGGAGTTGAAAGCCAAGCATCCTGATGCTTTGCTGCTGTTTCGTGTAGGTGATTTTTATGAGATGTATGAACAGGATGCCAAGCGAGGAGCGGAAGTATTGGGGATTACATTGACAAAACGAAACACCCAAGCAGGTCCCTACATGGCTGGCTTTCCACATCATGCCTTGGACACCTATCTGCCCAAACTTATCCGAGCAGGAGAACGAGTAGCTATCTGTGACCAGTTGGAGGCACCCAAGCAGAAGCAAGAGGAGCAAAATACTGAGGAACAGCAGCGTTCTGGCGGTATGAAACGATAATAATGAGGATAAAAACATGAGCAAGAATCAGCAATATGCAGAAAGATATGCTGCCGAGGCGATGGAGCAGATGAAGCGATATGGCATCCCTGCTTCCGTCACCTTGGCGCAAGGCATCTTGGAAAGCCGTAATGGACAGAGTGAACTGTCGCAGTTGGGCAACAACCACTTTGGCGTGAAGGCTTCGAAAAGTTGGTTGAAGAACGGTGGCGATTATCTTGTCTATACCGATGACAAGCCTAATGAGAAGTTCTGCAAGTATGCCACGGTGGGTGACTCATACGAGCACCATTCCAAGATATTGAAGAACAGCAGCCGCTACAGCCAATGCTTCAAACTCTCTCCCGATGATTACAAGGGATGGACAAAAGGCATTGAGCGAGGCGGTTATGCCACCAATGGAGGATATGCTGCAAGTTTGCAAAAGATTATCGAGATCAATGGATTACAGAAGTATGACCAACAAGTGATGCGAGAGATGAGGGCTGAGGGTAAGAAGTTCGGCGTAGAACAGAATGCAAGGACTTCAGCAACGGTATTGTCTTCGGTATCGCCATCCAATAATGACGAAAAGAAGCAAACTGCATCTCAAACACTTAACGGCAAATACTCATTCCCTGTGAAAAGGGACGAGTTCTTGTTTGTCACTTCTCCATTCGGTATGCGTCAAGACCCTATGGACAAAAGCAAACAGCAGATGCACAAGGGCATTGACATCAGAGCCAAGCATGATGATGTGCTGGCTACAGAGAATGGCGGCAAGGTGGTAGCTGTGAACCACAATGCCAATACTGGCGGTGGCAAGTCTGTGACAGTGGAATACGCAAGGTCGAACGGAAGCAAGGTACAGACCACCTATATGCACTTGGACAGTATTGCTGTGAAGGTGGGTGACGAGGTAAAAGCAGGACAGAAGTTGGGCGTATCTGGCAATACTGGAACACGAACCACAGGTGAGCATCTGCATTTCGGAGTGAAAAACATATCGGCAGACGGCAAGACAAGAGACGTGGATCCTGCATCATACTTGGCGGAGATAGCGCAGAAAGGCAATCTGAAGCAGCAAGCATTGTATAACGGCAATGACCTGTTGGCAAAATACAAAGACAATGGTTCGGGGGTAGATACCAGTCTGTCGCCTGATGATTGGATGAAGAAGCTGTTGTCATCTGAGGATGCAAGCACAGGACTGTCGAGTGCAGATTCTATCATGGGATTGGTAACAACCATGTATAGCAGTCTGCTTGCACTCGCTGTGCAGATTGACAACAAAAGTGAGGAAGAGCAAAAAGCGCAAATCTCAGAAGCTGTAAGCAAAAGGCAGGTGGACTTGAAACCGTTGATGCCGACTATGAATGAATGTGTGCTGAGCGTTGGCGACAATGGAAAGGCTGTGTTGCAAGCGGACAATGGCACTACCAAAGTGACGAGAGAGCTGACAAATGCGGAGTTCTGCAGATTGTCACAAGTGTTGGGTGATACCAACCTAAGTAACGAAGCCAAGAAGATGCGTATAGCAGGAATGGTGAATACTATCGTGCTGACGCAACAGGCATCGCAAAACTATGAACAAGTCCTGGAACAGCAAGAAGGTCAAAGTCAGACAATGCAAAGAAAGTAAGATACTTGGAAGTTCCACAGCTTGGTCGATTGAAAACGAATAAAAAAGTATTTGAGCTATGATTAAATGTAACGTAAGTGTGTGCGGAACCGTCAGCAAGGCTGCAGTGGTTCGCAATGGGAAGAACGGAATGCCTTTTACAACTTATTCTATAGATGTAGTGGTGCCAGCCAAGAGTGGTATCAACAAGACCGTGATTGTCAGTTGCATCATGGATGGTGACGATGCGGAAGGCATTGTCGTGGGCAACCGCATTGAGTTGAAAGGTGTGCTGACCTTCAAGAAGAAAGATGACACCCTGTATTTCAACTTGAAAGGATTGGAAGTGAACCTGTCGCCTGTATCGGAATGCAAGGATGGCATCGTGGGCGACATGGAGTTCAAGGGCAAGGTGGGCAAGGACATCGACATGAAGAAAGGCAAGAACGGCAAAAACTTCTTGATGTTCTCGGCTTTCAGTGCAGAGAAGATTGGAGAAGAATTTGCCTTTACATGGGTGCGCTTTGTCCGCTTCTCGGAAGAAAAGGAAGAATGGCTGCAGTCGAAAGCCACCATCGAGGCAAAGGGCGAGTTGGAAATCTCGGTGTATAACGACAGACTCAACCTGGGCTGCAAGGTGGCGGAGTTGAGTCAGTGGAAGAAGAAACCGTATCATCCTAACAATTAGCAAGTATGGCATATTACAATAAGAGTCCACAGAATAATGGCGATGGAAAAAATGCTGAGGACAGAGCCTTGGACACCTTCGCAAACATGATGATAGAGAAAATCGAGTCGTTGGGAAGCAAGGACGGATGGCAAAAGCCTTGGTTTACGGAAGGTACATTGAGCTGGCCGAAGAACCTGTCTGGCAGGGAGTATAACGGTATGAATGCCTTGCTGCTCACCATGCTCTGCGAGAAGAAAGGCTACGAGTTGCCAGTGTTTTGCACCTTTAACCGTGCAGTGGGTTTGAACTATCAGACGGACAAGCAAGGTAACAAGAAGCTGATGACGGATGCTAATGGCGAGCCGTTGCCCAAGGTCTGCATCAACAAGGGAGAGAAGAGTTTTCCTGTGATGCTGACGAGTTTCACCATTGTACACAAGGAGACAAAAGAAAAGATACCCTATGACGACTACAAGCGAATGAGTGCTGAGGAGCAGAAGGAGTATAATGTCTATCCGAAGTTGAATGTGTACCAGGTGTTCAATGTGGCACAGACCAATCTGAAGGAGGCAAGACCTGAATTGTATGCCAAGTTGGAAGCGGAGAACAAGCCCGAAAAGGCATTGGTGAAGGAAGGTGACATGTATTCGTTTCCTGCTGTTGACCAAATGTTCAAAGAGCAGAGATGGATTTGCCCCATCAACATCGAGCACCAAGACAATGCATTCTACTCCATTTCCCGCAATCAGATAACCATTCCAGAGAAGTCACAGTTCAAGGATGGTGAGTCGTGGTATGGTACAGCGTTTCATGAGATGGTTCACTCGACAGGAGCGGAAGATCAGTTGAACCGCCTTAAACCGCAGTCGGGCTTTGGTTCCGATGAATATGCACGTGAGGAACTGGTGGCAGAGTTGGGCAGTGCGTTGGTGTGCCAGAAGTATGGCATGACCAAGAATTTGAAAGAGGACAGTGCCGCCTATCTGAAATCGTGGCTCGGCAGTCTGAAAGAGTCGCCAAGTTTCATCAAGACCACCTTGATGGATGTGAAAAAGGCAACGTCCATTCTCACGCAGAGAATAGACGAAGTGTCTTTGGAAATGAAGGAGCAACAGAGTGAGGATGTTGCAGTTTCGGTATCAGATGAGAAAAAGGATGCGAAGGACATGAAGCAATCTGCATCATCAAATGATAATGAGCAGACTGAGGTAGAAGAGGAAAAAGTCGCACGGTCTGCGTTCCGTCGGTAACGAGTCAATCTGAGGTAAACATGCAAAAATCCAAGATGCGCACATATATAATAATGTGTAAGTATCTTGGATTTTTCGTTTTGGGAGTTTTATTCTTCCTTCTCATCATCTTCTTCGGGTGATAGCCATTTCTGCCAATCTTCCTCATCGATGGTGAGGTCGTTCATTTCCCAATCGTATGCGAGTTCAGGCATTGGGTCACGAGAGTAAGGGAAATGGATGGTATAGCCAATTTGTCCATAGGAGACATGGAGCGGAGTGACGCAAAGGTCTCTGCCGAAATAGCTTTGGGTGGTAAGGTATTTGCGCCAGTTGAAACGCTCATTGAGTATGTTTCGACATAGGCGGTAAAGATATTGTTCTATTGTCATACGGTTTGAAGTTCCAACTGTGAATAATATTGTCTGAATGCCTCATAAAGGTCAGCCATCATGACTTCGGCTTCCTCCATGTCTTTGACTATATCGGCAATGTGGTAAGGTGCGCCATTTTTGCCGTGACCGTCTGAGCCAATCCAAATGTACGCTTCCTCGTCAACATCAAAGTTCTCATAATACTCATGGATATTGTCGATGAAGGCTTCCATACCATCGTCTTCAAGTTCCACGCTGAAATTGAAATCTTGACCATAGGAAGTATATTTGGCGAAGTTTACATCTGTCTTGCCATTTTGTGGCTCGGAGAAATCAACGCTCCATCCTAATATTTCGGCTATCTCCGTTATCTTTTGCTGTATCATATAGTTTGATTTTTAGCAGCCATAGGCAAGAAGCCTACGGCTGATGAATGGTTTAAACTTCTTCCCTGTCATACATGTCAGACAGAAACGACTGCAATCTCTCGTCGGGAATGTTTCCGATTGGGCAAGGCTTGAAGCTCTTGTCCTGCAATATCGGTATCTTGGGAAGGTTATGTCCGACATCCATGCTGATACTTTCCATTTCCTTGATGGAAGCATAGCCATATTCTGTATCGGCAAGACCGACAACGATAGAGAACAGCGTGAAGTCATTGCCTTCCGGCTGACCTTCCAATACATACCAACGGACTTTGCCGATGAAGAAGACGCATAGGCAAATGGCATCCTTCTTCTTGCCGTCCTGTGAATAAAGCGGATATAGCTTGAACTGCTCCGCCAACTGAGGTGTAATCAATCTGCTTGTCATAACTGCATTATTTATTGGGTGAATACTCTGGTGAAGATGGATGGTAGAGTTGCTGCTCACGCAAGGCTTCAATGGCTGCATGTGCCAAGGTGCAAGCCCATTCATTGCGAAGGTCATAATAGCCCTTCTGATAGTTTACAGCCAACTGCTCCATGAAAGCCATCATCACCTTGAACTTCTCGTTTACAAGAAAGCGGTGGTCATTGGCAAACTCTGCACCCACCTTGGATGCGGAACATATCTTGCCGTTCACGAAGCGTGAAAACTCATTGACAAACTCCTTGTCTCTTTCGTTAATCATATCGTTCATATCTGTTCGGATTAAATTGTGAAACTTCTTTTTCTTCCCTATTCTCGAAGCCTTTACGACTTCATCGAGGGAATTGATTTTACGTGCAATCAAGAGTTCGGACATGGAGGCAGACAAGACAAGGAATTGGGAGATTATTTCATTGGAATACCCCAATCTTTGATTGGTGGAAGGCTGCTGATGAAATAACCTGCTAATAGCAAGGCGGTACTTGACAGTCTGGTGGGCTGAACTAAATTTGCTAAGGAAAAACAAGGGAGGATGAAGGTGTATGGGAGATGTGTAGTGACTAAAACAGGTAAGATTACCACTTTTTGATAGTGGAGATTATGTTTGTTCATTATTGCAACCATGTTCATTCTCATTGAACAAGACTAATACATTGAACATATTCCCGATTTTTGTCATTTGTGTCAGTTTTCGGGAATGAATATGTAAAATACCACTGACATCTCAGTATTTGGGGCTTGAATTGTATGAGGTTTTGAATGTAAAACCACATAAAAGACAATTTCTATTCCCGATTTTTGTCATTAATGACACTTTTCGGGAATAAAATTCTTTCTTTTCCGATAAAAAACGTACCTTTGCATTCCCGAAAGTTGACACTAATGTCACTTTTCGGGAATGACTATGATTATAAAAAGAGATTATTATTTACAACAACTTATATCGAGCAAGTCAAACAATCTCATAAAGATTGTAACTGGAATTAGAAGAAGTGGCAAATCGTTTCTTCTCTTCAACTTGTTTCACAATCATTTGATTGAAACAGGAATAAGTGAAGACCATATAATAGAAATAGCATTGGATGATCGCCTTAACAAGAATTTGCGTGACCCTGATGTTATTCTTCAACATATTCATGAACGAATTGTAGATGATAAACTCTACTATATCATATTGGACGAAGTGCAAATGATAGATGAGTTTACGGATGTGCTGAATAGTCTTTTGCATATCCGCAATGCTGATGTATATGTCACAGGAAGTAACTCCAAATTTCTATCCAAGGATGTGGTTACAGAGTTTCGGGGACGTGGTGATGAAATCCATCTGTTTCCATTGTCTTTTGCTGAATTATATAACTCTATAGGAGGTGACAAGTTTGAATTGTGGAAAAGTTATTATACCTATGGTGGACTACCAGGTATATTAGAGTTGGATAGCGAGAAGAAGAAAGCTGCTTACCTCCGCTCTTTACACGAGACAGTGTATCTCAAAGATATAATAGAGAGAAACAACTTGAAAAACAGCGAAGAGTTTATGGAATTGATGCGTGTGATGGCTTCATGTATAGGCTCTCCATGTAATCCTAGCAAGTTGGAAAATACATTCAAAAGTGTAAAGAATGAAACGCTTGACAGAAAAACCATATCCAAATATCTTTCCTACATGGAAGATGCTTTTCTTATAGAGAAGTCAATGCGATATGACATAAAGGGCAGAAAATATATAGGTACACTTTCCAAATACTATTTCCAAGACATCGGATTACGCAATGCCTTGCTGAATTTCAGACAGGTGGAAGAGAATCATATCATGGAAAATGTCATATACAACGAGTTGCGCTTACGAGGTTTCTGTGTTGATGTTGGTATGGTAGAGGCAAGGACTGCAAAAGAACGCAAACAATTGGAAGTCGATTTTGTTGCAAATATGGCAGACCGTAGATATTATATTCAATCAGCATTTGCAATGCCTGATGATGACAAAAGAGAGCAAGAATGCGCTTCATTAAAAAGAATCGACGATTCCTTTAAGAAGATAATCATAATGCGCGATGACATAAAACCGTATCATGACAACAATGGATTTTATATTGTTGGTTTAATGGATTTCTTGCTTAAGCCAGATTTGATAGAACAACTATAAAATAGCAGAAAGAGCCCATTCATCACGAACGGACTCTTTCTTTTGATAATCATTGTTTTGCAGATTACCGCTTATCGTATGAATGATAGTAAAACACATTTACTGTGCAAATAGTCTGACAGCCGTATGACGGTTGACTGCAATTGGTGAATACTTATCAATACCGCCCTCGCTTTTTGATATTATCATGGACTTGTCAATGCCTCTTACCACAAGCTGTTGCGTGATATAGTCAGCTCTTGACTTGCTGAGAGGATTGTTGATGCCATCGTTTCCAGTGGCACTGTCGGCAGCACCAACAATGGAAATTTTGAGATGATAAGCCTTTGCTACACGAGCAAGCTCATCCAAGTTTGCCATCTGTGAAACGTCAACCAACTGTGTGGTTCCAATCTTGAAAAAGAAGAACACTGGCGAACCGATGCACTTGGTTCCACCTGCCATTTCTGCAACGTATTTGTTCCAAGAAACAGAATCGGAAACAGAGAAACTATACTCCAGAGAGCGGTTTGTTTTTGGTTTTCCCATGCCATTCCAATCCTTGTGAGCCAATCTTGCACGGAGCGAGTTCAAACCGCTGTAGTCATTTTTCGGGTAGATGCGATACACTGTACTATCCGCATAAAATGTCAGGCGGTCGGCATAGGCTTTCAGCAATCCTTCAATCTCCAAGATCTTTCTCATTTCAGCGATGACATTGGCATCCTCCGCATGAGCTTTGCTTAACTTTTGGTTGCGAGCCAACAAATCATTGGTGTAATCTGTCAGCCATTTGTTCTGGTTGATATAAGGAGTGGCATCTACAACCTTCTTCCAATCGACCTTCCCGATATTGAAAGTCAGTCCGGCAGACAAGGTGAACAAATTGTCACCAAACTTATTGGATGCGCCCACACCATCAAAGTCACGGAATGTGGTTGCGCCACCCAATTCCATGTTGACCGCCAAACGCTTTGTTAAACGATATTGTCCAAGCACACCATAGTTGATGACAAACGGACTCTTGCCGTTATCCTCGTTATGGATAATACCGCAACCAGCATACGGAATTAATCCCCATCTTTGTGTGGTGGCATGGTCTTTGACAAAACTGCTGTTCACATTCCAAAGAAAATCTGCATGAACCATCTTGTAATCACGGACATTCTTGCTGGCATCCTTGAACTGAAGACCTTGGAAGCTCAATCGACCACCAATCTCTGGCGTGAACCATTTTCCTGCCTTTATTGCCAGGGAAGGTTTCATCCTGTCGAACAAGTTCCCTTTACCATGCGGTTTTCCTACAAAAGCGGAAGTGCCACCCGATACACCAACGAACCAGTTGGAAGACCATGCAGAAGGTACTGCCACTTCTTTGATGTATGTAGGCTCAATCTGTCGGAGCATATCCTCATTTATGCCAGACGGTACCAAATCATCCGTGCCATCATCTATTGTCTCTGCATTGGCGTGTAATTGTCCGCACACGCACAATGCCATCATAAATATTGCTTTTCTAATCATAAACTTCAATTTGTCAATTATTCTTTCAGTTAACGCTTTCTACTCTTGCTGCCTTTCGGTCGCATCATCCTGTTTGCCATCGCAAGGCAACGGTGCGCCCAACGCCTGTCATCCTCGTCATCGTTGCGTCCCCATTTCATGTCATTGCTGCCACCGCCTCCGCCACCTTGCCCTTCGGCAAAAGTCGTAGCTTGGTCGATGTAGCCAAGATACAACAATGTGGCACAATGCAGAACTTCGGCAGTGTGCTCGGCTATGCTTTCCAATGGCGAGCCGTCAAATGCGACTTTGATTTCAGGTGGCAACGATGCCATCTTGGAACGGTAGTCAGTGACCATGCTTTCCAACATAGCTGTCTTGATAAGTGTGCCAGCACCAGTCTGAGCTTCACGAGAGAACTGCATGGCATCCTGCCGAAGCGTCTCTGTCCGTTCCTTGACAAACTCCATGTCCTTGTTCAACTCATCTAACTGCTGGTCAGCCACAGCGAGCTTGTCTTTCTTGTCTGCCAGTTTCTCATCAACGGAAGCCAACTCATTTTGCAATTTTTCCAACTTCTGCGACAAGATGGAACTATCTCCTTCCTTGTTGGCAATCTGCACCTTCAACTTGTCAATCTCCAACATCTTCTGATGTTTCTCTTCTTCCAGATGTTCCACCATAGAAGAGAGTCCTTTCACACGACGTTCTGCCAGTGCTATTTCCGCCCGAAGATCGCTTACAGCCTTGTTAAGGTTGTCCAGTTCCTCTTCCTTTGAAGAACATTCCTCGGACAGGTGTTTGCGGTATTCCTCCGTAGGTCTGTGTCGTTGCCGAGTCTCCGTTTGGCTCGTTCCACGCACCAGTCCCCAAGGTTCATTGACCATCGCCAACTCGTCATGAAGTTTCGATGTTCGTTGACTATATTCCCGATTGTTGGCACCTGCGAAGATTTCCTTGAAGGCAAACTTGCCGTCCTTTATTGGCAGTAGGACACAATGAATGTGTGGTGAAGTCTCGTCCAAGTGTACATAGAAGGCAACGATGTTCTCCTCACCATACTTTCCTGCGACAAAATTATAAATGTCCGTCGCCCATTGCTCAATCTCAGGCATACGCTTGACGGCATAATTCTCCTTGTTGTCGCCGGGCTTGAAGACCACCTCTTGGTCACCGAAGGCAAGCTCACGCATCTTCCATTGCGAACCGCTGAAAATGAAGTCCGCCACCGTTCTGAAACGTGGCTCAGCCAATCCCTCATTTTTGTCCTTGATGCCACGAGCAGCCAAGTTCTCAGCCATCAACTGTGGGATGGACTTGCTCTTGTCGATAGGTGCTATCTTGCCTCCTTTGGAAATCTGGAAGTTCAGATGCTGTCTGCCGAGGTCATAGTTACCCTTGGCAATGGCTACCTGCCATGCCCTGTCGCTCCAGTTTCGTTGGTATTCGCGGCTGAGAGCGGCGGCGCATCCCTTACGTCCCCTGACGTTCAAAACCTGCTTTGCTATTCTTTCCATATCTCTGATATGCTTATATGTGTCAGTAAAAACAGTGTCCCAGCTTGCTGCCTTGGCGGACACTCTCCCGAAGACTTTCAGGTCGTAGGGGTAATGAGTTACCACACTCCCTAAATTCGTGGACAGCGGGCAAGCCCGATGTGCTAAAAAAGGCAAGCCACGACGAGTGCGCTATGCCAGTGCCGAACCGTGAGGTCTTACAAAGAGAATGTCCGTAAGGCAGCTATAAAAGAACAGAATGAACTCTATTTATGGTTGTCCGCTTTAGCATTTATAACTGGCTTGGCAGCTGTTTCAACTGTTGAGGTTGGACAGCAAACCTTATAAGCGGAACACAGGGATTGGAAAAGGCTCATGTCTTCAGCAGTTTTTAACTTGATTGAAGCGGCCTTTCCATAACCGGTAATGTCGGGCAGTTCCTTTATCAGAAGGAGCAACTGAAGCCAGTCTCGATTGAGAACACGAGTGAAGAACTTGAGGATTGCGTTACGCAACTGAAGTTTGTTATGTTCTTCCTCATCTACAAGAGGCATACAATCCACAAGTCTGCCAATCATGCAAGTGGCAATATCATCAGATGAAAGTTGGTTGTCTGATGATGTAGAAGCAGAGTTGCTTTCTTGCGATAATGCTACTGCACCCTTTACAATCTGGCCACAGACAACGGCAGTCTCTTCCGTAGTGGAAGTGCCATTGAACCAACTGTCCATTGTGAAACGGATGATTGGTTCCAATATGCTATTTCGCATTGTCGGAACGTTACCGTCCTTCATACCAATCATCGTGATGATGGTGTATTTCGTTTCAAACTCCTTGCAGTGTATCAGCCCATGTTCCGTTAATTTTTCGAGGAACTGACGCACGGTGGCACGATGCCAATGCCAGTCCTCCGCAAGTTGGGTTTTGGTTGTGATAAACTGAAAATCTTTCAATTCGTCTGCCACTTCCTTGCTTACGGCTTTCGGCATGTAGTGTTCACAAGCCTTGTCCAGCAGATAACAGAATGCCTCATGCTTGGAATACCGCTCGTTATGTCGGTCCTGGAGAGATGCCAGAAAGCCGACAGAGAGGCTTACCTTTATATTTTCCTTTGGTATATGTTTCATTGAAAATGTCTTATTGATGTTGTGAAATAATGATCCTCATTTTAGACTGAGTGTTGTAGAATGTGCCAGTACCAAGTGGCATATTCCAAGAATGGACTAAAAGTAGAAGTTTACGATGTCCTCAGGACATTGCGCCAAGTGTCTGCCACTGTCAGGACATTGTGCCTTGAAGATGACCTTTGAGGACGGATAGTAGATGGATGCCACCAAGAGCATACCTACCATCACTCCCAATGTGTACAAATGGGGAGTGAACATGAACACCAATGAGGCTGTAAAAGCGATGGCACATGATTTCCTGTTGTCATGCAACCTATGCAGCAGATTGTCTGCATAGGAGAACTTGAACAGCAACAATGCCAACAGTGCCGTTACATGAGCACCAATCTCGTTGGGCTGTACTTGATATGCCACGAAACTGAACACCAATATTGCCATCAGTAACAGCAGTGTGTACAGTTTCCGAAAATTATGCGAAAACACCATGCGGAGATAAAATCTCTGCATCATCCGATTGTTCTTCCTGTAGCACATCGTTGATGCCAAGAGAAGAAACATAGGGAAGAAAAGAAAGATAATCTTGAATACCATAGATCAAATTGTAATGTAAAACGGTCAATAACCTTCGAATAGCTCCAACTCAATAATTCCATAGGTGGCTTCCATGAAAAGTCGCTCGACATCTGCCATTGTCAAAGCATTTGAAGCAAGGCGTTTCTTGAAACCTGCATCCTTTCTCATAAGAATCTTGGCACTTCGGTCAATGTCAAGCAGAGGAATATGCCACTCCTGCCCACGGACATAATCATTGTTGGAATGACAGGCTCGAAGAGTCAGACACCGACAGCAGACGGTCTGCACCATGCCATGCCGTGAAACGGCGGTGTCTTTCCAATGGAACGAACTGCCAACGTCTATCCATGTGTGGCATTTGTGGATGATGTCCACGATGTTCTGAAGCTGCACGTCGCTCATAAATGGAACGTAATGTCACATAAAACACATCAGCATGTCCGCCTTGTCACGCTTGTACTTGAAGAAGCCTGTCCTCGCTTGCAGTTCCATGTCGTGGCACAAGTCACCGTACATGAATTCCAAGGACTCATAGATTGTCACCATGACGGAGTGGACATTTCCATTGGCATCCGTACTGGCATTCATCTTGTACATCCGCCCGAAATTAGGGTTGGAGAAGGCACAGCAGAACTGTCCGAACTCCGTATGTACGGAAGTCACCTTGTGGTAAAGGATGACCAGTTCCATCTGGTCTTCGAACAGGTTCATCACCTCTTCGAGAAGACAAGGCTTTTCCAACTTGAAGTCAAGCAGGACATAGCCGTCTTCATAGACTGGCTGTTCCATGCGCTCCTGGTTGATAAGCTCTGGCAACTGCAATGGTGCAAGTGCCAGGAAGTCGTTGAGAAATTTATGCAGCATAACTATTGTGTTTATAATGAAGAAATGTATAGCTTGATGAACATATCTGGTAACCCGTCTGTCATATTCTTGTCCATCTGCAAGGAACGGCTAAGACAAGCGATTGTGCCTAAAGCATCTATTGACAGTTGCACCAAATCCTTTCGCTGATTCTCTGAAAGCATCGCCATTCCGAAGTCATCAATGGACAGGAATGGTTGCAGTATCATCCAAAAATAGGCAGTCCGTTGTTCAGCGGAAGTAACCTTTCCACTCTTAATATCAGCAACGCAAGTCTGCGCATTGGCGATGATTCTTCGATTGGTACGAACCGCCATATAGGTCACGGCATCCCTTGCTGGTAAGTTTCCTTTCCTTGAAGATTGAGCAATCATCTTGCACACATCTTCTGTTCCGCTTGTTATATGCGAAACCGACACGTCGCTCATCTCGTATAGATGAGATAGGAATGTTCTGAACAGCCTATCCTCCGTTTTCAGAAACGCGAGGAACTGTGATTGGTTGGCAATGCCTTCCTTCTTCACCTTCTCCAAGAAGAAATGATAGGTGGTCAAGATCCTTGTCTTGTCACCTTTATATAATGGTATGGTGTCCATACTCTCAAAAAACTTTGAAGCCACCAAGGAAAGGCTGTCCGTTTCCTTCTTACCTTTATAAGGGGAGGCGTTCATCTTCAACAGGAGCACATCCTTGAATGTCCTTCGCTTGGCGGTAGCTATGCGCATAAACTCGTCACGGATGGAGTCATGGACATTGGAAAATTCTTCCATCGGAAACGAATGTGCCTTTTTGATGGTGTCTCGCATCAGACAAGCAGAAACCGAGTCTTCTAAAGTACGCCATTTGGATATTTTGTCGGCAAAGTGTTCCATAGACAAATCCTTGTCTGATTTCATCCTTGAAAGGAACACCTTTTGCGCATCCAATGCCTCCCTTGCATCATGGAAAGATGATTCACTGGCATTTTTTGAACAGGATGCCAGCAAAAGAATGGCAAGTGTGATGACAGACAACATGGACATTTGTTTTCTTCCTCCAAAGTATGATATGCGAAAACTTGAAGTGCAAGATTGTTTGCACTTCACCCTCAATCGGCTTTTTGCCGCAGATATGATAATATTTATACTTTCCATTTCGGACTTTGTTTGAAATTTGCGGTGCGAATTTACGACTATTTATCGGGTATTCATTCAAACTAAATCAAACTTTATGTTTTATTCTCATTCATACTTTATAGCATGATATGAAATGATAATATATCCAAGAAAGTGCAGTACATCAATCTTTAATTAACTATAATAATTATCAGAGTATGATTATACTTTGATGGAATATAAGTATCTTTGTCGGCAAATTACAAATCAGTGTATAATAGCTATGGCAAAAGTAGGTTACATATTTAACTCGGAGCAGTATGACACATTCACCTTTGACCGGGCCTGGATGGAGAAGTATGGCTGCTGCCGTATCATAGAAGATAGTGCAAGCCAAGAGAAGACACGCCCGGAATGGAAGCAGCTCATGGATTGTCTGGAACGAGGTGACGAACTGGTTATCTCGAAGTTCAGCAATGCACTGCGTGGCGTTCGGGAGTTGGCAATGTTCTTGGAGTTTTGCAGGGTGAAGGTGATAAGGGTCATTTCCATACAAGACAAGATCGACTCCAAGGGTGAGCTATTCCCAAGTACATCAATAGCCGATGTGCTTTTCATGTTCGGTTCGTTGTCAGAAGAGGTCGTTGCCTTGCGCAAGGCTACTGCCCATGTGGAATATATCAAGTCGGGTATTAAACCTGCCAAGAGTTCAACTCCAAAGAAAGGCATCGACCGTGAGAGGAATATCGTCAATATGTATAACAACAACTACACTATCGATGACATCTGGAAGGTCAGCGGCTTCAGGAGCCGCAGCTCGGTGTTCCGCATACTCAACAAGTATGGGGTGAAGCTGAACCGTGGCAAGTTCAGCGGACCGCTTGGCAAGAGAAAACCAAAGAATGAAAGCGAAATATAAAAGGTGATTTTATGAAGAATATACTTTGTTTTGAGGGAGAATGGAAATTCAATACCCACAAAAAGCCTGAACGCTTTGATTTGAATAGCGAGCCCATTCTTAGAATGTTGAAAGAATATCATAAATGCGATGCTATTTATAGGCACATTTTGACAAAAGAGGATTTGAAACTCTACATAGAGTATTTCAACAGGAACAAACGTGAATGGAATAAAATAGACATTGTTTATATAGCTTGTCATGGTTGGTTTCATTCTATAAGTTTAGAGGGAGAGAATGGAAATGTTGATTTACAAGAATTGGCAGATATAGCCGGGGATTTCTTCCGTGATAAAATAGTTCACTTTAGTTGCTGTAAAACACTCGCTAACACCTCTGAAGTTGAGCACTTCAAGTCTATTACAGGCGCAAAATTGGTATGCGGATATAAGAAGAGCGTAGATGCTATGAAATCAGCCATAGCTGACACGGCTTTACTGAATGAATTGATAACAAGCAACAAGCCAGGCAATATCAAAAATATTGCCATTAGTAAGTTTCGCAAAACATACAAATCCTTATTGAACGAATTAGATTTTTGTGCAATATAGATAAATGGTGAGCCATACTGCAACTGATGCTTGCAGTATGGCTTTCCCATAATACTTGGCAGATAAGGCAATTCCTTATCTGTCTCTTCTGAAATCATTTCGCTTGTCTCCGTGAAAAAGGCTTTTGAGCGTTCCGCCCAAAGCCTTGAACACGAAGAACACCACGAACAAAGATACGATGTCGTCCATACGCAATAGTTTTCGTTTGTTATACTTGTGTCTTGTACAGATTGATGATGTCCATCCCCATCAACTTGGCTTTTCGGCAAGTGTAGAACGTGCCGCCCTTGGGCTTGCCGTCGAAGAAAGCAATCAGTCCGCACGAATGAGAAAGCATATAATCATTTCGTCTGAGCAAGCATCCATTGAAATAGTGCTTACTCAACAGGATAGCATCGTCCGCCTTGTCAAGAATATCCCAATAGCGGTCTTGCTCCCTTGCGCTCCACCTCTCGTTCTGACCGTCATAGGGAATGACGGCAATAAGTTTTAAATTGGAAAGTTCCACTTTCAATGAAATCACCTCCTCGGCTGCCAACATATCGAAACCGAGTGCCATGCCACAATAGAAATTGGTGATGCCCATAGCATAGAGCAGCCTTATCTTGCCCCTCAGTTTCTTCCTTATCTCGTCCTTGCGGTCTTCCGCTATCGTGCGATGTCCCGAAAATGCCACAGAATTGGCTTTGATGTACTTTGTCTTCTCCATATCACTTTGCATATTTATAGTGTGTGCGTCCCAAGAAAAGACCTCCCAACACGTTTCCGCCAAATATTTCCAACTGATTGGCAAAAATGGCATAGCTTGCGCCGGTCGTTACCACATCATCAAAAACATAGATGTCCTTGCCTTTGAAGTAGGCTTCATCAAACTCAATCACTTGTGTCTTAGTGATGCTCTTTTCCTTGTCATGGCGGTGCTCGTGTACTGCCAAGCGGTCGCCTGAAACGGATATGTGCGAATAGCCGTTGATGATGCCGCAAAGCTCGCTCACACGATTACAGAAAGCCATGTATCGACTCTCGTTCTTGGCTTGGGTGCTGGCTGGCACACATACAAACACGATGTCCTTTATCTTCTCACCACAAACTTTGATAAGATGTGCTGCGGTCATTTGCGCCACCTTCTCAAAAGCGTTGTCCCTTGCATCCTTGAACGCCCAAATCAGTTGGCGTGCAGCCACTGCGTCCTCGCCCACATTGCGAACCCTCACAGGGAAATACTTCAAGAAAAAATCCATCCTCTTGCTCAGCTGTCTCTTGATGTTGTCGTCTATCATTCTTGCCATAGTCGGAAAAATTATTTGCGTTAAACTCGATTATTTATTTTCCCTATTTTCGGAAGCCTTTCGGCTTGCCCAAGGGATATTTTTCCGCCACGCAAAGGAGTTGGAAGGCAAAAAGACAAATCGGAAGCGAAAAATACGCTCTATATGCAAGGCACATAGAGGAAGATTTTTTGAAAAGCATCCATGATGCCCAATTTGGCATTTGCCACGCAACTGGTACCTTTGCGGAAAATATCCGAAGCGGCAAAGACGATGGACGAAATGAAATGGCTATAAGTGCTACTACATAAGATTACAACAAGAAAAGGGTGGGTGTGGAACTGCGCCATCGGTGCAATTCCGCAAGGGAGGGACGAAGTGCTATAAAGAGAGAATGGCTTGCCGATTATAACTGAAGGACGGAACAAAGATGCAGCAGGAGTAATTGGGAAACTCTCTTGGCATTCATGCCGAGTGTGTTTCCGCTCCAGCCTTCATGCCATGTGGCTTATTGCAGTAGCGACAGTTGGTCGCCACAGTCAAGGAGCCTTTTGGCATGAAATCTTTGTAACGGCTATAAAAGGGTAAATCATGGATTATAAAAGGAAGACGAGAAGCGAATATAAAAGATATGGGTGGGAGTGAAACTGCGCAACAGCCAGACAAGCTATCCCACGAAAGGGGTGGCATTGGTAGACAGCATGTAAGTGACGGTTGCGTCACGGATGCCGTTAGCCAATGCCATTCTGTTCGTGCTTGTCCTTCGGCAAATGGTCATTCTTCATCTTTCGGGATGTTACTCCCGATAAATGAAGAATGTCGCTTTGACGAACTGTTGGTGCGGTTTCGCAGATGGGTGGAACAAAGTAATAAAAATGGAAAGACGACCTGTCATTTATAAAAGAGGACGGAACAAAGATGCGGCAGGAGTCATTGGGAAACTCTCTTGGCATCCATGCCGAGTGTGTTTCCGCTCCAGCCTTTATGCCATGTGGCTTATTGCAGTAGCGACAGTTGGTCGCCACAGTCAAGGAGCCTTTTGGCATGAAATCTTTGTAACGGCTATAAAAGGGAAAAACATGGATTATAAAAGGAAGACGAGAAGCGAATATAAAAGATATGGGTGGGAGTGAAACAGCGCAACAGCCAGACAAGCTACCCAACGAAAAGGGTGGCATTGGTAGACAGCATGTAAGTGACGGTTGCGTCACGGATGCCGTTAGCCAATGCCACTCTGTTCGTGCTTGTCCTTCGGCAAATGGTCATTCTTCATCTTTCGGGATGTTACTCCCGATAAATGAAGAATGTCGCTTTGACGAACTGTTGGTGCGGTTTCGCAGATGGGTGGGACGAAGCGGTAAAAAAGAAAGATGATTTGGCAGATATAAAGGGAACTCGTAATGGCGGTTATAAGAGTAAACTTGCTAATAGTGGGTATAAAAGTAAACATGGTTGTATGAGCAAAACAAAAGCGACCGAAGCCGCTTTGTTTATTGGAGAGAATGAAGAAATCCTATTTCTTGCCTTTCTTGGTAGGCTTTTCAGGCTCTGCCGCAGGAGTTTCCTCCTTGTCTGGTGTAGGATAGAACTTGTTTGCGATGAAGACGATGCGGTTGTGCTTGGTGCCTTGCTGATTAACCCACTCATCAGGCTTGAAGTAGCCCTCGACGGTGAGCATGGTTCCCTTCTGCAGCTTGTCGAAAGAGTCAACATGCTCATTCTTGCGCCATGCCTCCATGTTCATGAAAGCTGATACTCTGTTGGTCTCCTCACCATTCTTCTCCTGACGGCTGACTGCCAATGAGAAACGTGCTACTGAAGCGTTGGTGAACTGACGGATTTCTGCGTTGTTGCCTACGAATCCTGTTACTACGAAAGTGTTCTCGATCTTTTTCATATTGAATTACTTTTTGAAGTGAAACTTAATTTTTACATGCAATTCAAAAGCAGGGATGTGGCACATGAGGACAGCACCATGAAAATCGACTATAATACTCGTTTTCTGTTGGCGGTGAGGAGAAAAAGGAAGATTATCGGCTATTTTATTGGTCACAGCGAAGCGACCGCACAAGACGGATTCCATCTGTCGAAGCATCACGCTACCTTTGCATAGGAAAAATAGTGGCTTCAAAAAATCGGTAATTCAGAAAAGGACGCAAGAATACCGTAACAGCATCGTATGGCTCAATCATTTGCAGTAACCGTCACCAATGCAAAACACGTTTCCATGGCGTGTGACGTCATAAACAATGGTAAACCAACAGGCAATACACTTTTCCGCATGGAGGGTGGTCGCATGAGCATATTGACAAAGACAAGCAGAAGGAGAACCTGCTTCGAAGGCTACTCCTATTTGTAGAGGAAGGTAAGCATGAGCAACCAACTACAATCGCAATGCTGCAAACAAGATCCATCCTCAGACAAAAGGCTTCATTGTACGAAAAGCTCCAAGAAAGGCGTAGTCGCAGATTTTATCTCATACAAAGAGGCAGGTTGCCATTTGGCGAATACAACCATCAAAGCATAGCCATATAAAAGTTTATCGGCAAACGATGAAGGGAGTTTGCCGTTTCATACAAAAGGGCTTTTACTGGCGGAAAGAAAAAAGATGCCTGGCGAGCATAACCTTCACCAAGCATCCTTTTCGTCAGTCATAGACAAGAACGTCATCACGTCTTTCTACAATTTCCTTGCCATTGCGCAATTTTACTACGATGTCCTCACCATAGTCTGCAACCACGAAACCTTCTGTGCGTCCTCTGTAGGGTATCAGCAGTGTGCAACTGCAACCGATAATGTCGGTCAATTCTTCGTATTCAAACATAGCTCTATAAAGTTTGTGGGTTCTCCGAATGATAAATCACCTTGCA
>NZ_LT985332.1 GCF_900290275.1 Prevotella merdae
ATATTTGCAACATGAAGGAAATAATAGAAACTATGCCAAGGATAGAATTAGCCCTGATCATCATCGGGGTGTTTGTACTCATATTAGGTATTATCTTGGGATATGCCATGATACATGAGTACAGGATATATCTTGATGATCACTATAAGGCTCGCTATAGCTTTCGTGACTTCATCAAGAGAGAACGCTTTTATATCTTTTTGCTGTTGGCATCCATATTTATCTTGCTGACAAACCTCTTGTATTTCCTGAAGTGAGTTTCGGATAGAATGGATGAATTAGCTTTATGGTGGATACTTGTCCTGTAATTGGAGATAGATTTTTATTTTTACGATAAAAAATGAATGAATGATATGATAAATTATTTGACAACAAAAAATCGGTTGCTGGTTGCAATACTTGCATTTATTCTTCCATTTTCTTTTGCGAGAGCAGAAGCAAAAAAAGATGGAAAGACTATTTCGCAAGGCTGGTACATCGGTATTGAGGGTGGAATGCCTTTCGGTTTCTCTACTTTCTCAAGTTTCGGACATGACAAGACGCACCTTGGTTGGGCTGCTGGCTTATATGGGGGCTATCGTTTCAACTCCATCTTCTCGGCAGAGTTATCTGCCAAGTATGGAGAGATGAACTTGTCAGCACAAGACTGCTGCGTAGAACGTAACTATTGGTTGGGGAGCGACGGCGTGCTTTACAAGGCAGGTGTCTTAGGCATGGACAGTTGGGAATATGCCAATCTGAAAAGCCATGTCAGAATGGGTTGGTATGGGGCAAGAGTGAACGTTAATCTCCTTGGACTGTTCCATCAAACAGCTGACAGCCGATGGGATTTGGCTGTTTCACCTCATATATATGCAGTAACGACCAAGGCTGATATCCATTCTATAGCCGATGAAGCCAAAGTGATGAAAGGTTCTACCAACTGGCATTTGGGTTATGGCGCAGACTTGCAGGTTGGTTATCAACTGACCTCATGTCTGAAATTGGGCATCTATTCCGGTTTGACCCGTCTTACTGGCGAACGTATGGACGGAATGCCAGAACATCTGCATAAGAACAACTTTGTTTGGGAAAGTGGAGTAAGATTAGGGATTAACCTCTCTAAAAAGAAGAACAAGGTAGCAGAAACTCCATCAGTTCCACAAAAGGAAGTTCTACAACAGGAACCAACTTCTTCGGAGTATGTCAATCAGAAAGAAACTGTGGATAAGGCAGAAACAAAAGTTGTTGAACAAGACATAAAAGAATCTGCAAAGGTGACTTTCCCTGTCATATATTTCACCTTCAATAGTATCGACATCCAACAAAATGAAGAGACTAAATTGAATGCTATTCTCAAAACATTGAAAGAGAATCCGAACATGAAGGTGACGGTAACAGGTTGGTGTGACACAAAAGGTAGCGTGGCTGTCAATAAACGTATATCTCGCCAGCGTGCAGAAGCCGTAAAAACCTGGCTTGCGAAGAATGGCATAGAGGCAAGTCGCATTACTGCAATAGGAAATGGTAGCGATGACACCCAAGATGCGGATAATGCTCGCCGAGTAGAGACAACAGACAATAATAAGTAACCCATAAAACACGAACAGAAAATGAAAGCAAAAAGAAGATTTAATATTTGGTTATGGGTGCTGTTATGCGTCCCATGCCTGTTGGCAAGTTGCGACCATAATGTTCATGATGGTGAGGATGTGGGTGGTTTGTCAGTATCGCTCACTTGGGCAGATGAAGCCGACCAAGGTACGGATGTGAATGACGTGAAACTCTGGATATTCAATGCCGATGACGGTTCGCTTGTAGAGGAAAAACATTATGGCAGTGCGCAGGAGGTGGCAAGCCAACGCTTCGCTCTTCCTAAAGGGCATTATCAGATATTGGCTATTACCAATCTCATAGAGCCATTCTTCACCACTGACCAGACCAGGGCTTTGACTAATTGGAACAATATCCAGATAGGCTTGACCAATCCTAAGGATGTGAACCATAATGCCTATTTCGGAGTTGCCGATGTAAGGATAGACAACAAGGAAGGCAGCTATGTGGTACAGAATCCTGTCAAAAGCGTGCTTGCCGAACTGACCATCATCATAGAGAATGTACCTAAAGGTACAGAAATGAGTGGCAAGGCATTAGATGCAGCTTGGTGTCTGTTCCCTACACAGAAGAATGGTGATGGCGACTATGGATTGCCGAGCATAGATCCAACGGAAGTGGAAATGCCTACTATCTTGGCTACTGAGTCAACTTTGCGCTCAGAAGTCATCCGGCTGATGCCGACCATACAGGGAAGCCCCGCCTCTCATGTTTATCTCCGCCTCTTGCTGCCTAACGGGACCTTGCAAGAGTTTGATATCACCGCTCCTGTGATGAAGGTTGGAGGAAAGTATGAGTTGCGACTCAACTACAACCAAATGCAGCCAAAGATGAATCTGGAAGCTACCATCAACGGTTGGACGAACCTCAACAATGAAGTAGAAATAAAATAATAATAACTTTTAAAATGTTTATAAGATGAAAAAGATGACTAAGTTCTTCACCCTTGCACTCTTGGCTGGTGCAATGGTTTCATGCAGTACAGAAGACACCGCACCTTCTGTCCAGAACGATAAGGTAGCCGTGCAGTTTACTGGTGGTATCAACGTAAACACCCGTGCTGCCGGTGTAGCCTGGGCTGATGGTGACAGGATTGGTATCTTCATGACTGGAGCAGATCAGTCTCTCTCGGCAGATGCAATCAAAGAGGGAGTTGACAATGTTTGCTATCAGACAAGTGGAAGTATTGCCTTTTCACCAATTTCTGGAGGTAAGACCATTTACTATCCTATTGATGGTAATGTGGACTTCTATTCTTACTATCCACATACTACGGTAAGCGATTACAAAGTGGCACTCAATGTGGCTGACCAGACGAGTCAGGAAGCTATCGACTTCATGTATGCCCAGGCTAAAGGATGCCATAAATCAATACCACAGGTAGAACTGAAATTCAACCATATGTTGAGTAACTTGGTTCTGAATGTTCAGCCAGGTAATGGCTTGACGGAAGACGATCTCAATAAATTAAAGGTCACCATTAAAGACCAGAACACCACAGCCACCTTCAATCTGGCAGATGGCCTAATCTCTGGCGAAGGAAATCCTGCCAACATCCAGATGAAAGCTGTCCAAGTCGGCAAGAAATACGAAGCCATCCTGCTTCCAACGAAATCAACGACCAGAGAAATCGAGTTTGACTTGGACAATGGGCATGATGCTCCGTTCGTCTGGAAAATGGACTCAGAACTCAAGGGCGGTAATATGTACAATTACACCACCGTGAAGCTGACCAGAACTGACGTGGAACTTACAGGTACTATCAAACCTTGGAATGAGGTTAAAAACGACAATGAGAATATAGCTGAATAACAGATATAATGAAGATAAGATTTTTTGCACTTGCAGCGCTCGCCCTCGCATTGGCAGCCTGCAACAACGACAACGAGAACCTGAACGGTGACCCTGTGGCCGCCCAGTTTACCGCCGACATCGCCCTCGCCACCCGCGCCAGCGGAACCACTTGGGACAACGGTGACCGTATCGGCATCACCGACATCGACAACGATACCAAGTACGGCAACGTGCCTTTCATCCTGAAGAACGGGAAATTTGAGGCAGAAGGAAAGGTCATCTATATCGAAGATGCAAAGACCCATACTTTCCGCGCCTACTATCCGTACAACGCGGCGGGAGGCATCCTCACAGCCACGACCGATGCCACGGCGCAGCAAAACCAGCCTGCCATCGACTTCCTCTTTGCTTCAGGAGCCACGGGAGACAAAAACAACCCGGTAGTAAGCTTCACCGACAAAACCGCCAAAGGCGGTGAAGACAACTCCTTCCACCACCGCATGAGCCAGATAACCCTTACCTTCGAGGCGGGCGACGGCGTGAATTTCAGCGTGGTCAAGCCTGAACGTTACACGCTGGACGGATTGTTACTCACCGGTACGTTCAACACGGCCGACGGTATTGCCACCGCAGACAACGGACTACAAACCGGAGAACTGGCCATGAATCTGGCAGACGGCAATCTCACGTCATCGGTCATCCTCTTCCCGCAGACAGTTGCATCCCTGCCGTTGGTTGTGAATTACAAAGGTCAGGAATATCCTGCCACACTCACCTTGCCCGATGGCGCACTGCTAGCGGGCAACAACTACACCTATACTGTCAAGGTGAGCAACAAAGTCCTTGAAGTCAGCGAAGCCACCATTGCAAAGTGGAACGATATAGACGGTGGAGAAGTGGGCGCTGACCTGTAAGATATTAATAATTAATTGATTAGAATGAAGAATTATGAGACATAGATTATTTATCCCCGCAGCCACCGCACTGCTGTTCGCCTTCGCCGCCTGCACGCAGGACGAACTGGCTGGCGATAACCATCTGTCCAAAGGTGAATATCCCGTTGTCATCCGTGCCACCGGACTGCCCGTGGAGGCAACTCCGCAGGCTGCCCCATCAACCCGTGCCACCGTGGACGGCGACTGGCAGGGCGTACAGACTGTGGCACTCAAGATGGGCGACGTGGTAAAGGAATACACCGTAACGCCTAACTCCGCTGACAATACGAGCGCCACGCTCTCACGCGAGAACGACCCGCACTACTGGACCAGCCGCGACCCGATTACCGTATCGGCATGGTGGCCCTTCGACAATGCCGACATCACACAGATGCCTGCCGTGAAGGTGGCAGAAGACCAAAGCAAACTGGCTGACTTCCAGAACAGCGACTTCATCTCTGCTGAGAACCGGAAGGTGGAATTTAACAACCCGACTCTTGAATTTACCCACCGCACGGCACGCGTGACAATCGAACTGAAGCCCGGCACGGGATTCACGAGCGTCGCCAGTGCCACGGTGAGCCTCGTGAGCCTGTCCGCCGATAACGGCAACCCGACCGCCATCAAGACCTACAACGCAAGCGGCAACACCTACGAGGCACTGACTGCCCCACAGACCGTTGCGGCAGGCAAACCGTTCGTCAAGGTGGAACTCGGCGGCGGCACCTTCTACTTCCGTCCACAGAACAACGTCGTATTAGAGGCGGGCAACCGCTATTCTTACACCGTCAAGGTGAACGCCACCGGCCTGACGTTAGAGGGTTGCACCATCGGTGACTGGGCTGACGGCGGCGGCGAGAGCGGCGAGGCTGAGGATTTGGGCTACATCTACGACAGCAACACCAATACCTACACGGTCTATAACGCCGACGGCCTGATGAATGTAGCCGAATTAGTGAACGGAGGTAAGACCGACATAAACATTACCCTCGACAAAAACATTGACCTGACGGGCAAAGACTGGACGCCGATAGGCACAGACTACGACAACTCATACACCGGCACCTTCGACGGCGGCGGCCATACCATCACGGGGCTGACCGTTACGACAAATGACGAATATGCGGGTCTGTTCGGCTATCTCGGTAATTTCGGTAATGCCGGTACGGTGAAGAATGTGGTGATGGATGGCATACAGATAACATGCAATCACAGGTTGGGTTATGCCGGCGGCGTGGTAGGATTTAGCTGGGGCACCATTGAAAACTGCTCGGTGTCGGGCAGCGTTAGCGGCACGGTGAGCGTCGGCGGTGTGGTGGGTGCTCAAAGGGACGGTTACATCACCGGATGCAGTTCCTCTGCCACAGTGAAGGGAACGCTCAATGTCGGCGGCGTGGCAGGTCAGACGAATTTTGGTGCCATCTTGACCGCTTGCTATGCCACAGGCAACGTGATCATAGAAATAGACCGCACACAGAATATCTCTGGCGGCGGTCTGGTAGGATTCAACGACGGAATCAGCCTCCTTGCCTGCTATGCCACGGGCAACGTAACCAGTACAGGTAGTAGCACTGGCTATGTACATATCGGCGGCTTTTTAGGAGATAACTACACCATCGTGACCGCCTGCTATTGGAAGAACAATCATGAACAAGGTATCGGCTACAATAGGAAAAGCACCAAAGCCACAGAGGTGGACGGTACTGGCGTTACCTGGAAGAACGCCGTTGATGACATGAACCGCGCCTTGCAGAACGCAGGATCAGAGTGGCGTTACGAACTTAACGGAGCATTGCCTACCTTGATGAAGCAGTAAACCGTCGGGCGGAAAAGTTCTGCCCGCAACGGAAACAACCATAGTAATAAAATAACAGATATTATGAGGATAAGATTTTTTGCACTTGCAGCGCTCGCCCTCTTATTGGGCGCCTGCACACAGGACGAAGCAGGCTTCCTGCCTGAAGGGGCGGAAGGCACATCCATCGTCTTCACCGCCACGGGGCTGAACCCCGCTGCGACGGCCACCGCCGGCACCCGTGCCCCGGTGGACGGCAATTGGGAGGGTGTGCAGAGCGTGGCAGTTCTGATGGACGGCATGGTGAAGGCATACGACGTGACGCCCACCACCGCCGACCCCACCAGCGCCACGCTGACCTCCACCGACCCGTACTACTGGACCAACCACGAAGACATCACCGTCACAGCGTGGTGGCCCTACACCGAGGGCGAGACTACTCCGCCTGCAGTAAAGGTAAAAGCCAACCAAAGTGCCCAGAAAGACTTTGAGGGCAGCGATCTCATCGTAGCCGACGGGCAGACGGTGACCTATGGCAATCCTACGCTCCGCTTCACCCACCGCACGGCGCGGGTGACCATCGTTCTGACGGACTACACCGAGGGACTGGCATCCGTGCAGCTGACGGGTCTCTCCACCGAAGGCGGCAACCCGGATATAATCACCCCGTACGGCAAGGGCAGCAACACCTACACCGCCCTCGTAGCCCCGCAAAGTGTGGCAGCTGGCACGACCTTCATTACCTGCACCTTCACTAACGGCAAGACCTTCGTTTATAAGATGAAGAATGCTACCGACTGGCAGGCGGGCGGTGAATATACCTACACAGTCTCCCTCGCTGCGGCAAAAGACCCAGGATATACCATAGAGGGAAACGGCAGCTACACGGTCTATAACGCCGACGGCCTGCTGAATGTAGCCGAATTAGTGAACGGAGGTAAGACCGACATAAACATTCCCCTCACCGCCGACATCGACCTCACAGGCAAAGACTGGACGCCGATAGGCACAAGCGCTGATAACTCATACAAAGGCACCTTCGACGGCGGCGGCCATACCATCACGGGGCTGACCTTTACGACAAATGACAAATATGCGGGTCTGTTCGGCTGGCTCAATAGAGCTGGTACGGTGAAGAACGTGGTGATGGAGGGCGTACAGATAACAAGCAATCAAATATATGGCGGCAGTATTGGCGGCGTGGCAGGATATAGCTGGGGCACCATTGAAAAC
>NZ_LT985333.1 GCF_900290275.1 Prevotella merdae
AGATTGGGTATTCTACAAAAAATCTCTACCGATTGTTTGGCTTACTGCCTTATTGGGCTGCCATCTTCTAAAGCACGTAAAAAGGCTTAGGTGATGACGGTTATGCCGGAATGATTCTAAAAAAAAATCTCGGATTGAACGAAACGAAAGTCCTTAAAAAGGCAGATGAATCAGGAAATCCAGAATAATTTTATTGTTGAACCCTTTAAAGCAGATTTGATTATGGCAGATATTACTGACGAAAAAGGCAAAAAGTTGGAATGGTACAAGTATGTTGTGAAGAGATACCTTCGAGACATCTTGCAAGATTTGGCAAATTCCAAGAACCAAATGGAGCGTAGCTATTATGAAACTCGCTATGCTTGTCAGTTGGACGTTTTCGCCAAAGCATTGAATGTACGTCCAAAATTGTTGGAGAAGTACATCAAGAAGTAATGATAAAGATAAGTTGAACTTTAAAACAAATTGATTATGTTAGTATATATTTTCTATCGAACAGACCAATGGAACACTCGTTCAAGTGAAGATTTGGTTTATATAGGTACAAACAAGGAAGCAAGCATCAAGAAACTTATGAAGTTGAAAGATGACCCTATAACAAAAGAACAAGCGGATGATTTGCGAAGAATGAATCAAAGCCAGTGTTGCGGTTTGTCTTACGAATGGGTTATAGAGCCTTGCAGAGTAAACCAGCTACATTAAAAAGATGAAGAGCAATGATTACGGATTTACAAGATAAGATATGTAGAGGTTGCAAACATAATGTTTATCACTACTCTTCATTATCACAAGATTATGATTACTATACTTGCCGAATCGGCAGATGTCCGGGCAAGTGTTATCAAGGAATATACAATGATTAAATTATAAAAGATATGAAAGCAACAGATTTAGCAAAAATTATATATGAATGTGATATTCATGCACTCACAGACTATTATTCGTTTGTAGAAGTTGAATATGACGATGCAGACAATGATACAATAAGTGTATTTCGTCATGGCTATGATTGTAAAAAGCACGTTCCAAAAGGAATGTACTTGTGGTTTTCACCTAATGAAGATGAAGCCGAAGAGTTCAAGGGAATATTGGAGAGTGTGTTTGGTAAAACATACCAAACTCAAATCTTCTTCGAGAATGATATGGATGTAATATTAAAAATTGAGGATTAAATAATACTGACGATATGAAACAGTACATCAAGTTTAGCTACACCGAGGAGTATTTGCCGACTCCTCGGTGTAAGAAGCTTAGAGAGCGTGAGGTAAAGAGTTATACATCTATAAACATCAAAGAATGTAGCAAGGAAGACGCACCTCTTGTTATGGTGGTCAAAAGCTATAACTGTGAGGAATGTGAGATAAGAGTGTTTAAAGGGAAACTATATCGCAATGTGCAATGGCGTAAAATGAATCGTGCAGACGGTGAGCCAATAGAACAAAACGAGACTATAAACACAATTAACTGGCAGTTTATAATATGGGGTAATGATTATTACAATGATAGCCGTTGGACAGGTGAGAGAGGTGATGCTACTTCTAAAGCCAATATTAAGAAAAGAGCAAGTAAATATCTTATAATTGGTGATATGGTTTTTATGAGAACAACAGAGCCTATCTATAATATAACTTGTTTCGGTTGCAATGATAGTGCTGGAATGTTTGTTGATTATGCGGATAAGGATTCTACGTATTGCTATAATTATTCAGCCTTGCAGCGTGAAGAATGCCACGAGGAATTGAAAAGAATACTTTCTTATTGCCGTAACAAATATGATAATTCTGATAGTTATGATATTAAGGTTTTGGCTCCCGAATATGTGAAATTCAAGAGGGCAAAACATAAATAATAATGTTTCTTTGTAGCAAAAATACCAATAATATAAAGAGCGAAGTATTGCCTAATGCTTCTCTCTTTATATTTCCGGGCTGCTCCCTCATCGGTCGCAGCCATCAGGCGAACCATTCAGCTTCACCTGCAAAGAGGTATCTCCGATGGTATTTTTATATTCAAGTATTAATTTATGGCTATAATGTCTTATAGACAGCAATACGTATGACTGTAAATATTAATATCTACATTTCACGTCCAAGCCTGTAATTCCTATTTTTTAAGCCTAAAGCATAAGCCTTATTCTAATGTAAAATTGAATAAGATGTACTGACGTTTATACCATGATGCCTCTTTTATATCGAGTTCTATCTTTGTACCGCTATTTATATGTTCTTGCCACATTCATTATATGGAATCAGCCAAATTCCTCATACATCCTCTATCCCTTTTTGAACATATCGTGTCGGTTTGCATTTTCTTATTGCCTCCATATCGAGGATAGACATATACCCAAGCACCCTTCTTCTCTGTAGTTTAATGAGATATAGGAGTGAAACTTGGCTTTCCGTTTATCGTTTTCATAGTGTCGTATATCGAAACCTAAAGTGAGATTTTTATGATCATTTGCGTTCTGATAATTTTTGTATAGTTGTTAACAACCATTTTACTTTGCAAAGTTAGCACAAGCGGTGTTGGCAAGGGCGCACATCCTGTTTGTCTCAATATTTTTTTCAGACTTTTTGGGTGCAGTTGCTCCTTAATCAAAAACTCCATACCCAAGGGTGAAAAATATATTGGACATCTCTTGCCGTGACTCACCTTCTCCTTGTTCGCTACTATTATGCACGTAAAATTAGTATTAACAATTAAAAAATTACAGTTATGAACGCAATGAACAATTTCACTATTTCAGGTTTCGTAGTAAACGACGCAAAAGTTAAGAACTTCGAGAAAGCCAGCGTAGCACGTTTCGGTCTCTCTTTCAGAACTACAGAGAAGAAGGGTGACCAGGAAGTAAAGAAGTCTTCTATCCTTGATATGGAGACTTGGATCAAGAAGGATGATACCGCCACAATTGATATGCTCAAAAAGGGCACCCTTATCAAGGTTGAGGGATTCTTTAAGGCTGATTCCTACACCAAGGATGGCAAGGAGGTTTATAAAACAGTTTTTGCTGTTACAAAGATAGAACTCATAGAAACCAAGGCTCCAAAGGTGGCATAAAGCCACCATTCATATACTCCAATTTTCAATAAGAAAAGGTTATCAGCGGATAGCCTTTTCTTTTGGTCATTTTCGTTTAGGTGTTACAGTCTTTATATCTATATTGCCGTATTGGCATATTACTGTATTGCTGTATAGCCGTATTGGCATATTACTCTCTATATCTATTGCTTGCAATAAGGCTATATATATTTTTCTATATCTATATTTCAGTTTCCGTTTCTTATGTTCAACCTCAATTTTTTAGCATAGGTTGTGCCGTTAACCATCACCGCCAGCTTTTTAACGTGCAAAGGTATGGCAGCCCAGGCAGACACCAAACACCAGTCGATGCTCTCCCTATCGGCGAAGATTTTTTGCAGCAGACTTCCGCAATCAGAGATTGGGTATTCTACAAAAAATCTCTACCGATTGTTTGGCTTACTGCCTTATTGGGCTGCCATCTTCTAAAGCACGTAAAAAGGCTTAGGTGATGACGGTTATGCCGGAATGATTCTAAAAAAAAACTCGGATTGANAGATTGGGTATTCTACAAAAAATCTCTACCGATTGTTTGGCTTACTGCCTTATTGGGCTGCCATCTTCTAAAGCACGTAAAAAGGCTTAGGTGATGACGGTTATGCCGGAATGATTCTAAAAAAAAACTCGGATTGAACGAAACGGAAAGTCCTTAAAAGGCAGATGAATCAGGAAATCCAGAATAATTTTATTGTTGAACCCTTTAAAGCAGATTTGATTATGGGAAAGATTTTTGTAAAAGTTCCTGTTTGGAACATCGAGAGTGAGACAGGTTACAAGCCAATGACTACTTTTTGGCAAGACTTCTCTATTGCAGATGCCTTTGGTGTCGCAGCCGTTGAAGACACTTTCAAACGTGCCTTTAATGAGTGGAAAGGTAACTACAAGTATCTTACAGAGCTTGTTATGGTACTTAACCACAAGATTGCACAATGGTATGAGAGAAACATGCCTCTTGCAAAACTCTATAACGATGCGTGGAACATTGCCGATAACTATGCGGTCAACCACTTGCAAGGTGACGAGTTGAACTACTTTTATAACGTAACAGACTAAAAAAGGTAACGGAGCGGCTAACCACCGCTCCATAAAAAATAAAGATATGAGCAAAATGACAAATAACGATTATGAGTTGCTTGAAATGGCAATGGAAACCACTTACGCTTCTTCTATCCGCAGCTACATTGAGGAGGCAGACACCGAAGAATGCCGTAAACGATTGAAAAAAATACTTGCAGATAGAGAGCACATCACGGAATAAAATCGGAGCGGCTATAGCCGCTCTTATCTTACGCATAAGGTTAAAATATGCTTAGATTATTGGTATTTAAGAACTTTGTTGTATCTTTGCATAATTAAAATATACATTATCAAAAAGGAAATATTATGGCATTAGAAATAAGAAGCATACCTGTATTGACAGGTGAAACCGCTGAACGTTTTGTACGTGAGGCGGAGGAGAATGAGAGAAATCCAAAAAGGAGAAAATTACTTTTCTCGTTTGAGGATATTGACAGAATGATGGAACGTTCACGAAAATATCTAAAAGAGCATGGAGGAAAAGGACCTTTTGCAAAATAGATGTGGGGGTATTCCATATCCAGTAACGGCACAAGGAGAATTAGAGTCGTTCAGCTGTGGGGATGATGATTTGGATGATTTCTTTCACAATGATGCTTTATTGTATGCAGAGCAACTTCTTGGCAAGACATATTATTTTGCGACAGAGGGAAATGACCCACAAATAGTTTGTGCTTTTACTTTGGCTAATGATAGCATAAAAGCTGCATTGATACCAAATTCTTCAAGGAACAAGATACAAAGGAAAATACCTAATTCAAAGAGAACAAGGAGCTATCCCGCAGTTCTTATAGGAAGATTAGGCGTTTCAAAGGAGTTTCAAGGTAAAAACATATCTGTTGGCTCACAAGTCATAGAATTTATTGCGTCTTGGTTTATTCATCCAAACAATAAAACAGGATGCCGCTTTATAGTTGTTGACGCATATAATAAAAGCAACATACTTCATTTCTATGAGAAGAATGGCTTTAAATATCTATACTCAACAGAAGAGCTTGAAAAGGAAGCTAACAATATCCCCTTAGAAGATAAACTCTCTTCGAGAATGATGTATCTTGATTTAATTGGATTTATTGACTAATACAAAAAGGCAGGAATTGTTTTCTGCCTTTTTTAGTACTACTATATGAATGGTTTTGGCAGAATGGATTTCCTCATATTTAGAGACTGAGATTGAAACTGGAGTGGTAAGATAACTTCAATATATATAGCAAGAGTCCATGGCTCTTGTTCTTTTCGGGCTGCTCCTTCATTGGTCGCAGCCATCAGGCGAACCATTCAGCTTCACCTGTAAAGTGGTATCTCCGATGGTTGGATGTTTAAGTAATCGGTGGCTATTATGAATATTTTGTTATATCTATAATGCTTATCTGTAAGCTTTGATGTTTTTCGTTTCTAACTCTTTGTTTTCAACCCTTTCGCCAGTTCTCTCCATGCACGGCGTTGCTGTGTATTACGCAAACATGGCGAAACTGCCCAGGAGCAAAGCTGCTCTTCACTCCAGAGCAGCAAGGGAGATAGGTCGAACATTCTTCAGGGGCGTTGCCAACAACACCCCATACTACGGATGCTGCACACTTTCCGGGCTGCCATCAGAAAGTAAGGCTCGTTCTTTTTCTCAGAAGCTGAACGTTGCACGAGCTTCACTGAGAGAATGAGGCTTACTTTCTGCCTCTGCCACATGGTCTATAAGACCACTCGGAAAGAGTACGGCATCCTTCAACCCGGCATACCGATGTCTGCCTTGAAGGCGGACGGTGTATGCCGGAGAGAGGTAGGCACGGCAAGGCTCCCTGCGGTCACTTTGCCATGCCTTGATTGCTTGATTATCCATATACATTCATATCTATATTGCTATCCGTATTACTTTATATCTATATTGCTACATTACCATATTGATGTATTGCTATATTGTTTCATTTCTACATTATCGTATATCTGCATAGCCTTATTTATATCTATATGGATATACAGAAATATCAACATATCTATATTGGTATTGTTCCCTTTCGCCAGTTCTCTCCATGCACGGCGTTGCTGTGTATTCCGCAAACATGGCGAAACTGCCCAGGAGCAAAGCTGCTCTTCACTCCAGAGCAGCAAGGGAGATAGGTCGAACATTCTTCAGGGGCGTTGCCAACAACACCCCATACTACGGATGCTGCACACTTTCC
>NZ_LT985334.1 GCF_900290275.1 Prevotella merdae
GCGACAACCCAATACTGCACATGGCACGGTTGGGCTATCGCTCCGCAATTCGTTCAGTTCATCCAATCCATTAGTATATATATCCTAAGATGAATGAATTTATATTTGTGTATTGGCTTTGGTTGGCAGCCATAGACAAGTAACACATCTTTTTTCTTTCCGCCAGTAAAAATGGTTCTTGAAGTAGAAGTAACAGGGAAAATGGTTATTGGGTAGCAAAATTTGTTGCACAGGATTTGTTTTTCATTTTGTTGGTCCTTTCTTGTCACCCAATAAAATGATGCTTACGTTTGCATTATTGTGTACCTACTGATAATCAAGTAGGTAACAAATAAGAATTGCGGTCTTGCTATGTACAACGCTAATAGCCCACGTCGCGACACATTATAATATACCACGTATTAGCATATCATTGTATTGAAACAACAATATGCTGTTATACGAAGTGATATAATGCACCCGTCGTAGACATTCATGTTGCCTTATCTTTTGGAAGCGGATTCAAATTTGCGAGATTCGAAGACTCCAAGATAACGTTTCATAAACGTCTTTTACCTGTAAATATATACCCAGCAACTCAACCTTAAAAGGCTATCTGTGGGTTGTTGCAAAGATAAGAATTGTTATTCGTATTTGCAAGTTTTCATACAAAAATGTAGACAATCAATTGTTAGTCTGAAAAAATCTTAAAAGTAAGGCCTATATGTCCGGCAAAATATCCTTTTGTCTTATCCATGTCTTGTTCGCCATCCATTACTCCACCAATACCGCCAGTAATACCAATGGACTTATATATAAAAAAGGTGCCTTCAACAAATGCTCCAACTCCAATATCTGTTTTGTCAAAATCCTTGAAATATTGTGGACCACCGTATAGTGCAAGGGCTATATATTTGTTAAGATGAAACTGAACTCCTGCATTCCAATATATTTTCTTGTTGTTATTAGTATGCTCCTCATATTTTGTATTATAGCCTACTGCTGCAGAAACGCCTACAACACAAGGAGATATATAGCGGGCTCTTATGCCCAATCCGCCATAAGGATAGCCATAACCTGCATCAACGGTCACAACATTATAGTCAATATCCCAACCTTTTCGCGAACTTGTCTCAGAAAGCCAATAAGCCATATTTTGCGTAAAATCCGAACTGTTTCCTTCTGATATGTTTGAAGAGCCATTGTAAGAAGAGTTGTTGTCATCATAAACAGACTCTTCACTTTCAGATTGGTTTTTAGTTGTAGGAAATAATGTATTTAATACGTAGGTACGTACCGTAGTCTTGCCAGTACCAACAGAAACGGTGCTTCCCGTCTCCATTATCTTACGACCTTGACAATCAAAAGCCTCAAACCAACTTAACGATGTAGGTATTCGCAATTCTGTTGTCAGGGTGTATTCACCTGCCGACGATTTAATGGTAATTGGTGTGCATACTTTATTACCAGCCTTAAACACAGTGACATAGTCGTTGCCCATTGCATTCTGACATACAATAAGCATTATTATAAATAAAAAATGTCTCATAATAATATAGCTTAGTTAAAAGATAATACTTAAATTCTAGAAGAGCCTCTACAACTACCAGAACAAGAGTTTGTACAACTTCCAGTGCAATGGGTTTTACATCCATTTGTACAGTTGGAGGCACAATTCAAGGTGCATGTTTGCTGGCACAAGCTTACACATCCCCAACTGCAACCGCTTGTTGAGCCACCACCCGAATATCCGCTACTATCATATCCGCCTGAATAACCACCTCCATCAGTGTCTCCTCCAAGAGCATTCATTAGGCTATCTTGCAAGATGCTACAACTA
This sequence comes from Prevotella merdae, assembly GCF_900290275.1. Lineage (GTDB taxonomy): Bacteria > Bacteroidota > Bacteroidia > Bacteroidales > Bacteroidaceae > Prevotella > Prevotella merdae. Next base: position 1,820 of record NZ_LT985334.1, read on the forward strand.
ACAAAAGATGTGCTTAATAGAGGTAAGGCTATACTGGAAACCTTTCTAAAGAACTCGCGTCTTGACTTTAAATCCTTATTCTGCATAATATCATAAAAACAATTTGAAATTATTTATAAAAGTTGGAACATAGCATAGTGAAAAACACTACGCTATGGGAGACTATTAGTTATACTCTACCTGGTTTCTACAGGTAAATTTGCAACCGCCTTGACAACCGTTTATACAGCGCCCTCTGCAGCTTCCAACACAATTCTCACTGCAAGAATGAGCACAGTGGTCGGCGCATTTGCCCTCGCAACCCGTAAAACAATCTTGCGCACAACCATTTTGACAATTGGTATCACAACCGCTTGGAGTCTTTTCGGCTGCAGTTACAATGCCCGGAATATTTGACAACATCATCAAACCCAAAACAGGCAAAATGCCCTTTCCTGCTTTCTTGAAGAAATCTCTGCGAGACTGAAGTTCTTCGTTCTTGTTATTTGCCATAGTGATAAAAATAAATGCCTTGCAGAACTCCCGAGAATAGGCGGTTAATTAAAGATCGAATAGATAGATACTAAAAAAGACGTGGGAGTCTCTAATTCTCGCTCATCCCAAGTCTTCAGGCTCTCGCATTGCCTCCGCTCCTAGGATAAGCAACACAGATAGCCCACGTCATGACGCATTATAAAATACCACGTACAAGCATACCATTGTATTAAAACAACGATACACTATAATACGAGGGGGATATAATACACCCATCGTGGACATTCATGTTGCCTTATCTTTTGGAAGCGGATTCAAATTTGCGAGATTCGAAGACTCCAAGATAACGTTTCATAAACGTCCTTTACCAGTAAGTATACCCACAAGCCCAACAAGGACTATCCGTGAGTTGTTGCAAATTTAAACATAATTACCCATACTTACAAATTTTTATGGCAAAACTTTATATATCAAATAACGTACCCAATACTTGCCTTGCCGTTTTTTTCCTTTTGATTAGCATATGTCGGCATAGGGCAAGGTTGAACTTCACTCAGTCTATGCATTTGATATTACAAATATAGATAATCCGATAAGGCTCTTTCTAAAGAGTATTACAACATAATAATACTCCTCTGCGCAGATATACCTAAGCTGCACGGATGGGTTTCTATTAACATGTTTTGTTTATATCCTCAACTACCTTATCACTACTCATTCGCCGAGCATCTTCGGAGACGGATGCGGTGATAAGATTATCTACATGGAAGATGTGACAACCCCGGTTAAGTAAAGGATATGAATAGAATCTATCAACAAGCGTTATATTATAGTAACTTCAATTCCTGCTTGCCATTACAGCCTAAGCGTGAAGAATTGAGTAATAATGGACAAGGGTACATAGAAAGGGTGGGTGAACTGTTTGATAAGGCTATTAGTGAACTTTAGCAACCAGAGTCTTTGAGGCATGAGAATATTGACGAAAGCAATGCTTATTTGCATATTCAAGGGCATCAGCTATATAAGCTTATTTTACAAATATATCAGGAGAATATTTTGAAATTTCTTCAACAGACGATTTAACATCAGACAAATCTAATCTAACGTCATTCCTCCGCAACCACAGAAAAGGTCTACTATTATATACTTCTTTTTTGCCATATTATTTTCATTCCTCACTTTTAAAGTTTTCTCGCTACCGACAGAAAGTCTATTTTGTCAGCAAGAATATGCTTATTTATCGTTATCTTCTAAATTAGGCAGATAATCACTGGCTTTTGCTGATGAAATCACTCCGTGCCCTAACTTTGACTCCAACTGCGTACGTGCGGCTTTCGCTACGCTGCCACCATCCTTAGCCACTTGCTTCTGCTGATGGAATCCATTAGGGTTGCGCTGTTTGGACAGCTCCGTAGCAGATGCCTCGGCAAGCATATTGAGGGCTATCTCCATGTTGGTCATGTTGTCGCGCAGGCTCTCCTTCTTCAGACCTTTAAAACTCTTGTATTGTTTGGTTGTCATTCCGCTCCACTCTCGGGTAATGATGTCGGTAAGAGAAGCATATTGCAGACCTTGCTGCACCCCCGTGCGTGCCCATTCATCTGTGAGTTCTTTCATGATTTCTATAGACTTAATACGCTGGTTTATCCAAGCATCAGAATATCCCAAACGCTTGTAGTCAACAATGGCCTGATCTATGCTCTTTTCAGGATCCTGCATCTGTTCCAAACGAGTGCTTGCCACATGTGCCATCCAAACCTTGAAAGGCTCTGCCTTTGGTGAAGGAATCGACTGGATAATGCGGAAAAGCTGCTCAGTATCAGCAACGTCTGTCATGCGCAATTTGCCGTCTGAGGCACGAAGCTTCAAACGGTTACAATTTGTAACCGTTTGATTGCCTTCTTTTACAAGCCTGTGTTTCAATACTTTCCAGTAGTTTCGCGCATGCTCAGTATCTGGTTGTTCCGTCAGCACACCGCATACATCCACGATGGAGAAATACCATTTTTCCTCCTTGTCGTCCCATACGGTTCGCACTTTCTTTTCTTCAAACCGTTGAAGAGATTCTTTCTTCGTCATATCTCTATTTGCTATATTTTAATATGTGTTTTACTTACAAAAGTAGCTATATTCTATTCCTGCTTGCCATTACAGCCTAAGCGTGAAGAATTGAGTACTATGCCTTATTGCTGCCAGCCCGCTTTTACCCAAACCTTGTGGCTACCTTTTCCTTTTGATTCGAAAGGAGCCTCGTCGCCTTCAGACAGCTTTTTCAGTTCGCCAGAGGCGGATGTGCGGCTAAGGTTGTTAAGGGTTGCATATTCTTGCAGGGTAATAACTCCGTGCTTGTCAATCCAGTTGGTGGCACGCTTGATGCGCTCTTTTGGCGTGTATTTGTTCTTGTACAGACGACTAACGCCTCCCATGTCGCGCTCCAGAACCGTTTTGCTTTTAAGATGTTTGATAAGTTGTGGCGACGACTTATAGTTGACGTCCTTCACCGTAACATTGCGATAGAGCATTTTGTCGTCATTGTCGGTCATCTCCACAGGCTTTTTATCGTCGAATTCGAGCGATAGCGAGAAGGTGCCTATGTCGTCGAGCTTAACGGTGTAGCCTTGGGACAATAACCTGACAAGGCAGTCGCCCATGTCGGTGAGCACGGCTTCTATTATGCTTTCAGAAATTGTATGGTTGTAGGAGTGTAAATTCTTGACAAACTCCTTTGTGTCCAACTGGCGGTTGGTTACAATCTTTGGAAACACTCGGTTTTTGCCAACGCCGTTGAGGCTTGACATTTCTTGTAGCTTGTACTTTGGCATATTTTTGCTTTTTATTAGGTTTATTTCTCTTTGTAACTGTATTTAAATGTCTGTTCTGTGACACGGAACGACCATTCGGTGACGCGGAACGGCCATTCGGTGACACGGAACGGCCATTCGGTGTCACGGAACGGAGATTTATTATGCAAAGATACAATTCTTATTGTGGTTTAACGATTTTAGTTGACCACTCTAAGTATTATTGATAATACAAGTTGACTCAGTTATTACTTATTTATAATTCACGTTGACTTATTTAATTTTAGTCATACTTATAGTTGACTACTT
>NZ_LT985335.1 GCF_900290275.1 Prevotella merdae
AAATTAAAAGCAGATTGCAAAACCGACATAATGTTTAATGCAATCTGCTTTTTTATTTAAAAGAGTGGAATAAAGTCTTAAAGGGCTAACTTTTTCAGTGCCCTCGTCTCCGAACCGTACCACGCAAGTGGCGTTAGACAGAAGAACATGTTTTTTGGGGGAGACAAGAGAACAGAAGAACATGGTTTTTGGGGAAAGACATGAGAACAGAAGAACATGTTTTTGGGAAGACAAGAGAACATGGTTTTTTGAAAGACAGGAGAACATGAGAACAAGAGAAGAAGGGCAAAGGATTGTTTGAGCAAAACGAGAACAAGAGGTTTGGTTGGGCTTTGCCCAACACTCGTTTCTTGCGGTATCCTCACTTAAACCATTGAATTCTTCACTTTTCACTCTTCACTTAACTATTGGATTCTTCACTCTTCACTTTTCACTTTTCCCTTAACCATTGGATTCTTCACTCTTCACTTTTCACTTTTCCCTTATATATATGAACGCATACATTACTTTTATAAGACAAGAAAATGTTAAAAAGTGGGCAATGAAATACAATTAAGGACTTTTTGTTTCTTTTTTATGAAACACAATGCCTAACTTTGCAATAAAAGAAAATGTATGGTACAAAATATCTTCCGACTTGTCTTAACAGACGAGGCACATAACTTTATAGAGAGCTTACCCGAAGCGGTATCCTACAAAATCTACTACAACATCAAGCGTGTTGCAGGTGGTGAGCGCAACAAAGAACTTTTCAAGAAATTAGAGAACTCGGAGATATGGGAATTTCGTACATTATACAACAAAACTGCTTATCGTTTGTTCGCCTTTTGGGATAAGGATAAAGACACATTGGTAATTGCCACTCACGGCATCATCAAAAAGACTCAAAAGACCCCAAGCAAGGAAATAGCGAAAGCAGAAGCAATAAGAAAAGAATATTTTAAAAATAAATAATTATGGCACAGATGAATCTAACCCCATTGGACGATGTGCTTGACAAGCACTTTGGAAAAGTAGGTACTCCTAAACGTGACGCTTTTGAAAGTGATGTAGATGAAGCATTGCACGCCTACCGTTTGGGAGAGGCCATCAAGAAGGCTCGTATAGAGCAGAACTTGACACAAGAACAACTTGGTGAGCGTATTGGTGTAAAAAGAGCTCAAATTTCCAGATTGGAGAGAGGCTATAGTATAACTATACCTACTATGCGCAGAGTTTTTAAGGCTCTCGGTGTGGTAAATGCAACGATCGATTTGGGAGTTGCCGGAAAAGTTGCTCTATGGTAATATGAACAAGATAACTATGCTTGGCACGGGCAACGCCACAGTATCCCACATTTACAACACTTGCTTTGTGCTCTCTACCTCTACCACACAGTTGCTTGTCGACGCTGGCGGAGGCAACGGCATCCTTGCACAACTGCGCAAGGCTAACATCTCCATCGACTCTATTTACCACCTATTTGTAACCCACGCCCATACCGACCATATACTGGGCGTGATATGGATTGTGCGCATGGTGGCACAATGCAAGGGCTACCAGGGACGACTGCACGTCTACGGCAACGACAAGGTGATGAGCGTGGTGCGCACCATCATCGACATGGTTCTGGCTAAGAAACAGCTGGACAAGGTTGACGAGCGCGTGGTGTTCCACCAACTGACGGATAGCGAGGAGTTCGACGTGGGCGACATGAGACTCACTTGCTTTGACATCCACTCTAACAAAGAGAAACAGTTCGGTTTCCGCGCTCTTCTGCCCCACTCCGTCTCGCTGGCGTGCCTGGGCGACGAGCCTTACAACCCTATAAACCGACCTTATGTGGAGCACGTCGACTGGATGATGTGCGAGGCGTTCTGCCTATACGCTCAACGCAACACCTTTAAGCCTTACGAGAAATGCCACAGCACGGCTCTCGACGCGGGCAAGCTTGCCGCACAACTCGACATCAAGAACCTTATCCTCTATCACACAGAGGAGAAGACTATCGATACGCGCAAACAAACTTACACACAAGAGGCCGCTCAATTCTTTAAAGGCAGGATTGTTGTGCCGGATGATTTGGAGGAAATAGGAATTTAAGTGAAAAGAGAAAAGGGAAAAGGGAAAAATCCAATGGTAAGGGAAGTGTAGGAGGACGCAAGCGGGTGGTAGACAGAAGAACATGGTTTGGGGAAAGACAGAAGAACAGGTTTTTTGGGGGAAAAGATGTTCTCATGTCTTAAAAACATGTTCTTATGTTCTCATGTCTTAAAAACATGTTCTTATGTTCTTATGTCTAAAAAACATGTTCTTATGTTCTTATGTCTAAAAAACATGTCCTTATGTTCTTATGTCTAAAAAACATGTCCTTATGTTCTTATGTCTTAAAAAACATGTCATTATGTCTTAAAACAACAATACACCTATGGATATAGAACACGTAAGAGACTATACTTTGTCGCTGAACGGGGTTACTGAAGACCAACCGTTTGGCGACGACAACATTACCTTCCGCGTGGAGGGCAAGATTTTCTTGTGCCTATGGCTGGGCACGGGCAATTATAACGTGGACAACGACAGCCTGAGATTTGCTTGCAAGCTGACACCCGAACGCAACGAGGAACTGCGCGAGCTATACGAAAATATAACGCCCGCTTTCCATTGGAACAAGAAACATTGGAGCGACGTGTACTTCGAGCAAATGGAACCCGACTTTGTGATGGGGATTATAAGGGAATCGTATGGGGTTATTGTGGGGAAAATGAAGAAGAAATAGGTGGCATAGCTGCCTGCAACGCACAGAAGACACAGAAACCTACGGGGATAAGCTTATGGAATCCACAGAATGGCCTACGCTTCGCGAGGCAAGAATCCACAGAAATGAAGGGTATATATTACAAGCAATCATTTCTGTGCACTCTGTCGTATGACGCGCAGCGTCTATACGCTCTGTGAATTCGAAAAAACTAAACCCCGTAGGCTTCTGTGTATTCTGCTTTCTATGTTAAAATCCAAATGTTTTGACCATTATTTTCATTTTAAGCTGAGATTTTATATTCTGGGGTATAAAGCTGGCGGTTTCTGGCCATGGCAGTGACCAAATGCACGAGTTTGTT
>NZ_LT985336.1 GCF_900290275.1 Prevotella merdae
TTTTCAAAGAAAGGGGTTGTGCAATAGTGGCTTAAAGGCTAAAAGCACTACCTTTGTACGCAATATAACAACAATACGTTTAAGGTCACAATTTGTGATATTGGAAAAATGAATATAAATATGACAGATAAAATAGAAAAAAAGGAGGCAACCTTTGCAGTGCCGTACAATGGCGAGGACAACAACGACTATGTGGACGGCAAGGGCTTCTGCTGCAATGACGGCAGCTTGGAGGCTGCGCAAGCACGTGTAATGGCAAGAGCAATGAAGAATAACTTCCAAGAAGGCGACGCATACGAGAAGATGCAATTCTACTACCACCCAGACCATTTGGGTAGCAGTAGTTACATCACCAATCTTGATGGCGAGGTGGTGCAACATATCGAGCATGTTCCTTTCGGTGAAGTGTTCGTTGAGGAGCGCAACAACATTTGGAATACACCTTATCTTTTCAATGCGAAGGAATTCGATAAGGAGACAGGATTGTATTACTATGGAGCGAGGTACTATGATCCGAGGTTGAGTCTTTGGCTTTCTATAGATCCCAAAGAGGAAAAATATTCCAATGTGTCAACGTATTGTTATGTTATTTCTAATCCGCTGAAATATACAGATCCTACAGGTATGGAAATTGATATGACAAAAGTTCGTTTGGCTGATGAACAACTTAAATTGTCAACAACTCAGTCTGTAATAAAAGATTTGGCTTCTCAAACGGGATTACAACTCAGTTTGGACAAGGATAACAAGTTGCAATATGCTAAAAATGATGAAAGAAAACCTATTGTTAATAAGATTACCAACAAAAAAGGAAAAGAAATAGATGCAGGAAGTAAAACTGCAAGGAATTTCTTGATAAAAATGATTGACAACAAAACCGAGATAGAAGTATCCTATCATGCTAAACGTACTGTTACATCTGGAACTCAAATAGGTCTCAGTTTTGAGCAAATCAGTAACATGGTTAAAGGTGCTGTTGGTGTAGATGGCAATACGCTTGGTTTTGGCATGACCTTCTTACATGAACTTCATCATACAACAATAGGTGGAGACTATCATGATTCTACAGAATTTTTTGGAACTGGACCAGTTGTTGATAACATGAATATAATCCGCAATGAACTCAACAAACAAGGGTTTAATTATGGAGAAAGGTTAAATTATAAAGCGATCCATACAAAAGAAGGTAATATTATTCCTTTTAATGAATCGGCTTTAACTTCGTTGAAGTACAATAGTTCCATGGGGAAAAAGGCTCATTATATTAAAACAAAATGAGAATCATTATGAGAATATTCTTTTTGATGTGCATTTTGGGGGCTTCTTTGACGATAGCAGCTCAGAATATCATTTATGGTAATAAAAATGAGCAGAGAGCTATAAATATGGCATTTGATATTCTGCAAGTTTATTACCATTCAAAAGAACTGTGTGTTTCAGATTCGATTTATGATCTTGATTGGGATATTTTTTCAGATATGGTTGATACTCAGACCAAACAAATTCTCTGGTCTTATCGAATAGAGAAAAAATTTATTTGGAACGCTCCAACATATTCTGAAGCTTTATTATCTATATTCGGTCCTGAAACTTGTGATTCTTGTATGTATATAGCAAATTTTTCGGAGCCATATAAAGGAATGATAAGATGCGACATCCTACCAAAAGATAAAATGGTTGGCATTTATGGATCGCCTGTTATTTCGGCTTTTCTATTTAAATACAATAATAGAGGAGAAATTTATCAGAGCTATAAAGCTGAAGTCAATATAGACTAATTAAAATTCTTTCAAAAAGGGATTGTGTGAAATGGCACAGTCCCTTTTTATAAGATATTATACAAAGGTCTTTGTACGCCCAATTGTATGATTGCAACCCTCTCCATCTTCATCGCATTCCCATAAAGGTCTTTATTCCATAAAAGTTGTTATAAATGCTGCGAAAATTCTTGATTGTGACATTCCAACCGTAACTTTGCCAGTTCAAACAAATTAAATCATATCAAAATGTAGTAGAATTATAAAAAATCAGCAACAAAATGGAACACAAGAAACAGACCGGGCATGTCTGCCGATGGATGTTTTTTGGCATAACGATTGTCACCATCGTCGTAGGATGTACCATAGTAATCGGCCTATTTGAATGGCGCGACAGAAGCAGGATGGAGAGCAGGAACGCAGAGACACACCTTTGGCGTAAAAACGTGTATGACTTGAATATGCGTGTCGCCAAGTTATCTCTGCTTGGTGAGACATGGAAAAAATGTTAGACATATTATTGTGCGTTTTCTGATTATGCTGCAAATCAACGCAATAAATTCAATAGCCAATCGTTCTTTAGTTATAACATAAAAGCAAAACAATATGAACTATATTTGTCTTTGGGGAATATTAGCGTCTATAACAGGAATTGCAATAATGTTTTCTGTTATTAAGCACAAAAAGTCGGTAAGTGCCATAAAAAATGGCACTTACTTGATTTTTTCAATTTTGATGATATGCTTAGGAATAACAACCATCTTATTTAAAAGATATGATAGTATTTGTGCAATATCCTTTGGTATTACATTCCTAAATATCACATACAAAGACAGGCGTACTTTCCCACCGAGTTTTACAATAAAATATGTCTTTTTGTAAATATGGTTGACTCCCTAAAATGTAAGTGAAATGAAAAAATCATTAGAAGAGACATTAAAGGAAGTTGAATTAAGCAAGGAGATTTATCGTCTTTATGCTTTAGAACA
>NZ_LT985337.1 GCF_900290275.1 Prevotella merdae
GCACGGGATTCACGAGCGTCGCCAGTGCCACGGTGAGCCTCGTGAGCCTGTCCGCCGATAACGGCAACCCGACCGCCATCAAGACCTACAACGCAAGCGGCAACACCTACGAGGCACTGACTGCCCCGCAGACCGTTGCGGCAGGCAAGCCGTTCGTCAAGGTGGAACTCGGCGGCGGCACCTTCTACTTCCGCCCGCAGAACGACGTCGTATTAGAGGCTGGCAGCCGCTATAAATATACCGTTAAGGTGAACGCCACCGGCTTGACGTTAGAGGGTTGCACTATCGGTGACTGGGCTGACGGCGGCGGCGAGAGCGGCGAGGCTGAGGATTTGGGCTACATCTACGACAGCAACACCAAGACCTACACGGTCTATAACGCCAACGGCCTGATGAATATAGCCGAATTAGTGAACGGAGGTAAGAGCGACATTAACATTACCATCGACACTGACATTGACCTCACAGGCAAAGACTGGACACCGATAGGCACAGACTACGACAACTCATACAAAGGCACCTTCGACGGTGGCGGCCATACCATTACGGGGCTGACCTTTACGACAAATGACGAATATGCGGGTCTGTTCGGCTGGCTCAATAGAGCTGGTACGGTGAAGAACGTGGTGATGGAGGGCGTACAGATAACAAGCAATCAAATATATGGCGGCAGTATTGGCGGCGTGGTAGGATATAGCTGGGGCACCATTGAAAACTGCTCGGTGTCGGGCAGCGTCAGCGGCACGGTGTATGTCGGCGGTGTGGTGGGTGCTCAAATAGGCGGTTCCATCACCGGATGCAGTTCCTCTGCCACAGTGAAGGGAACGGTCGATGTCGGCGGCGTGGCAGGTCAGACGAATTCGAGTGCCACCCTGACCGCTTGCTATGCCACGGGCAACGTGACCATAGAAATAAACCCCGCAAAGAATATCGCTGGCGGCAGTCTGGTGGGAATGAACGCAGGAAGCAGCCTCCTTGCCTGCTATGCCACGGGCAACGTAACCAGTACGGGTAGTAGCACTGGCAAAGTACATATCGGCGGCTTTTTGGGAAATAACTACACCACCGTGACCGCCTGCTATTGGAAGAACAATCATGAACAAGGCATCGGCTACAATAGGGAAAGCACCAGAGCCACGAAGGTGGACGGCTCTGTCGTTACCTGGCAGAAAGCCGTCGATGCCATGAACACCGCCTTGCAGAACGCAGGCTCAAGGTGGCGTTACGAACTTAAAGGAGCATTGCCTACCTTGATGAAGCAGTAAACCGTCGGGCGGAAAAGTTCTGCCCGCAACGGAAAAAACCAGAGTAATAAAATAACAGATATTATGAGGATAAGATTTTTTGCACTTGCAGCGCTCGCCCTCTCACTCGCCGCCTGCACGCAGGATGAAGCGGGCTTCCTACCGGAAGGGGCGGAAGGCACCCCCATCGTCTTCACCGCCACGGGGCTGAATCCCGCCGCGACAGCCATCGCCGGCACCCGTGCCCCCGCGGATGGCAATTGGACGGGTGTGCAGAGCGTGGCAGTTCTGATGGACGGCATGGTGAAGACGTACAACGTGATGCCCTCCACCGCCGACCCCACCAGCGCCACGCTGACCTCCACCGACCCGTACTACTGGACCAACCACAACAACATCACCGTCACAGCGTGGTGGCCCTACACCGCTGGCGAGACAACCCCACCTGCGGTAAAGGTAAAAGCCAACCAAAGTGCCCAGAAAGACTTTGAGGGCAGCGACCTCATCGTAGCCGACGGACAGACGGTGACTTACGGTAGCCCCACGCTTCGCTTCACCCACCGCACGGCGCGAGTGACCATCGTTCTGACGGACTACACCGAGGGGCTGGCATCCGTGCAGCTGACGGGCCTCTCCACCGAGAATGGCAATCCGGATAAAATCACTCCGTATGACAAGGGCAGCAACACCTACACCGCCATCGTAGCCCCGCAAAGTGTGGCAGCTGGCACGACCTTCATTACCTGCACCTTCACTAACGGCAAGACCTTCGTTTATAAGATGAAGAATGCTACCGACTGGCAGGCGGGCGGTGAATATACCTACACTGTCTCCCTCGCTGCGGCAAAAGACCTGGGCTATACCATAGAGAGCAACGGCAGCTACACCGTGACCTCCGCCGATGGTCTGATGAATATAGCCAAATTAGTGAACGGCGGTAAGACCGACATTAACATTACCCTCGACAAAAACATCGACCTCACAGGTAAAGACTGGACGCCGATAGGCACAAGCGTTGATAACTCATACAAAGGCACCTTCGACGGCGGCGGCCATTCCATCACGGGGTTGACCTTTACGACAAATGACAAATATGCGGGTCTGTTCGGCTGGCTCAATAAAGCTGGTACGGTGAAGAACGTGGTGATGGAGGGCGTACAGATAACAAGCAATCAAATATATGGCGGCAGTATTGGCGGCGTGGCAGGATATAGCTGGGGCACCATTGAAAACTGCTCGGTGTCGGGCAGCGTCAGCGGCACGGTGTATGTCGGCGGTGTGGTGGGTGCTCAAATAGACGGTTCCATCACCGGATGCAGTTCCTCGGCCACAGTGAAGGGAATGGTCGATG
>NZ_LT985338.1 GCF_900290275.1 Prevotella merdae
GTTTATATTATTTATATTTGTTTGACGAGAATATCTTTATTTGCCGACAAAGGTACATAAATTTACGGAAAAATATGTTTCTAAAATATATAAATAGACAGCTGTGGGGAAAATGTGGGGAAAAATTAGATAATTAAAAAGGCTAAATGACTGGAAATAATCACTTAGCCTTTTAATCCGTACCCAGACCCGTACTTCGTAATTGCTGCGCCCATCATTCAAGACTGTCAAATCGGGTCTTTCCTGTCAAGCCAATGATGCCTATGCGTATGCCAAACACATGGATTACGGATTTCTCGTTCCGTGAACAAACACTTTATCCGCAACTCTGCTATGTGGTGTATTGGCTTAACTCCATTTCTATGGGCAACACTTTTGTTGCAGATTTCAAGCAGCTTTTATCGAAATACCCATCAGTAAGAACTCGTTTATTAGGCTTTCCTCATAATTGGGAACAAGAGCCTTTGTGGAGATAAAATAATTGCCCTGTTTCTTAAAAAGCACTGGGGCAAACCAGCTCCGTCTTTAATTGTTTCCAATAAATGGATTGTTTCAAGCCCCTATAGAAAGAGAACAAAAATTCCTGTGTGAAAATTAATCTACGACAAGGAGCAAGCAAGGAGCAATATCAAACAAAAATCAATACCTTTGCAGTACATATGAGATAGACCAAAACAAAAGTGGAATATCGGAAACGAATAGCAAGGAAAAGAGAAGAAACGACCCAAGTTGATGTCCTTTTTGAGTTAATAATCAATAAAAGCGTTAAATCTTCACCTTTTAGAATGTGCAATTAAAAATAACAACCATATTTCTGACTTATTATCTATAAAATATTGAGTAATAATCGGTTGTAAATACAGCGGATGTAAAAGTCTTTCAGGAAATCTTGTTATTTCTGCCTCGGTAAAGGAAATTGGACGTTTAGCATTTAATTTATGCACAGCTCTAAATGGGGATTCGGAAAACCCGTCACAAATAACGCTACCTGAATCATTGGAAAAAATACATGATTATGTTTTTAGCTATTGTAACAATATTAAAACTATCAAGTTACAGTCATTACCAGAAGGTATATCGAGAAACTTAGGTGTTCGTACGCAGACAGTAAGTCTGAGCGACGACTCATATATTAGCGACAAGGCAAGTGGCACAGTTAATGAAATATACTACACTCGCACGATGACGAGCAACTGGGGCACACTCGTGTTGCCTTACCCCTTGACGCTGACTGGCAACGAGCCTTACCGTCTATATTCCATCGACAATATGACTGGCGAGGAACTTGTATTGAAACAACTTGAAGGAGTGGTGGCTGCCGGAACTCCATGCGTGGTAAAGCGCAACGGCAGCGAAGCAGAGCTGACATTTGGCGCTAACAAGGCTAAGTTGAATATGGCAATAAATGATCAACCTATGGACGGCATGAAATTCAGCGGCACTTACTGGACCAAGGACGTTACCAACGGCGATGGTTATATCATTGCCAAAGACTGCTTCTGGAATGTAGAGAAATTGAAAGGGGTGAGTTCGGTTACTGCCGTCAAGGTTGGTCCGTTCCGCGCTTGGCTCAGTGGCACTTCTGCCAACGCCCCTGCCCAACTCAGCATGCGCATCGACGGTTCTACCACTGGCATCAACGCATCGGAGGCTCTCGACGCATTGAATGATGCCGAGGCAGAATACTACGACCTCAGCGGCAAGCGTCTCGACGAACCACAGAAGGGCGTAAACATCGTGCGCATGAAGTCGGGAAAGACTAAGAAGATAATCATCAAATAACAGAACTGTTGAATGTTCAATAAATAAAATCAATAACAAAAAAATAAAAACAATATGGAAAAGAAAAAGTATTATAAACCACAAATCAATGTTATCGCTATCGATACTGTAGGTATGATAGCTGCGTCGACAGAAACTATTCCAATGGGCAGACCTGGATCGGGAAACGATCCGGAGCTTGGCGATGATGGATATATTTATGGAGAATAGTCAGCCACGTAGTCTTGTGGAATGAACGTGGCAAGACAGTAGTATATGGGGGTGTGGCATCTCATTTTATGAGTTTTGCCACACCCCCATATTGCGTTAATAAACATTTTTATATTTGGATTGTTCTTCCTTTTTTGTTATTTTTGCATACAATAAGTAATAGTTCGTACATATAGTAGGAGGGTATGGCATCCTTGCCATACCCACTAAATTGGCTGTACAATCATGGCAGAGTGGGTATGGCAGGGATGCCATACCCTCCTACTGATTGCCGC
>NZ_LT985339.1 GCF_900290275.1 Prevotella merdae
GTAATATACATATAATGTATATATATAATAAGGTGTGCACCTCATGTTTCTCTTTCTTGTATAGAAACATGTAGTGCACACCCTTTTCTTTTTATTTCTCCTTAAAATAGCTTCCTTCCGGCATTGCGCGGTCAGAAGCCATGCACATATTGAAGCGTTCTCTTGATTTTCTTTCGCGTCTGAACATCTCTTCTGTGCCTTTTGCGTCCTCGCAGAACGATAGATGATTGTCTATGCCCATGTCGGCAGCCATGCCTTCAACGTCAAGGTTGTCGGTACCTATAAAGGTAAAGGTCCAGCCTTGCTTCTTAAGCTTGTCTATAAGGTTCTTTATCATCTTGAGATTATACTCCTCGCTGCAGTTCTCCTCGCCATCCGTAATAATGGTCACCAGCACCGAATCCTCGTCAGTTGTCTGCGCGTTTATCTTTGCTATGCCCATGCCAATAGCATCGTACAGCGGCGTTGCACCACCTGGATTATATTCGTCGCGTCCAAGCTTGTGAGCCATATCGGCTGTAACGTTGTCGTATATCAGGCGCTTGTGCGAACTGTCAAACGTTATCAGCGTAACGTGCTGCTCAAGTTCCTTGTGTGTCTTTTGCATCTTTCCGATTGTCTCAAGTGTCTCGTTGATGCCCATCAGAGCCTGCTTCTGGATTATTGCCATGCTGCCACTCTCGTCTACTACCAATAGATTAAATACTCGTTTCATAATTCTTGTGTGTTTTAAAAGTTCTACTTATATCCCTTAAAAGAAATATGAAGCAGAAAAATTAAGTTGTCCACACAAAAAAAAACGAGATTTTCTTCTATCATTCGTATTTCTTGTGGAATATCAGCAAGCATATTGCGCCTGCCAAAGCCATTGGCACACCTATAAGTGCCGGATAGTTGTAGCCCAATCCTATTGATACTGGTATGCCTCCAAGGAATGCTCCAAGAGCGTTGCCAAGGTTAAAGGCTGCCTGTATACAGCAACCTCCAAGCATCTCGCCTCCTTCACTATGCTTTACTATAAGGTATTGCTCAGGCGAGCCTATGCCGAAGAGACAAGCGCATATGTCAAACATCAGTATGGCTGATATATATCCGTTGGACGACAGAAAGAATGTTGCCAACAGCGCAAGTGCCGCTATCAACTGCAAGTAGAATGTAAAGCGTCCCGGCTGAATGCGGTCGGCTACAAACGCACTTACTTGGTTGCCCACAACCATACCAAGTCCTGCAAGAATCATAAGTAGCGATATGCTTGCAGCGCTGAATCCTCCATTCACCTGCAATAATGGCGATATGTAGCTAAACCAGCACAGTATGCCTCCGTTGCCAAGGAACGTGGCGGCTATGATAAGCCATGGGGCAGGACTGCGCATAAATCTGAATTGTGCCTTCATGCCGTTGTTTGGCAATGCCTCTACATCTGGCACCCAGCGGTATATCATATATAATGTAACGAGAGCCATCACGGTAGACATGGCAAATGGCATACGCCATGAGATGATATGGCTTAGGAATGTTCCCAGCGGAACACCTATAAGATTGGCAAAGGGCATGCCGGCACACATCATGGCTACTGCTTTGGTGCCCTTGCCTTTATCGGCTATCTTTACTGCCACTATTGCGCCCGTACCAAAGAAGGCTCCGTGGGGCAGACCTTGTACAAAACGGGCGCATAGCAATAAACCGTAGCTTGGAGATATTGTGGCAATAGCTGAGCCCAAGACTATGAGCGACGAAAGAAACAGCAGTATGTTTCTTGGACGATACTTGTGCATGAATATCAGCGAGAATGCACCGGCGCACACGCCTAAGGCATAAATCGAAATAAGATGTCCGGCTTGTGGTATCGATACTCCCATGTTGTGTGCCACATCCGTCAATATTCCTTCAATTATAAACTCGGCTATGCCAAGGGTGAAGGTGCCCAAGGCAAGGGCGAATAGTCCTTTCTTCATAAATCAATATCCTTTTTATGCTGCAAAGTTAAGTAACTGTTCAAAATTAATTTTACAAATATGAATAATTCACGAATAAGTTCGTACCCACAGACGCCAAGGCCCTGTTCGTACAATAGAAAAGCGAGTCCGTAGTCTCGTAATCTATCGGTCTTATCCATTTGCCCTTAAGTATACGCCAAAGAATCTCGGCAGGATTAAGT
>NZ_LT985340.1 GCF_900290275.1 Prevotella merdae
TAATAATAGAGTTTGTATAATTGATTGCTGCGGAGGCCGGAGACCTCCGCTACTTATCTGTCATTCTAAATTCCAGATGAACCTTATTTGTTTTGCAAACAACCCCAGTACCGATTTTAGTACCACATAACTGGTACTGGAGTTTATATTGATTGGTACTGGAGTTTATATTAATTTGTACTGGAGTTTATATTATATTACTTGTCATACAATATAAACCTCAACAAGAATAGATATTACAGCCCGTAAATCAGTAAAATCAGTAGAATCTGCATTCAATAATATTAGGAGCGGGGACGCCCTCGTCCCCGAAAGAATTAGAGTAATTAATAGCTTTATGGGAGACGAGGGCGTCTCCTCTCCCAGTCTACTTAGTTATTTATCAGTAAAATCAGCAGAATCTGTATTCTATAATAAATGAGGTTCATCCGATATTTGGAGTGATAAAAGCTTGAGTTTATCGTGGAGGTTGGTATCTTGATGTTCGTGTAATGGGCAATCCTTTGCAGCATAGTCACGGTGTCCTCTTATTTCTGCGTTTGGGAAGCGACCACGCTCCACCTCGCCATCCAATCGCACCACGAAATGATAGCCAATAGATTTGAAACCCTGCTGACTTTGAAAGACAGAAGAACAGAAGAACATGGTTTTTTAAGACATAGTAGGAGGGTATGGCGTCCTTGCCGTACCCACTCTGCCATGAGTGTCCTGCCGATTTAGTGGGTATGGCAGGGATGCCATACCCTCCTAATATGTGTAAAGATATTTATGAACTGTTACTTAAACATTTGAAATCCCCGTAGCCCGACCGTCCCGTCATTTTTCTTGTGCGACTATTGTCGTGGGCCATTTACACTATTCTCGAGGCGCCTTTCGAGTAATGTCGTTGGCCAGGGCGTGCAGTCGCGTGTGAGCAATCCGCTTGTGGATGGACGTTGGACATGTGGCTGTTGGATTACATGTGCAAAGTTAATACATCCCAAAACATCAATCATACGATTGAGTACGATTTTGTTTGTAAGACAAGAGAACATGGTTTATTTAGACAGAAGAACATAAGAACATGTTTTTTTAGACAAGAGAACATGAGAACAAGAGGGAGGGTGAAGGCTTGATTGAGCAAAAAGAGAACATGAGGCTTGGTTGGGCTTTGCCCAACACTCGTTGCTTGCGTATCCTCACTTAAACCATTGGATTTTTCACTCTTCACTCTTCACTTTTCACTTCTAAATATTAAGACAAGAGAACATGAGAACAAGAGGGAGGGTGAAGGCTTGATTGAGCAAAACGAGAACATGAGGCTTGGTTGGGCTTTGCCCAACACTCGTTGCTTGCGGTATCCTCACTTAAACCATTTGATTTTTCACTCTTCACTCTTCACTTTTCACTTCTAAATATTAAGACAAGAGAACAAGAGAACATGAGGGAGGGTTAAGGCTTGATTGAGCAAAAAGAGAACATGAGGTTTGGTTGGGCTTTGCCCAACACTCGTTGCTTGCGTATCCTCACTTAAACCATTGGATTTTTCACTCTTCACTCTTCACTTCTAAATATTAAGACAAGAGAACATGAGAACAAGAGGGAAGGGTGAAGGCTTGATTGAGCATAAAGAGAACATGAGGCTTGGTTGGGCTTTGCCCAACACTCCTTTCTTGCGGTATCCTCACTTAAACCATTGGATTTTTCACTCTTCACTTTTCACTCTTCACTTAACATCTCCTTTGCTTGTAGTTCCCCACAGAATGCACAGATTACACAGAAGCCTACGGGATTAAGGTTTTGGAATACACAGAGCGTATAGACGCTGCGCGTCATACGACAGAAGGCACAGAATTGATAGCTTGTGTAG
>NZ_LT985341.1 GCF_900290275.1 Prevotella merdae
ATTTTATTGTTGAACCCTTTAAAGCAAGTTTGATTATGGGAAAGATTTTGAATTTTTACAAGAAAATGAGTGTAGAGGATGCTATTTGCGTTTTCTGTCTATTAGGTTTTGCATTGATGATATTTGCTATAGCTGGTATCTTTGGTCGTTTCTTGGCAGAGTGGATTTCTGTATGGCTCTTCTTCTCTGGTGTGGTTGTGTCTGCTGTAGCTGTTATTATTCTATTCGGCAAGAATGACTGCTTTATTCATGATATAACAGCAGACAAGAACTAATAGGTAACGGAGCGGCTAACCACCGCTCCACTTTGAAAGTACAAATTGGAATAATAAGTTATTAATACTGTGAGAAATTCCCACAGTATGATTTGTACCCGATTGGGGTTGGTGAGGTAAAATAAATGTTAAATTGCAGATAAATTTATTGTTTTGTTTCGTCGCTTGGAAACAAAATTGTATCTTTGTAAGCAGAAACTATAAATAAAATGAGTGGATATAAAATACAAGTGGTTTTGTTGGATGAAGCCCTGACATTTGTTCGTTCTTTGCCGTTGAAGGTTCAGCAGAAAATAACCTACAATTATAAGAAAATCGAACATGGCATTGTTGATAAGGAACTCTTCAAAAAATTAGAAAACTCTGAAATTTGGGAGTTTCGTACTTTATTCAATGGAAACTGCTATCGCCTATTCTCTTTTTGGGACACGGAGACTGGTACTTTGATTGTTGCCACACATGGTATAGTCAAGAAGACCCAAAAGACTCCCCAAAAAGAAATTGCAAAGGCAGAAGAGATTAGACAACAATATTTTGAATTAAAACATTGATAGATATGGCACAGATGCATTTGACACCACTTTCTGAAGTGGTTGATGAAGTTTGGGGCAAGACAGGTACTAAAGAGCGTGACATGATGGAAATGCAGCTCAAAGAAGATGTTAATGCCTATTATTTGGGCGAAGCAATTCGTAAAGCTCGTAAAGCACAGAATCTCACCCAAGAACAGCTCGGTGAACGTATTGGTGTACAACGAGCACAAATTTCACGTTTAGAAAAAGGAAATAGCACAATAACACTTCCCACGCTAAGCCGTGTTTTCCAAGCATTGGGTATTGCTACTGCGACACTTGATTTAGGAATTGCAGGTAAAGTCGCTTTGTGGTGATAAAGTGTGATTGATATGGAATAATACCAAGTTAGGCAAGAAATGGCTACAAGAACTTTAGGCTTCTTTGTAAATAAGAGGTGGCTTTGAGCCACCTCTTTCCGGCTGCTCCCTATTCGGTCGCAGCCTTCAGGCGAACCGTTCAGCTTTGCCTGTAAAGCGGTATCGGCGATGCTTTTTTTATATACGTATGCACGTATAGCGATATTTATGTTTATATATCTATATGTTTTGTTTTCTGTATATCTATGTGCGCAACCGAAACCGACTCTCTTTATTTATAGGTCTATTCCTTTGCTCATTTATATGGTCAAACAAAAAAGTAAGGTCATTGTTCTAATTGCTTTTTTATAAAGTTGTAACTTTTGTGGCATATCATTTATGTACTCCTTACCTTATATCTATATTTTAGTATTAATGTATATACATCTATATTGTCATACATCAATATGTCTATATTGACACAACCCCTTTCGCCAAGTTTTCTTCATGCACGGCAAAAGCTGTGTATTCCGCAAACATGGCGAAACTGCCCAGGAGCAAAGCTTCTCTTCCCTCCAGAGCAGCAAGGGAGATAGGTCGAACATTCTTCAGGGGTGTTGCGAACAACACCCCATACTACGGATGCT
>NZ_LT985342.1 GCF_900290275.1 Prevotella merdae
GATTTCAGTCTCTTGCAATACAATTTGCAAAAGTACAAAATCAAATCTCGAAAAAATCAAATTCGTATAACTCATTGAATATAATCAATTTAAATCATGTCCAAGATTTTTTCTTTGGACAGCAGTGCTTTGGAATATTTGCATTGTAACGGGTATTCTGTTATGTCCGAACATAGGTCCGTATGGACGGGTAATGCTCAAAAAGTGTCATTTACTAGTTCCGATAGAACAAGAGTAAGCTCAATTACCGTTTACGTCTCCCTCCTCCCCACAATCTCCCTTTCCGAATCCGAAGAAAATAAAATCGAGACTAAATCCGATATAAACATTTCCCTTAACCGCAAGCTTGTAAAAGGTGCCTGGAACACAATCTGTCTGCCGTTCGATGTTTCTGAAGCCCAAGCTAAGTCTGCTTTTGGTGCGGATGTTAGGATAGCTGCTCTTAATGCTGAAAGCAAAGGTAATACGTTGGTGTTTGACGACAAGACTGCTGAAGGTATTAAGGCTGCCGTGCCTTACTTGATTATGCCGTCGGAGGTTAAAGCTGACGATAAGTATGAATTTTATAATGTAAGTATTAAGCCAGAAAATGCTGCCCAGGCTTCTGCCGTAAGCACACTTGATGGTTTCGCCTTTAAGGGTATATATAATAAGGTGGACATCACTCAGGATATTAACAATTCTAAAAGCTACGCAGCTTTCCTTGGTGCTAACAACACTCTATTCAAGGCTAAGTCTGGTAGTACTACCAAAGGTTTCCGTGCCTACTTTGTTATCCCTAATTCTACTGCAACATCTGCCTTGCGTGTAGTTGTCGACGGTAATGCCACTTCTATAAAGAATATCAACTGTGGGGTGGTGGAGAACGATGATGCTGTATACAATCTGCAAGGCCAGCGTGTTGATGCCCGTAGTCTCATGCCTGGCTTGTACATCAAGGCTGGCAAGAAGTTCGTTGTGAGATAATAAGAAAACTATTTATAAACAAACTAAAACATTTATAGCAATGAAGAAATTGTATTCAAATCCAAATATTGAAATCATTAACTTTCAGGGCGACATAGTGCTCAATACAACATCTGGGAACCGGGTCTGCGATTCGGAAGGTGGTGGCTACGAGATTAGCATCAGTAGTGGCAATATGAGCGAAGTAGGACAAGAAGAAGCTTATTCGGGTGGCCAGTCGCAAGTATGGGATGACTAATGTTATTGGTTGCTTTTGTTGATTCTTGATTAAGTGTAACGTCTTCTTATATATTATAATAATGTATATATGTTTGCGTACACAGAGCAAAGATTGATACAAATCAATAATCATTATGAAAAGTGTAAATGTATAAAGTTTTCTTACCAAAAGTTTTGGTGGTTCAAGAAAAAGTCATACCTTTGCATCCGCTTTCGAGAACGAACGAAACCTCAAGCAAAATGAGATAACGAAGAGTTCGAGATAGTAAAAGAAAGAGTTCTTTGAAAAGATTTACATAAGACAGATAAAGTAGTACAAGAAGCGAGAATGATGAAACATTCATTCTTGGGTAGAAGAAAAACGAACCGTCAAGTTTGTTTGACTTTAGACTCTAATTTGGAAGCTCGTTCTGAAACAGATACAAACAAGCAACGCTTACTTCGGTAAGGGTTGGTAAAAGATATTTTACAATGTAGAGTTTGATCCTGGCTCAGGATGAACGCTAGCTACAGGCTTAACACATGCAAGTCGAGGGGCAGCATGACGATAGCTTGCTATTGTTGATGGCGACC
>NZ_LT985343.1 GCF_900290275.1 Prevotella merdae
GTAGGGTGTTCAAAATCCGCAATTTTTTCTGCACGATTTTTGACCCAATAAACGTCATAACTCATTGATATTCTGCAACAATTATATGCATAATGTATCGGAATGGAAATCCTGCACGATTTAAAAATGCAGTTTGTTGATTTACTGTTAGTTATGTGGATATTTTGGGGACAAATTGGACATAAGAATTATGAGGATTTTGAACACCCTACCTGTAAGGGCAAAAGCTTTAAAACTCCTGGCAATATTTAAAGCTTTTGCCCTTACAGGGCGCATTGCTGATTGCCATTATACCCAGGGCGCTGCCCTGGGCTAAGAGCTTCTGCCCTTTCAGGGCGTGCTGCTCATTGGAGTTGCTATCCTTTCATATCCTTCGACAAGCGATTTTCTGAGGTTAGCTTACTCATGCAAATTTACACATTATATATATATGAGGGGAAAAATGATGCAAAAAAGAACGAATAAACGTGTACAAACGATTACACACAAATCTTGACAAACAGCAGACAGAAAATCGAGTAGGAGGTAAATACTAATCATAGGTGTTTATCTCCTACTTTCGTATTTACCGACCTCTCACACCACCGTACGTGCCGTTCGGCATACGGCGGTTCCTATTTTGGGTACCATTCGAGATACGCCCCCATTAAAGTTGCATACCCTGCCCTACATAAATGCTCTTTTGTTATAGCTCTATGCAGTATGTAGCTATCAGCTATTCGCCAATAGCCTTTGCGAGTATTACCCCATTCGTATGCTTTGTGTTTACTAATACCACATCTGATGAGGTTTGCCACTTTTGTCTTGACTCTCTTCCAAGATTTCCATATACACATGCGTATTCTACGTCTTAACCATTCGTCTGTTTCAAGTAAAAGACGTTTCATATTGGCAAGATGATAATAACCTACCCACCCTTTTATGTATTCTTTCAGTTTTTGCTTTCTCTTGGCATGTCCCCAACCATTGCTGCGACTTGTCAGTTCTTTCAACCTTGACTTCATCTTGGCTTTGGATTTTGGATGCACCGTGAGTTGGCATTTGCCTTTCATCACATAAAAGGAGTAGCCGAGGTATTTCACTCCTCACACATACGACACTACAGTCTTTTCCTTGTTGACTTTGAGATATAGAGCATTCTCTATAAATCGGGTTATGCTCTCCTTTACTCGCATTGCAGCCCTTTTGGACTTACAGAATATCATCGAGTCATCAGCATAGCGCACAAAGGGTAGTCCCCTGCGTTCGAGTTCTTTATCCAATTCGTTGAGCATTATATTACTCAACAATGGACTTAGAGGTCCGCCTTGAGGCGTTCCTTCCTCGCTCGCTTCAAATAAACCTTTGTTCATTACACCACTTCGGAGATATTTGTGTATAAGACTGACCACTCTGCCGTCTTTAATGGTACGGCTGAGGATTTCTATGAGTTTGCTATGGCTACGGTATCGAAGAAGCGTTCAAGGTCAAGGTCTACTACATATTTGTAGCCTTCATTGATTATCCTTTGCGCTCCTCGTAGTGCGTCATGG
>NZ_LT985344.1 GCF_900290275.1 Prevotella merdae
ATCAGTAGGAGGGTATGGCATCCCTGCCATACCCACTCTGCCATGATTGTACAGCCAATTTAGTGGGTATGGCAAGGATGCCATACCCTCCTACTATATGTAAATATTATTCTGAACTGTTACTTATTTAAGAGTATTTTATATGTGTAAAAAGTTTGGTGGTTATTTCAGAAACTCGTAAATTTGCGGCAACAGAACTTGAAACAATATGACTACAAATACAACCCAATTAACCGACGATGAGATTCTCGAAGGATTTCGTAATGCCAACGAGCACATCGTAAAAGATTATTTCTACGGCTATTGTCGTGTTGCCTACTGCATCTACGACAAACGATACGACTTGCAGCATAAGCCTGGCATGGACTTCTTCTCTCTTGCGCACGAGTATTATTTGGCTTTGTGCAAACACAACTTCCAGCAGCTTGAAGACCGTAAGCCTTCAATGTCGCTCAAGACATGGATGGTAAATGGATTTCGCTTCTTGCTTCTCGACAAGCTCAAGGATGTTAATAAAGAGCATCGTTTCGAGAGTTTTGAGGCTCGTCAGGAGCGCACACGTATTGGCTTTGATGTTGTGGATAATGAGTTTGCTGCCGACTTCCGTCATACCATCAACGAGATTTGTCTGAAGTTTTATGGTCGCGACAGCAAGAATTCCATTATTCTACAGATGCTCTTTATCGAGGGTTTCAAAGGCAAGGAGATTGGAGCGCAGCTGGGTATGAGTGCGTCTGCCGTAACCCAACGTTACAACAAGATGATGCACGACGTTGTGGTGCCTTACTTCAAACGCTATTTTGTTGCCAACGAGTATGGCGCGTCGCCAATGTCAAGGTCTGATATTATGTGCGAGGCAATGCCAAGTCCTATGTCTTGCGATCTTGGCATGCCCAAAATGACAAGAATGGTTGACATGGATGGAACAGGAATGGATTATAATACAGAAGATATGGATAGAATAACACAACAGCGCATCACTCCCGAGTGGATTGACAGCCTTAAAGAGAATGAGGTATTTGTTTTCGGCAGCAATCTTGCTGGTATGCATGGTGGCGGAGCGGCACGTGTGGCACGCTTGCGTTTTGGTGCAATAATGGGGCAGGGTGTAGGCATGCAAGGCCAAAGCTATGGCATACCTACAATGCAAGGAGGTGTTGATACCATTCGTCCTTATGTCGACGAGTTTATCAACTATGCCAAGGCTCATCCCGAAAAGCATTTCCTTGTAACGCCAATTGGTTGCGGCATTGCCGGATTCGAGCCTGATGATATTGCCCCATTGTTTGAGGAGGCACGACAGGTGCAGAACGTCAGCCTGCCTGAAAGCTTTTGGAAAGTGCTGTAAGGTAAATAATAATGTAATATACATATAATG
>NZ_LT985345.1 GCF_900290275.1 Prevotella merdae
TAAGGTGTTCTAAAGCATAAAGACGATAAATCTCCTTGCTTAATTCAACTTCCTTTAATGTCTCTTCTAATGATTTTTTCATTTCACTTACATTTTAGGGAGTCAACCATATTTACAAAAAGACAATGCATTATAGATAATACGAGCTGACTTACTGATTGCTAAAGTCTATAACTCTTATGGATATAAAGTGAATATTCTTATCATATGCTCCATACTTCCAAGTATATTTCTCCTATTTTGTCCTTTTTTAAACATATTAACACTTACTTATGCTCTTGTTTGAAAATAAAGTACTAATTTTGTGCGCTTAAAATCTATTGAAAACCAATTAGAAATAAGTCAATACAAGTATTAAATTCTTATATAAACACATTAATATCTATTATTTTTAATTATGAGAAAATTGTTAAGATTATTATTAATCATGCTGCTAACTATTGTATGGACTGCAAGTAGAGCACAAGAAATTACCATGGATTTCGCTGATAATAGTGGTTGGAAAATCCCTGGTAAGGATAAAACTACCAATAAGCCTCAAACGTTTGGAAAGGATAATAATGCTATTACGCTATCGGGTGAATATCATTATGTTAGTGTTAGTACAGGCCCTTATTTGTTACTTAATCGTGAAGCAACATTAACTTTCTCCCAATTTAATTTTGATGTGGAAAGAATTGTTGTAATAGGGTACGATTCGAAAGTTTCTCAAAGTATATATGTAGGCGAAAACTTGGTTAGTGATCAAGTGAATGGTGGCCTTGGTCCAAGAACTTTTTGGATAAATGAAGAGTATCAGAATGCAGGAAATGTTTATACGCTGAAAGTAACTTATGGCACCGCTCATATAAAAAGAATAGAGATCTACAAAAAAGGTTCGTTTGCGCCTGAAGGGAAAGCAGTTTTCTTTGTGGGCGGTACAGATAAGGGCACAAACAATAAAGTTAGTAAAATAAATGAAATAACCAAAGATGGTGTTACAATTTCTGGTAAGGAAATTGCTCTTGCAGGTGTTGTTTTTAATGATTATGGTACATATGAATTTTATAAAGATGCTAACTTTACCATATCGGTTAAAACGGGTACTATAACAAAGATCGAATTCACAGGGAATAAATCTTTGGAATCACTACTGTCCAAAGAAATTTTCCCATAAGGTCAACTGACCATCATCGGAGTCATTCTGAGGACGTTTGGGCTTAACAAATAGCTCACCTAAAGGTTTCCTTTCAAAGAGGACTTTACCAATGGCA
>NZ_LT985346.1 GCF_900290275.1 Prevotella merdae
TGATATACATTGCCCAACGCTTGTTGTCATCCTGCACCATCTGTATGCGGTCGAAGCCCACTTGCTTGCTCTGGCTCACGGCATCACTCACGTCTATCTTGGATATGTCTTCCAATTGCCAGTTCTTCAATCTTGCAACGGTGATGTCCTTTCCTGCAAAATAGCCGTCATCAGGATGGTAACCTAATGCACCATCGGGATTGTAGAACTTGACAGACAGAAAACCTTCCTTCTGTAAGGCATGTTCGATGCGCTGCTTGCTCATGCCCGATACCTCGTTGTTCACTTCCAATGATGCTCCTGCCGGCAATACCACATCGGCACTTTTGTTTTCCATATCCCTTACTATCACCACAAACTTCTGTTCGCTGTCAGGATGCTTGGCTATCTCGTCTGCCACGAAGTAATGCTTGGGCATCTTCGATTGCATCTCGGTGGTCTGCTGCTCGTTCTTCAAGGATGAATATTCAATTTTCTCGCCACGCTCTGCCTTGCGGATAACGTCCAAGGCATTGTTCACATCACTCTCTATGGCATCTATCAGACATGGATTTTCCTTCAATTCGCGGTTCCAGTAGTCCACCAGTCCCATGTTCTCCTTGGAAATCTTTGCCGTCATTCCCATTTCCATCATCTTGATGCCCGAAGCCAGTTCCACCACCAGTTTCTCTTGCTTCACGGCATCCTCAGATGGTGCAATGCCGTTTTTCATCACCATGCCTTCCCTTGCCAGTCGCTGTTGATGTCCTGTAGCACTCACCACTTGGCGCAGCATCTCTTGCACATAATCGCTATATTGCTCAAAGTTTTCTTGTTTTGGCATATACACGGCATCTTTTTCTGTGTCATAATGTGCCACTCCGCTTCCGTCTTTGCGCACCGCCATCAGGTTGTCCTTCATCTTCTGGATGAAGTCATTCACTTGGCTACGCAATGCCTTGTCTTCATTCGCAACGACATTTTCCTTCACCACCTCTTCATATTTCTCCTTGTCTTTTAGTGGCAGCATGGTCTGGTCGATATTGAACAGCACTCGTATTTCCCGATTATGTATGCCCTTGTACTGTGTCTGATCGGTAGCCGACAATTCCTGGTAGTCCT
>NZ_LT985347.1 GCF_900290275.1 Prevotella merdae
GAGAAAGCTTAACGACGAATGGGCTTCGGGCGACGACAGCAATCGCGAGACCGTTAACGCGTCGGATGTGGAGGGCGTTGTGTCTACCATGTCGGGCGTGCCCTTGCAACGCATCTCAGAGAAGGAGAGCGACCGTCTGCGCCGTTTGGGCAGCACATTGAAGGGAACCGTAATAGCCCAGGACAAGGCTGTGGACAAGATTGTACGAAGTATACAACGCAACCGACTTGGCCTAAAAGACCCTAACCGACCAATTGGCGTGTTCATGTTCCTTGGTCCGACGGGTGTGGGCAAGACTTATTTGGCACAACAGCTGGCCTTGCAGATGTTCGGCACAAAGGACGCTCTGGTACGTATCGACATGAGCGAGTATTCGGAGAAGTTCAATACGTCGCGTCTTGTTGGAGCGCCTCCGGGATATGTGGGCTACGGCGAGGGCGGACAGCTTACCGAGCGTGTGCGACGTCATCCCTACTCTATCGTACTACTTGACGAGATTGAGAAGGCGCATGGCGACGTGTTCAACCTGCTGCTGCAGGTGTTGGACGAGGGTAGAATGACGGATGGCAACGGACGCATGGTTGACTTCCGCAACACCATAATAATAATGACGTCGAATGCCGGAACACGCCAGCTTAAGGACTTCAGTCATGGCATAGGCTTCAACGCCTCGTCGATAAATGGCGCCGATGGCGAGAAGTCGAAGGAGTATGCGCGTTCGGTTGTGCAGAAGGCCTTGTCGCGCCAGTTTGCCCCTGAGTTCCTCAACCGCCTGGACGAGATTATAACATTCGACCAGTTGGACGCCACGGCCATCCGACAGATTGTGGATGTGGAGCTGGACAAGCTGACGAAGCGAATAGCAAAGAATGGCTACAACATCAAGGTAACGGATGAAGCAAAGGATTTTCTTGCTTCAAAGGGATACGATCCGCAGTTTGGCGCACGTCCTCTGAAGCGTGCCATACAGACTTATGTGGAGGACGAGATTTGCGAGAGCATGATGGCTCAAGACATCGAACCTGGTGACAGTCTGGTTG
>NZ_LT985348.1 GCF_900290275.1 Prevotella merdae
ACCTTCTGTGCGTCCTCTGTAGGGTATCAGCAGTGTGCAACTGCAACCGATAATGTCGGTCAATTCTTCGTATTCAAACATAGCTCTATAAAGTTTGTGGGTTCTCCGAATGATAAATCACCTTGCACTCCTCAACCTCGGCAGGTAGTCCAAAGGCAGGATAGTGCGAGAATGATGCGTTTCCGTCTTGGCTAAGTGGAGAAACAATCTCCACCTGCCATTTCTGCATGAAGCCATCAACCATCTTGATGTCCTCATCACTCAATCCCGTAGGGTCGCCATTGATAATATAGCATAATGCCCAAGTGGGGATTTTCTCTATCGTCTCAAATCTTTTCATCAGCCAAACGTGAACTTGTTTATATAATAATAGGTGTCCTCGTTCTCATACTCATAGCCGTTGATGAAGTCCACCATTTCATCATCGGTTCTGTCACCTTGCGAGATACCCATCTTCTCACACCACTTGACAATAGCATCTTGGCAAGTGTCAAAGACGTCCTCACAAGCATCCTCGAAAGGCTCACCCGAAGAACTCACACAGCATTCCTCTGGGAAGAAGCCTTGCTCGTCGTGGACATAGAAAATGTCGCATCCACATTCTATCTCACGATAACTGATGGAAAGTTCTCCACCAAGGACTTTGTTCAGTTCATCAAAGAACTCCTCACAGGCAGACCATGCACTTTCGGTGTCAAAGGACAACAAGCAGATGTCATCGTCTGCCTCAAACTCTGCCCAATAGACATGTCCTCTTACCGATATGCCCATCTTCTCATAGTCGATGCCATAGTGTTCCGCCAACTTGT
>NZ_LT985349.1 GCF_900290275.1 Prevotella merdae
ACCTTCTGTGCGTCCTCTGTAGGGTATCAGCAGTGTGCAACTGCAACCGATAATGTCGGTCAATTCTTCGTATTCAAACATAGCTCTATAAAGTTTGTGGGTTCTCCGAATGATAAATCACCTTGCAATCCTCAACCTCGGCAGGTAGTCCAAAGGCAGGATAGTGCGAGAATGATGCGTTTCCATCTTGGCTGAGTGGAGAAACAATCTCCACTTGCCATTTCTGCATGAAGCCATCAACCATCTTGATGTCTTCATCACTCAATCCCGTAGGGTCGCCATTGATGATGTAGCATAATGCCCATGTGGGGATTTTCTCTATCGTCTCAAATCTTTCCATCAGTCAAACGTGAACTT
Source organism: Prevotella merdae (assembly GCF_900290275.1). Classification (GTDB taxonomy): domain Bacteria; phylum Bacteroidota; class Bacteroidia; order Bacteroidales; family Bacteroidaceae; genus Prevotella; species Prevotella merdae. The sequence goes on from NZ_LT985349.1 coordinate 358, forward strand.
GTTTATATAAAAATAGGTGTCCACGTTCCCATACTCATAGCCGTTGATGAAGTCCACCATTTCATCTTCGGTTCTGTCACCTTGCGAGATACCCATCTTCTCACACCACTTGGCAATAGCATCTTGGCAAGTGTCAAAGATGTCCTCACAAGCATCCTCGAAAGGCTCACCCGAAGAACTCACACAGCATTCCTCTGGGAAGAAGCCTTGCTCGTCATGGACATAGAAAATGTCGCATCCACATTCTATCTCACGATAACTGATGGAAAGTTCTCCACCAAGAACTTTGTTCAGTTCATCAAAGAACTCCTCACAGGCAGACCAAGCACTTTCGGTGTCAAAGGACAACAAGCAGATGTCATCGTCTGCCTCAAACTCTGCCCAATAGACATGTCCTCTTACCGATATGCCCATCTTCTCATAGTCGATGCCATAGTGTTCCGCCAACTTGT